>NZ_LMFB01000044.1:310771-327724 GCF_001426685.1 Rhizobium sp. Root483D2 | reverse complement strand
AAATGTGTAAAGCATGTCTCCGAACACCTGTCAGGGATGTCTCCGGGCTTTACAACAAGGGCGGGGATGAGGGAAATTTGGGAGCGCCGCCAATTGCCTGAGTGGCCTGCAGAGTTTTTAGATAAGACCGTTGTCCGCCGTCCGGCGATAAAGGGCAAGGTCCCGCCATCCCCTATTCTGCGCACAATTTCATCGGACTTAACCGGGCATTAACCATGTTTTCCCTATTTTCGGTTGCATCAACCGGATGTTAAGGAAACACACGATGTCGATCTCCCGCCGTGGCCTGCTGCTCGGCTTTTCTGCCCTACTTGCCGGGTGCGCCACCAACGGACCGAACCACGTCGCCAACTATGCCGCCATTCCGGATGAAAAGTTTCCGGTGCCGGCCATGCCGCTGGACAAGATCAAGCCGGAGCTGCGCCGCCAGCAGGTGGCCTATGCCACGAAACATGATGCCGGCACGATCGTCGTCGATAACCCGGCGCGGCGGCTCTATTACATTCTTGGCGACGGCCAGGCGCTGCGCTACGGCATCGGCGTGGGCCGCAACGGCTATGCGCTGGCGGGCTCGGCCTATATTGGCCGCAAGGCGGAATGGCCGACCTGGACGCCGACCGACAACATGATCCGCCGCGATCCGGCCAAGAACCGGAAATATGCCGGCGGCGTTCCCGGCGGGCCGAACAACCCACTCGGGGCCCGGGCCATCTACCTCTATCAGGGCGGCAACGACACGATGTTCCGCATCCACGGCACGACGCAGCCCTGGTCGATCGGCCAGGCGATGTCGAGCGGCTGCGTGCGCATGCTCAACCACGATGTCGTCGATCTCTACGAGCGCGCCACCGTCGGCGGCCGGGTAGTGGTCCTGCAGGCCTGATCGGCCGGCCGAGTGAGAAAACAATATCTTTGAGCGGTCTGACCCGCCGGAACCATGCCCGGCGGGTTTTTGCTTTGGCCGCGTCGGGCACTAAGCGCTGATCCCGGCAAGGCCTGTACGGGTGCCGGCGGGTTCGCGCGCCGGGGCGGATTTCCAGGCGGCAACCATCAGGGCACCAATGACGGTGATATGTTCCATGACCACATAGAATTCGAGCGTCTTCATCGGCTCCTGCATGGTCCAGAATGTATGAGCAATGGGAATGGTGAGCGCGGTAAAGACGGCCAGCGCGCCGGCGCCCAGCCAGGTCCAGCGGTTGGCGATGACAAGCGCCGATCCCCCAAGCTGGGTGACGATGACAGCCATGGTGACAAGCGGTGCCGGTTCGAGCCCGAAGAAGGCCATTTCGGCAACGCCGGCCTTGAAATCGATGAGCTTGGCAAGACCGCTGGCCCAGAACACGAAGGTGAGGGCGGTCCGCGCCAGATAGCCGAACCAGCGGGAGGCGATGAGGGGTTCAATAAGCGAAGGCATATTTCTCTCCAAAGACAGGGATGAAGCGAGCCCCGCACCCGGCCCCTTTGGGAGAGGAAAGTGTCAGGGCAGCGCGGCATCACCTGTTTGGGAGATGGCCACCGCGCTGCCTTCTGTTTATGGCGAGCGCGGTGCGTGCGGCGTTCCCGAAGGAACTACGGCAAACCGGGTTATGAGGATAGGCCGTTAGAAACCCGCAAGCACGAGCTTGCCCTTGGTGCGGCCGGTTTCGATCAGCGCATGCGCCTTCTTCAGGTTTGCGGCGTTGATCACCCCCAGCGTTTCCGTCAGCGTCGAGCGGATTTTTCCGGTATCGACCAGGCGCGCGATTTCGGTCAAAATCCGGTTCTGCTCTTCCATGTCCTTGGTCTTGAACAGCGAGCGGGTAAACATCAGCTCCCAATGGATGGACACGGCCTTGCGCTTGAACGGCATCACATCCAGCACTTTCGGATCGTCGATCAGCCCGAATCGCCCCTGCGGCGCGATCAACTGGATGATGTCTTCCAGATGATCCGTGGTGTTGGTGGTTGAAAAGACGAAGGCTGGAGCACCGAGCGCCAGCTGGTCGATCTGATGTGCGAGCGGCTTGGAATGATCCAGCACATGGTGGGCGCCGAGATCATAGGCCCATTTCTGCGTTTCCGGGCGCGACGCAGTGGCGATCACCGTGAGATTGGTCAGTGTGCGGGCGAGCTGGATGGCGATCGAGCCGACGCCGCCGGCGCCGCCAATAATCAGGATCGCATTGGCGGCACCGGGAACGGGATCGTTGACCTTCAGCCGGTCAAACAGTGCCTCCCAGGCGGTGAGCGAGGTCAGGGGCAGGGCGGCGGCTGCCGGAAAATCCAGCGTTTCCGGCTTCTTGCCAACGATGCGCTCATCGACCAGGTGAAATTCCGAGTTTGCGCCCGGCCGGTCGATGGCGCCTGCATAGAACACCGCATCGCCCGGCTGGAACAGCTTGACGCCCGGGCCGACCGCCTTGACGATCCCCGCCGCGTCCCAACCGAGCACTTTCAACTGATCCGGTTCCGGCTTGGCATTGGCGCGAATCTTCACGTCAACCGGGTTGACCGAGATCGCCTTGACCTCGACCAGGATGTCGCGGCCTTCCGGCGTGGGCAAGGGCAGGTCCACATCGATCAGCGAGGTCTCGGCGGAAATGGGCTGGGGGATCTTGTAGGCAATGGCGCGCATGGTGGGCTCCTTCATGTTTGAACAGAAGCTAAATGCGCATTATGGTTCATAAGCGCAAGAATGCACAACAAGTGTATATAGTACCCAAAAGGATACCCTGAATGCCGCGTGTTCGCCACAAGCTCCTGACCTGTTCTCCCGGGTGTCCGGTCGAGGGCGTGCTGCATCTGATCGATGGAAAATGGAAAGGCGTCATCCTCTATCACCTGCTGGATGGCACGATGCGCTTCAACGAAATCCGCCGCCGCCTGGCGAGCGTCACCCAGCGCATGCTGACCAAACAGCTGCGCGAGCTGGAGGCCGACGGGCTGGTCGAGCGTACGGTGTATGCCGTCGTGCCGCCGAGAGTCGATTATTGCCTGACCCCGCGCGGCCGCAGCCTGGAGCCGGTGATCATGGCAATGAAGCTGTGGGGCGACGAACATATCCTGCCGCCGGTGGCGATATAAAGCTGGCGCATGATGCGCCTTGTGCGCCGCAAATAATAAACATGCAGGATTAAGCAGACACCGGCTGAAAAACGCCTCATGCCGCGCCATATGTAGCGCAACGAGCTGCAAGGAGCACGCATGAAGATCAAGGCCATATTCAATCGCGATGGCGGGACATTCCGGACAACCGATATGGACGCCTATAGCCAAAAGGCCGAAGAGGTCTTTCGCTCAGCCGGGCATGAGATCGAGATCACCGTTGCGTCCGGCGATGGAATGGCCGAGATTCTCGAAAAAACCGCCCGCCGCGATAATCTGGATGCAATGCTGGCCGGTGGTGGCGATGGCACGATTTCGGCGGCAGCGGCCGTTGCCTGGAAGAACGGCATGCCGCTCGGCGTCGTCCCGGCGGGAACGATGAACCTTTTCGCCCGCGCGCTGAAACTGCCGCTGGATATCTGGAAGGTCCTGGATGTCCTGGCCGACGGCAAGATTGTCGATGCAGATATCGGCAGTGCCGATGGCCGGGCCTTCGTGCATCAGTTTTCCATGGGGCTGCACGCCCGCATGGTGCGTTACCGCGAATCCTACAGCTTTGCCTCGAGACTGGGAAAAATCCGCGCCAGCACCCGCGCTGCAGTCGGCGTGATGTTCAATCCGCCGCAGTTCGAGATCGAGTTCGACGTCGATGGTGTGCGCGAGCGGCGCGAAGTTTCGGCAATTTCAGTTTCCAACAATCATTTCGGTCCGAACGCGCTGATGCATGCCGATGACGTCACCGGCGGCCATCTGGGCTTCTACACCACGCCCCCGCTGAAACCCTCGGGTGTGGCGAAGTTGACCTTCGACATCCTGCGGGGAAAATTCCGCGAGAGCACCCTGATCACCGAAATGAGCGCCACCGCCGTCAACCTGCATTTCCCCAAGGCACGCCACGGCACCAAATGCGTCATCGACGGCGAATTGCTGCCGATCGGCCGCGATGTCGCTTTGCGGGTCCATCCGGGCGAGCTGAAATTGCTGGTCGGTGCCGAACCGGGATAGTCCTGAAGGTCAGGGCTTTTCCGGTTCAAGCCAGAGAGAGCGGAAGGCGTAGCGGTCTGCGCTCGCTATCAGTTTCCCGTATCCGTTCTGTCGCGTTCAAAAACCTTGCGCACGATATAGGGCGGGCTGTCGTTCTCACCGGAATAGAGGCGTGCCATCATTTCGGCGAGAATGCCGGTGGTGATCAGCTGCACGGAGGATAAAAACAGCATGACGCCGACGATCAGCATCGGTCTCGTGCCGATATCATTGCCGAGCAGGAACTTGTCGATGAACAGGTAGAACAGGATGAGGGCGCTCAGGCCACCGGCGAAAAGTCCGATCGAACCGAAGAAGTGCCCCGGCCGCGCCTTGTAGCGCATGAAGAACAGCACCGAGAGCAGGTCGAGAATGACCCGGAACGTGCGGGAAATCCCGTATTTCGACGTTCCGTGCTGGCGCGCATGGTGGGTGACCGGCATTTCGCCGATGCGGCTGCTCGGCACCACGCCCGCGACCCAGGCCGGAATGAAACGGTGCATCTCGCCCATCAGCTTGACCTGTTTGATGATCGAGGCCTGGTAGATCTTCAGGCTGCAGCCATAATCGTGCAGTTTCACCCCGGTGATCTTGCCGATCAGGGCATTGGCGCACCAGGAGGGGATCTTGCGCAGCAGCAGGCCGTCCTGGCGGTTCTTGCGCCAGCCGACGAGCAGGTCGAGTTCCCGCTCCTCGATCGCCTTGACCATCGCCGGAATGTCGCGCGGATCGTTCTGCAAATCGCCGTCGAGCGTGGCGATCAACCGGCCGGATGCAAGGTCGATACCGGCCTGCATGGCGGCGGTCTGGCCGAAATTGCGCTGCAGTTCGACGATCTTCAGCCGCAGGCCGCTTGTCAATTCCTTACGGGCGCTGACCAGCGTGCCGTCGGTGCTGCCGTCATTGACGAGAATGAGCTCCCAGGGCTTGTCGAAATTTGCCATGGCTTCCCGGATGCGGGCAACCAGCGGTCCGACACTTTCTTCCTCATTGTAGATCGGCACGACGACGGACAGCTCGACCGGCGGGGCGCTATCGGTCACGGCCCTATTCGCTTCCAAGATGGGATCCAAAATCAAAGCCTTTTAAAATGCTGCAGGTTCTCTCGCCTGGGTTATCGTGATAACCAGCCGTGCCATGGCAGCGGACAGGAAAGTACCAAATATATGAATGCAGGAGAGGATGCCAGCCGGGGCTCATGGCTTGTCCGCAACCGCATGACCGTCCTCTCGCTTGTGGCCGTCATCGCCTATGCGGCTTTTATCCAGTGGTTCTGGGGCTGGCCCGTTCTGTTGCGGCAATGGGCCGGGATCGGCCTTCTCCCCGTCATCTCGGCGCTTGTGCTTCTGGTCGGCACCTATTTCATCCGCTGCTACCGGATCTACGATTATTTTCCCAATGAAACCCGCGGCCGTTTCCTGGGGCTGCTGCGCGTCACGCAGGTGCACAATCTTCTGAACATCATGCTGCCTTTCCGGGCAGGCGAGACCAGCTTTCCGATCCTGATGCGCTCGGAATTTGCAGTTCCGCTGACGCGCAGCACCTCCGCGCTTCTGCTCATGCGGCTGCTCGATCTGCACGCGCTGTTTGCAGCTGCAGGTATCGGCCTCATCATCGGCTGCGACGATCCGGCGCTGGGCTGGTCGCTCTGGGGGCTCTTTCTGGTGTCACCGCTGGCGCTGTTCCTGCTGAAAGGCCATGCGCTCGCCGTTCTGCAGCGGCACTTGCCGCAAAAACTCGGCCGGTTGCTGGTCGAGGTCGAGGCTGGACTACCGGCCAATGCGCTGGTTTTCGTCAGGGCGTGGCTGATGACGGTCCTCAACTGGTCGACAAAGGTTGCGGTGCTCGCCTGGGTGCTGGCCACCATGGGCGTGCTGCCACTTGCCGCCAGCTTCGGCGGTGCGCTCGGCGGCGAACTGTCATCGGTCTTGCCGGTGCATGCCCCCGCCGGTGTCGGCACCTATCCGGCAGGCATTACCGCAGGCGCCATCTCGTTCGGCGCGCCAGCCAAGGGCGCGGCCTTCGATCTGCTGGCCAGCGCCAGCGTCAATGCGCATTTGCTGATCGTCGTGTCGGCGGTTGCCGGCACGCTTTTGTCGATTCTTCTGTCGCCGCGCCGCTGAGCTTACTGGAACGCGGTCTCGAAGAAACTGCGCAGCTTGCGCGAATGCAGCTTTTCCGGCGGCATGGCGGCCAGTTTCTGCAGCGCCAGGATGCCGATCTGCAAATGCTGGCTGACCTGCGTCTTGTAGAACGCCGTCGCCATGCCCGGCAGTTTCAGCTCCCCATGCAGCGGCTTGTCGGAGACGCAGAGCAGCGTCCCATAGGGCACGCGGAACCGGAAGCCGTTGGCGGCAATGGTTGCCGATTCCATGTCGAGTGCAATGGCACGCGATTGCGACAGCCGCTTGACCGGGCCGCGCTGGTCGCGCAGTTCCCAGTTGCGGTTGTCGATGGTGGCGACGGTGCCGGTGCGCATGATCCGCTTCAGGTCGTAACCCTCATAACCGGTCACCTCCGCCACGGCGTCCTGCATCGCCACCTGAACCTCGGCAAGTGCCGGGATCGGGATCCACACCGGCAGGTCGTCGTCAAGCACATGGTCTTCGCGCACATAGGCATGGGCAAGCACATAATCACCGAGCGTCTGACTGTTGCGCAACCCCGCGCAATGGCCAAGCATCAGCCAGGCATGCGGGCGCAGGACGGCGATATGGTCGGTGATCGTCTTGGCGTTGGACGGCCCGACGCCGATATTGACGACGGTGATGCCGCCATGGCCCTTCTTCTTCAAATGATAGGCCGGCATCTGCGGCAGGCGCGCCAGCGTCAGGTCCGAATCGGGCTTGTCGGATCCGGGTTGCGTGACGATATTGCCGGGCTCGACAAACTCGGTGTAGCCATTGCCGCCATCGGCCATCTGCTGGCGCGCCCATAGGCAGAACTCATCGATATAGAACTGGTAATTGGTAAACAGCACGAAATTCTGGAAATGCGTCGCGCTGGTGGCCGTGTAATGGCTGAGCCGGGCGAGCGAATAGTCGATGCGCTGGGCGGTGAACGGCGCAAGCGGCGAGGGGTCGCCGGGCCCGGGTTCATAGGAGCCATTGGCGATCTCGTCATCGGTGGTGGTCAGGTCCGGCGTGTCGAACAGGTCGCGCAGCGGGATATCGATATTCTCGGCCATCGCCGCTTCGACATAGGCGCCCTCGCCGAAAGCAAAGTGCAGCGGGATCGGCGTCGTCGATTCCGACACCGTCACGCCAACGCCATGGCTGCGAATCAAAAGGCCAAGCTGTTCCTTCAGATAATGCCGGAACAGTTTTGGCCGGGTGACGGTGGTCGTGTAGACGCCCGGCGCGCTGACATAACCATAGGAGAGGCGCGAATCGACATGGCTGAAACTGCTGGTCTCGATGCTGACCTGCGGATAGCAGGCGCGGTAGCGCGAGACCGGCGTTCCGGTCCGGCCAAGCTCGGTAAAGGCATCGACCAGGAATTTGGTGTTGCGGTCGTAAAGCGCCGAAAGCGCATCCACGGCGGCCAGCGGATCGTCAAACGTCTGCGGCTCGAAAACGTCGGGCGTTGCGATGGAAAGGGCGGAGAGGGAAGAGATTCGATTGTTCATGCGGCATTATAGGATGCCGTTTTTTACAAGCAAACGACAAGATTGTTTTGCATGGAATAGTCCCGGAAAGGTGCAGTCAGCGCGGCCCGCCGAGAATGATGGCGGTGCCTGCAAGGGCAAGCACAACGCCGGCCGCGTCCCACCGGTCGGGCCGCACGCCCTCGACGAGCCACAGCCATGCGAGCGAGGCGGCGATATAGATGCCGCCATAGGCGGCATAGGCGCGTCCGGCCGCAGCCGTTTCGATGAGGGTAAGAAGCCAGGCAAACAGCGCAAGGCTCGCCATGCCGGGAAGAAGCCACCAGATCGGCTTGTCGAGCTTCATCCACGCCCAGAAGGCAAAACACCCGGCGATCTCCGCAAGGGCGGCAAGGGCGTAGACGGCGAAAGCGGATATCGGCATGCGGTTCCTTCCTGTGGCGGATCATAGGAAGGCAGCGCCAGGAAATGTGCAAGCGTTGAAGAAGGTGCAGGCGCAGCCGCCTCAGCTCATCGACTGGCGCTGCAGCGTGACAAACAGGACAAGACCGGCTCCCTGTTTGCCGATGCCAAGGCCGGAGGCCTTGCTGTAGGCAATTGCGCCCATCGGAGCCATCAGAAGGGCTGCGAGCGTCAGCATGCGCAGTGCGATGGTTGCGGAATGGGCGAGGGAGACCATTGTTTTCGACCTTTACAGCTTGGCTTGTTCGCAGAATTTCGTGGTGTGCACGGTGCAATCGGCAATCGAGCCGGCATAGTTATGGCGGCGGCGCTGGCTGTCGGCACTGACGGCTGCGGCCAGGGTCAGGGCGAAGACGACCATGAGCATGCTGATGATGGTGAGGCGGCGGGCGAGAATGTCCATGGCTTTTGTCCGTTTGGTCTGGGGTGTCGATCGGGGTTCAACTCGATGATCACCTTTTCGCATAGGCAAACTGAACTCTTCCTGAGACCCTGGTTCATCTCCCGTTCATCTTCGTAAAACCTGAAGAACTGGTCTCGACGCGGCAACGTCAGCCGTAACCCTGGACGCGGTTAAACGCAGGGTGCGGCTACGGTTTTCAGCAGGGATTTTTATAAAGGGGAAAAATTGGGCGGCACAGAAAACTGCGCAGACAGACCAGGTCGAAGGCCACGCCGGGTCACGCATCAACCGGCAGATCATTGCTGCATGTCAAAAAATGGCTCCGGCGGGCAGGCCCGCCGGATTTGAAAGTCAGCTTACATCCGTGTCCAGGTCTGCGATTTGCAGAGAACCTTGAGAACGCAGCCCTGCATTTTCAGCGAGGCGCCGCTGATTGACGCATTGCCGCTATAGGTCTTGTCATTGGCCGGATCGGTGATCTCGCCGGAATAGCTGTTGCCATTGCCGCTCATGCTGCCGATGCGCTTGCCGGCATGTTTTCCTGTCTTCAGCGTGATGCAATAGCTGCCGCCGCAGGACGCGATCGCAGCGGTCTCGCCGCTTGCCGTCTTCCAGTTGCCGACGATCGGTTCGGCGGCAAAGCCTGTGGCTGCCGTCGCCATCGTCATGGCTACCGTCATTATCAAAGTCCGTATCATCCTGTGCCTCCCTTGGAAATCGCCTGATGCCGCTGGTTGCGGGCGAAAGATTGCCAGAGCGGTCTCCTCACCGCTCCACAGCCGGAAAATAGCTTACGCGGACGTAAACGTAAATATGTGGATGGCGGCTTTTGCGATGAAAATTCCCGGCAAGATAGGGCCTGTCCCACTGGGTTTTTGCCGGGGCCGAAACGAGCGACCGTTTTGCGTGGTTAGCAATTGGTTGAAATGGCGGTCTGAATTTTCCGTAAAGATTGAGGCAAAAGCCAGCGTTTCCCGACGGTGCGATGTTTAACAAAAACCCAAGTTTACCAATCGTTTGAACTTTGTTCGTCTCACATTAATCATGCATTTTAAGCGGGTATTGAAACCACTGCTGCATATTGAAACCCATAAGACGAGCAGGGAAAAACACCCCGCCGACATCCTTCAAGGGGCCAAAGCCGCACAAGACGGCGGCCCCTTCAAGGAGCCTTAAAAAGGCAGCAAAAACAGGGACTATCGACGTAACCAACACGGTCAACAGGGACAGAGACAATGGCACGTTTTGACATTCAGAATGCTTCGGATGCCACGATGGGTGGCGAAAATCGCGCGGACGTCTTTTGCGAAATGGGTTTGATGTATGCAACCGGACGTGGCTGCGATGTCGATCTCATCGCTGCGCACAAATGGCTGAACATCGCCGCCATCAAGGGCTCGGATCGGGCAGCAGCGCTGCGCGCCGACCTGACGATGACCATGAGCAAGACCGATCTCGCCACGGCCCTGCGCGCCGCCCGCGAATGGATGACAATGCATTGAGACATCACCGCATCAACGACAGGCGGTAGGGCCAAGACCTCCGAAGATGAGGCGTTGCTCTACTGCCTGCCGAGCTTTTCCAGCACGTGCGGCAGGGCTTCTTCCAGAAGCGCCATCTCCTCCTCCGGCCCGGTGCTGATCCGGATGCAACGGTTCAAGGGCGCAACACCCGGCATGCGGATGAAAATGCCGTGGTCGGCCATCAGCCCGTCAACGATCGCGCGGGCAAAGACGGCATCCTTGCCGCAATCGATCGTCACGAAATTCGTGGCTGAAGGCAGGGGCTTAAGCCCATTGCGAGCAGCGATTTCAGCGATCCTGCTGCGCGAGGCGGCAATCTTTTCCAAGACCCCAGCCAGATAATCCGTATCCGCCAGCGCTGCGACCGCTGCAGCGGTGCCGATCCTGTTCATGCCGAAATGGTTGCGGATCTTGTCGAAGGCCTGGGCCGTTCCCGCTGTGCTGATGACATAGCCGACCCGCGCCCCCGCCAGACCATAGGCTTTCGAAAAAGTCCGGGTGCGGATCACGTTCGGCATCTCGATCAGTGACGCGATCGAGGGAATGGTGCCCGCAGGGGCGGTCTCGCCATAGGCCTCGTCAAGGATGAGAAGGCAGGTGTCCGGCAGGGCCCGCGCAAAGGCGATGACGCTGTCTGCATCCCACCAGCTTCCCATCGGATTGTCCGGATTGGCGAAATAGACGAGCGGCGCATTGTCGCGGTTGACCGCAGCCAGCAACCCGTCAAGATCTTCGCGGTCGTCCACATAGGGAACCGTCACCAGCCGCCCGCCATGCCCGGCCACATGAAAATTGAAGGTCGGATAGCCGCCAAGCGAAGTGACGACCGGCATGCCGGGTTCGATCACCATGCGAACGATCTGGCCGAGCAGCCCGTCAATGCCTTCGCCAATGGCGATATTCTCAGCCGCAATGCCGAGATGGCCGGCCAGCGCCACCTTCAGCCCGAAATTCTCCGGATCATTATATTGCCAGACCCCGGAAGCGGCGGCCGTCATTGCCTTCAGAACCGAAGGAGCCGGTCCAAAACCGCTCTCATTGGCGCCGATGCGCGCCGCAACAGGACGGCCGCGCTGGCGCTCGATGGTCTCAGGGCCGACGAAGGGGATGGTGGAGGGGAGAGAGGCAATCAGCGGGGTAAATCTGGAAAAAGCGGACATGCGGCGCCTGTCAATGAATGAAATCGCCGCAAAGACTAGCGATCTTTCCGCGCCATGCAAACAGCATCCGTTGGCGATACCTGTGCGAAAGGAAACCTTCTCATCGTTTCCCTGTCGCAAGGGCAGGGCTCAGTGTTTTTTCGGTTCGCCACCGGTGAAGAATTCGTGCCGGACGATCTGATGCAGGAAGGCCTCGTCGATCGGCTTGATGAAATGCACCTGGATCCGGTTGTCGCGGCGGTAAACCTCGGCGCAACCGATTCGCTTCTTAGAGCCGACAATGGTCAGGTAATAATGCTGCGGCAGGCCGATCGTCGTGTTGACTACGAAACTGGCGCCGCCGCGCGAAATCTCGGTCATCCTGCAGGTCCGGGTCGAGACACCGCCGAGGCCCGGTTTGACCGACATCAATGTGCCGGCCTGCCCGATCACAAACCGTTCGAAGCGCTGCTCGTACAGTTTGGAACTGACCACGGAATACATTGTCGAATTCTGCATCATCACTCCCTCGAGTGCGATCTGGCCGTGCGGTTCAATCCACAGCCGCCGCATCGTTACAGTCACCGCGCTTGCCCTCCTCAGTATGGCGCAGTGCGATAGATGCAGGATCGTTCAGGAATATTGCAATCCTTTGAAAACATTCCTTAAAAATTTAATAAGACGCCAATTCACGCATTCTGCCGGGAGCGTGCCGCATATCAGGACGCAGCACTCAGGATGCAGCACCGGCAAAATAGCGGCAGGCAAGCAGGCCGCAGCTGGCGGCAAACGCGGTGACGAAGGTGCCCCAGGCCATATCGACCACGCTGACGATCGGCGGCCATCCCTTCAGCGTCGCCAGATTGGTGATGTCATAGGTGCCATAGGCAGCAAGCCCCAGAACCGCGCCATATCCGAGCGCGGTCAAAAGAGAGCCCGCTTTGACACCCGGCATGACAGCCAAGAGAACGATGGCCATCGCGAAAAACACATAGAAGATGGCGGCAATGGCGAAATTCGGCGATGGCAGCATCATCTCGCCGAGCTGGTCGCGGTAAAACGTCCTGGCCACCAGCCCGAGCCAGATGGCATCGGCAGTGAGCAACGAGACAAGCGTTCCGGCATAGGCGATCAGGATAGTTTTCATGATGTTTGGCCCTCTTTCAGTCTTGCTACGGCAATAAACCCTGTCTGGATTGCCGTATGGCGAAATTAGAAGAGGACTTGGCGCGACGGGCTGCCGGTTTTCAGATCAGCCCGCTGGTAAAATTCATCCGGATGAGGCGGCTGAGAAACTCCGGCGCCAGCTGCATATTGAAGCGCACGCCGAGCTCGCTGTTATGCCGGTGGACCTGCGAGCAGCCGATCTCTTCCTGGAAACCGTCGATCTGCAGGAAGAAATGCGCCGGCAGCAGGATATGGGCGTTGAAATCCACCATCGCACCGCCGATCGAAATATGCCGCAGCAGGCACTGATATTTCGTCTTCGTCTTCAGATGCTGCCCGACCACGAGGATCCGGCAGGGCCGCTCGATATAATAGTGTTTGTAGCTGGTGGTTAGCTTGCCCGGCTTTGCCTCAGCGAGATGCATCACCATCGACATCGAAAACTCCGGAAATTCTGCAGCAGTGCGCTGTTTCTGCTTGAGAACGCAACTCTTGCGGCGGCGCGCGCCCGTGTTGGTGGCTGCGCGTGCAGCCATGGTAGCAGTTTCAAGCCTCATCCTTGCACTGAGCTTGCGGCTTTTGCGGACCTGTCTTCACTTTTGCTTAAAAAAGCCTGAAGCCGCACATTGAAACCCACCCGCCCATACGTAATACTTTCATGCAAAGCGCGCCGGCAGCAAAAATGCCGGGCGAAACAGGGATCGTGTGTGCGCAGGCTGCATGGGTGCATGACATCCGGCAGGCGGCGCAAGCGCGGAGGGGAAAAACATGTTCAAGCGTCATCTCCATGGCTGGCTGCCGGTCTTCGTACTGGCACTCAGCGTCATCGTGTTTCACGCCGCCTCCGCGCAGGCGGCAAAGCGCGTCGCGCTTTTGATCGGCAACGAGAAATACGAGGCCACATCGCAGCTGAACAACCCGGCCAATGATGTCGAGCTGATGAAGACCTCGTTCGAGGATGCCGGTTTCGATACGGTCACGGCCGTCCACGATCTCGACCGGGCCTCGATGGTCCGGGCGCTGCGCGATTTCGAAGACACCGCCGCCGGTGCCGACGTCGCTATCATCTATTATTCCGGCCATGGCATGGAGATGAATGGCGAGAATTTCCTCCTGCCCGTCGATGTCAGCCTGAAGACCGACAAGGATGTGGAAGACGAGGCAATTCCGCTCGACCGCGTACAGCGCTCGCTGGAAGGGGCAACACGGCTGAAGCTGGTCATCCTCGATGCCTGCCGCAACAATCCGTTCGAGCAATCGATGAGCCGCTCGATCTCCACCCGCGCCGTCAGCCGGGGGCTCGCCCGCGTCGAGCCCGAATCGGCCGACCTCCTGGTCGCCTTCGCCTCGAAGGCCGGGACGGTCGCGATGGACGGCGAGGGCAAAAACAGCCCGTTTGCCACGGCACTGTCGAAATATCTGACGGAACCGGGCGTCGATGTGCGCATCGCGCTCGGCAAGGTCCGCGATGACGTGGTGACGGCCACCAATCGCGAGCAGGAGCCCTTTGTCTACGGTTCGCTCGGCGGCGCGCAGATCTTCCTTAATATCAAGGAAGTGAACATCAACATCACCAACAACGGCAACACGCAGGAAATCTCGCCGAATGGCCAGTCCGCTGCCGCCGCCGACTGGCAGAATATCCGCGATCTCGCCGACAAGGACCTGATCGAGGTGTTTCTCGCCAAGCATGGCGCCGACCCGGTCTATAAGATGCTGGCCGAAAAGAAGCTGAAGCTTTTGGACGAAGCGGCCCAGACCACCGTGACGCCGGATGAGATCGCCTGGGAAGCGCTGAAGCAATCGACCGACGGCGCGGCGCTGACCCGTTTCGTCGAGCGTTACCCCGGCAGCAAACACAGGGCTGAAGCGGAAACGCAGATTGCAGCGCTGGAGCCGAAGAAGGGCTTGAACATCTCCCAGACCGGCAAGGACACCCAGGCCTCGCGGGACTGCTACTTGCTTGCCGGCGAACCGCAATCGATGCCGGGCTTCCTTGGCGTCAATTTCCTCAAGATCGATTCGGCGCGTGCACTCACGGCCTGCGCCCAGGCCGTCAACGAAAACCCAGACGACATGATGCTGGTCAATATGCTCGGACGTGCGCAGGACGCCGGCCGCAACTATGTCGATGCCCGCAGCAATTATCAAAAGGCAGCCGACGGCGGCAATATGTATGGGCTGACCAATCTCGCCTGGTTCTCGATCTACGGCACCGACGGCCCCGTCGATGTCGAGAAGGGCAAGGACATGTTCGAGCACGCCGCCAACAATGGCAATTCCTATGCGCAGGCATCGCTCGGCTGGCTCTACCGGGATGGCTATGGCAGCATCCCGCAGGATTATGCGGAATCCTTGAAATGGTACCAGCTTTCGGCAAACCAGGGCTACGCCAACGCCATGGCGACGCTCGGCTGGTTCTACCGCGAGGGCAACGGCGTCGCCAAGGACCTCGACCAGTCGCTCTCCTGGTACCAAAAAGCTGCCGAAGGCGGCGACGCCAATGCGATGTCCTCGCTCGGCTGGGCCTATCAGAACGGCCTCGGCACGCCGCAGGATTATACGCAGGCAAAGCTCTGGTATGAAAAGGCCGCCAATGTCGGGGACGCCTATTCCATGGCGCTGCTCGGCTGGTTCTACGATGACGGCAAGGCCGTGCCGCAGGATTACGCGCAGGCGCGCAACTGGTATGAAATGGCCTCCAATGCCGGCAGCGCCTATGCGATGGGCAATCTGAGCCGTCTCTATGACTGGGGGCTGGGCACCAGGGCCGATCCGAAAGAGGCGGTACGCTGGGCTGCAGCCAGCGTCGAAGGCGGCGACCCGTCCAAGCTTGAAGAGCTGAAAACATCGCCGGACAACTTCACGCCCGCCTTCCGCAAGGAAATCCAGGCCCTGCTCAAGGATCGCGGCCTTTATAGCGGCCCGCTGGACGGCGATTTCGGCGCTGCCACCCAGAATGCGATCGACCGCCTGGCGAAAAAGAGCTGACGCCCGGTCTCTCATGAAAAACAAAAAAGGCCGGACCCGTAAAAACTGGTCCGGCCTTTTCTCTATATTCAGCGTATCGATGCCGCCTATCGCTTCTTCTCAAGCGACTTGAGCACAGCCTGCCCGGCAGCAACGGCCTCCATCTGGCTGGCGAACTGTCCCTGGGCGGGATAGACAACGGAACCGCGCTTGAGAATGAACCCCCAGCGCCCATTGCGAAGTTTCTCGATCGTCACCTGTGTTGCCGGTTTGCTCTCGTTGCTCATGATGCGTGTCCAGACCCTGTTGATGCCAGCCGCTGCGCAAAGCGCGACGACCCTCTTTAAGGACATGCATTAGCGTAAACGCCCCTTGAAGGGCAATCGGCACCTCTCATCGGGACGTCGTCATAGAAAGAAGCCTGACCGCCTTTATAGGGGCCGCAGGTGACGCCACCCGTGCATGAAACGAGGAGAAGGGCGTTCAGACACATCCAGATCGCCACAAACCTGGCCCGATTGCGTGGCACCGCACAGCGGCAAGGGCCGTGGAAAATCAACTTTGTCGCGGGAAACCGCAAAAACCCCTTGCAATGAAAGGCTCCTGACTCTAGTCAGGCGCTAACGGAGAGGTGGCCGAGTGGTCGAAGGCGCTCCCCTGCTAAGGGAGTATACCCGGAAGGGTATCGTGGGTTCGAATCCCATCTTCTCCGCCATCAGACCTTACCATCGAGATTCTCCATCACACCCGCTGCTCTGTCGATTGCCGCGCCGAGCATCAGCCTCAAGCCGCATATTGTCGCTATTGTCGTCACTAGACACCTCGCTGCTTTTCCTCCCGTTTGATTCCCGCGCATGATCACGTTGCGTGAGACGAGAGATGCTGCTCCGGTTTGCATGATGTCCAATTGCGTTGTGACGGTGCACCGGTCTCGCCGCCACCAGTCCCGTTATCAAAATCAGCCAAGACCCTCAGAGCTCTATTGTATCCCTTTGCCGATCTTCGTCCGAAATGGCGATCGAACGCGCTGGCGCGAAAGATGGAGGGGGCGATCCGGTGAGGCACTCACAGTTTGGCCGTCCACCCGAGCCTGCACGAATCGCAATCGGGGCAATTCGCTCCCGTGATTCTCAGAATCGCGCCGCCCTTGCGGCAAATCGGATCGTGATTTTGTGTCTTGCCTCCTGCGGATTGCCGTTCGTGTCCTCTCGCCGCTTGCTTCGCGGTGATGCGAATCCGTTAGCGCAGCGTGGTTTCGCCCCATTTTTGCCCCGTTATGAAACGCGTTGCAGGGTTAGGAGTGCGGCTAACCCCCGATGAACAAAGGGTTTTCTTAATGTCTTGTTAATAACTTCCCCCCGCTTGAGGCCATTTTGTGTCGTTTCAGCAACAGCGCAGGGGGAAGGGCGTACCAAACAGAGCGAACTGACAAGTTGGTGATTGCGCCAGCGGCCCCGTCTTGTATTTTCAACTCCGGAAGCAAGGGCGGTTGATCGTCCGACTTCTTAAATGTTGGGGATGGGGCAGGGAATACTGTCCTTCAGTATAATACCCAGACCTGTTTGAAACTTT
>NZ_LMFB01000044.1:308606-310746 GCF_001426685.1 Rhizobium sp. Root483D2 | reverse complement strand
TGACGCAATCGTAGCTGCTGAGCCGGAGCCTTTGGAATACGTTCGCGTTTGCGACGCATTCGGTACTGGCTACTTCTACGTCCCGGGCACGGAAACCTGCCTGAAGATTAGCGGTTACGTTCGTACGCAGTTGAACTACAGCGAAAACTTCGCTGACGACGGCACCGATCTGAACTCGTTCACACGTGGTCAGCTCGTATTCGAAGCCAAGAACGACACTGAATTCGGTGCTCTTTCGTCCGCTATCGTTATCAATGCTGAAACCGATGCCGGCACTTACCTCGACGCAGCCTGGATCAGCATCGCTGGCTTCGACGTTGGTAACTACTACACATGGTGGGATAACGATCTCTCCGGCGAAACTGACTCGCTGTCCTCGAACGACACGTCGCTCAACGGTATTCGTTACACCTACGACGGTGGTACGTTCCAGGTTGGTGTTGCAGTTGAAGAACTCGAAGACGCAAGCTCGATCTTCGGCAACAGCGGCAACGGCAACGACGATGTCGGTGCTGGCGGCCTCATCGGCTTCAGCCTCGGTGGCGTTAAGGCTACGATCATCGGCAACTACGACTTCAACGTCGAAGAAGCTGCTTTCCGCGCTATCTTGACTGCTGACATCGGCCCGGGCACGCTCGGCATCGCTGGTATCTACGCAACAGACGCCAACTACTACTGGGATGTTTCCGAGTGGACTGTTGCTGCTGAATACAAGATCCAGGCAACTGACAAGCTCTTCATCACCCCGGCAGCTCAGTACTTTGGCGATATCGACTTCGTTAACGTCGATGCTTGGCGTGTTGGCGTAACTGCCGGCTACCAGATCACTGAAGGCCTCCGCACACTGGCGACTGTTAACTACACAGACGCCGATGAAGCTGGCAACTCGGTTACTGGCTCGTCAGACAGCCGTTGGACCGGCTTCGTCCGCCTGCAGCGCGACTTCTAATCTGATCATCTGATCGGATTGCAAATTGCCCGCAACCTCTTTCAGGGGTTGCGGGCTGTTGCTTTTAGGTAACTGTTGTTGACGGTGCAGCGTTTGACGATCCGTTCGATGCAGGTTGTGAATTGAATACAGATCGCGGCAGTCTTTGAATTGTCTCCTCCTTGGAGGATGTTCATTGAGCCGAGATCGAGACAAAGCAGGCGGCAACGCCGACTTTGAAAGCGTAGGTATCGGAGCCTACAGTCTCCATTACCAATTCGCTGTCGGCCGCCCCGCCAAGCCGGTAGAAAGCGTGTCTCTCAAGCTGCTTTTCCAGCGGTATGGAGATCTGCTCTGGGAGCCAGGTTCGCACAAATATAATGTGACGGCCTTTATATATGAACTCCACACTCTGCTGGTTACGCCTGAGTTCTCGGTATTCACCGACGAAATGCTCGATAGCCTGATCGCCTCACTTCGCAAACGCGGCAACGGCAATGCCACCATCAATCGGAAGATGGCTGCACTAAGCAAGCTGTTGCG
The DNA here is from genome assembly GCF_001426685.1 of Rhizobium sp. Root483D2. Classification (GTDB taxonomy): domain Bacteria; phylum Pseudomonadota; class Alphaproteobacteria; order Rhizobiales; family Rhizobiaceae; genus Pararhizobium; species Pararhizobium qamdonense. The sequence goes on along the minus strand of NZ_LMFB01000044.1, from coordinate 309,275 downwards.
GAAGGCGTTTAAAATGGGTGAGATCCACAGTTTACCCGAGTTTAGGCGGCAAAAAGAGAAATCTGGCCGTATCCGCTTTCTCGAATATGACGAGGAGGATCGGCTTTTTGCCGCGATCGAGCGCCATTCTGAACTCTTTCATCGCTTTTGTGTCTTCCTGGTTGACACCGGTGCGCGCCTGGGTGAGGCCATCAGCTTGCGGTGGAACGATATTAATGATGATCGCGTGACATTCTGGGTCACTAAGTCCGGTAGAAGCCGGTCAGTTCCTTTGACGTCGCGCGCCGCCTTGTCAGTCGCTCGGCGCCCCCAACAGATCGGTCCCTTCGTCACGATCGATCAGCAGCAATTCCGTGCTGTATGGAACCAAGCAAAGATGGAAGTGGGCTTGGCGACCGATAACGACGTTGTTCCTCACGTGCTTCGCCACACCTGCGCTTCAAGACTGGTACGAGGTGGCATCGACATCCGCCGTGTCCAGATGTGGCTCGGTCACCAAACTCTTCAGATGACCATGAGATATGCACACCTTGCCTCTCACGATCTGGATGTGTGCGTACCGATATTAGAGCGGCACAAATAAGCGCGCGAAGTCGGCGAGCGTTTGGCCTTCCCGGAACTGGTCGGGGTTGTGGAGGGAAGGCCAAACGCGCTTGGACGAGGTATTTC
>NZ_LMFB01000044.1:83409-308584 GCF_001426685.1 Rhizobium sp. Root483D2 | reverse complement strand
TGACGCAATCGTAGCTGCTGAGCCGGAGCCTTTGGAATACGTTCGCGTTTGCGACGCATTCGGCACAGGCTACTTCTACATCCCGGGCACGGAAACCTGCCTGAAGATCAGCGGTTATGTCCGTACACAGTTGGAATACAAGGAAAACGGCTTCAGCGATGACAGCACGGACCTGAATGCATTCACCCGCGGTCAGCTGGTATTCGAAGCCAAGAACGACACTGAATATGGTGCGCTTTCTTCGGCTATCGTTATCAATGCCGAGCAGGATGATGGCGTTTACCTCGACGCAGCCTGGATCAGCATTGCTGGCTTCGACGTTGGTAACTACTACACATGGTGGGACGCCGATCTGAACGGCGAAGCTGACGTTCTGTCCTCGAACGACACATCGCTCAACGGTATTCGTTACACCTACGATGGTGGCACGTTCCAGGTTGGTGTTGCTGTTGAAGAACTCGAAGGCGCAACTGCCCTCTTTGGTACAGGCGACAACGGCAACGACGATATCGGCGCTGGCGGTCTCATCGGCTTCAGCCTCGGTGGTGTTAAGGCTACGGTCATCGGCAGCTACGACTTCAACGCTGAAGAAGCTGCATTCCGTGCGATCGTCACTGCTGACATCGGCCCGGGCACGCTCGGCATCGCTGGTATCTACGCAACAGACGCCAACTACTACTGGGACGTTTCCGAGTGGTCGGCTTATGCTGAATACAAGATCCAGGCTACTGACAAGCTCTTCATCACCCCGTCGGCTCAGTACTTCGGCGATGTTGACTTCGTAAACGTTGATGCATGGCGCGTTGGCCTGACGGCTGGCTACCAGATCACTGAAGGCCTCCGTTCGCTCGCAACTGTTAGCTACACAGACGCTGACGAAGCTGGCAATGGCCTGACCGGTGCTTCGGACAGCCAGTGGAGAGGTTTCGTTCGTCTGCAGCGCGACTTCTAATCTCTGATTTTATATCAGTGATGGAAAGCCCGGTCGAAAGACCGGGCTTTTTTGTGTTTTGCCAGTATGTCTAGCGGGTAAAACCGCCAGTGGGTCGGCGACCTTATGAAATCCCGTCGATGAATGCGGTCATGTCCGTCAGCAGATCCGGCCGGTGTAGCAGCGGTGCATGTCCTTGGCCGGCAGCGGTCACCACTTTCACGCCCGGATGCCGTTTTCCCATCTCTAGGACGGTGGCTTCTGACAGGATGTTGGAATTTTCACCCCGGATCACCATCAGCGGCATCGTCTGAAAGCCCTGGTAAAGCGCCCAGAGATCCGGCACTTGAGTGTCTGCGTCGATGCTCTTCAACGGCTCGATCAGGGCCGGATCGAAATCGGCGGTGATGACACCGTCTTTTTCCCGGAAAATCGCCTGCGCCATATCTGCCCAGTCGTCATCATCAAGGGCAGGGAAGGCCGCACTATGCGTCTTTTTCAGACTTTCGATCGCCTGTTCAAAGGATTGCAGCGGCTGCTGCGCCTGCAGATAGTGCCGGATCTGCAGCAATCCGGCGATTTCGATGACCGGTCCGATGTCGTTGAGCGCGGCGCCTGCAAGCAGGGCGGGCCGCATGGCGGCGAGAAAATGCAGGATCAGGCCGCCGCGGGACGTGCCGATGAAGATTGCCTTTGCAATACCAAGATTTTCGCAGGCGCTGAGGACATCTTGCGCCTCCACGGGAAGCTGGTACCGGCTTTTGTCCGTGTCCCAGTCCGACGATCCGCGCCCGCGATAATCCAGCGCGATGACGCGGCGTGGGCGCTGCGGCTGGGTTGAAAGCTGCATTGCCAGACGATGAAAATCACGGCTGTTACGGCTGAGGCCCGGCAGGCAAACGATGGGCAACGATGCCGCCGTTTGCGGATCGGCATGGCCATAATCGCGCGCATAAAGCTGCAATCCGTCGCTGGATGAAAACCGGTGTTCCTGAAAGCTGATCCCGTTCGTCACGATGTCTCCCTTCGCACATGTTGGGAGAAGCATAGCGGCTAACGCCGGACCTGAAAGAGGGACGGCGGGAGTTTGTGCTTTATGCTGTTCAGTGCTGTCCCAGCTTGAGGTGCTCTAACAGGATGCTGACAAAGCATATTCCCGGAATTTTGCAGTCCATTTGGGAAATTGCGCGAGCTGCAAAATCCCCTCATCGCCCTTGTGGTGGGGATCCAGTCAGCTCAAGTCTTTGAGCTGAAAGAGTTTTTTGACCCGACGGACGTCGGGTCGATGGATCCCCGCCACAAGGGCGAGGATGACGGAGAGTGGGGTATCGCTCTCGTCAAACAAGCGTCAACAGGGTTTGTCGGCAGCCTGCTAACGCCCCACGCGCAGATCCTGGACGATATCGGCGGTCTGTCCAAGCCTTGATTTATAGACCTGATAATTCTCCATCACCCGCTGCACATAGTTGCGGGTCTCGGCAAAGGGAATGCGCTCGATCCAATCAACGACATCGTCGATAGATTTGCCGCGCGGGTCGCCATAGCGGTTGATCCAGTCCGGAACGCGTCGGGGACCGGCATTATAGGCGATGAAGGTCAGAACGTAGGAGCCGCCGAAATCGTCGATCTGTTCGCCGAGATAATGCGCGCCGAGCGTGGCATTATAGGCGGTGTCGGTCGTCAGGCGTTCCTGGGAATAGGCAAGGCCGTGCCGCCCGGCGACACCCTTGGCCGTTCCCGGCAGGATCTGCAGCAGTCCGCGCGCATTGGCCGGCGAGATCGCGGCCGGATTGAACGCGCTTTCCTGGCGGGCGATGGCATAGGCGAGTGCCTTGCCCGCACCGCTGATATTGGCATTGGCCGGAATGACGCCGATCGGGAAGGCAAGGGCCGCAACGTCGATGCCGCGGCCAAAGGCAATCTTGCCGATCTGCAGCGACAGTTGATGGCCGCCGGCTTTTTCCGCGCGCGCCGAAAGAATGGCGAGTTCTCCCGGGCTCGTCAGCTCGTCGGCCAGCGCCCGGTAGAGATTGTCAGCCCGCCAGCCATGCCCCGCCGCCTCCAGCCGTGCAATCGCCTGCACCGCCTCGCGGCCCTCGAACCGGGCGCGATCGTCGCCTGACGGCGATGGATAGGTGACATTCAGCCCCTTGCGCCCGAGCTTCGCTGCGGCAAGCTGTCCGTAAAAGGTGCCGGGAAGGGTGGCTGCCTTGGCAAAATAGTCCTTTGCATCGCCGGGAGCGCCGGCTTCGGCGGCACGTCCCAGCCAATACCAGGCGCGCGAAACCGAAATCGGCCGGTTGGAGGCCTGCAGGATGCGTTGAAAGTGCTGCGCGGCGGTTGGCGCGTCCTTCAGACCCCGCAGGGCATACCAGCCGGCATGGAATTCGGCATCGACAATATCGGCCGGATTGACGGCCGAATGGTTTGCAGCGATCGCATAGGCAGCCTTGAATTTGCCCTGGTCGAGCAGACCCCGGCTGATGATCCGCTGTTCCACCCACCATTCGCCCGGATTGACCAGCGCATCCTTGTCTTTCGAAAGCCCGGCGAGAAGCTTGGCCGCTTCCTCATATTTCTGCTGCTTGCGCAGATATTCGACCCGGATGAACAGATAGGCCGGCTCATTGGCCCATGAACGGTCGACAGCCGCAATCAAAGCCTCCGCATTTGCAGCCTTCTTGGCAACGGCGATCCAGGCGCGGTACAAAGATTGCGCCTTGCCGAGATCGCTGAAACGGCTGGCCTGGTCGAGGCGGCCGCGATAGAGCAGCATTTCCATGCGCTGCTTGTGGTCGCCTGCCGTCAGAAGGCTTGGAAATTCCGCCAGGATCTTGGTCTCGGTTTCCGTGTCGAGCGCATCTTTCAGCCAGAGGCCGCGTAACAATTTTGCTGCCGCGCTGCGCTCGCCCGTCTCCTGCAGAGCCCGCGCCAGAATGATCGTGCCATCCGGCGTTTCCGGCCGCGTCGTGCCGAACGCGGAGAGAATATCGGCGGGCGCCGGATTTTCGCGGTACATGGCGCGTTCGGAATTGGCACGCAATGCGCTCAGCCCCGGCCAGCCCTTCAATTCCTGCTGCGCGGCGGCGATCTCATAGGACGGAACGCCCTTTTGACCGGACGTGGCAATCGCCCAGGTCAGGATATGACGGTCGAGCGTGCCCTTGGCCATCGCGTCGCGCGCAAGAATGGCTTTTGCCGCATCCCGGTTGGAGAGCGCGTCAAGGCCGGTTTTCAGGTTCGAATTGACCGGGATCGCGGCGGTGGCAGAGATGATGGAGCCGGTAACCTCGGAACTTGCAACACCGGAGGAGGGTGCCCGTCCGGTCTTCACCAGCGTTTGCCCTACCAGTGCCTGCGGCTTCGACCGGGGCAAGGGCACCTGAAGGCCCTGCGCTGAAGCGGAAATGGCGGAGAACAGCACGGCCGACGCGCTGAGCGTCGCAATCATGCGGCGTAACATTTGCCCACGCATCCAGAACCCCACGCTTGCCCCTGACAGTCTCTCATTTGGCGATGCAATTGCTAACGAAAGGTTACCGGTTTTCATTCAATCCCATAAATATCGCCGCGTCTATTCTGGCCGATGGACCTACCCTGAAAAGTGCGAAACTGCCGCTCAAACCGGCGCAATAGACGGGAACCGGCAACGAATGGCGCGATAGAGAGCTTGCCGCAGGCATTGCACATGATTAAGGTGCGCCAGTTTTCTAACCATGAAATGCGGCTAAAGCGTGGGTTGGTTTCAAGCTCCCGGGCCGTCAGGAGTCGTGCATGTTCAAGGGATCCATTCCCGCACTCGTCACCCCGTTCACCGCCTCCGGCGCTGTGGATACGGATAGCTTTGCCGCGCATGTCGAATGGCAGATCAGCGAAGGCAGTCACGGTCTGGTGCCGGTCGGCACGACCGGTGAATCGCCGACTTTGTCCCATGCCGAGCATAAACGTGTGGTGGAACTGTGCATCGAGACGGCGGCCAAGCGCGTGCCGGTGATCGCCGGCGCCGGCTCCAACAACACGACAGAGGCTGTCGAATTGGCGCAGCATGCCGAAAAAGCCGGCGCAGACGCCGTTCTGGTGGTGACGCCCTATTATAACAAGCCGACCCAGAAGGGGCTGTTCGCCCATTTTGCCGCTGTCGCCGAAAGCATCAAGCTGCCTGTTGTCATCTATAACATCCCCGGCCGGTCGGTTGTGGATATGAGCGTCGAGACGATGGCCGCCCTGCACAAGGCGTATCCGTCGATTATCGGCGTCAAGGATGCGACCGGCAAGATCGAGCGCGTCTCCGAGCAGCGCCTGTCCTGCGGCGCCGGCTTCGTGCAACTGTCCGGCGAGGACGCGACCGCGCTCGGTTTCAACGCCCATGGTGGCGTCGGATGCATCTCGGTCACCGCCAATGTGGCGCCGCGCCTGTGCGCGCAGTTCCAGGAAGCAACGCTTGCCGGTGATTACGCAACTGCGCTCGACTACCAGGACAAGCTGATGCCGCTGCACAAGGCGATCTTCATGGAGCCCGGCCTATGCGGCGCTAAATACGCGCTCAACCGCCTGCGCCAGATGAGCCGGACCGTCCGTTCGCCGCTTCTGTCCACCTTAGAGCCGGCAACCGAGGCTGCCATCGATGCGGCCCTTGTCCATGCGGGGCTGATCAACTGATGGCACCGAAGGGCAGCCAGCGTGTGGTCAAGAAAATTGTCGCGGAGAACCGGAAGGCCCGCTTCAATTACGAGATCATGGATACCTACGAGGCCGGTCTGGTTTTGACCGGAACCGAGGTCAAGTCGCTGCGCGAAGGCAAAGCCAATATCGCCGAATCCTATGCCACCGACGAGGGTGGCGAGATGTGGCTGATCAATTCCTATCTGCCGGAATATCTGCAGGCCAACCGTTTCAACCACGAGCCGCGCCGCCGCCGCAAGCTTCTCCTGTCCAAACGGGAAGCCCACCGGCTGCAAAGCGCGATCAACCGCGACGGCATGACGCTCATCCCGCTCAAGATCTATTTCAACGATCAGGGCAGGGCGAAACTGGAACTGGCATTGGGCAAGGGCAAGAAGCTGCACGACAAGCGCGAGACCGAAAAGGAACGCGACTGGAACCGACAGAAGAGCCGGTTGCTGAAGGATCGCTAAGCGGCAAGCGGCATTCGCATATTAAAAAAAAGGACCGGCTGGATGATCAGCCGGTCCTTTTTCATGTCAATCGTGGAATTCGTCGTGGACCGGCTCGGTCACCCGCACGGGGCGTTCCGAAGGGTCGCGGCCGACTTCGGCTTTCAGGCTCACAAGCTCGATGAAATGGTCGGCTTGGCGGCGCAGGTCGTCGGCGATCATGGGGGGTTGCGTCGACATGGTGGAGACCACGGAAACCTTGCGGCCCTTGCGCTGCAGCGCTTCCACCAGGGTGGTGAAATCGCCGTCGCCGGAAAAGATCACCAGGTGATCCACGGTTTCGGACTGTTCCATCGCATCGATGGCCAATTCGATATCCATGTTGCCTTTGATCTTGCGGCGGCCGAGAGAATCAGTGAATTCCTTGGCCGGCTTTGTCACAACCTTGTAACCGTTATAGTCTAGCCAGTCGATCAATGGCCGGATTGATGAATATTCCTGGTCTTCGATCAGCGCCGTGTAATAATACGCCCGAAGCAGGTAACCCCGCTTCTGGAAGGCTTTGAGAAGCTTGCGATAATCAATGTCGAAACCAAGGCTTTTCGAAGCGGCGTACAAGTTGGCCCCATCGATAAAGAGCGCGATTTTTTCGCGTGGGTCGAACATCGTAATTCCTTTTTGTTGTCTCAATGTTTTTTGTTTTCAACCCAGGCGAGTATAAACGTCCTTGCGGCAGAACAGTCCGAATACATTAAGATTTCATCATATTCCAGCTTTCTAAAGCCAGCATTCGCTTTAGTCTAAGAAAATTGCGCTTGGAATAGCTATTTCTCGCAGTTTTTTGCCAGAAATAAGAGAGATCCGGCTTTGTTTAGATTTTTTTTCTGATGGGCGGGGCCGGGCGGCATCGGCGCGAATGTCAATTTCTCCATGGCCCATCAGGGTTTAGCGATATTCAATCATCATTTCGGCAGATGTCAAAGCCAATCGATGCGCCGTGGTTACCGGATTTTAATTTTATCGCAGCCGCGCGTTCCGCAAGGATTTCCGGATATCTTTTTCCCCATTGCAGGAAAAACTTGAATTTATGTGGGTTTGATTGTATCGGGCAGGTTAATTCCTGAAATCGGAGCTGTGCATACCGTCAAGCCGACGGCTGGGCGGGTTCCGGTGTTGTTAATCGGCGCAGCAACGGGTTGTCGAACGGCATCCGTGATTTGAGTTGCGCTCTTGAGATCCAAAGGACAGGCAATGGCCCGCGTCACCGTTGAAGATTGCATCGACAAAGTCGATAACCGTTTCGAGCTTGTGCTTCTGGCAAGCCACCGTGCCCGCCTGATCTCGCAGGGCGCTGCCATCACCATCGATCGCGACAACGACAAGAACCCCGTCGTGGCGCTGCGCGAAATCGCCGATGAGACGCTGTCGCCGGGCGATCTGAAGGAAGACCTGATCCACTCGCTGCAGAAGCATGTCGAAGTCGATGAGCCCGAGCCCGATCCGGCTTCGATGATCAGCGGCGACGCTGCTTCCGTTTTTGCCGATCAGTCGGGCGAAGACGATCAGCCGGAAGTCGTCACATTCGACCGCATGTCGGAAGAAGAGCTGCTGGCCGGCATCGAAGGCCTGGTTCCGCCGGAAAAAAGCGACGATTATTGAGCCAAATGCGGTGTCCGGCCTTGCGGCCGGACGCGCTGCTCTGATGCAATGCCGCGTTTTCGTTTGGAATTCGCGCGGCGCCGGTATTTGCAAAGCAGTGCGCCACTCCTATGATTGGCGCACTTTTTGTTTTCCGGACCTCTTTTTTTCCGGACCTCTCCTGGAGCCCCTCGCGGATGATGCGCCAATACGAGCTCGTTGAGCGCGTTCAAAAATACAAGCCCGATGTGAACGAGGCGCTTCTCAACAAGGCCTATGTTTACGCCATGCAGAAACATGGCCAGCAGAAGCGGGCGAGCGGCGATCCCTATATCTCCCATCCTCTCGAAGTCGCAGCCATTCTCACTGAGATGCATCTCGATGAATCGACCATCGCGGTCGCTCTTTTGCACGACACGATCGAGGACACGACGGCGACCCGCGCCGAAATCGACGATCTTTTTGGCGAGGATATCGGCGCGCTGGTCGAGGGGCTGACCAAGATCAAGAAGCTCGATCTCGTCACCAAGAAGGCCAAGCAGGCGGAAAACCTGCGCAAGCTGCTCCTGGCGATTTCCGATGATGTGCGCGTCCTGCTCGTCAAGCTCGCCGACCGGCTGCACAATATGCGCACGCTCGATCATATGTCGGCGGAAAAGCGCGCGCGGATTTCTGAAGAGACGATGGATATCTATGCGCCGCTGGCCGGCCGCATGGGTATGCAGGACATGCGCGAGGAACTGGAAAACCTCTCCTTCCGCCATATCAATCCCGAAGCCTTCGAGACGGTCACCCGCCGCCTTGAAGAGCTGTCGACCCGCAATGAAGGGCTGATCAAGAAGATCGAGGACGAGCTTGGCGAACTGCTGCAGGCGAGGGGCCTGACGGGCACTCTGGTCAAGGGGCGCCAGAAGAAGCCCTATTCCGTCTTCAAGAAGATGCAGTCGAAGTCGCTCTCCTTCGAACAGCTGTCCGATGTCTGGGGCTTCCGCATCATCGTTGCCGATATTCCTGATTGCTACCGGGCGCTCGGCATCGTCCACACCCGCTGGCGCGTCGTTCCCGGCCGGTTCAAGGATTATATCTCGACGCCGAAGCAGAACGACTACCAGTCCATCCACACCACCATCGTCGGTCCGTCCCGCCAGCGCATCGAGCTGCAGATCCGCACGCGGCTGATGCACGAGATCGCCGAATACGGCATTGCCGCGCACACGCTCTACAAGGATAGCGTCGAGCCGGTCGGCGAGGTGAAGCTGTCGCCGAAGTCGAACGCCTATTCCTGGCTGCGCCGGACGATAGAATCGCTGGCCGAAGGGGATAATCCCGAAGAATTTCTCGAGCACACCAAGCTCGAACTGTTTCAGGACCAGGTCTTCTGCTTCACGCCGAAGGGTCAGCTGATCGCTTTGCCGCGTGGCGCGACGCCGATCGATTTTGCCTATGCGGTGCATACCAATATCGGCGATACCTGCGTCGGCGCCAAGATCAATGGCCGCATTATGCCGCTGGTCACCCGTCTCAACAATGGCGACGAGGTCGAGATCGTGCGTTCCGGCATCCAGGTGCCGCCGCCGGCCTGGGAAGAGATCGTCGTGACCGGCAAGGCCCGTGCCGCCATCCGGCGTGCAACCCGTGCCGCCGTGCGCAAGCAATATTCCGGCCTCGGTTACCGTATTCTCGAGCGCACGTTCGAGCGCGCCGGCAAATCGTTCACCCGCGAGGGCATGAAGCCGGTCCTGCACCGGCTCGGCCACAAGGAGATCGAGGATGCCATCGCTGCCGTTGGCCGTGGTGAATTGTCTTCGCTCGATGTGCTGCGCGCGGTCTATCCCGATCACCAGGACGAGCGTGTCACCATCAAGCCCAGCGACGATGGCTGGTTCAACATGCGCAGCGCCGCCGGCATGGTCTTCAAACTGCCCGGCCGTCCCAAGGACATGTTCGATGTCCTGGATGGAGAGGGGCCGGAAGCCCTGCCGATCCGCGGCCTGTCCGGCAATGCCGAGGTGCATTTCAGCGCGTCCGGCGCAGTGCCCGGCGACCGCATCGTCGGGATCATGGAGAAGGACAAGGGGATCACCATCTACCCGATCCAGTCGCCGAGCCTGCAGAAGTTCGACGAGGAATCCGAGCGCTGGATCGATGTGCGCTGGGATCTGGATGAGGCCAACAACACCCGCTTCATGGCGCGCATCCAGATCAACGCGCTCAACGAACCCGGCACACTGGCCGAAATCGCCCAGGCCGTCGCCACCAGCGATATCAATATCCGTACCCTGTCGATGGGGCAGGTGGCGGCCGATTTCAGCGAGTTCCAGCTGGATATCGAAGTCTGGGACTTGCGCCAGCTCAACCACCTGATCACCCAGATCCGCGACCTGCCAAGCGTCTCCACGGTCAAGCGGGTGTTCGAGTAAGGGCTCGAGTGCGCTTGCCTATCGTTTGACGGCGGCCCAGTCCGGCGGCGCCTCTGTTTCGCCGGAATTGACAGCTCTTGCGCATAGCTTGGCGGCAATTGCCGTTTGATTGTGCATTCTTTGAGGCGAAAATAGGCTGGCCATGCGCCGAGTGCATGGCTGCCGCCTTTTAGTAGCTCTGGTGCATAAACGCCGCGTCCACTATCTTCAGCGTCGGGAGGTAAACGAAAGAAGGTTTACCATGTTTAAGCAACTGAAGAAGATCACCAACGCCCTGCGCGTCCCGTCTGTCGAAGACCGCGAACTGAACTATCTGAATGGTTCGCTCGACCGGATCGACCTGGAATACCGTCAGCGTCAGATCGACCGCGGCCTGTTCCGCAACTCGTTCTAATCTCTGCCATCACTGCCCTGTCCGGCTGCCTGCTTCGGCAGGCTGCCGGGACCTATGCAAAGAGCGTATAGCAGCTCGTCTTTTTGCGCCTGATGCGCAGCTTCTGGACTACCCGCCAATATCAGCGCAAGCGCGGCGTTTTTGCACCTGTAGCGCTTGAAATGCCGATTTTCGCGCAGCCGCCATTGAACAGCCATATCCGCATCGTCTATCAGAGCCTATGTTGTTCAGACGTAAAAAACCGCCGACCTGGTCGGGAAAGCTCCGTGAATTCCTGTGGCCGCGAAAGGGTTTTTCGCGCGGGCTGCGGTATCTGTCGATGCGCGTGCTGCGCCTGTCGTCCTCGCCCCATTCGATCGCGGTCGGCGTTGCCGCCGGTGCTGCCTCCTCCGCCACGCCATTTGTCGGCTTTCACATTCTCATCGCGCTCGCCTTTGCCTATCTCCTGTCCGGCAACATGATCGCAGCCGGCATTTCAACGGCTCTAGCCAATCCGTTGACCATCCCGTTCATCCTGGCGGCCACCTATGAGGTTGGCCTGATCGTGCTGGGGACGGAGGGCAATGGTGCGATGGCCGGTCAGGATATCCTGCATATGCTGCGCCATCTCGAATTCTCGCATCTTTGGGAGCCGGTCTTGAAGCCGATGCTGATCGGCTCATTGCCGCTTGCGGCGGTCAGCGCGGCCGTCTTCTACGTGGCAGCCTTTTATGCCGCCAGGCTGTTCCAGTCCCGCCGCCAGATGCGCCGTCAAAACAAGCTGCGCGCCCGCAGCGTCGCCTTCGCTGAGGACGTCTGAGCGCTGACGGCTGTTGAACCGCAATATTTGGCAAAGGGCGTACGGGTGCGCCTGTGGCCCCCTCTTTTAAGGTATTTTCATTTCGATGATTATCGGCATCGGCAGTGACCTGATCGACATCCGGCGTATCGCCAGTTCGCTTGAACGCTTCGGTGAACGTTTCAGCCATCGCTGCTTCACGGATGTCGAGATCCGCAAGTCGGAAGGCCGCAAGAACCGCGCCGAATCCTATGCCAAACGCTTTGCCGCCAAGGAGGCCTGTTCTAAGGCCTTGGGAACCGGTCTTTCGCAGGGCGTGTTCTGGAAGGATATGGGCGTCGTCAACCTGCCGGGCGGCAAGCCGACCATGCAATTGACCGGCGGGGCTGCCGCGCGGCTGGCCGAAATCCTGCCGGATGGCCATCGCGGTGTCATCCACTTGACCATCACCGACGATTTTCCCCTGGCGCAGGCCTTCGTCATAATTGAAGCTCTGCCCGTTGCTCAAGATTGAGGAAGCGTTTAGAGCATGTCTCGATGACGTGGACCGTATAATCGGGCTGAGGTTCATTTGAAAGGACGGCGCCGCGCACGATAGGCGTGAAGGCAGCCTCCGATCGGATGACCTGGCAGGATACGGAACATCAAGCAATTCTCCGCCCGGCTTTCAAGCGCGGGCGGGACCAGATCAAGGAACAAGTCGCGTGGCAGAACATATCGACAAGAAGCAGGCCGGCGGCCTTTGGGAAAACGTCAAGGTCATCATCCAGGCGCTTCTCTTGGCCGTGGTGATCCGCACGGTATTTTTCCAGCCGTTCACCATCCCGTCGGGCTCGATGATGCCGACGCTGCTCGTCGGCGACTATATCTTCGTCAACAAGTTCGCCTATGGCTATTCGAAATACTCGCTGCCGTTCTCTCCCGACCTGTTCGAAGGCCGGATCTTTGCCAGCGAACCCAAGCGCGGCGATGTCGTGGTGTTCCGTTTCCCGCCGAACCCGGACATCGACTATATCAAGCGCCTGATCGGCCTGCCGGGCGATAAGGTCCAGGTGCGCGACAGCATTCTCTATGTCAACGACAAGGCCGTTGAGCGCGTGCCAGACGGCATGTTCCGCGCCGACGATCAGTATGACACCGGCGCCGATGTGCCCGTGTATCGCGAGACGCTCGACAATGGCGTCAACTTCGACACGCTCGACCAGTTTCCCGATTCGCGCGGCGACAATACCCGCGAGTTCATCGTTCCCGCAGGCCATTATTTCATGATGGGCGACAACCGCGACAATTCGGCCGACAGCCGTTTTGACGTCGGCTTCGTGCCGGCGCAAAACCTGATCGGCCGCGCCTCGATGATCTTCTTCTCGCTCGGCAACGACACGTCCTTCCGCGAAATCTGGAAATGGCCGGCCAACCTGCGCTACGACCGCCTGTTCAAGGGCGTCGAATGAGCAAGGGCCGTTCGCTGAACACCGAGGACCGGCAGCGGCTGGAAGTCACGATCGGCTACAGCTTTGTCCAGAAGGAACGGCTCGACCGGGCGCTCACCCATTCCAGCGCCCGCAACGCCAAGGGGTCCAACTACGAGCGGCTGGAATTTCTGGGCGACCGCGTGCTGGGGCTCTGCGTTGCCGAACTTCTGTTCGACACGTTCAAGGATGCCGACGAGGGCGAGCTTTCGGTTCGCCTCAACCAGCTCGTCAGCGCCGATAGCTGCGCGCTTGTGGCCGATTCCTTGTCCCTGCATCTGTTCATCCGTACCGGCGCCGACGTGAAGAAACTCACGGGAAAATCGATGCTCAATGTGCGCGCCGATGTGGTAGAGTCGCTGATCGCGGCGATCTATCTCGACGGCGGGCTGGAGGCGGCCCGTGGCTTCATCCAGAGGCACTGGTCGTCGCGGGCAAGCCGGGTTGATGGCGCGCGGCGCGATGCCAAGACCGAATTGCAGGAATGGGCCCATGCCAAGTTCGGCGTGACGCCAAGCTACCGCATCGACGACCGCTCCGGCCCGGATCACGATCCGCGCTTCACTGTGACGGTCGATATACCCGGCATCGGCCCCGAAACGGGCATCGACCGGTCCAAGCGCGCTGCCGAACAGGTGGCCGCCACGAAAATTCTGGAGCGCGAAGGCGTCTGGAAGAAAGCGACGACGGCCTGATCTGTCCGGAGGCACGGTTCCTCCCGAAAGATCAGGCAATCCTTTGACGGACAATGCGATTTTGCGCGCCGCAGCGGCGCCCGGTCGCCCAATCGGAAATGACGGACACGATGAGCGAAACAGAACCAACAGCAGTAGACACCGGAGAGGGCCCGACCCGGTCCGGTTTCGTCGCCCTGATCGGCGCCACCAATGCCGGCAAATCGACGCTGGTCAACAAGCTGGTCGGCGCCAAGGTGTCGATCGTCAGCCACAAGGTACAGACGACCCGCGCCATCGTGCGCGGCATTGCCATTCACAAGCGCGCCCAGATCGTTTTCATGGACACGCCCGGCATTTTCAAGCCGCGCCGCCGTCTGGACCGCGCCATGGTGACGACCGCCTGGGGCGGCGCCAAGGACGCCGACGCGATCATGATGCTGATCGACAGCGAACGCGGCCTGAAAGGCGATGCGGAAACCATCCTTGAAGGGTTGAAGCATGTTGAACAGCCGAAGATGCTGGTTCTCAACAAGATCGACCAGGTCGAGCGCGAAGACCTGCTGAAGCTTGCGACCGCCGCCAACGAATTCGTCGATTTCGAGCGCACGTTCATGATCTCGGCGCTGACCGGTTCCGGCTGCGACGACGTGCTCGACTATCTCGCCATGAAGCTGCCGGAAGGCCCCTGGTACTATCCGGAAGACCAGATTTCCGATCTGCCGATGCGCCAGCTCGCCGCCGAAATCACCCGTGAAAAGCTGTTCCTGCGCCTGCATCAGGAACTGCCCTATTCGTCGCATGTCGAAACGGAGAAATGGGAAGAGCGCAAGGACGGCTCGGTGCGCATCGAGCAGGTCATCTATGTCGAGCGCGACAGCCAGAAAAAGATTGCGCTCGGCAAGAACGGCGACGCCATCAAGGCGATCTCCATGGCGTCGCGCAAGGAACTCTCCGAAATCCTCGAACAGCCGGTCCACCTGTTCCTGTTCGTCAAGGTCCGCGAAAACTGGGGCGACGACCCCGAACGTTTCCGCGAAATGGGCCTGGAATTCCCGAAGTAAGACGAAGGCGCCGGAAACGGCGCCTTTTTCACTTCGTCAGATGCTCTTCAGCGCGACACGCTGTTCTAGTTTGCCTGCCTCTTCCTTGCGTTCGTTGTAGCGGTCGGTGAGATAGCTTGAGGCATCGCGCGTCAACAGCGTGAACTTCATCAGTTCCTCCATCACATCGACAACGCGGTCATAATAGGGCGATGGCTTCATCCGGCCGTCGGCGTCGAATTCCTGGTAGGCCTTGGCGACGGAGGACTGGTTGGGGATGGTGATCATCCGCATCCAGCGGCCGAGAATGCGCATCTGGTTGAGCGCGTTGAAGCTCTGCGAACCGCCGCTGACCTGCATGATCGCCAGCGTGCGCCCTTGCGTCGGCCGCACCGATCCGACCGAGAGCGGGATCCAGTCGATCTGCGCCTTCAGGATGCCGCTCATGGCGCCGTGCCGCTCCGGGCTCACCCAGACCTGACCTTCCGACCACAAGGATAGCTCCCGCAATTCCTGCACTTTCGGATGACTGGCCGGGGCGGCGTCGGGCAGGGGCAAGCCTTCCGGATTGAAAAATTCCACCTGCGCGCCGAAATGCGTGAGCAGGCGGCCCGCCTCCTGCGCCAGAAGACGGCTGTAGGACACACTCCGCAAGGAGCCGTAGAGGATGAGAATGCGCGGCGGGTGGCTGGAAAATGCCGGCCGCAAAGCCGCGATATCCGGTTGGGCAAGATGGTCGGTGCTGGCTGCGGGAATATCAGACAATGCGCTTGCCCCCAGCATCGAGCACCTGTTCGCCGTCTTCCTTGGCAAAAGCGCCTTGATGCGTATCGGGCAAGATGCCGAGCACGACCTCGGACGGCCGGCATAGCCGTGTGCCCATCGGCGTAATCACGAAAGGCCGGTTGATGAGGATAGGATGCGCCAGCATGGCATCGAGCAGCTGGTCGTCGCTGAGTGCAGGATCGGCAAGCCCGAGCGCGTCGAACGGCGTGCCCTTTTCGCGGATTGCGGCGCGCACGCTAAGGCCAGCCGCCGCGATCATCGCCTTGAGTTCGTCCCGTCCCGGCGGATTGTGCAGATACTCGATCACATCTGGCTCGATCCCGGCATGGCGGATCATCGCCAGCGTGTTGCGCGACGTGCCGCAATCCGGATTGTGGTAAATGGTGACGGTCATGGCTGGCTCTCGTTGCGGGCGTTCGTATGTGTGTTCAGGCATGGCCCTGTTCCTTTGGCGCGCAGCAGGGCACGAGGTCGTCGATCAGCGGTGCGCAGAGATCGGGATGGCTCGAGCAGCAATCCTTGACGAGAAACGTCACCACGGTGCGCAGGCTGTCGAGGCTGGCGCGGTAGACGATCGACCGGCTCTGCCGCTCCGCCGTGATCAGCCCGGCACGCTGCAGGATCGCCAGATGGGTGGACATGGTGTTGTGGGGAACGTTCAGCTGCCGGGCGATTTCGCCGGCGGGCAGTCCGTCCGGTTCGTGGGTCACGAGCAGCCGGAAGGAATCCAGGCGCGTGGTCTGGGCAAGGGCTGCGAAAGCCGCGATAGTGTCAATATTGTCCATATGTCGAGATTTATCGACATGATACTCACTCGTCAAGCATTTTGCCAGGCCGAACGGCGGTGCCGATCATCGAACAGTCTGTTGCGGGTCTGCACCCTTGCCGTTTTTGCAGGCCCATGAGATTTCAGAGGGAGTGACGGCCCGGCAGTTCCGGGCTTTTGCCGGGACAAGGACGGGACGAGACAATGCCGCAGCTGGTCGATGGAAAATGGGAAACCGGGGATGTCGCCGCCAGCGAGATGAAGAACGGCGCCTTTCACCGCGAGCCGACCAGCTTTCGCAGCTGGATCACGGCCGATGGATCGCCGGGGCCGGAGGGGCAGGCGGCTTTTCCAGCTGAAGCCGGGCGCTATCAGCTCTTCGTCGCCTTCATCTGCCCCTGGGCGTCGCGCACGCTGATGATGCGCGCCCTGAAAGGACTGCAGGATATTGTTGCAGTGTCGATCTCCGAGCCGGAACTTGGCGAAAACGGCTGGACCTATCAGGAGCCGCAGGATGCCGGTCCGCGCGCCGGCAAGATCCGCTATCAGCATGAACTCTACACCGCATCGGACCCGCACTATACCGGCAAGGTGTCCGTGCCGGTGCTGTGGGATCGCAAGCAAGGCCGAATCGTCAACAACGAGTCCGCCGATATCATCCGCATCCTCAACACGGCCTTCAACCATCTGACGGGCGATAGCCAGGATTTCTATCCGCAAAGCCTGCGGCCGGTCATCGACCGCTGGAACGCGCCGATTTACGACCGGGTCAACAACGGTGTCTACCGGGCAGGCTTTGCCAGGACGCAAGGCGCCTATGAGGAAGCGGTCACCAGCCTTTTCGGCATGCTGGATACGCTGGAAGAGCATCTTTCGAGCAACCGCTATATTGCGGGCACCCATTTCACCGAAGCCGATATCCGCCTCTTCGTTACGCTGATCCGCTTCGATGCCGCCTATCACGGCGCTTTCAAATGCAATCTGCGGCGTCTGGAGGACTATCCCAGCCTGTCGAATTACCTGCGGGAAATCTATCAATGGCCCGGCATCCGCGAGACGGCGCGGATCGATCATATCAAGCGCGGCTATTACTCCATCGCCCATATCAACCCAACCTTGATCGTGCCGCTCGGCCCAGAGCTCGACCTCGATCGTCCGCATGATCGCGAAAGGCTTGCAGGCGAGGGTGTAATGGCGGTTTGACCGCGAAGGATTTGCTAAGCAAATAAATCCTTGAGGGACCAGTGCACCTATTGCGCAATGCTAAAATGGAATTATCCTAGCGGATGTTCTGATGGATAGAGCTCCCCGGCCGGGGTGCCCAGACGATCTGTCCGGCAGCCGGACGGCGACCGTTTCAGTGTTGCCGCACATCCCGTCTGTCCCGGACGACGCCGACGGCGCTCCAGCTGCGGTTCTTCTCGTTTCCGAACGTCCGGCATAACCAAGGCCGGCGGCACGTGACCATTCACCAGAATGTTTTAGCATCTGTGGTCGAGGTCCGGAATGAACACGACATTTCTGAGAATTTTCCGCCGGCTGGTTCAAAAAGGCAATCTGACACTCATCCTCTCGTCTGGAGAACGTGCCATTCTCGGCGACGGGTCCGGCATTCCCGTCACCGTGCGAACGCTGGATGAGGAGGCCGAAAAGGCCATCCTGCGCGATCCGGGCCTGCGCTTCGGCGAAATGTATGTCGAAGGCCGCATCGTTATCGACGAGGGCAATATCTTCGATCTGATATCGATGGTGAAGGCCAACGGCCTGGAAAAGGCGGCCACCATCAGCAATACGGCAACAGCGCTTCTGCATGTGGCCGAACAGCAGATCAAGAGCCGCCTGCCGGTCAATCGCAACAAGCACAATGTCGCCCATCACTACGATCTCGACGGCAAGCTGTTCGATTTGTTTCTGGATCAGGACTGGCAATATTCCTGCGCCTATTTCGACCCGCCCGGCATCAGTCTGGACGAGGCACAGGCGGCCAAGAAGCGCCATATCGCCGCCAAGCTCCTGCTGCAGCCCGGACAAACGGTGCTGGAGGTCGGTTCCGGCTGGGGCGGCATGGGCATGTATCTGGCCGAATCCTCTGGCGTGAATGTCACCGGCATTACGCTCAGCGAGGAACAGCTGAAAGTCTCGCGCGTCCGGGCGCAAAAGCGCGGGCTTGAGGACCGCGTCCGCTTCGAGCTGCAGGATTACCGCACGATGGTCGATCGCCAGTTCGACCGCATCGTCTCTGTCGGCATGTTCGAGCATGTCGGCATGGCAAATTACGGCAATTTCTTCACCAAGATGGCCGGCCTTTTGGCGCCCAAGGGCGTGATGGTACTGCATTCGATCGGCCAGGCGGAAAAGCCCTGGGCGACCAATCCCTGGATCGAGAAATATATCTTCCCCGGCGGCTACATGCCGGCGCTGTCGGAAGTGGTGCCCGCGATCGAAAAGGCGCGGCTGGTGATCCGCGATATCGAAATCCTGCCGATGCACTATGCCCACACGCTGCGGGCCTGGCGCGAGCGGTTCACCGCCCGCAAGGAAGAAGCGATCCGGCTTTACGACGAGCGGTTCTTCCGCATGTGGGAGTTCTATCTCGCCTCGTCGGAAACGGCCTTCCTTTACGACAACCTGTCGATCTTCCAGATTCAGCTGTCGCACGAGCTGGAGGCGGTGCCCTTTACGCGCAACTATATTTCCGAGCGGGAAGCGGCCTTGCGCGACTTCGAAAAGACCCGTGCGCCGCTCGAGCCGGTGGAATTCTGAGCCACCGGCGGCCACGTCATCGCCATCCATCTGTGGACGCCCCCGTGATGGCTTGCGCCTTCACTTGGCCTTGAAGGCATGTGCATCTATGGTTCCCGCCAAATCACCGCAAACCACGGAATGCCATGTCCCTGCCATCAAAATCCATCGCTGTCCTCATCGCCCAGGAAATCAAGGCGACGCCCGCCCAGGCGATCGCAGCCATTGAGCTTCTGGACGAGGGCGCGACCGTTCCCTTCATCGCCCGCTACCGCAAGGAAGTGACCGGTGGGCTGGACGATACGCAGCTGCGCAATCTCGCCGAACGGCTGGTCTATCTGCGTGAACTCGAGGCGCGCCGGACCTCGATCCTCGATTCAATCCGCAGCCAGGACAAGCTGACGGCGGAGCTGGAAGCCAAGATCGCCGGTGTGACGACCAAGGCGGAACTGGAAGACATCTATCTGCCCTATAAGCCCAAGCGCCGCACCAAGGCCGAGATTGCCCGCGAACGTGGCTTGGGGCCGCTTGCCGAAGCCATCCTGGCCGACCGCACGATTGCACCCGCCGACCGCGCCGGCGCCTATATCACCGCCGAGGTGCCGGATGTAAAAACAGCGCTCGACGGCGCCCGTGACATCATTGCCGAAGGTATCAGCGAAAATGCCGATCTGCTCGGCCGGCTGCGTGCCCATATGCGCCAGGTGGCGCAGATCCGCTCCAAGGTTGTCGAGGGAAAGCAGGAGGCCGGCGCCAAGTTTTCGGATTATTTCGATCATTCGGAAAAATGGGCGACGGTGGCCGGGCACCGCGCGCTGGCCATGCTGCGCGGCTGGAACGAGGAATTCCTCTCCGTCGATATCGTCGTCGATCTCGACGACACGTCCCCGGTCAAACCCGTCGAGCGCACCATCGCCGCCGTCTACAAGATCGGCGGCACGCTGCCCGGCGATACGTGGCTGATGGACATGATCGGCTGGACCTGGCGCGTCAAGCTCTCACTATCGCTGTCGCTCGACCTGATGCGCGAATTGCGCGAGCGGGCCGAAGAGGAGGCGATCCACGTCTTTGCCCGCAATCTGAAGGACTTGCTGCTTGCAGCCCCCGCCGGATCGCGCGCCACGATGGGCCTTGATCCGGGTATCCGCACCGGCGTCAAGGTGGCCGTCGTCGATGGTACCGGCAAGCTGCTGGAAACCACGACCGTCTATCCTTTCCCGCCCAAGAACGACATTCGTGGCACGCAGGCCGAACTGGCGAGCCTGATCCGCAAGCACAAGGTCGAACTGATCGCCATCGGCAACGGCACCGGCAGCCGCGAGACCGAACGCCTGGTCGCCGATATGCTGACGCAATTGCCGGCCGGTTCCAAGCCCACCAAGGTGATCGTTTCGGAAGCGGGCGCATCGGTCTATTCCGCATCGCAGGCCGCTGCCGATGAATTTCCAGGCCTTGACGTCTCCCTGCGCGGTGCCGTCTCGATTGCCCGCCGCCTGCAGGATCCGCTCGCCGAACTGGTGAAGATCGAGCCGAAATCGATCGGCGTCGGCCAGTATCAGCATGACGTCGATCAGGGCCGTCTCAACCGCTCGCTCGAGGCCGTCGTCGAAGATGCGGTGAATGCGGTGGGCGTTGATCTGAATACGGCGTCCGCCCCGCTGCTGGCCCGCGTCTCCGGTCTCGGCAAGTCCTCGGCTGAAGCCATCGTCGCCCATCGCGATGCGACCGGCGCCTTTACCAGCCGCAAGGAACTGATGAAAGTGCCGCGTCTCGGCGCCCGCACGTTCGAACAATGCGCCGGCTTTCTGCGCATCCGCGATGGCAAGGAGCCGCTCGATGCTTCGTCTGTCCATCCGGAAGCCTATGGCGTGGCCAAGAAGATCGTTGCCGCCTGCGGCCGCGATCTGCGCGCCATCATGGGCGATAGCGCCGCACTGAAGAGCCTCGATCCGAAAACCTTCGTCGATGAGCGCTTCGGCCTGCCGACCGTCAAGGACATTTTCGCCGAACTCGAAAAGCCCGGCCGGGATCCGCGCCCGTCCTTTAAGACGGCCACCTTTGCCGATGGCGTCGATGACATCAAGGATCTGAAGCCGGGCATGCTGCTCGAAGGCACGGTCACCAACGTTGCCGCCTTCGGCGCCTTCGTCGATATCGGCGTGCATCAGGACGGGCTGGTGCATGTCTCGCAACTCGCCGACCGTTTCGTCAAGGACCCGCATGAGGTGGTGAAAGCCGGCGATGTCGTGCAGGTGCGCGTCACCGAGGTCGATATCCCCCGCAAGCGCATCGCGCTCACCATGCGCAAGGAAGGTGCCGCAGAGTCAGGCGGGCGCGAGATGAAGAGCGATCCGAAGGCGGCTGCACAGGCGCGCCAGACCTTGTCCCGGGTCCAGCAGCAGAAACCGCAGGCCCCGTCGCAAGGTGCGTTTGGCGCGGCACTCGCCGAGGCCATGAAGCGGAAATAGGATTTTGATCACCGGGACGTCCGGTTGCGCGGACCTCCGGCAACTGCGTTTCGTCCGGATTGTCTTCGCCTGCCGCCAGGGGTAAAACTGAAGACATGCAATGGAGCGATCAGGCCATCATCATCGGCGTCAAGCGTCACGGGGAAACCTCCGTCGTGGCCGAGGTGATGACGCGTGCGCGCGGCCGCCATCTCGGGCTGGTGCGCGGTGGCCGGTCGCGGACGATGCAGCCGGTGCTGCAGCCCGGCAACGAGGTCGAGGTCACCTGGCGCGCACGGCTTGACGAGCATCTCGGCGAATTCAAAATGGAGCCGGTCCGGCTGCGCGCCGCCCGGCTGATGGAAGCGGCAACCTCGGTCTATGGCGTCCAGGCCATGGGCGCGCTCCTGCGGCTTTTGCCCGAGCGCGATCCGCATCCGCATCTTTATGAAGCGCTCGATGTCATCCTGGAAAACCTGCACGATCCGAGCGACGCGGGCGAACTGTTCGTCCGCTTCGAGATCGCCGTCCTGAACGATCTCGGCTTCGGGCTGGACCTTGCCGAATGTGCCGCAACCGGCACGCGCGAGGACCTGATCTATGTCTCGCCGAAATCCGGCCGTGCCGTCAGCCGCACTGCGGGCGCGCCCTATGCCGGCAAGATGCTGGCGCTGCCGGGTTTTCTGGCCGATGGCGGTGCCGCCGATTATGACAGCCTGGCCGCCGCCTTCCGCATGACGGCCTTCTTTCTGCACCGCCATGTCTACGAGCCGCGCGGCCTTGGCCTTTCAGCCGCCCGCGATGGTTTCGTCCAGGCCGCACTCAAGGCCTTGAAGCCGCAAGGCGCCACGCCCCCGCCATCAGGAATCCCGACAGCATGAGCATCGAACTCTACCCCGGAATGACCGTGTCCGGCATCGGCACGGTGCCGCTTGACATTGTGGCGCGCGACGGCGGACTGAAGGCGATGCGGGATCTGCTGGCGGGCGTGCACCCGGCACCGCCGATGGCCGCGACTCTCAAATTCGGATTGACCGAGGTCGAGGAGGGCAGGGTGGTCTTTACAGGCCTGCCATCCGCCGAGCATCTCAATCCGCTCGGCACCGTGCATGGCGGCTGGGCGGCGACGATCATGGATTCAGCACTCGGCTGCGCCGTGATGACAACGCTGAAGCCGGGCGAAGCCTATACGACGGTCGAGTTCAAGGTCAATCTCGTGCGCCCGCTGCTGCCTGGAATGGGGGAGGTTTACTGCGAAGGCAAGATCGTCCATCGCGGCCGCACGCTCGCCACCTCGGAAGCCCGGCTGACGGACAGGAATGGCAAGCTTCTGGCACATGGCACGGAAACCTGCGCGATCTTTCCGATCGAGAACCTGATGCGATAGGCTCTTACAGGTCCCGTCCGGCCGGGTGCGGTTGCAGTCTCCCTAAGATTTATCCGGAAATGATCAAAATTTGGCAATTATCCCGTGAAGAGATTGCCGGGCTCAGCCGTCTCCGATTTGGCCTTTGATTGAAAAGCTGTATGGTCGGCAGCGTTGCGCCGGTCCAGGTGCCTGGGAGAAAACATGCTCGAAGTCATTGCTTTCGTTGCTTTTGGTCTAGCGCTTGCAGCGCTTCTCAACGGACGCAAGACTGCCGAAAGGCTGGATGGCGAGATCGCCGCGCTCAAGGAACAGGTGGCGCAGCTTGAGGCAGTCCGTCCGGTTGCCCCCGCCGCTTATACGGCCCCGGCCGCCGATGCGAATGTTGAAGCCGCCGCTCAGCCGCAGGATGGGGCAGAGCCGCTGGAGGCAACACCGTCTCAAACCCGGCAGATGTCTGAAATCAGCAAGGGCGATGCCATTTTCGGCGGACCGCCACCCAGCCAGGACGCCGTCGAAAAGGCATCGCGTGGCGAACCCGTCAGCGCCCGTGCGCGTGCAACAACCGCCATCGATGCGGTCGTACCCCGCCAGAAGGAAAGCCTCGAAAGCCGCCTTGGCGCCCGCTGGGCCGTCTGGGTCGGCGGTATCGCGCTGGCGCTCGGCGGCGTTTTCATGGTCAAATATTCCATCGACGCCGGATTGCTGAGCCCCGCCGTGCGCCTGTCCATGGCGGCCGTGTTCGGTCTCGTGCTGATGGCGATCGGGGAGTTCGTGCGCCGCCGCGCGGTGCCCCTGGTCGCAGATGCGTTCCAGAACGCGATGATCCCCGGTATTTTGACGGCTGCAGGCGCGGTCACATTGTTCGGCGTCTGCTATGCCGCCCATGGTGTCTATGGTTTCATCGGGCCGGTGACGGCTTTCGTGCTGCTGGCCATCGTATCGCTCGCCACCGTCGGTCTGTCGCTTTTGCATGGGCAGGCGCTGGCCGGTCTCGGACTGCTCGCCTCGCTGATCACCCCGGCGCTGGTCTCGTCCGAAAGCCCGAGCCCCTGGAGCCTGTTCGGGTTTCTCGCCGTCGCCTGGACTGCCACTCTGCTCGCCGCCCGCATCCGCCGCTGGACCGTCGTGCCGTCCATGGCCAATATCGGCCTAAGCCTCTGGGCGCTCGCCTATATCGCCTCGTCGACACCGTTTGAAACCCGGCCGGTGACCCTGATCATGCTGGTCATGATCGCCGGTATCGCCTTCATCTGGCCCGGCCGTTTCGCTGACGGCGCAGAAAACGAGCCTGCAGAGACCGGTCAGCCACTTTTGGATACGCGTTTCTCCTTTGAGCGCATCATGACGCCGCCTTTTGCCGCCGTCACGGTCACCACCGGAATTTCCGCGCTGCTGACGGCGCTGGCGATGATCAGCCCGCTTGCCACCGCCTCCGGTTATCCCGTGGTCGAATTCAGCCTTGTCGTGACCGCTCTTGCAGCCCTTGGCGCATCGCGCGGTTATGCCGTCTATCCCGCCATCCTGTCGGCCGTGGTTGCCATTGTCGGTGTCTGGAGCATGACGGCGCTGAGCGGCCTGTTGACCTATATCGACCCGACCATTCCCGGTCATATCGTGACCTTCGCGATTTCCGGCCACACCGCGATGCTGGCCGCGATGGCGCTTTCCTGCGTCTTCGTGGCGCTCGGCGCTTTCGCCATTCAGCGGCATCGAAACGGCAGGCCGCCTCTGGCAACGATCTGGGCCGCGATTGCGGCGATCGTGCCGATCGCGCTCACCGGCATGTCGCTGCTGATGACCGGCAACCTGACATTCGATCTGCCGCATGGCCTGTTTGCGCTGGCAGCTGGCCTTACCCTTCTCGGCCTCGCCGAGTGGTTTTCGCGTAAGGAGAAGGAGGGTGAGGGCCTCGATCTGCCGCAGGCCTTCCTGGTCGCCGGTTCTCTTGGCCTCATCGTCATTGCGCTGCATGCGTTGACCGACGGTCTTGCGACCACGATCCTGATCGCACTCGTGGGCGCCGCCTATGTTGCGGCAACACGGGTGCGCGTTTGGCCGGCATTGCCCTGGATGATGGTGGGTGCCGCTGTCATCGTCCTTGCCCGCATCGCCTGGGAGCCGACCATTGTCGGCGCGCTCAATCTTGGCCGAACCCCGGTCTTCAACGCGCTTCTCGCCGGCTACGGCATTCCGGCGCTGCTGCTTGTGCTCAGCGCCTTTGAGCTCCGGAGCTGGCCGGATCTGCGCGTGCGCAACCTGTTGCAGGCGCTGGCCAGCCTGTTCGTGCTTCTGACGGTCGCCATCCTCGTGCGCCATGCCATGAACGGCGGCGTGCTCGACAGTGCCGTACCGACGCTTGGTGAACAGTCGATCTACACGCTGCTTGCCATAGGCGGTTCCGCCATCCTGATGACGCTCGACCGCAAGTCGCCAAGCCCGGTCTTCCGCTACGGCAGCATGGCCATCGGCGTCCTGTCGATCGTGTCGATCCTGGGCGCCCATCTGATCGGCCTCAATCCCTATTTCAGCGGCGAGCTGCTCGGCGCCATACCGTTCTTCGATCTGTTGCTGATCGGCTATCTGCTGCCCGGATTGGGCTATGCCGGCCTTGCCTGGTACGCGAACGGCAAGCGGCCCGTGCCCTATGTGACGGTGCTGGCCGTTGCCGCCGCCGTGCTCGTCTTTGCCTGGGCGACGCTCTCGGTGCGCCGTTTCTGGCAGGGCCAGAACATTGCCGACTGGAAGGGTTTTCTGGCGGGCGAGACCTACACCTATTCCGTCGTCTGGCTGCTGCTCGGCGTCCTGCTCCTGGTTCTGGGCTCCCGCTTCAATGCCAAGAGCATCCGCATCGCCTCGGCGGTTCTGGTCTTCGTGGCGGTGCTGAAGGTGTTCCTGATCGACATGGCCAATCTTGAAGGCTTCCTGCGCGCCCTATCCTTCATCGGCCTTGGCGCCGTGCTGATTGGCATCGGGCTGTTCTACCAGAAGATCCTGTCGGGCAAGGCCACATCGCAACAGGATACGCCGGTGGACATCGAGGCGCAGTCTGGCCAGACTGGCTGACGCCATCAAGGGAAACGGGTCTTTCTGCATGGATTTGACATGAGCCAAACTGCCTTGCTTTCCGCCGCTTTCGCGCCTCACCAGGTCCTTGCGGAACAGTTGCTGCCCCATGCCTTCTCCGGCAATGACGGCTCGCATGATGCCGCCCATCTCATCCGGGTCTGGAAGAATGCGCTGCGCATCCATGGCTCCGAGGGCGGCGACCTGCGGCTGATCGCGGCCGCCGTCCTGCTGCATGATTGCGTCGCGGTGGAAAAGAATGCGCCGGATCGCGAGAGGGCGTCGCGACTGGCGGCGGAAAAGGCTTTCGAGGTGCTGGATGCGCTGGGCTGGCGCACCATGGAAATCTCAGCGGTCGCGCATGCGATCATCACCCACAGCTTTTCCGCCAATATTCCGCCGGAAAGTCTGGAGGCGAAAATCCTGCAGGATGCCGACCGGCTGGATGCGATCGGCATGATCGGCGCTGCCCGTTGCTTTTATATTGCCGGGCGGATGGGAAGCGGGCTCTATGATCCGCTGGACCCGCTGGCGGAAAACCGGCCGCTGGACGACAAGGCCTTTGCGATCGACCATTTCGAAACCAAACTGTTCAAGCTGACGGACGGTTTCCAGACGGCGGCCGGCCGCGCGCTGGCAAGGCAGAGGCAGGAAAGACTGCGCACGGTGCTTTCCATGATGCTCGAAGAAATCTAACTGGAACAATGCGTTGTCCGGCTTGCCGGAATCAATCTGCGATGCGCTTGAATCACACTATAAACGCCTGGGAGTGACGATATGAAGGTGACCGGTCTCAACATCCATCCACTGAAAAGCGGCCGCGCCATCGCCCAGACCTCGATTTCGGTCCAAAAGGACGGGCTGGCCGGAGACCGGCGCTTCATGCTGGTCGATCCCGATGGAAAATTTATCACGCAACGCGAATTGCAGCTTTTGGCGCAGGTCGAGGCCAAGCCGGTGACCGGCGGCGTGCATCTGACCCTGGGCACGCGCACGGCAAACGTCACGTTTGATCCCGCAAGACGGCTTGATGTCCGCGTCTGGGATAGCGAGGTCAATGCCGCCGTGTCTGAAGACAGCGTCAACGAAACGCTGTCCGGCTGGTTCGGCCGCGCAGTCAAGCTCGTGCATATGGACGAGGAGGCGAAACGCCTGGTGGGCGAGGAATGGGCAGGCGAGGCAGCACCCGTCGGCTTTGCCGATGGCTTTCCGGTCTTGATCACCACCACCGCGTCGCTCGCCGATCTCAATGTCACGCTGGTTGCAAAGGGGCAGGAGCCGGTTGGCATGGACCGCTTCCGCACCAATATCCTCATCGACAATGATGCGCCCTGGGAAGAAGACGTCTGGGAAAGCGTCGAGATCGGCGGCATCACCTTCGATCTCGTCAAGCCCTGCGCCCGCTGCATCATGACGACGCAGGACCAGGTGACCGGCGAGCGCATCGGCGGCAATCCGATCCAGGGGCTCGCTGAAAAGCGCATGTCGGCCGACCGCCGCGTGCCCGGCGTCCTGTTCGGCTGGAATGCCGTGCCACGCACCGTGGGCACCATCCATCTTGGCGACGGAATGCGGATCGTCACGGAGCGCAGCGATCGGTGGCCGATGAAGATCAGGGCGTAGTCCGATCCGCCAGGTGGCGTCCGACCGCGCGGCTCGTCTGCCGGAATTCACTGCCGGTTCAAGACGTTGAAGATTCGCTGACAACGGCACTGCCGCACCCGTTTCCTCACGCGCCACTGAGCCCTGCCGGTCATCCATCAATCCGGCTGATCGCAAGGTCATTTTATTTCGCTTTTTTAACCGTGTGCTGCGGCGTAGATTGCAACTCCCGTTCTATGGAGTCGCTGAATGTCCGCCGTTTCCACCGCGTCCACAACCCGGACGCCCACCGCCAATCCAGGTCTGCCCTGGCTGATCATCATTGCCGGCTCCCTCATCGCCGTTCTGACATTCGGGCCGCGTTCGGCCATGGGTTTCTTCCAGCTGCCGATGCTTGCCGATACCGGCTGGGACCGCACCACGTTCGGTCTCGCCATGGCCTTCCAGAATCTCGCCTGGGGCGTCAGCCAGCCGTTCTTCGGGGCGATCGCCGATAAATACGGCTCCTGGCGGGTGCTGGCCTTTTCCGGCCTCGTCTATGCCGCAGGCCTGATCATCATGGCTTATGCCGATGCGCCGATCTGGCTGCATATCGGCGGCGGCGTCATGGTCGGGCTGGGCGTCGGTTCCGGCTCTTTCGGCATTCTCCTCTCGGCCTTTGCCCGCAACGTCACGCCGCAGCAGCGCTCCATGGCTTTCGGCATCTGCACGGCCGCCGGGTCTGCCGGCATGTTCCTGTTTGCGCCTTTGAGCCAGGGGCTGATTTCGGCCTTCGGCTGGTCGGACAGCCTGATCTACATGAGCGCGCTGATGCTGCTCGTGCCGCTGTTTGCCATTCCGCTGCGCGGCAATTCATCCTCCGGCACGCAGAAGGAAGCGCAGTACAAACAGTCGATCGGCGAGGCGCTGAAGGAAGCACTGGGTCACAAGAGCTACCTGCTGCTGATCACTGGCTTCTTCGTCTGCGGCTATCAGGTGGCCTTCATCACCGCGCATTTCCCGGCCTATATCGGCGATATCGGTATCGATGCGCGCTATGCGGTGATTGCGCTGGCGCTTATCGGTTTCTTCAATATCATCGGGTCGCTCGCCGCCGGTTTTATCGGTCAGCGCTATTCCAAGCCCCAGTTCCTGTCATGGATCTATATCGGCCGCTCGATCGTCGTCTCCGCCTTCCTGCTTTTGCCGCAGTCGCCGGCATCGGTGATCATCTTTGCCGCCGTCATGGGGCTGCTCTGGCTATCGACGGTGCCGCCGACCAACGGTCTCGTCGCCATCATGTTCGGCACGCGCCATCTCGGCCTGCTCGGCGGCATCGTGTTCCTGTCCCACCAGGTCGGCTCGTTCCTTGGCGTCTGGATGGGCGGCTATCTCTATGATCATTTCGGCTCCTACGATCCGGTCTGGTGGTTTGGCGTGGTGCTCGGCATTTTCGCCGCCATCGTCCATTGGCCGATCCAGGAAAAACCGGTCGCCCGCCCGGCCATCGCCTGAACGCATGAATTTTGCCTTCCCGCAGAAATAGCGGGAGGGCATTCTTGAAAACCGTCACAAAACCTTATAAATCTGATGCACCGGCCATGCCGGTTTTGTTTTGACGCTATTATGCTCATTTTGAGCAAAATAGGTCTGCCGCCGGAGGGGCGGCAAGAGGAGCAGGACGATGACCATTGCACAAAGCACGGTGAGCCTTGAAGCGTCGGGCGCGGTCAGAACCGCCGCCGAACGTTTCGGCATCCTGGAGCGGCCGGACCTGACATTCACGCCGGAGATCGCCCGTGAGACGGCCCATCTCTACGAGCGCGTCAAGCAGTTCGTGCCCGCCTTCGAATGGCCCGTCTATGCGCCCTATGTCCATGCCATCAACCGGCTGAAGAAGGAGCGCGGCGCCGTTATCCTCGCCCATAACTATCAGACGCCGGATATTTTCCACTGCGTTGCCGATATTGTCGGCGACAGCCTGCAGCTTGCCCGCGACGCCACCAAGGTCGATGCCGAGATCATCATCCAGTGCGGCGTGCATTTCATGGCCGAGACCTCCAAGCTGCTCAATCCTGAAAAGACCGTGCTGATCCCCGATGGCAGGGCCGGATGCTCTCTGTCGGAATCGATCACCGGCGCGGATGTGCGCCTGTTGAAGCAGCGCTATCCCGGCGTGCCGGTCGTCACCTACGTCAACACCTCGGCCGACGTGAAGGCCGAGACCGATATCTGCTGCACCTCGTCCAATGTGCTCGCCGTGGTCGAAAGCCTGGAGAGCGACACGGTCCTGTGCATCCCCGACGAATATCTGGCCATGAACGTCGCCAAGCAGACCAACAAGAAGATCCTCACCTGGAAGGGCCATTGCGAAGTGCACGAGCGCTTCACGGCGGCCGAACTGCTCGCCTACAAGGAAGCCGATCCCACCATCGAGATCATTGGCCATCCGGAATGCCACCCGGACGTGATCGCCGTCTGCGATTTCGCCGGATCGACGGCCGGCATGATCAATTATGTCAAGGACAAGCGCCCGCCACGCGTGCTGCTCGTCACCGAATGCTCGATGGCCTCCAACATCCAGGCCGAGATCACCGGCGTCGATTTCATCAAGCCCTGCAATCTCTGTCCGCACATGAAGCGCATCACGCTGCCGAAGATCCTCGACAGCCTGCTGTTCATGACGGAGGAAGTCCTGGTCGATCCGGCGATTGCCGGCCGCGCAAGGCTGGCAGTCGAGCGCATGATCAATTTGAAGAGTTGAACGAACGATAGGCGTTTGCTATCTTATGAGCAGCTTTAATGAAGTCCTGGAGGTCTATCGTGTCGGGTCCGCTACCGCCGTTGCTCTGAACCGGCAGGCTGCTTTTCGGTGCCTGCTGCAACAGCCTCATCTTGATATCGACAAACGCTTTGCGGCCGGTGTCGAGGGCCGTCATCTCGGCAAGAATATGATCGAAAACGTGGTCTGGATGGGGCTCCCACCAGTCCCGGTTCAAATCCTTGAGCACTTTTATTCCCAGATAGTCGACGAGTTGCGACGTTTCCCTGTAGCTCGCCAGAGCGCGCAGCTTTCGCGGCTTGTCAAATTCGGCGAGGCTGGAGGACAGCACCACCGCCGTGGAACCCTGAAGCTTGCTGTAGAGAATATATGTGCGGATCAGCCGTGCCTGGTTCGGATGCATGCGGTGGATGAATTTCATCATCTCCTCGCTCTCGGAATCGTCCGAAGAGGGAACGGAAAACTTGAAGTCGTCCGGGCCATCGATGATCTGCTGAACCATGATGTCGAAGGCATCGTCGCTGTGGCTGTTCTTGAAGTCATGGCCGCGGATGACGACGTCGTTCTTGAAAAGAGCCGTGGCGTTGCGGAACAGTTTCCTGTCTTCGCGGCGCGCAACGATTGCCGTCAGAATCACCTTGCCGAAATAACCCAACGCGCCGATCGAGCCCGAAAGCAGGGCGACGACGATGGCGGCAAGGAACGTATCTCCCTCCGCGCCCGCCAGCCAGGCAAAGACGGCGCTGTATCCGCTGAGTGCGGGATCGGTCTGTGGCTGCATGCTCAACCTTCGCATGCGTTGTGGGTGACGGAAAAAATCTACCATTGCTTGTATGATTTGCAAGCGCCCCTGAAGCCGCGCAGAAGGCGCGATCCCTGCCGTCCTCACAGGTCTGGCAGGAGCGGAGACAGCACCCATGCTCACTGATCATTTCCGCCCGCAATCCTTCAATGGTATTGACGATATCGTTATCGTCGGCGGTGGCCTGGCCGGGCTCTTTTGCGCGCTGAAACTCAGCCCGCGTCCCGTCACCGTGCTGGCGGCCGCGCCCATTGGCCATGGTGCCTCGTCGGCCTGGGCGCAAGGCGGCATTGCGGCTGCCATGGGGCTTGGCGATACCGTCGACAAGCATGTTGCCGATACGCTGATTGCCGGTGCGGGGATCGTCGATGAAAAGATGACGCGGATGATGGTGGCCGAAGGCCCGGCCCGTATCCATGACCTGCTCGGCTACGGCGTGCCGTTCGATTGCGACCTTGAGGGCCAGCTTCTCCTGTCGCGCGAGGCTGCCCATTCCGAGCGCCGCATCGTCCGCGTCAAGGGCGACATGGCCGGCAAGGCGATCATGGAAGCCCTGATCGCGGCCGTGCGCAACACGCCCTCGATCCGCGTGCTGGAAGGTTACGTCGTCGAGGAACTGGTGCGCCAGGGCCGGTTCATTTCAGGCGTCATCGCCCGCCCCGATGCGGGCCAGTCGAAGAAGCGCGTGTCGTTTCCGGCCCGTGCCGTCGTGCTCTGCTCGGGCGGCGTCGGCCATCTGTTTTCCGTCACCACCAATCCGACCGAGGCCTGCGGCCAGGGCGTCGGCATGGCCGCGCGCGCCGGTGCCATCATCGCCGATCCGGAATTCATCCAGTTCCATCCGACGGCGATCAATATCGGCCGCGATCCCGCACCTTTGGCAACCGAAGCGTTGCGCGGCGACGGTGCGCACCTCATCAACGCGGCCGGCGAGCGCTTCATGCTGGATATCCACCCCGACGGCGAATTGGCACCGCGCGACATCGTTTCGCGCGGCGTCTTTGCCGAAGTTCAGGCCGGGCGCGGCGCATTTCTCGATTGCACCAAGGCGGTCGGCGCCCATTTTCCGCAGGCATTCCCGACCGTCTATGCCTCCTGCATGTCGGCCGGCATTGATCCCGTCACGCAACCGATCCCGGTGGTTCCGGCAGTGCATTACCATATGGGCGGCGTGCTCACCGATGCGGAAGGCCGAACCTCGATCGATGGCCTCTGGGCCGCAGGCGAGGTGACCTCCACCGGCGTCCACGGGGCCAACCGGCTCGCCTCCAATTCGCTGCTTGAGGCAGTGGTCTTTGCCGCCCGCATTGCCGAAAACATCAAGGGCATGCTGCCGGAGCCGAAGATCACCGGCTGGGGCGACAATGCCGGTGAAAACGACGATCCGGTTACGCTGGAAGACAGCCCGCCGCTGACGGCGCTGCGCCATGTCATGAGCGATCATGTCGGCGTGATCCGCAGCCGCGAGACGCTGGTCAAGGCCATCCGGGCGATCGCCAATCTGGAACGCCAGAACACCCGGCTGCGCTTCAGCAATATCGTTACGACAGCCAAGCTGATCGCCACCGGCGCTTACCTGCGCACCGAAAGCCGGGGCGGTCACTACCGCTCCGATTGCCCCGACCCGCGCCCGGAATGGAAGCACCGGACCTTCCTGACCCTTGCAGACGCGGACCGCGTTGTGGCGGAGGTGACTGAAATGGAAAGCACGTAGAACTTCCCTTCTCCCCAACGGGGAGAAGGTGCCCGAAGGGCGGATGAGGGGGCCAAACACGCGAAATGTGCCGTGCCGCCCCCTCATCGCCTCGCATCCGCTCGGCACTTCTCCCTGCTTAGGAGAAGAGGCACGCCGCCCAGTTCGAAACCGGAAATATTGAGCCATGACCCCAACCGCCCTTCGCCCCGAACTGCCCGCCCTGATGGTCGAGGACCAGGTCCGTGCGGCGCTTCTGGAAGATCTCGGCCGCGCCGGTGATATCACCACCTATGCGACGATCGCGCCGGACAGGACCGCAACTGCGGCAATGAACGCCCGTGAAGACGGCGTGGTCGCCGGCATGGAGCTTGCACGGACAGCCTTTCGCCTGATCGATCCGGCGATCCGCTTCGAGGCCTTCGTGACGGATGGCGACCGGATCGGGCCCGGCACGGCGCTGGCACGCATCTCCGGAAAGGCCCGTGGCCTCCTGTCGGCCGAGCGTGTGGCGCTGAATTTCCTCATGCATCTCTGCGGCGTCGCCACCTATACCGCGAAATTCGCAGACGAGATCGCCCACACGCGCGCCAAAGTCTGCTGTACGCGGAAAACCCTTCCAGGACTCAGGGCATTGGAGAAATATGCGGTCCGTCTCGGCGGCGGGTCCAACCATCGGTATGGCCTGGATGACGCGATCCTGATTAAGGACAATCATATCGCCGTCTCCGGCGGCGTCGCCTCCGCCGTCCATGCCGCGCGCGCCTATTGCGGCCATTTGGTCAAGATCGAGGTCGAGGTGGATGGGCTCGACCAGATGCGCCAGGCCCTGACGGCCAGTCCCGATGTGATCCTGCTCGACAATATGGGGCCGGATCTGCTCAGCCAGGCCGTTGCCCTCAATGCCGCCCATTGGCAGCTCTCAGCCGAGGCCTATGCCGCCGATCCGCGCCGGACCAGGCTGGAGGCCTCCGGCAATGTCAATATCCAGACCATCCGCGCCATTGCCGAAACCGGCGTCGATTACATCTCGACCTCGAAGATCACCATGGCCGCCCCGACGCTGGACATCGGGCTGGACGTGGTCATCGGCTAGGAAAGACGCGTCACCCGGCGTGACGGCGTGTCCATTCGTCGGCGACGTCGCCCATCGTCTTTTCCGTGCCGTCCTTGATAAAGGCCATGAAGGCGCGGTCGAACACAAAGCCCGCGCCGCATTCTGCGGTCAAAAAACGGCGGACATTCTGGGTGTTGCGATAGGCCGGTGTTACCGGCGTATCGCGGCTAATTGCATCGGCATGCCAATCGAAAGCCGTCATCGCTCAACGCCTACCGCTGCAAGATGAAGGGGCAGACCACATGTGCGCCAATGGTCAGCGTCTTGCCGCAATCGTAACGGCAGGTTTTGAATTGGCCATTCACGTCATCGCTGGTGAGATTGCACTCTGAGATCACCGGTTGGCCGGTAGCGCCGTTGCCATCGAAATAATTCGGGATGGCCGGCTTGTCCTCAGGTGCCGTCAAAAGCGTACCCGCAAGGAGAAGAGCGATCATCGTCATGGGTGCTTCCTTTATCGCACAGCGCTTGTGAATTGCCGTTCTGGAACCTTTACCTATAGGACAGTGTTGGCGCAAATAAGCCGGGTTTTAAACGGTTGGATTTGAAGAAGGATTGTTCGTGCCGGCAGATTTCTGGATGTTCGTCGTCATCGGTTTTTTCGCGCAATTGGTCGATGGCGCGCTCGGCATGGCCTTTGGTCTTTTGTCCACCACCAGTCTGCTCGCCGTCGGCATGCCGCCGGCAACGGCGAGCGCCATGACGCATATCGCCGAGATTTTCACCACTGCCGCCTCCGGCGCCTCCCATACCTACCAGCGCAATATCGACTGGCGCCTTGTTGCGCGCTTAGCGCCGGCCGGCATGATCGGCGGGGCGCTGGGTGCCTATGGCGTCTCCAATGTCGATGGCGAGATGATCGAGCCGTTCGTCTCGGCCTATCTGGTGCTGGTCGGCGTCTATATCCTGTTCAAGGCGTTCCGGCCGCTGTGGCTGCGCGAGGTCCGTGATTGGGCGGTGCCGTTCATCGGTCTTGGCGGCGGCGCGCTGGATGCGGCCGGCGGCGGTGGCTGGGGACCGATCGTCACGACCTCGCTGATCGGCCGTGGCCATGATCCGAAAAAGGTCATCGGCTCCACCAGTCTCACCGAATTCGCCGTCACCCTGACGATTTCGGCGACGTTCGTGATGACGCTCGGCTGGTCGGATCTGGGCTCCGCCATCGGTCTCGTCCTTGGTGGTGTGCTCGCGGCTCCGATCGGCGCGCTTGTCGTCAAGCACCTGCCGGTGCGGCCGCTGATGATTGCCGTTGCGCTTATCATCATCGCCACATCGGCGGTGCGGATTTTCTGATCCGGCGTTTGCTGCAAGCGAGAGGTGCGCTGCGGTTGATGATGGAACCGCCGGCGTCATCAGGCGTTGCATCTTGAGGACATCACCCCACCGGAGGACTCTCTCATGAAACGCCTGATCACCACACTCGCCATGGTTCTCGTCACGACGGGTGCCGCCTTTGCACAATCGTCATCGCAGACCGCGGTCGCCAATTTCGTCGGCAAGGACGGCAAGGAAACCGGACGTGCGTCGCTGACGCAGGGCAAGAACGGTGTGCTGATCGAGGTGGAAGTGACAAACCTGCCGCCGGGAAAATGGGTGGCCTTCCATGTGCACGAAACCGGCAAATGCGACGCGGCCCACAATCACGAATCAGCCGGAAAACACTTCAATCCCGGCGAGACCGAACACGGTTTCCTCGCGGCGAATGGCCCGCATGCCGGCGATATGCCCAATCAGTATGTTGGCGCGGACGGCGTCATGCGCGCGCAGGTGTTCAACAGCATGGTGGTGCTCGACAATGCCGAAAACGGCATTCGCGGCCGCGCTCTGATGGTGCATGCGAAGTCGGATGACAATCGCAGCCAGCCGTCCGGCGATGCCGGCGACAGGCTCGCCTGCGCCGTCATCGAGTAACCGGCTGACCGGCGAGGCTCCGGCTTACACCGCTGCCGGTTCCTCCTCGCCGGGCTGCTCCGGCAAATAGAAGACGCGTTTTGCCGCCCGCAGCATCTCGCGTGTCGTCGCCCACCAGCGTCCGGTCGCAACCCAGTAACGCAGTGTCAAAGAGGTGCCGTCCTTGCTGAGGTCGGCAATGAAGGTCGAGGGGGCGGGCGCCTGCTCGATTGCAGGATGGTCCTTGGCAAGCTCCAGCAGAGTGGCCTGCGCCGCGTCCAGATCCTCATCATTGCCGATCACCACTGTCAGATCATGACGGCGCAACCGCTCGCGGCTGTAATTGGTAACGGGTACATTCCAGAGCGTCGAATTCGGCGCCAGCCGGTAGAGACCGTCGGCTGTACGCAGTTCCGTGGCAAACAGGCCGATTTCGGTGACCGTGCCGGTCACCGCTGGGGTCTCGATCGATTCTCCGACCCGGAACGGCCGCAGCACGAGAAGCATGATGCCAGCAGCAATATTTTGCAGCGTTCCCTGCAGCGCCAGTCCGACGGCGAGGCCTGCGGCGCCCAATGCCGCGATGATCGAGGCCGTCTGGACTCCGAACTGGCCGAGAACAGTGATGAAGACGAGGAGGAGGATTGCGTACCGCACGATGTTGGAAAAGAACCGTGCCAGCGTCTCGTCGATGCCATGGACCCTGGAAAGCCCGGAATAGGCCCAATTGTGCAAAACGCGCGATATGACCCAGCCGAGGAACAGCAGGATGACCGCCCCGAACGTCGAGAAGGAATATTGAACCGCGAGCGCGCTTGCCTGGCTCAGCGCCGTGCGCGTCGCGATGATGACGTCCGTTGCCTGTTGTTCCATCGTGCCTTTCCCTTGTCATGCTCGAAGGGGAGGGAGATGGAGCGCAGGGCGGATGGGTCAACCCTGAAATGACCGGCTTTGCGTCATCATCCGCCGACTTTAGAGCCTCGTACGATCAATGCGTCTCATTTACCGTACGAGGCTCTAAGCCCTGGTGCGGGGCGTTCGTCGAGGATCTGGCGGCGAAAGCGGAAGAGTGCTGCGGGCCGCCCGCCGGTCGCAGCCGTCAGCATGCCGGTCGGTTCGACCAACTCGGCACCCTCGACCAGGCGGCGGAAATTCTGCTTGTGCAGATGCCGCCCGGAAATCGCCTCGACCGTCGCCTGCAGGTCCGTCAGCGTGAATTCCGGCGGCATCAGTTCGAAGATCACCGGCCGGTATTTGATCTTGCCGCGCAGCCGCGCCACGGCGGTGGCAACGATACGGCGATGATCGTGGCGCATGGTCAGGCCAAGCGGTGGTGTACTGCCCGGTGCCGCGCGTCCGTCGATGATGGCTTCGCCGACAAGACCCGCCTCATACAAAAGCTCGTAGCGCTCCAGAACGCGCTCCTCGTCCCATGGGAAATCGTCGAGCCCGAAGGCAAGGCGGATGCGGGTGCGCCGCTGCGGCAGTCCCAGGCGCTCCTCCTGATGCCCGCCCTGTTCCCATTGGCGCAGCGCCGGAAGAATAAGCTGGTCGATCAGGAGAGGCCGGCCC
This sequence comes from Rhizobium sp. Root483D2, assembly GCF_001426685.1. Classification (GTDB taxonomy): domain Bacteria; phylum Pseudomonadota; class Alphaproteobacteria; order Rhizobiales; family Rhizobiaceae; genus Pararhizobium; species Pararhizobium qamdonense. Next base: position 271,513 of record NZ_LMFB01000044.1, on the reverse strand, counting down.
TGCCGCCAGTCCTCCCAGGGCAGGTAGCTGTACCAGTCGCGCCAATGGGCGCCGGCCTCGGCCAGCCGTGCATTGTTTTCCGCATCGGTGCGGGTGAGCGCGAGATAGCCGACCGACACCATATGGGTGCTGCTGTCGCCGGCCATGCGGTGGCGGCCCTGGTCGCCGAATGTATAGAGCTGTTCGATATAACCAAGGTCGAGCGCCGTCTGCTGTTCGACGCTGTCGCGCAGACTGGTTTCGAACGTCCGATGACGGGCGGGATCGAACGGACCGAAGGGCAGGCCGTCGCGGCTGTTTCCATGCTCGTCGCTGACGGCGAGAATGCGCGGCGAACGGCTGGTGACGGCGACGATCGCCGCATTAAGGCCGATCTCGACGGCGGCGGTCCGCTCAGCCGGCATGAACGGCGGGCTCCGGCACGGGGGAAAAGATGAAGGGCACATTGCCATCCGTATCGGCCCCACGGCCGATCGCCTTGATCGCAGCCACCAGCCGGCCATTGCGCGACAGCAACCGGTCGCCAATCTCGATCAGCCGGGAATTGGGCGTGACATAGGCAGAGGCGGCGCGCAGGCGCAGCGCAAGCTCCGTCTCGTCCTGATCGGGCGCGACCGCGAGCGCAGCAATGACGGCTGCCGCTGGCGAGCGCGAAATCCCCATCCAGCAATGGATCAGCAGCGGCGCCGACCGGTCCCATTGCCTGGCAAAGTCGATGATCTCCAGCACATGCTCTTCGCCCGGCGCCACCAACGCGGCATTTCCGGCAAAGGTAATATCGTTCATGCCCAAAAGCAGATGACGGCTGGCCGCAATCACCGCCGGGCGATGGAAGCTCTGCTCCTTCGCCATCAGGCTGATCATTTCGCAGGCGCGGTGACGCACGGCCATCTCGGCGATACGCGACAGGGGCGAGACGACGATCACCGGCATCTCACGGCACCGCCCGCAAAGCCGACCGTTCCGCCTCGATGGCGTCGAACCGTTCGGCAAACAGCTTTTGCGCCTCAAGGGCCGGAAGCGGATCGATCAGGATCATCTCGCGGGTAATGCCGCGCGGCTGGCCGAAGAATTTGCGGGCTTCGCTCAGCGAAAACCCGGCCAGAACGGTCGCCTCGAAATAGGCGGCGATCTGGTCGGCCTTCTTGATCCGGGTCTTCAGCTCGGCAGGCGTTGTAGCGGGAAGCCCGAAACGCAGGTGGATCGCGCCTTCCAGCCGTTTTTCGACGACCTTGTAGCCGCCACCGACCACCGCCTTGAACGGCGAGATCATGTCGCCGATCACATATTCCGGGGCATCGTGCAGCAGCGCCATCTGGCAGTCGTCGGCCGTGCAGGGAAACTGGCGGCGGAAGATTTCTTCGACAACGAGGCTATGCTGGGCAACGGAAAACGCATGGTTGCCATTCGTCTGGCCGTTCCAGCGCGCAACGCGGGCCAGCCCATGGGCAATATCGGACAGTTCGACATCGAGCGGCGAGGGATCAAGCAGATCGAGCCGCCGTCCGGAAAGCATGCGCTGCCAGGCCCGGGCAGACATCAGGCGGTGGCCTCATCGGCCTCGGTCGGGAAATCGAGCCCGGTCCAGGCGGGCAGGGTGAGCGTTACCGCGACATCGCCGGCAAGGATCGGCTCGCCCGAGGCGATGGCTTCGCCAGCCTTGTCGATGCGCACGATCGCCAAACCCGAGCCGCCGATAACGCTGCCAAGCACGCCGATCGAGCGGCCCTTGGCGGTGAGCGGGGTGCCGGTTTCCGGCAGTGCCGTTTCCGCCGCGACGATCACGACACGGCGGCGCGCGGTGCCCCGGTGCTGCATGCGCGACACAACTTCCTGGCCAACATAGCAGCCTTTCTTGAACGACAGCGCGCCGTTCTTGTCCATCAGCACGTCATGCGGAAACGCGTCCTGCAGCGCATAGTCGGCACCCGACACCGCAATGCCGTTCGAGATGCGCAGGCGGTCGTAATCGCCGGCGCCCGAGGTGTCTCCAGCCGGTCCATAGACGCGGTAGACGGCCTGTCCGGCCTTGGCAAAGCGCGCATCGGCGTAAGCGCCGGGGGTCGCATCGAAGCGGATGGTCACATCGGCGGGATTGGTAAGCGCCAGCGAAATGGGCGCGCGCAGCTTGTACATGGTCAGCCGCTTCAACAGCGCCTCGGCCTGCTCGGTGCCGGTTTCCAGGCGGATTGTTGTGCCGTCGCGCGTGACCATGAAATCGAAGAGGATCTTGCCCTGCGGGGTCAGGAGCGCGCCCGGCCTGGCTTCGGCATCCTCGAGAAGGTCGAGATCGGTCGTGATCAGCGCCTGCAGGAAGTCCTGCGCGTCCTGTCCCGACACGGTAATCACGGCACGATCTTGAAGGGTGGCGGGCTGCATGGCATTTGTCCTGTTCATCAGGTCAAACAGGTAGGATTTCGCAAGCGTCGCGGCAAGCGCTTTGCGTGAGACGTCAGTCGCCGGCGACAAAAAATTTCCACTGTCCGTCGGGTGTGATGCCGACGCGGTAGAAATTATAGTTGCCGCCTTCTTCCATCTCGGCAAAATCGCCTGCTGTCACCAGCCGGAACAGATCGACCTTTTCAGGCGGCGTCAGCGATGCCAGCGGCTTTTCGGTAAAATAGGGCCAGACATAGGCTTCGTCGGGCGTGCCCTTTTCCGTGAGCACGAAGCCGGTCGAGAGCACGTCAAGCAGGATCGCCAGGATCTCGATACCCTGCGGATCGCCGGACAGGCCCTTCAGCGTCTCAATGGGATCGGCATCGATCTCGCCGACCTGGGTCTGGGTCGGGCCTTTGCCGAGCAGGGGGCGCAGGCGCTCGATATCGCCGGAGGCGGCAGCTTCCACGATCAGTTCGCGCATCCGGGCGACGGCGGGGGGGATTTTCGAAACGTCCGACAAAACTTCGACAGGGCCGGCAGGAGGCTGATCGTCGACGGTGTCATCCTTGACCGTGCGTGCGGGCTTGTTGACCAGCGGATCCGGCATCGGGATCTGCATCGGCACTTTTTCGGCAGGCTTTTCTTCGGCCGGAACGTCCTTGGCCTTTTGGTCCTGGCTGACTTCGCCGGGGATCTGCTTCAATTCGCTCAGCGCAAAAGCGGCAGGCGGCGTGAGCAGGGAGAAGGAAAAAAGGCTGGCGAGCAACAACGCGGAAAGGCGAACCGCACGCATCCGGCATGCTGATATCTGACGTTCCATGATGGCCTCGAATTACTGCAGGGTGCGTTCCGGCGAGAATTCACCGGCCAGCATGCGCTCGCGAAGCGAATTCAGCATGGCCTCGGCCCCGTCTTCGCCATGAAGGCGGATCGTTTCACGCATGGCAAGCGCAATGGCAGCATCGGCAATGATTTCAGGTTCGATACCGTCTGCCATGCCATCCGCCCAGGCCTCATTCTGGTGTTCCAGGGCTGCCTGCATCTTCTCATGAACAATCATGTCGTCGATGTCATTCAGACTGGGTTCCATCATTCGTTCCATGCCGTTTCACGCTCTTTACTTGACACCAGACTCAAGGGAGATGCCACTTCTTACCACTCTCTTAACAACCTTAGCAGCCTTTTCCCAAAACGACACGGGCTCCTGAAGAAAGAGGTTAATTTATCGTTAATTTCCAAAGCGGGCGGTTATTTCTGACGCAAGTGTTGCTCCTTCGGCACGGTATCGCTCGTCGGCAACGACGGCCGGCGGCGTGCAGGCCGTGTAAACCGAGGCAAATGTGCGGTAGCCGCGGTTGAACGCAGCGGTCATGCGTGCCCGCCGCCCGGCTTCGCCCTTGGCCTCCTTGTCGAGCAATTCCTGCATCGATTGCCGCCAGCCATCGGCGGCCGGATCCTTGCAGAGCGTGCGCAAATAGTGAACGGAACCAAGGATTTCCGACAGGCGCAACAGGCGCGCATCATAGGGTGCGGGCTTCTCGGTGGCGGTAGCAGGCGTCTCCGATGGCGCAACGGTCTGCGCCTGCGCAATAAGCGGCAAACAGGCAAAAGCCAGGAGAAGATACGATCGTGCGGCTTGAAAACGGATCATGGTCCTTTCAAGCCCCGAATCACGCCCAAGGGCAAGCGGATTTTGGCGCGGCTGTTATGGCTGGCGCAGGGCTTCGAGTTTTTCCACGCATTCCCGGACGCTGTCGGGGATTGGCAGGCCAAAGATCTCATCGGCCGTATACCAGCCGATATCGGCCGCATCGTCGGCGGCGATCGCAACCGACAAGGCATCGGCCTCGACCCTGAACACCGAAAGAAAGAAATGCCGTGCACCCGCCCCGTCGGATATGTTGGCGGGCAGGTCGTAGGTCTGAAATAGCAGCGGATTGCGCGGCAAAATGCCGGTCTCTTCCTGAAACTCGCGCACGGCCGTCTGTGCCGGTGTCTCGCCAGCCTCGGCACGGCCGCCGGGAAAGGCATACATGTCGGCCGAAGGCGGATTGGCGCGGCGCACCAGCAGATAGCGTCCGTCCCGTTCGAGGATGGCGGATGAGGCAAGTTGGGGAGCGGCCGGGCTCATGTCGTCTTTCATCGAAGCAATTCCTATATGCTGGTATATATTCCGGCTGATCAACCAAATACAATCAGAGCCAGCGAAGCAAGAGCATGGATATGACGGCACGCAGGATAGATCGGGAGGGCCTTATGCTCCTCGCCCAAAAATACATCTGGTGGAAATCCCCAAGCGATGCGGCGGATCAGCCGGAGCGCGTCATCGCGCAGGTCATGAACATCGGAGATTTCGAAGACATCCAGCGTCTCGAAGCCTTGGCCGGAAACGATATGCTGGTCGAGGTTCTGAACCGGGCCGAGATCGGACAATTCACGCCGCGTTCCTGGACCTATTGGCATTACCGGCTCGGTATTGCCGATATCGACCAGGTGCCGCCACTGCCCTCGCGGAGATTTGTGTGACTGCTCTCATTCCTCATCTGGAGACATTGCCTTTTGAGCAGCAGTCCATCTGGCCGCTGCTTCGGCCTGCGGCAAAGCTGGGTTTTGTCCTCTACGGCGGAACGGCAATTGCGCTGCGTCTTGGACACCGGCAATCCATCGATTTTGACTTCTTCATAGAGAAGACGCTGGATTTTGACGCACTTTATGACGCTATGCCGTTTCTGAGGACAGCCACCGTCGTTCAGCATGAACCAAATGCGCTCACGGTGCTTGCATCTGTATCGGGCCAGGCAGAGGCACCTGTAAAAATATCCTTCTTTGGCCCTGTTCGGACAGGCAGACTGGACATTCCGCAATTCACAGAGGACGGCGTCCTGGCTGTTGCATCGATCCTTGATCTATTCGCGACCAAGGTGAAAGTCCTGCTTCAGCGTATTGAAACGAAGGACTATCGGGATATCGCTGCCCTGATCACCGCAGGCGAGGATTTGGCACATGCGCTTGGTGGCGCGAGGGCTCTCTACGGGTTATCGTTCCAGCCGAGTGAAAGCTTGAAGGCGATGACCTATTTTGAGGGTGGTGACCTTCATCAGCTATCGCGACAGGAACGGCTCGTGCTTGTCAATGCGGCAAGCGCCGTAAAAACAATTCCTGATGTGGAAATTGCCGGTAAAAGCCTTTTAGCCGGGATGGGGACCTGAGATGTGCGGTCGATTTGCGCTGACGGCGGCACCGGAACAGGTCGGGGAACGGTTCGCAATTCTTGAAAAAGAAGATTTTCCGGCGCGCTACAATATTGCGCCGACGCAGCCGATCCTTGTCGTCATGTCCGGCGAGCGCCAAAGGCCGGGCAGTAATTTGCCGGATCGCCGTGCGCTTCTGGTGCGCTGGGGGCTGACGCCGTCCTGGGTCAAGGATCCGCGTGATTTTCCGCTTCTGATCAATGCACGCGCTGAAACGGCGGCTGAAAAGGCCTCGTTCAAGGCGGCCATGCGTCACCGGCGGGTGTTGATCCCGGCCTCGGGCTTCTATGAGTGGCACCGGCATTCGAAGGACAGCAAAGAGGCGTCGCAGGCCTATTGGATCAAACCGAGAAACGGCGGCATCGTCGCCTTTGCCGGGCTGATGGAGACCTGGTCTTCGCCGGACGGATCTGAAGTCGATACCGGCGCCATCCTGACGACACATGCCAATGCGAGAATTGGCGATGTGCACGACCGCATGCCGGTGGTGATCAAGCCGGAGGATTTTGCCCGCTGGCTTGATTGCAGGACGCAGGAACCGCGCGATGTCGCTGATTTGCTGTCGCCGGCCGATGACGATTATTTCGACGTCATCCCCGTGTCGGACCGGGTCAACAAAGTGGCTAATACCGGCGCTGATCTTCAGACGCCGGTGCATGTGGCTGAACGGCCCCAAGCAAAGCCGTCCGCCGCAAAGCCGAAAGACCCGCCTGCAGATCCGCAGCTTTCGCTATTTTGAGCGATCAGGCTGGCTTTTTCACCGGCTTCGGCTTGATCTGCAGCGCGGCGGCAAGCACGGCCTTGAGGCCGAGCGGACGGTATTGCTCGACGAGATTGGCCGCCGCTCGCGGACTGTTCCCTTCGGTTTTTGTAGCAGGCATTTCAAAGTCTCCTCAGATGCTTTCCCTAAGCGGTTACGCTTCGTTCCAAGTGGTTTGCATCAGAACGGCGTTCCTTATTGTGCCCCAGGAAACAGGCTTTAATGTGCAAGTGCTCAAAGCCCTGTATCCCCGGACATCCGGCGTCTCCAGATAAGCTCAATCATGACAAAACAATGACGAACTATCCACTATCAGACTATAAGATGCTGGAGCGCGGCTGACCTCTTGACCGGAACCGATCGAAGCGCGATAAAGCACCCCATGAAAACGGTTATCTGCATTATCTGCCGGATTATTATTCGCTAGCCCCAACGCTGGCCTGGCCGTTTTCGTCTCCCAAAAATCAAGATGACAACGCGATGGTCCAGCCGGGCGCCTGCGTGATTCGGTCCTATGCGGAAGGGGAGATTGGAATGGACGGACTGCCGGAATTGAAATTGTACAACACGCTGACGCGGGAGAAGGCGGTCTTTGCGCCGATCGATCCCGGCAATGTCCGCATGTATGTGTGCGGCCCGACGGTCTATGACTTCGCCCATATCGGCAATGCCCGCCCGGTCATCGTCTTTGATGTGCTCTACCGGCTGCTGCGCCATGTCTATGGCGCAAGCCATGTGACCTATGCCCGCAACATCACCGACGTCGACGACAAGATCAATGCGCGGGCGCTGCGGGATTTCCCCAACCTGCCGCTGAACGACGCCATCCGGGCGGTGACCGAAAAGACCGAAACGCAGTTTCTGGACGATGCCAAGGCTCTCGGCACGCTGGAGCCGGACGTGCAGCCGCGCGCCACCGACAATATTGCCCAGATGATCGAGATCATCGAGGCGCTGATTGCCAAAGGCCATGCCTATGCGGCGGGTGACGACGTGCTGTTCGATACCCGCTCGATGGCGGACTATGGGCAATTGTCGAAGCGCAATCTCGAAGAACAGCAGGCCGGCGCCCGCATCGCCGTCGATGCGCACAAGAAGAACCCGCAGGATTTCGTGCTGTGGAAACTCTCGTCCGACAATGAGCCCGGCTGGGAAAGCCCATGGGGCAGGGGGCGTCCGGGCTGGCATATCGAATGCTCGGCGATGAGCCAGCGCTATCTCGGCGAAACCTTCGATATCCATGGCGGCGGGCTGGACCTGATCTTCCCGCACCACGAAAACGAGATCGCCCAGTCGCGTTGCGCCCATGGCACCCAAGTGATGGCCAATGTCTGGATGCACAACGGCTTCGTGCAGGTCGAAGGCCGCAAGATGTCGAAATCGGACGGCAATTTCGTCACCATCCATGACCTGCTGCACACGGAGAATTTTGGCGGCCGCAAATGGCCGGGCGAAGTGCTGCGCCTGGCCATGCTGATGACGCATTATCGCGAACCGATCGATTTTTCGATGAAGCGGCTGGAGGAGGCCGAGCGCCTGCTGGCCAAGTGGCCTGCGGGAAAGCCCGGCGATGCCGCCCCGGATGCGTCCGTGCTCACCGCCCTGGCCGATGATATCAACACGGTCGCAGCGGTGCAGGCCCTGCATGCACTGGCTTCCGCCGCCAATGCCGACCCGTCCGTGCTGCCGGTTTTCGCCGCAAGTGCGGCTTTGCTTGGTGTTTTGCCGCAGGAGACGGAAGTTGATGGCGCGGTAGCATCGGCCGTTGACGCGCTGGTGGCCATGCGGCTTGAAATGCTGAAGGCCAAGAACTTCGCCGAAGCCGACAAAATCCGCGACGATCTCGCCGCCAAGGGCATCCAGCTCAAGGACGGCAAGGATGCTCAAACGGGAGAACGGGTCACGGCGTGGGAGGTCAAGCGCTGACCTTGTGTTGCTGACAATCAAGGCATATGCTGAGGCCTATGCTGAAGGAGCCTGTCATGACTGTGATCCATGTGGATGAGGGACGCGAGGTCAAACTCTTTCGCAACGGCCGTAACCAGGCCGTCCGCATTCCCGTGGAATTCGAACTGCCGGGAAACGAGGCGATCATGCGCAAGGAAGGCGACCGCTTGATCATCGAGCCGAAAAAGAAGAGCGGCTTGCTGGAATGGCTGGCCACGATAGAACCCTGGGATGAAGAGTTTCCGGATGTCGATGACGGGCAGTTGCCGGTTGAGGACGTCGAGCTGTGAGCACGTGGCGCTACATGCTGGATACCAATATCGTGTCGCACATGATCCGCGTTCCCGAAGGCGCAGTGGTGAGCCGTGTCAGAGACGTTGGAAGTGACACGTTGTGTGTCAGCGCGCTCGTGGCGTCAGAGCTGCGGTATGGCGCAGTCAAGCGAGGATCGGAACGGTTGTCGTCGTTGGTGGAAAGCACGCTGGAACGGTTGGACATCATCGCCTATGAAGCGGCCGCTGCCGTACATTACGCGGAAATTCGCGATCAGCTCAGTCGCAGCGGCAATCTTATTGGCCCGATGGATATGCTGATTGCAGCCCATGCCCGTGCGCTGGAACTCGTTTTGGTGACCGATAACACCCGTGAATTTTCGCGGGTCGAGGGTTTGACCATCGAAAACTGGCTGGCGGCGGAGGAGCATCCATGACCGGTCCCGTCCATACCGGCGGCTGCCAATGCGGCGCCGTGCGCTTCCGCGTCGAGGGTGAGCTTGGCGACGCTTCCGTCTGCCATTGCCGGATGTGCCAGAAGGCTGCGGGGAATTTCTATCTGCCGCTGGTTTCCGTCCGCCAGGCAAAGCTGTCCTGGACACGCGGCGAACCCAAACGCTTCCAGTCTTCCAATGCTGCATCACGCGGCTTTTGCAGCGATTGCGGCACGCCGCTCACCTATGAAGCGCCGGATGGCGTGGCGCTGACCATCGCCGCCTTCGACAGGCCGGAAGGTATCGTGCCGGTGATTCAGTGGGGCATCGAGGCCAAGCTGCCCTATGCCGACCACATCCCGCAACTGCCGGGCGAAGACACTATGGCCGATCAGGATGCCACATCGTTCCTCGCCGATCTCGTCTCCTATCAGCATCCCGACCACGATACGGAAACATGGCCGCCGGGAGAGCAAAAATGAGCATCGGCCGCATCTATACCGGCGGCTGCCAGTGCGGCGCGGTGCGTTACCGGGCGCAGGGAACGCTTGGAGATCCGCATCTCTGTCACTGCCGCATGTGCCAGAAGGCATCCGGCAACTACTTCATGCCACTCGCCAATGTGCCGCGCGTCAGCTTCTCCATCACCCGTGGCGCGCCGGGCTGGTTCCGCTCGTCGCATCTGGTGCGGCGTGGTTTCTGTTTTCTGTGCGGCACACCGCTGTTTTACGATGTGCCGGAAGCCGATTTCATCAATATCGTGCTGGGCTCGCTCGATGATCCCTATGATGTACGACCACTGACCCAATCCGGCGTCGAATCGCGCATGCCGTGGTTTTCGCACCTTTCGGGATTGCCGGGCACAGAAACGGATGACGGCAGCGGTGCGAGCGCGGAGCGGCATATTGCCATTCTGGAATCCAACCGGCAGCATCCCGACTACGATACGCAACATTGGCCATCGGAGGACTGACATGACAGAGACAACGAGAACCGGGGGCTGCCAGTGCGGCGCCGTTCGCTTCAAGATCCATGGTGCGCTCGGCCGCCCGTCGATCTGCCATTGCCGTATGTGCCAGAAGGCCTTCGGCGGCTTTTTCAGCCCCCTTGTCACCGCCAAGGGCGAGACGGAATGGACCCGCGGCGAGCCCACCTATTTCCAGTCTTCCATCAATATTGCCCGCGGCTTTTGTGCCGCCTGCGGCACGCCCTTGACTTATAAACATCCCGGCGGACTGGAAATCGCCATCGGCGCCTTCGATGACCGCAGCGATCTCGCGCCGCAGATCCAGGTCAATTTCGCCGCCCGCAATGCCTGGGTGACGACGATCTTCGACCAGCCGGTGCATGAGGACCCCGACTTTTACATGCAGCAGGAGCAGATCATCTCCTTCCAGCACCCTGACCACGATACGCAGGTCTGGCCGCAATTTCCCGATGCCTGATTGAAACGCCCGCAATTCCCCTGAAAGCAGACAGCATGACCGAAATTTTCCGCACGCTCTATCCTGAAATCGAGGCCTATGCCTCCGGCCATCTCGACGTTGGCGACGGCCACATGGTCTATTGGGAAAAGTCCGGCACGCCGGGGGCCAAGCCCGCCGTCTTTCTGCATGGCGGCCCCGGCGGCACGATCTCGGCCAGCCATCGCCGGCTGTTCGATCCGAAGCTCTATGACGTCACGCTGTTCGACCAGCGCGGCTGCGGCAAGTCGATGCCGCATGCGGAACTGGACGCCAACACCACCTGGCATCTGGTCGATGATATCGAGCGGCTGCGCGAGATGGCCGGCGTCGAGCAATGGCTGGTGTTCGGCGGCTCCTGGGGCTCGACGCTGGCTTTGGCCTATGCGCAGAAGCATCCGCAGCGCGTGTCCGAGCTTGTCGTGCGCGGCATCTATACGCTGACCAAGGCAGAGCTGGACTGGTACTATCAGTTCGGCGTCTCGCAAATGTTCCCCGACAAATGGGAACGCTTCCTGGCGCCGATCCCGGAAAATGAACGCCATGAAATGATGCTTGCCTATCACCGGCGCCTGACCAGCGATGACCGCGCGACCCGTCTTGCCGCCGCCAAGGCCTGGAGCATTTGGGAGGGCGAGACGATCACGCTTCTGCCGGAGCCTTCGACCTCGACGCCGTTCGAGCAGGAAGACTATGCCCACGCCTTTGCCCGCATCGAAAACCACTATTTCGTCAATGCCGGCTGGCTGGACGAGGGGCAGCTGTTGCGCGATGCGCACAAGCTCCACGGCATCCCCGGCGTCATTATCCACGGCCGCTACGACATGCCATGCCCGGCGACCTATGCCTGGGCGCTGCACAAGGCCTGGCCGGAAGCCGAATTCCACCTGATCGAAGGCGCGGGGCATGCCTATTCCGAGCCCGGCATTCTCGACCAGCTGATCCGGGCGACGGACCGGTTTGCCGGGAAGGTGTGATCGACATGATGGATTTGAGTGTGCTGCGGCTTACCCCCCTCTGTCACGTCGTGACATCTCCCCCTCAAGGGGGGAGATTATCCTTTTCCCTCGTTTCCGTTGGAGAGGCGCAAAGCGTGCGGCCGATCTCCCCCCTTGAGGGGGAGATGCCGGCGTCGCCGGCAGAGGGGGGTATGTTGCGGCAAACTCAGAGCGCTCCTTTGAGGGAGATGCTGCAATGAGAGAACGCATCCACCTCTTCGACACCACGCTGCGCGATGGCCAGCAGACGCCGGGCATTGATTTTTCCGTCGAGGACAAGATCGCGATTGCGGCGATGCTGGATGATTTCGGCATGGATTATGTCGAAGGCGGCTATCCCGGTGCCAATCCGACCGATACCGAATTCTTCAGCAAAAAGCGCACGAAGAAAGCCCGTTTCGTCGCCTTCGGCATGACCAAGCGCGCCGGCGTGTCCGCCTCCAACGATCCAGGGCTGACAAGCCTTTTGCAGGCGCAGAGCGATGCGATCTGTCTTGTCGCCAAGAGCTGGGACTATCACGTCCGCGTCGCACTTGGCTGCACCAACGCGGAAAATCTCGAATCGATCCAGTCCTCGGTCGAGGCTGTCATTGCCTCCGGCAAGGAAGCGATGATCGACTGCGAGCATTTCTTCGACGGCTACAAGGCCAATCCGCCCTATGCGCTGGCCTGCGCCAAAACCGCCTATGATGCCGGCGCCCGCTGGATCGTTCTGTGCGATACCAATGGCGGCACCCAGCCGCCGGAAATCCGCGAAATCGTCACGGCCGTCATTGCCCATGGCGTGCCCGGCGCCCATCTCGGCATCCATGCGCATAACGACACGGGCCAGGCGGTCGCCAATTCGCTGGCCGCCGTCGAGGCAGGCGTGCGCCAAATCCAGGGCACGCTGAACGGCATTGGCGAGCGTTGCGGCAATGCCAATCTGGTGACGCTGATCCCGACCCTGGCGCTGAAGGAAGCCTATACCAGCCGTTTCGAAACGGCGATCGATGCCGACCGGCTGCAGGAACTGACCCAACTGTCGCATTCCTTCGACGAGCTTCTCAACCGTTCGCCGGATCACCAGATGCCCTATGTCGGCGCGTCTGCCTTTGCCACCAAGGCCGGCATCCACGCCTCAGCTTTGTTGAAAGACCCGCGCACCTATGAGCACGTGACGCCCGAAAGCGTCGGCAACCTGCGCAAGGTCATGGTGTCCGACCAGGGCGGCAAGGCCAATTTCATCAACGCGCTGAAACGCCGCGGCATCACCGTCTCCAAGGACGACCCGAAGCTCGACCGGCTGATTTCCATCGTCAAGGAAAACGAGGCGACCGGCTATGCCTATGAGGGCGCCGACGCGAGCTTTGCCATCCTGGCCCAGCGAATCCTCGGCTCGGTGCCGGATTTCTTCCATGTCGAAAGCTTTCGCGTCATGGTCGAACGGCGCTTCGATGCCAATGGCAACCTGAAGACCGTCTCGGAAGCGGTGGTCAAGGTCTCGGTCGATGGTGAGGCCACCATGTCTGTCGCCGAGGGCCACGGCCCCGTCAACGCACTGGATCTTGCGCTGCGCAAGGATCTCGGCAAATACCAGTCGGAGATCGAGGATCTCGAACTGGTGGACTACAAGGTCCGTATCCTCAACGGCGGCACCGAGGCCATCACCCGCGTCCTCATCGAATCCGTCGATGGCACCGGCGCCCGCTGGTGGACGGTAGGCGTTTCCGACAACATTATCGACGCGTCTTTCCAGGCGCTGATGGATTCGATCGTGTTCAAGCTGTTGAAGAACCGCGATCAGGCGGGGCTGGCGGCGGCAGAGTAGGGAGCGTTTTTATTCGTCTGAGAATCGAATGTCGCGCCCTCCGTAAAAGACGCGGATGATGAACACATTTGTATCTTCAATGAGAAAAGCAATCGTTGCTTGATGTTTGAAACCGACGAGACGCAGGCCGGGCAAAAGATCGTCCCGGCCCGTGCCACGATGCGGAAAAGTGTCGAGGCCGAGGCAATACCGGTAGATCTCAGCCACGTAGTTGCGCGCAATTTGCTCGCCTGAATTCCCTGCAATGTAATCGAAGACTTCTTCGAGATCAGCTGTCGCAGTCGGGGCGAAGGAGACCGCATAGTTCACGGCAAGCGGGTTCCCTTTCTGGGGGAATCCATATGTGCCTGTAACCGCTTCCAGGCGTCTTGCGGCGATAAGGCGCTGCCAGGATCGCTCTTTATCTGCTGCGCGATAGGCACGACGTCTTCACGCAGCCATTTCTCGATCGCGGCATCTCTGGCTGCCAAACTTCGAAGGCCGTCTCGAATGACCTCGCTCTCGGTGGCATATTCACCGGACGCGACCTTGTCTTTCACCATTTTGGCCATTTCGAGCGGCAGGGTGATACTGAGAGATTGTGTTGTTCGCATGGATCATCTCCGCATTTTCTGCAGCCTATCATAACGCACGATTTAATCCTACGCAGCGCTCTTCTCAAGACAAGCGAAGTCGATCCTGAGCGAGGACGTCATCTCACCTCACAACACCAACCGAAACTTCGCGAACCCGTCGGCGCCGTCGCCCGCATCCTCGATCTTTGCGCCCTTCACATCCCCGATCAGCCCGCGCGCCTTCGGACCACTCTCGAACACTGCCGTAGCGCCCTTTACCGGCGCAAAGCTCCAGTTGCCGTCGGCGGACGGGTTGATCGTGCCTTCGGCGATGATGTAGCGGACGATCACGTCGCGGTTGGTGTCGGGGGCGGCGAACACCACCTTGTCGGCGGCGATCTCCGGGAATTTGCCACCACCGCCGGCGCGATAATTGTTGGAGGCGACAACGAATTTGCGTGTTGGGTCGATCGGCTTACCCTCGAACGAGAGGTTCCGGATCCGGTTTGAATCCGGGTTCACGGCCCTGCCGTCACCGTCATATTTGGGCGGTTGCGACAGGTCGATCTGGTAGGTGACGCCGTCGATGATATCGAAATTGTAAGAGGGGAAGCTGGTATTGAGGAGCGCCACGTCCTTTTCGCCGGAGGCGACAGTGTTGAACATGCCGGCCGACATTTCCAGCCAGTTCTTCACCTGCGCCCCGGTAATGACCACGGCCTGCACAGTATTGGGATAGAGGTAGAGATCGGCGACGTTCTTGATGGCGATATCGCCGGCGGGCACATCGGTATAATAATCGGCGCCGCCGCGTCCGCCCGCCTTGAAGGGGGCCGCTGCCGAAAGCACCGGCAGATCCTTGTATTCCGTGTCTTTCAGCATGTCCTTGATGTACCAGGTCTGGGCATTGGAGACGATCTGCACGGAGGGATCGTCGGCCACCAGCGCGAAATAGGAATAGAGCGGGGCCGTGGTCTTGCCGACGGGCGTGCGGACATAGGCCAATGTCGCCTCATGCTCGGCGCTCGCGGCCGCGAGGATATCGGCGCGGTCGGGCACGTCGGCAATCACCTTCTTGTCCTCGCGGTGATAGATCGGCCGCGCCTCGGTGGTGAAATCGGCGATCCTCCAGCGGTTTCCGTCCTTTTCCAAAAGCAGGTCGATGAGGCCGAGATGCGAACCCCAGAAGCCGGCCATCACGGCCGGTTTGCCAAGCAGCGTCCCCTTGACGGGATCGACCCCTTCGATGCCGTCAAAGCTTTTCGGCCCAGGAAAGACGAGGTGCTGGTGGCCGGTAAAGACCGCATCGATACCCTCGACGCCGGCCAGATAAAGCGAGGCATTCTCCATCCGGGCGCTCTGGCCCGAACCATCGATGCCGGAATGCGAAAGCGCGATGATGAGATCGGCGCCTTGCTCCTTCATGACGGGCACCCAGGCCCTGGCGGCCTCAACGATATCGCGGGTCTGTGCCTTGCCTTCGAGATTTTTGATATCCCACAGCATGATTTGCGGTGGCACGAAGCCGATAATGCCGATCTTCAGCTCGCTTGCGGCGCCGGCGCCATCGGTAATGGTTTTTTCGACGATCGTGTAGGGCTTGAAGAACAGGTCGTCGTCCTTCGGATTGGCGGCAAGCTGGCCCTTCGTCAGGTTGGCGCAGACATACGGGAAATTGGCCCCGCCCAGAACCTTAAACATATAGTCGAGGCCATAGTTGAACTCGTGATTGCCCAGCGTTCCCGCCTCGTAGCCGAGCACATTCATCGCCTTGATGACCGGATGGAGATCGCCTTCCTTCATGCCGTGCTGATAGGCCATGTAGTCGCCCATCGGGTTGCCCTGCAGGAAATCGCCATTATCGACGAGGAAGGAATTGCCAGCCTCGGCGCGGATCGCGTCGATGATCGAGGCGGTGCGGGCAAGGCCCAGCGTGTCGTTCGGCTTGTCGCCGTAATAGTCGTAGGGAAAGACATGGACGTGGATATCGGTGGTTTCCATGATGCGCAGATGCGCCTGATTGGCGGCCGCGCGCGCAGCAAAGGGGTGCAGCAGGATGAGGGCAGAGGTGGCTGCGGCACCGCTGAGAAGCGAGCGGCGTGTGATCGGATGGAGCGCAGGGATGGATGACATCTTTGAAGTTCCTTCGTCTGACCGGATATTGCCTGCGGGACCGTAGAGCGCCACACCGTGGAATGCACCCCGTAAAATCTGGCGTATCCCGCAAGGTTCCGTCACGATCTCCTGACAACGCTTTGTCAGCTTTGCTGTATTAAGGTTCACGGAAATGAATTGGTTGATCAATGGTCTTTGGAGTACGACGGCCACAACGACTGAGAGCTGCCATTGGGCGGCCGTACCGGGATGAAACGCCATGTCTGACGCGAAACAAACACCAGCGGTGCACAATGGCGATTCCCCGCGCGGGTTTGCCTTTGCGCTGACTGCCTATCTGCTCTGGGGTGTCTTGCCGTTCTTCATGAAGGCCGTCGCGCATATTCCGGCATCCGAGGTCGTCGCCCACCGGATCGTCTGGTCCGTGCCGCTGGCTGGCGCCGTGCTTATCCTGCTTGGCCGCACCGATGATATCAGGGTGGCGCTGCGCACCCCGCGCATGCTGAAGATGGCGATGCTGACGGCGATCCTGGTCACCATCAACTGGGGCATCTATGTCTGGGCGATCGGGGCAGGGCGGGCGCTGGAAACGGCTCTCGGCTATTACATCAATCCGCTATTCTCGATTTTCCTCGGCGCGGTCCTGTTGAAGGAAAAGCTTAATCCGGCGCAGATCGTCGCCATCGTTCTCGCCGCCATCGCCGTCGTCGTCCTTGCATTTGACGCGGGCGGCCTGCCGTGGGTTTCCATTAGTTTGGCGCTATCCTGGGGCTTGTATGCCTTCTTCCGCAAGACGCTGCCCGTCGGCCCCAACCAGGGTTTCTTTCTGGAAGTGCTGCTGCTCAGCATCCCCGCTCTTTGCTATATCGCCTATCTGGAATTCACCGGTCAGGGACATTTCACCGATACCGGCTGGGCCGATGTCGGCTGGCTTCTGGCCTGCGGCGTCGTGACGGCGGTGCCGCTGATGATCTATGCCAATGGCGCCAAGCTGCTGAGGCTCTCCACCATCGGCATCATGCAGTATATCGCCCCGACCATGATCTTCATCATCGCCGTCTTCGTGTTCCACGAGCCCTTCGGCACATCGAAGCTGATCGCTTTCATCCTGATCTGGGCGGCGCTGGCCGTCTATTCGACATCGATGATCATGGAAAGCCGCGCCCGCCGGGCAAACGTGCCAAATCCGGCCGAGTAGCGAACCACGGATCGCGCTGCTTATGCGTCCTCCGGCCATTCCCGCGCGCCGTGCTGGACGAAGAGAATTGCGATGTGTGTGTCTTCAACCCGTTAAGCAACAATGTACGGCGTGCCGGGGATGACAAGTTCGCGTGTGCCCACGATCTCCCCCCGGCGGCCGAGGAATGGATTGTTGGAGAGCAGGCCATGCGTTTTGGAGTGGATGTCGTTGACGATGCGATTGGCAGCTCGTGGGTTATGCATCGCGATGTATCACCGATGCGGGCCAGCTCCAGCAGGTAGCGTTTCGTCCATACGATCCGCACCGCCGTTTACGTGGCGTCGTATCTGTTGAGAACGGCGGCGATGTCTTCGGCGCTGGCAAAGTTACCGCGGTCAGCATCCTCGATGCCGTCCTGCACGCCCTCGATCCACTTTTCCTGCCAGGCAAGAGAGCGGCCATGCGACAAGGCATCCTCGATGATCTGCTGGCGCGTCAGGGCAGAGCGGGCTGCCAGCTTGTCGATGCGGCGGCTGAGGTCCTCGGAAATGACGTTCTTGTCGCTCATGGAATGATGGTCCCGGCTCACTATCGCCGGTAGAATACAACGCTGCGTCCAAGCGATCAACTCTGCAGAAACCGGCCCGAAGAGCATACCATATGCCGTCCGGGCCGAATG
Source organism: Rhizobium sp. Root483D2 (assembly GCF_001426685.1). Lineage (GTDB taxonomy): Bacteria > Pseudomonadota > Alphaproteobacteria > Rhizobiales > Rhizobiaceae > Pararhizobium > Pararhizobium qamdonense. The sequence goes on along the minus strand of NZ_LMFB01000044.1, from coordinate 253,668 downwards.
CATCACAGCTTAGCGATGATCCCGTCGTCGCCGTCGCGGTCGACCTGGCTTGCCCAATGGGCCAAAAGTGCCGGCACGACTTCCTCGGCTTTATCGATGACCAGCGGCTGGACGAGATGGGCGGTGTGGATGAAGCCGCTGTCGGCCATGTGGTGGATGAGCTTCATCAGCGGATCCCAGAAACCGTTGATGTTGACCAGCACGATCGGCTTGCGGTGGCGGCCGAGCTGCGCCCAGGTCATCACCTCGACGATTTCCTCCAGCGTGCCAATGCCGCCCGGCAGGGTGACGAAGGCATCCGAGCGCTCGAACATCTTGTGCTTGCGCTCATGCATGTCGGGTGTGACGATCAGTTCGCTGAGCTGTCCCAGCGAATGACGGGTGGCCTCCATATCCATCAGGAATTCTGGTATAATGCCGGTAACACGGCCGCCATGCGAGAGAACGCCACTGGCGACGGCGCCCATGATGCCTTTCGTGCCGCCGCCATAGACGAGGCGAAGATGATTTTCGGCGATGGATTTGCCAAGAATCCGGCCGGCTTCCATGAAGGACGGATCGCGCCCCGGCTGGGAGCCGCAATAGACACAAATGGATCGAATCGGGGTATTTTGCTCACTCATGGCATAAAGAGACATCGCGGGGCTGCATGCGTCAAGAAAAATGACGGGAAACAGGGCTTTCCGGCGGTCTGAACATGCGGTGATGCTTGTGGAAAACCTCGGGAATCGTTAGCAATTTTTAAGCATGATCTGACGTTATGGACAGGCTGATTCCGTCCAGCAAGAACAGGCGGAAAGCTACGGGCATAAGGCTTGGAAAAAGCTGTCCCTCTGCGCCCATGGCGGGCGCTGATGGTTCCGGGTCATTTGGAGATGTGCATGATGAAGAACAAGGCCGGCTGGGTGGCCCTTATCGTCCTGGCAATTGCGTCGCTGCTGATGATTTTCTTTGTCATGCCCAATATCAACGGCGGAAAGGACAAGGTCACGGCGCAAGCGCCTGCCAATGATGCGGCCGGAGTGACGGCGAACGAGCCGGGTGCAAAGCCAGCCTCGCCTGCGGATGCCGCAACGGCAGACGCCAAGGGCGCGCGCCCGACGGCTGGCGGCGAAACGGCGAATGCTCCGGCAACCGGGACAGCACCTGCCGGGACAAACGGGACGGATCCAGCTGTCGCACTGACGGTACCGGGCTTCGACGTCCTGCGTGTCGAGCCGGACGGCTCCACCGTGATTGCCGGGCGGGCAGAGCCCAATAGCAAGGTTGAGATCGTCAATGGCGAGACGGTGGTCGGAACGGCAGATGCCGGTGCCACCGGTGATTTTGCCGCGATCTTCGACAAGCCGCTGCCGGCCGGTGACTATCAGCTGACGCTGCGCAGCACCGGCGAAAATGGCGTGACAAAATCCTCCGAAGAGGTCGCGACCGTTTCGATCCCGAAGGACAAGGCCGGCGAATTGCTGGCCATGGTGGCCAAGCCCGGCGAGGCAAGCCGCATCATCACCAAGCCCGAGGCTGACGGCAGCGCTGCGGCCGCAAAGTCCGCCGGGACGGAAGCAACCTCTGGCGAGGTAGCCAAGGCCGAGCCGGCACCGGCAACGGCGGCAACCGGTATTGCCAAGCCTGCACAGCTCGCCACGCCCACGCAGACCCTATTGACTGGCGATGCGGCTGGCGATGCGGCGGCCGTCGCGGCAACCGGCGAGACACCGGCCGTCGCGGTTTCCGCCGTCGAGATCGAAGGCAAGAAGATTTTCGTGGCCGGCAATGCCAAGGCCGGTGCGCTGGTGCGCATCTATGCCGATGACAAGCTGGTGGGGGAAACCGAGACCGACGAGCAGGGCCGCTTCGTCGTCGATGGCACGCTCGATCTGCCGGTTGGCAATCACACGATCCGCGCCGACATGATGAGCGCTGATGGCAGCAAGGTCGAGCTGCGCGCCGCCGTGCCGTTCGATCGTCCGGAAGGCGATCAGGTGGCAGCCGTGGCGCAGGGCAATGCCCAAGGCTCCGTCGTGCCGTTCGATGGCGGCAGTTTCGATGGTCTGCGGCTGGAGGCGACCAAGGCGCTGAGCCTGCTCAAGGGCCTGTTTGCCAATGGCAAGGTGCCGACGGCCGAAGAACTGGCGGCGGCACGTTCCTCCACCGAAATTGCCCTGAAGTCGCTCGCCGATTTCAAGGTTGCCGACAATCTGGATGCCAATGTCAAGGAAATGGCAGCCAAGACAGCCAAGTCTGCGACCAATGCGCTGACCATGCTGAAGGCCCTTCCGAAGGATGCGGCCAGCGTATCGGCAGCGCTTGGCAAGATCGAGGCTGCGGTCGGCTCGGCGCTGATGCCGCGCACGGATGGTACCGGCAACGATGCGGTTGCAAGCCAGGCCGTAACGCCGGCACCGGCAAAGGATGCTGTTGCAGAGACGGCACCGGCAGCAGGCGGCGATGTTGCCAAGCCTGCAGATGTTGCAAAGCCTGCAGGTGACGCGACCCAGCCGGCACCGGTCGAAACCGCCCAGCAGCCTGCCGCACAGACAACCGCGCCGTCCACGGATGCAGGCGCTGCTGCGACGGCACCCGCAACGGACAACGCGGCTCCAGCGGCGGGCGCTGGGACCGCCGGCCAGCCGGCAGCCGAGCCTGAAACCGTGCAGCAGGCGCCGTTGCAGCAGAGCAAGACCTCGGTCATCATCCGCCGTGGCGATACGCTCTGGCAGATCTCGCGCCGTCTGTATGGTGCTGGCGTGCGCTACACGACGATCTACCTGGCCAATGAGGATCAGATCACCGATCCCGACCGGATCCTGCCCGGCCAGGTCTTCGGCGTGCCGGACAAGGCGATGTCGGAAGCCGAATCGGAAGAGATGCACCGCAAGCATGTGAAGCATCTGCCCTGATCGCTTTTTGCTGCTGCTCCATTGCAGTTGCCGAAAATGAGTCCTATCTGAAACACAAAGCGGCGCCTCACAAAGGCGCCGCTTTCCATTGGAAAATTGCGCTTGCGGCGCCTTCGTCGATGTCGTCATCCCCATGACATTCAAGGCGCGCAAGGACGGCTGCCGCAGACCGGCGGCCGGGAAATGAAGGCGGACACGACGTGGCAGCGCAGAAGAAGACGGTATCGGCGGATTCAGGCAATCCGCTGCAGACGATCATCAATCTCTGGCCCTATATGTGGCCGAGCGGCCGCGCCGACCTGAAGATGCGCGTGGTCTGGGCAACGGTCATCCTGCTGATCGCCAAGGTCGTGCTCCTGCTCGTGCCCTATTTCTTCAAATGGGCGACGGATGCGCTGAATGGCAAGACCGACGTCACCGGCATCCTGCCCGTCGTCTTTACTGGCGCCGTCATGCTGGTGCTCGCCTATAATCTCGCCCGGCTGCTGCAGGCGGGGCTCAACCAGCTGCGCGATGCGCTGTTTGCCAGCGTCGGCCAGCATGCGGTGCGCCAGCTGGCCTATCGCACCTTCGTCCACATGCACCAGCTGTCGCTGCGCTTCCATCTTGAGCGCCGCACCGGCGGCCTGTCGCGCATCATCGAGCGCGGCACCAAGGGCATCGAGACGATTGTCCGCTTCACCATTTTGAACACGGTGCCGACCCTCATCGAGTTTCTGATGACGGCGATAATCTTCTGGTGGGGTTATGGCTTCAGCTATCTTTTGGTCACCGCCGTCACCGTTGCCGTCTATATCTGGTTCACCATCAAGGCGAGTGACTGGCGCATCTCGATCCGCCGCTCGATGAACGACAGCGATACCGATGCCAATACCAAGGCGATCGATTCGCTGTTGAACTTCGAGACGGTGAAATATTTCGGCAACGAGCAGATGGAAGCCCAGCGCTTCGATCAGTCGATGGAGCGTTACGAGCGCTCGGCCACCCAGGTCTGGACCTCGCTCGGCTGGCTGAACTTCGGCCAGGCGGTGATTTTCGGTGCCGGTACGGCTGTGATGATGGTGATGTCGGCGCTGGCGGTGCAGCGCGGCGAACAGTCGCTCGGCGATTTCGTCTTCATCAACGCCATGCTGATGCAGCTCTCCATCCCGCTCAATTTCATCGGCTTCGTCTACCGCGAAATCCGCCAGGGCCTGACCGATATCGAGCAGATGTTCGACCTGCTCGAAGTCCAGGCCGAAGTCGTCGATAGCCCGGATGCGGTGGAACTGGCGATCGACAAGGGCGCCATCGCCTTCAAGGACGTGCATTTCGCCTATGACCCGGCCCGGCCGATCCTCAAGGGCATCTCGTTCGAGGTGCCGGCCGGAAAGACGGTTGCGGTCGTCGGCCCCTCCGGTGCCGGCAAATCGACGCTCTCCCGGCTGCTCTACCGCTTCTACGATGTGCAGGAAGGTGCCATCACCATCGATGGCCAGGATGTGCGCGACGTAAAGCAGAAGAGTCTGCGCGCCGTCATCGGCATGGTGCCGCAGGATACGGTCCTGTTCAACGACACCATCGCCTATAACATCCGCTACGGCCGCACCTCCGCCTCGCAGGCCGAGGTCGAGGCCGCAGCCGACATTGCCCAGATCGGCGGCTTCATCAAGAGCCTGCCGGAAGGCTATGGCGCGATGGTCGGTGAGCGCGGCCTCAAGCTGTCAGGCGGCGAGAAACAGCGCGTGGCGATCGCCCGCACCGTTTTGAAAAGCCCGCCGATCCTCATTCTCGACGAGGCGACATCGGCGCTCGATACCCGCACCGAGCAGGAAATCCAGACCGCACTCGACATCGTCTCGCAAAACCGCACGACGCTCGTCATCGCCCACCGGCTGTCCACCGTTATCCATGCCGACGAGATCATCGTCCTGAAGGACGGCGGCATTGCCGAGCGCGGCACGCACGGAGAGCTGATTGACCGCAACGGCCTCTACGCCTCCATGTGGAACCGCCAGCGCGAAGCCACGCAGGCCGAGGAAACGCTGAAGAAGGTGCGCGAAAGCGACGATCTCGGCGTGGTCGTTCGCGGCCCGGCGGCGGTGTGAGGCGAGCGAGGAGGGGGGAGTGATTGGTGAAGACGGAAGCGATTTTCCAGGAAGTTCTCACTTCTCTCCGCTCACTGCCCACTAACGACTACCAACCGCCCACTTTTCCCTGTACGTCCTTGCCGGACCGAAAATTTGGAGATGCCATAAGATGAGCTTGATCAATACGGTGCGCAACACGCTGGTTCCGGTGCATAAGGAAGGATATCCCTTCATCGCCGGTTTCTTCGTTGTTTCGCTGGTTCTCGGCTTTCTGTGGGAGCCGTTGATGTGGATCGGCTTCATCCTGACGGCCTGGTGCGCCTATTTCTTCCGCGATCCCGAACGCATGACGCCGCTGGACGATGACCTCGTCATCAGCCCGGCCGATGGCCGCGTCTCATCGATCGCGATGATGACGCCGCCGGAAGAGCTGGGGCTGGGCACCGTACCGATGCTGCGCATCACCGTGTTCATGAACGTGTTCAATTGCCATGTGAACCGTGCGCCGGTGCGCGGCACCATCCGCCGGATCGCCTACCGTGCCGGCAAGTTCGTCAATGCCGAACTGGACAAGGCAAGCCACGAAAACGAACGCAACGGCCTGGTCATCGAAACCGGCCATGGCGAAATCGGCGTCGTCCAGATTGCCGGGCTGGTTGCCCGCCGCATCATCTGCTGGTCCGTCCCCAACGACACGCTTCAGGCCGGCGAGCGCTTTGGCCTCATCCGATTCGGCTCGCGCCTGGACGTCTTCCTGCCTGAAGGCGCCGAACCCCGCGTCAGCCTTGGCCAGACGGCCATTGCCGGCGAAACCGTTCTGGCGGAATTCGGCTCCGCCAAGGGACCTGTCATCAGCCGGCGCGGTTGATGGACGAACGAAAAGCGAAACAGGAGCAGATCATGGAAACGCCCTTTCCGCCTTTTGACCCGCATGGCCCCAACGATGATGGTGCGCGCGGCCCGCGCCTGCGGGAAATTCCGCTGCGGCTGCTCGTGCCCAACCTGATCACGGTTCTGGCCATCTGCGCCGGGCTTTCGGGCGTTCGCCTGGCGTTTGAGGGCCGTTTCGAGCTTGCCGTCGCCATGGTGCTGGTCGCAGCCTTCCTCGATGGAATCGATGGGCGTGTCGCCCGCCTCCTGAAGGCCACGTCGAAATTCGGCGTGCAGATGGATTCGCTCGCCGATATCGTCAATTTCGGCGTCGCACCGGCGCTCGTCCTGTTTGCCTATGTGCTGGATGAGGCACGCTCGATCGGCTGGATTGCCGCTCTGATCTACGTCATCGCCGCCGGTCTTCGCCTGGCGCGCTTCAACGTGATGGCCGAGCGGGATATCAAGGCCAAGTGGCAATCGGAATATTTTGTCGGGGTCCCGGCGCCTGCCGGTGCCATGCTGGTGCTTCTGCCTGTTTATCTCGGCCTTCTCGGCGTTCAGCCCGGCCATGTCATGGGGCTGATCGCCTCGGCCTATACGGTGCTGATCGCGTTCCTGCTCGTCAGCCGCCTGCCGGTCTGGTCCGGCAAATCGGAAAACCGCGTCCGCCGCGATCTGGTCCTGCCCGTCATCCTCTTCGTCGTCCTCTATGTGGCGACGCTGATGAGCTTTACCTGGGAAACCATGGCGATCACCGCCGTCGGCTACCTCCTGACACTCCCCTTCGGCGCCCGCGCCTGGCACCGCAAATATGGCAGCCAATGGCCAGGCCATCCCGACGACCACGCCTCACCGGGCGAAGACGGTCTACCGGTCGATAAGATGTGAGTTTGGACAGTCGATCACCCAGCAAAAAAGAGCCGCCGCGACACCATCGCGACGGCTCTTTTTTCTGTCTGTGACGTGTTGATGCGCCCAGGTGCAATCAATCCGGCAGGCGGTAATCGACGATGCGGTTTTCGCGGACGATGAAGAGTTTACCGGTTTCGGTCTGGCCTGGGCCTACCAGCGGCAGGAGCTTTGCGGCGACTTCGGACGGGTGCGGCACGGTCGATGGGTCTTCGCCCGGAATGGCCTGGGCGCGCATGGCGGTGCGGGTGGCGCCCGGATCGACCGAGAGGATGCGCAAGGGCAGGCGCTGCGTTTCGCCGGCCCAGGTGCGGGCCAGCGCCTCGACGGCTGCCTTGGAGGCGGAGTAGGGGCCCCAGAACGGCTTGCATTTGTGTGCAGCGCTTGAGGACAGGATCAGCGCGCGGCCGGCATCGGATTGCTGCAGCAGCGGATCGACGGAGCGGATCAGCCGCCAGGTGGCGGTGACGTTGACGGTCATCACCTTTTCGAACACCTTGGCCTCGACATGGCCGACCGGCGAGATGACGCCGAGCACGCCGGCATTGGCGACGAGAATGTCGAGCTTGCCCCAGCGCTCGTTGATGGCGCCGCCGAGCTTGTCGATCGCCGCCATGTCTGCAAGGTCGAAGGGAACCAGCGTCGCCGGCAGTCCGCCCGCCGACTTGATCGCATCGTCAAGGTCTTCCAGCCCGCCGACCGTGCGGGCACAGGCAATCACCTGTGCGCCGGCCTTGGCCAGTTCAAGCGCTGTGAAATAGCCGATGCCGCGCGATGCGCCGGTGACCAGTGCTATGCGGCCCTTGAGATCGATCATGTCTGGGTGGCTCCGAATTCATTGATGCGGGCTTGCTGTGCCACACGTCCGGGTTCCGGCGCAAGCCGGGAACTTTGGGTTTCGACCGGCAAGTGCTGCTCCTCAAGCCCGTGCCGGGCCTGAGGACTGTGGATCAGCCGTTGCTGGCAAGCATCGACAGTTTCGGGCTCGTCGTATCGCCGTTCTTGTCGAGAAGCCGTGTCGGATAGTCGCCGGTGAAATAGTGGTCGGTGAACTGCGGACGGGCATTGTTGCGGGCCTCGCCGCCGACAGCGCGGTAGAGCCCGTCAATCGTCAGGAATTCCAGCGAATCGGCACCGATGAATTTCGCCATCGCCTGGATGTCGGTATATTGATTGGCGAGCAGCTTGTCGGCGTTCGGCGTGTCGATGCCGTAGAAGTCTGGATAGAAGATCATCGGGCTGGCTACGCGGATGTGAACCTCGGTTGCGCCGGCATCGCGGATCATCTGCACGATCTTCAGCGATGTCGTGCCGCGCACGATGGAATCATCGACCAGCACGACGCGCTTGCCTTCGATCATCGCCCGGTTGGCCGAATGTTTCAGCTTGACGCCAAAGGCGCGGATCGACTGCGTCGGCTCGATGAAGGTGCGCCCGACATAATGGTTGCGGATGATGCCGAGTTCGAAGGGAATGCCGCTCGCCTGGGCATAACCGATCGCAGCCGGTGTACCACCGTCCGGAACGGGAACGACCACATCGGCATCCACGGGGGATTCCTTTGCCAGGTTGATGCCCATGTTCTTGCGCGCGGTATAGACGTTGCGGCCGCCGACCACCGAATCGGGGCGGGCGAAATAGACGTATTCGAACAGGCAGAGACGCTCGGCCTGCGGATTGACGGGCTTGCGCGCATCGATCTGGATCGAGCCGTCGGCCTGGATCTCGCAGATGATCACTTCGCCATTTTCCACGTCGCGGATATATTTCGCGCCGATAATGTCGAGTGCGCAGGTTTCCGAGCAGAAGATCGGCTTGCCGTCGAGTTCGCCCATGACCAGCGGCCGGATGCCGGTGGGGTCGCGCGCGGCGATCAGCTTGGTGCGGGTCATGGCGACCATCGAATAGCCGCCTTCCATCTGCCGGATGGCATCGATGAAACGGTCGGCCGTCGAGGTATGGCGCGAGCGGGCGATGAGGTGGAGGACGACTTCGGTATCCGAGGTTGACTGACAGATGGCGCCGGTGGCGATGATCTGGCGGCGCAGCGTCAGGCCGTTGGTGAAGTTGCCGTTATGGGCAATGGCGATACCGCCGACTTCGAGTTCGGCAAATAGCGGCTGGACGTTGCGCAGCGCCACTTCGCCGGTTGTCGAATAGCGCGTGTGGCCGATCGAAATGGTGCCAGGCAGCTTTGCGAGGATCGCCGGATCGGTATAATGGTCGCCGACGAGGCCCATGCGCTTTTCGGTGTGGAACTGCTTGCCGTCGAAGGTGACGATACCCGCCGCTTCTTGGCCGCGATGCTGCAGGGCGTGCAGGCCGAGCGCCGTCAGCGTTGCCGCATCGGGATGTCCCAGAATGCCGAAGACACCGCATTCCTCATGCAGCGTATCGCCGTCCATTTCATCGTGAATTTCTGCTGCTCGCAAATGGGTCATCGCTGTTGGCCTTTGTGTTAACGGCTGGAACGCGTTTGGCATATGGTCTTGGGTCTCTGCAACGGCGCTGCAGGCTTACTTCATCCGGCATAATTCTTGAATCGGGTCGGATTTAAGAATTATTCAGTGAGCCTTCAAGCCGGTAAGGCCTGAGGGTTTCACATATCATCGTTGCAAAAATGGACAGAGCCCGCAAAAGCGGGCCCTCATTCTATCGTTCGGCCTTAGCCGTTGGTCGCTGCACCGTTGGTGGCAGGCGTTTCTTCGGCCGGCGGCTGGGTGGTCGTGCCACCGGTGCCTTCGTTCTCGCCTTCGCCCGTCGTGTCCTTGCCGCGCAGGCGGTCGAGGATCGTCGCATCGGCATTTTCAGGCAGGAGTGCGATCAGCTTGCCGCCGAGATTGTCGAGCAGCGGCTTTGATTTGGCGGTTGTGACCCAAACCGGCTGCTGCTGCGGCGCAACCAGCCAGTTGAAGAACAGCATGGCGACGACAACGAGCAGGACGCCGCGGGCGGCCCCGAACAGGAAGCCGAGCGTGCGGTCGAGCGCACCGATGCGGCTGTCGATGATGAAATCGGCGATCCGCATGGTGATGAAGGAGACGATGATCAGCGCAATCAGGAAGACGACGCCGGCCGAGCCGATCATCGCGACCGTGTCGCTGCTGGTGTAGTTCTTTGCGTAGGGCAACAGGTACGGGTAGAGGAAATAGGCGGCAGCGGCCGCGCCGAGCCAGCTTGCGACCGACAGAACTTCCCGGGAAAAGCCGCGAACCATGGCCAGGATGGCCGAGAAAAGCGCGACGCCGAGAACGATACCGTCGAGAATTGTAATGGGCATATTGTCCTACTCCGAAACCGCCTTGAGACGGCCCCACGCTGATTGTCCGCGAACCATATATGATGACGCGGCAGGCGTCTTTCGATGGTCCATGATTGAACACTGTTTTCACCGGAATTCACCATTTTTTAAACGGCAAATTCCTCAATCATCATTGTCGGCCTGCTTCAGGGCTCCCTTCGAGCCGGCAATGCGCGCCACCAGATCCGGCAGGCTTTCCATCTCCGCCCAGCTCATGCCGCTGCCTTTGGGCAGGTCGGCGGAAGCGGCAGGCAGGACGGCCTGTGAAAAGCCGAGTTTTTCGGCTTCTTTAAGGCGCTGGGCGGTGTGCGCGACCGGCCGGATGGCCCCGGACAGACTGACTTCGCCGAAATAGACGCAATCGGAGGGAAGGGCAAGACCGGCAAGCGAGGAAACCAGCGCGGAAGCCACAGCAAGATCGGCTGCAGGCTCGGAAATACGGTATCCGCCGGCAATATTGAGATAAACGTCATGCTGCCCGAGCCGGACGCCGCAATGGGCCTCAAGCACGGCAAGGATCATCGACAGCCGGGCCGAATCCCAGCCGACGACGGCACGGCGCGGCGTGCCGAGCGATGTCGGGGCGACCAGCGCTTGGACTTCCACCAGCACGGGGCGCGTTCCCTCCATGCCGGCAAAGACGGCGGCCCCCGGCGATTTTGAATTGCGCTCGCCTAGAAACAGTTCCGACGGGTTGGTGACCTCGCGCAGGCCCTTGTCGGACATTTCGAACACGCCGATCTCGTCGGTCGGGCCGAAGCGGTTCTTGACGGTGCGCAGGATACGGTAGTGATGGCCGCGGTCGCCTTCGAAATAGAGCACCGCATCGACCATATGCTCAACGACGCGAGGGCCGGCGATCTGGCCTTCCTTGGTGACATGGCCGACCAGCACGATCGCCGCGCCGGTCTGCTTGGCAAAGCGGATCATCGCCTGAACGCCTGTGCGCACCTGCGTCACCGTGCCGGGCGCCGAATCGGCGGTATCGCTCCACAGCGTCTGAATGGAATCGATGATGGCAAGATCCGGCCGCCGGCCTTCGCCAAGCGTCGCCAGAATGTCCTCGACATTGGTTTCGGCGGCCAGAAGCACCTCGGTATCGGCAGCCCCCAGCCGCTGCGCCCGCAGACGCACCTGCGCCACCGCCTCTTCGCCCGAGACATAGATGATCCGGTGCCCTTGGCGCGACAGCGCGGCGGCGGCCTGCATCAGCACCGTCGATTTGCCGATGCCGGGATCGCCGCCGATCAGCACGGCCGAGCCGCGCACGAAGCCGCCGCCGGTGGCCCGGTCAAGCTCGGAAATACCGGTCATGATGCGCGGCGCATCCTCGATCTCGCCCGACAGCGTCGTCAGCGCCACTGGCCGGCCCTTCTTCGGCGTGCGGCCGGGGCCGCCGCCGATGCCCCCCATCGGGTCTTCCTCGACGATCGTGTTCCACTGGTTGCAGCCTTCGCATTTCCCCACCCACCGGGCGTGAACGGTTCCGCAGTTCTGGCAGATGAATTGTGTCCGGGCTTTCGCCATCAAATTTCGCTTTCGGGGAAGTCTTTGGAGGTGATGTCCTAGCGGCCATGGAGGATGCGCAGGACTGTCATCGTGGAATTGTCCACAGGTAAGTCGATGCAGCGGTCCCGATAGGAGAAGGCCCGCAGGCCGGGAATTAAAGTCACGCGAAACGCCTGTCAGGCCGCACAGCCTCGTCTGCATCCCTATAGACGCCGGCGCGAACTTCCTCATCGATGAACGCATGATCGTCATCATTCAATCGGATATTCATCGCGATGATCTCCTTTTGTTCCAGTCTACATGATCGTCGTCACGATTCCAATGTTTTCGGTCTGAAAAGCTGTCAGGCCTCGATATAGGCCCGCTCATACCGCGCCCCAAGGCTGGTCAGCATCTCATAGCCGATCGTGCCACCGGCGCGGGCAACGTCGTCGATCGCGACATTGTTTCCGAACAATTCGATATAGTCGCCGGGCCGAACGGCATTGTCGGCGAAATCGGTGACGTCGAACAGGCTGAGATCCATGGTGACGCGGCCAAGATGCGGCACTTGCCGGCCATGCAGGAAACCGTAGGCACCGGACGGGGTCGCTTGGCGCAGGGTGACGCCGCCGCCGGAGACCGAGCGGTGATAACCGTCGGCATAACCGATGGCGACGATCGCCACCCGGCTATCGCGGGAAAACTGGGCCGAGCCGCCATAGCTTGCCGTCTCGCCGGTGCGCACGCGCCGGATCTGCAGGATGCGCGCCTCAGCCATGACCACAGGCTTCATCGGGTTGGCTACGCCGTTGACGGCTTCGCCGCCATAGGTGGCGATCCCCGGCCGGGTCATGCCGAAATGAAAATCGGAGCCGAGATGAATACCGGCAGAATTGGCGAGACTTGATTCGATGCCTTCGAAAGCAGCCGTAACCGTCCGGAATGATTCAAGCTGGCGGCGGTTCAGCGGATGCGCCTGATCGTCGGCGCAGGCCAGATGGCTCATCACCAGAATGGGCGAGAAGCTCGCGGGCCGGACGGGATCGCCGGCAAGTGTTAAGGCCTCGTCCAGCGTCAGCCCCAGCCGGTTCATGCCGGTATCGACATGCAGGACGCATGGGTGGTCGCCATGCTGCGACAAAGCCGACATGAAGAAGGCGAGCTGTTCTTGCGAATTGATGATCGGCACGAGGTCGTTGTCGAAGAACAGCTGCTCGTTGCCCGCCCACATGCCGGCCAGAATATGGATGCGGCCATCCGGCACGATTGGGCGGAGGGCAACGCCTTCCTCGACGCTGGCAACGAAAAAATCCCGCGCACCGGCGGCGTAGAGCGTGCGGGCGGCCGGTTCGATGCCGATGCCATAGGCATTGGCTTTCAGCACCGCCGCCGCCCGCGCCTTGCCCGACAGTCTATCCATATGGCGCCAGTTATCGGCAAGCGCACAAAGGTCGATGGTCACGCGGTTGGAGGCAGCCTCAAAGGCGGGATCGGTGAAAGGGGGAGTGTGCAAATCGGCCATGGCGAGAGAAATACAGCCAAGCGGCGGCGGCTGCAATCGCCTTGATTTGATCAATCCGCGACCGCTTTGATAGCGATCGCGGATTGAAATTTCCGGCGGAATGGTCCGCCGTCTCTGTGCCCGAAACCGGTTTACATCAGCGACGATGTGATCAGCGGTTCGACTTCCACGAAGCCTTCGTAGATCATCTTCAGCGCGACGAAGAGAATGATCGCCAGGCCGAGATAGGAAACCCAGGGGAACCGGTGCAGCAGCTTGGCGATGTAGGAGGCGGCAATGCCCATCAGCGCCACGGAGACCGCAAGGCCAAGGATGAGGATATTGGGGTGTTCGCGCGCCGCACCGGCAACGGCCAGCACGTTGTCGAGCGACATGGAGACGTCGGCGATGACGATCTGAAGGGCTGCCTGTTTCAGCGTCTTGCGGGGCGCGCCGCTGCCAACCGTGCCGTCCTTGTTGACGTCTTCGCCGGTCAGCGATTCCAGCCCGGCATTTTCTTCCTGGGCTGCGGTGCGCAGCTCGCGCCACATCTTCCAGCAGACCCAGAGCAGGAGAATGCCACCGACCAGAAGAAGGCCGAGAATCTGCAGGAGCTGGGTGGCGAGCAGGGCGAAGATGATGCGCAGCACGGTGGCAGCCGCGATGCCGATCAGGATCGCCTTGCCGCGCTGTTCCTTGGGAAGCCCGGCTGCGGCAAGACCGATGACGATGGCATTGTCGCCGGCCAGAACGAGATCGATCGCAAGCACCTGCAGCAGCGCGATAAAAGCTTCCATGAACAGATTTCCCCAAGCTGATGACGGCGATCGCGGCAAAATGCCGCGATGGCTTTGCTAATTTTCCCTTCGCTTAACGGCAAGCCTGAAGATTTGCAACACGGCCACAGGCTGTGGCGTCGTCCGGCACCATTTTTCGAGAGATCAATGCTCTTCGTATTGCGTGAACGACGGGTCGGCCAGATCGGTGAAGCGGGTAAATTCCGACTGGAAGGCGAGCTTCACCGTGCCTGTCGGCCCGTGGCGCTGCTTGGCGATAATCACGTCGGCGGTGCCCTTCACCGCCTCGAACTTCTGCTTCCACTCTTCGTATTTCGGGTCGAACTCGTCGCGCGGCTCCATGTTCTTCACGTAATATTCCTCGCGGAACACGAAGAGCACGACGTCGGCGTCCTGCTCGATCGAGCCGGATTCGCGAAGGTCGGAGAGCTGCGGGCGCTTGTCTTCGCGGCTTTCCACCTGTCGCGACAGCTGCGACAGCGCGATGATCGGCACGTTCAGTTCCTTGCCCAGCGCCTTCAGGCCGGTGGTGATCTGGGTGATTTCCTGCACGCGGTTGTCGCTCGATTTGCCCGAGCCGGTCATCAGCTGGATATAGTCCACCACCAGGCAATCAAGTCCGCGCTGGCGCTTCAGGCGGCGGGCGCGGGCAGAAAGCTGGGCGATCGAGATACCGCCGGTCTGGTCGATATAAAGCGGCGTCTTCTGCATGGTCTGCGAAAAACCGACCAGCTTTTCGAATTCGGCTTCGGAAATATCACCGCGCCGGATCTTCGACGAGGACACGTCGGTCTGCTCGGAAATGATACGCGTGGCCAGCTGCTCGGAGGACATTTCCAGCGAGTAGAAGCCGACGACGCCGCCGTTCCTCGCCTTGAACGATCCGTCCGCCTGAACCTCCGGCTCGTAGGCATGCGCAACGTTCCAGGCGATGTTGGTGGCAAGCGAGGTCTTGCCCATGCCCGGGCGTCCGGCCAGAACGATCAAGTCGGAGCGCTGCAAGCCGCCCATGCGGGCATCGAGCGACTGGATGCCGCTGGAAATGCCGGACAGATGGCCGTCGCGCTCGAAGGCCTGTCCGGCCATGTCGATCGCCAAGGCGACGGCATCGTTGAAGGCCTGGAAGCCGCCGTCGTAGCGGCCGGTTTCGGCCAGTTCGAACAGGCGGCGTTCGGCATCTTCGATCTGGCTTTGCGGCGGCATGTCGAGCGGCGCGTCATAGGCGATATTGACCATGTCCTCGCCGATGGTGATCAGCGAGCGGCGCAGCGCCAGGTCGTAGATCGCGCGGCCGTAGTCTTCGGCATTGATGATCGAGACGGCTTCGGAGGCGAGGCGGGCAAGATATTGCGCGACCGTCATGTCGCCGACCTTCTCGTCGGCCTTCAGGAAGGTTTTGATCGTCACCGGATTGGCGGTCTTGCCCATGCGGATGATGTCGCCGGCGACCTCGAAAATCTTGCGGTGCAAGGGTTCGTTGAGATGAACCGGCTTCAGGAAGTCGGAGACGCGGTAAAAAGCATCATTGTTGACGAGGATAGCCCCCAGCAGGGCCTGTTCCGCCTCAAGGTTGTTCGGCGCCTCGCGATACTGTGCTTCGGCCTGATCCTTGGCGATGGGTGCAAGTCTGCGCGCGATCTCGTTCATGGCGTCCCGTCTCTGTCTGTCGTCATTCTCTGGTGTGCTACCGGTTTGCGTGTCCCGTCACTGTGCGTCAATGACCTGGCTGCAACAGTGGCCGCCACATTGGATGCGGCGGCAAGCCGTCACCGTTGTTCACAGGCCCTGATGGCCGAATGCGGAAAAACTGCCGATACCGGCATTTCCTGTTGACCGGATTTCAGCCGAATCGGCGCCTGTGTCCATTCTATCGCGACTGGCTGCTATGCGCAGAGGTTTTGGCCTCTATCTATCGCGTGACTTGAAAAGCGTGCGGCGTTGAACTAAGTAGGACCATAATAGATAGCATACTACTAATATGAAAAAGGTATGAAATGCCCAACTCTGCCGTTAATCGCGAACTCTTCGATGCGCTGGCTTCGGTGAACCGCAAGCTGCGGGCGCTGTTTGATGCGCGGGTCAAGGCGCGGGGGCTAACACTATCGCGGGCCAGAGCGCTGTTTGCCCTGTCCAAGCGCGACGGCCTCAACCAGCGCGAACTGGCCGACGAACTCGGGATCGAAACGCCAACGATCGTGCGCCTGCTCGACGGTATGGAGAAACAGGGCTTCATCGAACGCCGGGTCGAAGCCAGCGACCGCCGCGCCAAACAGATCCACATGACCGCCCGTGGCCGCAATATCGCCGGTGAAATCGACAAGCTGGCCTGCGAAATCCGCGAGCAGGTCCTGGGTGGCGTCGATAACAAGGACAAGGCCATTGCCCTGCAGGTCGTCAGTCTGATGGCCGGCAATCTCGTCTCCATCGGCAGGGATTGAGCGGAGATGAGCACGGTGACCGAAGACAGCGCGAACGGCAACCGCATCGCGCCCGAAAACCCGCTCGCCGCGCCAACACAGCCCATTCAGCCACCGCCTGAGCCGATGAGCCCGGCAAGGGCCGCCATCTACATGGCATCGTCGCTGCTTCTGTTTCTGACGCAAGGCTTGGGCATGAACCTGCTCAACGCCAATATCTACCAGCTTCAGGGCTCGCTCTCGGCAACGACCTCGGAAATCGCCTGGCTTTCGGCCGCCTATATCGCCCCCTATGCGTCGATGTCGATCGCACTGTTCAAGATCCGCATGCAATATGGTCTTCGCCGGTTTGCCGAACTCAGCATTGTCTGCTTCGTGCTAGCCTCCGTTCTCAATATCTTCGTCTCCGATCTGCATTCGGCAACGGTCGTGCGGTTTCTGAGCGGCATGGCGGCCGCACCTTTATCGACACTCGGCTTTCTCTACATGCTCGAAGCGTTTCCAGCCGCCCGCAAGCTGTCGGTGGGCTTGAGCCTTGCCCTGATGAACACGACGCTGTCGGCACCCATCGCCCGCATCATTTCGCCGCCGCTGATGGATCTCGGCGGCTGGCATGCGCTCTATACGTTCGAGATGGGACTGGCGCTGATGGCGCTGCCGGTCGTCTACCTCCTGCCGCTGACGCCGCCGCCGCGGGCCAATGTCATCCAGAAGATGGATATCTTGAGCTACCTCCTCCTGGCCATCGGCTTCGGCTGCCTTGCCGTCTTCCTGACGCTGGGACGGCTCTACTGGTGGTTCGAAGTGCCGTGGCTCGGCGTGCTCCTGGCTGGCTCCATTGCGGCCCTGACGCTGATGGTCGCTCTCGAGCTGCCGCGCAAAATGCCGCTGATCGATTTGCGCTGGGTGTTTTCAAGAGAAAACATGCACATGGCCGGCATCCTGCTGTTGTTCCGGGTGGTGAGCTCGGAGCAGACCACGACGGCTGCGAATTTCTACATGCAGCTTGGCCTCATCAATGACCAGACGCAGACCATGTATACGATCATCCTGCTCGCCTCGATTGCCGGAGGCCTGGTCTGCACGGTTCTCATGCTGACGCGCTATGTCGAAACCGCGCATGTGCTGGCTCTGGTGCTGATTGCCTGCGGCGCTTTTCTCGATAGCCAATCGACCAGCCTGACCCGGCCGGAGCAGATGTATCTGAGCCAGGCGATGGTGGCGGCGGGCGCGGCCATGTTCCTGCCGCCGGTCATGTCCAAGGGATTTGCCACGGCGCTTGCCAAGGGCGCGCCGTTCCTTGTGAATTTTCTGGTGATTTTCCTGTTTACCCAGAGCATCGGCGCACTGGTCGCGCAGGCAGCGCTTGGGACGTTCGTCACGCTGAGGGAGAAATTCCATTCCAATGTCCTGGTCGAACACATCCTTTTGACCAATCCCTTCGTTGCCCAACGCGTGTCGCAACTCTCTGGTTCTTATGGCAAAGTCATTACCGACAAGTCGCTGTTGAATGCCGAAGGTTTGCAATTGCTGGGCCAGCAGGTGACGCGCGAAGCCAATGTTCTAGCTTATAACGACGCCTTCCTCGTCATTTCCGTCGCCTCCGCCATTGGCCTTGTCCTTCTGCTCGGACATCTCACTTGGCGCCGGTTCGTTCCGCACACGGCAGCCGCACCTGCGGTTGCCACCCCGTCCTGATACGTCCAGAGTTCATCCATGCTGAAGACATTCCGTTCCCCCACGACCCTTTTGACGCTGCTGGCAGGCCTCGCCGGCGTGCTCCTGGTCCTCTACGCCTGGCGCCTGCCGCCCTTCGCCACCACGGTCGAGATGACCGACAATGCCTATGTGCGCGGCTATGTGACGGTCGTCAGCCCGCAGCTGTCGGGCTATGTCGCGGCAGTGCCGGTCCAGGATTACGAGGCGGTGAGGGCAGGCCAGGTTCTCCTGAAGATAGACGACCGGATCTATGCCCAGAAACTGGCGCAGGCCAAGGGCACACTGGATACGCAAAAGGCGTCGCTGTCCAATTCCTATCAGCAGGAGCTCTCGGCAAAAGCGAGCATTGCAGCCAGCGAAGCCCAGCGCGACAGCGCCGTCGCCACGCTGACACGGGCGCAGCAGGCCTGGGACCGCATCAAGCCCCTCTCTGAAAAAGGTATTGCCACATCGGTCGATCTCGATACCGCCCGGGCAACGCTGGAGCAGGGACGGGCAGGCGTCGATCAGGCGACGGCGGCCATCGAGGTCTCCCGCCAGAACCTTGCCACCACGATCGGCTCGCGGGCCGGGCTGGAGGCTGCGGTCCGCAGCGCCGAAGCCGCCGTTCAGCTGGCGCAGATCGATCTCGACAACACCACGATCACGGCGCCGCAGGACGGCCGGCTCGGCGAGGTCGGCGCGCGGCTTGGCCAATATGTGACGGCGGGCACGCAGCTGATGGCGATCGTTCCCAAGGATGTCTGGATCATCGCCAATTTCAAGGAAACCCAGCTGGACGGCATGAAGATCGGTCAGCCGGTCGTCTTCAATGTCGATGCGCTGAACAAGGCGCGGTTGAAGGGGCATGTCGAGCGGTTCTCGCCAGCCGCCGGTTCCGAGTTCAGCGTCATCCGCGCCGACAATGCCACCGGCAATTTCACCAAGGTCGCCCAGCGGGTCGGCGTCCGCGTCTCGATCGATCCCGCCCAGCCGCTGGCAGACGCCCTGGTTCCCGGCATGTCTGTGGAGGTGCACATCGACAAGGCCGCCGAACCGCAGGCCGTCAATTAGGGCGTCCGTAGGAAGCTCTGTTCCCGCATCTCTTGAAATGCAAAAGGCCCGCGAAAAATCGATCGCGGGCCTTTCGTTATGCCTTGTCAGGCCGGGCACCACTGGGGTGCCCGCTGCTGTGACGATTACTCGTCTTCGCCGTCGAATTCGGCTTCCGGGTTGAAGAAGTCTTCCGGCTTCAGGGCGTCTTCGTCAACGCCGTAGATGGCGTCGGCCGATGTCAGGCTTTCGCCCTTCTGCTGGCGTTCTGCTTCTTCAGCCGAACGGGCAACGTTCATCTGAACCTTGATTTCGACTTCGGAATGAAGGTGCAGGACAACGTCGTGCAGGCCGATGGTCTTGATCGGGTTGTTGAGATCGACCTGGTTGCGGCCGATGTTGAAGCCTTCGGCGGCCAGAACGTCGACGATGTCGCGGGCAGCAACCGAACCGTAGAGCTGACCGGTTTCGCCGGCCGAACGCACGACGATGAAGGACTTGCCGCCCAGCGTTTCGGCAACGGCCTGTGCTTCGGACTTGCGCTCGAGGTTACGGGCTTCAAGCGTCGAACGCTCGGCTTCGAAACGCTTCTTGTTGGCTTCGTTGGCGCGCAGCGCCTTGCCGAGCGGGAGCAGGTAGTTACGGGCGAAGCCGTCGCGAACCTTGACGGTTTCGCCCATCTGGCCGAGCTTGGCAACGCGTTCGAGAAGAATGACTTGCATGATAGTGTCCTTTCGTTTGTCTGTTTTAGAGGTCTTTTGTGTCAGTCTCAGTGGTTTTCCCCGCCGGTGACAGCGCGATGGCGCGCCGCGTGTCCATCAGACCCGACAGGAGAAAGAAGAATGCCGGGATCGTGAAGATCAGCACCGACAGATAGCCAAGCCACAGCACCGGAAGCCGCCAGGACTTGCCGCGTGTGCGAAAATGAAAGACGGCAAAGCCGGCAAGCAGGAAGCCCGCGCCGAACGTGCCGCAGACGAGCGCGCCGATGGTCGCCAGAAGGCCGCCCATGAAGGCAAGCAGCAGGCCGCCGAGAAAGGCGAAGATCGAGAAGCGGTGCATGCGCAGCGTCGAGGGCATGTCCTCGCGCGGACGCAGGCTCTTGCCGGATGTCTGGACGATGCGGGTGGCGATGTAATAGGCCGCAAACAGCATCAGCACCCAGACCGCACCCTGGATCATCGGCAGGGCGATGGCGAAGATCGACTTGATCTGGGCGATGGCGGCGGCATCCGGATTGTAGCCGGGTTCCTGCGCTTTCAGCGCTTCCATAACGATGTCGATCATCCGGTCGGACATCGCGCCGTCATAACCGATGATGACGCCGACGATCAGCATGCCGAGCGTGACCAGCAAAGCGAGATGGGTAAGGATATCCGAGAGCGGATACCAGGCCAGCGCGCCATCCGGGCCGCCAAGCTCGGACGCGGGGCGCGCCAGATTGGCAAGATGGCTGAGCCACGCGGCCGGGATCAGCGTGATGACGGCGATCAGAAGGGCAAAATAGGGAGAGACGAGCACGGTGCCGGTAAGGCCCGCAACGATAACGGCGGTGATGGCTGCGGCATTGCCCCAGCCAAGCCCGGCAATCAGGATCGGCAGCGCAGATGCGGCATAGAGAACGATCGCCAGCGACGACTGCGTGTTCGCGCCAAGCGAAAGCAAGGCGGCGGTCACGCCGGCAAAAGCGCCGGTTAACAGCGATGTCTGGTTCAATGTCTTCACGGTTCGCTGTCCTGCTATCAAGCAGTTAGAGGCGTTTCCTGAATCAGGAACTGAGCCCCAACATGGGTTTTAGCGCTGGATGCGCCGGCGTTTCCGATCCGCGCCCAACGCGGAAGGGAGAAGGTGAGGCGATGCCACCGGCTGTTCGCCTCACCTCGAGTCAGTTTCCGTCGAGTCAGAAACCCAACGGAGAGTCATGAATTCCAGATTGCCTATGCCTTTCCTTGGAGCGGGGCTCCAAGGGGACATGCATTAGGACATGACGTAAGGCAGGAGGCCGAGGAAGCGGGCGCGCTTGATGGCCTGGGCCAGTTCGCGCTGCTTCTTCTGGGAAACTGCCGTGATACGCGACGGAACGATCTTGCCGCGCTCGGAAATGTAGCGCTGCAGGAGACGGATGTCCTTGTAGTCGATCTTCGGAGCGTTTGCACCGGAGAAGGGGCAGGTCTTGCGGCGGCGATGGAACGGGCGGCGTGCCGGAGCGGACAATGTATCAGCCATAATCTTTTCTCCTTATGCCCGGTCTTCGCGCGGACGGCGCGGCCGGTCTTCACGATCACCACGGTCCGGACGCGGACCACGGTCGCCGAAGCCACCACGGTCAGGACGGTCGCCGTCACGGCGCGGACGGTCGTCGCGGTCGCGCTTCTGCATCATGGCGGACGGGCCGTCTTCATGCTTTTCAACAGCGATGGTCATGTAACGAAGGATGTCTTCGTTGATGCGCATCTGGCGCTCGATCTCATGAACGGCCGGTGCCGGAGCATCGATGTCCATCAGAACGTAGTGAGCCTTGCGGTTCTTGGCGATGCGGTAGGTCAGGGACTTGAGGCCCCAGTTTTCGACGCGCCCGACTTTTCCGCCATTAGCTTCCAGTACACCCTTGTACTGTTCGACGAGAGCGTCGACCTGCTGTGCGGAAATATCCTGCCGGGCAAGGAATACATGTTCATAAAGAGCCATGAGGCTTTGCCTTTCTTGCGTTAATCGTCACCCGGACCCCAGCGGCTAAGCCTCAACGACTGTTCCAGTGGCTGCATGCAGCCGGCAAGAAAGTGTTGTTTCGAGACGGTCGAGAGCGGAGACACGGGAGGCTGGACCCCTTTAGGTCCTGACAGGTCTCTTAAGGAAACCGGCCCTCCGTTCAGCCACCAGCCAGAAGACCGGGTGTTGCGAACAGCGCGCTTATACGCATTTTTGGGCGGGAAGCAAGGGGTGGGGGCCGTTTTGGGGGGCGCTGGCGGGAGTGCGCGAATTTATGAAGTTGGCCGCAGGGACCCCCTCTCTTGCAAAATCTAAGGCTTAGCTGCGCTAAGATCTTGATTTTGCTTTCTCCCCCGCGAAGGGGGAGAGAGGGCTTTGGCGTCCGCTGTTACCCTCCCCTTGAGGGGGAGGGTCGGAGCAAAGCTCCGGGGTGGGGTGATCCGCCGCATATGCCATTGATCATGATGTGCGCGGTCGGTCACCCCCACCCGCCACTGCGCCGCGACCTACGCCTTCAAGGGTGAGGTAAAACGTCGGCCTCTTCACTTTCCAAACCAAGTTTTTACCAGTTTTCGAACCGTCTTCCATTGCAACCGAAATGAAACTTTTTCGCTGCATGCTAGGGCGTCGATATGACATCGAGATGTGGGAATTTCTTATGCCGAGCAGTGTGCAATCCAGTTGCGAAAGCCAGTTTGGAGCAGCGAAGGCGGATGGCGGCGGGCCGGTTTTGCATGCAAGTGAGAATTCCGAGCAGTTTCACCGGCTGCAGAACCTGTTTGACAAATCGTTCAAGGCGGCCCGCGTCGGGATCTGGGAATGCACCCTGCCGGACGAAACACTGACATGGACCGATACGGTCTATGAACTGTTTGAGCTGGAGCCGCGATCGGCGCTGGTACGGGAGGCGACCGTTGCGCTCTACATGCCGGAATCCCGCCGGAAACTGACCGAGGTTCGCAGTGCCGCGATCCGGGATGGCGACGGGTTCACGCTCGACGCCCAGATCGTGACCGCCAAGGGCAACCTTAAATGGATAAGGATTACCGCGATCGTCGAGCGTCATGACGGTCAGCCGGTGCGGATATTCGGCATGAAACAGGATATTACGGCCGAAAAGACCCTTTTTGAACAGATTCGCCGTCTGGCTGAGACCGATCCCGTGACGGGACTGGCATCGCGGACAAAGTTTGACACCGCGTTCGACGAGGCCGTGACCGCCAGTGCGACGGTTCAAAAAGCGCTTCTGCTCATCGATCTCGATAGTTTCAAGGCCGTCAACGACCGGTTGGGACACCAGGCCGGGGACGAATGTTTAAGGGACGCCGGCCGGCGGATTTGCGAGGCAACCCCCGATGCGTCGGCAATTGCCCGCCTAGGCGGCGACGAGTTTGCCATCATCCTCGATTGCGAATCGCGGGAAAGCCTCGACGCCGCTGCCCGGCGCGTCGCGGGCAAGCTGGAATGGTGGGTCGGCTCTTATCCCGACAAGCTCAAAGTCAGCGCCTCCGTCGGCGCCGCGATGATCCTGCCGGGCATGGCCGCCAAAGATATTTTTGCCGAAGCAGACAGGGCTCTGTATGCCGTGAAGGCGAAGGGCAAACACAACTTGGGCCTATCCGCAGAGCCCGTCAGGGTTGCAAGCGTGGCCTGATGAAGGTTTGTTATATACCCCTGATGATTTTATCGCGGCCGCCAAGATTGCGCGAGGCCATCCGGGTTTTCTAACCATTCAGATCGGGCCTCGCTTATCCGTTCGACCCGCTCAAATCGGCGCCGGATATTTCTTGTGCAGCTTGGCAATACCCTTCAAGACTTCCGCCGGGAGCGTCACGTCCTTGGACGCCAGATTGGTTTTCAGCTGGTCCATGCTGGTAGCGCCGATGATGACGGAGGTCATGAAGGGGCGGGTGAGGCTGAAGGCGAGCTGCATCTGGGCGAGGTCGAGACCGTGGCTGCGGGCAAGGTCTGCATAGGCCTGGACAGCCGGTTCCTGATATTCGGTGTAGCGGCCGCCGAGATCGCCGTTGATCGACAGGCGCGAGCCGTCCGGCTTGGCGCCGTTCAGATACTTGCCGGAGACAAGGCCCGCAGCGAGCGGCGAATAGGCGAGCAGGCCGACATTTTCATGATGGCTGACTTCGGCAAGGTCGAGGTCGAAGGCGCGGTAGAGGAAATTATATTCGTTCTGCAGCGAGGCAATACGCGGCAGGCCGTGTTTTTCGGCCAGCGCCAGCATCCTCATCGTGCCCCAGGCGGTATCGTTGGAGAGGCCGACGGCGCGGACCTTGCCTTCCTTCACGAAGGCGCCGAGCGTTTCGAGGATCGCATGCAGGTCCTCGATCACGGCGGACGTGTCCTGCCGTGAGGGATCGTAGGTCCAGCACTGGCGGAAATGGTAATGGCCACGGTTGGGCCAGTGCATCTGGTAGAGATCGACATGATCGGTCTGCAGGCGCTTCAGGCTGATCTCCAGCGCCTCGCGCATGGTCTTTGGACCGGCCGGCGTGCCATTGCGGATATAGGGGCGGCCGGGACCGGCGACCTTGGTGGCGACGACGATCTCGTTGCGCTTGCCGGACGCCTTCAGCCAGGTGCCGATATAATCCTCGGTCAGCCCCCGCGTTTCGGGACCGGCGGGTGTAACGGGATAGAGTTCGGCGGTGTCGAAGAAATTGACGCCTTCGCCGACGGCATAATCCATCTGCTCATGCGCTTCCGCTTCGCTGTTCTGCGTGCCCCAGGTCATGGTGCCCAGGCAGATTTCTGAAACCTTGATGCCGGTACGGCCGAGTGTCTTGTATTTCATGATGCTCAACATGCCTTAAAACGTGTCCGGCGGCGAATGTAGAGCCTGTTTGCTGCAGCGCAAGAGAAAAGCGGTTGCCGTGCACAGGCAGGCGCTTTAGGCCTCAAAAGCTTGACTTGCGGCCCAGGAATGTGAATGGAGAGGAAAAACCTGCGGCCTGCCTTATGTTTGCCGGCAATGGGTTGGAATGAAACGGCGCGGCACAAGCGCGTATGACGGGGATACACCTCATGGCAATCGCATTCACATTTCCAGGACAGGGCAGCCAGGCGCTCGGCATGGGCAAGGACCTGGCAGATGCC
Organism: Rhizobium sp. Root483D2; assembly: GCF_001426685.1. Taxonomy (GTDB): domain Bacteria; phylum Pseudomonadota; class Alphaproteobacteria; order Rhizobiales; family Rhizobiaceae; genus Pararhizobium; species Pararhizobium qamdonense. Next base: position 228,842 of record NZ_LMFB01000044.1, on the reverse strand, counting down.
TTTCCGCAGGCGGCCGCCGTCTTTGCCGAAGTGGACGAGGCGCTAGGCGAAAAGCTCTCCGATATCATGTGGAACGGCCCGGAAGAAACGCTGACGCTGACGGCGAACGCCCAGCCGGCGCTGATGGCGGTGTCGATCGCGGCCCTTCGGGTTCTGGAATCCAAGGGGCTCGACCTGAAATCCAAGGTCTCCTATGTCGCCGGCCATTCGCTCGGCGAATATTCGGCCCTGTGCGCTGCCGGAACGTTTTCGCTCGCCGATACCGCGCGGCTCCTGCGCATTCGCGGCAATGCCATGCAGGCGGCCGTTCCCGTTGGTAAAGGCGCGATGGCGGCGATCATCGGGCTGGAGCATTCGGATGTGGATGCCGTGTGCATTCAAGCCCAGGCGCTCGGCTCCTGCCAGATCGCCAATGACAATGGCGGTGGCCAGCTGGTGATCTCAGGCGAAAAGGCAGCCGTCGAAAAGGCCGCGGCGCTTGCAACAGAGAAGGGCGCCAAGCGCGCCATTCTTCTTCCGGTCTCCGCCCCCTTCCATTCCAGCCTGATGGCCCCGGCCGCCGATGCGATGCGTGAAGCGCTGGCAACTGTTGCAAAGCACGATCCGGCCGTGCCGCTGATTGCCAATGTGCGCGCAGCCCCCGTCACCGATGCCGGCGAGATCGCCACACTTCTGGTCGAGCAGGTCACCGGTCAGGTCCGCTGGCGCGAAACCGTCGAATGGTTTGCCGCCAACGGCGTGACGACGCTCTACGAGATCGGCTCCGGCAAGGTCCTGACCGGCCTCGCCCGCCGCATCGACAAGACAGTCACCGGCATCGCCATCAATTCCCCCGCCGATATTGATGCGGCGATTCAGATTTTGCTGGGGTGAGAAATGAGTGAGTAGTGAGTAGGAATTAGTCAGTAGTAAGTAGGAGTTAGTCAGTAGCGAATAGTAAAGCGCTGCCGCAAAATGCTCGTCCTATTCACTAACAACTACTGGCTACTTACTATTCGCTATTCGCTATTCGCTACCGCCCCATTCGCTGTAAAAAGAGGAAAAACAACCATGTTCGATCTTTCTGGCCGCAAGGCCCTCGTTACCGGTGCATCCGGCGGCATTGGCGAAGAGATTGCCCGCATCCTGCATGCCCAGGGCGCGATTGTCGGCCTGCACGGCACGCGCGTCGAAAAGCTGGAGGAGCTGGCCAATTCGCTCGGTGAGCGCGTCCATCTGTTCCCGGCAAACCTTGCCGACCGCGCTGCCGTCAAGGCGCTCGGCGAAAAGGCCGAAAGCGAGCTCGGCGGCGTCGATATCCTCGTCAACAATGCCGGGATCACCAAGGACGGCCTGTTCGTGCGCATGAGCGACGAGGACTGGGACGCGGTTCTGGAAGTCAACCTGACCTCGGTCTTCCGGCTGACCCGCGAGCTGACGCATCCGATGATGCGCCGCCGCCATGGCCGCATCATCAACATCACCTCGATCGTCGGCGTCACCGGCAATCCGGGACAGGCCAATTACTGTGCGGCCAAGGCCGGCATGATCGGCTTTTCCAAGTCGCTCGCCCAGGAAATCGCCACCCGCAACGTGACGGTCAACTGCGTGGCGCCGGGCTTTATCGAAAGCGCGATGACCGGCAAGCTGAACGACAAGCAGAAGGACGCCATCATGGGCGCCATCCCGATGAAGCGGATGGGAACCGGCGGCGAAGTCGCGTCCGCCGTCGCTTATCTGGCCTCCAACGAGGCGGCATACGTCACCGGACAGACGATCCACGTCAACGGCGGCATGGCGATGATCTGATCGCGTCGTGCAGGCCGTCAAAGGCCTGTGCCGCCACGTTTTTGCGTCAATCGCGAACGTGGGGGTCAAATACCGGGAATTGCATGTTGACCAAGCCATTCCCGGCGATTTTCGGACTTTGCGGCAGACTTAAACCGTGTTAAGCGGGCCATGACTGTGCGCAGTCGATCGAAGGATATGTGGTATATGCGGGCTTCGGCCGGCATGGATTGCCCGCTTTCGATTGAACGAATTGCCGGACGGATCGTCTTGATCTGTCAGGCGTTAATAGGGTACCGGTGTCAGCACGGCATCGTTGAGAAAAACAAAGGTCGAGGAATCCGACATGAGCGACGTAGCAGAACGCGTAAAGAAAATTGTTATTGATCATCTTGGCGTCGATGCCGAAAAGGTTTCGGAAGGCGCAAGCTTTATCGACGATCTGGGCGCTGACTCGCTCGACACCGTCGAACTGGTCATGGCATTCGAAGAAGAGTTCGGCGTCGAAATTCCCGACGATGCAGCGGATTCGATCCTGACGGTCGGCGACGCCGTCAAGTTCATCGAAAAGGCACAGGCCTAATCACAGGCCGTGTCCGGCGGGGCGCCTTGCGGCCCGCCTTTCGTCCCCTCCAACGGGACGGGCTCCCGTTCGGGAGCCAAAAGCATGATCGAGGAAAGCTTGTAGAGCTTCCGTACCTGAGATCACGCAAGTACAGCATCACGGAAAAGGATGTACGGATCCGGTTTTTTGCGTAAGGGTCCGGTCCGGTTCTGGAACGAACAGGCAGGATGGATCGCGGGCATGAGACGTGTCGTTATCACCGGTACCGGCATGGTATCTCCCTTGGGCTGCGGGACCGAAGTGTCCTGGTCGCGGCTCATCGCCGGCGGCAATGCCGCCCGCCGGGTGACCGAATTCGAAGTCGATGACCTTCCTGCAAAGATTGCCTGCCGCCTGCCGTTCGGCGATGGTACCGATGGCACCTTCAATCCCGACAATTGGATGGAACTGAAGGAACAGCGCAAGGTCGACAGTTTCATCATCTATGCAATGGCCGCAGCCGACATGGCGCTTGACGACGCCGGCTGGCATCCGAAAACCGACGAAGACCAGATCGCCACCGGCGTGATGATCGGCTCGGGCATCGGTGGTCTCGAAGGCATTGTCGAAGGCGGCATCACGCTGCGCGACCGCGGCCCGCGCCGGGTATCTCCCTTCTTCATTCCGGGCCGCCTGATCAACCTTGCCTCCGGCCAGGTCTCGATCCGCCACAAGCTGCGCGGCCCCAATCATTCCGTCGTCACCGCCTGTTCCACGGGCGCCCACGCCATTGGCGACGCGGCGCGGTTCATTATCATGGGCGATGCCGACGTGATGGTTGCCGGCGGCACGGAATCGCCGATTTCGCGCATTGCGCTGGCTGGCTTTGCCGCCTGCAAGGCGCTGTCCACACAGCATAACGACGACCCGGCCAAGGCCTCGCGCCCCTACGACAAGGACCGCGATGGCTTCGTCATGGGCGAGGGCGCAGGCATCGTCGTGCTCGAAGAGCTCGAACATGCCAAGGCGCGCGGCGCCAAGATCTACGCCGAAGTGGTCGGCTATGGCCTGTCGGGCGACGCCTTTCACATCACTGCGCCGGCCGAAGATGGCGACGGTGCCTATCGCTGCATGCAGATGGCCTTGAAGCGCGCCGGTCTTTCGGCTGCCGATGTCGATTATGTCAACGCTCACGGCACCTCGACCATGGCCGACACGATCGAACTGGGCGCCGTCGAGCGCGTCATGGGCGAGCACGCATCCAAGGTCTCTATGTCCTCCACCAAATCGGCGATTGGCCACCTCTTGGGTGCTGCCGGTGCCGTCGAGGCGATCTTCTGCGCGCTGGCGATCCGCGACAATGTCGCGCCGCCGACACTCAACCTCGACAATCCCTCGGTCGAAACCAAGATCGACCTGGTCCCGCATGTGGCGCGCAAGCGCGAGATCAATGTCGCCGTGTCGAACTCGTTCGGCTTTGGCGGCACCAATGCCTCGCTGGTTCTGCGCCGTTACGCTGATTAAACTGCCGACGGGTGGCCGGATGGCGGCCCGTTTTGATGCGTACCCGCTGCCCGGCATCGTCTGTTTGCACGATAATTCTCCCGTTATCGTGCTTTTGCCGCATTGCTCAGTTCAAACATGGCATACGGAGGATTGCGACTGAGCCGGTTTCGTCAGCCCCGTGGCTTTTTGGCCATGCTGACACAAGGCCTATGGCTTAGCTTCGCTACAATCGTGACAAGGTGATTCTCATTCCTGTTTCTCTTCTGGAGTTCGCATCGGGGATGGAGACGTGCATGACGCGAATTCCAGAAACAGGACTCCAGTGAACGACGCAAACGAAAACAACGCAGCGCCTTTCGGCCGCAACGAGGCGGGCAATAATGGCCCGATCATCCCGAAATCGGCGAGCGAAGCTCTTCGTCCGGAAAAAGTCCCGCAGCCGCCCCGGCGCTCGCGCAAGGCCAAAAGCCAGGTCGTTATCTTTCTGAATTTCCTGATGACCGTGATCGTCTGCCTGACGATCGCCGCAGCGGGCACGGTGTATTATGCGATGTCCGCCTATGAGGACCAGGGCCCGCTGACCGCCAACACCAATTTCATCGTGCGCAACGGCGCCGGCATCCAGGAGATCGCCAGCAGCCTCGAGCGCAACAATATCGTCTCCGACGGCCGCGTCTTCCGGTTCATGTCGGAAGCCTATCTGGAAGACAATGATACGCTGAAGGCTGGTGAATACGAGATCAAGGCCGGTTCCTCGATGCAGGAGATCATGCAGCTCCTGAAATCGGGCAAGTCCATCCTCTATTCGGTGTCGCTGCCGGAAGGCCTGACCGTCAAGCAGATGTTTTCGCGGCTGGGCAGCGATCCGGTGCTGGAGGGCGACTTGCCGGCGCAGGTGCCGGCCGAGGGCACATTGCGTCCCGATACCTACAAGTTTTCGCGCGGCACGAAGCGGGCTGAAATCGTCGCGCAGATGGCGGCGGCGCAAAAGCAGCTGGTGGATCAGATCTGGGAAAAACGCGATCCCGACCTGCCGATCGCCAGCCGCGACGAATTCGTCACGCTCGCCTCGATCGTCGAGAAGGAAACCGGCATTGCCGACGAACGCTCGCGGGTCGCCTCGGTCTTTATCAACCGCCTGGAAAAGGGCATGCGGCTGCAGTCCGATCCGACGATCATCTACGGCATCTTCGGTGGCGATGGAAAACCGGCCGACCGGCCGATCCTGAAATCGGACCTGGAGAAGGACACGCCCTATAATACCTACATGATCCGGGGCCTGCCGCCGACGCCGATCGCCAATCCGGGCCGGGCAGCGCTCGAGGCCGTTTCCAATCCCTCGCGCACCTCGGATCTCTATTTCGTCGCCGACGGCACGGGCGGTCATGTGTTTGCAGCCACGCTCGACGAGCACAACAACAATGTCCGCCGCTGGCGCAAGATCGAGGCCGAAAAGGCCGCTGCCGCAAAGGCGGCGGAGACGGCACCGGCTCAGGAGTAACCTGGCCTTTATCAGGCTTGTGGATGACACGGCTCCGGTACGCTTGACCCTTGCGGTTGACCGTACCGGAGCCGTACACATTCATGATCAATTCAATGTTCCCAAGCCTTCTTCGCCGGTTAACGCGCGGATGCTGGCGGGGCGGGAGGACGAGACGATGCCGCTGCAATCCATGACGGGATTTGCCCGCCGCGAGGGGACCTGCGGGCGCTATCGCTGGGCGTGGGAACTGCGCTCGGTCAACGGCAAGGGGCTGGATCTGCGGCTGCGGCTGCCGGCCGGCACCGAGCATCTGGAAACGGATGTGCGCAAATGTGCAGGCGACAATTTTTCGCGCGGCAACATGCAGGTCAACCTTACGGTTTCGGCCAGCGAAACCAGCGTCGAGCCGGTCATCAACCAGGGCGCACTTTCGGCCGTCCTGTCTTTGCGCGAACAGCTTCGTGATGTCATCGATGCGGCGCCACTGCGCCTCGACACGCTTTTGTCTATCCGCGGCATCGTCGATTTTCGCGAGCCGGAGGAACAGGAGGGCGAGCGCGCCGCGCGCGACAGCGATATTCTTGCCGGGCTGCGGCTGGCAATTGCCGACATGACAGCAATGCGCGAGGGCGAGGGTGTGGCGCTCTACAGGGTGCTTCTGGAACAGATCGACAGGATCGAGACGCTGACCAGCGGCATCGAGGCTGACCCGTCGCGCAGCGTGCCCGTCATCACCGCACGCCTTGCCAGCCAGATCGCATTGGTGATGGACGGCGGCACCAAGGTCGATCCGGACCGCCTCTATGCCGAGGTGGCGCTGCTGGCCGCCAAGGCCGATATCCGCGAGGAGATCGACCGGCTGCGGACCCATGTGGCGGCTGCCCGCGACCTTTTGAAAAAAGGCGGACCCGTCGGCCGCAAACTCGATTTCCTGTCCCAGGAATTTAACCGCGAATCAAATACCATCTGTTCCAAGTCGAATGCAGCTGCGGTCACCGCCGCGGGTATCGAACTGAAGGTCGTCATCGACCAGTTCCGTGAACAGGTCCAAAATCTGGAGTGACCATGAGCCCCGTGAGCCAAACTTCAACCAAAGCCATTCAGCGCCGCGGTCTCATGCTGGTGATCTCCTCGCCTTCGGGGGCCGGCAAATCGACCATTGCGCGCAATCTGCTCGAGTCCGATCCGCATATGAGCATCTCGGTCAGCGTGACGACGCGCAAGCGGCGTCCAAGCGAGATCGACGGGCGGCATTATTTCTTCAAGTCGATCCGCGAATTCGAGGGGCTTCGCCAGACCGACGCGCTTCTCGAATGGGCCGAGGTGCACGGCAATTTCTACGGCACGCCGCGCGATGCCGTCGAGGCCGCCATGTCGGAGGGACAGGACATGCTGTTCGATATCGACTGGCAGGGCGCCCAGCAGCTGCAGGAAAAGATGGGCGGCGACGTCGTCTCGATCTTCATCCTGCCGCCGACCATGGCGGAGCTGCAATCACGCCTGCACCGCCGCGCCGAAGACACCGAAGAGGTCATCGCCACCCGGCTGGCCAATTCCCGCTCCGAGATCGAGCACTGGCTGGAATATGACTATATCGTCGTCAACGAGGACCTCGACAGCGCCTTCGCCTCCGTCCAGGCCATCGTCGAAGCCGAACGGCTCCGCCGCGACCGGCGTCCGGGGCTGTTCGAGTTTGTGAATGGCTTGCTGACGGAAACGCCGAAACTTTGATATTTTTAGGCTGTGTATTGTCTGAGGAAAGGCCGTTACTGCACGTTGGTGGGGGCGGCACGCTCAGAATTCGCGGCAAGCCCCCCTCATCGCCTCGCCTAGGCTCGGCACTTCTCCCCGCTGGGGAGAAGGGGGAGACCGGGGTTGCCGCTGAAGGAAATTCGCCAATCTGCTTGCGGCGCTGACCTCAGTAATCGTCCGACGGGAGTTGCCGCGCACTCCCTCTTCTCCCCAGCGGGGAGAAGGTGGCCCGCAGGGCCGGATGAGGGGGCGGCGCTCTCAGAATTCGCGGAAAGACCCCCTCATCGCCTCGCATGCGCTCGGCACTTCCCCGCTGAAGAGAAGGGGGGAGACCGCCGTTTATAAACAATTCGCCAATCTGCAGAACTCTTCCACCGACAGCGTTTCCGCCCGGCGTTTTGGGTCGATCTCGGCCTTGGCGAGCAGCGCTTCGCCGCCGATGGATTTGACGCTTTGGCGCAGCATCTTGCGGCGTTGGCCGAACGCGGCCATCGTCACTTTTTCGAGGTCTGCGGCAGCGCATGGGATCGGGTTTTCGATCGGTTCGAGATGCACCACCGAGGAGGTGACCTTCGGAGGTGGTGAGAAGGCCTGGGGGGGCACGTCGAAGGCCATGCGTGCATGGGTGCGCCAGCCGCACAGCACGCCGAGGCGGCCGTAGTGATCGTCATCGGCCTTGGCAACGATCCGCAAACCGACTTCGCGCTGGAACATCAGCGTCATCGACTGGTAGAACGGCGGCCATGCCGCCGGTAAAAGCCAATTGACCAGAAGCTGGGTGCCGACATTATAGGGCAGGTTGGCAATGATCTTGACCGGGCCGTCGCCGGCAAGCTCTTCGGACGGCGTCTTCAGCGCATCGCCTTCGATGACGTCGAGGCGGCCGGGGTAGAAATCGGCGATCTCGGCAAGGGCGGGCAGGCAGCGGGCGTCGCGCTCGATGGCAATCACCTTCTTGGCGCCGAGCGACAGGATGGCGCGGGTGAGGCCGCCCGGACCCGGGCCGACCTCGATCACCGTCACACCCTCCAGCGGCCCGGCCGTGCGGGCGATCTTCTGGGTGAGGTTGAGATCGAGCAGGAAGTTCTGGCCAAGCGCTTTCTTCGCGTCGAGGCCGTGGCGGGCAATCACGTCGCGCAGCGGCGGCAGGCCGTCGATCGCCGCCATCAGGTCTGCCCCCGCATAGCGTTGCCGGAAAGCTCCTGCGCCAGACGCAGGGCTGCCAGCACGCTGTCGGCGCGGGCAATGCCCTTGCCGGCCAGGCTGAACGCGGTGCCATGATCCGGCGAGGTGCGGATGAAGGGCAGGCCGAGCGTCACGTTGACGCTGTCGTCGAAACCCAGCGCCTTGGCCGGGATCAGCGCCTGATCGTGATACATGCAGATCGCCACGTCATAGGTGGCGCGGGCGCGGTCGTGAAACATGGTATCGGCGGGCAGGGGGCCGGTTATATCGACACCTTCCGCTCTCAGCCGCTCGATGGCGGGACGGATGACGGCATCGTCTTCAAGACCGAGCGCGCCGTTTTCCCCAGCATGCGGATTGAGGCCGGCAACGGCGACACGCGGAGAGGCAAGGCCGAAGCGCTCCTTCAGGTCCCGCACAGTAATCGCGCAGGTCCGGTAGATGAGATCACCGGTCAACTGGTCGGGCACATCCTTCAGCGGAATATGGATCGTCACCGGGACGGCCTTCAGCTTCGGTCCGGCCAGCATCATCACCGGCAAGAGCGGCTTACCGGTCAGGCGCGCCCCGAGATCGGCGAGAAATTCGGTATGGCCGGGAAATTGAAAGCCCGCATCGTAGAGCACGGATTTGGCGATCGGATTGGTGACGATGGCGGAGGCTGCACCGTCCATGGTGAGCCGCACGGCGGTTTCGATGGCGCCGGTGATAGCGCCCGCATTGGCGGAATCCGGAAGGCCCGCATGGACCGGGCTGGCGCAGGCCACCGGCAAAACCGGAAGCGCGCTGTCGAAGACGGCGCAAGCCGCAGCGCAATCGGTCTCGCGAACCGCGATCTCGTGGCCAAGCGCGCGGGCGCGTTCTGCGAGAGCCGACGGGTCGCCGATCAGAATGAACGGCGGCGTCTGCCAGGCCTGGCGATTGATCCAGGCGTCGATGGTGATGTCGAGGCCAATCCCGGCGGGATCGCCCATGGTCAGGGCGAGCGGCCTGTCGCGCGTCGGGCTCATGCTGCTTGTGTTACTTCTGGACGATCTGGGCGCGCTTGCGCAGTTCCTCGACATATTTCTTGCTGTTGGCGTCTTCGCCATCGCCCTTCTTGCCGATATCTTCGGCGCGGAACACGATTTCGGCCGCCGCATCGTCGGAAACTTCGCGCTTCTTGCAGATGGCGAGATATTCGACGCCGCGTTCGGTGACGCGCGTGCCGGTCGTGCCGTTCTCGCCGGCCTTTTCGACGAGCGGCTTCCAGTCGGCCGGAATTTCCTGCACCATCATGCGGCCGAGGCTGCGGATCGAGACGTCGCGCATCGTGGCGGCGAAGGCCTTGGCCTGCTCACAGCCCGGATATTTCGCACGCGACGCATTGGCTTCGGCCTGGCGCTTGCCGATGATGGCATTGCGCTTGGAGGCGGGGACGACGAAGATCACCTGCTGCAGGAAATATTCGGTGGTTACCGGCTTCTGGCCGCCATTTTCCTGCATGCGCCGGACGAGTTCCTCATTGGACAGGCGTCCACCGCCACCGCCGCCGAAGCGGGCGTTGACCGCCCGTGGCCAGCTCATGGACACAGCGACATAATTGCGGAAGTGATCGATGCCGACGCCGGCCTGATCGAGGATCTGCGACAGCTGCTGGACCGAGAGCTTGTTGCCGGCCGCAAAGCGCCCGACGGCGGCTTCGACGTCGGTGCTACTGACGGAGGCGTTCAAACGCAGGATTTCCTCGCGCCTGAGGAGTTCATCGATCATCTGCTGGCGGGCCGCGTCCGGGCCACCACTCTGGTGCTGCAGGCGCATGAAGGCTGCGCGCTTGGCAACGTCGCCGGACGTGAGCGGCGTGCCGTTGACGACGGCAACGACCTTGATGCTCGCGGCATAGGTGACCGGCGCGGAGGAGAGTGCGAGGCCGCAGGCAAGGATCATTGCCGAAACCGTGCGCGTGATCGAAAGCTTCCCGCCCATTCTTTGTCCTTTTCAGTGGCCGCCGGACATCGCGTGTCCGGGGTCGTGGTCTTCTTGCCAAGCGCCGTCATCGCGCGCATGTGCGTGCAAGGATGCATAATACATGCGGCCGAACAATGACAAGACCCCACCGGTTGCCGCAAAAAGTGCAATCAGGCCGTCAATCGCCCCTTTGTTGGGCTCTGCGCCATACTTGGCGCAGAGGAAACGGCGCGCCACAGCCGCGGCGCGTCCTAGTTCAGGCCGTCGAACTTCGTGTCGCCCACATCGATATCGCCAAGCGTCCGGAAGCTGATGCGTGCGCCGATCGACCAGTCATTGGCGATGGATTGATCGCTGTCGCGCTCTTCCTTGTAGACCAGCGAGAAGATCGTATCGCGGTCGTCATAGGTGATGCCGATGCCATTGCGGGTGATGACATTGCTGTTCAGATCATAGGTGACGGAGCCGAATACGGACCAGTAATCGGCAAATTTGTAAGCTGCCGCCGTCTGCAATTCGTCCTGGTCCCTGGTCGAGCCATAGAGCGGCTGCGCCTGGATGCTGGTATAGGTCACGGCCGTCTGCCACAGGATGCCCTGGTAGCCGAGCGACGCATCGGCGCGGCGCATGTCGAGATTGCGCTCGTCGAAACGGCTGCTGAAGCTGGCGGTAATGCCGGACGGAGCATCGATACCGACCATGGCGACATAGTCGGACCGGTTGGTTTCAAGGCCGGAATCAGAACCCGCCTTGACCAGATCGTCGGTCGCAAACGAATTCAAGCCGCCAAGATGGAACGACTGGCCGGCAATCGCGCGCAGCGCGTAGCCATTGCCAAGCGCGCCGGTGTAGCGAACGCCAAGATTGGCGCGCGTTCCGCCTTCGATACGGTCAAAGCCCGAGAACTTGTCACGGTCGAACAGCGATGTCGCGTCGAACACGAAGCTCTGCGCATCCTCGTTCGGCAGGCCGCCGGCATATTCCTCATCGGGACGGGCAAAGATCTGGGCGATCGGCTCGATGATGTGGCTGCTATAGTCGGTCGTCAAAAGGATCGGATAGCGCACATCAATACCGGCCGTCAGCATCCGGCGCGTTGCCGCGTCATCGCTGTCGAAGTTGCCGGTATAATCGGGACCCGGATTGGCCATCGAGGAACCGATGAGATCGCCGCGCGCCGCAAGAATCGGCGTCAGCGACAGGCCGCCGGGAACGATGAAGTTGCGCTTCCATTCCAGATCGGCCGACAGGCGGTGATAGGTGCCTTCGAGACCGCGAAAACGGTAGACCTCGTCGCCGATAGCACCAACGGAGTAGGAATCTTCTCGGTTGCGATTGATGTTGGTCAGGTTGATGTCTGCGGTCAGCTCGCCGCCGAAGACCGGTTCGGGGTGGGTGTAGGAATAATCCAGAACCTGGGCGACGGCCTGCTTGTTTTCGGCGATGCTGTTGGGATCGGCATCCTGGATGTCGAAATAGAAGGCGCGGGCGTCGAAGAAATTACGCTTGCCGAGACCCGTGAGGTACGCCTGGTTGGTCAGCGTCGTGCCGTCGAAGGTCGAAAGCTCGTAGGTCCTGGCGAAATTGTTGTCGCTCTGGACAAGAACGTCCCAGCCGAAGGTCCAGCGCGGATTGATCTCAAACCGGCCCTGCGAGCCGATCATGCCGCGATTGGTTTCCTGGGCATCGACGGTGCCACCGGTGAAGCTGCTGCGGTTCAGCTGGCTGATACCGGCCATGCTGAGAATATGTTCGCCATTGGCAAAACGCTGGCGGAATTCGCCCTGCAGCAGGAAGCCCTGGCGGGTCAGCCCGGTCGCCGTCACGGTCGCGTCCATATACGGCGAGATCGCCCAGTAATAGGGAACGCTGACGCCAGCGCCGAGCTTCTGGGTATAGCCAAATTTTGGAAACAGGAAGCCGCTCTTGCGCTTCACCGTCTGGTCGGGAACCTCCAGCACCGGCAGGTACAGGATCGGTTGGCCGAACAGCTCGAACTTGGCGTTCTCCATGCGGATCGTATGGGTCTTGCCGTTCTGGACGATGCGCTGTGCCTTGACGTGCCAGAGCGACTTGTGGTCGGGATTGGTCGCGCAAGGGGTGCAGGCGGTGTAGACGGCATTGTTGAGGATCATTTCCTCGCCATTGCGCCGTTCGCCGGTCACGGCGGCAAGCTTCGTCAGATCCGTGGTTTCGACGCGCAGCTGCTCGATGAAGCCGTTGCCGAAATCATCGGTCACGTCCATCTGGTCGGCATAGACGCGGTTGCCGCCGGGCTCGATCAGCTCGATTTCGCCGGTTGCAATGATGCGCCCGGTTTTCTGGCTGTACTCGACCTGCTGGGCGACCATCTGGTAGCCGCCATAATTGATCTGGACTGCCCCGCGCACGATGACGCGCTCGGCATCCCTGTTATAGACGAGCTCGTTTGCCGACAGAAGCATCTTGGCGTCTTCGGGCATCGTCGGATTGAACGAATCGATATTGGTCTCTTGTGCCCATGCGGGTGCGATCGGCGTCAGCGCCTGCAGCGCGACACCGGAAAGCAGAATGGCCGCCAGCAGCCTGATATGTTTGCGGTTGCCTGCCGCCACTAGCCATCCTCCTCATGCAATAGAATCGTCGAGCCCAGCGCCATCGCTACAACAACTGGCAACCAGGCTGCAACGAACGGAGGCACTATGCCGCTGCTCCCGAATGCTTTGACAAGCACGGTGACGACATAAAGCACGAAGCCCGACAGGATTCCACCGAGAATTACCGGTCTCGATTGGTTAAACCGGCTAAATTTTAACGAGACGCTTGCAGCGATCAGCGTCATGGCGACCAGAAGCAGCGGGAGCGCCAGCATGGAGTGGAATTGGGTTTCCATCGCATTGGTTGGAAAGCCAAACGACTTCGCCACTTCGATCTTGCGCCTCAAGTCGAAAAATTGAATAGAATCAGCCTTCGTCAACGTTTCCTGAACGAATTCCGGCTTCAGGTGAGTCGGCAACTGTACCGTAGCGAGGCGGCGTGGCAGCTCGCCGTTGCGGGTTTCCGTGACGGTGTTAAGAAGCCAGTAACCATCTTCCAGTTTTGCCGACTGGGCGTCCTGTCTTAAAACGATCGTGCCAAGCGGATCGAAATGGATCACCGTCACATTGACCAGTGTCTTGCCTTCGTCCTGAACGGAGCGTGCGCCGATGATCGTGTCGTCATTTCCATAGATCTGGCGCAGCCACGGAATGGAGATCGCCGATGTGGCCGAGGACGAGCTGCCCCATTCGGCCTCAAGCGCTTCGGCCCGCTTGGTGCCCCAGGAGGCAATCGGATTGAGCGCAATCACGGTTCCGATGCCAAACAGGAAAGCGCCGATCACGAATGGCTGCAGAAACTGCCAGGCGGAAATTCCGGCTGCCCGCGTCACCACCAGTTCATAGCGGCGATTGAGCGAAATCAGTGACGCCATGCCGGCAAACAGAGCCACGAACGGCACCGTCTGCTGTAGAATCATTGGAATGCGGAACGTCGTCATCAACAGCGCGCCGGCAACTGAATAGCGCGGCAGCTGCGACATCCGGTTAGAGAGTTCGCTGAAATCGATGATGAAGATCAAGGCGAAGATGCCGGCGAGGAACCAGAATGTGGTGATCGCGTATCGCTTGAAAAAATAACGCCCGAGCGTCGTGAAGATCATGGCACCTGGTTTCCCTCAGATGCCGGGTTGGCCTTGGTCAGGCGCAGGCGAACCAGAATCTCCTTGACCTTCTGCTCCAGCGTGAGCGGAATTTCAAGCCGCCTGTTGCCCATCAGCTGGCGTATTGCCAGATAGCCGGTCCCGAGCGGGATCAGATACATGACCGGAATGAAAAACCGCGATTCCTCCGCGCTATTGGCCGCATAGAAGGTTGTCCAGCGGATGAACAGGCAGGTCAGAAGGGCCGTGATCATCGGATGCACGCGGGCTTCCCGGTGCGAGCGGGCATCGCTGCTGAAGACCAGCGCGATCAGGGCAAAGATCAGGGGATAGGTCCATTCCGTTAGCCGCCGATGCAGCTCGGCGCTGAACGCCTGCGGATTTTTCTCGTAAACCGGGTCCTTCGGATCGGGATTGATCAGGAAGGGCAGGTCACGGTCCTTGGCTCTGATCGTCGCCTGGCCGGCCATTCTGGTCATGTCGGTGAGGTCGAAAGCATAGCTGTCGAATTTGATGATCGAGACGTTGCCATTGGGCAATTTGCGATGCACCTCGCCATCCTTCATCACCAGCGCCGAGCCGCTGTCATCGACCGCACCCTCGCGGGCATAATAGACCAGCTCATAGGCGGGATCGCGCGAATCGGCGACGAAAATCCCATGCAGGACGCCGCCATTGCGCCGCGAGGCGACCTGGACATAAAGGCCGTCGCCGATCTTGCGGAAGGTGTTTTCCTGAACGACCGAGGACAGAAGGTCCGCATGCGCGGTGGCGATCATCTTGCGCACGGCCATACGGGAATAGGGCTCGACGAAATTATCGACGGTGAAGGACAGGGCACTGAGCGCAAGGCCGAGATAGATCACCGGCCGGATGATGGTCATGCGCGAGCTGCCGGCGGCATTCAGCACGGTCAGCTCCGAATCGGCATTCATCGCCGTCAGCGTCTGCGCCACGCCGATCACCAGCGCGAAGGGAAGGATGAGGGGAATGATCGAGGGCAGAATGAGCGTTGCAAGGCGCATGAACGCAAGCGTCGACTGGCCGCTATCGGTGACCAGATTGACGCTGGTCAGAGCCTGCGTCGTCCAGACAATCGCCATCAGCGGCAAAAGCGTGGCAAAGAACATGCCCGTTGCCCGCTTCAGGATATAGCGCTCGATCAGTTTCATACGGGGTCCTGGACCATCTTCCTGCCGTTCGTCCGGTTCGCTATCGCCAGTGCGGACATCGCCGTGCCGGATGTCCCTATCGCGCTGAATGAACCGGTATGCAAATTTTCCACGATAACCAAATTGTAAAAGGGCAGGGCTAAGGCTCGGCAAAGAATGATAGTTAACAGCATCTAAACATAAGGTGGCGCCTTGCCAAGGTCATCGAAACCAACAACGGTGCATGAAGCTGTTTCCGGGGTTGCGGGAGATGGCGAATGTTTGCCACTGTAACCGGCAGGTAACAGACTGGGGCCGGCACAAGGCAATTCTGGAGTTCTTCATGTCATTGAAATTTGAAATCGGGTTCAGCAAATCAGCACGCCTGTCGGGTGGCCTCGCCATCTTGCTCAAGACTCTTGACGGAAAAGAGGCGGCCGGCGCTGCGGAGGCCGATCCGGAGGCGATCATTGCCAAGGCCGCGCGAATCGCCAAGTTCAAGGCAAAATCCCTGCGCGCTCTCGATATCGTCGCGCCGCAGGGCGCACCCGTCGATCGCATTCTCGTACTCGGCATCGGCGATGCCGCTGATTTGACGGCGCATGACTGGCTGAAGGCCGGCGGGGCTGCGGCATCCAAGGTTCGCGGCGCCGACAAGGTCGCGATTTTCCTCGATGCACCCGGCCTGGACGTGTCCGGCAAGGCAGCTGCCGATTTCGCCCTCGGCATGGAGATGAATGCCTATAGCTTCGACAGCTACAAGACCACCAAGAAGGACGATGACGACCAGAAAACCCCGCCCAAGCCGGTGAAGGTGACGATCGTCACTGGCGCGGCGATCGCCGCCAAGAAGGCGGCCACCCATTCGCAGGCGATCGCCGAAGGCGTCTTCATCGCCCGTGACCTCGTCAACGAACCGGCCAATATTCTCGGCCCCGTCGAATTCGCGGCTAAGGCGAAGGAACTGGAAAAGCTCGGCATCGAGGTCGAAATCCTCACCGAGCGGGAAATGAAGAAGCTCGGCATGGGCGCTCTGCTCGGCGTGGCGCAGGGGTCTGTGCGGCCGCCGCGGCTGGCGATCATGCAATGGAAGGGCGGCAAGCCGAAGGACCGGCCCGTGGCCTTCGTCGGCAAGGGTGTGGTGTTCGACAGCGGCGGCATCTCAATCAAGCCGGGCGCCGGCATGGAGGAGATGAAGGGCGACATGGGCGGTGCCGCCGCCGTGACCGGCCTGATGCACGTTCTGGCAGCCCGCAAGGCCAAGGCCAATGTGGTGGGGATCATCGGCCTTGTGGAAAACATGCCCGACGGCAATGCCCAGCGTCCCGGCGATATCGTCACCTCGATGTCAGGCCAGACGATCGAGATCATCAATACCGATGCGGAGGGCCGGCTCGTGCTGTGCGACGCGCTCTGGTATTGCAACGACCGCTTCAAGCCGCAGTTCATGATCAACCTTGCAACCTTGACCGGCGCCGTCATGGTGGCGCTCGGCAGCCATCATGCGGGCCTGTTCACCAATGACGACACGCTGGCCGGCCAGCTGACGGCGGCGGGGATGACGACGCAGGAAAGACTCTGGCGCCTGCCGCTCGGCAAGGAATATGACAAGATGATCGACAGCAAATTTGCCGACATGAAGAACACCGGCGGCCGCTATGCCGGTTCGATCACCGCAGCCCAGTTCCTCAAGCGCTTCGTCAAGGACACGCCCTGGGCGCATCTGGATATTGCCGGTACCGCGATGGGCTCGCCGACTGACGAGATCAACCAGTCCTGGGCCTCCGGCTTCGGCGTGCGCCTGCTCGATGAGCTGGTTCGCGCCAATTACGAGGGCTGACCCGCAACGTGACCGAAATCCTGTTCTACCACCTGACGGAATCCAAGCTCGAAGACGCGCTGCCGCCCTTACTCGACCGTTGTGTCGAGCGTGGCTGGCGCGTCGCCGTGCAGACGGCGGGGGACGAGCGCCGCGACATGCTCGACACGCATCTGTGGACCTATCGCGACGACAGTTTCCTGCCGCACGGCACGGACGCCACGGAATTTTCCGCCGACCAGCCGATCCTTTTGACCGCAGGCGGCGATAACGGCAACAACGCCACCGTCCGCTTCATCATCGACGGCGCGACGCCGCCGCCGGTTGGTGATTACGAGCGTGTGGTGTTCATGTTCGATGGCTACGACCAGGCCCAGCTGGAAGGCGCGCGGGCGCACTGGAAGGTGCTGAAGGGCGAGGGGCATGCGCTGACCTACTGGCAGCAGAACCAGGACGGGCGCTGGGTGAAGAAGGCGTAGAGCCTCCTAAAAGCGTCGAGTCGTCGGTCACCCGCAATGAGTCGTCGGGTTCAATTCGAAGCGAAGATGACGGAGAGTGGATTATCGCTCTTGCCGACAAACTTATTCAAGATTTGTAAGCGGCAAAAAAAGGCCGCGCACGAAAACATGCGCGGCCTTCAATGTCGCATCGACAGGCTCAATCGAAGAACGCATCCACGAACTTGCGCCGTCCGAGCATGAAAGCGTCTGCCACATGCCG
The DNA here is from genome assembly GCF_001426685.1 of Rhizobium sp. Root483D2. Lineage (GTDB taxonomy): Bacteria > Pseudomonadota > Alphaproteobacteria > Rhizobiales > Rhizobiaceae > Pararhizobium > Pararhizobium qamdonense. Next base: position 211,289 of record NZ_LMFB01000044.1, on the reverse strand, counting down.
CAGCGGCGCCAGATCGACGTCGGATGTCTTGGCCTTGATGATATCGGCAAAGCGCGCGTAGAGCGCCGGGTATTCCTGTTCCGGTTCGTCATGCACCAGCTTGCCATCGATCGAGAGCTTGGCGCCGCCTTCGGCCAGAACCATCATGCCGGCATCGGTTTCAGCGACGATGTCCCAGCTCTGGTGGCCCGTCTGGCGCCAGTCGAATTCGGCCGAGACAGGCAGGTTGTTGGCATCGGTAAACACGATCGAGGCGGCAATCGGCGCGTCGCGGTTTTCCGGGAATTCCAGCGTCGCTGCGGTGATGAACAGCGGGTTGGGCAGGATATGCGTGACGATCGACAGGGCATTGATGCCGGGATCGAAGACGCCGAGGCCGCCGGCAGCCCAGATCCAGTCCTGGTTCGGATGCCAGTGGCGCACGTCTTCCTTCCAGATCACCTTCACATCGTTGATCGTCGTCGAGGCAAGGAACGCCTTTGCCGCTTCGACGGCAGGCGCATAGCGTGAATGCCAGCTGGCAAACAGCGACAGGCCCTTCTGATCGGCCAGCGCCTGAAGATCTGCGACTTCGCTCAGCGTCGCGCCCGGCGGCTTTTCCAGAAAGACATGCTTGCCGGCTTCGAGCGCCGTGCGGGCGGCGGCATAGCGGAACTGCGGCGGCATGCAGAGCGAGACCGCATCGATTTCCGGGACCGCTTCCAGCATCGCCTCGATCGACTTGAAATTGTCGATGCCATCGACGACGCCGTGACGGCTGGCGGCGGCGATCAGCTTGTAATCCGCATTCTTGGCGATGGAAGGAAGATGCTGGTCGCGGACGATCTTGCCGACGCCGACGATCGAGATATGGATGGGGCTCATGTGCTTCGCTCGATTTGTATGACTTTTATGGAGGGCTTTTGTAGCAGAAAGTCGATTGCGGGCAAGCGGCTGTCGATGGCTGTCAACGGCGAACGGCCGACAATCGTCATTGCGGGTGGTGGACAATAGCCAAGCTGCGCTATTTGGGTAGTCTGCATTGTCAAACAGGAGTCTCCATGCCCCCGATCATCCGAAAAGCCAGCCGCGCCGATCTCGATGTCCTGATCGACTGGGCGGCCAGGGAGGGCTGGAACCCCGGTCTCGACGATGCGCCGGCCTTCTGGGCGGCGGATCCGGACGGCTATTGGGTTGCCGAGGAAGACGGCATCATGGCGGCTGCCCTGTCGCTGGTGCGCTATGACGAGACCTATGCGTTTCTCGGGTTCTACATGGTTCATCCGGATTTTCGCGGGCAGGGGATCGGTCTGGCGCTGTGGCAAAGGGCGCTTGTGGAAGCTGGCAGCCGGACGGTCGGGCTGGATGGCGTGGTGGCGCAGCAGGACACGTACCGCAAATCCGGCTTCGTCTATGCCCATGCCAATTTTCGCTATGGCGGCGAGGTGCAATGCACCGAGCCGCCCGGCACCGAACTGGTCTCGGTCTCGCCGGTCCTGGTGCCGATGCTGGCCGACTATGATGCAAGGTTCAATCCGGCGCGCCGCGACGCGTTTCTGCGGGAATGGCTGAAAGCCATGGACAGCCGCGAAAGTTTCGCCCTGCTGCGCAATTCCGAAATCCTGGGCTACGGCACCATCCGCGCCTGCCGCGAAGGCCACAAGGTCGGGCCGCTCTTTGCCGACAGCGAAACGAATGCCGACCTGATCTTCCGCAAACTGGTGACCAGCGTTGGCGGCGGCCAGGTCTTTCTCGATATTCCCGAGCCGAACGCGGCAGCCCGCGCGCTCTGCGACCGCTATAATCTGAAACCCGTGTTTGAAACGGCGCGGATGTATCGCGGCCCGGCGCCGGAATTGCCGATTGGCCAGATATACGGGATCACGACCTTCGAACTGGGCTAGGCAATTCGCTGTATTGCTGCGGCCATGTCGGGCTTGCGGGCCATCGCCTTGCGCAGGACCTCGAAGATGCGGTTGTCCTGGGATTGCGAGACATTGAACCGCAGGAAACCGGCTGCCGATTGCGACAGGCTGAAGACGTTGCCGGGGGCAAGCACGATATTGTCCATGAGCGCTTGCCGGGCGATCTCAGCCGAATCGAGCCCGTCCGGCAGCCTTGCCCATAAGAACATCCCGGCCTGCGGTTCGATCCAGGATTCGAGCCCGAGGTTTTTCAGCCGGGCGTTGACATCGGTCATGGCGCGCGAAAGCCGCAGGCGCAGCCCTTCCATATGTTTGCGGTAACTGCCGTCGCGCAGCACGTTGAGCACCAGTTCAGCCGTCAGACGGCCGCCGCCGAATGTGGTGGCGATCTTCAGGTCGGTCAGCCCCTCGATCCAGTCGGGCCGGGCCGCAATGAAGCCGCAGCGCGCCGAAGCCGACAGGGTCTTGGAGAAGCTGCCGATATGGATGACGCGCTCAAGGCCGTCGAAGGCGGCAAGCCTTGGGGCAGCGGCATGTTCGAAATCGGCGAAGATATCGTCCTCGATGATGGTCAGCCCCGCCTGTTCGGCCAGTTTCAGCACCCGGTGCGCCGTCACCGGGGAGAGCACCGCCCCGGTCGGGTTGTGGATGGCGGAATTGGTGATGTAGAGCCGCGGCTTGTGCTCGCTCAAGACCTTGGCGAACTGCTCGATATCCGGGCCGCTCGGCGTATAGGCAACGCTGACGATATGGGCGCGGTGTGCGCGCAGCAGCGCATGAAAATTGAAGTAGCAGGGGTCGTCCACCAGAACGGTATCGCCGGGCTCGAGCAGAAACCGGCACAGGAGATCGAGCGCCTGCGTGCCCGATTCGGTCAGCATGATCTGGTCCGGCGATGCGTCGATGCCGTGCTCGCTCATCCGGCGCGCGATAAGTTGGCGCAACGGCGGCAGGCCGAGCGGCGTGCCGTAGTCGGCAAGCGACGCGCCCTCGGTGCGCGATAACGTCCGCAAGGCGCGGCGCATGCCGTCGTCCGGAAGCCAGGAGGGCGGCAGCCAGCCGCATCCAGGCTTCAGATCGGCGTTCGCCGCTTCCAGCGACTGCCGCGAGACCCAGAAAGGATCGACCGCCCGGTCCAGCTTTGGGCCGATTTCCGACAGGGCAAGCGGTGCCGCCTGGCTTGCCACGTAGAAGCCAGAGCCCGCACGCGCCTGGATCACGCCCTCGGCGGCCAGGCGGTCATAGGCTTCGACCACGGTGGAGGTGGACAGCTGCAGGCTGCGTGCCAAAGCCCGGATCGATGGCAGCTTGTCGCCTGCGGTCAGGCTGCGGCCGGCAATGCGCTGCCGGATCGCGGCGATGACGGCGGCGATCCGGGTGCCATTCTTTACATCGTCGAGCATCTGTATGTGATCCGATACCATAACAGTTTTGCCAAACTGTACATGATTGTCGCTGGTTTTGCCAGCCGCTCCCGCCGATAAGGGTGCAACGAAGGAGCATGACATGGACCGGATGGCGAGCGGATGGATCAACGGATTGATCGGCGTGGTGATCTTCAGCGGCTCGCTGCCGGCCACCCGCGTCGCGGTCATGCAGCTCGACCCGGTCTTCCTGACGGTGGCGCGCGCAGCGATTGCCGGCCTTTTGGCGCTGTGCCTGCTGCTCGCCTTCCGCCAGAAGCGCCCCTCGCGCGCCGATATCGTCTCACTCGTGGTGGTGGCGCTCGGCGTGGTGGTGGGCTTTCCGCTGTTGACGGCGCTGGCGCTGCAGCACGTCACCTCTGCCCATTCCATCGTCTTCATCGGCCTGCTTCCGCTCTCGACGGCGATCTTCGGCGTGCTGCGCGGCGGCGAGCGGCCAAAGCCGGCATTCTGGCTGTTTTCGGCGCTCGGCAGCGCGCTGGTGGCAGGCTTCGCCCTGATGCAAGGCGGCGCGTCGTCGCCGCTCGGCGACGGGCTGATGCTGGCGGCGATCATCGTCTGCGGCCTCGGCTATGCCGAAGGGGCAAGGCTGTCGCGCACGCTGGGCGGCTGGCAGGTGATCTCCTGGGCGCTCGTCATCTCATTGCCGGTGATGATTGCCCTGTCGGTCGGCTTCAGGCCGCAGGCTTTCTCCGATGTGGCGCTGCCGGCCTGGCTCGGCCTTGCCTATGTCTCGCTGTTCAGCATGCTGATCGGCTTCATCTTCTGGTATCGCGGCCTCGTGCAGGGCGGCATCGCCGCCGTCGGGCAGTTGCAACTGCTGCAACCGTTCTTTGGCCTTGCGCTGGCAGCAACCCTTTTGCATGAACCGGTAAGCCCGATGATGCTGGTGGTCACGCTCGCCGTCATCCTCTGCGTCGCGGCTGCGCGAAAATTTGCCCGCTAGACCGGCGGCGGAGATTTTCCCCAAGAGAGTATCGACACTTCGGTCTTCATCGAAGCATATCGGCGGTTAGCTCGCTATAGCAGAATGGACTATGGCAATCCCTGATGCGAGTCGATCATGACACCGGACCCGATAAACCTGAAAAAAGAACTGGCGCTGCTTCTGGCGCTCGCAACGCTCTGGGGCGCCTCCTACACCTTCATCAAGATCGGCGTGGAGACCATCGCGCCGATCACGCTGATTGCCACCCGCACCCTGATCGCCGGCCTGCTCCTGCTGGTGGTCCTGCGCTTTCGCGGGCTGTCCCTGCCGAAGGACAAGGCGGTCTGGGGCAGGTTCCTGGTTCAAGCCTGTCTGAACAGCGCCATCCCCTTCACGCTGATCGCCTGGGCGGAAAAAACCGTGGATGCGGGGCTGGCTGCCATCCTCAATTCGACCACCCCGATCTTTGCCTTTCTGCTGACAGCGCTGTTGACGCGCCATGAACCCGTGACGGGACGCAAGCTCTTCGGCGTCGCCGCCGGAATTGCGGGGATTACGCTCGTGGTCGGCCTGGAGGCGCTGCACGGCGCCGGCGAGCAGCTGCCGGCCCAGCTTGCGATCGTGGCAGCGACGATCTGCTATGCAGGCGCCGCCATCTTCGGCCGTGGCTTCAAGTCGCTCGATCCGATGATGCCAGCCGCAGGCTCGCTGATCTGCGGCGCCATCATCCTGATACCGCTCAGCCTCATCATCGACCGGCCATGGACATTGGCGCCGTCTACAGGCTCGATCCTCGCCTTGCTCAGTCTCTCGGTCTTTTCGACGGCACTCGCCTTCGTCATCTATTTCCGGCTGGTACACACGCTGGGCTCGGTCGGCACGACGGCGCAGGCCTATCTGCGCGTCCCCATCGGCGTGGCGATCGGCGTCCTCTTTCTCGGTGAAACCATCAGCAGCACGGCCCTCATCGGCCTCGCCTGCGTCATCACCGGCGTCGCGGCCATGACGATCCCGGCGCGCAAGCGGGCCGCCGCCTGATCAGACGATCGCTAGCGTCTGCGCCTCGCTATGCAGCCAGCCAATAAAACGCGCAGCCAGCGGATTTTGCATCGTGCCGGGCGGAAAGACGACGAAATAGGCAAAGTCCGGCGGGCCGCCGATCGACAGGGCAAACGGCCGGACAAGCCGCCCGGCAGTAAGATCGTCAGCCACCAGCGCCTCGTCGCCAAGCGCAATGCCTTGCCCGTCGATCGCAGCCTGAATGGCAAGATGCGTGTCCGTATAGTGAAGCCCCGGCTTCGGTTCGAAACCCTCGATTCCGGCCGCCAGCATCCACATGTGCCAGTCCGGCCAGACAACGCCTTGCCCGCTCCAGGATTGTTGAATCAACGTATGCCGTAAAAGATCCTGCGGCGTGGCAAGTGGCCGCGCGCCCTGAAGCACCGTCGGGCTGCAGACCGGATAGATGACATGCCCGAACAACCGTTCCGCAGACAGGCCGGGATAATGTCCGGGGCCGAAACGGATGGCGACATCAACGTCATCCCGGTCGAAGTCCTGCACGTCGCAGGTGACGTTGAGCCGGACATCGGCGTTCGGTTCTTTCGCCGAGAACCGGTCGAGACGCGGAACCAGCCATTTAGCTGCAAACGAGGTTGGCGCGGTGACATCCAATCGAATCTTCTGCTGGCCCTGGCTCCTTCTGGCGCGGATGACGGCCTGACGCAGCGCTGCCAGCGCTTCGGCCGCCGCCTCCTGCAGGATTTCCCCGGACGGCGTGAGATGCAACCCGCGCCCCTTGCGCTCGAACAGCGTGACGCCGAACTGAGCCTCAAGCTCCTTGATCTGGTGACTGATTGCGGCCGGTGTCAGGCCCAGTTCCGCAGCAGCACGGGTGAAATTGCAATGGCGCCCGGCAGCCTCAAGCACCTGGAGGGAACGGGTACCGGGAATATGTCGGGTCATGGGCCAAGCTTCAAATAAAACTCACAGATGGCACTAGAATTATTTGCTTCCGCAGCCTGATGCAATGCCCGATAGCTCGCGGGTTCGATGAAATATCATTTCAAATTTTATTTGTTCGGTGGCGAAATGCAGGCGCGCGGCTCTGATGGCTTTTCCATGGTGTTTACAGTCGCCTGCGTCGCCATGGTCAGCGTTACCTATGGCATGGGGCGCTATGCCTATGGGCTGTTTCTGCCATCGATCCGGCAGGCGTTCGATCTCAGCACCTTCCAGCTGTCGCTGATCGCCAGCTTCAACACGGCGGTCTATCTGTTGGCCACCATCGTTGCCTCGGCGAGCGCCATCTATTTCCGGCCGAAAACTTTGATCGTGGCAGCGGGCCTCATTACCACCTGCGGGCTCCTCATCACCGGGCTGGCAACCAACATAGGCCTCGCAGCCGGAGGCATCATCCTTGCAGGCGTCGGCGGCGGTATTCTCTCTCCCGCGATGTTCGAGGCCATCGAAGCCTGGTTGTCCGGGCGCTGGAAGGCGCGGGCGATTGCTGCCGTCAACGCCGGTGCCGCGCCCGGCCTCATCCTCACCGGCCTTTCGGCCTATTGGCTGCAGACGTCCTGGCAACAGGTCTGGATCGCCATGGCCGGTATCGGCCTGGCCGTCACGCTCTGGCACGCCTGGCTGCTTCCGGATCACCGGATTACAGAGCTGCGCGCCCAGCCTAAGCTGAAGCTGCGACCGGCGCTGTTTCTGCGGACAGACTGCGTCCCGCTCTATCTGTCGCTGTTTGTCTACGGATTGCTGCTCAGCACCTATCTGACCTTCGCCGTCGATCTGATCCTGTCCACCGGGGGCGTGGCGTTTCCGGCGGACCGGCTGTTCTGGGTGCTTCTCGGCCTGGCCGGCCTGCTCGCCATGTTTACGGGCAAGGCCGTGACGCGGTTCGGCGTGCGCGGGCTGCTGGCGCTCAGCATGCCGCTCTGCGGTCTCTCCTATGCCATGCTGGCCGCAGCCCCCGGCAACCAGACGGTCATCCTGCTCTCGGCCATCCTGTTTGGCATCTCGTCGATTGCGCCTGGCAACGGGTTTCTGGTCTGGGGCATCTCGCTGTTCCGCGACCGGCCGTCGGCCGGGACGGGGGCTGTGTTTACAGTCCTGTCTCTTGCGACCATCGCCGGGCCGATCCTGGTCGGATCATTCTCCGGGCGGATCGACCTCCTGTCCGTCTTCTACATCGTCGCGGTGCTGCCGGTGCTGACGATCCCACTCTTCCCGCGCCGCCTGTTCAACACGGACGACGCGGCGGGCGGAGCGGCGCAAATATCTTAAGGTCGTGGCAATGCGAATTTGCACGAGCACCGGAGCCTGCATTGACCGGTCATCTCCGGTCAATACAGCTGCCGATATCAATCAGCTCGCCATCGCCTCTTCGTACTGGCTGGACAGTTCCATCCAGTGTTCCTCGGCCTTGGCGAGTTTGGCGACGGTTTCGGCGCGTTCCTTGACCTTGGCTGCGGCCTTGTCGGGGAACTTGTCGTAGAGGTCCTGGTCTTCGAGTTCCTTGTCGAGGGCTTGAATCTGTTTGTTCAGTTTTGCCGTCAAGGATTCGACATCGTTGATCTTTTTCTTCAAGGGCGCGAAGGTGGCGCGCTTGTCGGCATTGGCCTTGCGCTGCTCGGCCTTGCTCAGTTGCTCCTCGCCGCCATTGCCCTTGGCCTTGCCGCCCTTGCCCTTGGAGCTCTGGACGATGGTGGAGCGGTAATCCTCAAGGTCGCCGTCATAGTTGGAAACGGTGCCGTCCTTGACCAGCCACAGCCGGTCGGCGGTCGCCTCGATCAGGTGGCGGTCATGCGAGATCAGGATGACGGCGCCGGTATATTCGTTCAGCGCCTGGATCAGCGCGTTGCGGCTGTCAATATCCAGATGGTTGGTCGGTTCGTCGAGGATCAGAAGGTTCGGCGCATCGAAGGCGGCAAGGCCCATCAGCAGACGGGCCTTTTCGCCGCCGGAGAGGTCTTTTGCCGGCGTGCTCATCTTGGCGGTCGCAAGGCCCATCTGGGCGACGCGGGCGCGCACCTTGCCTTCGGTGGCACCGGGCATGCGCTGGCGCACATGCTCGACGGCATCATGTTCGGGGATCAGGTCGTCGAGCTGGTGCTGGGCAAAGAAGCCGATCTTGAGGCCCGGCGCCGTCTGGACCGAGCCGCCGGTGGCGGGCAGGCGGCCGGAGATCAGCTTGGCAAAGGTGGACTTGCCGTTGCCGTTCGAGCCGAGCAGCGCGATCCGGTCATCGGTATCGATGCGCAGCGACAGATGCTGCAGGATCGGCTTGCCCGGCGTATAGCCGACGGTGCCGTGTTCCAATGCGATGATCGGCGAGGCGGCTTCCTTCTCCGGATCGGGGAACTTGAAGCCCTGGACGTGATCTTCGATGACGGCCGAAACCGTGCCCATGCGCTCGAGTGCTTTGACGCGGCTTTGCGCCTGCCTTGCCTTGGAAGCCTTGGCCTTGAAGCGGTCGATGAAGGCCTGCAGATGCTTGCGCGCCGCATCGTTCTTCACCTTGGCCTTGGTCTGCAATTCCATCGCCTCGGCGCGCTGGCGCTCGAACTGGTCGTAGGAGCCGCGATAGAAGGTCAGCTTCTGCTGGTCGAGATGGATGATGGCGTTGACGGCGGTGTTCAGGAGGTCGCGGTCATGGCTGATGATGATGACCGTGTGCGCATATTTGCTGATATAATCCTCAAGCCAGAGCGTGCCTTCCAGGTCGAGATAGTTGGTCGGCTCGTCGAGAAGCAGCAGATCCGGCTCGGAAAACAGCACCGCCGCCAGCGCCACGCGCATGCGCCAGCCGCCGGAAAAGGACGAGGCCGGGCGCAACTGCGCGGCGGCATCGAAGCCGAGGCCGGCGAGAATGCTGGCGGCGCGCGATTCGGCCGAATGCGCCTGGATATCGGCAAGCCGCATGTGAATATCGGCGATCCGGTGCGGGTCGGTGGCGGTCTCGGCTTCGGCCAGAAGCGCCTCGCGCTCCTTGTCGGCTTTCAGCACGATCTCGATCAGCGGCTCCTCGGTGCCGGGGGCTTCCTGCGCCACCTGGCCGATGCGGGCATTCTTCGGGATCGACACCGAACCGGTCTCGGCTTCCATGTCGCCGGTGATGATTTTGAACAGGGTCGATTTGCCGGCGCCATTCTTGCCGACGAGGCCAGCTTTGATGCCGGCCGGCAGCGCGACACTGGCCTGGTCGATGAGAAGGCGTCCGACGATGCGGGCCGAAAGATTATTGAGCGTGATCATGGCCGCGTTTTGGCCGAACTCAGGCGAGAAGGCAAGGCTTTGCCGCGCTGCAGCAGGGTCAGGCGGCGTGCGGAGCGTAGGTTTTTTTCGTCCGGCCGCCGATTGCAGCGGAAAACACCAGGGTTCCCGGCTTGCCGCCGCTGTGCACGGCCCGCAGCGCGAGCTCGGCCTGGGTGAACAGATCGACGCCGCCGGACGCGGTAAAGGCCATGGCGATGCCGGTGGAGAGCGAGAGGGTCTGCGTCTTGAACGCCCGGTTCGGCAGCGCAACCTGCACGCGTTCCACCGACGTGCAGATCCGCTGCGCGATCGCCTCGGCATTGTCAGCGGAGACATCATGGAAGATGAAGGCGAACTCGTCGGTGCCGATACGGGCGACGAAATCGTTTTTCTTCACGGATTTGCGGAATTCCGGCGCAAGCTTCTTCAGCGCTTTTTCGACGGTTGCGGCGCCATGGCGTTCGCCCATCTCGCGCAGGCCCTCGACGGTGACGAGCGCCAGCGCCGCCGGCCCTGTCGCCTTGCCGTCGTCATAAAGTGCGGTGAGCTTGGCGGAAAAGGCGATACGGTTGGGCAGGCCGGTGACGGGGTCGCGGGTCGCCGCCTTGCGCATCGTCTCGATCTGGCTGTCGATTCCGCCGAGTTGCGTCACGGTTTCGGTCATCACAACAGCAAAAGCCTTCTCCTCACGCTCGAACACCGCAACCGCATCGCGCAGGCGCGCCGCCTCATCGGCGAAATCGGACATGCCGGCGACCGGATCGGTTTCCAGGCGTGATATGAAACCGCGCAGCATCGCGGCAAAGACGTCCTTCTTGGCGATGCTGTCCGTCAGCGCATGGCTGATGGCGCAGATCGCGCGGGCGGTATCGGCGCGGATGGCGTCGGCTTCGACCGCAGCAAAACCTGAGAGGTGATATGTGATGCCGATCTGTTCGATCTGGTTTTGCAGCGGATGGGCGCCAAGCGCTGCAACCGCGCGTGTCAGCGGCGGATTGTTGCCCGAAAGCGCCTCGTAGAACAGCTCGTAATTGCGCGGGAAGGCGGCAACGCCAAGCTTGGCCATGGTCTGGGCGACCTTGAGCAGGATCGCGGCATTCTGGGCCTGATTGCCGTCGTGCTGGGGCTTGTCCGTCATTGCGCATTCCCTCACAAAACCGCCTGATATGCGGTGGTTGCAAGAGAAAGCTGATACAGCATCGGGATTAAAAGACCGTCAAAGACAAGACTTCAAAATGGGCACATCCGGCGCGCTTTTCGGCATGGATCGCGCGTCATCAGCACCGTTGCCCGCCGCCGCCCGCGCCCTATATGACAGCAAAAAGGAGCGGGGAAACATCATGCGCAGAGACGGCCTGGCAAAACATAGCGGCAAAAGCCGTGCAAACGGTGTCCATCATGCCGGGTGAGCGCGGCAACTGGCTGCGCACCGAAGAGCCCGATCAGACCAGCGCCAGCTTTCCCGAGCTGTTCTTCGACCTGGTCTTCGTCTTTGCGCTCGTACAGCTGTCGCATACGCTCGCCTCCGATTTCGGACCGACGGCGGCGTTCGAATCGGCACTTCTGGTGCTGGCGATCTGGTGGGTCTGGATCAACACGACCTGGGTCACCAACCTGCTCCACACCGGCAAGGAAGCCGTCCGGCTGATGCTGTTCTGCATGATGTTCGGCGGCGTGCTTCTGGCGCTGGCGCTGCCGGAAGCCTTTGGCGAACACGGGCTGATGTTTGCCCTGATCTACTGCGCCATGCAGGTCGGCCGCTCGCTGTTCACGCTCTATGCCTATCGCGGCGTTGACGACGCCTCCTTCATGACCTTCGTGCGCATCACGCTGTGGTCGCTGGCATCCGCCGTCTTCTGGCTGGCCGGCGCGATGATGGAGCTGGAGGGCCGGCTCGCCCTGTGGAGCCTGGCGCTCGTCATCGACTATGCCTCGCCCGCACTGCGCTATGCCGTACCGGGGCTTGGAAAATCGCCGCCGGAAACGCTGGATGTTTCCGGCGAGCACATGGCCGAGCGCTGCGCGCTGTTCGTGATCATCTGCCTTGGCGAAACCATTTTGACCACCGGCAAGAATGCCGCCGATCATATGAATTCGAACACGACCTTCGCCGTGTTCTGCGCCGCCTTCCTCTCCACCGGCTTCATGTGGTGGATCTATTTCCATCACGGACAGGAGGATGCTGCCGACAAGGCGGAAAATACCTCGCAGCCGGAAAGCGTGGCGCATAACCTGTTTACCTACGGCCATCTGCCGATCATCGCGGGTATCATCCTGACGGCGGTCGGCGAGGATTTCAGCCTGTCGCATGCGCAGGAGGATAGCTCGCTGAAAAACGCGCTGGCGATGATCGGCGGGCCGGTCCTGTTTCTGGCCGGCAATGTCTGGGTGAAGATGGCGGTCGCCCGCAAAATTCCGGTTTCGCATCTGGCGGGGCTTGTGCTGCTGGCCGCAACCGCAGTGCTCGTGCCGTTCGCCAGCAATTACGTCATCCAGATCACCGCCACTGCGGTTCTGTTCGTGGTTGCTCTCTGGGAATATTGGGCTTTGCGGCCGGGAAAAGACGCGGCCGCTTAAGCAGAGGCGTCAAAACGAGGCCGAGACGATCTGCTTTGCGCTGTCGGGCAGGCTTGAGAACAGGGCGGACAGATCCTGCCAGCCGTCGGGGCGGCGTCCCGACACATTTTCCGGCCAATGGCAGATGCCGTCGCCATGGATATAGCCGACCCAGCGCTGCTCGTCCTGGTTTTCAAAATGCAGGACCGCAAGCTTGCCGGCCTCAAGCGCTTCAATGGGATACCATTCCATAATGTCGTCCTGCTCCACATCCTAAAATATGCGGGGATTATGACGCGGCTGTCTTGCTCAAAGCTTGTGACGGGGATGTGACATGCCGCTAAGAAACAAATGATTTCCAGCGTTTACTCAATCCGCATAATGCCGGTATTCCGGCGCGCGCAGGAAATAGCTCATGTCGAGAGCGAGGCTCTGCGCCCCGAGCGCCGTCAGCGTCATATGGCACTGGCCGCGATGATGGGTCTGGTGGTTGAAGACGTGGGTGAGAGTTGGCGCGAGGCGCTGGGTGACGGGCAGGGGATTGCTGACCGGCGTATAGGTGAAGCGGCCGGCAAGATCGTCTTCGCTAAGGCCGGCGATCCACGCGGCGATGCGCTCGTCTTCTTCGGCGCGGGCGGCCGAGAGGCCGGTAAACGTGTCGAACAGGATCGTGTCGAGCCTTGAGGGCGCATCGCCGGTGCCGGTGAAGCGCTTCATCCAGATCCGGTCTGCGGCCAGGATGTGGTTGAGCGTCGCATGCAGCGAGCCGAAGAAGGCGCCCTTGTTCTCGCGGTAATGCGCATCGCTAAGATCGCCGGCGGCGTCATAGACGTGGCGGTTGGCCCAGCGATTGTAATCGGCAAACATCCGGTAGTGATCGAGCATGGCAAAATTCCTTTCAGTCCTTGCAAACCTAGCGCGCAATTGCGCCGCTGTGGTTGATGGGATCCATGAAATTTACTGATTTGATTGTTCGTGACCGCTGGTTTCGAATAGGTCTACGGCAATACGGAAAGACGAGGAACCCGATGAACCGCACACTCTATGCCCTCTGTGGCGCCGACAGGAGCCGGCCGTTTTCGCCGCATGTCTGGAAGACGACGCTGTCGCTCGCCCACAAGGGGCTGGACTACGATACCAGGGCGGTCGGGTTTACCGAAATACCGGCGATTGAAAACGGCGCGACGGCGCTGGTACCGGTGCTACGCGACGGCGATATTCTTATCCGTGATAGTTTCGATATCGCGCTCTATCTGGAAAAGACCTATCCGGATAAGCCGTCGCTGTTTGGCGGCGAGGGCGGCCAGGCCATGGCGCGGTTCATCGAAAGCTGGTCGCAGCTGACATTGCACCTGGCGCTGGCGCGGATCATCCTGATGGATATCCACGACAGCCTGGCACCGGTCGATCAGGCGTTTTTCCGCACGTCGCGCGAACACCGCTTCGGGATGAGCCTTGAGGCGGTCGCGCAAACCGGGATCGAGGAGCAAAAAACCTTCGCCGCCAGGCTGGAGCCGCTGCGCACCACGCTGAAGAGGCAGCCGTTCATCGGCGGCGAAACGCCGCTATTTTCCGACTATATCGTCTTTGGTCCGCTGCAATGGGCGCGCGTCGTCTCGCCAAAGCGGATTCTGGAGCCGGGCGATCCGGTCCGCGACTGGTTCGAGCGGTGCCTCGATCTTCATGATGGTGCCGGGCGCTCCGTGACAGCGGCGTGAAACTTGACGTCTCCCCCTTGTTTTGCACGGAATTGGCGGCTATTGAACCGCAAATTTCGCGGAAAAACCCCCGATTTATGTAAGCAAAGGGAATTGAGACAATGGCGATTGAACGCACATTTTCGATGATCAAGCCGGACGCAACCAAGCGGAACCTGACGGGCGCCATCACCAAGATGCTCGAAGACGCAGGCCTGCGCGTCGTCGCGTCCAAGCGCGTCTGGATGAGCACGCGCGAAGCCGAAGGCTTCTACGCCGTTCACAAGGAACGTCCTTTCTTCGGCGAACTGGTTGAAGGCATGACCTCCGGCCCGACCATCGTCCAGGTTCTGGAAGGCGAAGGTGCCATCCTGAAGAACCGCGAAATCATGGGCGCGACCAACCCGGCCAATGCCGACGAAGGCACGATCCGCAAAACCCACGCCCTGTCGATCGGCGAAAATTCGGTTCACGGTTCCGATGCTCCGGAAACCGCTGCCCAGGAAATCAAGTACTGGTTCTCCGACACCGAAATCGTCGGCTGAATCAACGCTTGAGGGTTTCGGCCCGAAGGACTTGAAAGAATGAAGAAAAGCCGGGGCGGAAACGCTCCGGCTTTTTCGCGTTGCGGCTTTTGATGTCGGGCACATTCATCCCGGGCACTTCGCCGTCTCGAAATGCTCCGGCGCCTTGCCGGCTTTGAAGACATCCGGGTTCTTGTCATAGGCAGGGCCGACCACCAGCGCTTGCGCCGGCATGATGTCCTGGTCGAGATTGGAAATGACCGAGGTCTTCAGCGTCTGCAGGATGGTGCCGTCGGGGCCTTTGACGTCGATCGTCACCGCATAGGGTTTCTGCTTTTTCACGCAGGTGACGTCCGGGCTTTCGAGGACAACCTTGTCCAGCTTTGGAAATAGCTTTCGGTCGAGCGTGAGCGGCGGGCCGCCGGAGGGGTCTTCGAATGTGACGGCAACCGTGCTGCCATCCGGCACCAGCTGTGTCTTGGTCAGCGTGATCATATAGGTGGCATAGGCGAGGCGGTAGTTGAATACGAACATCTTGCCGGTGAGTTCGAGCGGGTCCGGTCCCGTTTCGCGCTGGCAAGCGGAAAGTGCGGTACTTACCGCGAGGAGCGCAGCGGCAAGGGGCTTGGCTCTCATGCGATCAACTCCTTCTTCTGGCGCTGGTAGTGGCGGCTGGCCTTGGCGCGGTTGCCGCAGACCGTCATGTCGCACCAGGTGCGGCTGCGGTTGCGGCTGCGGTCGAGAAACAGCCATTGGCAATTGGGGCAGATTTTCAGCCGCTCCGGCTCGCCCGATGCCGCAAGCATCAGCGCAGAGCGCGCCGTCGCGGCATCGAGCGGGGCGGTTGAAGCCTTGTGCCTGCGGATGATCACGGAAGCCGCATCGAGCAGGTCGGCCAGGCCGTCGCCGGTGGGGGTGCCCAGAACAGTCGCACGAAAATGCCGGTCGGTTGCCTCGCGCAAATCCAGAAATGCAGCGTGGTTTTCCGGCGTCACGGGCTCCAGCGTCCCGAACAGATGTTTTTCTGCGGAAAAGCGGTTGGCGGCTGCGGCAAAGCTGTCCAGTGCAACGGGATCGGCATAGCGGTCGATCCGCCGCTCCGTGTCGAAGCGCAGGATCACCGAATTGGCGACATCGAGAGCAAGCGCACCGCCCGAAAAACGGTGCTGGGTCCAGGCAAAGGTCATAGTGATATCCTAACTGGTAAAACGCATTTTACCAGTTATAATGCATTTGTCATCAGCGGGTATGTCATGGCCTATTTTCTGCAGCAGCTTGCCAGCGCCCTGCCTATCGCAGCCCTTTATGCGCTGCTGGCTTTCGGCTATTCCATCGCCTTTTCCGTCACCCGCCGGGCGGATCTCACCTATGGTGCGCTGTTTGGTTTTGCCGGGCAGATCTTTCTGCTGTTTTCCGATTTCGCCTGGAACCGGCTGTGGCTGGTGCTTCCAGCCGCGCTTGCGGTCGGGGCGGTGTCGGCGCTGGTCTATACGCTGGGTGCCGGGCTGTTGATCGGCCGTTCGATCATGCACAGGCTGGCGGCGACCTCGGCCAACACCGTGGTGGTGGTCTCGCTTGCCATCGCGCTGGTGCTGATGGAACTGTCGCGGATCGCGGCGCAGACGCGCAGCCTCTGGCTGCCGCCATTCCTCAACGCGCCGGTGACGCTCTTTGCGGATCCGCATTTTCCGGTGACGCTGACGGTGGTGCAGCTTTTGAACACGGGCCTGATGCTGGCCCTTGTCGCAGGGGCGCATCTGTTTCTTGCGCGCTCGGCCTGGGGCCGCGCCTGGCGGGCCGTGTCAGACGATGCGGGGGCGGCGGCTCTTTGCGGCGTCGATGGCCGCCGTGTCTTTATCGCGGCCTACGGGTTGTCTGCATTGCTGGCCGCTATCGCGGGCATTCTCGCGACCGCCTATTACGGCACGATGGATTTTGGCGCAGGCATCGTCTTTGGCGTCAAGGTCCTGTTCATCGCGGCGATCGGCGGCCAGACGGCGCCGGTTCTGGCGGCTGTGGGGGCGGCAGCGATGGGGCTGAGCGAAACGCTCTGGAGCGCCTATGGACCGATGCTGTGGCGGGACTTTGCCATCTTCTCGTTCCTGGTTCTGCTGCTCGTGCTGACACGCAGGGAGCAGTTTCAGCCCTGACTTGTCCGCCTGATCAAGCCTTCGACCAGCGATCCCAACCGGCGGTCATTGAGACCAGCGGTCCCTTGCGCTGTCGTCGTCATCCTTGGCGCTGACCCAGCCACCGGTGCTGCCATCGGCTGCATGTTCCTTCTTCCAGAACGGGGCTGCGGTCTTCAGAAAATCCATGATGAAATTGGCGCCGTCGAAGGCTGCCTGCCGGTGCGGCGAGGCGGTGACGACGAGGACGATGTTTTCGCCGGGTGCGATTCTGCCGTAGCGATGGATGGCGGTCACCGCCTGCAGGGAAAAGCGGGCGGCGGCCTCGTGGCAGATCCGGGTGATCTCAGCGGTGGCCATGCCGGGATAGTGCTCGAGTTCAAGGGCGCTGAGCGTGCCCGCCTCGTCGCGGCAAAGGCCGGAAAAGGTCACGACAGCCCCGATATCGTGGCGGCCGGAGGACAGCGCGCCGGCTTCCGCAGCAAGATCGAAATCGCCGCGCTGGACGCGAACCGTGACAGGCACGCCGCTCAATGTCTCAGCCCCCGGTCATCGGCGGGAAAAGCGCGATTTCCCGCGCCCCGGCGATGGTTTCGTGGTGCTCGACATGTTCCTGGTTGATGGCCACGCGGATGACGTTTTCATGTTCGAGCGCCGTCTCGTATTCCTCGCCAAGCGTCTTCAGATGGGTCAGCAGATCGCCGGCGGTGACGACGGTGTCGGGAAGCTCCAGCGTTTCCTCGCCCCGGCCGATCCGCTCACGCACCCAGGCGAAATAGACGAGGTTGACGCTCGCCATCAGTCGACCATGTGCTTGAGGCCGGCGCGAAAATAATCGTAGCCGGTGTAAAGCGTGATGGCGGCAGCCAGCCAGAGAAGGCCGATGCCCATTTCGGTCGTGTAGGGAAGCACCTTATCGCCGGCGGGGCCTGCCAGCAGGAAGGCGATGGCGACCATCTGGATGGTCGTCTTCCACTTCGCAATGCGGGTAACCGGCACGCTCACCTTCAGCGCGGCCAGATATTCGCGCAGGCCCGACACCAGGATTTCACGGCACAGGATGATGATCGCAGCCCAGATCGACCAGCCGGCGATCGTGCCGTCGGCAGCCACGAGCAGCAGCACGGACGCGACGAGAAGCTTGTCGGCGATCGGATCGAGCATGCGGCCGATATTGGAGGTCTGCTGCCAGATCCGCGCCAGATAGCCATCGAAGAAATCGGTGATCGAGGCAACGGCGAAAAGCCCCAGCGCCGTCCAGCGGGCGGTATCCGAGCTCTGCAGCCTGCCTTCGATGAAGAAACACAGGACGATCAGCGGCACGGCTAGAATACGGCCATAGGTCAGGAGATTGGGAATGTTGTAGGCGGCAGGCGTGGTGGACATCGATTCGGGTTCTCTGCGAGTTCTTTGACGACAGATGAAGGACTTTGTGACAGCGGCGTCAACCGGTCATTAGAGATCGGCTTGAATTATGGCGGAATTCGTCTGAACGCAGTGTGAACTAAACCCCCTATTTTTAGTGGGTTTGACGCATTGTCCTTGGCAAAACCGCTATCCTTAGGGCACTATCGAATAAATGCTCCAACAAAGAGCAGATAATGTCCGATGCGATGACGCTGATCGACCGAATCTACGAAGCCGCCGTGATCCCCGAGCTGTGGCCGGACGTCTGCGCCAGCCTGGCCGAGGAAATCGGCAGTTTCTCCGCCGGCATCATGACCATCGATACGGATTCGACGCTCCGCTGGGTCTGTTCGCCCAATATTGCCGAACAGATGGATCTCTATGCGGCGAGCGATCTGAAATTGCCCAATCCTCGTCCCGAGCGCTCGATGCAATTGTCGCCGATGGCATTTGCCCGCGATATCGACCTGATGACCCCGGAGGAAATTGCCGCCGATCCCGTCTATAACACATATCTGCGGCCGAAGGGACTGGGCTGGAGCATGGGGGCGGTCATGGTGGAGCCGTCCGGCCACACGCTGATCTTCGACATGATCGGCCGCAGCAGTGACGGGCCTTTCTCGGCCGGCGCGCTCGAGCGTGCCAACAGCCTGAAAGGCGACCTGTCCCGCGCCGCGTTGATTGCGTCGCGCATGGTGTTCCGGCAGGCGGAAAGCATCGCGGCAACGCTTGCATTGATCGGTCTTCCCGCCGCAGTTCTTGGAAGCGACAATCGGGTTCTGGCGATGAATGCGGATATGGAGGCGCTGTCGCCGCGCATTCGCACCGGTGCCGGCGACAGGATTTCCCTGAAAAACCCGACGGCAAACAGCCTGGTTCTGGCGGCACTGGAGCAATTGGTGCTGGCGCCGGCCTCCAACGTCCAGTCCATCCCGCTTTCGGCGGAACAGGGCCTGCCGGCGCTGATCCTGCATCTGCTGCCGGTCCGGCGAAAGGCCCGCGATGTCTTTTCCAGGAGCCTTGCGGTGCTGATCGCAACCCCGGTCGGCCAGGCCGGTCCGCCCGATATGCGGGTGCTGAGCGGCCTGTTCGATCTGACACCCGGCGAGGCAAGGGTCGCCCGCGAACTGGCTTCCGGGGTCAGCCTGGAGGCCGTGTCGATCAAGCTCGGCCTGAAGCTGGAAACGGTCCGGACCTACCTGAAGCGCATCTTCCTCAAGACCGGCACCCGCCGCCAGGCGGAACTGACCTATATGCTCTCGGGCCTCGGGCGGCTCTAATCTTAGACTGCTGACAAACCGTGAATAGAATTATTTGCAAGAGGGATACCCACTCGCCCTCATCCTCGCCCTTGTGGCGGGGATCTAGCGACCCGACGTCCGTCGGGTCAAAAGACTCTTTCAGCTCAAGGACTTGAGCTAACTGGGTCCCCGCCACAAGCCCTCGGGGTAAACCCGAGGGGAGGAAGAGGGAGAGTTTGGCAATCCGCTCAGTTTCCCGAGTGACCTGCAGGATTGCTAGATAATGCTTCTGTCAGCAGTTTGAGGCGCGCCGTGCCTATTTTTTCGCGCTGTCCTCATGGAAATGGTCATAGACCAGCCGCGCCACCGCCTCCGAAATACCCTCGACGGATGTGAGGTCGTTGATCCCGGCGCGTGACACGGCCTTGGCGGTGCCGAAATGATGCAGCAGGGCGCGCTTGCGCGTCGGGCCGATGCCGCCGATCTCGTCGAGCGGGTTTTTGATCATTTCCTTCTTGCGCCGCGCCCGGTGCGAGCCGATGGCAAACCGGTGCGCCTCGTCGCGCATGCGCTGGATGAAATAGAGCACGGGATCGCGCGGCGGCAGCGAGAAACCGTCGCGGCTGCCCGCCGGCGGAAAGAACCGCTCGCGTCCGGCCTCGCGATCGACGCCCTTGGCAACGCCGATGGCGATGACGCAATCCTCGATGTCCAACTCTTTCAAAATGGCGCGCACCGCCGTCATCTGCCCCTGGCCGCCATCGATCAGGATCACATCGGGCCAGGCCGGAAACGCGCTATCCTCGTTGGTCTCGATGCTGCGGTCGGGCTTGCCCTCTTCCTTCAACAGGCGTGAAAACCGCCGCATCATCACTTCCTTCATCATTCCGAAGTCGTCGCCGGGAGTGATGTCGGTCGATTTGATGTTGAACTTGCGGTACTGGCTTTTGACGAAGCCTTCCGGTCCCGCCACCACCATGCCGCCGACGGCATTGGTGCCCATGATGTGGGAGTTATCGTAGACCTCGATGCGGCGCGGCGTGCGCTCAAGCTTGAACGTCGTGGCAAAGCCCTCAAGCAGCCGCGACTGCGAGGCGGTTTCGGCCAGCTTGCGGCCATGCGCCTCGCGGGCATTGGCAACGGCATGATCGACCAGATCCTTCTTCTCGCCACGTTGCGGCACCAGGATCGCGACCTTGTAGCCGGATTTTTCCGTCAGCGCCTCGCCGAGCAGATCCTGTTCCTCGACGGTCTCGCAAAGCAGGATCTGCCGCGGACAGGGTTTGTCGTCGTAAAACTGGGCCAGGAAGGCGCTGAGCACCTCGGCCGATGTGAGCGTCGGGTCGGCTTTCGGGAAATAGGCGCGGTTGCCCCAGTTCTGGCCGGTGCGGAAAAAGAACACCTGGATGCAGGAGACGCCGCCCTCGTGGTGGATGGCGAAGACATCGGCCTCCTCGACCCCGGAGGGATTGATGCCCTGGTGGCTCTGGACGTGCGAAAGCGCAGCCAGCCGGTCGCGGTAGAGGGCGGCCCGCTCGAAATCGAGATTTTCAGACGCCTCGCTCATCGCAGCCGAAATCGTCGCCTTCACCGCCTGGCTCTTGCCCGACAGGAAATCCTTGGCCTCGGTGACGAGCTCGGCATAATCGGCGTCGCTGATCTCATGGGTACAGGGCGCGGCGCAACGCTTGATCTGGTGCAGCAGACAGGGGCGGGTGCGGCTTTCAAAGACGCTGTCGGTGCAGGTGCGCAGGAGAAAGGCGCGCTGCAGCGAATTGATGGTGCGGCCGACGGCGCCGGCGGACGCGAAGGGGCCGAAGAAATCGCCCTTGCGGCTGCGCGCGCCGCGATGCTTGTAGAGTGCGGGTGCCCGGCTGTCGCCCGTCACCAGAATATAGGGAAACGACTTGTCGTCGCGCAAAAGCACGTTGAAGCGCGGCCGCAGGCGCTTGATCAGGTTGGCTTCGAGCAGCAGCGCCTCGATCTCGGTGCGCGTCGTGACGAATTCCATATGGGCGGTTTCGCGCACCATCTTGGTCAGCCGGTTGGAATGCAGCCGGCCTTGCGCATAGTTGCTGACGCGCTTCTTCAGGCTGCGCGCCTTGCCCACATAGAGAACGTCGCCCGCCTCGTTGAACATGCGGTAGACGCCGGGGCTGTTGGGCAGGCGCTTGACGAAGGCCTGGATCAGGTCGGCGCCGCGCAGACCGTCGGGAATGGCGCTGGTCTCCGCCCAATCGAGAATGGGCGCCGGCGCAGCCGCGTCCGGCACTTCAATCAGGTCTTCCTCGTCGCTGGCATTTTCATCATAGAGAATGCCGCCATCATTGGGCACGCGCCCGTTCATTCCACAATCTCCAAAATATCCGGCGTTTGCCAGGCCAGATGCTGGCCGCCGTCAAGGGCGATCATCTGCCCGGTGATCGACGGTGTCTCAAACAGAAACCGGATCGCCCGGCCGAATTCGTCCAGTTGCGGCCCGCGCTTCAGGATCAGCGTCTCCACCTGCTTGTCGAAATCCACGCTATTTTGCCGTTCGTTCGGCAAAGTCGGGCCGGGCCCGATGCCGTTGACGCGGATCGCCGGTGCCAGCGTTTGTGCCATGGTTTTCGTCGCCGTCAACAGAGCCGACTTCGACAACATATAGGAATAAAATCTCGGATTGGGAGCCCAGACCCGCTGATCGATGATATTGACGATCAGCCCGGAATGGTCCTGCGGCAACTGGGCGGCAAAATCACGCGCGAGCAGGGACGGCGCTTTGACATGGACGGCAAAATGCCGGTCCCAGATCGTCTCGTCGAACTCGTCAAGGCTATCCTTCTTGAACAGCGAGGCATTGTTGACGAGAAGGCCGACCGGTCCGAGCGCGGCATTGGCCTTTTGCAGCAGCATCTGCGTCGAGGCGCTATCGGCAAGATCGGCGGCCACTGCCGCAGCCTGACCACCGCGCGCGCGAATTCCGTCAGCCAGCTCTTCAGCGTCTGCCAGCGACGTATTGGCGTGGATGGCGACGGCAAAGCCATGCGCCGCCAGATCCTCGACGATAGCCTTGCCGATGCGCCGGGCACCGCCGGTGACCAGCGCCGTCTTCAAGGGTGTCCTCATCTTGCCAATGTGCGATTCGTCGTTGTGCATGCGTGAAGGATATAGGAGGCGCAACGTTATTGCGAAACCGGTGGAGTGCATTCGTTTCGGAAAAATTAATGCAAAAGCGGTAAATTGAATTATTTCGAGTTGTTATAGTATATATTTCATTAATACTGTTTCATAGTTAATAATTACCCTGTGGCTTTGAAGCAACAACGAACTTTAGCCATGCTTCTGCCTTTAAAATTTCACATTTTAGCTCTTGAGAATCCGCATTTGATTGGCAATTTCTCCATCAACCGGGCGGGGTTATCTAGAAATTTCCCGATGTATCAGTTTGGGACCGCGAGGGTCCGGAACATCGGTTCGTAAAGGAGACTTTAATGCGTACTCTCATCACCACTCTTATGGCATCTGCCGTATCCCTCATCGCTTTCTCCGCCGTTCAGGCCGCTGATGCGATCGACGAAGTTCCGGCGGCTCCGGCTGCCGAATACAATGAACCGGCCATCAAGAACTGGTCGGGTGCCTATGTCGGTGGTACCGCCAACTGGGCCCGCGGCGAGTATGACGCAACCGGCGGCCGTGGTGCGGCTGGCTTCGGCGGCGGCCTCTATGGCGGCTACAACATGCAGAGCGGCAATATCGTTTACGGTGCGGAAGCCGATGTCAATTACGGCGACAACGACACCCGTAACAATGCCCGCCGCATGGAACAGGGCGTCAATGGTTCGGTCCGTGGCCGCGTCGGTTACGACCTGAACCCGGTCCTTCTCTATGGTACGGCCGGTGTGGCCGCCACCAGCGTCAAGGCAACTGCCAATGGCGGCGGTTCGGACAAGAACACGCTGATTGGCTGGACAGCCGGTGCCGGTGCCGAAACATTCGTCACCGACAACGTCACGGCCCGCGTCGAGTATCGCTACTCCGACTACGGTTCGAAGAACTTCAACACCGGCGGCAGCCGCGTTTCGTCGGGCTACGACGAACACAGCGTTCGCGTCGGTATGGGCGTAAAGTTCTAATCCATCCGATATGACTGACAAAAAGGCCGGAGCGATCCGGCCTTTTTTGCGTTTCAGGCGCTGAGCGGCCGCCGCATCTCGAAGGTGGGGCACAGAATGCTGTCGATGACAACGGGCGCGCATGGCAGCATGCCGATCTTGGTCAGGACCCGCTGCGATGCCGCGTTATCAGGATGGGTAAACGCGATGAAGCGATCCGAAAATCCTTTCTCGAAAAACCAGTTTGCCAAGGCCCCGGCGATCTCTGTCGCATAGCCCTTGCCCCAGGCTTCGTGACGAAGGGAATAGCCGAGTTCATAGGCATCGCCGAGCAGGGAAAATCCCGCCCGGCCAATGAACGCGCCGTCTGCGCGGGCAAGTAGCTTGTATTTGCTCGTGCCGTCGCGTTCGGCTTCCTTGAACCAGGTCTGCAGGCGTTCCTGCGCGCGCTCGCGGCTCCACGGGGCGGCACCGGACAGATAGCGTGTGGTCTCGATCGAGGAATGCAGCGCCTGGATCAGCCCGGCATCGTCCGGCTCCCATGTCACCAGGCGCAGGCGCGGCGTTTGAAGGATGATCTCAGCCATGGTTCCCTTTCATGGCGCCGCTCCCGGTGATCCACGGATCAGATCTTGAACTGCGCATAATCCGGGAAGAACTTTTCGAATTTCTGCGGCCAGTTCTTCAGCTTCGGGCGGCCTTTTTGCCATTCGCCGGCAAAGCGCAGCTCGAGATAGCGCAGCAGTGCCGCCAGTGCGAAATGGCCCGCATGCAGCTTGGCGCCGGTTTTCGGCATGTTGGCATTGAGGAGGTCGAGGCCACGGCCGGCCTTTTCCCATTGCCTGTCGATCCAGGGCTGGTGAACCTTTTCCGGCGGATGGAAACGCTTTTCGTAGACGATTGCCAAAAGGCAATCGCAGACGCCGTCGCACAGGGCTTCCAGCAGTTCCACGTCGGTGCGCTTGCCGGGATTGCGCGGATAGAGCTTGCCCTTGGTCTCGCGGTCGATGAAATTCATGATGACGCGGCTGTCATAGATCGCCTTGCCATCGGGTGTAACCAGCGTCGGAATCTTGCCGAGCGGATTGCTGGCGATCAGGTCCTGCGGATTGCCGTTGGTGTCGGTCAGCACGCTTTCGGTGGCAAGACCCGCATAATGGGCCGCCATGCGCACTTTGGTCGAATAGGGCGAGGTGGGGGAATAGAAGATCTTCATGCGAGCTTTCTTTCGCTGGATGGCAGTTCTTGAAGTTTAAGGCGTGGCCGGAAGGCTGAGGCTTTTGACCTTGCAGCCGCCACGATCGATCTCTTCGCAGGCGCGGAAGCTGAGATCCTTGTTGAGGCAGATGCGGACTTCATCGACGCGGCCGGACGTGCAGGTGACCGCGAGTGCGTCCGTGCGCAGGCCCGGATTGGCCGATGTCAGCGCCGTCTCGATCTGCGCCGCACTGGTCCGCTGGTCCGAGGCGACCGATTGCAGCGCCGGAGGGATCACCAGCTTTTCGCGGGCAGCGCGCACAACGGTGAAATAATCCTTCTGGCCCAGTCCCGAGCAGGAGCCGTGTTTGCGCCATTCATGGCCGATCAAGCCCATCGACGGCATGATGTCGAACAGGGTCCGGCCGAGCGCGTCGGGCACCCGGTCGGGGTCCCGCGTCCGGCAGAATTCCGGATAGCCCTTGCTGTTTTGCGGCCAGAGCCCGTGAACGATGAAGCCATGCTTGTTATCGGGGTCGCATTGCATCGAGCGCCCGGACGGATCATTGTCCAGGCACCAGCTCGGCGACCAGGACAGCGACAGGACGTAGAAATCAAAGCCGCTGCCCAGTGGCACCGGGGCCGGGGGTGCCTTGTTGCCCGTGCCCGTTGCCTTCGTGCCGGCAATCGGCGTGTTGGCGGCCGTGGTCTCTACGGCGGGCGCGTCTTTTTTCGCCGCAGGGGTTTTCTCCTCGCCACTGCACGCCGCAAGCGCCAGAAGCCCGGCAAGGGCGGGGATCACAAGGCGGAAACGCGGCATTGCAGCCGTCACCGCAACGAGGCGCATTGCGCACCATAGACATACCAGGGATCAAGACCGCTCACGCAGAACTCGATGTTCGAGCCGACACCGGCAAAGCCGAAGCCGCGTTCGATCAGATACCAGAGTGCCCGCTTCTGGCCATCGGTGGTGAGCGCCGTGGCATGGCAATATTCGCGCTCGACCGGGTGGGTTTCGTCGCGCAGCACAAGGCGTGCCTGCCGCATGCCGCGGATTTCGGCGATGGCAATGTCCATGTTCAGATAGGTGGCGGCACGGCTGCCGAAATCCGAGGTGATGAAGCCAAGGACCTGCGGGCTACGGCAGGCATCCGAGATGCGTCCTATTCCGGAGTCGAGCGGGCCGGACGCCGCAACCGGTACCGCGCTGAATGCCATCACGAGCGAGACGATAACGGTGCGCGCAAGCTTTCCTGTCATGATCCTGTCTCCCGGCTATCCCGCAGAGTGCGTCTCTTGCGGGCGAACCGTCAAGCCCCGTTTCCTTGCCTCCTGTCCGGCGTCCGCTCAGTCGCGCTCCAAAACCTCCTCGCCGCGCAGCCAGAAGGCGCGGGCGGATGCATGACGGTCCTGTTTCAGCCGGTCCTTGAGGAAGGGAAGCAGGATATCCAGTTCGCCCTTCAGCGTGAACGGCGGATTGACGATGATCAGGCCGGAACCGGACAGCCCGGCCGTGTCGCGGTCGCTGCGCACCGACAGTTCGGCACACAGCATCTTGGGGATTTCCAGGGCCTGCAGCGCGGCATGGAATTCGGCGATCGGCGCGCCCTGCTTCAGCGGATACCACAGGCAGAACGTGCCGCCGGAAAAGCGCCGGTAGGCCTTGTGCAGACCATCCGCCAGCCGTTCATATTCGCCGGCAATCTCGAAGGGCGGATCGACGAGCACGATGCCGCGCTTTTCCTTGGGCGGCAGATGGGCGCCGAGCGCCAGCCAGCCGTCGAGCTCGGTGATGCGGCTCTGGAAATCGCCGTCGAACAGGCGGTGCAGCGTCTCGTAGTCGTCGGGATGCAGCTCCATTGCCGACAGGCGGTCCTGCGGCCGCATCAGCATGCGGGTGAGCTTTGGCGAGCCGGGATAGAGCGTCAGGCCACCACCCGGATTGAGATCGCGGATGGCCGTAAGGTAGGGTTCGAGGATCGCTTTTGCCTTGGCCGGAATATCGGTGTTGAGAATGCGGCCGATGCCATCCACCCATTCGCCGGTCTTTTGCGCTTCTTCGCTCGACAGGTCGTAAAGGCCGATGCCGGCATGGGTGTCGAGCACGCGAAACGCCTTGTCCTTCTGCGCCATATAGACGATCAGCCGGGCCAGCACGGCATGCTTGAGGACATCGGCGAAGTTTCCGGCGTGGTAGATGTGACGGTAATTCATTCGCGTCCCTTACGTCCCGATGAAAAATTGGAATGGATGGTGAAGGGGACTGTGAGACCCTTTCGCGATGCCATATAGAAAAGCCATGAACGTTGCGACCCCCATCAAACCACAAATGTCCGTCGGCCACACTGTCTGTCCGCACGACTGTCCCTCCGCCTGCGCGCTGGAGGTCGATATCACGCAAGAAGGCCGGATCGGCCGGGTGCGGGGTGCCGGCGCCAACACCTATACGGCCGGCGTCATCTGCGCCAAGGTCGCGCGCTATTCCGAGCGGATCTACCATCCCGGCCGCCTGATGGTGCCGCAGCGCCGCAAGGGCGAAAAGGGCGATGGCAACTGGCAGCAGCTGTCCTGGGAGGATGCGCTGGACGAGATCGCCGGTGCCTTCGTCAAGGCCGAGCAGCAACATGGCTCCGAAGCCGTCTGGCCGTATTTCTATGCCGGGACGATGGGGCAGGTGCAGCGCGATTCGATCGACCGCCTGCGTCATGCCAAACGCTATTCCGGCTTTTTCGGCTCGATCTGCACCAACCTTGCCTGGACGGGGCTTGCCATGGCGACCGGTTCGCTGCGCGGCCCCGATCCGCGCGAGATGGCGAAATCCGATTGCGTGGTGATCTGGGGCACCAATGCGGTCTCGACCCAGGTCAACGTCATGACCCACGCGATCAAGGCCCGCAAGGACCGAGGCGCCAAGATCGTCGTCATCGACATCTACGACAACCCGACGGTCAAGCAGGCCGATATGGGACTGGTGCTGAAGCCCGGCACGGATGCGGCCCTTGCCTGCGCCGCCATGCATATCGCCTTTCGCGACGGCTATGCCGACCGTGCCTATCTCGCCCGATATGCCGATGATCCGGCAGGGCTGGAAGAGCACCTGAAGACGCGCACGCCGCAATGGGCCTCCGGCATCACCGGGCTGCCGGTCGAGGAAATCGAGGCGTTCGGCCGGCTGATCGGCACCACGCCGAAAACCTATTTCCGCCTCGGCTACGGCTTTACCCGCCAGCGCAACGGCGCGGTCGCCATCCACGCCGCCGCCTCCGTTGCGACCGTGCTTGGCGCCTGGCAGCACGAGGGCGGCGGCGCGTTCCACACCAACAACGATATCTTCAAGTTCGACAAGCGCGAACTGGTCGGTTCCGCGATGATGGATCCGGAGATCCGCATGCTCGACCAGTCGCAGATCGGGCGGGTCCTGACCGGCGATGCCGAAGCGCTGCGCCATCGCGGCCCGGTGACGGCCATGCTCATCCAGAACACCAACCCGGTCAATGTCGCCCCCGAACAGCGGCTGGTGAAGCGCGGTTTTCTGCGCGATGATCTTTTCGTTGCCGTGCACGAGCAGTTCATGACCGACACGGCCAAGCTCGCCGACATGGTGTTGCCCGCCACCATGTTTCTCGAGCATGACGATCTTTATCGCGGGGGCGGGCACCAGCACATCCTGCTCGGCCCCAAGGTGGTCGAACCGCCATCGACCGTGCGCACCAACCTGTTCGTCATCGAGGAGCTGGCAAAGCGCCTCGGTGTCGCAGAGAAACCCGGCTTTGGTCTGACCGAGCGCGAGCATATCGACCATATCCTCGTCAACCACGGCACCGATTTCGAAGGGCTGAAGCGGGACAAGTGGCTGGATATCCAGCCTGATTTCGACACGGCCCATTTTATCGGCGGTTTCGGCCATCCCGACGGAAAATTCCGCTTTAAGGCGGACTGGACGGGCACACCGGCCCCGAACCGTCCGCCAAAGGCGCTTGGCGTCTTCGGGCCGCATGCGCAATTGCCAAAGTTTCCCGACCATGTCGATCTCATCGAGGTGGCCACCCCGGCACATCCGTTCCGGCTGGCGACATCACCGGCCCGGTCGTTCCTGAATTCCACCTTTGCGGAAACGCCGTCCTCGCTGCAGAAGGAAGTCCGCCCGCAGGTGATGATCCATGTGGACGACGCCGAAGCTCTCGGCGTTGCCGAAGGCGATATCGTGCGGATCGGCAACGGGCGCGGCGAAATCCGCCTGCATGCCAAGCTTGGCGGCGGTGCGCGCCGCGGCGTGGTGATCGCCGAGGGGCTCTGGCCGAACGACGCGCATCTGGACGGCGAGGGCATCAACGTGCTCACCGGCGCCGACGCGGCCGCTCCCTATGGCGGAGCCGCCTTTCACGACAACAGCGTATGGATGCGCAGGGATTAGCAGGCGATGACGAAATTTGAAAATGCCGGGGTCGAGATCCTCAAGGATGAGACCCTGTCGAAGAACTGGTACCATCTGCGCAATGTCACCTTCAATTATACCGGATCGAACGGCACCACCACGACGCTGAAGCGGGAGGTCTATGACCGCGGCAACGGCGCCACCATCCTGCTCTACGATCCCCGGCGTGACAGCGTCGTCCTGGTGCGGCAGTTGCGCATCCCCGCCTACCTTAACGGCCATTCCGGCTGGCTTCTGGAAACACCGGCCGGCCTGCTTGACGGCGACCAGCCGGCCGAAGCGATCAAACGCGAGGTGATGGAAGAGACCGGATATCTGGTGACGGACGTAAAACCGCTCTTCCACGCCTTCATGTCACCCGGCGCCGTCACCGAAACCGTCCATTTCTTCGCCGCCGTCATCGACGTGACCGTGCGCGCCGAGGACGGCGGCGGGGCAGCGCACGAGGACGAGGATATCGAAGTGCTGGAAATCCCGCTCGATGAGGCCATGACAATGATCGGCACCGGCGAGATCTGCGACGGCAAGACGATCATGCTGTTGCAATGGGCGATGCTGAACAGGGCGGAGCTGGGCTAATCAAACGCCGTCAATCCTGATACACGCGCTGCTGCATCAAGCTTGCGGTCAAGGGTGACGAGCGGGGCGTTTTGAGCGATGGCCAAGGCAAGATAGGTTGCATCATAGCCTGAAAGCCGGTGCTCCCTGGCCAGTTTTAGGATACCGGAATCCTCATTCATACTGGTAATGATGAGTGGAACTTTTCGTAGTGCCACCAGGATACTGACGGACCCGTCGGCGGTAATGCGGTTGCGTCTTTCAGCAATGACTAGAATATTACGAATTTCGTGCAGGAGCAGGTCGGGAGCGAGCGCATCTTCGCTTGTCATCGCCAAGCGTGCCCGCTCGGCCAGTTCGTTGCTTTCATCCGGAAGAAGCCAAGCCGCAACGATGGAGGCATCGACAACGAAGCTCATCGTCAGTGGCGGCCTTCTTCACGCCATTGGCGGATTTCTTCGCTGGTCACGGGTTTGTTGCGCGCCCGCGCCGCTTTCAACGCTTCGATGGTTGCGATCCGCTCTTCCCGCACGTCGATCCGGATGAGGCGGGCAACCGGCTCGTCTCCACGCGAAATCACCACGTCTTCTCCGGCCTCCACCTTGGAAAGCAACTCGGTAAAATGCGTCTCGGCATCTGCAATTTTGACTTCGATGGTCATGGGGCTTCTCATCGTTGACCCGGTTGGGTTTCAACAAGATAAGAATGATCGTCAAAAGGGTCAAGGTGATGAGCGGATCACGAGGGATCGTTCACAAAGCCGCCTTCGCCGCCCGAACCACCTTGCCGCCATCCATCCGCACCTTGCCCTCGGCCATCAGGCGCAGCGCCTGCGGATAGGATCTGTGCTCTTCGACCAGCACGCGTGCGGCCAGCGTATCCGCCGTGTCGCCCGGCAGGACCGGGACTTTTGCCTGCAGGATGACCGGGCCTTCGTCCATGCCTTCGGTGACGAAATGCACGGTGCAGCCGGCCTCGGTCATGCCGGCGTCGATGGCGCGCTGATGGGTGTGCAGGCCGGGGAAGAGCGGCAGGAGGGAGGGGTGGATATTGATGATCCGGCCTTCATAGGCGTTGATGAAGGTGGCAGTCAGCAGGCGCATGTAACCGGCCAGGCAGATGATATCGGGCGACAGGATCTCAAGCGCCGACAGGATGGCGGCTTCGTGGGCGTCCTTGCTGTCGAAATCCTTGCGGACGAACGAGAAGGTGGCGATCCCGAGCGCTGCCGCTTTCGCCAGGCCTCCCGCATCCGCCTTGTCGGCGATGACGGCGACGATGTCGGCGGGGTAGTCTTCCGCAGCCGTTGCCCGGACCAGCGCCAGCATATTGGAGCCGCCGCCGGAAATGAACACCACGACCCGCTTGCGGGCCGCTTTCGACGTCCCGTTCATAGAGTGAGCGTGCCCTTGTAGATCGTGCCGGCAGCGCCTTCGTCGCGGGCGACCATGCGGCCAAGGGCAAACACGGTCTCGCCTTCGGCCTTCAGCACCGAGGTCACCTGATCGGCATCTTCGGCGGCCACGACGACGATCATGCCGACGCCGCAGTTGAAGGTGCGCAGCATTTCGTTGGCGGCAACGCCACCGGTCTTGGCAAGCCAGGAGAACACGGCCGGTGCCTGGATGGCGCCAAGGTCGATTTCGGCGGCGAGATGCTTGGGCAGCACGCGCGGGATGTTTTCCGGAAAACCGCCGCCGGTAATATGGGCGAGCGCCTTCAGCTTGCCGGTCTCGCGGATCGCCTTCAACAGCGGCTTCACATAGATGCGTGTCGGCGTCATGAGAACGTCCGCCAGCGTGCCTTCGCCGAACGGGGCAGGCGCGTCCCAGGCAAGGCCCGAGAGCGAAACGATCTTGCGCACCAGCGAATAGCCGTTGGAGTGGACGCCGGAGGAGGCGAGGCCCAGAATGACGTCGCCTTCGGCGATATCGCCGGCCGGCAGCAGCTGGCCGCGCTCTGCAGCGCCCACGGCAAAGCCTGCGAGATCGTAGTCGCCGCCAGCATACATGCCGGGCATTTCGGCGGTCTCGCCGCCGATCAGCGCACAGCCTGCCTCGCGGCAACCCGCCGCAATGCCGCCGACGATGGCCGCACCCTGGTCGGGGTCGAGCTTGCCGGTGGCGAAGTAGTCGAGGAAGAACAGCGGCTCGGCGCCCTGCACGACGAGGTCGTTGACGCACATGGCGACGAGGTCGATGCCGACCGTGTCGTGCTTGTTGGCGTCGATGGCGATCTTCAGCTTGGTGCCGACGCCGTCATTGGCGGCAACCAGGACCGGATCCTTGAAACCGGCCGCCTTCAGGTCGAACAGGCCGCCGAAGCCGCCGATCTCGCCATCGGCGCCCGGACGGCGCGTCGAGCGCACATGCGGCTTGATCTTTTCCACCAAAAGATTTCCGGCGTCGATATCCACACCTGCATCGCTGTAGGTCAGACCGTTCTTTCCTGGCTCGCTCATGGCTTGATCTCCGCCGGCTCGTCATATTTGGATTGCGATTGGCATGGTGGTGGCGCAAGTGCAAGCATATTGCCCGGATTACTCCCGCTTTTTTGATGTTTTGCCCGTGATTGCCGGCCCTTTTGCGCCACAGGCTTGACCATGGTCGGTGCCCCATCCTATCTCCAGCACTGGAAGCAGCGCCCGGCAGCGTCTGCGGCAAGCAATCGGAACAGCGGCATGGTCAACAAATTGAGCGGCAGCGGGCTGCAGCGCCAGATCATCTTCTGGCTGCTTTTCCTCGCCGGGTTTATCGCCTTCCTGATGGTGTTCTCCACCATTCTCCTGCCGTTCATCGCGGGCATGGCGCTTGCCTATTTCCTCGATCCCGTCGCCGACAGGCTGGAGCGCATCGGATTGAGCCGGCTGATGGCGACGGTGGTGATCCTGATCGGTTTTGTCGTCGTCTTTGCGCTATCGCTGGTGGTGATCATCCCGATCATCTTTACCCAGGCATCCGACTTCATCCAGAAGATGCCTGGGTACGTCTCGAAGCTGCAGGAATTCCTGACCAGCCCCGATGCCGCCTGGCTGCCCGACTGGGTGTCCGGCCAGATGGACACGATCAAGCAGAATTCCGCCAAGCTGCTCGAACAGGGTGCCGGCTTCCTCGGCACGCTGTTTCAGCAATTGTGGAATTCCGGCCTGGCGCTGCTCGATATCATCTCGCTCTTCGTGATCACGCCCGTGGTCGCCTTCTATCTGCTGCTTGATTGGGATCGCATGGTGGAACGGGTCGATAGCTGGATCCCGCGCGATCACGTTGCCACCGTGCGCCAGATTGCGCGCGACATGAACGCCACCATTGCCGGTTTCGTGCGCGGGCAGGGCTCGCTCTGCATCATTCTCGGCCTGTTCTACGGGATTTCGCTGACCTTTGCCGGCCTGAATTTCGGCCTGCTGATCGGCCTGTTTGCCGGCATGATCAGCTTCATCCCCTATGTCGGCTCGATGGTCGGCCTGGTGCTGGCCGTTGGCGTGGCGCTGGTGCAGTTCTGGCCGGATTACCTCAATATCATCATCGTCGCGGCAATCTTCTTTGCCGGCCAGTTTATCGAGGGCAACATTCTGCAGCCGCGGCTGGTCGGCAAGAGCGTCGGCCTGCACCCGGTCTGGCTGATGTTTGCGCTGCTCGCCTTTGGCGCGCTGTTCGGGTTTGTCGGGCTTCTGGTGGCGGTGCCCTGTGCTGCCGCCATCGGCGTTCTCGTCCGCTTCGGTATCGGCCGCTATCTCGATAGCGCGCTCTATCACGGCCACCGCCACATCCTGACGATCGAGCCGGAACATCATCGGACGCAGCATCAAAGCCCCGAGTTCAAGCTTCCAGAGTAACCGCGTATGGTCCGCAAGTTCGAACAGTTGCCGCTCGTTTTCAAGCACGAGCCCCAGACCGGCCGTGACGACCTTCTTGTGTCCGAACGGCTGAAGGCGGCTGTCACCATCATCGACAGCTGGCCGCGCTGGCCGTCGCCGGTGGTGATCCTGGCCGGTCCCGTCGGATCCGGAAAGTCGCATCTGGCAGCGATCTGGCGGGAAAACAGCGCGGCCGTCGCCATTCATCCGACCGTTGATAGCAATGCCGCCGAGATCGCGGCGGCAAATGCCGTCCTGTTCGAGGATGCCGATCGTCAGGGCTTTGACGACCGGGCGCTGTTTCATGTCATCAACAGCGTGCGCGAAAACGGCACCAGCCTGTTGATCACCAGCCGGCTCTGGCCGATGTCCTGGCCGGTCGAACTGCCGGATCTGCGCTCGCGCCTGAAGGCGGCAACGGTGGTGGAGATCGGCGAACCCGATGACGAGCTCCTGGCGCAGGTTCTGGTCAAGCTTCTGGCCGACCGCCAGCTGGCCGTCGATGACAGGCTGATCGGCTATATCGTCGCCCGCATGGAGCGCTCGCTCGAAGCCGCCCAGACGATCGTCGAGCGGCTCGATCATCTGGCATTGGCGCGCGGCACGCGCATCAACCGGGCGCTCGCGCTGGAAGTGCTCGACACCCTTGGAAAGACACGCGAAATCGATTGACTGTCATAGTTAGGTCGTCAAACTGAGCTAGCTGCTTCGAGAAAAGCAAAAACGCAGATCAAAGCAAAAACGCAGACCAAAGCAAGAAAAGCGGGCCAAGGCGGAATCGGGGATATGGACAGTTTGACATCTGCAACGACTGCAAACGCGCCGGTGGCCGAAGACATCGACCTGATGAACAGCCCGGAGCGCTTCATCAACCGCGAATTTTCCTGGCTTCAGTTCAACCGCCGCGTCCTTGAGGAAACCCTCAACACCGCCCATCCGCTTTTGGAGCGGGTGCGCTTCCTGTCAATTTCGGCGGCCAATCTCGACGAGTTCTTCATGGTGCGCGTCGCCGGTCTCGAGGGCCAGGTTCGCCAGGGCGTCGTCGTGCGCAGCCCGGATGGCAAGACGCCGGTCGAGCAGCTGCAGGATATCCTGAAGGAGATCGACAATCTGCAGATGGAGCAGCAGGCGTCGCTCGCCGTGCTGCAGCAATATCTCGCCAAGGAAGACATCCTGATCGTGCGGCCGATCTCGCTGTCCGCGCAGGATCGTGGATGGCTTGCAACCGAATTCGATCAGGCGATCTTCCCGGTCCTGACGCCGCTGTCGATCGATCCCGCCCATCCGTTCCCGTTCATTCCGAACCTTGGCTTTACCATGGGCCTGCAGCTTGTCAGCACGCGCGGCCGCGAGCCGATGACGGCGCTTTTGCGCCTACCCGTGGCACTCGACCGGTTCATCCGTCTGCCCGATGCAAAATCGGTGATCCGCTATATCACGCTGGAGGATGCCGTCAGCCTGTTCATCGAACGGCTGTTTCCGGGCTATGAGGTCAAGGGGTCCGGCACGTTCCGCATCATCCGCGACAGCGATATCGAGGTCGAGGAAGAGGCGGAAGATCTGGTCCGGTTCTATGAGACCGCGCTCAAGCGCCGCCGGCGCGGATCGGTGATCCGCATCGAGATCGATTCGGAAATGCCTCTGGAACTGCGCCAGTTCGTCGTTGGCGAACTCGGCGTTCCGGAAAACCGCGTCGCCGTCCTGCCGGGGCTTCTCGCCCTCAATACTCTCTCCGAAATCACAAAGGCGCCGCGCGAGGATTTGCGCTTCGAGCCGTACAATGCGCGATTTCCCGAACGTGTCCGCGAACATGCCGGAGACTGCCTCGCCGCCATCCGCGAAAAGGACATGGTCGTCCACCACCCCTATGAGAGCTTCGACGTGGTGGTCCAGTTTCTGCTGCAGGCTGCGCGCGATCCGGACGTTCTGGCGATAAAGCAGACGCTGTACCGCACCTCCAACGACAGCCCAATCGTGCGCGCCCTGATCGATGCGGCCGAGGCCGGTAAATCGGTGACGGCGCTGGTCGAGCTGAAGGCCCGGTTTGACGAGGAAGCCAATATCCGCTGGGCGCGCGATCTCGAGCGCGCCGGCGTGCAGGTCGTGTTCGGCTTCATCGAACTGAAGACGCATGCCAAGATGTCGATGGTGGTGCGCCGCGAAGAGGGCAAGCTTCGCACCTACTGTCATCTGGGCACCGGCAACTATCACCCGGTGACGGCGAAGATCTACACCGACCTGTCCTTCTTCACCTGCAATCCGAAGATTGCCCATGACATGGCTAATATCTTCAATTTCATCACCGGCTATGGCGAGCCGGAAGCCGGCATGAAGCTGGCGATCTCTCCGCACACGTTGCGCCCGCGCATCCTGCAGCATATCGGCGAGGAAATCGTCCATGCGGAGGCTGGCCGTCCGGCCTCTATCTGGATGAAGATGAATTCGCTGGTCGATCCGGAGATCATCGATGCGCTCTACCGCGCCAGCCGCGCCGGCGTCGAGATCGATCTGGTGGTGCGCGGCATCTGCTGCCTGCGGCCGCAGGTTCCCGGACTATCCGACAAGATCCGCGTCAAGTCGATCGTTGGCCGCTTCCTCGAGCATTCGCGCATCTTCTGTTTCGGCAATGGCCATGGGCTTCCATCCGAGCACGCGCTCGTCTATATCGGTTCGGCGGACATGATGCCGCGAAATCTGGACCGGCGGGTGGAGACCCTTGTGCCTCTCATCAACCGGACTGTGCATGAACAGGTCCTGTCGCAGATCATGCTGGGTAATCTCATCGATAACCAGCAGAGCTACGAGATTCTTCCGGACGGAACATCGCGGCGCATGGAAGTCGCCAAGGATTCCGAACCGTTCAATGCACAGGTCTATTTCATGACCAATCCCAGCCTGTCCGGGCGGGGAGAGGCTTTGAAATCCAGCACGCCGAAGGTAATTGCCGGCTGGGATAGTGGCCGCAGAAGATAAACTGGAATTGCATGGTAGAGTCTGAAGCCCAGGGGCGTTTGCCTGGAATTGCCCCGGTCTCCGTCGTGGACATTGGGTCGAACTCGATTCGTCTGGTGATCTATGAGGGACTGAGCCGGTCGCCGGCCGTTCTGTTCAACGAAAAAGTCATGTGCGGCCTCGGCAAGGGCATCGATGCCACCGGCCGGATGGACGCCGAAAGCGTCGAACGGGCGCTGAAGGCGCTGCACCGGTTCCGGGCCTTGTCGACGCAGGCGCGCGCCTCCACGGTCTTCGTCCTGGCGACGGCGGCTGCGCGCGACGCATCGAACGGCCCCGATTTCATCCGCAGGGCCGAAATCATCCTCGGCCAGAAGGTCCGCGTCCTGACCGGCGAGGAGGAAGCCTATTTCTCCGCGCTGGGGATCATCAGCGGCTATCATGATCCCGACGGTGTCGTCGGCGATCTCGGCGGTGGTTCGCTCGAACTGGTCGATGTCATCGGCCCCAAGGTCGGCAAGGGCATCACCCTGCCGCTGGGCGGCATCCGTCTGTCGGAACATGCCGAGGGATCGGTCGTCAAGGCGCGCAGCCATGTGCGCCGCTACCTGAAGGGCGCGCAGGTGCTGCAAAACACCAGCGGCCGTACCTTCTACGCCGTCGGCGGCACCTGGCGCTCGATCGCCAAGCTGCATATGGAGCTGCGCAACTATCCGCTGCACATGATGCAGGGCTATGAAATTTCCTACGACGAGGCCATGGCGTTTTTGCCGGAGGTGATCGAGCCGAAGGATATCAAGTCGCCGGCCTATGCGCATATTTCCAAGAGCCGCCGCGCCCTGCTGCCATTCGGCGCCGTCGCCCTGCAGGAAGTCATCGCCCAGATGAAGCCGTCGATGATTTCGTTTTCAGCACTCGGCGTGCGCGAAGGTTATCTCTATTCGCTGCTGTCGGACGCGGTGCGCGCTCAGGATCCTCTGCTGGTCGCCGCCCGCGAGATCGCCATCCTGCGGGCACGCTCGCCCGAACATGCCCGCGAGCTTGCCGAATGGAGCGGCCGGATGGTGCCGCATTTCGGCATTACCGAAACCGACGAAGAGGGGCGCTACCGCCAGGCAGCCTGCCTGCTGGCCGATATCAGCTGGCGCGCCCATCCCGACTATCGCGGCCTGCAGGCGCTCAACATCATCGCCCACAGCACCTTTTCCGGCATCACCCATGCCGGCCGCGCCTATATCGCCCTTGCCAATTATTACCGTTTCGAGGGCCTGAACGACGACGGCGCCACCGAGCCCCTGGCTGCGATCGCAACGCCGCGGCTTCTCGAACTGGCAAAGCTCCTGGGCGGCCTGCTGCGCGTCGTCTATCTCCTGTCGGCATCCATGCCCGGCATCGTCCGCAACCTGAATATCCGGCCCTCGGCGTCCCCAGACCTCGACCTCGATTTCATCGTTCCCTCCGCCTATTCCGAATTCGCCGGCGAACGCCTCGACGGCCGCCTGCAGCAGCTTGCCAAGCTGACCGGCAAGCGGATCGGGTTCCGGTTCGAGTAGCCGCCGGAATACGCATGACCGGGAGTGTGGTTTCGCTCCCGTCAAATGATCATATTTTGGATGTGTCAGCAGAATGACCCCGCAACTTCAGTTGCGGGGTCATTCTCTTCGATCAGGCTTACTTCGCGTTCAACAGCTCGCCGACTTCGAGCAGGACGAACTCGTTGTCATCAGCCTTGTCGAGCGAGCGGCCGGCTGAAAACGGCAGGTTGTTGTCGTTGCCGACGATGATATGGGTGTCATCGACGCGGTCGACATTTTCGATGGTGACGAACGGCATGTCGTAAAAGCCTTCGCCGCCGCCCTGGCGCTTCTTGTTGTCGGGATCGGCGATCTTGAGCAGGTCGATATAGCCGATCTTGCGTACCGCCTTGCCGGCGTTCTCGTCGGTCATTTCGATCTTGTAGACGCGCTTGACCTTGGAGCCGACGGCAAAGCAATCCGGCGTCGGGGCCTTCGGGTCGGCGCAGGCTTTATCGACGGTACCTGCGCCATTGTCGCGTTCGATCACCAGAGCTGTCGTGGCGTCGAGCATGTTGAAATCGCCGATGGCTTCGCCGCCTTCGGCCAGCGGATAGAGCCAGCTGCGGCCGGTCCAGGCCTTGGAAGCGACGTCGAGTTCGATGATGCGCAGCGCTGGGCGGCCTTCGGCCTGTTCGACATTTTCGGCATCGGTCCAGAGCGGGCCTTCGAGCAGGCCGTAGAGCTTGGTGCCATCCTTCGACAGGGCGAGGCCCTCATAGCCGCCGGAGCGCTTGACGTTCAGCGCCGGCATTGGCTTGGACGGATCGGCCTGAACGGCCAGCGTCGGATTGTCGGGCGACAGGACCGGCTTGCCGTTGACGGTGGTGGCGATGACGTCGGTCAGCTTGCCGTCGAGATCGAATTTCAGGATATAGGGGCCGAACTCCTCGCCGACCCAGAAACCGTCGGCAACGGGCTGGATGGATTCGACGTCGAAATCAGCGCCCGTCAGGTAGCGCGTTGCGGCACCTTCCATGACGATCGGGAAGGGGGCCTTCTTGCCGGGATCGGAGAGGAACAGCGTCTTGACGGCTTCGACCTTGCCGGCATCCCAGTCGATCTTGATATTGTGCAGCATCAGCATGGTGTCGGACGAGTTCAGCTTGGAGCCGAAGCCGTTGTCCGACATGCTCCAGAACGTGCCGTCCGCCATGGTCTTGATGCCGGAAAAACCCTGCATCGGCTGGCCGTCGAAGGGAAGCGACAGGCCGGTCAAGCGAACGCCGTCCTTGCCGGGAACGGTGCCGAGCGCTTCGGTGCGCTTGCGGTCGGCGGTCGTGAACTTGCCCGACGTTTTCAGGTAATCGGCCGCATCGGCAGGGGCGGCGATGATCGTGTTGGCGGGCAGGATGGCGTGGGCGGCGAGCTTGGCCGGGAAGACCGTGTCCTCGGCAAGCGCGGCCGATGTCATCAAAAGGCCGAAAGCCACGGAAGTCAAAAGAGCGTTTTTCATCATGTCCCCATTGAGCGGTTGAAACGAGACGTTCCGCTTAGCAGGGCATTGATGTCGGTGAATTGACGGCTGGATGAAGCTTTGGTGACGGCCACCGTATGAGCCGCAAGCTTTCGCTATTCGGCCGGGACCGGCAGCGGCAATCTTTGCACCACTTCGACTTTTTGCAGCTGTTTCAAAGCCATGACACCCAGCGTCTGGCCGCGGCCCTTGACCGCATGGGCGCCGAGATCTTCGATATCGAGCGTCTTCGGCAGCTTCATGCGCTGCGCAAGCTCACTCGAGATCAGCACCTGTTTGCCCAGCGACTTGCACAGGGATTCCAGCCGTGCGGTCGTGTTCACCGTATCGCCGAAAAAAGCGATCTTGTGATGATCGACGCCGATTTCCGCCGTGATGATGACGCCGCCGTGCAGGGCGGCGCGCAGCCTCGGCACCTGGCCGAAACTCGCGCGCCACTTGGCCTCATTGGCCTCGATGTCGTCGAGAATATCGAAGACGCAGCGGATGCAACGGGCCGATTTGATGCCTCTTTCCAGCGGCCAGGTGACGATTGCGGCATCGCCGACATAATCGTCGATCGCGCCCTTGTGGCGCCGCACCGGCTCGGCAAAAGCGGCAAACAGGGCTTTGAGATATTCCTGCGCCCGCAGGTCGCCGTGTTTTTCGGCAAAGGAGGTGGAATCCGCGAGGTCGATGAACAGGAATACCCGTTCCTCCTTCACCGGCCGCCGGTAGCGGCTGATCAGCATGCTGGTAAAGACTTCGCGTCCCAGGAGGTCGCGGACCCGCAGGATGAAGACGATCAGCGCGCAGACGGCCAGCGCATAGAGGAAGACATGGAACGGCATGATGAGGATGTCTGAAATGGCCTTGGGGTTGACCAGGTTCAGCGACCACAATAGCAGGCCTGCGATCGCATAACCGGCGCTCATCAGGAGTTCGTAGATCAACAGCGCGACGATAATATAGGCCAGCGTCGGAAGCCGCTCGATGCGCCGGTGGAGCGGCCGCAAAAAGATACGCCGCTCAAACGCGATCATCGGCAAGCCCATCAGGACGGCAAAGACCGCGCCGATGATCACCGGTTCGCCGGGAAAAGCAATGAGCCCGTAGATCACGCCGCTCAGCGCCATGCTGAGCGTGATCAGCAGCCAATTCTCTGTCGAGGATATTTCTCTCATGAATCGGCTCCTCGCCCCGGATACATGCGCGTTATTGTTGCCCATG
This sequence comes from Rhizobium sp. Root483D2, assembly GCF_001426685.1. Taxonomy (GTDB): domain Bacteria; phylum Pseudomonadota; class Alphaproteobacteria; order Rhizobiales; family Rhizobiaceae; genus Pararhizobium; species Pararhizobium qamdonense. The sequence goes on along the minus strand of NZ_LMFB01000044.1, from coordinate 170,868 downwards.
CCTGCCTTGGGTCAAGCATTTTTGTGTATCAATCTGTCGCCATTTCTACCAAGGCCCGTCTTGCAAACAGCGCGCTAAGCCCTGCGGCAAAGGCTCTCCCAGCGTCCGGGCGTCATTCCGTGCGCCTTCTTGAAGTGCCTGTTAAAATGCGCCTGATCGGAAAAGCCGGTTTCAAGCGCGATCTCGACGAGGCTCCTGCCGCTGCCGATCAGGCCACGGGCTCTCTCAAGCCGGCGCATGACGAGATAGCGGTGCGGGCTGGTTCCAAGACTTGCGCGGAATTGCCTAGATAGCGGGAAACGGTCAAGGCCGGTGACGGCTTCGAGTTCATCGGAGTTTAACTGGCGGTCAAAATGCACCTGCAGGAAGTCGCAGGCCCGGCGGATGGCCGCCTGGTCGTATGTCCGGCCCCGTTTTGTCGCATCCCCATCCGCATGCCGCACCAGCGCGTCGGCAATGCCTGTCAGCACGTCATTCAGCTGCAAACCGTCGATTACGCCATCGAGATCGCGCATCGCGTCCGCAAGGCTTGCGGCAAAGGCACGGTCGGCAATGACGGGCGAGGGGACGAAGGGCAGGCCGGACCGCTTGTCCCCCAGCGCATCGATTAGCATTTCCGGCGGCAGATACATCATCCGGTAGCGCAGGCCTTCCTCTGTCCCGGCAGCGCCGTCATGCAGCTCGTCCGGATGCAGAACGATGACATTGCCGGGCTGGCTGTAGCGTACCAGCCCGCGATACCGGAACGACTGGATGCCCTGTAGCGTCAGGCCGAGCGCATAGGTGTCGTGCCGGTGCGGCTCAAAGGCCTCGCCGCGAAAATGTGCCTCGATCCGCTCGATGCCGCCGGTGGCCGGCGCAACCTTGATACCGTCGGAGGCGACCGGCATGCACGAACGTTCAAGATCGCTGCCGCCCTCTGCGGCTAAGCAGGCGTTCGACGTCGCAAGCGTCCTGTTTCCCAAAATGGAGTTGGCATTCATGTTCGAGACCAAATTTGCAATCGTGCTGCGCGAGGACCTGGCCGTCTGGCAAAAGCTCAACGTCACCGCTTTTTTGACAAGCGGCATCGTCGCTGAAAAGCCCGGCCTTATCGGCGAACCCTACCGCGATGCCGATGGCAACGTCTACAATCCCTTGAGCATCCAGCCGGTCATCGTGCTGTCAGCCGATGAAAAAACCATGGCTACAATTCACCGCCGGGCGCTGGAGCGCGGGGTGAAGACGTCGCTCTATGTCGAGGACATGTTTGCAACCGGCCATGACGCGGCCAACCGCGAGGTGTTCGCCCGGTTCGGCCCGGATGATGCGAGAGTTGTCGGCATTGCGCTTCATGCCGACAAGAAGATCGCTGACAAGATCACCAAGGGTGCCAAGATGCACCCCTAGCGAATATCCTAGAGAAGCGCTCTAAAGTTCAACCGCTTCGATCTTGCGATCGATGAAGCGCAGGGCGACTTCGCCGTTGATCAGCTTCAGCGCGGTGTCGCCGAACAGCTCGCGGCGCCAGCCTTTCAGCGCGCCGACATCGGCTTTCGGGCCTTCCGAGGCGATCCGTTCGAGATCGTCGCTATTGGCGATGATCTTGGCGGCGACGCCCTGTTTTTCGGCGATCAGCTTCAACAGGACCTTGAGCATTTCGCCGGCGGCCTGGGCGCCTTCCGGGGCCTGGTTCTGGCGCGGCAGCTTGGGCATGTCGGCCTTGGGCAGTTCCAGTGCTGCGTTGACCGCCTCGAGGATCGCGGTGCCGGCAGCCGAGCGTTCCCAGCCCTTGGGGATGGTGCGCAGGCGCGACAGCGCTTCCACGTCCTTTGGCTGCTGCTGGGCGATTTCATAGAGGCCGTCATCCTTGAGGATACGGCCACGCGGAACGTTGCGGTTACGCGCCTCGCGTTCGCGCCAGGCGGCGACCTTCTGCAGGACGGCGAGCTCGATCGGCTTCTTCAGCCGCATCTTCAGCCGCTGCCAGGCGTCGTCCGGATGGATGTCGTAGGTTTCCTTGGCCTCGAGAATGGCCATTTCCTCGGTCAGCCACAGCGAGCGGCCTTCGCGCTCCAGCTCGGCCTTGAGGTGCAGATAGACATCGCGCAGATGGGTCACGTCAGCCAGCGCATAGTCGAGCTGCTTTTCAGACAGCGGCCGCCGGCTCCAGTCGGTGAAGCGCGAGGACTTGTCGATATGGACGTTCTTGATGCGGCTGACCAGCTGATCGTAGGAAACGCTGTCGCCGAAGCCGCAAACCATGGCGGCGACCTGCGTATCGAAGATCGGATGCGGGATCAGCTTGCCAAGATTATAGATGATTTCGATGTCCTGGCGGGCCGCATGGAACACCTTGACGACATCCGTATTGGCCATCAGCGCGAAGAACGGCGCAAGGTCGATGTCCTTGGCCATCGGATCGACGATCACGGCAATGTCCGGTCCGGCCATCTGGATCAGGCAAAGCTGCGGCCAGAAAGTCGTCTCGCGGAGAAATTCCGTATCGATCGTCAGGTAATCTCCGCTGGCCAGCGTTTCGCAGGCGGCGGCAAGTTCGGCGGTTGTCTCGATCATCAAACTTCAATCACTGTGGCGGAAATGCGGCCGTTAAAACTCACCCGATGTATCGCTTCACGCCCGGTGCCACAACGAAAAAAGCTCAAACCACCCGGAAATATGCCGACATTCCGGTCTTCTGGTGCTCGATGATATGGCAATGGAGCAGCCAGTCGCCGGGATTATCGGCGACGAGACCGAGTTCGGCCTGCTCGTCCGGCAAAAGCAGGATCGTATCGGTGGGGGGCGGAAGGATGGTGCGCTTGTTGGAACTGAGGATGCGGAAGCTCAAGCCATGCAGATGGATCGGGTGCGCATGCGGGGTACGGTTGCGCACCTGCAGCACATAGCTTTTGCCCAGTTTCAGCTCGGAAACCGGAGCGCCGGGATCGGGCGTGTCGCCCTGCCACGGCACCTTGTTGATGGCCCAGAACGTATAGCCGATCGTGCCGCAGATGCTGGGGACCGGCGCGTGTTCGGCGGTTGCGGTAAATTCGAGCGGAATGCGCGTCGCCGCCGACAGATCGGCTTCGGCGATCGGATTGGCAGGCAGCGCCTTCACATCGCGGAGATCGCGCTTGAGCGAGGTGCCGGTTGCGCGCAGTGCCGCAACGGTGAAGGGATTGGAGCCACGCAAATTGCCGAGCTTGACCTCCGCGCCTTCCTCATCCGGCATACGCACGACCAGTTCGACGCGCTGGCCGGGGCCGATATCGAGCAGATCGAGCGGATAGGGCGCATCGACCGGATTTCCATCCAGTGCGATGACCAGCGCCGGCGCCCCGTCTGCGGCAAGCGAATAGATGCGCGTCACGTCGGTGGCGGCAATCCGGATCCGCACAAGGCCGCCCGCCGGCGCATCATAGCGCGGCTGCTGCTGCCAGTTGGTGGTGCGCACCGTGCCATAGGTGCCGCCGCGCGCGGCATCGCGCGGCTTAAACGGGGCAATGAAGGCGCCGCCGGTGCCAAGCCGCCAGTCGCGCAGGTTGAGCACGATTTCGGCATCGAACACTGGATCGGCCGGGTCCTCGACGACGATGACGCCGGTCAGACCGTGGCCCATCTGCGTCAGCGTGTTGCAATGCGGATGATACCAGAAGGTACCGGCATCGGGCGGCGTGAAGGCATAGTCGAAGCCGTCGCCGGGATAGACGTAGGCTTGAGTCATCTCCGGCACGCCGTCCATGGCGTTGACGATGCGCAGGCCATGCCAGTGAACCGTGGTCGGCTCGTCCAGCGCATTCATGAGCCTTGCGGCAAAAGGCTCGCCCTTTTTCATGCGGATGACCGGCGGCATGCCGGTGGCCGGCGCCTCGCTTGTGCCGTAGGTCATGACTTTCGGGGTGACGCCGTCATTGGCCAATGCCGCCTCGGTAAACTGCGCCTTAAGCAGCAGCGGTGTGGGTGCCGCGATGCTGTTGCGCGCCGCAAGACCGCCGCCGATCGCAAAGGAGGCTGCGGCCGCAGCCGATCCCTTCAAAAGTGTGCGGCGGTCGATGATTGGCATGGGCAGGTTTTCCGGAGAGTGCGATGGCCCGGTTTAAACTTGATGACGGCAATCATCAATTGGCATTTGCGCGCATCTTGCCGCAGCCGCTGTTCTTCTAGTCCTGAGGCTTGTCCTCGGGCCGTGCCGCCAGCTTGTTGAAGAAAGAGGAGGTGCGCAAAAGGTTGCGAAACCGCATGGAGCGTTCGCCGGTGGGCACGCCACTGCGGGCCCTCATCCGCTGCAGCGTATAGAGCATGAAGGCGGCAAGGACTGCGGCCGTATAGATGAACAGCGCCTGCGGCCCGAAAATATCGAGCATGAACGAGGCAAATAGCGGCCCGATAATCGCCCCGCAAGACCAGAAGAACAGCATGCCGGCCGAAACCAGCGCATGCTGCCCTTCGGCGGCATGGTCGTTGGCATGCGCCGAGCAGAGCGAATAGAGCGGCATGGCAAAGGCGCCGAAGATGAAGATGCCGATGAAATTCAGCCATTCGTCGCTGCCGGCAAAGAGCGCAAGATAAAGCCCCGCAAGCAGCGAGCCGAACGTGGCAAACAGAATGATCAGCCGCCGGTCCAGCCGGTCGGAATAAAGCCCGAGCGGATATTGCAGCACCACGCCGCCGATGATCCCGACGCTCATGAAGGTGGCAATCGCCGTGATCGACAGGCCGATCCCCTCGGCATAGATCGGCCCGAGCGAGCGGAAGGTGGAGTTTGTAAGCCCGACGACGATGCAGCCGATCGTGGCGAGCGGCGAGATGTTCCACAGCGCCTTGACGTCGAACTTGATCGCTTCCGGCAATCCGGGGCTGGAGCGGTCGGCAAAGGAGATCGGGACCAGCGACAGGGTGAGCGCCATGGACACGATGGCAAACAGCTGGAACCCCTCGATCCCGACGGTCGGGATCAGGTATTGCGCCGCGGTCACCGAACCGAGATCGACCAGGCGATAGATCGACAGGGTGCGGGCGCGGTTGGAATTGTTGACCCGCGCATTCAGCCAGCTTTCGACGGTGGCAAACAGGCTGGCAAAACAGATGCCGGCAATCAGCCGCATCAGGAACCAGGACCACGGATCGATCAGCAGCACCATGGCAAGCGAGGCCGCCGACGCAATCGCCGCCATGGCAGAAAAGGTCCGGATATGGCCGATCGAGCGCAGGATACGCGTCACATAGATGCAGCCGATGGCAAAGCCGATATTATAGCCGGTGCCGACAAGCCCGATCAGCGATGTCGAAAAGCCCTCCTGCAGGGCGCGCAGCGAGATATAGGTCCCCTGCAGCCCGTTGCCGCCAATCAGGATGCCGGCCGTGATGAGGAGGGGGATGAGCGGACGAAGCTGCGACATGGGACATTCCGGATTTCGGCGACTCGGTCATGGTCGAGTCCCGGTTCCCTTGTGTACCTCTCCGGCAGGCGTGGAGACAGCTCAGATTTCGCCTATTTCGTCGCTTCTGAGCGTTGAGCCCTGTTGATTCAAACTGAAGTGAACTGATTGCGGCCGGCCCGCTTGGAGCGGTAGAGGCCGTCATCGGCGCGTTTGAGGATGTCGGTGCAGGTTTTGTCCGTGGCGGAAAACTCGCTGATGCCGCCACTGATCGCGATCGGATGGTTGACCGCTTCCGTCACGCTGGAGGCGATACGCTGGCGCAGGCGCTCGGCGGTAACGCGGCCGTGATCCCCCCGCGTCAGCGGCATCAGGACGACAAATTCATCGCCGCCGATGCGCGCCGCAAAATCGGCGCCGCGCAAAACCTCGCGGCATAGAGTGGCGATGAGGGCGAGAACCCTGTCTCCAGCCGGATGACCATAGGCATCGTTGACATGCTTGAAATGATCGACATCGAACATCAAAGCGACGGTGGGCTGGCGTTCCCGGATGAACCGTTCGAAGTGTTCTTCAAGAACGTCCATCAGCTTGCGCCGGTTGAAAAGCCCTGTCAGGGCATCGGTCTCGCTTTGCAGCCGCAATTGGGTCTCGATGACATTTTTCTGGGTGATGTTGCTGGCAACCCAGACCACCGCATCCTCGCCATCGACCGGAAAATCCAGCGCCTGCACGCGGCCCTCAAACCAGATGGGGTGATCAGGCCCCGCATCTTTCAACCCTTTCACATCGCTGCCGGCAAGGCTGTATTCGACGATGTGCAGGGCCCTGGTGTCCAGCGCATACTGAATTTCCCCGGCAAACCATCGTGCCTTGTCCTCGGCGAGCACGTCGAACACGCTCTGGCCGATCAGCGAGCTGCCGTCATGATAATAGCGGTGGTCCGAACCGCCGAACAACGCGGCGTAGCGGCCGCTCCGCGTCAGGATGAAGGCCGGGTCCGGCAGCGCGGACAAAATGAAATAAAGCTGTTCGCGGGAGAAAAACGTGCCGGTTTTCTCTTGCGGGGCCAAAGCGAGAAGACTTGGCGCAGCGGTCATATCACGGTCTCCAAACGATCGTCGTCAATTTCATTCGCAAGGATTGCGCATCCCTTTCTGCAGCATCCTTGCCGGTTTGAGCTGATGCTAAGCTGAAATTCCTTCCAAACACTCAAGAGCACAGGTTTTCGCGTGATCGATAATGACACGGGCATGGCGGCGCAAAAATGGAATGGCGTTCAACGTCCGGGCGGCCGCCGGATTGCCGGCAGGATCGGGGAAGCGGCGCCGTTCAATCTGCTCCGGCCTTGACAAATCGGCCTCACCATGCGCTTTTCCGCCCGATTTTGACGCTGCCGCAGCGCGCTTTGGCGTGGCCGCGCGGCCCCTTGGTTCCAGGATAATATCATGCATCGTTACCGCAGCCACACTTGTGCCGCTCTTCGCAAAGCCGATGTCGGGCAGACCGTCCGCATTTCCGGCTGGGTCCATCGCGTTCGCGATCATGGCGGCCTGCTGTTCATCGATCTTCGCGACCACTATGGCATGACCCAGATCGTCGTCGATCCCGACTCACCGGCTTTCAAGGCGGCCGAAACGGTGCGCGGCGAGTGGGTCATCCGCATCGACGGCACCGTCAAGGCGCGCTCGGACGAGACCGTCAACAAGCAGATGGCAACCGGCGAGATCGAGCTTTACGCGCAGGAGATCGAAGTACTCTCCTCCGCCAAGGAACTGCCGCTGCCGGTCTTCGGCGAGCCCGACTATCCGGAAGACATCCGCCTCAAGTACCGCTTCCTCGATCTGCGCCGCGAAACGCTGCACAAGAACATCGTCAAGCGCAGCCAGATCATTTCCGACATGCGCTCGCGCATGAACTCGGCCGGCTTTGCCGAATATTCGACGCCGATCCTGACGGCGTCCTCGCCGGAAGGCGCCCGCGACTTCCTCGTGCCGAGCCGCATCCATCCCGGCACGTTCTTCGCGCTGCCGCAGGCGCCGCAGCAGTACAAGCAGCTGTTGATGGTTGCCGGTTTCGACCGCTACTTCCAGATCGCGCCATGCTTCCGCGACGAAGATCCGCGCGCCGACCGTCTGCCGGGCGAATTCTACCAGCTCGACCTGGAAATGAGCTTCGTCACCCAGGAAGACGTCTGGGATACGATGGCACCGATCATGACCGGCGTGTTCGATCAGTTCGCCGAAGGCAAGCCCGTCACCAAGGAATGGCCACGCATCCCCTACGACCAGGCGATCCGCAAATATGGTTCCGACAAGCCGGACCTGCGCAACCCGATCGAGATGCAGGCCGTCACCGAACATTTTGCCGGCTCCGGCTTCAAGGTGTTTGCCGGCATGATCGAACGCGATCCGAAGGTCGAGGTCTGGGCGATCCCGGCCAAGACCGGCGGCAGCCGAGCCTTTTGCGACCGCATGAATGCCTGGGCGCAATCGACCGGCCAGCCGGGCCTCGGCTATATCTTCTGGCGCAAGGAAGAAGACGGCTCGATCGCCGGCTCCGGCCCGCTGGCCAAGAACATCGGCGAGGAGCGCACCGAAGCGCTTCGCACGCAGCTCGGCCTTGATGCGGGCGACGCCTGCTTCTTCGTCGCTGGCGATCCGGCCAAATTCTACAAGTTCGCAGGCGAAGCCCGCACCAAAGCCGGCGAGGACCTGAACCTGGTCGATCGCGAGCGTTTCGAGCTGTGCTGGATCATCGATTTCCCGTTCTACGAATGGAGCGAGGAAGACAAGAAGGTCGATTTTGCCCACAACCCGTTCTCGATGCCGCAGGGCGGGCTTGAGGCGCTGCAGACGCAGGACCCGTTGACGATCAAGGCCTATCAGTATGACGCCGTCTGCAACGGCTTCGAAATCGCCTCGGGCTCGATCCGCAACCAGTCGCCGGAACTGATGGTCAAGGCGTTCGAGCTGGTGGGTCTCAGCCAGGCGGACGTTGAAGAACGCTTCGGCGGCATGTACCGCGCCTTCCAGTACGGCGCGCCTCCGCATGGCGGCTGCGCCTTCGGCATCGACCGTGTCGTCATGCTGCTGCTCGGCGCCAAGAACCTGCGCGAAATCACGCTGTTCCCGATGAACCAGCAGGCCCAGGACCTCTTGATGAACGCACCGGCTCCAGCGATGCCCAAGCAGCTTGCGGAACTGTCGCTGCGCGTCATCCCGCCCTTGAAGAAGGACTGATCAAGGTCAGCACCTCCAATCGGAAGTCATTAACCCGGCGATGCCAATCGCCGGGTTTTTCATGTCTGCGGTTTGGGCTTGAGAGAATAAAAAAAGGCCCGGCGATTTCCCGCCGGGCCTTCTCTGTTCGTTGCTGACCGGCTTTATCAGTCGTTGGCGGTTACCTTGACGCCGAGAACGCTTGGGACCGTGTTTGGAGCGCCCATGGCGGCGCCGATGATCATCGGGAAGGGGACCGGGTTTGCCGGTTCGGCCGAGATCGTCAGGCTCTTTGGCGCATCCAGATAGGTGTTGACGGCGGTCGAGACCTGGTTCTGCAGTTCGGGAACGTTGAGCTGTGCCATCATCAACGGCACCATGCCCTTGAGCGACTGTGCCAGCTGGTCGCCGGAGACGCCCTGCTGCGCGCCGATATAGTCGAGAACGCGCTTGGTGATCGTTGCATCGTCGAAACGGATCGAGGCGCTGTTGAAGCTCAGCTGCTGGATGAGGCCCATCATCGACATGCCCATCGCCTGGTTGGCTTCCTCCTTGTTCGGATTGGCTTCGGCGGCCTTCATGGCTTCCTGCATGGACTTCATGAAATTCAGCGTATAGCCGGAAATATCAAAGGCGATCGCAAGACGGCCGACATTGGCGAAGTCGAACGCATATTCCTCCAGCGCGACATTGCCGGTGGCGACTTCCCAGCTGCCCTTCATCGTCATTTCGCCGGCCAGGTTTTTCAGCCCCAGCTTTTCGATCGCATCCTTCTGCTTGGCATCCTGGACATCGGAGAGATCCGCCTTAATGCCGGAGGCCGTGACGTCGAAATCAAAGCCGGCATCGCTTTCCTGCTTCGTCAGGTTGGCTTCCGATTCCTCCAGCGAAAACACCTGCTTGCCCCTGGTCGTGACGGTCACCGGGCCGGTCGCGGCGGTCTCGTAAAGGACGATGTCGTTGACCGTGCCGCCGGCCGGATTGCCGGGGATGCTCAGCCCGCCGATCGAGAGATCCTTGGCCGCAATCGCGGTTTCGTTCTGCTTGACATCGAGATCCGGCAGCGTGACGGTTTCGGCATAGTAGCCGCCGCCATCGGTTTCCTCGACGCCCTCAAGCGTGACGTCGCCGATCTTGAACTCCTTGCCGGGGGCAGCCGTCGATTTGACGCTGACGCCGGTCAGCGTCACGGTCGTTCCATCCACCGCAACATTCTCATAGGCAACAGTTGCGCCATTGAGGGCATAGGCGGCGTTCAGCTTGGTGACGAGATCCGCGCCGTCGAGCGCGAAAGCCGGACCGGAAAGGCCGATAAAAGCGGCACTCGCCAGCATCAGACGGAGATTGCGGGTAGGCATCATGGACTGTTTCCTCGTTGTAAAGGTCTAATTTCGAAGGCATTTCTAATACGGATTAAGGCCGAAATATATTCGAATTGCTCTGCTCAGCGATGTTTCGTGCGGGCTTGCGTCTTTGGGCAGGAAATTGTTCACGGTCTTCCGGTTTGGCGCTGTGCATCTCATCTCGAGACAGGTCAAAGCTGCGGTCGTTCCGCAGTTTTCCGGGTTACTTAAGCCTCCGGCCCGTTGCGGCAAGGGTCTGCAAGTGTTGATTCGGTCATTCCTGCTTCTGCCGTCGCCTTGCGTGTCAAACACGGAATTTTCAGGCTTTTGCCCTGAGGCCACACAAGCGCGCTGCTGCGCGGGTTCTCCACAGCGCAATGCCCTGCAATCCTTGCCGTTCAGGGTTTGTTGCGGTAGCAAGAAACCATGGGACAGAGCCTTTTGCCGCCGTCGGGCGGAGACGATCATATTCTGCCGGTTGACCTCAAGGCGGCGCTGGAAGAGCGCTATCTTGCCTATGCGCTGTCGACCATCATGCACCGGGCCTTGCCGGACGTGCGCGACGGCTTGAAGCCGGTCCACCGCCGCATCATCCACGCAATGAGCGAAATGGGGCTGCGCTCCAATTCCTCGTTCAAGAAATGCGCCCGTATTGTCGGTGACGTCATCGGTAAGTTCCATCCGCATGGCGACCAGTCGGTCTATGATGCGCTGGTGCGGCTCGCCCAGGATTTCTCGCAGCGCTATCCGATCGTCGATGGCCAGGGCAATTTCGGCAATATCGACGGCGACAGTGCGGCCGCATACCGGTACACAGAAGCCCGCATGACGGATGTGGCGAGCCTTCTGCTCGAAGGTATCGACCAGGATGCGGTGGATTTTCGCCCGACCTATAACGAGGAAGATCAGGAGCCGGTCGTCATGCCCGGCGCGTTCCCGAACCTTCTGGCGAACGGCGCCTCCGGCATTGCCGTCGGCATGGCGACCTCGATCCCGCCGCACAACGCCCACGAACTTTGCGACGCAGCCCTGCACCTGATCAAGAACCCGGGCGCGACAATCGAAGACCTGATGCTCGATCCGAACAATCCGGAGCGGGGCGGCATCGAAGGTCCGGACCTTCCGACCGGCGGCATCATCATCGACAGCCGCGAGAGCATCATCGAGGCCTACAAGACCGGCCGTGGCGGCTTTCGTGTCCGTGCCAAGTGGGAAGTTGAAGACACCGTCCGCGGCGGCTACCAGATCATCATCACCGAAATTCCCTTCCAGGTGCAGAAGTCGCGGCTGATCGAAAAGATCGCCGAACTGCTGATCGCCCGCAAGCTGCCGCTGCTCGAAGACGTACGCGACGAATCGGCGGAGGATGTCCGGCTCGTGCTGGTGCCGAAGAGCCGTTCGGTCGATCCGACGATCCTGATGGAATCGCTGTTCAAGCTGTCGGAACTGGAAAACCGCATTCCGCTCAACATGAACGTGCTGTCCATGGGCCGCGTTCCCAAGGTGATGGCGCTGAACGAGGTCCTGCTGGAATGGCTGGATCATCGCCGCGAGGTGCTGCAGCGCCGCTCGCGCTTCCGGCTGGCGGCGATCGACCGGCGCCTGGAAATCCTCGGCGGCTACCTGATCGCCTATCTCAACCTCGACGAGGTGATCCGCATCATCCGCGAGGAGGACGAGCCCAAGCCCGCTTTGATGGTGCGCTTCACGCTCACCGACCTGCAGGCCGAATCGATCCTCAACATGCGCCTGCGCTCCCTGCGCAAGCTGGAAGAGTTCGAGATCCGCACCGAATTCGAATCGCTGTCGAAGGAAAAGGCGGAAATCGAGACGCTGCTGGCGTCCGACGAAAAGCAGTGGCAGACCGTTGCCTGGGAAATCGGCGAGGTGAAGAAGAAATTCGCCAAGGCCACCGAGATCGGCCGCCGCCGCACGCTGTTCTCCAATGCGCCGGAAGCCGATCTGGAGGCGATCCAGCAGGCGATGATCGAGAAGGAACCGATCACCGTCGTCATCTCCGAAAAGGGCTGGATCCGCGCGCTGAAGGGCCATATTTCCGATGTCTCGACGCTGCAGTTCAAGGAAGGCGACGGGCTGAAACTGTCATTCCCGGCCTCGACCACCGACCGCATCCTCGTCGTCACCACCGGCGGCAAGGCCTATACGCTGGGCGGCGACAAGCTGCCGGGCGGACGCGGGCACGGCGAACCGCTGCGCATCATCGTCGATATGGAAAACGACCAGGACGTGCTGACCGCCTTCGTCCACGATCCCGCGCGCAAACTGCTGATCTCGTCGGCAGCCGGCAATGGTTTCGTGGTCGTGGAAGGCGACATGGCCGCCAATACCCGCAAGGGCAAGCAGATCATGAACGTCGCCATGCCGGATGAGACCAAGCTGGTCATCCCGGTCAAGGGCGATCACGTCGCCATCGTCGGCGAAAACCGCAAGATGCTGGTCTTCCCGCTGGTGCAGATCCCGGAAATGAGCCGTGGCAAGGGTGTGCGCCTGCAGCGCTACAAGGATGGCGGCGTCTCGGACATGCGCTGCTTTGCCATCGCCGACGGCCTCACCTGGGCCGACAGCGCCGGCCGCAGCTTTACCAAGAACAAGGACGAACTGCTCGAATGGATCGGCGACCGCGCCACAGCGGGCAGGGCCGTGCCGAAGGGGTTTCCGAGAAGCGGTAAGTTTACGGGGTGATGGATGTGCGGGCGGTTGGGTGGTTCAATAGCCCAACCTTCAGAAATCACAGGGAACGGTGTGATCCCGCAGGAAACGCGCGGTACCGGCCTCGTCAATCTCTCCGGCGGCAACGGATAGAACGAAGGCGATAACATCGGCCTGTTCCGTTTCGATCAAAAGGCCATTGATCAGCAGGAAGGTAAACGCTGCGAGCCAGCCAGTCCTTTTGTTGCCGTCGGAAAAGCCGTTGTTTCGCACGATGCCGTAAAGATAAGCGGCGGCGAGGACATGGATATCGTCCTCGCCATAGGCCGCCTTGTTCACCGGACGCGCCAACGCGGACTCAAGCGCATTTGCATCCTTGAGGCCCGGCAAGCCGCCGTGTTCCACCATCTGTTCGTGGTGAATGATCTCGATAGCTTCGCGAGACAGCCACTTGACGGAGGTCATTTCGCCAGTTCACGCAGCGCGACGTGATATTTCTTCATGCCAATCCTGGCTGCCCGCAGTTGTTCTGCGAGATCGTCCTTCTGGGGCGCCAGTTCAAGAGTATTTCCCGTTTCCTTCAATTCAAACTCGTCGCCGGCCTTCAGCCCCAGGCGGTCAAGCACCTCCTTCGGGATGATGACGCCCTCGGAATTGCCGATCTTGCGGATGGTGATGTTCATGGCAAAACTCCAATGTTATAATCGTGTTATAACATTGGTTTTGCGTTTCAGCAATTGCCTGTGAACGTGACCCCGTAAACGGAAATTCGGTCACGGCATCCACGGCCGATTTCTTCCGCATCTGCCAGACGGAATGCCCGACCAGCGCCAGGATCAGCACGGCGCCGCCGACGAGTGTCTGGGATGTGGGGACTTCCAGGAAGACGATCCAGATCCAGAGCGGCGCAAGGATGGTTTCGAGCAGATAGAACATGCCGACCTCCGGGGCCGATAGGTGGCGCGGGCCAGTGGCGAGACAGAAGAAGGCGAGCGGGATCATGATCAGGCCGTCGAAGACGATCCAGCCGGGATGGGCGATGGCAAGGCCTTCGGCTGGCGACAGGAGGTAGCCGATGATGGCGGGGAAGATCGCGGTTGCAAGCGGCACCAGGCCCATGTCCTTGCCGCTGGCGCGGCTGACGGTGATGGCGCAGGCCAGCATCAGCGCCGAGCAGACCGCCATCGCATCGCCGAAGAAATTGCCGCTCTTCAAGCCGTCCTGAACGATCAGCCCGACGCCGAACACCATCACGGCCATGGTCACCAGCGTGGCGTTGGACGGACGCTCCTTGAGGAAGATCCAGGACAGGATGGCAGCGAACATCGAGGTGAAGGCGACGATGAAGACGACATTGGCGGTCGCGGTATTGAAGACGGACAACAGGAAGGTGAAGGATCCAAGGCCGTAAAACAATCCGGCAAGCAGTCCCGCCTTGCCCGGAACGAGCGCGATCTTCCGGCCGAGGACTTTGTTGAGCACGGCCCAGGCGACCAGCGCAACGGTAAAGGTGCAAAGACTGCGCACGGCCAGCAGCGACCACACTTCGCCATCGGCGGAGCGGATCAGCGGAATGTCGAAGGAAAGGGCAAGGCCGCCAAGCCCGGTGATGAGAAGTCCGCGGCGGTGATGGGCGGCATCGATGGCTTCACTCAAGATTTCGTCCTGTCCGGTGGCTGCGCTTTACTCTGTATAGCGCTCCCAGCCCTGGGCCATAAGGTGCTCCTGCGGCAGAAACTTTGTTTTATAGTCCATTTTGCGCGATCCCTTGACCCAATAGCCAAGATAAACGTGCGGCAGGCCGCGTTCCTTCACTTTGCGGATATGATCGAGAATCATGAACGTGCCGAGCGAACGATCGGCGAAATCCGGGTCGAAATAGGAATAGACCATCGACAGCCCATCGCCCATCTTGTCGGTCAGCGCTGCCGAAATCAGTGGACCCTTCGCCAAGCCGATCCCGTCGCCTTCGACCTTCAGGCGGTACTCGATGATCTTGGTGTTGACATGGGTATCCTCGACCATCATCGCGTAGTCCAGCACCGACATGTCGGACATGCCGCCCTTCTGGTGGCGATGATCGAGATAGCGGCGAAACAGGCTGTACTGCTCGCTGGAGGGCTCTGCCGGATATTCGGTCGAAACCACGTCCGTGTTCAGCGCCATAATGCGCCGCATCGAGCGGGTTGGCGTGAATTCGCCGGCGACGATGCGCACGGAAACGCAGGCCCGGCAGCTTTCGCAGGCCGGCCGGTAGGCGATATTCTGTGACCGGCGGAACCCGCCCTGGGTGAGGAGATCGTTGAGCTCAGGCGCCCGCTCGCCCACCATATGGGTAAACACCTTCCGCTCCATCTCCTGCGGCAGATACGGGCAGGTCGCCGGTGCGGTCAGGTAGAATTGCGGAGACGGTGTCGTTTGCGTGTTCATATGCTGCGGAGATCGCTCTTCTTGGCCGCTCGGAAAACATTAGCATGGCGCAAGATTAGAAAAGGTCAATCGCGACTTTTTGAACCGTCGCGTCAGGGTGTCGCAAGCCTGTCATTTTCAGGTGATCAGTTCAGCGACAGCGGCGGAATGACGCAACGCACTCTGCCGCAGGCCGATAAAAGATCATATGCCGCCGAATCAATAGGCGTCGCGGCGCACGGTGACCGTGCCGATCAAGAGGTCATGCAAGAGGCGGCCGCGATCGGTGAAAAGGCCGACAAGCAGCACCAGCGGCGTGAGAATGGCATTGCCGATCCAGAAGATCACCAGATGAACGATGGCCGTCAGAAAATCCATCGGTCTGCCGTCGGTGCGGGCAATGGCCAGGCCCATCATGTTCATGCCCGGCGATGCCTGCTTGGGGCCGCCGACCGTCACGCCGAAATAGAGCATGGCCAGACCGGCAAACAGCACCGGATACAGGAAGAAGCCGAGGCCGAACGTCAGGATGCCGAGAAAGAAGACGATCACGGCCGCGGGAATCCACAACAGCGCGACGATGGCATAGTCGATGATGAACGCCATGACGCGGCGGCTGAGCACGCCCTGATAGGCGCGCCAGTCATTGCTCGGAATTCGAAGGTTTTCGTCCTGCACGCTCATGTCCGTTTCTCCAGTTCTTCCCCTGATATGGGAAGTGGCAGCAAAAATGCAAATCCATGGGCGGCCAGATATATGGCCAAGGAGAGTGCGCCGGCATCAGCCTTTGGCTTTTGAGCCGCCAGCATTGATGCAACCCCTCATCACGGTCTCTCAGCCATCCTTGTCGATGGTCTTTGTGCGACGGCCCAGCACGGCAAAACTGGGACGCTCACCCTCATAAAAAGCATTGTCTTCTCTCCCGTTTGTCGAATAGCATCAGTGACTTGCGCAGTTCAATGGTTCCTTCACATGCCCCTCAAATTCCATAGTTATAGCGATAGTGGCCGGCTTGGTGGGCTTCGCGGCCGTCTCTGGTTCATGGCGGTTTTGGCCATTATCTGCACACTTCTGCTCGCCACCTCGACCATATCGGACTCCGTCGATGCCTTCCGCAACGCCCAAGCCGGTGCGGAAAACATGCGCCAGTTCACGGCCATTTTCGATGCGGCAAACCTCATATCCGCAGAAAGAGGGCCGGCAAATACGTTGATGACCGCTGGAGATGCCGAGCGGGCCGACGCGCTGTCGAAATGGAAGCAGACCGTCGAGAATACCAACGCAGCGCTGGATGAGCTGAAACGGCGCGATATGCCGGATGTGATGATCGATGGTGTGCGCGCCCGGCTGACATCCGCGCGCGGGCTGATCGACGCGATCCTGAGGCAGCCGCGCCAAGGCCGCCGGTACGAGGAAATCCACGCGGCCATTGGCGCCATGTTTGCGGCCAGAGATTCCTACCGGCGGATCATCGAATGGCAGAGCGGCCAGATCCTGATGCGTGATCCCGATCTCGCCGCCATCGTCGTTCAGGGCATCGCGCTGAGCGATCTGCGCGAATATGCCGGGCGTCTGGGCTCCTATATGATTGCGCCGATGGCGGCGGGGACCGCGTTGACGCCGCAGGACATCGCCGCCAGCAATGCCGCGCGCGGCAGGCTGCTCGAAGCCTGGGATCTGGTCGGGCCGCGCTCTGCGTCGCCGGTATCGGACCTGATCCGGCTGAAGCGTCAGGAGGTGGAAGAAATCTTCATGCGCTTGGGCATGGCGCTGATCGATGAGCAGATGGCCCTCGGCAGCCGCAGTGGCCGTTTCTCGACGGATGGCGCGGCCTTCACGCAGCGTTACGTCATGCTGATGCAGCCGCTGGAAGAGTTGAGAAAATTCTATCTGGCCGAGATCGTCGCCGAGTTCGAGGCCGGCGAGCGGCAGGCGCTATTGGCACTCTATCGCAGCGGACTGGCAACGGCCGTGCTTTTGCTGCTGGTTCTCGGTCTCGTCGCGGCCGTCCAGATCTACATCCTGCGGCCCTTGCTGAAAGGGGCGCAAGCCGTCATCGCGCTGGCCGAAGAGCGCCCCGCCGATCTTGCGGCGGCAACTGGCGAAGTCCCGGAAATCATGCGGCTCTACAGCGCCATCGGCATTCTGGGACAACGGCTCGGCGAACGGGCGGTGCTGACCCGCAAGCTCGAAATCCTCGCTGCAACCGACGGGCTGACGGGTCTTCTCAACCGCCGTGCGCTGGAGAACCATGCGGCCAAGATGGAGACGGGCAGGGCGCGCTACCTCATCCTGCTGGATATCGACCACTTCAAGTCGATCAACGACCGCCACGGCCACCCGTTCGGCGATCTCGTCTTGCGCGCCATCGCCGATTTGATGCGCCAGTCCACGCAAAGCTCCGGTTATGCCGCCCGTTTCGGTGGTGAAGAGTTTGCCATCCTTTTGGCCGCCGGCTCGCTGGCCGAGGCCGCCTGGGGTGCCCGCAAGCTCAGGATGGCGCTGGAGAAAAGCCCGCTGAAAGCACCCGATGGCACAATGCTGATCGTGACGGCAAGTTTTGGCGTGGCGGATGGCACCGGCCGGACCTGGAGCGACATTCTCGTCCAGGCCGACGCCGCCCTTTATCGGGCCAAGGATGCCGGCCGCAACCGGGTCCGCATTTTTCGCACGGCGAACTGACGGCACGCTACGTTTTTAAGCAGATCGGTGGCAGCGGCGTTACCGCTTGGCGAGAATGCGGGCCACATCGACAGCGAAATAGCTGAGAATGCCGTCGCAGCCGGCACGCTTGAAGGCAAGCAGGGTTTCGAGCATGACGCGTTCGCCGTCGATCCAGCCATTGGCGGCAGCGGCCTTGATCTGCGCATATTCGCCGGAGACCTGATAGGCAAAGACCGGCAGTCCGAAGCTTTCCTTCATCCGCCAGCAGATATCGAGATACGGCAGGCCCGGCTTGACCATCAGCATGTCGGCACCTTCCTCGACATCGAGCGCCGCATCGCGCATCGCCTCGGTGCCGTTGGCGGGATCGATATAATAGGTCTTCTTGTCGCCCTTGAGCAGGCCGCTGGTGCCGATCGCCTCGCGGTAGGGGCCGTAGAAGGCGGAGGCGAACTTGGTGGCATAGGCCATGATGCCGACATTCTGGTGGCCTGCCGCATCCAGCGCACGGCGGATGGCGCCGATGCGGCCATCCATCATGTCTGACGGTGCGATGATGTCGGCGCCGGCATCGGCCTGCATCACGGCGGCGATGGCGATCTGCGCCACCGTCTCGTCATTGACGATTTCGCCGTCGCGCAGGATGCCGTCATGGCCATGGCTGGTGAAGGGATCGAGCGCCACATCGGTGATGACGCCGATATCGGGCACGGCCTTCTTGATGGCCCGCGTCGTCTCGTTGATCAGGTTGTTCTCGGCAAGGCTGTTGGAGCCGGTATCGTCGCGCAGCGAAATATCGACATTCGGAAAGGTCGCAAGGGCAGGGATGCCGAGATCGGCAGCCAGCTTTGCCGCCTCCACGGCCTTGTCGATGCTCATCCGGTTGACGCCGGGCATGGCCGCGATCGGCTCGACGATATTCGTGCCGGGAACAACAAAGATCGGCCAGATCAGATCATCCACCGTCAACCGGTTTTCTTGCACCATCCGGCGGGTCCAGTCGGCCTTGCGGTTGCGGCGCATGCGGCGGTGGCCGGTGATGAGATCCACGGCATGGGTCTTGTCGGTCATGATATCGTCTTTCGTCAGCTTGGTCCTATCTCGTCGCGGTTTATCATGGGCGATGCGCAAAGGAAAATAATTGGGGTGCGGCGTTTCATCCTTGCCGTTTACCCTGCCCTCGAGGACGATATAACGCTCCCTCTTCTCCCCAGCGGGGAGAAGGTGCCCGAAGGGCGGATGAGGGGGCGGTACGGCACAAACTTGAAGTCTTCGGGCGCAGTTGCCTTAGTTTTGTGGGTTCATGTTTTCTATGAATGTGCGTGTGGCCCCCTCATCCGGCCCTGCGGGCCACCTTCTCCCCGCTGGGGAGAAGAGGGAGTGTGCGGCTTCCTCTGGGGTGCCAGGGTTATGAACGTAGGGATGCTCAGCAGCCAAAAAAGGCCTCCCCCGGGGGGAGGCCAAATATCAAGTTCTGGCGTGCCCGGTCAGACTGCCAAGCGGCCGGGTGTGGGATTTTTTTCTCAATGAGGGTCTTCTTACAATTAACTTTGTTAAATGCCGCAGACTTTTTTGAGAGAGGGACGGCAGCCATAGAGTTCAAAAATATCCGTCTGGCAAAGCGCCTGCCTGCGGCCTATCTTCGCCGCCATGGCCCTTGATTCTGTCAAAATCCCCAAATTGTCGCTGACCGAAACACTGTTCGGATTTTTCCTGCGGCTGGTGGCGGTGTCTTGTTTCTGGTTCGGGCTGAACTACTGGGCGATGCTGATCGGCTTTTCGTTTGGCGGCGGCGGGCGGTTTGATCTGTTGCCGGTTCCGTGGCGGGTGGCAGCGACGGCGCTGGCCGTCATTTATCCCGTGGCGGCGCTGGGATTGTGGCTTCTGGTGTCCTGGGGGCCGGTGATCTGGGTGGTGGCAGCAGGCGCGGAAATCGTCATGTTCAAGGTCTATCCGCAGATTTTCGGGGCCAAGCCGCTGATCGTCATTCTGCATGCCGCAGTGGCCGTCACCTTCGTGCTTTTCCGGGCCGCGATCCTGCATCAGCGGGCCCGCCTGGCCAAGGCCGCAAGAATTGATTTACCCTGAGACAAAGGCTGTGGATAGTAAGGCGCTGTTAAGGCTGGTGTTTAAGTAGAATTTTATACGTATTCGATAGTGTCTACCTCAAGGCGGGAAGAGAAACATACACCGCCAAACAAAACAGTGAGGCAGTCATCATGAACACCAAAATGAAACCGCAGGCCGTTACCGTCAAAGATCCCCACGAAGATGCGATCCGTTCGCTCTACATGGAATCCCTTCACCTGGTTGAGCGTCTTCACCGCCGCCTGCTCGACGTCGTCAAGGACGAATTCGACCGCTCGGGCCGCTCCGACGTCAACGCCGTCCAGGCGCTTCTCCTCTTCAACATCGGCAATTCGGAACTGACCGCCGGTGAACTGCGTTCGCGCGGTTACTATCTCGGCTCCAACGTATCCTACAATGTTAAAAAGCTGGTTGATCTCGGCTTCATCAATCACCAGCGCTCGCGCGTCGATCGCCGCTCGGTCCGCATCAGCCTGACCGACGAGGGCCAGGAGATCGCCGAAACGGTTGCCAAGCTCTATGAACGCCATATCGGCTCTATCCAGAAGGTCGGCGGCATCGGCACCGATGAGTTCGGCCAGATGAACAAGCTCCTGCAGCGCCTCGACCGCTTCTGGAACGACACCATGTTGTACAAGCTCTAAGCAATGACTTCCTGACTGCTGTTTCTGCTCTCCTGCGGCTTTGCGGCCGCAGGACGAGAAGCGGACAGGGTGGCAGGCGCCACCTTGATGAACCGATGCCATCGCCCGGATTGAAGCTTTGCTCTCCGGGGTGCTGCACATCATTGCCCTTGGCGGCCTCCGGCCGATCCGGCAGCACCTTTAAGCCCGATATTCCCTTTATCCATCTGTTATCGACAGAAAACGGCATGGCGTCTTGCCACCGTTTCACGTCAAGCGAGCGCGGCGGGCAGTGTCTCCCGAATGCCGCGCCGGCAAACGGCCGATGCAGCGAAGTCCGCTGCTGCCTGCCGGTGACACGAATCGGCCATATTACTATGACAGCGACGATGCCAGAGAATGCGGGTTTTGCGTTGCTTCTGTCGCTGATCGGCGATTGGCCGCTCTTTGCGTTCGTCATCTCACAAATGTGAACGGCGGGCAGGAAACTGCAGGTCACAGTTTACGTTTGTTAACCGTGTTCGTGATAGCTCTGCGGTTTGCGTAGCAGCATTTGAATGGTAGGAAACATGTCGAAGAAAACCGGAATTGATGCACTTTCGCGCCGCGGCTTCCTTGGTTCGGTAGCAGCTTTCGGCGCTGCAACATGGGCCGGCGGCGCTTTGGCGCAGGACGCGCTCGACGACATCATCAATGCGCCGCGCCGCGGCACCTGGGACGACCAGTTCGATGCCAAGGCTTCGCGCTCCGCCACGGCCGTCGTGTCCAACACACCGATCTTCGGCATGGATACGCTCGCCAACACCCAGAACGCCATCGGCCAGTATCAGCAGATCGTCTCGGCCGGCGGCTGGCCGCAGGTCAATTCGCCGGTTCGCCTGGAAATGGGCGTCTCCGATCCCTCCGTACAGGCCCTGCGCCAGCGGTTGATCATTTCGGGCGATTTGCCGCGTTCCGCCGGTATTTCCAATTCCTTCGACAGCTATGTCGATGGCGCGGTCAAGCGCTTCCAGGCCCGTCACGGCCTGCCGTCCGACGGCGTGCTCGGCGAATATTCGGTGAAGGCGCTGAACATTGCTGCCGATGTGCGGCTCGGCCAGCTGAATACCAATATCGTGCGCCTGCAGTCGATGTCGGGTGATCTGGGCGAACGCTACGTGCTGGTCAATATTCCAGCCGCCTATATCGAAGCCGTCGAAAATGGCCGCGTTGCGACGCGCCACACTGCCGTTGTCGGCCGGATCAGCCGCCAGACGCACATCATCAACTCGAAGATCTATGAGGTTATCCTCAACCCCTACTGGACATCGCCGCGTTCGATCGTCGAAAAGGACATCGTTCCTTTGATGCGCAAGGATCCGGAATATCTGAAGAAGAATTCGATCCGTCTCATCGACGGCAAGGGCAACGAGGTTGCGCCTGAAACGATCGACTGGAATGCCGAGAAGGCACCGAACCTGACCTTCCGCCAGGACCCCGGCAAGACCAACGCCATGGCGTCCACGAAGATCAACTTCCACAATCCGAACAACGAATATATGCACGACACGCCGCAACAGGGCCTGTTCAACAAGCTCGCCCGGTTCGAAAGCTCGGGTTGCGTGCGCGTCCAGAACGTCCGCGACCTGACGACCTGGCTGCTGCGCGACACGCCCGGCTGGTCGCGCCAGCAGATCGAGGCAACGATCCGCGCGGGGCAGAACTCCCCGATCAAGCTTGCGGTCGAAGTGCCCGTCTATTTCAAATATATCACTGCCTGGGCTGCAACCGACGGCGTCGTGCAGTTCCGCGACGATATCTACGAGATGGATGGCGAGCAGGAACTGGCGCTGCAGACCACGACCGGCATCGAGCAAGCGGCAGGCTCCGTCGAGCGCGACAACCTGCCGCAATAACCTTATCTGCCGACATCGAGACAGGCCGCGTTCCTTTGACAGGGGCGCGGCCTTTTCTTTGCCTGCCGGGCGCGGCGAATGGGGGAAATGGCGCAAATCGCACAGCCCGTATTGCCCTTGCCATGCGAGGACGGTAAACACCGTGCCACCGCCTCTTAAGGAGCTTTGAGAATGAGCGCTTCCGTCGTCAACCCCGATGTTTTCTTCAGCCGTTCGCTGGCCGACACCGATCCGGATATTTTCGGTGCGATCGAAAAGGAGCTGGGCCGCCAGCGCCATGAGATCGAACTGATTGCGTCCGAAAATATCGTTTCGCGCGCCGTGCTCGAAGCCCAGGGCTCGATCATGACCAACAAATATGCGGAAGGTTATCCGGGCAAGCGCTATTACGGCGGCTGCCAGTTCGTCGATATCGCCGAAGAGCTCGCCATCGAGCGCGCCAAGAAGCTGTTCGGCGTCAATTTCGCCAACGTCCAGCCGAATTCCGGCTCGCAGATGAACCAGGCCGTGTTCCTGGCGCTGCTTCAGCCGGGCGACACGTTCATGGGTCTCGACCTCAACTCGGGCGGCCACCTGACGCATGGTTCGCCGGTCAACATGTCCGGCAAGTGGTTCAACGTCGTGTCCTACGGCGTGCGCGAAGGCGACAACCTCCTGGATATGGACGCGGTGGCCGAATCGGCCCGCACGCACAAGCCCAAGCTGATCATCGCCGGCGGCACGGCCTATTCCCGCATCTGGGACTGGAAGCGTTTCCGCGAGATCGCCGATGAAGTCGGCGCCTATCTGATGGTCGATATGGCCCATATTGCAGGCCTGGTTGCCGGCAATCAGCATCCGTCACCATTCCCGCATTGCCATGTTGCCACCACCACCACGCACAAATCGCTGCGCGGCCCGCGCGGCGGCATGATCCTCACCAATGACGAGGATCTGGCAAAGAAGTTCAACTCGGCCGTCTTCCCCGGCCTGCAGGGCGGCCCGCTGATGCATGTCATCGCCGCCAAGGCCGTGGCGCTCGGCGAAGCGCTGCAGCCGGAATTCCAGGATTATGCAGCCCAGATCGTCAAGAACGCCAAGGCATTGTCGGAAACGCTGGTTGCCGGTGGCCTCGATATCGTTTCGGGCGGCACCGACAACCATCTCATGCTGGTCGACCTGCGCAAAAAGAACGCCACCGGCAAGCGCGCCGAGGCAGCTCTTGGCCGCGCCTATGTCACCTGCAACAAGAACGGTATCCCGTTCGATCCAGAAAAGCCGTTCGTCACCTCCGGCGTCCGTCTCGGCACGCCGGCCGGTACGACGCGCGGTTTCAAGGAAGCCGATTTCCGCGAAATCGGCAACCTGATCGTCGAGGTTCTCGATGGTCTGAAGGTCGCCAATTCCGATGAAGGCAATGCGGTGGTCGAAGCCGGTGTGCGTGAAAAGGTTGTCAAGCTGACCGACCGTTTCCCGATGTATCCCTACCTGTAATCGACGACCTCTGATGAAGGAGCTCGAATGCGCTGCCCCTATTGCGGATCGGAAGACAGCCAGGTGAAGGACAGCCGCCCTGCGGAGGATGGCGCCGCCATCCGCCGCCGGCGCATCTGCCCGGATTGCGGCGGCCGCTTCACGACCTTCGAAAGGGTGCAGCTCCGCGAGCTGATGATCCTGAAGAAGACCGGCCGCAAGGCGCCGTTCGACCGCGACAAGCTGCTGCGGTCGTTCGAGATCGCGCTGCGCAAGCGGCCGATCGATCGTGACCGCATCGAGCGGGCGGTGTCCGGCATCGTCCGGCGGCTGGAAAGCTCCGGCGAGACGGAAATTCCGTCCGAGGAAATCGGCCTGCAGGTGCTCGAGGCCTTGAAGGGGCTCGATGACGTCGCCTTCGTCCGCTACGCCTCGGTCTATCGCGATTTCTCGCATGCGGACGATTTCGAGAAGGTCATTGCCGAGATCAGCGCCAAGATCGCACGTGATCCCGGCGCCTGACGCCAAGGACTTGCGCCGCCCGAAAGGGCGGCGTTTGACGTTTGCAGGGTGAGGGATGGCATCGACATGACGGAACTGGCTGACGACGAGCGTTTTATGGCCGAGGCACTGCGCCTGGCACACCAGCATCTGGGTGCCACCGGTTCCAATCCGTCCGTCGGCTGCGTCATCGTCCGCAACGATGGCGAAGGCGCCAAGATCGTTGGCAGCGCGGTGACGGCCATTGGCGGCAGGCCGCATGCCGAGACGCAGGCGCTTGCCGCCGCCGGCGAGGCCGCACGCGGCGCAACGGCCTATGTGACGCTCGAACCCTGTTCCCACCACGGCAAGACGCCGCCCTGCGCCGATGCCCTGATTGCCGCCGGCATTGCCCGTGTCGTCGTGTCCGTCGTCGATCCGGATGAACGTGTCTGCGGACACGGTCTGGAAAAGCTGCGCGATGCCGGTATCGAAGTCGTCACTGGCGTGCTGGAGGAAGAGGGCGAGCGCGAGCTTGAGGGCTACCTCATGCGCAAGCGCAACAACCGGCCGTATGTGACTCTGAAACTTGCCGTTTCCGCCGATGGCATGATCGGTATCAAGGGGCAGGGGCAGGTGAGCATTACCGGCGCTCCCGCCCGTGACATCGTGCACCGGCTGCGATCGGAAACCGATGCGATCCTTGTGGGTATCGGCACCGCCATTGCCGACGACCCGGAACTGACCACGCGGATTGCGGGGCTGGAGCATCGCTCGCCGCTGCGCATCGTCATCGACGGCGATCTCAACCTGCCCGTGACCTCCAAGCTGGCAACAACGGCACGCACCGTCCCGGTCCTGATCGTCACCGGCGAAAGCGACGGCTCGGTCGCCTTTCTCGAGCGCCAGCAGGAATTGGAGGCAGCCGGTGTCGAGGTCGTGGTCTGTGACCCGAAGGCGCCGGCCGATCTGCTTGCGGCGCTTGCCACGCGCGGCATATCCTCGCTTCTGGTCGAAGGCGGCGCGCGCACGGCGCAGCAATTCCTCAATGACGGGCTGGTTGACCGGATTCTTCTGTTTACCGCACCGCTGACCCTTGGCGAACAGGGGGTGCCATCCCCACTTGACCGCAAGCTGATCCCGGTGGGCTTCGTCCACCGGCGTACAGACACGTTCGGCGACGACCTGCTCGACACCTATGAATACGAAAGAACGCTCTGATGTTTACCGGCATTATCACCGATATCGGCACAGTCGAAACCATTACGCCGCTGGATGAGGGCATCAAGCTGCGCATCGCCACGGCCTATGATCCCAAGGGCATCGACATCGGCGCCTCGATCGCCTGTTCCGGCGTCTGCCTGACGGTCACCACGCTGCCGGAAGACGGCGCAAACGGCCGCTGGTTCGAGGTCGAGGCCTGGGAAGAGGCGCTGCGGCTGACCACGATTTCAAGTTGGACGGCCAGCCAGAAGATCAACCTGGAACGCTCGCTGAAGATCGGCGATGAACTGGGCGGCCATCTGGTCTCCGGTCATGTCGATGGCAAGGCCGAAATCCTCTCCGTCGAGACGGAAGGCGAGGCGACGCGTTTTCGTCTGCGCGCACCCGATCATCTGGCAAAATTCGTGGCCCCGAAGGGTTCCATCGCTCTGGACGGTACGTCGCTGACGGTCAATGCCGTCAATGGAACGGATTTCGACGTGTTGCTGATCCGGCATTCGCTGGATGTGACGACCTGGGGTCAGCGCAAGGCTGGCGATTTCGTCAATTTCGAAGTCGATACGATGGCACGCTACGCGGCCCGGCTGGCGGAATTCCCGGCACCGAAGGCCGAGTAGTAGCCTGCGCCGCAGATATCTGCTGCAATCGAAAGGCGATCCCTTGGACGATGCATGCGGTGGGCAAAATCTGCCGTATGCATCCCGTGCTCCAGTTCACAGGATGAAATAGCCCTTCGTCAGAACGACCGCATCATCCAGATGGATGGCAAAGTCGGCTTTCCCGTCGCCATTCGTATCGCCGTAAATATAGGTGTCGGATGCCTGCTTGCTGTATTTCAGCTCGCCCGCCTTACCGCTGAACGCCGCCGTCCCGATGAAGGTGAATGCCTGGTCACCGGATAGAAGGGAATTGGCATCGATGGCGGACAGGTTGATCCGGTCGCCGCCGGTGCCGGAAAAGTCCAGGATCGTATCGCGGCCGCCTGCAGCCACCGTTGTCTCCGGGAGAGACTTGAACACGAACGTATCCGCACCTGCGCCGCCTGTCAGAGTGTCGGCGCCGAGGCCGCCATACAGCGTGTCGTTGCCGCCATTGCCCGACAGGACATCGTTGCCCGCCGCGCCGGACAAAATATTGGCGCCGGCATTGCCAGAGAGCTTGTCGGCAAAGGCCGTGCCGCTCAGGTTCTCGATGGACACATAGACATCACCCTTTGCGTCGCCGGTATTGCCGGCCGCATTGGCAAGGCTCGCCACGACGCGGGCCGTCGCGCCCAAATAGGATGCGGTATCTGCGCCTGCGCCGCCGTCGAGCCTGTCGCCGCCCGCGCCGCCGATCAGGATATCGGCACCGGCACCGCCGGACAGGAGATCGTTGCCAGCCCCACCGGACAATTGGTTGGCAAGAGCGTTGCCGTAGAGCTTGTCGGCAAAGCGCGAACCGTCCAGGTTTTCGATCGAGACATAGGTGTCGCCCTTGGCATCTGCGGTATTGATAGCCGCATTGGCAAGGCTTGCCGTCACGCCCTTCGTTGCCGTCGCATAGGATGCAGTGTCGATGCCGGCACCGCCATCAAGCTTGTCGGCACCGGCGTCGCCGCTCAGCCAGTCGGCGCCATTGCCACCGCTCAAAGTGTCGTTTCCGGCGCCTCCGAACAGGATGTCATTGCCATCGTTGCCAGTCGCCACGTCATTGCCGCCGAACAGCATGACGTAATCGGCACCATCGCCGCCGTCGAACCGGTCGGCTCCGGTCAGGGCGCCGGCAATGAGGTTGAGATCGTCGGTGGTGGAGGCTGTATTGGCCGCTGCAAAAATTCCGGCGAGGGACACATTGATGCCGCTGACGAGGAAGGCCTGCGTGGCCTGATACCAGGTGGAAAAGCTGCTGACGGTGCCGCCGGTGGGTCCGCCCATTCTGTCGTAAACAAAGCCGGTGCCGAAGAATTCTTCCCGGCCCATCGCATAGTTAGCAATAAAGCTGGTGGCATTGCTGGTGTAGGATACCGCAGCGAGGATTTCGCTGAAATCGGTGTCGCGGATGTCAAAACCGAAGCCGCTATATACTTTGATATTCGCCATGTTGGTTCCCGAACGTAAACTGGCAGTCATTCCACCTCTTGACGCCCCCACGTTGACCGGGATGCGCAAACGAAGCCCCTGCGGTGCCGCTTCAACCTCGCGGAGATGCTCCAATCAGCGGAACTTCGGCAGTGTGACAGGCTTTGAAAATAGCACATTGCAGCCGCAGGAAAGGTCGGCTGCCCTACGCCTTCCTCGGTACTGCAGCCTTCTCATTTCGGCGCTGCCGGATGCTGCGGCTCGATCTTGGGATGACGGAAAGGTGGCCCGGCTCGTGGCGTGCGGGCACGCGGGAGGTCTGCCGTTCATTGTGGTGTCTGCGTAACCGGCGGATCAGCGTTCCAGCATGACCACATTCGCCCCGTGATAGGTCGTGCGGCCGGTTTCCCTAAAATTCAGCTTCGAGGCCACTCGGAGTGAGGCGCGGTTGCTGATATCGATGATGCAGGTCTTCTTCAGCGACGGAAATTGCTGGTCGCCCCATTTCATCGCTGCGCTGACGGCCTCGGTCGCCAGTCCATGGCCGTGTGAGCGCGGCGAGAGCGCCCAGCCGGTTTCCATCGTGCCTTCGAGCGAGGGCGTGATGCTGCGATGGACATCGTGAAAACCGGCCTCGCCGATGAACTGGCCGGTTTCGCGGTCCTGCAGGGCCAGAAAGCCGAAGCCGAAATAGTGCCACATGCCGACCTGGCGCAGGAAGCGGGTCCAGGCCTGCTCGCGCGAAAACGGCACGCCGCCGATAAAGCGCGTGACTTCGGGATCGGCGAAAAGCGCGGCATAGGGTGTAAAGTCGTCGCGGCGGTAGGGACGCAGGATCAGGCGTTCTGTTTCAATGGTAGGGACGCTGTGCATGGGAAGGTCCGTGTGAAATGGCGATGCCGGTATTTGATCAGATTCCTGGCTCGCCGTCCCAGTAATCTGTTGCGCTGTCGGCGCGCCCGACAAAGCGGAAGACGGGCTTGCCGCCGGGCGTGGCGCGCGACTTGGCGAGGAACTTGCCGGAATCCGGATATTCGACGATTTCAGCCTTGGCGTTGGCCGAAATGGACAGATAGGTCAGCGGGACGGTGCCGGTATTGATCAGGTGATGGGCGGTCTCCGGGCCGCCGGCCGGTGCTCCCAGCACGTCGCCGGGCTTGACCGGATAGCGGTTGGCGCCAAAGCGGTACTCGCCTTGCCCGCTGACGATGACGAACAGCTCTTCCTCGATATGGTGATTGTGGAACGGGCAGCTGGATTTTCCCGGCGGCACCTCGCTATAGCCGATGCCGAGGTCCTGGAGGCCGAGTTGCACCCCGAAAGATGCGTCACGGGATTCAAAGAACGTGCCGTTTTGCGAATGTTCAAGCGTAAGCTCCGCCGGATTGACGACGGGTTTCTGCATCTTTGTCATGTTTTTCTCCACCTCGACAAAACCTCTATAGAGATGCCATCAGGTTGAAAAGATGGCGGCAATTGCGGTATTATCGGCTGCAACCATGCGTGCCCGCCCGCTCAAATCGGCCAGGGCCGCGAAAATTGCTTGCCAACCGGGCTCCGGCGTGATTTGACCGCCGCCTGCGCTGGAGATGTCCGGCCCCCAATTTCAGACAGGTGACAAATGTCAGATACCGAAAAACCACATATTCTGATTGTGGAAGCGCGTTTCTATGACGATATGGCCGACGCATTGCTCGATGGCGCCACATCGGCGCTGAAGGAAGCCGGCGCGACCTATGACGTCGTGACCGTTCCAGGTGCACTCGAAATTCCGGCGGCAATCGCCATGGCTTTGGATGGCATCGACAATGGCGGCACCGAGTATGACGGTTTCGTCGCGCTCGGCATGGTCATCCGTGGCGAGACCTACCATTTCGACATCGTCTCAAACGAATCCTCGCGCGCGCTGATGGATCTGACCGTCAGCGAAAGCCTGGCCATCGGCAACGGGATCCTGACCGTCGAAAACGACGCGCAGGCCTGGGCCCGCGCCAAGAAGAGCGAAGGCGACAAGGGCGGCTTTGCGGCCCGCGCGGCGCTCACCATGATCGACCTGAAGATCAAGCTGGGCGGCGAGCAGTGAGCGATACTCCGACCAATCCGCCGGCCGAGCAGCCGATCAAGCAGGCAAACCAGCGTGGGGCGGCGCGTCTTGCCGCCGTTCAGGCGCTCTACCAGATGGATGTCGGCGGAACCGGCGTTCTGGAGATCGTCGCCGAATACGAGACCCATCGTCTCGGCCAGGAGATCGACGGCGATACCTATCTGAAGGCGGATGCCTCCTGGTTCCGCTCGATCGTTGCCGGCGTCGTGCGCGACCAGCGCCTGCTCGATCCGCTGATCGGCACCGCCCTTCAGGACGACTGGGCCCTGTCGCGTCTCGATTCGACCGTTCGCGCCATCCTGCGCGCCGGTACGTTCGAGCTGCGCGAACGCAAGGATGTTCCGGTCGCCGTGATCGTCACCGAATATGTCGAGATCGCCAAGGCGTTCTTCGAAGATGATGAGCCCAAGCTCGTCAACGCCGTGCTCGACCGGATCGCCCGCACGATCAGAACCGACGTCAAGAAGTAAGCGTCGCGATGACAGATGAGGCAGGCGAAGGGCAGGGCATAGATCATGACCTGCGCGGTGCCCGCCGCAATGTCTATCTGCTGACGGCAGCGCAAGCCATTCTCGGCACCATCGGCCCCATCGTCTTTTCCGTCGGCGGGGTTGCCGGCTACCAATTGCTCGGCGAGGACAAGTCGCTGGCGACGGCACCGCTGACCGGGTTCAATGTCGGCGTGGCGCTCGGCGCGATCTTCGTCGCGGCCATGTCCCGGTTTCTGGGCCGCAAGGCAGCCTTCATGACTGGTGCGCTTCTAGGGGCCGGGGGCGGCCTGATGGCCGCCTATGCGCTGTTTCAAAGCGATTTCTGGCTTTTGGCGCTCGGTTTCTGCATCTGTGGCATCGCCGGCGGCTTCACCCAGAAACTGCGCTTCGCCGCTGCCGATGCGTCGCCTTCGTTCTACAAACCACGGGCAATCTCCTGGATTCTGGCGGGCGGCATGGTTTCGGCGGTGCTGGGCCCGCAACTCGTCATCCTCACCAGGGACGCGCTGGCACCGGTCTTCTTTGCCGGCGCTTTCATTGCGCTGGTTCCCACCTGTCTTGCCGCAATCGCCATTTTAGCATTTCTGCGTTTGCCGGATCAGCGCCCTGCCGCAGGCGCGCTATCCCTGGGGCCGGTGCGCCCGTTGCGCGAGATCGTTCTGACGCAGCGTTTTCTCACCGGCATGATTTGCGGCATCTCCACCTATGCGCTGATGACCTTCATGATGACCGGAGCGCCGATCGCCATGGTGGTCGGTTGCGGCTTCTCGCAGGACCTCGCGACGCTCGGCATCCAATGGCATGTGCTGGCCATGTTCGCGCCAAGCTTCTTCACCGGCATGCTGGTCAGCCGCTACGGGGCGGAGAGGGTGGTCGCCGCCGGGCTGGTCATCCTGATGGCGTGCGCTTTGGTGGCGCATGCGGGGATTGCGCTGTGGAATTTCTGGGGCGCGCTGATCCTGCTGGGCGCCGGCTGGAACTTCGGCTTCATCGGCTCGACCGCGATCGTCGCCTCCAGCTACCGGCCGCAGGAGGCCGACATGGTTCAGGGTTTTCACGATATCATCCTGTTTACCGCCGTTGCCATTGCCTCCTTCGGCTCCGGCAAGGTGCTGACCGCCTATGGCTGGGACATGCTGAGCGCCGCCGTCTGGCCGGTGACGGCATTCTGCCTTTTGCTGCTCGTTTCGCTGTTTGCCGCCGAAAGACGGCGCGCCGCCTGAGATTTATCTCCAAAAGTTGTATCGCCGACCGGTAAGCCGCCGCCAACCTACCGAAAAACGTGGGTTTTTCCTTTTATGGCGGCTTGACGATCCCGATTCGCCACAGCACTCTGCAGCCACGTATGCAGCCCGCGCTTGAAGAGGAGGCTTGGTCTGCAGCGCTTTTTGGGGGCCTGTGGAACGGAGTGAGCCCGCAGGCTAAACGGAGGAAATCGCGAAATGACCATACTTCTGGGCGTTATCGCATGCGGGTTGCTTTCGGTGGTCTATGCCATCTGGGCGACGCGGTCGGTGCTGTCTGCCGATCAGGGCAATGCCCGCATGCAAGAGATTGCAGGCTTCATACGCGAGGGGGCGCAGGCCTATCTCACACGTCAATATATGACCATTGCCATCGTCGGTGCCGTCGTCTTTGTCGGTGCCTGGCTCCTTCTCTCCGTCACAGCCGCCATCGGCTTCCTGATCGGCGCTATTTTGTCGGGTGCGGCCGGTTTCATCGGCATGCATGTGTCGGTTAGAGCCAATGTGCGCACGGCGCAGGCTTCCTCCGTCAGTCTTGCGGCAGGTCTCGATATCGCCTTCAAGTCCGGTGCGATCACCGGCATGCTGGTGGCTGGCCTAGCACTGCTCGGCGTCACCATCTACTATCTCATCCTGACGGTCGGCCTTGGCCTTGCCGAAGGCTCGCGTGAGGTGATCGACGCTCTCGTGTCGCTCGGCTTCGGCGCCTCGCTGATCTCGATCTTCGCCCGTCTCGGCGGCGGTATCTTCACCAAGGGTGCCGATGTCGGCGGCGATCTCGTCGGCAAGGTGGAAGCGGGCATTCCCGAAGACGATCCGCGCAACCCCGCCACCATCGCCGACAATGTCGGTGATAACGTCGGCGATTGCGCCGGCATGGCGGCCGACCTGTTCGAAACCTATGCCGTCTCGATTGTTGCCACCATGGTTCTGGCGGCGATCTTCTTTGCCGGCGCGGCCAATCTCAGCCTCGTGATGAGCTATCCGCTCGCCATCTGCGGCACCTGCATCATCACCTCGATCATCGGCGCTTTCTTCGTCAAGCTCGGCTCGAACGGCTCGATCATGGGCGCGCTCTACAAGGGCCTGATCGTCACCGGCCTGTTGTCAATCGTCGGCCTTGCCGTCGCTACGTCATTGACCATCGGCTGGGGCTCGATCGGCACCGTCGAGGGCAAGGACATTACCGGCACCAACCTGTTCATCTGTGGCATTCTCGGCCTCGTGGTCACCGCGCTGATCGTTGTCATCACCGAATACTATACCGGCACCAACAAGCGGCCGGTCAATTCCATCGCCCAGGCGTCCGTCAGCGGCCATGGCACCAACGTTATCCAGGGCCTTGCCGTGTCGCTGGAATCGACGGCGCTTCCGGCGATCGTCATCGTTGGCGGCATCATCTCGACCTACCAGCTGGCAGGCCTGTTCGGCACCGGCATCGCCGTCACCGCCATGCTCGGCATTGCCGGCATGATCGTGGCACTGGATGCTTTCGGCCCGGTCACCGACAATGCCGGTGGTATCGCCGAAATGGCCGGTCTTCCCCCGGAAGTCCGCAAATCGACCGACGCGCTGGACGCGGTCGGCAACACGACCAAGGCGGTGACCAAGGGGTATGCGATCGGCTCTGCCGGTCTCGGCGCCCTGGTGCTGTTTGCCGCCTATTCGAACGACTTGAAATATTTTGCCGCCAATGGCGACAAATACCCGTA
Source organism: Rhizobium sp. Root483D2 (assembly GCF_001426685.1). GTDB lineage: Bacteria > Pseudomonadota > Alphaproteobacteria > Rhizobiales > Rhizobiaceae > Pararhizobium > Pararhizobium qamdonense. Next base: position 137,828 of record NZ_LMFB01000044.1, on the reverse strand, counting down.
TTTCGCCGATGTCGGAACGATCTCCTTTGATCTGTCCAACCCTTATGTCGTCGCCGGCCTGATCTTCGGCGGTCTCATCCCCTACCTGTTCGGCGGTATCGCCATGACGGCCGTCGGCCGTGCAGCCGGTGCCGTGGTCGAGGAAGTCCGCCGCCAGTTCCGCGAAAAGCCTGGCATCATGGCGGGAACTGACCGTCCGGACTATGGCCGTGCCGTCGATATGCTGACGAAGGCGGCGATCCGCGAAATGATCGTGCCGTCGCTTCTGCCGGTCCTGGCGCCCGTCGTCGTCTATTTCGGTGTGCTGCTCATCTCCGGCTCCAAGGCGTCTGCCTTTGCAGCCCTCGGTGCCTCGCTGCTCGGCGTGATCGTCAACGGCATCTTCGTGGCGATTTCGATGACCTCTGGCGGTGGCGCCTGGGACAATGCCAAGAAGAGCTTCGAGGATGGCTTCGTCGATAAGGACGGCACACGCCATATGAAGGGGTCGGAAGCCCACAAGGCCTCCGTCACCGGCGATACGGTCGGGGATCCCTACAAGGATACGGCAGGTCCCGCCGTCAATCCGGCGATCAAGATCACCAATATCGTGGCGCTTCTGCTTCTTGCGGTTCTTGCGGGATAAGTAGCCTGAAATTGATACTCCGCGGCACCGGAGGTGCCGCGGAGTATGAGACTGGAAACCGATCGGAACGGCAATCGCCGTACGGGCTTTCGCTTTTAGCGGTTCCGGCTGGTGCTGTTATTTCCAAACACCGAATTCGCCATGCTCTTGCCGATACCATTGCCGGAGAGAACCTGGCTGAGGAAGGTCATTTCCTTGCCGCCGGTCGGCGTCGTGCGGGAAATCATGTCGAAGACCTTGCCATCCTGCAGCGTGTAATGCGCCAGCTGCGTGACGACGCCATCCTTGTCGAAATAGACGGCGAGTACGCTCTGTTCGACCAGCTTCGGCTTCATGAAGGCGACCGGGCGCTGACGCTTCTGCGAAATGTAGTAGAACACCTCATTGTCGAAGGTCGCCGTGGTCGATGGCGTGCCAAGCGACAGGACCACCTGCTCGCGGCTGGAGCCGACAGGCGCAAGCGCCAACGTCTCCTGATCGACCACATAGCCCTGATTGAGGGTTTCGCCGGTATTCAGCATCTCGGCCGTCTTGCAGCCGGAAAGGGTGGTTACGCAAATTGCCAATGTAAAAGCGACGTTGTTCAGAAATTTCATGTCTGACCTGAAATACCGTTTCGTCAACGACATCTCCCTCAAGGTAACGCTGGCAGATGCGCCATTGCATTTCGTGCCTGCTTCGGTAAACCAGCTTCCGCAATCATGCAATAACAGGATATGCGCGCTTGCGCATTTTGAAGCAGTCAAACTTGGGCTTTATGATGATCTTCGGACTGTTCGGTAAAAAAAACGGCAATGCGGCCATAGTTAAGCGTCAATATGCGCTTTTGACCGCCGCCGCCCGCCGTCCGTATCTTTATACCGATCTTGATGTTCCAGACACCGTGATGGGCCGTTTCGAGATGCTGTCGGCATCGCTGATCCTCTATTTCCGCCGCACCCGCAGCTCGCAACGCGCCGGTCAGGAGATCGCCCAGGAGATCATCGACGCGTTCTTCGAGGATGTCGATCACTCGATCCGCGAACTCGGCGTCGGCGATGTCGGCGTGCCCAAGCGCATGAAGAAGCTGGCCTCGATGTTCTACGGCCGGCTGGAAAGCTATGCCGCTGCCTTGGAGCGCCGCGATCGCGATGAACTGGCGGCCGCCTTGAAGCGCAATTTTCATCCCGAGACAGACGATCAGGCGCTGTCGATGCTTAGCCTTGCTGACTATCTTCTGTCCGCCGAGGCCCAGCTTGCGCAGCAAGGCGAGGATGTCGTAGAAACTGGCCGGATCGACCTGCCGCCGGCGGCCGCCTGATCGTCGGCGCAAGACGCAAGGTCGGCGCTTCGCAATGGCCGCAAGCACTATCTTGGGCGGTATCGCCGCCCGAAAGGACCAGACCATGCACCATGACGAAAAGCCCGCATTTTCCTATCCCGTGAAGGTCGGCAATATCTCAGCCAACGCCGTGACGGTGCGTCTGACAGCCGACGAGGCCGAACTGAAGGCGCTGCGCGACCTTTGGAATGTGCTGGAGGTCAAGTCGCTGACATCGGAGCTGCAGATCGCGCGCTGGAAGCGGGATGGCGTCAAGATCAAGGGCCGGGTCAAGGCAAAGATCGTCCAGGCCTGCGTCGTCACGCTGGAGCCGGTGGAATCAGACATTGACGAGCCCGTCGAAGCGATCTTCGTGCCGGAAGGATCGCGGCTGGCGCGCATTGCCGCCAACGATAGCGGCGAGATGATTCTCGATCCGGAAGGCCCGGACCTTCCCGACATGTTCAGCGGCGACACCATCGATGTCGGTCTGGCCGTGACCGAACACGCGGCACTGGCCATCGACCCCTATCCGCGCAAGCAGGGCGCGAGCTTTGGCGAACGGATCGAAAGCAGCGAAAAAGACGATGTCCGCCCAAATCCCTTCGCAGCCCTCAAGGATTGGAAAAAGGACTGAGTCCGCAACGGCAGTGGCACAAATCGGTTGTCACGTCAGCGAAAAACGGTATTTTGGCCGAAATCCAGCCCGTTGGGCCGTTTTGTCCCGTGAGTGGGGCCGTTACGTCTCAAACGTCATGAAAACACGTGTGTCTCCATCGCCCAGACTGATTGCGCCGGAACGAAACATGCAGTGTGGCAGGAAAAAAGGATAGGGCACGCGTGGTCAGAATTTCTCTTGATGTGATGGGCGGCGACTTCGGTCCGCAGGTCGTCATTCCAGGCGCCGCCAAGGCGCTCGAGCGGCATCCCGATATCCGTTTTGCGCTCTACGGTCTTGAAGAGCAATGTGCTCCCCTTCTGGAAAAATATCCGAAGCTCAAGGCCAGCAGCACCTTTCATGCCTCGGAACTGGCGATCGCCATGGACGAGAAGCCGAGCCAGGCGCTGCGGCGCGGCCGTGGCAAGGCCAGCATGTGGCAGGCGATCGAGGCCGTCAACAAGGGCGAGGCCGATGTGGTCGTCTCCGCCGGCAATACCGGCGCGCTGATGGCGATGTCGGTGTTTTGCCTGCGGATGATGCAGGGCATCCAGCGCCCCGCCATCGCGGCCATCTGGCCGACGCTGAAGGGCGAAAGCATCGTGCTCGATGTCGGCGCGACGATCGGTGCCGATGCTCAGCAGCTGATGGATTTCGCCCTGATGGGCGGCGCCATGGCGCGCGCGCTGTTTGAGGTGGAGCGTCCGACGCTCGGTCTGCTCAATGTCGGCGTGGAAGAGATCAAGGGCCAGGAGCAGGTCAAGGAAGCCGGACGCCTGCTGCGTGAAGCGGGCATCGACAGCATCGATTATTTCGGTTTCGTCGAGGGTGACGATATCGGCCGCGGCACGGTCGATGTGGTGGTCACCGAAGGCTTTTCCGGCAATATCGCGCTGAAGGCTGCCGAAGGCACGGCGCGCCAGATCGCCGAATATCTGCGGGCTGCAATGTCGCGGACGCTTCTGGCCAAGATCGGCTATATCCTCGCCAAGGGCGCCTTCGACCGGCTGCGCGAAAAGATGGATCCCAGAAAGGTGAACGGCGGCGTCTTCCTTGGCCTTAATGGTGTCGTGATCAAGAGCCATGGAGGAACGGATGCGGAAGGTTTCGCAGCCGCCATCGACGTGGGCTATGACATGGTCCGCAACGGCCTGAAGGCCAAGATCGAAAACGATTTGCAAAAATACCATGCCTCGCGCCCTATCGAAGGTGCAGCGACCGGCACGGCAGACGAGGTTTGAAAAGTATGATCCGTTCTGTGGTTCGCGGTTTCGGGGCATCACTCCCGCAGCGGGTGATGACCAATCGCGAAATGGAAGACAAGGTCGACACGTCCGACGAATGGATCGTGCAGCGCACCGGGATACGCCAGCGCTACATCGCCGGCGAAGGCGAGACCACGGCGTCGCTCGGCGAAGGGGCTGCCCGCGCAGCGCTTGCCAATGCAGGCCTCACGCCCGCCGATATCGACGTGATCATCGTTGCGACCTCGACGCCCGACAACACCTTTCCGGCCACCGCCGTCAATATCCAGAACCGCCTTGGCATGCATCATGGCGCAGCGTTCGACCTGCAGGCGGTCTGTTCCGGCTTCATCTTTGCCGTCACCACCGCCGATGCCTATATTCGCGGCGGGCTTGCCAAGCGGATTCTGGTGATCGGCGCCGAAACCTTCTCGCGCATTCTCGACTGGAACGACCGCACGACCTGCGTGCTGTTTGGCGATGGCGCCGGTGCGCTGATCCTCGAGGCCCAGGAAGGCGAGGGCACGACCGCCGATCGCGGCGTCCTGACCACGCAGCTGCGCTCCGACGGCGCCCACAGGGAAAAACTCTATGTGGACGGCGGTCCCTCGACCACCGGCACGGTCGGCCATCTGCGCATGGAAGGCCGCGAAGTCTTCAAGCATGCGGTCGGCATGATCACCGACGTGATCGAGGCCGCCTTCGAGGCGACCGGCACGACGGCCGATGATCTCGACTGGCTGGTTCCGCATCAGGCCAACCGCCGCATCATCGACGGTTCGGCGAAGAAACTGGGTATTCCGCTGGAGAAAGTGGTTGTCACCGTCGATCTCCACGGCAACACTTCGGCAGCCTCCATTCCGTTGGCGCTGAATGTCGCAGCCTCCGACGGCCGCATCAAAAAGGGTGATCTCGTCCTCCTTGAGGCGATGGGGGGTGGCTTCACCTGGGGTTCCGTGCTGCTGCGCTGGTAAAAAAATGTGATATGGTGCAGACGCTTGACCGGAATGGACAAGGGCAATACTCTTTCCGGGCTAATCGATATTACAAGAAAATCGGTGGGGGAAGATGAGCGGAAAAACGGTAACACGAGCAGACCTGGCCGAATCGGTTTTTCGCAAGGTCGGTCTTTCCCGAACGGAATCGGCCGAACTGGTGGAGACCGTGATCGATGAAATCTGTAACGCCATCGTGCGCGGCGAAAGCGTCAAGCTTTCCTCCTTCGCGACGTTCCAGGTTCGCGACAAGAACGAGCGCATCGGGCGAAACCCGAAAACCGGCGAGGAAGTGCCGATTTCCCCGCGCCGCGTCATGACGTTCAAGGCATCCAACGTGCTGAAACAGCGCGTGCTCAAGGCGCATCTGCAGCGCAAGGCCAAGTTGAAACCGCAATCCCCAGCGCTCTAATTTCATCCTCAATCATTAAAGTGGTTGAAAACACGTCCTTAAGCCGTTGAAATGCGCATGATTCGTGTAATCATCCGCAACGACGGCGGTTTAGACTCGGGGTGCAAGGCCGCGAGCCGGATGCGCATGATCGATCGCACGATGCGGAATGGGGGAAGACATGGACAAGAGCCCGGATGCATTTCGCACCATCAGTGAGGTGGCCGACGATCTCGACCTGCCGCAGCATGTGCTGCGGTTCTGGGAGACGCGCTTCCTGCAGATCAAGCCGATGAAGCGCGGCGGCGGCCGCCGCTATTACCGGCCGGAAGACGTCGATCTGCTCAAGGGCATCCGCCATCTGCTTTACGATCACGGCTATACGATCAAGGGCGTGCAGAAGCTGTTGAAGATGAACGGCAACAAGTTCGTCGCGGCCATCGCCAGCGGCGACCTGGCAACGGTCGAAGCGCTGGCGGCGGCCAATATCGAAGAGCAGGTGCAGCCGAAACTCGGCAATCCCGAAGAAGACCAGATCGTCGGCCGCGCCAAGGCACCGGCCAGCCGCCGCTTCTTCTCCTTCGTGGGCGGCAATGACGAAACGCCTGAGATCTCCGTCGGAAAGACCTCCGTCGGCAAGGAGGACAGGGCGCTTTTGCAGGAAGCGCTCTATGATCTGCTCGAATGCAAGCGCCTGCTCGACCAGGTGCGCTGAGCCCGCCTCACCGCAGCGGCCGGCCTTGTGCGCCGCCGCTTTCCCCTCGTGCCGCCCTGCCGTTCATGGTAGGAACCCCGACCGAATTTGTGAGCAAGGCGAGACGATGGAAAAGCCCTGGACGAAAAGCGTGACGCTTGCCCTGGAAGGGCCGGGCAAATACGTGACCATCTCGAACACGACGGAGGCTTCCTGGGCGATGATCGAGGATTGGCCGCTGGAGGATGCACCGGCGCTCGACCGGGCACTGGGGATCTGCGCCGAGGTCGTCGAAGGCAAGCGCCCCGCAGAAGACGCGCGAAAAGCGTTTCTGGCGGCAGCCGCCGAAGCGGAAATTGCGGTTCAGGACTGACGCATCACCAAGATACTGCATAGGGAGGTCTTTTGGCCTTGCCCTCAGTCGGGTAGCTTAGTTCCGGTGAACCGGCTATCGTCTCCCCGGCATGCGATTGAGAGAGAACAGGATGAACAGGACCCTGCAGGCGAAATTTCACGGCGAGATGCTGGCGCTCTACGATCACTGCGCCCGCATCGGCTTCCGGCCAGTCCTGTTTCGCCGCCTGGTCATCCTCAAGGGCGGCGTCGAGGCTGCCAGGGAACTCGTGTTCAAGCCCGGCACCACCGGCCTGGAACGGCTCATCGAGGCAAAGAAAACCGACCTCTCGATGGAGGCGGCAATGACGAGCGCGCAGTACCGCTGTCTGTTTTCGCCGCTTGAAATCAAGGAAGCCGCCAAGCGGCTCGAAGGCATCGCCACCCGCGAACGCTCCCGGAGCCGCCTGACGGCGACAGCTTCGCCCCGTTCCAAACAAGATGCGGCCAATCAGCATGCGGCCAAACAGGATGCAGCCAAACAGGATGTGCAGGAGCCGCTGTAGCAGTTCAACTATGCTGAAACTTTCTTTGAACCGGAACCGGTTTGAGGAATTATACAGTGTCACCAACGCGAAACAGGCATGATGACCATGACGAAGAAGCAAAAGCTCGAACATTCCGATTTTTCCGGCGAATTCACCGAAGACGACATCACCGTGCTGGTCGATATCTTCCGCACGGAAGGCAGCACCGGCGGCTGGACCATGGAAGTGATCGATCAGGATGAAGGCCTGACCGTCTGGGAAGAACCCTTCGCCACCGACAAGGAAGCCTTCGAGGAATTTCTGGCCACCGTCGAACGCGATGGGATTGAATCGTTCTTGGAAGAGCCGGAGACGGATATTTCGGTTCATTGAAGCCAGACCGCCAGTCTCCCATACAACGCAGAATAAACACTTAGAGCTATCAGCACGTCTTCAGGTCGACCGATCGGCAATTCCCTGTATATTATGAAATACTCATATATAGGCTTGGCTGTGGAGGGTGAGATGGCCGTTGTCAGTGGTGGGACTGCATTTCCGATTAAATTCAACACGCTGCAGGTTGATGGCCTGTACGATTACGATCTATCGGCGGTCTCGCCGGTATCGGCAAAATATTTCGACAATGCGAAGAATTACACGCTGTTCAAGGGCAGCGGCTTCACTTTTGATGCCTCTGACGTGCCGACCGGCGGCACCGTTTCGTCGGTGCGATATGTGGTCAACGGCAGCACCGCGCTGCTGGTGACAGGGCTGAAAATTGCCGCCACCGACGTTCACGCGTTCGCGTCGCAAAACAACACGCAAGGGCTCCTGAGCCTTGCCTTGAACGGTGACGACACGCTGAACGGGACGCCGCTCGCCGACGTTCTTTCCGGTTTCGGCGGCAACGATATCCTCAAGGGCGCTGGCGGCAAGGATGTGCTTGACGGCGGTGCGGGCATCGACACGGCGCTCTATACCGACAAGACCGGGTCCGTCGTGGTAACCCTCAAGGGCGCGGCCAATACAACGGTCACCGTCGGCGGGATCGCTGAAGACACGATCCGCAATATCGAGAATATCACCGGCGGATCGGGGGCCGACAAGTTGACCGGCAATGGCGGGCACAATGTCCTGAACGGTGGCGCTGGCAACGATACGATCAAGGGCGGCGGCGGTGCCGACACGCTGATCGGTGGCCGGGGCAATGACAACCTGAATGGCAATTCCGGCTCGGATACCGTCGATTACAGTCGAGACGCCGCAAGCGGCGGAACGCGCGGCGTCACCGTCAACCTGCTCGGCAATGGAAAGCAGGGCGGCCTGGCAGCCGATACCGCCAAGGACGGGTTTGGAAATACCGACACAGTGAAGAACATACCGAATGTCATCGGAACCAAGTTCAATGATCAGATCTTTGGCGGCAACCATGCCAACGACCTGTCGGGCGGCGCGGGCAACGATTTGATCGGTGGCGGCCTTGGAAACGATGTCTTGCGCGGCGGAACCGGCAACGATACGTTTTTCTTCAACAGCCGGCTTGGGTCGGCAAATATCGACGCGATTACCGACTTCTCCGTGGCAAACGACACCATACGGCTTGAAAACGCGGTGTTCACGGCCCTCAGCGTCACCGGCAAGCTTGCCGCCGCCGCCTTTCATATCGGTTCCGCAGCTGCCGACGCGTCCGACCGGATCATCTACGATGCAACGACCGGCGCCGTCAGTTACGATAAGGACGGCACAGGTGCCGCAGCAGCCGTTCAATTTGCCACGGTCGGCCATGACCTTACGATGACCAACGCCGATTTCTTCATCGTATAGCAGCGGTGCTGCGATCTGCGGCGCATGGCGTAGCGGATTGCAGACTATCGCTGAGCGGAATGTTGGAGCGGGATTTTTACGGCAGTTTCGGCTGCCGCAGTGCCCATCCACGCTTTTTCTTCCGGTAGAAAAGAAAAAGGTAACAGGTGCTGAGCTGGGAATATCAAGGAGAAAATGGTCGGAGCGGCGGGATTCGAACCCACGACCCCTTGACCCCCAGTCAAGTGCGCTACCGGGCTGCGCTACGCTCCGAACCGAAAAGAGGCGTATATAATCGGGACTTGGCGCGCAAGTGCTGATTTTGGAAAATGCGGTAAATCGCCGGAAAAAGCGGGAGGTTTTTCGTGGTTGGGGAAATTGCGGCAAACGGGCGTGCCAGGCCGCAGATTTTCCCGATGCTTAAAGTTTTCGGCAATCCCTTGCCGCGATAATGCGCGGGCGAAAAGGGGATTTGGGATGGCGAAGACGGCGGTCAGGAAAGGTCAGAAGCGGCGCACGAGCCACAAGCAGGCCAGGACGAGCATGTGGCCGTGGTATCTGGCCGGCGTGTTGTCGGTGGGTGCAGTGCTTGGCTATGAGCACCGGGCGCAGATATTACCGATGACCGCCCCGTTCTACACCGCGTCCATCGGCAAGCAGCCGGCAGTGGAAAAACGGTCTGCCCCTGAAAGACGTGCAGAGACACCACAACACTCGGTCAGGCCTGCGCTGGCGATGCCTTCGGTGCGGCCCGTTGAGCAGCCGGCCGTTGATGTCAGCGCATTGAAGACCGTGGACGAGCCGGCAGCAGCCCGCAAGCCTGGGGCTTTTTACTTCTGCACCGAAACGCTGGAAAACTGCGTCGTCGATGGCGGCACGTTCTGGTATGGACGCAAGAAGATCCAGATCGCCGATATCCAGGCGCCCAGAATCAAACAGGCCAAATGTGACGGCGAGCGCAAGCTCGGCTCCCTGGCGAAGAAACGGCTGTGGGAAATTCTCAATGCCGGTGAGGTGCAGTTGGCCGGCGTCTCCGGTCAGAATGCCAAGGTGACCGTCGGGCAGGGACGTTCGATCGGCGATATCCTGGTGTCCGAAGGGCTCGCCCATCCGTCCGGCGGCAAGGCGGGCTGGTGCGCGCAGGGATAGTTACGTCAATCATTGCGCCCACAATGGCATGACGGCATTTCAGATTTCGACGACCATAATTTGCGAAAGGTATCGCGCCGGTGCCAGATCGCGTACCGCCCCGCGCGGGGTGACCGCCTATCTTGCTGCGGCCAGCCTGCGGTAGACGGCTTCGGTCTTGTCGATCATCTGCCCCATCGAGAAATTCGCCATCCGTGACAGTGCCGCCTCGCTCAGCTGGCGGTAGCGGGTGGGATCCGCACTTTCCACCATGGCATTGGCGAGCTTGGCGCTGTCGCCGTCATTGGGCACGATCAGGCCGCTCTTATCTTTGTCGATGGCGGTCGAGGCGCCGCCGACATCGGTGGAAACGATCGGCTTTCCCGTCGCCGCAGCCTCCAGCATGACATAGGACATCGCTTCATAACGGCTCGGCATCACAAGGACATTGAACGCCGGAACGGCCTGCGGGCCGGTAAAGGCCGAGGTCAGGCGGATGCGTTTCTGCATGCCGCTTTCGGCGATGGCCTTGCGGACCTCCTGTTCGAGTTCGCCGGAGCCGACCATAATCAGCTCGGCGCCGGGCAGTCTGGAGGCGGCGTTGCGAAAGGCCTCGATCAGGCGCTCCGGCGCCTTTTGATAGGATAACCGGCCGACAAAGCCGAAGACGAAGGCATCCGCCGCAATGCCGAAGCTCGCACGCACCGTATGCGCCATGTCGAGCGGTGGCGGCGAAACACCGTTGATGATGACGGAGAGTTTGCGCGCCGGCATGCCGAGCGACAGCGCATGCGCATATTCATCGTCGGACACGCAGACCAGGTGATCGGTGAACAGCTTGGCCAGGATGGTTTCGATCGTGGCAAAGATCAGCCGTCCGGTTCGCCCAAGCGTCGGGTCCATCGTGCGGAAGGCATGCGGGGTGTAAACGCGCGGCGCATGGACGCCGGGTAGGCGAAGGCGCGTCAGCGCGCCGGCCTTCGAGCTGTGCCCGTGCACGATGTCGAAGGGGATGCCGCCGCCGATGATGCGGCGCAAGGCGCGATGGGCGGCGAAATCCGATAGTCCGGGCGAGCGCTTCATGGCAACGGCGTGCACGGCAGGCAAGGCAAGCGATTTCAATTCGCGCACGAAAGCCTCTTCAGCCCTCAGCGGCGAATACACAGCCTCGACATGGTGGCCGCGCTGCTTCAGGCCGCGGCAGAGATCGAGAAAATGGCGGCCTGAACCGCCGCCGCTCGGCTCCAGCACCTGAAGGATGCGAAGGCCGTTTTCAACGCCGGAGTTGAAGGGGTCGATATTCATTCTGACAATCCGCCGCCGGTCCCGATATGGAGCCGATCCGTTGCTGTCTGTGTACAGGATTGACGTTAACGCAGGGTTGGCGCTGCGGCCGTGCGGCGCAATTGCGCCCGCTTGAGGCTGTTGCGATGGCGGTATTCGAGCGCGCCGCACCCCCAGATGATGCCGAGCAGCAGGAAAAAATGCCGCCAGTGATCGGTATCGATGACATTGCCGATCGCCGCATGACCGATCAGCACGATCCAGGCAATCATCAGATAGGGCTGCCAGGGGCGGTCGAGCAGAAGGAAGCGGAAGCCCATCGATACCGTCCAGATGATCAGCGTGACATAGGAGATGAAACCCAGCCAGCCGTAGGAAGTCAGCGATTTCAGCCAGATATTGTGCTCGTCCTCGGGAAACATCGTGCTGAACACCATCGGCCCAATACCGAGCGGTTTTTCCATAGACATCAGGAAGCCGATCTTGTGGCGGTCGAAACGGCCGAGGTGGCCGCCGTCATACTCCTGCACCAGCTGGGTGCGGCTGGAAAACAGATCGGCGACCTGCGGGATCTGCAGGGCAATACCGAGCGCCACGACCATCAGCAAGGCGCCGCTGAGTGTCAGGACAAGGATTTTCAGCCGGAAGGCGCCGGTGCGTTCCTTCAGCAGCATGACGAGGACGAGCGCGCAGGCGCAAAACAGATAAAGCGCCCAGGCGGCGCGCGAGAAAGAGAGGAACAGCCCGAGCGCCATGATCAAAATGGCGATGGCCTTGAGCGGCGCGGTGGCGATCCGGTCGCTCAACAGCCGGTACATGAGATAGAGCGACGGCGCGACCAGGAAGGGGCCAAAGACATTGGGATCCTGGAACGCGCCCTTGGCACGGTCGTAGAGGGTGAAATTCGCAGCCCCCGGAATGGCGCCGAAATAACCGAGAATACCCAGCAGCGAGGTGATGACGCCGGCAGCCACCCAGGCATCGAAGATCAGCTTCAGCCGTTCATGACGGGCTTCGATGATGGCGGCATAAAACACCGAGGTGAGGCAGAGGAAGCCCGATACCGCCATATACATCGGTGCCGTGGCCAGATCGCTCATGACCGTAAGCGAGAGAATGCCGCCGGTCATGAACAGGATGAGGAGGGCCAGAAGCGGTGCGACGGACCGCGAGATCTTCAGGCCGAACAAAAACCACAGGCCGATCAGCGCGACCATGAAGAGTTCGTACGGGGCGGGCTCGGCGATGACGAAGCCAGACAGGAAAACGCCAAAGGTCACCATGGCCGAGCCGAGGATGGCGACGGCGGCCAGCTGCGGGCGAAACCCCGCGGTGGACGTGGCGGCTGGCGTGCTCAATAGGCATTTTCCGTATTGAGCAGCCGGATCGGCGTCAGGAACAGGATCTTCAGGTCCAGCCACAGCGACCAGTTTTCGATATAATAGAGATCGAAGGCGGTGCGGAACTTGATCTTCTCGTCATTGTCGATCTCGCCGCGCCAGCCGTTGATCTGCGCCCAGCCGGTAACGCCAGGCTTGACCCGGTGGCGGGCAAAATATCCTTCGACCACGTCGGAATAGGTGCGGTCGGCGGTCTGGGCAAGGACTGCGTGCGGGCGCGGGCCGACCAGCGAGAGCTGGCCGCGCAGCACGTTGAAGATTTGCGGCAGTTCGTCGATCGAGGACTTGCGCAGGAAACGGCCGACGCGGGTGACGCGCGGATCGCCCTTGGTGACGGCATTGCGGGCGGTCGGGTCGCTCATATCCGTATACATCGAGCGGAACTTGTAGACGTCGATCGTCTCGTTGTTGAAGCCGTGGCGCTTCTGCTTGAAGATGATCGGGCCAGGCGAGCTCACCTTGACGGCGATTGCGGCGCCGATGAAGACCGGCCAGAGCACGACCAGGGCGACGATGCTGAAGAACACGTCGAAGATGCGCTTGGCGACCGAATCCCAGTCGGCGATCGGCTTGTCGAAAATATCGAGCATCGGCACCTGGCCGACATGCGAATAGCTGCGCGGCCGGAACCGCAGATTGTTGGCATGGGCGGCAAGGCGGATGTCGGCCGGCAGGATCCACAGCTTGCGCAGCAATTCAAGAATGCGCTTTTCGGCCGAGAGCGGTAGGGCGATGATCAGGATGTCGATGCGGGTGAGGCGGGCGAAATCGACGAGTTCGGCCACGGTGCCGAGCTTCGGATAGCCGGCGATGATGCCGGGCGAGCGGCGCTCGTCGCGGTCGTCGAAAATACCGCAGATGCGGATATCGTTGTCGGTCTGCTGTTCGAGCGAACGGATCAGGTCCTTGGCCGGCTGGCCGCCGCCGACGATGACGGCGCGGCGCTCCATGATGCCGTTGCGGGCCCAGCGGCGAATGGAAAAGGCGATGAAGGCGCGCTCCGCGATCAAAAAGACAGCGCCCAGCACATACCAGCCGCCGAAGGACAGGCGCGAAAAAGTCTCGCCGGTCTTGAGCAGGAACAGCACCAGCGTCATGGAGGCAAATGCCAGCGTCCAGCAGCCGATCAGCCGGGGGATGGCCCGTCCAGCCGAACGCAGCGTAGGCACCTGATAGCCGTCGCACAGCTGCAGGAACATCACGGTCAGCGCGGCCCCGCCTGCAATCAGCCCGCAATAGCCGAGCATTTCGTCGCTGGGCGGTGCGACATAGAGCATATGGATGGCATAGCCGATGGCAAACAGCGCGGTGAATTCAAACAGCCGCATCAGCCCGATGATCATGTTGGGGGAATAGGTATCGGTGCGGAACTGTGCGGCGATCTTGCGCGCAAGCGGGTTGAGTTCACGCTTCGGCTCGTCCTCGCGTTTCTCGCCGGGCGCGATAGTGCGGATCTCCGAAATCTTCTTGCGCAATGCGTCGGTATCGAAGGAATCCGGTTTATCGATCTGGTTCATCATATCCACCCGGGCCGTTGTGTCCCTTCGGGATAGCAGAAAGCCCCTAAGAAACGCTTACGGGGTCTTTGCCGCCGTTTTGCGCAAGCTGGCCTTTTCCGGCACAAGCTGGCGGTAGAGCCGCATGATGCTGGCCGACATCGTCGAGGTTGCAAAGGCGGTCTTGAAGGCTTCGGCCTCGGGCATGACTTTCGCCGCCCAATCCTTTTGCGTCATCGCAGCCGTCATCACATCGGCCAGGGACTGCGCATCGCCGGGGGTGGCAAGCGCGGCACTGTCTGCACCGAGCACTTCCGGTATGCCGCCGACGCGCGAAGCAATCACCGGCTTGCGGGCGGCCAGGGCCTCCAGGACGATATAGGGCATGGATTCGGCGCGCGAGGGCACGACCACGTTGCGGGTAAAGGCAAAGGCGTCGCGCGCCTTCATGGCCGGCAGCATCTCGATGCGGCGGCCGAGGCCGCGTTCCAGCATCATCTGTTCGTAATCGTCCTTCTGCGGCCCGTCGCCGATCATCATCGCCGACAGCGGCCTGCCGATATTGCGCTCGGTCCGGGCAAAGGCATCGATGAAGAGGTCCGGGCCCTTCAGATCGCGCAGCATGCCGATGTAGAGAAAATCCACGGCATCGGGCCGGGCATAGACGGTGTCGAAATCGCGGTCGTCGATGCCGTTATAAATGCGCTCGCTGCGGATGCGCGGCTTGCCGACCTTGTGCTCATAGGTCCGGCGCTCGAAGTCGCAGACGAAGACGATCGCATCCGTCAGATATTCCTGCAGGCGCTCCAGCAGGAAGACGATCTTTCCCGACGGCTTCTTGCCGTTATAGTGCAGGCTGCCGCCATGTGGCGAATAGAGGCGGGCAACGCGATACTTGTTCACCCGCAAGGCTGAGCCGATGATCCGGGCCAGAGCGCCGCCTTTGGCGCCATGACCGTGCAGGATATCCGGCTGCAAACTTCTAATTTCCTTGTAGCTTTTCCAAAGGGCCGCAAGATCTGCCGGACCGATGGAGCGGCGGATCGGTAGGCGCACGAGACCGAGCGCCAGGAACGGCCTGATCTCGTCGAAAAGCGAATCCTCGTAGCTTCCGCCCGTGGTGCTGTCGCAGACGATGCCGACCTCGTGGCCCTGCCGCGCATGCGCTTCCGCCAGATCGCGCACATGCCGGAAAATTCCCCCGATAGGCGACCTGAAACAGTGAATGATGCGCAGCGGCTCGGGATCCGGCATGCCGTCAGAACAGCCGCTCACGGACATAGATCGTGTCGCCGGCCATGATCGGGTCGGAGATCGACACGCGGCCGGTCAGAATACGGCCATTGATCTTGCGGGTGACATCCACATTGGCCTGGTTGGCGCGTGGCGAATAACCGCCGGCAACAGCAATGGCGTTTTGAACCGTCATACCCGGCACATAGGAATATTGTCCGGCCTGGCCGACTTCGCCCATGATGAAGACGGACCGGTAGCGATCCACCTCGATCGTCACGTCCGGATCGCGCAGATAGCCTTCGCGCAGCTTGCTGGCGATGGTCTTTTCCATTTCCGGCAGGGTATGGCCGCGCGACGGTACGGCACCGATCAGCGGGAAGGCGACATAGCCGGCCTGATCGACGGTGTAGCTGCCGGTGAGCCCCGCCTGTTCGAAGACGCTGATGCGCAGCCTGTCGCCGCTATCGACGCGATAGGGCTGGATGGTGGCCTCATGGAAAGCCTTGGGCGCCGGCTGGTAGCTGCTGCACCCTGAAATTGCAAGGCACAACGAGAGTGCGGCCAACACAGGGCCTGTTTTCATGCGTGCGGATGTCATCGGGCTCTCGCGTTCCAGAAACCAGTTCATGGCCTGATGTTATCGATCCATTAAGGTTAATAGCCGGTAAAGGCCGCGAAGAATTTCGCGGTAGGGCTGCAAGTCGATAGGGCGTCAAATGAAGTGCACCGTCGCAGGGGCATTAACGGTTGCGTTACCATGTTTGTTTACGGTGGCGCGAAGTTGTGAAGGTTCGAGGTAAAGCGCATGCCGGGCGTCAACGACGGTCATCAGGATGTAGATATCGATCTCGGCGGGCTTTTCCGCGCCATCTGGCGCCGGCGGGGCAGGGTGCTGTTGGCGACTGTTGCGTTTGGCGGCCTGGCCTTTATCGGCGCCAGTCTGATGAGCCCGGAATATCAGGGCGAGGCGCGGCTTTTGATCGAATCGCGCCAGGCCGAATTCAGCGGCGCCAACCAGGCGCCGCCGCAGACCGGCGACAGCCAATTCGACGAATCCGGTATTTCCAGCCAGGTGCAGGTATTGCGCTCGGCCGACCTGATCAAGCAGGTCGCCCGCGACATGAAGCTGTACGAATTGCCGGAATTCGATCCGACCACCAACCCGTCGGCGATCTCCGACGTGCTTGTCATGCTCGGCATCAAGAAGAACCCGCTCGACCTTCCTCCCGAAGAGCGCGTCCTGAAGGAATTCCAGAAGAAGCTGCAGGTCTATCAGGTGGAAAAATCGCGGGTGATCGCGATGCAGTTCACCTCGGAAGATCCGAAACTGGCCGCCGCGATCCCCAATGCCATGGCGAAGGTCTTCCTGTCGCTGCAAAGCGGCGCCAAGCTCGATTCCAACTCCGAGGCCAGCCGCTGGCTGGAGCCGGAAATCGCCAATCTGCGCGAAAAGGTTCGCGACGCCGAGGCCAAGGTTGCCGACTACCGCTCGTCATCCGATCTGCTGCTGACAGGCGAAACCGGCGGCACATTTGCGACCAAGCAGCTGAACGATATCTCGACCGAGCTTGCCCGTGTGCGCGGCGAGCGGGCCAATGCGGAGGCGCGGGCGGAAAACGTGCGCACCGCGCTCGCCAGTGGCCGGGCCGTCGATACGCTGAACGATGTCGTTGCCTCGCCGATGATCCAGCGGCTGAAGGAAACCGAATCCAACATCCAGGGCCAGATTGCCGATCTCTCGACCACGCTTCTCGACGGCCATCCGCGCCTGAAGGGACTGAAATCCCAGCTTCAGGGCATCCGGACGCAGATCATCAGCGAAACCCGGAAAATCCTCGGCAGCCTGGAAAACGAGGCGAGTGTCTCGCAGTTGCGCGAGCGCCAATTGATGGCGCAGCTGAATACGTTGAAGGCGAATTCGGCCAAGGCCGGCGAGGATGAAGTCGGCCTGCGGGCGCTGGAGCGGGAAGCAACCGCGCAGCGCCAACTGCTCGAAACCTATCTGGCACGCTACCGCGAGGCGACATCGCGCAGCGGGGAGAATGCAGCGCCGGCCGATGCGCGCGTCATATCGCAGGCGGTCGAGCCGACGGAAGTCAGCTTCCCCAAGGTCCTGCCGATCACCATTGTCGCCGCCTTTGCAGCCTTTCTCGTCAGCTGCGTGATCATTATGCTTTCCGAGCTCTTCAGCGGCCGGGCCCTGCGCCCCGTTGGCCGCCGGGAGGACGAGGTTTTCGACGAAGAGCCCGTGGAATTCCAGCCGGTTCAGCCGGTCGCGGAACCCGTGATCCGTCCGGTCCCCGTGGAAGCGGCGCCTGCCGTTGCCCGCGAACCCGTCATGGCCGCTCCGGTCGAATCGAAACCGGAACCGGCAGAGCCTGAATTTGACGCGCCGGAAGAGGACGATTTTTCGATTGCTTCGGTTGCCGATCACCTCAGCGCCGACGATGTGCGCGTCGCCATCTCCGTGTCGCCGGCGGGCGACGAGGGCTCGGTCAATGCGGTGGCACTGGCGCGGCTGGTCGCTGAAGAGGGACGCAAGATCGTCCTGATCGACCTCACCGGTTCGGCATGTCCGACACGGCTGATGACCGAGACGGCCGATCTCGCCGGGATTACCAATCTTCTGGCTGGCGAAGTTCCCTTCACGGAAACGATCCATGCCGACCGGCTGTCGGACGCGCATATCATTCCGCAGGGCGATGCCGATCCGGTGCTGGCCATGCGCGGCATCGAGCGGCTGCAAATGATCATCGATGCTTTGGCGAATGCTTATGATACGGTTCTCATCGAATGCGGCCCTGCCGATGCCGGTGCCATCAGCCGGGTGACGCGTGCGCGCGATACCAAGATCATCATCTCGGCACCATCCGTCGCCAACGAGGAAATCATCGAACTTATCACCGGTTTTGGCGAAGCGGGCTTTGGCGAGATCGTGCTGATGACGGGAACAGGCTATCCGCAGCCGGGCAATTCGGGCCGAAGGGCAGCTTGATACCGCCGGCGTTTCAGTCGCCGTCCGTTTCCGCAGCGGCCACCGCACCGGGCGCCTGCCGGCGCTGGCGCAGCCGCTGGACAAAGGCATAGGCTTTCTTGTTCTTCTTGATGCCGGATTTCAGCCGGACGGCGGCCCGATGCACCGATGCCGCCAGGCGTCCGCGTAGCGTCAAGGGAAGGACGATATCCCGCTGGACCGTCTCCACCGTGCACCAGGAGCGCTTGTAGCCCTGATCGCCGATGCCGAAATCGAACAGCTTCACGCCTTCAGCGTTGCATTTGCGGATGATCAGGTAAAACAAAAGCTCGCCGGGGCTGGCATCCGCCGCAATATCGTCGTCGATCGATCCGAACTGGCAGATGACGTGATCGCCCTTGCGCGACAGACCGGCAATGGCAACGATGCGGCCGTTCTGATCGCCGCGCAGACGGATCGCATTGAGTTCGAGCGGCTGGCCTTCACGGGCCGGTTCCACGACTGATAGAGCGTGGAAGAACGCTTGCGTTTCCTCGTCCTGAAAGACGTTGGGCAGGCCGAGCGCCTTGAAGCGTGTAGCCTTCTGCTCGAAGAACCGCGCAAGAATCTGCCGGCGTTCATCGCATGCGGTGGCAATCACATGGTCGTAACCACCCAGCGCTTCCAGCCGTTTTTCCGAAATGCGGAACTTCTTGCGCCGCCGCTTGGCGTTGAGCTGGGCGAGCGTCGCTTCGAACGTCTCCAGAAGCGGCAGCTGATAGGATGCGTTCTGGTTGCGCACGGCCGCAAATGAGGAAAGCGCATGGCGCGTCCCATGCCAGTCGAACGGCATTTTTTCCAGCGTTACGATATCGGCGACGCGCGAGAGCTTGGCCGAGAGTTCGGCAATCAGCTCTTCGGCGAGCTTCGAGCAGGTGACCGGATCGAAATCATCCGCGAACAGCCCGGTGTTGAGATTGCTGTGCGGTGAGCCGATGAACCGGGCCGTGCGGAAGAGGCGGCCGCGAACGAGTTCCAGCGGCAGGATGAAGACCGTCTTCTCGCCGATCCGGCCGCGCACCAGAAGCAACTGATTGGCATGGGTCTGCGCCCAGGCCGAGCACCAGTCGAAGCCCTGATGCAGCGAGGTCGCAGGCAAGGCTTCCAGCGCGCGCCAATCCGCTTCCAGCGCCTGCATGTTGACATGCACGCTCAGCGTCAGCCCTTCCGCACGCGCGATATCGCGTACCTGATCGCGCTGGCCCTGCCAGACATGGCGGCGGGCCTTGCGAACGGGCATGATATTGAAGTCCACGTCGGTCATGATCGCTGGCGGTTCCGGGAACGGGATGACGTCTCATCTAAGCCGAGCATGCCCTTATTTTCATTTAAATGGCACCGGCGCCGCCCGGCGGGACGCCGATTTCATCAAATGCGGTTACCGAATGGATAAGACCATCCGGCTTTGCAAGAAGAGGGGGGCGGGAGGCGAGGTGGATTCCGGACGCAGTTCTTGCTATGCCGGGCATCTGTTTTTAGGGAGAGACCGATGCGCCACTGAACGAGGTCCGGACAATTCGCGGCAAGTCCCGCGCGTTTCCAGGCCGCTCTATGTCACCAAGACCCTTGGACATAAAGGTGGAGTCTTCCCATGCCTGTTTCTAAAATCGCGCCGGATGCCGGTGCCGTCACCCCTGTCGCAGCCTTTCCGCAGATCGGCTTTCTCAAGAATATCGTGCGCTCGCCGCTAATCACGGCCGGTGATTTCAGCTATTACGACGATCCTGATGGCCCTGAGCATTTCGAGAAGAAATGCGTCCTTTATCATTTTGATTTCATCGGCGACCGGTTGCAGATCGGCCGCTACTGCGCGCTGGCGCAGGGCGTTGCCTTCATCATGAACGGCGCCAATCATGCCATGCAGGGATTTTCGACCTATCCGTTCGGCATCTTTCCCGGCGCATGGCGCGACGGGTTCGACCCCGCTGCCTATGCCAGCGGCTACCGGGGCGACACGACGGTGGGCAACGACGTCTGGATCGGCACCAAGGCGACGATCCTGCCGGGCGTGACGATCGGCGACGGCGCGATCATCGGCGCCCATGCCGTCGTGGCGAGCGATGTGCCGCCCTATAGCGTTGTGGCGGGAAACCCGGGCAGCGTGGTGAAGCAGCGTTTCAGCGATGATGTCGTCAAGCGCCTCTTGGCCATCGCCTGGTGGAACTGGCCGGTGGACAAGGTCACCCGCCATATCGCCGCGATCACCGGCGCCGATATCGAGGCGCTCGAAGGGGCGGAGTGATCTAGGCGCCGATCCAGCCGGTGGCGAGCGCGCTCGCCCATTCCTTATTTCCGCGCTCCTGCGCCAGCCGCGACATCGCCATGTGGTCGTAGGCGACGCGCCGGAAGGTCACGTCCCAGCGGCCGTCTGCATTTTCAAGGATGGCGTAGGCGGCATCCGGCGAGCCGGTTTCCACCTTGTGGAACACCGGTTCGTCATCGTCATAGCCAGGGCAGCCGACGCTGCCGGGATTGACGACAATCCGCCCGTCAGAAAGGCGGACCGCGCGGGGAATATGGGTGTGGCCGCACAGGATGACGGGATAGTCGATACCTTCGGCGAAACGCTCGATCCGCTGGCGGGCCGACATGTGGACGACGCCGTCAGCCGTCAGGTCTTCCAGCCAATAGGTGAGATCGTCCTGCGGCGTGCCGTGGCAGAGAAACAGCTCTTCGCGGTGAACGAGCGTCGGCGGCAGGGTCCGCAGCCAGTCGAGATGCTGCGGCTGCAATTCGTCATGCGCGGCGCGGTCCCACTGGCCCATTGCGGCCGGTTCCTTGGTAACCAGCCAGCGGTCGTGATTGCCCCGGATCGATGGGAAATTGCGGACTATCAGGATATCGGCGGTGCGCGCCGCGTTGAGCGGGCCGCTGAGGTGGTCGCCCAGATTGACGACGTCGTCGATTCCGTGCGCCGCAATATCGGCAAGCACGGCTTCAAGGGCCAGGTCGTTGCCGTGGATATCGGCGATCACTGCAATTTTCATATACCTGTCCTTAGGCTTAACCCTGCTTTTCGGCTCAACGCGGCTTTGCGGGTTTTTCCATCCACTTAATGATCAGCATGGCGGGCAGGATCCACAACAGGCCGGTGAAGAAGAAATAGGCCAGATGCACCCACCACGGCGAGGTGCCAAGCAGAAGCGAGGCAAAGGTGGTAGCCGCCAGCGCATAGACGATGACGAGGATGATGATCAGGACGGTGCCGATCAGTTTTCTCAGGCGTACGGGCATTGATGTCTTTCCGGTTGGCGTTTTCGCCGGACAAATTGCCGCGACGGCATGCCGCAAAGGGGTAAGCCTTGTTTTGCATGCTGCTCTGGTGCAAATCAACGGCTTTGATGCATGCGCCCCCGGACAATTCGCCTTAAGAAGGCACGGGGCCTTGCGTTTCGATGATGGAGGCCACGATGGCAAGCACGGATTTGGCGACGCAGCAGCGTCTCATGCGCGAGATCGATACGGTCAGCCGCAACCGGACCCAGATCAGGATCTGGCTGGGCATCGTGGTGCTGGTTCTGTTCGGGCTGGTGCTGGTCGGCGGCGCGACGCGTCTGACGGAATCCGGCCTGTCAATTACCCAGTGGAAACCGATCCACGGCGTGATCCCGCCGCTCAATGCTGCCGAGTGGCAGGAGGAATTCGAGCTCTACAAGCAGATCCCGCAATATGAGCAGCTGAACAGCGACATGACGGTGGAAGGATTCAAGACCATCTTCTGGTGGGAATGGGCACACCGGCTTTTGGCCCGCTCGATCGGCCTGATCTTTGCCCTGCCGCTGGCCTTCTTCTGGATTCGCGGCCAGATCGAGCCCCGGTTGAAGCTGCCGCTGCTCGGCATTCTGGCGCTCGGCGGTTTTCAGGGTTTCATCGGCTGGTGGATGGTCTCCTCCGGCCTTGCCGATCGCACCGAGGTCAGCCAGTACCGGCTGGCCACCCATCTTATCATCGCCTGTCTGATCTTCGTCTCCTGTATCTGGATCGGCAGGGGACTGGCGCCACATGCGAATGATCCGGCGCCGACGAAAAGCTCGAAGAAAATGGCTGCGATCATCGCCTGCATGGCGCTGTTTCAGATCTATCTCGGTGCGCTGGTCGCCGGTCTCGATGCGGGCTTTTCCTACAACACCTGGCCCTTGATGGATGGCGCATGGGTCCCCGCCGACCTGTTCATCCAAAAACCGTTCTGGATCAACCTGTTCGAAAATCCAAAAACTGTGCAGTTCGTCCACCGGATCGGCGCCTATGTGCTGTTTGCCTTCGTGGCGATGCACATGATCGCCTCGCTGCGCAACGCGCCGGAAACGACGCATGCGCGGCGCTCCATTCTTTTGTTCATGCTGGTAACGATCCAGGCGCTGATCGGGATTGCGACGCTGATCCTGCAGGTTCCGGTCGGCTGGGGTGTCGCCCATCAGGGCGGCGCGCTCGTCGTGCTCGGCTTTGCCGTCGCGCATTGGCGGGCTTTTTCGGGCGAATATCCGCGTCCGCTGGAAATCGCGGTCCGGAACTGATCAGCGCATCAGCCCATCGAGGGCGGGCATGCCGAGAACGGCGGAGGCACCGATCAGCACATAGCAGATGGTCCGGAACGTCGATGGTCTTGCCAGTCCAAAGAGGCGCGAACCGGCGTAGAGGCCGCTGGCATAGAGCGGCACGATGACCAATGTCAGCGCAAAGACCTGTTCGACGAACAGCCCGCCAATCACATAGGTAACTGCCGTCAGCGCCGAGGAAACAACGAAATAGAGCATCAGATTGGAACGGATCACCAGCACGTCGGTCGCGCCGCTCAGCCAGTAGGCAACCACCGGCGGGCCGCCCAACTGAGCCGCGCCGCTGAAAACGCCGGCGATGCCGCCGACACCGGCCGTCAGCGCGGCGCGCGGCTGTCCCTGATAGCGCCAGCCCGAAACGAGCAGGATCAGCATCAGCGCCCCAAGAACAGTGATCGCCCAGCGCAGATACAAGGGATCAGCCAGGGCAAGAGCCGTGGTGCCGAGCGGCACGCCGATCAGGGCGCCGGAGGCCATGGTGAAGACTTCGCGCCGGTTGGCGGACCGCCATGCGGCAGGCAGCATGCCGGCGGCAGCGATCGTGTCGATCAGCAGAAGCACCGGCGAAATGATCTTCGGGCCGACGATCGATCCGCCGATGGGAATGAGAATGAGGGCAGCGCCAAAGCCGGAAAACCCGCGCGCCATACCGGCGATGAAGCTGCAGGCCAGCAGCGCATGGAGGCCATGCTCCGGCAACGCGGCCGCGACCCTTGCCAGAAGGGCCGCGAAGAAACCCGTGTCGCCCATGTCAGGTCCCTGTCTTTGAACGATTGCGGCCGTACGGCCGGGCGGGGATGGACCGTCCCAGCCGGAGATTTCATCACGCCGACAGCATGAGATCCATGTTCTGTACCGCAGCGCCCGATGCGCCCTTGCCGAGATTGTCGAGCAGGGCGACGAGATTGACCTGTTCGCCGCCGCTTGATCCGAACACGTAGAGCTTCATCGTGTCCTTGCCGGCTAGTTCGACGGCATCGACGCGCGACAGTTTGGCGCTGACATCGAGCGGCACGACCTCGACGATCGACTGTCCGAGATAATGGGCAGATAGCGCCGCATGGATGGTCTCAAGCGTTGCGCCATCTTCCAGCTGATCGAGGAACAGTGGCACCTGGACGATCATCCCCTGCGGGAAGCGGCCGACCGAAGGCGAGAAGATCGGCGCGCGATCCAGCATGCCGTGGGTCTGCATTTCCGGCACATGCTTGTGCTTGAGCGTCAGGCTGTAGAGGAAATTGGGCGAATCGATGGGGTCCGGATTGGCCGGGTCTTCCATCTGCGCAATCATCTGCTTGCCGCCGCCGGTATAGCCGGAGACCGCGTTGACCGTGATCGGATAGCCCTGCGGCAGGATACCGGCCTGGCGCAGCGGACGGATGAGGCCGATGGCGCCTGTCGGATAGCAGCCTGGATTGGCGACGAGGCGGGCCTCGCGGATTTTCGCCGCTTGCGCCGCATCCATTTCGGCAAAGCCATAGGCCCAGTCCGGCGCGACGCGATAGGCCGTCGAGGTGTCGATGATGCGCACCTTGTTGTTGCCTTCGAGCATCGAGACCGCCTGCTTGGAGGCGTCGTCCGGCAGGCAGAGGATGGCGATATCGGCGCTGTTCAAAAGATCTTCGCGAATGGCGGCATTGCGGCGTTCTGCTTCCGGAATGGACAGCAGCTCCACATCGGAACGGCCCGCCATGCGGGTGCGGATCTGCAGGCCCGTTGTGCCGTGTTCGCCATCGATGAAGATCTTCGGTTTCATGGTTTTATCCTGTCCTGCCAAGGAATTATCGGAGTGTCCGGAATCACTTTGGCATGCAATTGAATCAGTTTGACAACACAGCGGGGCAGGCCTTTATCCGCGCCGCTCCGCCAGCTGTTCGGCATGAAGGCCGAGCATATACATCGCGATGGTTGAGCCCGCAATGGCGGTGATATCGGCGTGGTCATAGGCGGGCGCCACCTCGACCACATCGGCGCCCTTGATGACCAGCGCACCAAGCTTGCGGATGACCGACAGGATCTTTGCCGAGGATGGGCCCCCTGCGACCGGCGTTCCGGTCCCCGGTGCGTAGGCCGGGTCCAGGCAATCGATATCGAAGGTGAGATAGGCCGGGCGGTCGCCGACATGATGCAGAATGACATCGGCAATCTCGCCGGCGCTCATGTCCTCGAGATCGTAGCCATAGAGGATGCGGATGCCGCAATCGTCAGGTGCATGCGTGCGGATGCCAAGCTGGATCGAGCTTGCAGTGTCGATCAGGCCTTCGCGTGCGGCGCGGCCCACGAAGGAGCCGTGGTCGATGCGGCCTTTCTCGTCGGCCCAGGTATCCTGATGCGCATCGAATTGCACAAGGGCAAGCGGGCCATGAACTGCGGCATGGGCGCGCAACAGCGGCAAGGTGACGAAATGATCCCCACCCAGCGTCAACAGGAAGGCACCAGCCTTCAGGATCTTTGCCGCCTCGCGCTCGATGGTCGCCGGGGTGCGGCTGTGATTGCCATAGTCGAGCAGGCAGTCGCCGTAATCGATCGTCGCCATGTCGGCAAAGAGATCGCGGTCGAACGGATATTGCGGATCATTGTCGAAAATCGCCGAGGCGCGGCGGATCGCCTGGGGCCCGAAACGGGCGCCGGGGCGGTTTGAGGTCGCGGCATCAAACGGGATGCCCCAGACGACGGCATCGACGCCCTTCAAGCTCTTGGTGTACCGGCGCCGCATGAACGACAGGATGCCGGCATGGGTCGGGTCGGTGGCCGCACTTTTCAGCGATGTGGCGGTGATGGCGTGGTCTATCGTCTTGTTGGCCATGATCGGTTCCGTCTGTTGAGTGTCAGACGTTGAACAATCGGCGGCTGGAAGGCAAGACCCTGCAGAGGACTGCAACCGGATAATCTTGCCGTCATGAGGCTTTGGCTTCGAAGGCCGGGGCAAAGTCGCCCAGCGATTTGGCCTTGTCGATCATGCCGCCAATATCCTGCCCGACGATCGTTTCGAGATCGGCAAAGCTGTCGATGACATAATAGATCGGCTGCACGATATCGATGCGGTAGGGGGTTCTGAGAACACTCATCAGGTCGAACGGCCGGAATTCGCAAGCGGTGCCGTCCATTGCAGCTTTCGCTTCGCTTGGCGACGAGACGATGCCCGCACCAAAACAGCGGCGACCCTGCGGCGTGTTGATCAGGCCGAATTCGACGGTGAACCAGAAGATGCGGAACAGGTGCCAGGAATAGCCTTTGCCAAGACGGACGGCCGCTTCGCCGAAATGGCGCACGAAATTGGCATAGCTCTGGTTGGTGAGCAGCGGGCAATGGCCGAAGACCTCGTGAAACAGATCCGGTTCCTCAATATAGTCGATATGCTCGCGGCGGCGCAGGAAAGTGGCCAGCGGAAACTTGCCCTGCGACAGCAATTCGTAAAAGCGCGAGGGAGGAATGAGAGCGGGCACGCCTTCGACGCCGAAACCGGTCGTCTCCTTAAGGCGGCGATCGACATCGCCAAGCTGCGGCACCCTGTCCGGCCGCAGTCCGAGCATCTTCACTCCATCGAGATAGTCCCGGCAAGCCATGTTGGCGAGCAGCGCCATCTGCCGGTCATAGAGTTCGCCCCAGATGGCGTCTTCCTCGGCCGTATAGGGATAGACCCCACCGGGGCCTGGCAGTTTGGCGGTATAGCTGCTTTCCTTGGTCATCGCGCCGATCCTCCCAGATGCGTAACTCCTCGCAATTATGCTTCAGAAACGACGGATTTTTCTTTCTTTCGAACGCGATAACGCCATAATCACGGCAGGATTTTTCGGGGATTGATACAATCATGAAAGAATCTGGGAGCTTCCATCGCAAGCTTTTGCAGCTCGTCCAGGCCGATGGCAGCCTGTCGCTGGCGGAACTGGCCGAAAAGGCCGGCATGTCGCAGAGTTCGGCATGGCGCAAGGTTCAGGAACTGGAAGCCGACGGCGTTATCCGCAAGCGCGTGACGCTGCTCGATCCCGGAAAGCTCGATCTGAAACTCTGCGTTATCGCGCATGTGACGCTGGAGGATCACCACGAGGAGGCGGTGGCCTCGTTTGCCGCCGTTGTCTCGGAGCGGCCGGAGATCATGGAGTGTTATGCGCTATCAGGCGCCTTCGACTATATGCTGAAAATCCGGGCGAGCGATGTGGAAAGCTACGAGGCTTTCATGACGCGCCATCTGATGCGCAACCCGCATGTGCGCACGGTCGTGTCGAGCTTCGTGCTGCGGGAGCTGAAGTTTTCAACTGAGTTGCCCTTGTAG
Organism: Rhizobium sp. Root483D2; assembly: GCF_001426685.1. GTDB lineage: Bacteria > Pseudomonadota > Alphaproteobacteria > Rhizobiales > Rhizobiaceae > Pararhizobium > Pararhizobium qamdonense. The sequence goes on along the minus strand of NZ_LMFB01000044.1, from coordinate 110,872 downwards.
CGCAGGCCGCCTTGAAGCGGCGGCAAAGAAAAAGGCGGGACAAAGCCCGCCTTCTCCAAATCGAAATTTTCGAAACGATTAACGCTTCGAGAACTGGAACGAACGGCGGGCCTTGGCCTTGCCGTACTTCTTACGCTCGACGACGCGGCTATCGCGGGTCAGGAAGCCACCCTTTTTCAGAACCGTGCGCAGGCCCGGTTCGAAATAGGTGAGAGCCTTCGAAATGCCGTGACGAACGGCACCGGCCTGGCCGGAAAGACCGCCGCCTGCAACCGTTGCATCGATATCGAACTGGCCGTCACGGGCAGCAGCGAAGATCGGCTGGCGCAGGATCATCTGCAGAACCGGACGTGCGAAATAAGCCGCAAATTCCTTGCCGTTGACGGTGATCTTGCCGGAGCCCGGCTTGACCCAGACGCGGGCAACGGCGTTCTTGCGCTTGCCGGTCGCGTAGGAGCGGCCCTGGGCGTCGACCTTGCGGACATGAACCGGAGCCGAAGCGGTTGCTTCAGTCGCCGTGCCGAGGTCTTTCAGAGAAGAGAGATCAGCCACGATTAGGCGCTCCTTGTGTTCTTGCTGTTCAGCGCTGCAACGTCGAGCGTCACCGGCTGCTGTGCTTCATGCGGATGGTTTGTGCCTGCGTATACGCGCAGGTTCTTCATCTGGCGACGGCCAAGCGGGCCACGCGGAACCATGCGCTCGACAGCCTTCTCGAGAACGCGCTCCGGAAAGCGGCCTTCGATGATCTGGCGCGCGGTGCGCTCCTTGATGCCGCCCGGATAACCGGTGTGCCAGTAGTACTTCTTGTCGGTGTACTTCTTGCCGGTCAGGACAGCCTTCTCAGCGTTGATCACGATGACATTGTCACCATCGTCAACGTGGGGCGTGTAGGTGACTTTATTCTTGCCGCGCAGGATGTTGGCGATGATGGAAGCGACGCGACCAACAACGAGGCCTTCGGCGTCGATGAGGATCCACTTCTTCTCCACCTCTGCAGGCTTCTGAACGAAGGTTGACATGTTGAAACTCTTTCGTTTGAACCCGATGCGTTGCCGCCGGGCGTTTCTTGTTGCTTGAATTGGCAAGCGTGAAGCCGGCCAAAAATGAAAGCGGCCCCAAGGGACCGCGATCTGGTGCGGCTTATACGCAAAGGATGAAATGCGGTCAAGATTGCCGGTCTGACCGCCTTGAAAAATTACCTCGTAAAAACAAAGGCTTAATAATGTGGTATTTTAATACCACAAATTACTTCGGCGGAATCGAATAGGTTGCCGTGGCATGGGCGACCATGTCATCGCCATCAAGCTCCGAAATCGCGGCGTCCAGCACCGCGAGCCGCTTGCCGAGCTTCAGGATGCGGCAGATGCATTTCAGTGGCCCAAGCTCGGGTTTCCTGAGAAAGTTGATGTTGAGATTGGTGGTGACGGCGAGAGCCACCGGGCCAATATGGGCAAGCAGCGTGATATAGGCGGTCACGTCAGCGAGCGCGAACAATGTTGGCCCTGAAACGGTGCCGCCGGGGCGCAGGTGCTTCTCTTGTGGATCGAGCCGCATCGTAGCCGAGCCCGGACCCGTTGCGATCACCTCGAAGATCTTGCCATCGGTATGAACTTCGGAAAAATCCGTTTCGAGGAAGCGATTGAGATCGGCGACGGTAAGGATCGGCTCCAGAGGCATGGTTCACTCCCAATATAGAGTCCTTTTAGCGGTCCTCCGGTCATGGCAGCAAGCCGGACGAAAGTCCTATCGGCCGCTTGAAACGGCGTCTGCGGCAGCGTACCAAGCGGTGATCCGGACAAGCCGTGACGACAGTTGAGACGAAGGAAAAGAGAGATGGCGGATATCGTTCCCTTGCACAAGGAAGAACCCAGAGGCCCGGTGCTCAGCGAGATCTCCGGCAATGTCCTGCGGCTGACGCTCAACAATCCTCCGGCCAACGTCCTGTCCATCGCATTGCTTGAAGCGCTGATTGCGGAGCTGGATGCGGTTGCCCCATCCGAAGACATCCGTGTTGTGATCCTGGCCGCTTCCGGCTCGCTGTTTAGTGCCGGTCATGACCTGAAAGAGTTGACGGTGCATCGCGCGGATGAGGACCAAGGTAGGGCCTTCTTCGAAAAATCGCTGCGGCTCTGCGCTGATCTCATGCTGAAAATCAACCGGTTGCCGCAGCCGGTCATCGCCGAGATCGACGGCCTGGCAACGGCGGCCGGCTGCCAGCTGGTCGCAAGCTGCGATCTGGCAATCTGCACCGACAGTTCGACCTTCTGCACGCCCGGCGTCAATATCGGCCTGTTCTGCTCGACGCCAATGGTTGCGGTATCCCGTGCCGCCCATCCCAAGCAGGCCATGGAAATGCTGTTGACCGGCGAAACCATCGACGCCTCGACCGCCAAGGATTTTGGCCTCGTCAACCGCATCGTGCCGAAACAGTATCTGCAGCAGGTGGTCAACAAATACGCCGCCGTCATCGCCTCGAAATCGCCGCAAGCGCTGAGGATCGGCAAGCGGGCATTTTATCAGCAGGCCGAGATGAGCATCACCGAGGCCTATGATTTTGCGACAGGCGTCATGGTGGAGAATATGCTGAAGTCTGACGCGAAGGAGGGGATCGACGCCGTGCTCGGCAAGCGGACGCCGGAGTGGAAGCCGGATTAACGCAGCGCGCTGCACGATAGACATGCATCGTAACGCGTAGTATCTTTGACCGATGATCAAATCGATCGCCAATAGCGCGACACGGCAATTTACCGAGAGCGGAAAATCAAAGTTTTCAGGCTTGGATGCCGGCAAGGCAAAAATGCGGCTGGTCATGTTGCAAATGCCCGGTCGCTTGATGATCTGGCTCCTCTGAAATCGGTTGGCTTGCATAAGTTGTCGGGCGATCGAAAAAACCAATGGGCCATGACCATCAATGGGCCTTGGCGGCTGTGTTTCCGATTTGAAGATGGGCACGCTTATGACGTGGAAATCGTCGATTACCACTGAAGGAGACTGGAATGTTCGAGGTTCACCCAGGCGCGATGCTAAGAGAAGAATTGGATGCGCGCAGCATGACAGGCAACGCGTTGGCCCTCGCGTTGCGCATAAACTCCGGACGGATTTCCGAAATTCTGACTGGAAAACGGGCTATTTCCGCCGATACCGCCTTGAGGCTCGGTCAGTTCTTTGGAAATGATCCTCAGTTCTGGCTCGGACTTCAGGCCACGTATGATCTCGCGGTCGCGTCGCGGCAAAACGGGGATCGGATCAAGGCCGAAGTTCTTCCTGCAAAATCGGCCGCCTGAACTTGGCGTCAATCATCGCTCAAGCCAGCTTCAGCATCAGCGCCCCCAGCGCAATGAGGCAGGCAGCAACGATGCGGAAGATGCTGACGCGTTCCTTCAGGAAGACGATCGAGATGACGATGGCAAACAGGATCGATGTTTCGCGCAACGCCGCCACCGTTGCCACCGGCGCTTTTGTCATGGCCCACAGCGCCAGGCCATAGGCGCCGATCGAGCCGCCGCCGCCGATCAGCCCGCGCCACCATTGATGGCGTACGTGGAAAAGCACCGGCGCAAAGCCGCGTTTTGCAAAAGCCCATGCAAACAGAAGCACCGGCGGCAGGAGCGCCATCCACAGTGTGTAGGAGATGGGATTGAGCGCCAGCCGCGCACCGATCCCGTCGACATAGGTATAGCAGGCAATCACCACGGCATTGGCCAGCGCCAGAAGGATGGCGCGCTTGCCGCCCTTGCGCGCTTCGAAAGCGAGCGTCAGCACGCCGGTCGAGATCGTCAGGACGCCGGCAATCGCGCCGCTCGACAGGTTTTCGCCGATGATCGCCCCACTTGTCGCCGCCACCAGCAACGGTGCCACGCCGCGCATCAGCGGATAGACGAGGCCGATATCGCCGGCGCGGTAGGCAGCGGCGACAAGCTGGAAATAGGCGAACTGGAACAGCGCCGAAACCAGAATGAACGGCCAGGCATCCGGATGCGGCAGCGGCATGAAGGGGAGGAAGGGCAGGGCGACGACGGCGGCACCCAGCGCAATCATCGCCGCATCGAGCGACTTTTCCGATCCGGCCTTGACCAGTGCATTCCAGGTCGCATGCAGGAGCGCTCCAAACAGAACGAGAGCGATGACGTCGAGAGGCACGGGAAACCTTTGGAAATGCGAGAAAGACGGCGGATCGGCTGAGGAAACGGCGCAGCGTCCGAGTTTTGCGGCGGCAATTGCCGAAAAGCAATCCGATTTTCCGGCAAGGCCGGATGAAGGCCAGATTTGGTGACATCCTAGCCATTTTATAAGCCGCTGATTTACATGCAGGCGCGAACGTGATCGGTTGAAACCTCCAAAGGCCGTCCCATGTATCGGCACACAGAGTATAGAGGCCGGAATTCAACGATGAATCATGATGTCTATCCCGACTATTATCTCTCCGATATTTTGCGCGCGACGAAAACGATTGCCCTGGTCGGCGCATCGCCCAATGCGGAGCGGCCGAGCTACCGCGTGATGGCGTTCCTGCTGCGCAAGGGCTACACGGTTTTCCCGGTCAATCCGGGCCAGGCGGGCAAGGAAATCCACGGCCAGACGGTTTACGCCACGCTTGCCGATATTCCCGAACCGGTCGATATGGTCGATGTGTTCCGCGCCGCAGATGCGCTTCCGGCCCTGGTCGATGAAATCCTCGCCTTGAAAGACCGGCCCCAATTCATATGGACGCAACTGGCCGTGCGCGACGACCAAGCTGCGGCAAAGGCTGAGGAAAACGGCATCAAGGTGGTGATGGACCGCTGCCCGGCGATCGAGTATCCGCGGCTGGTCGGCTGATTTTGCAACCGTGGGCTCAAGGATTTGGAATTCCTTGCTCGCGCGGCCTGCAAATCAGGCAAAACAGTCTTTGACCGCACGGTACTGCCTCTGAAATAGTGCGCCGAACTTGACCAAGGGAGGACACATCCATGACCAACAAACCCGGTTTCAACACGCTTGCGATCCACGCCGGAGCGGCGCCGGACCCGACGACGGGCGCGCGGGCAACGCCGATCTACCAGACGACCAGCTTCGTTTTCAACGATACCGACCACGCCGCCTCGCTGTTCGGCCTGCAGGCCTTCGGCAATATCTACACGCGAATCATGAACCCGACCCAGGCGGTGCTCGAAGAGCGCGTTGCGGCCCTTGAAGGCGGCACGGCAGCGCTTGCTGTCGCGTCCGGCCATGCGGCGCAGCTTCTGGTCTTCCACGCGATCATGAGCCCCGGCGACAACTTCCTTGCAGCCCGCCAGCTCTATGGCGGCTCGGTCAACCAGTTCGGCAATGCCTTCAAGTCGTTCGACTGGCAGGTGCGCTGGGTGGATACCAACGATATCGCCTCGTTCGAAAGCCAGATCGACGACCGCACCAAGGCGATCTTCATCGAGAGCCTGGCCAATCCCGGCGGCACTTTCGTCGATATCGCCGCCATTTCCGCCGTCGCCAAGAAGCACGGCCTGCCGCTGATCGTCGATAACACGATGGCAACGCCCTACCTGATCCAGCCGATCGAGCACGGTGCCGATATCATCGTGCATTCGCTGACCAAGTTCATGGGCGGCCATGGCAATTCGATGGGCGGCGTGATTGTCGATGGCGGCACGTTCGACTGGTCGAAATCCGGAAAATATCCGATCCTGTCGGAACCGCGCCCGGAATATGCCGGCATGGTGCTGCATGCGACCTTCGGCAATTTCGCCTTCGCCATCGCCTGCCGGGTTCTGGGCCTGCGCGATTTCGGCCCGGCCATTTCGCCGTTCAACGCCTTCCTGCTCCTGACCGGCATCGAGACGCTGCCGCTCAGAATGCAGCGCCATTGCGATAATGCGCTGGCAGTTGCCACATGGCTGAGCAGCCATGACAAGGTGGCCTGGGTGAAATATGCCGGTCTTGAAAGTGACGCCAATCACGGACTGCAGCAGAAATATTCCAAGCGCGGTGCCGGCGCCGTGTTCACCTTCGGCCTGAAAGACGGATACGAGGCCGGAAAGCGCTTTGTCGAGGGCCTGGAAATGGTCTCGCATCTCGCCAATATCGGTGACACACGCTCGCTGGTGATCCACCCGGCTTCGACCACGCACCGGCAGTTGACGCCGGAACAACAGACGGCGGCCGGCGCTGGCCCGGAAGTCGTGCGCCTGTCGGTCGGGATCGAGGATGTCGCTGATATCATCGCCGATCTCGAACAGTCGCTGGCGAAAGCCTGATCCCTTCAAAGATGGCCGGTTCGCCGGCCATCTTGTTCATGCGGAGCATCCATGACCCACGCGCTGATTTTCGATCCTGCATCGCTTGAGCCCGAGGCGGGCGCGCCGGCGCCTGACCGCTTGATTTCCGGCACGCCGCAATTCCGCACCTGGAATTTCGAGGAAACTGACGGCGGCATCTATGCCGGCATCTGGGAGGCAACGCCGGGCAAGTGGCGTATCGTCTATGACGAATGGGAATATTTCCACATCCTGTCCGGCATCTCGATCGTGACGGAAGACGGCGGTGCCGAAACGCACCTGAAGGCCGGCGACAGCATGATCCTCAGACCTGGCTTCAAGGGAACCTGGGAAGTGATTGAAACGACTCGCAAGGATTATGTCATCCGGGTCTAGTATTCCCGCCCGGGTGGATGACGTCTCTAATACTGCACACTTCATATTGTCGAATATTGTCGAATATTTTTCAGGAGAAATCTCATGTCCCACGCCGATAAACCCGTCTGGTTCATCACCGGTTGCTCAACCGGTTTTGGCCGGCAACTGGCACAGCAGACCCTCTCGCTCGGTTACCCGACCGTCGTGACCGCCCGCAATCCGGCGCAGGTCGAAGACCTTGTTACCGGCAACGAGGACAAGGCTCTGGCCTTGCAGCTCGATGTCACCAAGCCGGATGAGGTCGAGGCCGCAGTCCAGGCGGCACTCGCCCGCTTCGGCCGCATCGACGTCCTCGTCAACAATGCCGGTATCGGCTATTTCGGCTCGGTCGAGGAAAGCGAGCTGGACGAAGTCCGCCGCATGTTCGAAATCAACGTCTGGGGTCTTGCCGCCGTCACGCGGGCGGTTCTGCCTGCCATGCGCCAGCAGCGGTCCGGCACCGTCGTCAACATATCCTCGATCGGCGGCATTCGCGGCGGCCCGGCCGTCGGCTTCTACAACGCCACCAAATTCGCCGTCGAAGGCCTGTCCGAGGCTCTGTCGCTTGAGACAGCGCCGCTCGGCATCAAGGTCCTTTTGGTGGAGCCGAGCGGTTTTAGAACCGATTGGGCCGGACGCTCGGCCAATGAAGCGCCGCAGACGATCAACGACTACAGCGGCACGGCCGGCAAGAATGCCGCAGGCATCCGCGAACGCAACGGCAAGCAGCCGGGCGATCCGGAGCGGGCCGTCAAGGCGATCATCAAGGCCGTCGAAGCCGAAAAACCACCGCTGCGTCTGCTCCTGGGCAAGGCGGCTCTGGCTGGCGGGCGCGGCAAGATCGAGACGTTGCGCCGCGATTTCGAGGCCTGGGCCGACGTTACAGAAGCAGCGGATTTTCCGGAGTGATGAAAAGGCTCGGCGCAGCTTGTATGCTGCGCCGCCCCTTCACCATTCAAGCTCAAGCCGCTCCAACCCGTGGAAATGATAGCTGTCCTTGACATGCGGTTCGGCCGCAAGCCGTAGGTTAGGCAGCCGTTCGAACAGGATCGGCAGCGACAGTTTCAGTTCCAGCCGTGCCAAGGGCGCGCCTATGCAGAAATGAAGCCCGGCACCGAATGACACGTGCGCGCCCTCGTTGCGGCCGGGACGGAAGGTGAGGGGATCGGAGAATTTCTTCGGATCGACATTGGCAGCTCCGAGCAACAGGCCGATCTTGTCGCCCTTCTTCAAGGTGATGCCGTCTTCGAGCTCGATGTCGGACAGGACATAGCGCTGGAAGATATGCAGCGGCGCGGCATAGCGCATCGTCTCCTCGATGGTCCGTTCGGTGGTGGTATCGCTGGAGAACACGTCCTTTGGCGATGTGCCGGTTTCCAGCAGGGTGTGCACGGCATTGCCCAGCTGATGCACGGTGGCCTCATGTCCGGCGTTCAAGAGAAGCACCGCCGTGGATATCAGCTCGTCGTCGGACAGCCGCTCGCCGTCTTTCTCCGTGGTGATCATATGGGTCAGGAGATCGTCGGCCGGATTTTGCCGCTTCCAGCCGATAATCCCCTTTAAGTATTCGGCAAACTCGGCCGACGCCCGGTTTGCATCCTGTTCGGTCTCCAGCGACGGATTGAACACATACATTTTCACCATGCGGTGCGACCAGTCGAGCAATTTGGGCGCCATGTCTGTGGGCACGCCGAGCATCCGGGCGATCACGGTCACCGGAACGATCTCGGCGTAAGCTTTCAACAGCTCCACATGCCCGTCCTGCTCGAAACCGTCGATAAGGGAATGGGAAAGGGCTGCAATATCCGGCTTCAGCTGCTCGATCTGGCGCGAAACAAAGGCGCGGTTGACCAGCGTGCGCAGCCGCGTATGGGCGGGTGGTTCAAGCTCCAGCAGCGAATGGGCCTCCAGACGGTCGAAATCCGCAAGATGCGGCTTGGGCTCGGGCAGGCCCAGCTCCTCGCGGGTTGCCACATGCAGGATCTGCCGGCCGAAACGCCGGTCGCGCAACAGGCTGTTCACCTGGTCGTAGCCCGCAAAATACCATTGCTGTTGCTCTTCCCAGAAGAAGGACGGACATTGGGCATGCAGGTCGGCGTAGGCGGAAAGCGGGTTCGTGTAGAAAGCCGGATCGCGCACGTCGATACGGGCGGTTCGCGTGTCCGGCTGGATGGTAATGGCTGAAGCTATCGGCATTGTGCATTCTCACTGGATGAAACGGCGTCTGGCGCTTGTGATTTATGGCCAGTGCTGCGAACCCGACAAGCAGATTGTCATGCCGCTACAAGATTTCCCCACCCGCAAAATCGCATCTCATCCCGTGAAATGCGCCGATCTGGCGGATGCCGTCTTGCCTTGCGGTGCGACATGTCTATGTCTTGGTTGGTGAACGGCAACGACCAGAGAGAGACTATGGCTTCGTCGCATACCAGCCTGTCAGCGGGCATTCTGGCCGCCATCCGCGGAAAACGCGTATCCCTGGCGGGCAGGGATCCGGCAGGCGACCGTGGCGACACCGTCATTGCCTCCTACAATATCCACAAATGCGTCGGTACCGACAATCGTTTCGACCCCGGCCGCATCACCGACGTGATCAGTGAAATTGGCGCCGATATCATCGCGCTGCAGGAGGCCGACCAGCGGTTTGGCGAGCGTGCGGGCCTGCTCGATCTTGAGCGGCTTCACCGTGACTGTCACCTGATCGCGGTGCCGATCGCAGCCTTTTCCGCCAAGGGCCATGGCTGGCACGGCAATGTGCTGCTGTTGCGCGAAGGTGCCGTCGCCAAGGTCCATCAGCTGAAGCTGCCGGGTGTCGAGCCGCGCGGCGCGCTGGTCGTTGATCTCGACTTGAAGGCCGGGCCGCTCCGGATCATTGCCGCGCATTTCGGCCTGCTCCGGCATTCCCGCGCCCGCCAGGCGGCGGCGATCATCGCCGCTATCAGCGAGGCGGAAGAGCGGCCGACGCTGTTGATTGGCGATCTCAACGAGTGGCGGATGGGCCGCCGCTCGGCGCTGAGTTCGCTGAGCCCGGTCTTTGATCACGCCGCCACCGCCGTGCCGAGTTTTCCCTCGCGCTTTCCGCTTTTGGCCCTCGACCGGGTGATGGGAAGCCCGCATAATCTGGTCACAGCCGTCGAGGTCCACAACACGCCGCTGTCGCGCGTTGCCTCCGATCATCTGCCGATCAAGGCCTATATCGATCTGAAGGCCGCGCTGGGCGAGGCAAAGCCGGCGCAAGCGGTCTCCGCCGCACAACCATGACCAACAGGCCGTCCTAGCATGCGTGCCCATATCGTCGCCCTGTCTGTTTCCGTGTTCGCTCTTCTGGCGCTGGTTGCCGTCTATGCCTATGGCCGTTTCGGGCGCCGCTTGCAGGGGCCGGCATCGGCAGCCTTGCAGCCGCAGGACGGGGAGACGGAGCTGGACCGGCTGGCACAACCGTTTCTCGGCGAAAACCCGGGCCTCAACGGCATTTCGCTGGTCTCCGACAATATGGCTGCTTTTGCGCTGCGGGCGATATCGGCGCGCAGGGCAGGGCGCAGCCTTGATCTGCAATATTATTACTGGAAGAACGATCTGACCGGGCGGATGCTGATCCGCGAGGTGCTGGCCGCTGCTGATCGCGGCGTCAAGGTGCGGCTGCTGCTGGATGATATCAATGCCGGGCTGCACGACCGCATGTGCCTGTCGCTGGATGGCCATGCCAATATCGAGGTACGGCTGTTCAATCCGAGCCGGGCGCGCACCGACCGCTTGAAGCGCGGGCTGGAAATGATGATGCGGCCTTTCCGGGCGACGCGGCGCATGCACAACAAGCAGTGGATCGCCGATGGCCGGGTCGTGATCGCCGGCGGGCGCAATATCGGCGACGCCTATTTCGATGCCGATGAGCTGTCGAATTTCCGCGATCTCGATGTCTGGATGCTGGGGCCGGTCGCCGACGAGGCCGCAACGGTCTTTGACCGCTACTGGAACAGTTCCGTCGTGGTGCCGATCGGGTCGTTGCGCACGCCGCGCGCCCATTATCTGCCGGCGTTCCGGACGAAGCTGGAGAAAATCGCTCAAACGCCGGGTGGGCGGCATTATCTGGCCCATGCCGGAAAGGCGATACCTGACGGCGCCCTTTTGCCGGATGGCGCGGTCCTGCATTGGACGAGCGCTGCCATGCTGGTGTCTGATCCGCCCGAAAAAGCGTTTCTGCAGAAGCGCAACAACTGGGTCATGCGCGAACTGATGCCGGCGCTGACCTCCGCGCAGCATGGCGTGCGGGTAATTTCCCCCTATTTCATTCCCGGCGCGCAGGGCATTGCCGAGATCACGCGGCTGGTCGAGCGGCATGTCAAGGTCGAGGTTTTGACCAATTCGCTCGCCGCCACCGACGTCGCTGCGGTTCACGGCGCCTATGCCAATTACCGCAAGGCATTGCTGAGGGGCGGGGCGGTGCTGTTCGAGCTGAAAGCGACGCATGAACCGGGCGATCCGCAGCGGATGTCGCTGTTCGGCTCGCGCGGTGCAAGCCTTCACACCAAGGCCTTCACGGTCGATGGAAAAACCGGTTTTGTCGGCTCGATGAATTTCGATCCGCGCTCGGCATCGCTGAATACGGAAATGGGTGTGCTCTTTACGCACCCTGCTCTGGTGCGGGAGGTGGAGGCGATCTTCGATGCGGAAACCAGCCCGGACAACAGCTTCCGCCTGTCGCTCGACGGCGGGCGGCTGCGCTGGCATGATCGGCAGGGCGACGAGGCGCGCGTGCTTCGCCGCGAGCCGGAAGCCGGCTTCTGGCGCCGCCTGATTGCCGGTGTCATCGGCGTCCTGCCGATCGAATCGCAACTGTGATCCGCATTTACCGATTTTTCACTCAGAATGCGCCAAAGCCTGTGTGGAACAGCATAAATCCCCGATTGCCCCTATCCCGCTCATTCGCAGCCGCTAAAGGGTAGGGTGGGCGCTTGACGTGGCAAGGTTGCGGTTCAAAACGTGTATTAACGTTATGAAGACTTCGCGACTTGAAGTGGGGTACTTGGACACTCTATGTATGGACAAGAGATATTCCCGATGATTCCCGGTGCGCGAAAGGGTTTGCGCGCCAGATAGACAAAGGTTTGACATGAGAAATCCCGTTGATACCGCTATGGCTCTGGTGCCGATGGTCGTTGAACAGACCAATCGCGGCGAGCGCTCCTACGATATCTTTTCGCGTCTCCTGAAAGAGCGCATCATCTTTCTGACGGGTCCTGTGGAAGACCACATGGCAACGCTGATCTGCGCGCAGCTGCTGTTCCTTGAGGCTGAAAACCCGAAGAAGGAAATCGCCCTGTACATCAATTCGCCGGGTGGCGTCGTCACCGCCGGCATGGCGATCTACGATACGATGCAGTTCATCAAGCCGGCCGTCTCGACGCTGTGCATCGGCCAGGCCGCGTCCATGGGCTCGCTGCTTCTGGCTGCCGGCCACAAAGATATGCGTTTTGCGACGCCGAACGCCCGCATCATGGTTCACCAGCCGTCTGGCGGCTTCCAGGGCCAGGCATCCGATATCGAACGGCATGCCCGCGACATCCTGAAAATGAAGCGCCGTTTGAACGAAGTTTACGTCAAGCACACAGGCCGCACCTTGGAAGAGGTTGAACAGACGCTTGATCGTGACCACTTTATGACTGCTGATGAAGCGCTCAGCTGGGGTGTTGTCGACAAGGTCATCACCTCGCGTGAGGCCATGGAAGCCGCGTCAGAAGCGTGAAAACAAGCTTTTGTGTGCGGATAGATGCATTTGTGACACAATTGTAACCGTCATGGGGCTTTATCCGCAGGCCAAAGCCGTTAATATCGACCGTTAATGCTATGTTGAAGTTTGAAGTCCTAGCATTCGGTATTCGGTGGGAGATTCGTTGCTGCCGGACATCAAACGTGGTTGTTTGAAGCCGGTTCGTACTCCCGAGAGCGCCGTGATTTTGCGCCATCAAAGCGGAAAATGTGCGGAGCGGGTTGAGTAGTCCGTTTCACCTTCTCTCAAGGTGTCCGGCGTGCTGGAAGGAAAGTGATATGAGCAAGGTCAGCGGTAGCAACGGCGGTGACTCCAAGAATACCCTATACTGCTCCTTCTGCGGAAAGAGCCAGCACGAGGTCCGCAAGCTGATTGCCGGACCGACAGTGTTCATCTGCGATGAATGCGTCGAATTGTGCATGGACATCATCCGCGAAGAGAACAAGACATCGATGGTCAAATCCCGCGATGGCGTTCCGACGCCGCAGGAGATCATCAAGGTTCTCGACGAATACGTCATTGGCCAGCAACAGGCCAAGCGCATCCTGTCGGTTGCCGTCCACAACCATTACAAGCGCCTGGCCCATGCCGCCAAGGGCACCGACGTTGAGTTGGCGAAATCCAACATCATGCTCGTCGGCCCGACCGGTTGCGGCAAGACCTATCTGGCGCAGACCTTGGCCCGCATCATCGACGTGCCGTTCACCATGGCCGATGCCACGACGCTCACCGAAGCCGGTTATGTCGGCGAGGACGTCGAAAACATCATCCTGAAGCTCCTGCAGTCGGCCGACTACAATGTCGAGCGTGCGCAGCGCGGCATCGTCTATATCGACGAAGTCGACAAGATTTCGCGCAAGTCCGACAATCCGTCGATCACGAGGGATGTTTCGGGCGAGGGCGTGCAGCAGGCACTGCTGAAGATCATGGAAGGCACGGTCGCATCCGTTCCTCCGCAGGGCGGCCGCAAGCATCCGCAGCAGGAATTCCTGCAGGTTGACACGACCAACATCCTGTTCATCTGCGGCGGCGCATTTGCCGGTCTCGACAAGATCATCTCGGCGCGCGGCGAAAAGACCTCGATCGGCTTTGGTGCTTCGGTGAAGTCACCGGAAGACCGCCGCGTCGGCGAAGTGCTGCGCGAACTGGAGCCGGAAGATTTGGTGAAGTTCGGCCTCATCCCGGAATTTATCGGCCGTCTGCCTGTCCTGGCGACGCTCGAGGATCTCGACGAGCCGGCGCTCATCCAGATCCTGTCGGAACCGAAGAACGCGCTGATCAAGCAGTACCAGCGCCTGTTCGAGATGGAAGACGTCGAGCTGACGTTCCATGAGGACGCGCTGCGCGAAATCGCCAAGCGAGCCATCATCCGCAAGACCGGTGCCCGTGGCCTGCGCTCGATCATGGAGAAGATCCTGCTCGACACCATGTTCGAACTGCCGACGCTGGAAGGCGTTCGCGAAGTGGTCATCTCCGACGAGGTGGTCAAGGGCTCCGCCCGCCCGCTCTACATCTATTCGGAGCGCTCGGAAGAAAAGGCCAACGTTTCGGCCTGACCTGACTTCGGCCGGAGCTGATTTTGGCTTGACCTGATTCGGCTTGACCGGAGGACATCGATATCCAGAGCAAGGCCCGCCATGTGCGGGCCTTTTTCATGTTGGATGATGCCGGATATCCGTGTTGTACCTCCAAATCGGGAGAGGCGGTGCCGAAGGTGCAGGGCAGCCCTGCGCATTTTGCATCACGGCGCACTGACGGCCTTCCCAAGGGAGGTTGCGGCAGAACCGTTAATCCGTCGAATCAGCGATTGCTAAAAGCGAGCAACAACGCGATTATGTTACGATTCTGTGTCGGCGTGTCCCGGCACGAAGCGTGTGCGTTAACTCCCGCGGCAAGGTCCGCAACAGTCAGATGCCGTTTACTATCCGACTACGCCGCCTCCCAGGTCTGTAGTCGGCAAAGGGTTGAAAACAGACGTCACACACTCCACCTGACAGTGGAAAGAATGAGGACCCGATGCGCTCTTGAAGGCTTCGGGGAACGGGCCCGGAAACGGGACGGAAAGGAAATGACATGACGAGCAAAACGTCTCCGGCAATCGAGAGCGCGACCTATCCGGTTCTGCCGCTGCGCGATATCGTGGTGTTCCCGCATATGATCGTGCCGCTCTTTGTTGGCCGTGAAAAGTCGATCCGTGCGCTGGAAGAAGTGATGGGTACCGACAAGCAGATCATGCTTGCCACCCAGATCAACGCCAGCGACGACGATCCGGAACCGGCAGCCATCTATCAGATCGGCACCATCGCCAATGTGCTGCAGCTGCTTAAGCTGCCCGACGGGACCGTCAAGGTTCTGGTCGAAGGCCGTGCGCGCGCCGAGATCGACGGCTATACCGGCCGTGAAGAATTCTATGAAGCCATGGCCCATCCGCTTTCCGAGCCGGAAGAAGACCCGGTCGAGATCGAGGCGCTCAGCCGTTCGGTCGTCTCGGAGTTCGAGAGCTATGTGAAGCTCAACAAGAAGATTTCTCCGGAAGTCGTCGGCGCTGCCAGCCAGATCGAAGACTATTCGAAGCTGGCCGACACCGTTGCCTCGCATCTGTCCATCAAGATCGTCGAGAAGCAGGAAATGCTCGAGACGACCAGCGTCAAGCTGCGCCTTGAAAAGGCGCTCGGCTTCATGGAAGGCGAGATTTCGGTTCTGCAGGTCGAAAAGCGCATCCGCTCGCGCGTCAAGCGCCAGATGGAGAAGACCCAGCGCGAGTATTACCTGAACGAGCAGATGAAGGCGATCCAGAAGGAGCTCGGCGACGGCGAGGAAGGCCGCGACGAGATGGCCGAGCTGGAAGACCGCATCACCAAGACCAAGCTTTCCAAGGAAGCCCGTGAAAAGGCCGACGCGGAAGTCAAGAAGCTGCGCCAGATGAGCCCGATGTCGGCGGAAGCCACCGTCGTACGCAACTATCTGGACTGGCTGCTGGGCATTCCGTGGTCGAAGAAGTCGAAGGTCAAGACCGATCTCAACCACGCCGAACAGGTGCTGGAACTGGATCATTTCGGCCTCGACAAGGTCAAGGAACGGATCATCGAGTATCTGGCGGTTCAGGCACGTTCGCAAAAGATCAAGGGGCCGATCCTCTGCCTCGTCGGCCCTCCGGGCGTCGGCAAGACCTCGCTTGCCAAGTCGATCGCCAAGGCGACCGGCCGCGAATATATCCGCATGGCACTCGGCGGCGTCCGTGACGAAGCCGAAATCCGCGGTCACCGCCGTACCTATATCGGCTCGATGCCCGGCAAGGTCATCCAGTCGATGAAGAAGGCAAAGAAGTCCAACCCGCTCTTCCTGCTCGACGAAATCGACAAGATGGGCCAGGATTTCCGTGGCGATCCGTCGTCGGCTCTGCTTGAGGTGCTCGATCCGGAACAGAACTCGACGTTCATGGACCACTATCTGGAGGTCGAATATGACCTCTCGAACGTGATGTTCATCACGACGGCCAATACGCTCAACATCCCGGCGCCCTTGATGGACCGCATGGAAGTGATCCGTATTGCCGGCTACACGGAAGAAGAAAAGCTGGAAATTGCCAAGCGGCACCTGTTGCCGAAGGCGATTGCCGATCACGCGCTTCAGCCGAAGGAGTTCTCGATCACCGACGGTGCCCTGTCGGCGATCATCCAGACCTATACCCGCGAAGCCGGTGTGCGTAGCCTTGAGCGCGAACTGATGAAGGTCGCCCGCAAGGCCGTCACCGAAATCCTGAAGGGCCGTACCGGCAAGGTCGAGGTGACTGCCGAGAACATCAACGACTATCTTGGTGTTCCGCGCTACCGCCACGGCGAAGCCGAGCGTACCGACCAGGTCGGTGTTGTCACCGGTCTTGCCTGGACGGAAGTCGGCGGCGAGCTTCTGACGATCGAAGGTGTCATGATGCCCGGCAAGGGCCGCATGACGGTGACCGGCAACCTGCGCGACGTGATGAAGGAATCGATTTCGGCTGCGGCATCATACGTCCGCTCGCGCGCGATCGACTTCGGCATCGAGCCGCCGCTGTTCGACAAGAGCGATATCCACGTGCACGTGCCGGAAGGCGCGACACCCAAGGACGGTCCGTCCGCCGGTGTGGCCATGGCGACCGCGATCGTGTCAATCATGACGGGTATTGCCGTCAACAAGGACGTGGCGATGACGGGTGAAATCACCCTGCGCGGCCGTGTCCTGCCGATTGGTGGCCTGAAGGAAAAGCTGCTCGCAGCGCTTCGCGGCGGCATCAAGAAGGTGCTGATCCCGGAAGAAAACGCCAAGGATCTGGCGGATATTCCAGACAACGTGAAGAACAATATGGAGATCATTCCGGTCTCGCATATTGGCGAGGTTCTGCAGCATGCGTTGCTGCGGGTGCCCGTCGCAATCGAGTGGGATCCGGCCAAGCAGGCCGTGCCGATCGCAGCCGCCGACCCGGTTGACGAGGCCGGAACGGCGATTGCTCACTAATCGCTTGACTTGAGCGCAAACTGGTGCCCTTCGCAGGTTGTGCACTGATTTGCAGCGGAAACAGTGGAAGACCGGCATTTTTGCCGGTCTTTTTTATGTAAAACCCTGCGCAAAGCCTTGCATTCCATGGGATTCGGAGCGATTGGGTTTGCCAAGGCGAGGGCGGCGCGTATGCTGCTCCCGGCTTGAAAATTGAGTCGTTTCGAACCAGTATTGAAAGGGGTGGAAACATGAACAAGAATGAGCTCGTGTCCGCAGTTGCCGAAAAGGCCGGACTCTCGAAGACAGATGCATCTTCTGCAGTTGACGCAATCTTCGACGTTATCCAGGCAGAACTGAAGAACGGCGGCGACGTTCGTCTCGTCGGCTTCGGCAATTTCTCGGTCAGCCGCCGCGAAGCATCCAAGGGCCGTAACCCGTCCACTGGCGCAGAAGTTGATATCCCAGCCCGCAACGTGCCGAAGTTCTCGGCCGGCAAGGGTCTCAAGGACGCCGTGAACTAAGTTTCATGTTTTGTCTGCAGCACCGTGGCGAAGACGCCAACGGTTCGAAAGCAGGTTGATTTGAGGCCCGGGTTTTCCCGGGCCTCTTTTCGTTTGCGGGCTTTGCCAGGCCGCGTTCTGGCCACCGAATTCTAATATGCACTAGCTGTCATGCGGGTGTTACACAGCGCGATCAAAACCCCCTGCGTATTCATTCACCAGGAGGGACATCCCGTGAAGACATTTTCGCTCACCGCAGCACTCGCTGCCGTGCTGGCTGCCTCAACCGCCTCGGCGGTCAGCGCAGAGCCCGTATTCAATCGCATCGCGTCCTTCGCCGTCGCCGGCAATCTGCCTGAAGGGGCGGATGCCAAGTCCGTCACCTCGGCTGAAATCATCGCCGCGAGCGAAGACGGCAACACGCTGATCTATTCTGACAGCCCGAACAAGGCGATCGGCATCATCGATATCACCGATGCCAAGGCCCCGAAGGCCGGTGGCTCCATCGCGTTCGACGGCGAGCCGACCTCGGTGACCATCGCCGCCGGCAAGGCGCTCGTCGCGATCAACACGCGCGAAAGCTTCGTCAAGCCATCCGGCATCCTGGCCCAGGTCGATATCGCCTCCAAGGCCGTCGATACGACCTGCGATCTCGGCGGTCAGCCGGACTCGATCGCCCTGAACAAGGACAAGACGATCGCCGCGATCGCGATCGAAAACGAGCGCGACGAGGACGTCAATGACGGCGACCTGCCGCAGCTGCCGGCAGGCGACCTCGTCATCCTGTCGCTCAAGGACGGCGTTGTCGATTGCGGCTCGATCAAGCATGTCACCCTGACCGGTCTTGCCGATGTCGCAGGCGATGATCCGGAGCCGGAATTCGTCGCCTTCAATGGCCAGGACGAGATCGCCCTGACGCTTCAGGAAAACAACTATATCGTCATCATCGATGGCAAGACCGGCACCGTGAAAAGCCATTTCTCCGCCGGTACCGTCAGCCTTGAAGGCATCGACACCAAGAAGGACGGCGCGCTGAAGTTTACCGGCGAGCTGAAGGACGTCGCCCGCGAGCCGGATGCGGTGAAATGGCTGGACGACAATCGTCTCGTCGTTGCCAATGAAGGCGACTGGAAGGGCGGCGCGCGCGGCTTTACCATCTTCGACAAGACCGGCAAGGTTCTCTATGAGAACGGCGCGGCTTTCGAGCGCGAGATCGCCAAGATCGGTCACTATCCGGATGCCCGCAACAAGAAGGGCGTCGAGCCGGAAGGTCTGGAAGCCGCCAAGTTCGGCGAGGACAACCTGTTCTTCGTGCTGGCCGAGCGCGCATCCATCGTCGGCGTCTACAAGGATACCGGCGCTGAACCGCAGCTTCTGCAACTGCTGCCGTCCGGCATCGGCCCGGAAGGCGCCGTCGCCATTCCCGGCCGCAACCTGTTCGTGACCGCCAACGAAACCGACCTCGTCGAAGATGGCGGCGCCCGTTCGCATGTCATGATCTATGAGCGTGCGGAAGGCGAGGCCGCCTATCCGCAGATCGTCTCCACCGAAAAGGATGGCGAGCTCATCGGCTTCGGCGCCCTTTCGGGTCTGGCTCCGGTCAAGGACCAGGCGGGTCATCTCTACGCGGTCAACGATTCGGTCTATGCGTCGCAGCCGACGATCTTCACGATCGATGCCACTGCAAAGCCAGCGAGGATCACCGACGCACTGCGCATCACGCGTGCGGGTGCCGCAGCCCAGAAGCTCGACATCGAAGGCCTGGTGCCGGATGGTGAAGGCGGCTTCTGGCTGGCGTCCGAAGGCGATGCCGACAAGCTCTACAGCCACGCCATCATTCATGTGAATGAAAAGGGCGCCATCGAAAAGGAAATCGCCATCCCCGCCGAGCTGCGTGCCGGCGAGAAGCGTTTCGGCTTCGAGGGCATCACCAGCGTTGGCGAAGGCGATGACAAGGTTCTGTGGATGGCCGTGCAGCGCGAATGGGGCGACGACGAAAAGGGCTTCGTGAAGCTCGTTTCCTACAAGCCCTCCTCGAAGGAATGGGGCGCCGTGCGCTATCCGCTCGAAAAGACGGATGCGGGCTGGGTCGGCCTTTCCGAAATCACCGTCAGCGGCGAGCACGCCTATATCATCGAGCGCGACAACCTGATCGGCGATGCGGCCAAGCTGAAGAAGCTCTACCGCGTCGCTCTCGCCGACCTGAAGCCGGCCAAGCTCGGCGGCGAACTGCCTGTGGTCAAGAAGGAAGAGGTCCGCGACCTGATTCCCGACCTCAAGTCAGCCACCAACGGTTACGTCGTTGACAAGGTCGAAGGCTTCACCATCGATGCCGCCGGAAACGGCTACATCGTCACCGACAATGACGGTGTCGATGGTTCTTCGGGCGAAACGCTGTTCTTCTCGATCGGTACGATGAACGCAATGTAATTGCGGCGGTACTGGTAACGGAAAAGGCCGGGACATGATGTCCCGGCCTTTTCTATTTGAACCTGATGCAAGCAGCGAAAAACGCGCTACCCGGCGGATGTGCCGCTGTTTGCCTCGTTTTCCTTGCGCGTGCGGATTTCATCGGCCTTGGCCACCAGCCGGCTGACGATATCGTGCATCTGGTCGAGCTGCTGGTCGTCGAGCGCTGAAAAAATCTCCTCGATCAGCTGCTTGCGCGGATGTTCGGCTGCTTCCAGAACGACGCGGCCGACATCGGTTATCGAAACGATCTTTGCGCGGCGGTCTTCCGGATCGGGCTTGCGCATTACCAGCTTGTCGCGCTCCAGCCCGTCGATGGCTTCCGTCACCGTGCGCGGCGCAAAATTCAGCGCACCGGCAATATCGGTTGACCGGCAAGGGCCGAGCTTGCTGAGGAAAAACAGGAACTTGCTGCGTGCCAAGGACACGCCTTCCTCCGTCATCGATTCGTTAATGAGGCGGTGAACGCGATGATAGAGCTCAAAGAGCTTGTCGGAGACTTCGAATGTGGATTTCATGATGTCTCATATGGATATTATGAGGTGCCATGTCAAATGACGGTATTGTTGACGGGGCCGTCAAGTCTATTCTCGGGCCTTTTCACCAGGCCCTTGTATCAGCCCAATAATGTTGCTGGACCGAAAGGTCTGAATAGACCTTGGAGCAGGTGATCGGCGGCATTGACGCGGGGGCGGACGCCGGGCCATGGTCGGCCATGCCCTTTCGTTTCGTCCATACCGCCGACCTTCATCTCGATTCACCGTTGCGCAGTCTTGCGCTGAAAAATCCGGAACTCGCCGATCTCGTGCGAGGCGCGACCCGGACGGCGCTGGCGCGCATCGTCGACCTGTGCCTTGCGGAAAATGTCGATGCGCTGCTGATTGCCGGCGACCTCTATGACGGCTCGCAGACCTCGATGAACACGGCGCTTTATCTCTCCGGCGAATTGCGGCGTCTGGAAGCGGCCGGAATTGGCGTGTTCCTGATCCGAGGCAACCATGATTCGCAATCGGCGATGACGCGCGAGCTGACCTTCCCCGCCAATGTCCATGTGTTTGCCGGCCGGGCGAAACCGGTTCTGGCCAAGGCGCTCGGCGATGGCCGCGGCGTCCATATCCACGGCATCAGTTTTGCCAACCCGCATGCGCCCGACAGCCTTTTGCCGTCGTTCCATCCGCCGGTTGCCGATGCCGTCAATATCGGCCTGCTGCACACCAGTCTGGCGGGGACACCGGGCCACGACCCCTATGCGCCCACCAGCGTGGCGGAGCTTTCACGGCACGGGTTCGACTATTGGGCGCTCGGCCATGTGCACCTGCGCCAGGTTCATGCGCAGGCGCCGCTGATCGTCATGCCCGGCATGCCGCAGGGGCGCGATATCAACGAGGCCGGGCCAAAGACGGTGACGCTGGTCACCATTGACGACGACGGGACGTTCGCGCACCGCGAACATCCAATCGGACAGGCGGTGTTTGAGCGCTTGGCCATCGACCTTACCGGCGCGCAGGACTGGCGCCAGATGCTGGAAAAAGTGGGTGACGCTCTGGCATCTCTGCGAAACGAGGCGGGCGCCGATCATCTGATTCTGAGAATCGCGCTGACCGGGACCACGCCGCTCGCCTGGAAACTCAGGCGCGATCCCGATTTTCTCCTGGCGGAAATCACCAATCTTGCCGCCGGCCTCAACGGCTGCTGGGTCGAGAAGGTCGATATTGCCTGCCGGGGTGTTGAAACGGGCACGGCTTTGACCGGCCCAGATCCCGTGGAGGAACTGGCAGACCTGATCCGCACCGACGTGTTGGCCTCCCACGCCTTTCGCCTGGAAGCGGCCGCCCTGGTCGATGAGCTGTTGCTGCAGCTACCCCGCGAATTGCGCGACAGTCTCGCCGGCGATGAGCAGGCGGCCGGAATTCTCACGCAAGCCCTGGCGCTGGCCGGTAG
This sequence comes from Rhizobium sp. Root483D2, assembly GCF_001426685.1. Classification (GTDB taxonomy): domain Bacteria; phylum Pseudomonadota; class Alphaproteobacteria; order Rhizobiales; family Rhizobiaceae; genus Pararhizobium; species Pararhizobium qamdonense. The sequence continues at coordinate 89,072 of NZ_LMFB01000044.1, read as the reverse complement.
CGATGATGTCCTGGCCTATCTGCATGGCAGTGATGCGGAGGCGGATCGCTGATGCGCCTCAATCGTCTCGATCTCATCCGCTATGGCAAATTCACTGGACGCAGTCTGGATTTTGGCGAGGCACGTCCCGGCCGGGCGGATTTTCATCTTGTCTATGGTCCGAACGAAGCGGGAAAATCGACGCTGTTTTCGGCTTTTCTCGATCTCTTGTTCGGTATCGAGCGCCTGAGCGGCTATGGCTTCCTGCACCCCTACGCGACGATGCGCGTGGGTGGCGTCATCGAGACCGGCGGCAAGGTCCATTCCGTCTCGCGCGTCAAGCGCAATCAGAACTCGCTTCTGGGGGCGGATGACCAGCCGCTGCCGGACAACCTGTTTTCCGCAGCCCTCGGCTCGATCGACCGGGCGACCTACCAGATGATGTTCTCGCTCGATGATGACAGCATCGAAAAGGGCGGCGAAAGCATCCTGAAGAGCGAGGGGGAACTGGGCGCTCTCCTGTTTTCGGCAAGCTCTGGCCTGCCGGACAGCAGCGCCATCCTGTCAGGATTGAAAGCGCAGGCGGATGCCTTCTACAAACCGCAAGGCCGCAAGCACAAGCTGGCGGAACTCAAGGCCGAACTGGATGCGCTGAAGGACGAAAAGGCGGCTATCGACATCAACGCGCGCGAGTTTTCAAGCTTGCGCAAGCTGCGCGACGCCGCTGCCGAGCGCCATCAGTCGGCGGAAACCGCACGGGCCGGGTTGCGTGTGTCCTTCGATCAGGCGCGCGACCGGATCGAGGCTTTGCCGCTTCTGGCGCGGTTGCGCGGCCTGCGCACCGAGCTTGCCGGTTTCGCCGACCTGCCGGAGCCACCGGCCGACTGGCATGCGCTGCTGCCGCAGTTGCAGCGCGAGGAAACCGGCATCGATGCCAGGCTGGCGCAGCTGGATGCCGATATCGACCGCAGAGCCACCGAAATCGCCGCCATCGAGCGGGATGTGGTTACGCTGGCGATATCAGCCGATATCCGCGATCTCGACCATTCGGGCCTCGAAGCCCGCCACCGCACAGCTGCCAGCGATATGCCCAATCGGCTCGACGAGCGGGCCAAGATCGCTGCGGATATTGCGGTGCGCGTGGCCCGCCTTGGCCGGACTGCCGAGACCGAGGCCACCACCCTTATCCTGCCCGCTGCGTTGACCGGCCGGCTGCAGGATCTCGCCCAGAAGCATGCCGCCCTGAAGGAGCGCCTGGATGCGGCGCTGCGGGAAAAGACGCTGGCCGAGGCCGAGACCGCCGAGGCGTTGCGGACACAGGCGGCACTTGCCAGCGAAGGCTCAGCGCATACAGCCGATCCGGCGCCGCTCGCGGACAGGCTGCGCACCCTGCGCCAGAATGATTGCCTGCTGCGGCAGCAAACGGCAGATCGACAGATGGCTACGCTCAGCGATCTTCTGGCCGACAAGCTTTCAACGCTGTCGCCGGCGCAGCTCGATGCGGACAGTGTGGCAGCGGTGTCCATTCCGGATGAGACCGACATTGCCGAGTGGACGGCGCGGCGCACGGCGCTGACGGAACAGCTGAAACGGCTGGATGACAAGATTGCCGAGGAAACCGCGCTGACGGCCGCCGAAGAGGCCAAGCTAGAGGAACTGACGCGCACCGGCGGCTTTGCCGCCGATGATGCCGCCTTGACGTTGCGCGCGCAGCGCGACGAGGCCTGGCAGGCGCATGTGGCGCAACTGGACAGCGGCAGCGCCAGTGCGTTCGAAACCGTGCTCAGGACAGACGACGCGGCGACGGCGCTCCGGCTGGCGCGCGCGCAGGACCTTGCACAGGCAAGAGGGCTTTCGCTCTCCATCGCGGAGCGCAACGGCAAGCTTTCTGTATTGCGCCAGCAGCATGAGGCAACGCTTGCAGCCATCGCCACCCTTCGCGCGGAGATTTCGGCCTCGGCCATCGATTGCGGTTTGCCTGCAGAGACCAAGCTCAACCAGCTGGTTTCATGGCTTGGGCGTAGACTGGCTGTGCTGGAGGTTCGAAACCAGCTTCGGTCGGCACAGCAGGATGCGCGGCTCGCGGCAGCCGATGAAACCAACGCCCTGGAACGTCTGACGCAGACGCTGGCAGAGAGCGGCGTTTCGAACGGCGTGCCCGCGCGGCTGGAAGATGCCCTGGCCTTCGCCGAGCGTATCATCGAGACCTTGCAGACAGCCCAACGGGCACATGCCACGGCTGCGGGAGCGGTGGAACGGGCGCAGACGCTTCTGCGCACGCGCACGGCCGCATGGTCGTCGGCCGATGCGGAGATGGCGCAGTGGACCGGAGACTGGCAGGAGGCGATCGGCACGACGTGGCTGGCGGAGGCTGCAACGCCGTTGTCGCCGCAGGAAATAGCCCCCGTTTTGATCATCCTTCAGGACCTCGACAAGCTGATCCAGCGCAAGGTGGATCTCGATCATCGCATCGATGGCATGCGCAAGGACCAGCTGGCCTTTGCCGCGATGATCGCCACGCTCACTGGGCGGCTTGCCATGACCGGCGCGGACGAGCCGCTGCTTGCCGCGCAGACGATTCGCGACAGGCTGGCGGCTGGCGAACGGCAAGAGACGCTGTTCCGGCGCCTTTCGGACGAGAACGATGCCCGCATCACGGAACGGCGTGTGCTGGGCGAGGCGCGCGAGCGCCATGATGCGCAAAAACGCGGCATGCTTGATCTCTTTGAAAGCAGCGCGCTGCTGGAGGTCGCAGCCCATCTGGAAACGGTGAAAACGCGGCAGCGCCTGCGCGAGCGGATTGCCGAGGTCGAAGCCGATCTAGCAGCCCGTCTTGGCGTCGGCCGCGCCGAGGAGGCGGAAATGCTGTTGAGCGCCGTCGATGCCGACGGATTACGCCTGGACGTAGCCTCGCTCCAATCCCGGCTTGAGCAAGCCGAGCGGGAAGGAGCCGAATTGCATGCCGAACGGCGTGATGCGGAAAAGGCGCTCGCCGCCATCGGCGGCAGCGATGCCGCAGCCCATATCGAGGAAAAGCGCCGCACGGTGCTGGCTGATATCGAGGAGCGGGCCACCGCCTATCTGCGGCTGCGTATGGGTATCCTTGCCGGTGAGACGGCACTTCGCCTGTATCGCGAGCGGCATCGCAGCGCCATGATGCGCCGGGCCTCGACGGCGTTCAGCATCATCAGCGGCGGCGATTACCAGGGGCTGGCGACGCAGGCCGAAAAGGGCGAGGAATTCCTGATCGCCAATGCCGCCGGCGGCGGATCGAAACTGGCGCGGGATCTCTCCAAGGGCACGCGGTTCCAGCTTTATCTGGCGCTGCGCATGGCCGGCTATCATGAGATCGCCGCCACCCGCGAATCGCTGCCCTTTGTCGCCGACGACATCATGGAGACCTTCGATGATGGCCGCGCCGAACATGCCTTTTCGCTGATGGCCGATATGGCCGGGGTCGGACAGGTGATTTATCTCACCCACCACCAGCATCTCTGCGATATCGCGCGCAAGGCCTGCCCGGATGTGACGGTTCATACGCTGTGATCTCCGGGCCAGCCCGAGCCGGGCTCTTGACGGCGGGGGAGACATCCGGCTGCAACGCGCTATGGTGCCGTTATGACGGCCGCTCTGTTGGCGGCAGATATCAGGGAGAATTGCCATGGACATCAAGGCCTGTGGATCACGTCCATCCGTCCGCCCGCCTGCGGACTATTTTACCGGCACTGTCCGCCAGGACCCGATACATGACGCGCCGGAGCCCGCGCGGATACGGTGCGTCTCAGTCACCTTCGAGCCCGGCGCCCGCACGGCCTGGCACACACATCCGCTTGGTCAGACCCTGATCGTCACCGCCGGCTGCGGCCTGGCACAGGTGTGGGGCGAGCCGGCCGTTGAAATCAGGGCAGGGGATACCGTCTGGTTTCCGCCGGGCGAAAAGCACTGGCACGGCGCATCCAGCACAACATCGATGACCCATATCGCCATCCAGGAAGCGCTTGACGGCAAGGCGGTGGATTGGCTGGAACAGGTGAGCGACGCGCAATATCAGGCGAAATAGCTGCCCTGCACCCGCCGGACAAGGAAACGGTGCATGATTCCTGCCGTTTCCTCGTTGCAATGGGTGGGGGAACACCGCTATCTGACGTTACGAGCATTCCGGCAAAGCGCGGTGCGGTTTTCTGTCCGGAAGAGCCTGAAACAAGAAGATCAAGTATTTTCGCTGTTTGTGGACACGCGAAAATGGTCGTCCGCCCCGGAAGGTCTGGCCGGGGACTGCCGCGTAAGGGTTTTGCCGATGTATAATTTTCATGTTGGGCAGAAAGTCGTCTGCATCGACGACAAGTTCAAGAACGTCTCGATCGATCAGGGCATCCGCAAGGGGCAGATCTACACGATCCGCTGGGTCGGCCCTTACAAGCATTATATCGACGGCGAGTTCATCGGCGTGAAGCTGGCCGAGATCGACCGCGGCAATGATGACGGCCCGGAAGGCTACGGCGCAGCCGACATGCCCTATCGCGCAACGCGTTTCCGCCCGCTTTTGAAGGATCGTCTGTCGGCACTGAAAAATCTTCTGGCTCCAACGCCGAAGGGCGAAAAGCCCTATGCGCCGGAGGCTCCGGAAGAGCCCAAGCGCAAGGCGCCGGTCCGCAAGAAGGAAGAGGTCTAACCGCGAGGGCTTACGCGTCATTGATGACGCGACGGCCCCGTGCACTCAACATCCCGCTAACCGGCACCCGTCATTGTCCGTCGGTGGGGTCAGCTGGGGTCGCTGACCGTTTCCCTGCGCACAAGCCGCAAGGAGCGGTCGGGCTGGATGATATAGGTTTCCTCGGCCGGCTTGCCGTATTGGTCTTTCAACTGATGATGAACGACGCTGCCGACGGGCGCTTTCGTCAGTTTGGTTGCCGGCTGGCCGCCATAGGTGATGCTGCCGGGGATCGGGCTTATTTCCGGAATGGCGTTACAGGCGGCAAGGCCTGCGGCAAGCGTGGCCGCCAGAATGACTTTCCTCATATGCTATGTCCTTCACCCCGATCGCCAGTGCCGGTTCTCTTCCTTGAAGCCGGGTTGGCCGTTTTTGCTCGCAGACAGATGGCAACGGCCTTGTGCAATGACAAGAGCCTTCAATGCCGCTGTTTAAGGAAGCGCGCAAAAACCCTCAATATTGGGGTATGATTTCAACAATGACGTGAGGGATAAGTGGTGGGCGATGAGAGACTCGAACTCCCGACATCCTCGGTGTAAACGAGGCGCTCTACCAACTGAGCTAATCGCCCTTCGCGAAGCAGAAGCGTTGTCTGCCGCGTCGGTGGCCGTGATCTATGCGTATCGGCAGAAAACCGCAAGAGCGGAATGGAAGATTTTTTCAATTTTTTTTCCAAACTCCCGGCATCGCCGGATGCCGCCCGGCAAATCGGATGTGGAAAACCTTGGGGTCCGTGGCGGGAGGCAAAGGAGAGGGCGGATGGGGCAGAATATGGTGGAAGCGGAAGCACTTCCCCGGCATGCCGGAATTTTTCAAGGGCGCTTTTTCCAGCGTGTGGAAACAATTCGATGGCTGTCACGGATTTGTCTCCAAACCTGCTTGACACCCAAAGACGAACCTCGTAGTTAGCCGCTCATCGAAACGGCCTAGCCGGTTCGAGCGGATGCAAAAGCATCTGGACGACTTGAAATGA
>NZ_LMFB01000044.1:83262-83368 GCF_001426685.1 Rhizobium sp. Root483D2 | reverse complement strand
GGTTAGAGTGCCGGCCTGTCACGCCGGAGGTCGCGGGTTCGAGCCCCGTCACTCGCGCCATTTCAAGAACAGCAGTTTATGCTGATGTCCGGACGGTTTGTAACAT
>NZ_LMFB01000044.1:226-83225 GCF_001426685.1 Rhizobium sp. Root483D2 | reverse complement strand
GGTTAGAGTGCCGGCCTGTCACGCCGGAGGTCGCGGGTTCGAGCCCCGTCACTCGCGCCATTTTCCGCTAAGATTTCAAATGCAAGTGTGATTTGAAAGCCGGCAGGACCTTAGGTCCCAGCCGGTTCTTGCCGTTTTCCTCGGCCGCGCTCGCCCGTGTCAAATGCGGATGGCGCGCGTCTTGACGTAGATATGCGCCTCGATCGCCGCTGCGATCAGATCCTGGCGGGCGAGTTCCGGCGGCTGTTTGCCCCGGAAGGAATCGAGGCAGGTCATCACCGCCAGCTTGTAGCTGGGGCCACGTTTCTTCGGCCATCCGTTCAAAAGCAGATCGGCAGCCTCCAGCGAGCTGGAAATGGTGATCACGTCTTGGCGATCGTTCATCTCGAGTAAAACACTCTCGTGCCAAACAATATTATCCATGAAATATGCCCTCTATTAGAAACACATTACACAACCAATCTTGCGTGAAGGTTGTGATTGTTCTTCAGGGTTGCAAATCAAGCGGAAGAGAGCCTTCGGTGTCACGCTGCCCGTGTTTGAATATTCGGGAAGGAGCGGGGTGGGGATGCCTCACCCATGCAAAAGCCGGATAGGGGCCATGCAGTCTTGTTGCAGCTCGGGTTTTCCGGCCGGGTGCGCCCGCGTCCCCGTCTTGCGCGCATCTGGCGTCCAGGTTTCAATCGATTTGACGAGGCGCGACCTTATGTCCCCGGCATTGCCGCACAGGGGTTTGCCGGTCAGCCCTGCATGCCCCGGCCGGGATTCCACGGTATTTGCGCCTGCCTGCCGGAGATGCTAGCTTTTGGCGTGTCTTCATTCCCGCCACACGAGGGGGTGAAAACCGTTCTGAAGGCTTGCACAGCGGCGCTGGCTGCGCTAACCACTCTGGCGTTGCAACATATTTTTCGGCCTGTGAGCCTTTGTTTTGCGCTTCTCCAGCGCGCCTCGCAGGCAGGGACGGATACAATGACAGACCTTCTCGGCTCCTACATTCCGATCGCGATTTTCATCGGCATTTCGCTGGTTATCGGGCTGGCGCTGCTGATTGCGCCGTTCGCCGTCGCCTACAAGGCGCCCGACGATGAAAAGCTTTCGGCCTATGAGTGCGGCTTCAACGCATTCGACGATGCCCGCATGAAATTCGACATTCGATTCTACCTCGTGTCGATTCTCTTCATCATCTTCGACCTCGAAGTGGCGTTCCTGTTTCCCTGGGCGGTGTCGTTCAAGGATATGGGCTGGTTCGGCTTCTTCTCGATGATGTCGTTCCTCGGCGTGCTGACAATCGGCTTTATCTATGAATGGAAGAAGGGAGCGCTGGAATGGAACTGACATCCAGCACGACGCTCGTCGCGCCAAAGCCGAAGGGGATCGTAGATCCCGCAACCGGCCAGCTGATCGGCAGCAATGACAAATATTTCGGCGAGATCAACAATGAGCTCGCCGACAAGGGTTTTCTGGTCACCTCGACCGACGAGCTGATCAACTGGGCCCGCACCGGCTCGCTGATGTGGATGACCTTTGGTCTCGCCTGCTGCGCCGTGGAAATGATGCAGATGTCGATGCCGCGTTACGACGCCGAGCGTTTCGGCTTTGCACCGCGCGCCTCACCGCGCCAGTCCGACGTGATGATCGTCGCCGGCACGCTGACCAACAAGATGGCTCCGGCTCTGCGCAAGGTCTATGACCAGATGCCCGAGCCGCGCTACGTCATCTCGATGGGCTCCTGCGCCAATGGCGGCGGCTACTATCACTATTCCTATTCGGTGGTGCGCGGCTGTGACCGCGTCGTGCCGGTTGATATCTATGTGCCGGGCTGTCCTCCCACGGCAGAAGCGCTCCTCTACGGTGTGCTCCTGCTGCAGAAGAAGATCCGCCGCACAGGCACGATCGAACGGTAAGGGCAGGGGACTTGAACATGAGTGAAGCCCTGAACGGACTTGCGACCTATATCCGCGAAACGCGCGGCGCGCTGATTTCGGATGCCGTGATCAGCTATGGCGAGCTGACGCTGACATCGACAGCGGACAATCTGATTGCGCTCCTGACGTTCCTGCGCGATGACGCCCGCTGCGGCTTCATCAACTTTACGGATATTTGCGGCGTCGACTGGCCGCAGCGTCCCGAGCGTTTCGACGTCGTCTATCACATGCTGTCGCCGAAGCAGAACCTGCGCATCCGCGTCAAGGTCGCAACCGGCGAAGACCAGCCCGTGCCGTCGGCCTGCGCCGTCTATCCCGGCGCCGACTGGTTCGAGCGGGAAGCCTACGACATGTACGGCATCCTCTTCACCGGCCATCCGGACCTGCGCCGCATCCTGACCGACTATGGTTTCGAAGGCTATCCGCTGCGCAAGGACTTCCCGACAACCGGTTTCGTCGAGGTTCGCTACAATGACGAAGTCAAACGCGTCGTCTATGAGCCCGTCGAACTGAAACAGGAATTCCGCAATTTCGACTTCATGTCGCCCTGGGAAGGAACGGATTATGTTCTGCCGGGGGATGAAAAGGCGAAACAGTGAGATGGTAGTTAGCCGGTAGTCGGTAGTGATTAGAAGGAGTCTCGGTGGCGATCGGGAAAATCAGCTCCTACCGTGATTTGAAAGTTTGGCAATTGGCGATCGATATTTCGGTTGCCAGTTACGAAGTGACGCAGAGCCTTCCACGGGAGGAATTGTATGGACTGACAAGCCAAATCAGACGTTCAGTCTCATCGGTGGCAGCCAATATTGCCGAAGGTTATGGGCGCGAAAACAGAGGCTCGTTTGTCCAATTTCTGAGAATTGCCCAAGGGTCGTTGAAAGAACTAGAAACGCACTTGATCATCGCGGGAAGGGTCGGCCTGATACAGCCGATTGTTTTGAGCGAATTGTTGGAGAGGTGCGATGAGAACGGAAAAATGCTGGGTGCTCTCATACGGACCGTCCAGCGCAGTAAAGTTGATGAGCAGGATCGCGGATGATCACTAACCACTACTCACTGGTCACTAATCACCGCAAGCGCGGAGCGCGATGAAATGAACGAACATAACGTCCGGAATTTCAACATCAATTTCGGCCCGCAGCATCCTGCGGCGCACGGCGTGTTGCGGCTTGTGCTGGAGCTTGACGGGGAAATCGTCGAGCGGGTCGATCCGCATATCGGGCTTCTGCATCGCGGCACTGAAAAGCTGATCGAGACCAAGACCTATCTGCAGGCCGTGCCCTATTTCGACCGTCTCGACTATGTCGCGCCGATGAACCAGGAGCATGCCTATGCGCTGGCCGTCGAGAAGCTGACGGCGACCGAGGTGCCGATCCGTGGCCAGCTGATCCGCGTGCTCTATTCCGAAATCGGCCGCATCCTGTCGCATCTTTTGAACGTCACGACGCAGGCCATGGACGTCGGTGCGCTGACGCCGCCGCTCTGGGGTTTCGAAGAGCGCGAAAAGCTGATGGTGTTTTACGAGCGGGCCTGTGGCGCGCGCATGCACTCGGCCTATTTCCGTCCGGGCGGCGTTCACCAGGACCTGCCGCATGAACTGGTCGAAGACATCGGCAAGTGGATCGATCCGTTCCTGAAGACCGTCGACGATATCGACGAGCTTCTGACCGGCAACCGCATCTTCAAGCAGCGCAATGTCGATATCGGCGTCGTGACGCTGGACGATGCCTGGGCCTGGGGCTTTTCCGGCGTCATGGTGCGTGGTTCGGGGGCAGCCTGGGACCTGCGCAAATCGCAGCCCTATGAATGCTATGCCGACATGGATTTCGATATTCCGATCGGCAAGAACGGCGATTGCTTCGACCGGTATCTGATCCGCATGATCGAAATGCGGGAATCGGCCAAGATCATGCGCCAATGCGTCAATCGCCTCTTGGGCGACGCCAAGATCGGCCCGGTCTCCTCGCTCGATGGCAAGATCGTGCCGCCTAAGCGTGGCGAGATGAAGCGCTCGATGGAAGCCCTGATCCACCATTTCAAGCTCTATACCGAAGGCTATCATGTGCCCGAGGGTGAAGTTTACGCGGCTGTCGAAGCGCCGAAGGGCGAGTTCGGCGTCTACCTGATCTCCGACGGTACCAACAAGCCGTATCGCTGCAAGATCCGCGCGCCGGGCTACGCCCATCTCCAGGCCATGGATTATATCTGTCGCGGGCATCAGCTGGCGGACGTCTCCGCCATTCTGGGTTCGCTTGATATCGTGTTCGGCGAGGTGGATCGTTGATGCGCAGGATGGTCCTGACACTCTTGGCCTCAATGCTTGCTGGAGCGCCTGCCTTTGCGCAGGAAACCGCGCCGGCGGCCGGTGATCCCGCGATGAGCAATTCATCGGGCAGCGGCATGGGCCGGCTCTTGAGCCAGGGTTATGAGATCAGGGCCGCAGTGCCGAACGGCACGCGCTACATCGTATTTTTGCAAAAAGACCAGTCAGCCTATGCCTGCGAATTCGTCACCCTGACGACATCGCGGTGCGGTTCGATTAACTGATAAGGTGCGGGAAGAATGTCCGTTCGTCGACTAGCCGAAGAAAATGTCCAGCCAGCGGCCTTTGCGTTCAGCAAGGACAATGCCGCTTGGGCACAGGCCACCATCCAGAAATATCCGAAGGGCCGCGAGCAATCCGCTGTCATTCCGCTGCTGATGCGGGCGCAGGAGCAGGATGGCTGGGTCACCAAGGCGGCGATCGAAGGGATCGCCGACATGCTGGACATGCCCTATATCCGCGTGCTCGAAGTGGCGACATTCTATACCCAGTTTCAGCTGAAGCCGGTCGGCACGCGCGCCCATGTTCAGGTCTGCGGCACGACGCCTTGCATGCTGCGCGGTTCGGAAGAGCTGATCAGCCTGTGCAAGAAACGCATTCATCCCAACCCGCTGACGCCGAACGAAGCCGGGACGCTGTCCTGGGAAGAGGTCGAGTGTCAGGGGACGTGCGTCAACGCACCCATGGTGATGATCTTCAAGGATACCTATGAGGATCTGACCGTTCCGCAGCTGGAATATATCATTGACAGTTTCGAGGCAGGCAAGGGCGCCGAGGTCAAGCCCGGCCCGCAGATCGACCGGATCTTCTCGGCGCCGGAAGGCGGTTTGACCACGCTGCTGACCGAAGTCAAGAAACCCGCTGCACCGCGTGCCGAACAGGCGAGCAACGGCGCGGCTGTCAGCACGCCACCGTCGAATGCCGGACGTGCCAAGACAGACGCACCGGAAACCGATCCCGCTTTGAAAACCCCTGTCACGGCAAAGTTCGAATCCGCTGCAAATGACAAGGTTGCCGGCGAAACCAAGGTTGAGGGCGGCGCGAACGCAAAGCCTGCTTCCGCCAGCGCAAAGCCGTCGCTCGAGGACAAGAACCGTCCGGCCGGCATCGCCAAGCCCGACGCTGTCGATGACCTGAAGCTGATCTCCGGCGTTGGCCCGAAGATCGAAGGCACGCTGCACGAACTCGGCATCTTCACCTTCGCGCAGGTCGCGGGCTGGAGTGGCGCGGAGCGCGAATGGGTGGACGGCTATCTGAATTTCAAGGGCCGCATCGACCGCGACGATTGGGTCAAGCAGGCTGAAGCGCTGGCCAAGGGCGGCGAAGCCGAATACATCAAAGTTTTCGGCAAGAAGCCGCGATAAGTTAGGTGAACCATGCTCGACGATAAAGATCGCATTTTTACCAATATCTACGGCATCCATGACAAGTCGCTCAAGGGCGCCATGGGCCGTGGCCACTGGGATGGCACCAAGCAGATCCTGGAAAAGGGCCGTGACTGGATCATCAACGAGATGAAGGCTTCCGGCCTTCGTGGACGGGGTGGCGCGGGCTTCCCGACGGGCCTGAAATGGTCCTTCATGCCGAAGGAAAGCGATGGCCGGCCGCATTATCTCGTCGTCAATGCCGACGAATCCGAGCCCGGTACCTGCAAGGACCGCGATATCATGCGCCACGATCCGCATACGCTGATCGAAGGCTGCGTGATCGCGAGCTTCGCGATGGGTGCGCATGTCGCCTATATCTATGTGCGCGGCGAATATATCCGCGAGCGCGAAGCGCTGCAGGCGGCGATCGACGAGTGCTATGACGCCGGTCTTCTCGGCATCAACAACAAGCTCGGCTGGGACATGGACATCTACGTCCATCACGGCGCCGGCGCCTATATTTGCGGCGAGGAAACAGCGCTGCTGGAAAGCCTCGAAGGCAAGAAGGGCCAACCGCGCCTGAAGCCGCCATTCCCGGCCAATATGGGCCTTTATGGCTGCCCGACGACGGTCAACAACGTCGAATCGATCGCGGTTGCCCCGACCATCCTGCGCCGTGGCGCGTCCTGGTTTTCGGCCATCGGCCGTCCGAACAATGTCGGCACCAAGCTGTTCATGGTGTCCGGCCATGTCAACAAGCCGTGCACGTTCGAAGACGCGATGGGCACGCCCTTCCGCGAGATGATCGAGCGCCATTGCGGCGGCATCCGCGGCGGCTGGGACAATCTTCTGGCCGTCATCCCCGGCGGTTCGTCCTGTCCGGTGGTGAAGGCCGAGGACATTATCGATGCGCCGATGGATTTCGACGGCATGCGCGACGTCAAGTCGTCGTTCGGCACGGCCGCGATCATCGTCATGGATCGCTCCACCGACATCATCAAGGCCATCTGGCGTCTGGCTGCTTTCTACAAGCACGAGAGCTGCGGCCAGTGCACGCCATGCCGCGAAGGCACGGGCTGGATGATGCGTGTCATGGAGCGCATGGTGCAGGGCCGCGCCCAGAAGCGTGAAATCGACATGCTGTTCGATGTCACAAAACAGGTCGAAGGCCACACCATCTGCGCGCTCGGCGATGCCGCTGCATGGCCGATCCAGGGCCTAATCCGCAATTTCCGTCCCGAGATGGAAGCGCGTATCGACGAATATACCCGCAATTCCTCATCGCACGGCGCGGTGCTGGCAGCGGCGGAGTAATCGGCATGGCTGGACCGGGAAACGAAACGGGCAAGGGCACGCAGACAGGATCTGCCGGATCCTCGGCCGTGCCTCCGGCCGGCAACGATCCGTTCGGCGTTGCCGAATGGTTGAAGGATATGCCCAAGGTTCCGCTGCATCCGCTGATGCAGCATCCGGCGGCAGCGATGGCAGCGGCAACGGCGATCGGTTTCGGCGTGACCAGCCAGATCGCCGGCTTCATGCTCGGAGCGATGCAGGGATTGGCGCAAACGGCGCAGAAGACCGGCGTTGCCGCAGATGAAAACCAGGCGGGAACGGTTTCCCAGCCGGTGGAAACATTGGTCGCGGCCGTCAAGCCGCAGCCGGTCGCAAAATCGGCGGCGCCGGTGAAGGCTAAGGTCAAGGTTGCGGCCAAGGTCAAGGCTGTAGCGAAGACCCCGCCGGTCGCGGAAACGCCGGCGGTGGCAGAGCCGGTTGCTGTTGCGCCGGGCAAGGCCGAAAAGCCGAAGCGGCAGAAGGCCGCCCGCGTTGCCGAAACGCAGGCGGATGATCTGAAGCGGATTTCCGGCATCGGACCGAAGCTGGAACAGGTTTTGAATGGAATGGGCGTGCGGCGTTATGCCGATGTCGCGTTGTGGAGCGATAAGGACGTGCAGCGTTTCGATGACGCCCTGGGTTTTGCCGGCCGCATCGCGCGCGACGGCTGGGTCGAGCAGGCAAAGGCCCTGATCAAGGGTTGAGATTTGAGTTTCGGGCGGGGCCGGTGGTGTTCGCTCAACAGGTTAGCGTGCCTTTATAATATCTGTTCGCCGCTTTGGCTGGCGAATGAACGACAGGATTGAGTGCGAAGATGGCAAAGCTGAAAGTCGACGGAAAAGAGATCGAGGTCCCGGATCATTTCACGCTGCTGCAGGCGTGCGAAGAGGCCGGCGCCGAGGTTCCGCGCTTCTGTTTCCACGAGCGGCTGTCGGTCGCCGGAAACTGCCGCATGTGTCTGATCGAGGTGAAGGGAGGGCCGCCGAAGCCGGCAGCCTCCTGCGCCATGGGCGTGCGCGACCTGCGCCCCGGCCCGAACGGCGAAGCGCCGGAAGTCTTCACGACCACGCCCATGGTCAAGAAGGCCCGTGAAGGCGTGATGGAATTCCTGTTGATCAACCATCCGCTGGATTGCCCGATCTGCGACCAGGGTGGCGAATGCGACCTGCAGGACCAGGCGATGGCCTTCGGCGTCGATTCCACCCGTTACAACGAGAACAAGCGTGCGGTCGAAGACAAGTATATCGGCCCGCTGGTCAAGACGGTGATGAACCGCTGCATTCACTGCACGCGCTGCGTCCGCTTCACCACGGAAGTCGCAGGCATTGCCGAACTCGGCCTGATCGGCCGTGGCGAGGATGCCGAGATCACCACCTATCTCGAGCAGGCGATGACGTCGGAACTTCAGGGCAATGTCGTCGATCTCTGCCCGGTCGGCGCTCTGACCTCCAAACCCTACGCGTTCAACGCCCGTCCGTGGGAACTCGGCAAGACCGAATCGATCGACGTGATGGACGCCGTCGGCTCGGCCATCCGCGTCGATACGCGCGGCCGCGAAGTCATGCGCGTCATGCCGCGCGTCAATGAAGAGATCAACGAAGAGTGGATCTCCGACAAGACCCGCTTCATCTGGGATGGCCTGAAGACGCAGCGTCTCGACCGCCCCTATGTAAAGAAGGACGGCCGTTTGCAGCCTGCCAGCTGGAACGAAGCCTTCGCCGCCATCAAGTCGGCGGTTTCCAGGACCAGCGGTGAGAAGATTGGCGCGATTGCCGGCGATCTGGCCTCGGTCGAGGAAATGTTCGCGCTGAAGGCGCTAATCTCCTCGCTCGGCTCGGCCAATATCGACTGCCGCCAGGATGGTGCCGCACTCGATCCGGCCTCCGGCCGCTCGAGCTACCTCTTCAACCCCACGATCCAGGGCATCGAAAGCGCCGACGCGCTGTTGATCATCGGCTCGAACCCGCGCTTTGAAGCCTCTGTCTTGAATGCCCGTATCCGCAAGCGGTTCCGGATGGCCAATTTCCCGATCGGCGTGATCGGAGAACAGGCCGAGCTGCGTTATAGCTACGACTATCTCGGCGCAGGCACAGATACGCTGTCCGAACTGGTGTCCGGCAAGGGCAAGTTCTTCGGCGTTCTGCAAAATGCCAAGCGCCCGATGGTCATCATCGGTCAGGGCGCGATCTCCGGCGGCAACGGCGCTTCGGTTCTGGCGTCTGCCGCAAAGCTTGCGGGCGCCATCGGCGCCGTCACCGAAGACTGGAACGGTTTTGCAGTCCTCCACACCGCCGCCTCGCGCGTCGGTGGCCTCGATCTCGGCTTTGTGCCGGGCGAGGGGGGCAAGACTGCCGCCGAGATGTTGACCGGCACCGACGTTCTGTTCCTGCTCGGCGCCGACGAAATGGATTTCTCCGGCAAGACCGCCGGCTTCACCGTCTATATCGGCTCGCATGGCGACGAAGGTGCCCATGGTGCCGACGTCATCCTGCCGGGTGCGACCTATACCGAAAAGTCGGGTCTCTGGGTCAATACCGAAGGCCGCGTCCAGATGGGCAACCGGGCCGGTTTCGCGCCGGGCGATGCCCGCGAGGACTGGGCGATCATCCGGGCGCTGTCCGACGTGCTCGGCAAGAAGCTGCCGTTTGATTCGCTTGCAGAATTGCGCGGCAAGCTCTACGCGGCACACCCGCATTTCGCTGCGATCGACATGATCGAGACGGGTGTTAGCGGTGAAATTGCCGCACTTGCACAAAAAGCCGGTGAGATGGCCAAATCGGCGTTTGCGTCTCCGGTGAAAGACTTCTATTTGACGAACCCGATAGCACGCGCTTCCGCCGTCATGGCTGAATGTTCGGCTTTGGCACGCAACAACTTCAAAGCTGCGGCGGAATGAGCGCGAAGGAATAAGACGAAAATGGACGCTTTCATTTCGACCTATGTCTGGCCAACGGCCATCATGATCGGCCAGTCGCTGCTGCTTCTGGTCGCGCTTTTGATCTTTATCGCCTACATCCTTTTGGCTGACCGCAAGATCTGGGCAGCGGTGCAGATGCGCCGTGGACCGAATGTGGTAGGCCCGTGGGGACTTTTCCAGTCCTTCGCCGATCTTTTGAAGTTCGTCTTCAAGGAACCGGTCATTCCAGCCGGTTCGAACAAGGTTCTCTTCCTGCTCGCGCCGCTGGTTTCCGTGACCTTGGCGCTCGCAGCCTGGGCGGTTATCCCGCTCAATGCCAACTGGGTGATGGCCAATATCAATGTCGGCATCCTTTATGTCTTCGCCATTTCCTCGCTCGAGGTTTACGGCGTCATCATCGGCGGCTGGGCATCGAACTCGAAGTACCCGTTCCTCTCGGCACTGCGCTCGGCTGCCCAGATGGTGTCCTATGAAGTCTCGATCGGCTTCGTCATCGTGACCGTGCTGCTTTGCGCCGGTTCGCTGAATCTCACCGATATCGTGGATTCGCAGCGTGATGGTTTGGGCACGATGATGGGCCTGCCGGGTTCGTTCCTGGACTGGTACTGGCTGCCGCTGTTTCCGATGTTCATCATCTTCTTCATCTCGGCGCTGGCTGAAACCAACCGTCCGCCCTTCGATCTCGTCGAAGCGGAATCGGAACTGGTCGCCGGCTTCATGGTCGAGTATGGCTCGACCCCGTACATGATGTTCATGCTCGGCGAATATGCCGCCATCTGCCTGATGTGCGCGCTGACGACGATCCTCTTCCTCGGCGGCTGGCTGCCTCCGGTCGATGTGTGGTTCCTCAACTGGGTTCCGGGCATCATCTGGTTCATCCTGAAGTCTTCGATGGTGTTCTTCATGTTCGCCATGGTGAAAGCCTTCGTGCCGCGCTATCGCTACGACCAGTTGATGCGGCTGGGCTGGAAGGTCTTCCTTCCGCTGTCGCTCGCCATGGTCTTCATTGTTGCAGTCACGCTAAAACTGGTGGTGTGGGCCTGATGCCGATATTCCGTTTCGCAAAATCAGCCGGCGCCTCCCAGGCCGGCATGTTTGGAGGTTGATGATGGCAAGTCTGTCGCAAGCCGTCAGTTCGCTGTTCCTCAAGGAATTCGTCAACGCGTTTTTCCTGTCGATGCGCTATTTCTTCGCGCCGAAGGCAACGCTGAACTATCCGTTTGAAAAAGGGCCGATCAGCCCGCGTTTCCGGGGTGAGCATGCGCTGCGCCGGTATCCGAATGGCGAGGAGCGTTGCATCGCCTGCAAGCTGTGCGAGGCAATCTGTCCTGCCCAGGCGATCACCATCGAAGCCGGCCCGCGCCGCAACGACGGCACGCGCCGTACGGTCCGGTACGATATCGACATGGTGAAGTGCATCTATTGCGGTTTCTGCCAGGAAGCATGTCCGGTGGACGCGATCGTCGAAGGTCCGAACTTCGAGTTCGCCACCGAGACGCGCGAAGAGCTCTACTACGACAAGGACCGGCTGCTTTCCAACGGCGACCGTTGGGAGCGCGAAATTGCCCGCAACATCGCAATGGACTCGCCGTACCGGTAAGACCTTGCGAAGGGGACTGCGCCTGCCGTTTCAAGGCAGGCGTTACACTGATCTTGGGCGTGGCCGGCATGAACCGGTGCGCCAGTGGGAAGGATGGCATTTGGCCATGCCTGCCCGGGGAAGACGAAAAAGGCACCGATCATGGGTCTGCAGGCTCTTTTTTTCTATCTTTTTTCATTCGTCGCGGTTGCGTCGGCGTTCATGGTGATTTCTGCGCGGAACCCTGTTTATTCCGTGCTGTTCCTCATTTTGACGTTCTTCAACGCGGCCGGCCTGTTCCTTCTGACGGGCGCCGAGTTTCTGGCGATGATCCTGCTGGTCGTTTATATCGGCGCGGTTGCGGTTCTCTTCCTCTTCGTGGTGATGATGCTCGACATCGACTTCACCCAGCTGAGGTCGGGCGTTTTGGAATATGCGCCGGTCGGCGCGCTGATCGGCCTCATTCTGGCAGCCGAACTGATCATCGTGGTCGGCGGCAGCTCGTTCTCGCCTGAAATCGCCAAATCGATCTCGATGCCGATCCCGGCAATCGCCGATCGCTCCAACACAGCCGCACTCGGCGACGTGCTCTATACGCACTACGTCTATTTCTTCCAGATTGCCGGCCTGGTTCTTCTGGTCGCCATGATCGGCGCCATCGTCTTGACGCTGCGCCATCGCGACAACATCAAGCGCCAGGATATTCCCACACAGGTTGCCCGTTCGCCCAAGACCGCTGTCGAAGTGGTCAAGGTGAAGTCGGGGCAGGGCCTTTAAGACGGACGCGAGGTCAAGGAACACATCATGGAAATCGGTATTTCCCACTATCTGACCGTCAGCGCCATCCTGTTCACGCTGGGCGTCTTCGGCATCTTCCTCAACCGGAAGAACGTCATCATCATCCTGATGTCGGTGGAACTCATCCTGCTTGCAGTCAACATCAACATGGTCGCCTTCTCGTCGTTCCTCAACGACATTACCGGCCAGGTGTTCGCCCTGTTCATTCTGACCGTCGCGGCCGCGGAAGCCGCCATCGGTCTTGCAATTCTCGTCGTCTTCTACCGCAACCGCGGCTCCATCGCCGTGGAAGACGTCAACATGATGAAGGGCTGAGCGGCCAATGAATACGATTATTCAAGCCATCGTCTTCCTGCCGCTGATCGGCTTCGTGATCGCGGGCCTGTTCGGCACGTCGATCGGCGCCAAGGCATCGGAATACGTGACCACCGGCTTCATGATTATTGTCGCTGTCCTGTCCTGGGTGGTGTTCTTCCACGTCGCGCTCGGCGAGACGGAGATGATCAAGGTCACCGTGATGCGCTGGATCCAGTCTGGCAGCTTCGATGCGGAATGGGCCTTCCGGGTCGATACGCTGACGGCCGTGATGTTCGTCGTCGTCAACACCGTGTCCTGCCTGGTTCACCTCTATTCGATCGGCTACATGCATCACGACCCGCATCGGCCGCGCTTCTTTGCCTATCTGTCGCTGTTCACCTTCGCCATGCTGATGCTGGTCACGTCCGACAACCTGTTGCAGATGTTCTTCGGCTGGGAAGGCGTGGGTCTGGCGTCCTATCTGTTGATCGGCTTCTGGTACAAGAAGCCGTCGGCATCGGCTGCGGCAATGAAGGCGTTCATCGTCAACCGCGTCGGTGACTTCGGTTTTGCGCTCGGCATTTTCGGCGTCTTCGTGCTGTTTGGCTCGATCAGCTTTGAAACCATCTTTGCCGCCGCTGCCAGCTACCTGCCGGCTGAAGGCGCTGCTGAGGGTGGCGAGGCTGTCATCAACCTGTTCGGCATGCATCTCGACAAGGCCAGCGCGATCACCGGCGTCTGCCTGCTGCTCTTCATGGGCGCGATGGGCAAGTCGGCGCAGTTCCTGCTGCACACCTGGCTTCCAGACGCCATGGAAGGCCCGACGCCTGTCTCGGCGCTGATCCATGCCGCAACCATGGTGACGGCCGGTGTTTTCCTCGTCGCCCGCATGTCGCCGCTGTTTGAACTGTCCCACACGGCTTTGATGGTCGTCACCGTCATCGGCGCGATTACCGCGTTCTTTGCGGCAACCGTTGGTCTCGTCCAGAACGATATCAAGCGCGTCATCGCCTATTCGACCTGCTCGCAGCTCGGCTACATGTTCGTGGCGCTGGGAACGGGCGCCTATGGCGCTGCGATCTTCCACCTGTTCACGCACGCCTTCTTCAAGGCTCTGCTGTTTCTGTGCGCCGGCTCGGTCATCCATGCTGTCGATGGCGAGCAGGACATGCGCCACATGGGCGGGCTTCGTCCGCACATCAAGGTGACCTTCGCCATGATGCTGATCGGCACGCTGGCCATCACCGGCGTCGGCATTCCGTTCACCTCGTTCGGTTTCGCGGGCTTCTTCTCGAAGGACGTGATCATCGAGGCGGCCTATGCATCGCACTCGCCGGTCGGCGGTTTCGCCTTCACGCTTCTGGTCATTGCGGCGCTGTTCACGAGCTTCTACTCGTGGCGCCTGATGTTCCTGACTTTCTTCGGCAAGCCGCGCGCCTCGCATGAGGTCATGCACCACGTCCACGAATCGCCGCAGGTCATGCTGATCCCGCTCTACATCCTGGCCTTCGGCGCCGTCGTGGCCGGTTTCCTCGGCGAGGGCTATTTCTATGGCCACGAATATGCCGAATTCTGGCAGGGCGCGTTGTTCACGCTGCCGGGCAACGAACTGGTCGATGAGTTCCACCACGTTCCGGCCCTGGTTGCGCTGAGCCCGTTCATCGCCATGATCCTCGGCTTCGTTACCGCCTGGTACATGTATATCCGCTCGCCGGAGACGCCGAAGTACCTCGCCGAGCAGCATCGCGGTCTCTACCAGTTCCTGCTCAACAAATGGTATTTCGACGAACTCTACGATTTCCTGTTCGTTCGTCCCGCCAAGCGCATCGGCACCTTCCTGTGGAAGGAAGGCGATGGCCGGATCATCGACGGCTACGGCCCGAACGGCATTGCCGCGCGCGTCATGGACGTGACTGACCGCGTCGTCCGCCTGCAGACCGGTTACCTCTATCACTATGCCTTCGTGATGCTCATCGGCATCGCGGCGCTCGTTACCTGGATGATGCTCGGGAGCTCCTTCTGATGACCGATTGGCCCATTCTCTCCGCGGTCACCTTCCTGCCGCTGGCCGGCGTTGCTCTTCTGCTTCTGACGCGTGAAGACAGCGCTTCTGGCCGCCGCAATATCCTGAACATCTCGTTGCTGACGACGATCGTGACGTTTCTCGTCTCCTGCTGGATCTGGTGGAATTTCGACAATTCGAACCCCGGCTTCCAGATGGTCGAAAAGCACGCCTGGCTCGGCACCGGCATTTCCTACCATCTCGGCATTGACGGCATTTCCATGCTGTTCGTCGTGCTCTCGGCGTTCCTGATGCCGTTCTGCGTCGTGGCCAGCTGGCTGTCGGTCGAAAAGCGCCTGAAGCAATACATGATCGCCTTCCTGCTTTTGGAAGTGTTCATGATTGGCGTCTTCGTGTCGCTCGATATCGTGCTGTTCTACGTGTTCTTCGAAGCCGGCCTGATCCCGATGTTCATCATCATCGGCGTCTGGGGCGGCAAGGACCGCGTCTACGCCTCCTACAAGTTCTTCCTCTACACGCTGCTCGGTTCGGTTCTGATGCTCCTCGCCATCATGGCGATGTACTGGCAGGCCGGCACGACCGATATCGCCGAATTGCTCGCCTATCAGTTTCCGCGCCAGATGCAGACATGGTTATGGCTCGCCTTCTTCGCGTCATTTGCGGTGAAGATGCCGATGTGGCCGGTCCATACCTGGCTTCCCGACGCGCACGTTCAGGCGCCGACGGCGGGGTCGGTCATCCTGGCCGGCGTTCTCCTGAAGCTTGGCGGTTACGGCTTCCTGCGCTTCTCGCTGCCGATGTTCCCGCTGGCGTCGGAATATTTCGCGCCCTTCGTCTTCACGCTCTCGGTCGTCGCGATCATCTACACCTCGCTGGTGGCGATGATGCAGTCAGACATCAAGAAGCTGATCGCCTATTCGTCGGTTGCGCACATGGGCTACGTGACCATGGGTATCTTTGCCGCCAATACTCAAGGCGTGCAGGGCGCGATCTTCCAGATGCTGTCGCATGGCCTGGTGTCCGGCGCGCTCTTCCTCTGTGTCGGCGTGGTCTATGACCGCACCCACACCCGCGAGATCAGCGCTTACGGCGGCCTCGTCAACAACATGCCGAAATATGCGGTTGCCTTCATGGTCTTCACCATGGCCAATGTCGGCCTGCCGGGCACGTCCGGCTTCGTCGGTGAAATCACCGTGCTGCTCGGTGCATTCCGTGCCAATACCTGGGTCGCGTTCTTTGCCACGACAGGTGTCATCCTCTCGGCGTGTTATGCTCTGTGGCTCTACCGCCGGGTGATCTTCGGTACATTGGACAAGGACAGCCTGAAATCGCTGCTGGATCTTTCCGGCCGTGAAAAGGCGCTGCTCTATCCGCTGATCGTGCTGACCATCTTCTTCGGCGTCTATCCGGCTCCCGTGTTCGATGCGACGGCAGCCTCGGTGGACGTGCTTATCAACAACTACACTGCGGCCGTGCAGGCAGCGCATGACGTTGCGCTTTCGGCGAAATGACGACAGGACGGGATTGAAATGACTGCTGAAACATTCCTCGCTAGCCTGCACCTGTCGACGCCCGAGCTGATCCTTGCGGTTGGCGCCATGGTGTTGTTGATGATCGGCGTCTTTTCCGGCGAGAAATCGTCGGGTTTGGTGACGTGGCTTGCCGTTGGCCTGCTCGCCGTTTCCGGCGTCTGGCTGGTCTGGCAGACCGGCGACGGTCAGGCCTATAACGGCGCGTTCCTCTCCGATCCCTTCGGCAAGTTCATGAAGGTGCTGACGCTGTTCGGCTCCATGGTGGCGCTGATCATGTCGGCGGGCGAGGCGCGTTCGACCGGCATCGACCGGTTCGAATTCCCGGTCCTGATCGTGCTGGCAACGCTCGGCATGCTGCTGATGATCTCGGCCAACGACCTGATCTCGGTCTATCTGGCGCTCGAACTGCAGTCGCTGGCGCTCTATGTCGTCGCCGCCATGAACCGCGACAACCTGCGTTCCACGGAAGCGGGCCTCAAATATTTCGTGCTCGGTGCCCTGTCGTCCGGCATGCTGCTCTACGGCATGTCGCTGGTCTATGGCTTTACCGGCCATACCGGCTTCGACGGTATTGCCGCTGCCCTCTCGGCAGAAGGCCGTTCGCTTGGCCTCATCTTCGGCCTGGTCTTCATTCTGGCCGGCGTTGCCTTCAAGATCTCCGCCGTTCCGTTCCATATGTGGACGCCGGACGTCTACGAGGGTGCCCCGACACCGGTGACGGCCTTCTTTGCCGCCGCGCCGAAGGTTGCGGCCATGGCGATGCTGATCCGGCTGGTCATCATGCCGTTCGAGCCGATCGTCACCGACTGGCAGCAGATCATCGTCTTCATCTCGATCGCCTCGATGCTGCTCGGCTCGTTTGCCGCCATCGGCCAGAAGAACATCAAGCGGCTGATGGCCTATTCGTCGATCGGCCATATGGGCTATGCGCTCGTGGGCCTGTCCAGCGGCTCGATGGCCGGTGTGCGCGGCGTGTTGATTTACATGCTGGTCTATATGGTGATGACGCTCGGCACCTTTGCCTGCATCATGGCGATGAAGCGCAAGGACGGAAATCACGTCGAAAGCGTCGATGATCTCGCCGGCCTGTCGCAGACCAATCCGCTGATGGCGACCGTGCTGACGGTGATGATGTTCTCGCTCGCCGGTATTCCGCCGCTTGCAGGCTTCTTTGCCAAGTACTTCGTGTTCATGGCGGCGATCGAAGCGCATCTCTATGCCCTGGCGATCATCGGCGTTCTCGCCTCCGTCGTCGGCGCCTATTACTATCTGCGCGTCATCAAGCTGATGTGGTTTGATGATCCGAAGGGCGAATTTGCGCGTCCGTCGGGCATCTTGCGCCTGGTCTACGGCCTTTCCGGCCTGTTCGTTCTCGCCTATGTTCTGATCGGTGGACCGATCGGCACGGCGGCCGAAGTTGCAGCGCGGACATTCTTTTGACAGGACAGGACCGGATCGGCAGGGTTTCGCTCGATAATTTCCGCCATACCGCTCTGGGCGATGTCGGATCGACGAATACCGAATGCCTGATCCGGGCGCGTGCCGGTGATCCGGGCCTGCACTGGATCACCGCCGCGCGGCAGATATCCGGCCGTGGGCGCCGGGGCCGCCAATGGGCGTCGGAGCCGGGCAATTTGTACGCCTCGCTCCTTCTGATCGATCCGGCGCCGATGGAAAAACTGCAATCGCTGCCGCTTGCGGTGGCCGTTGCCGTCCACAGGGCAATCCAGGCGGTGATGCCGTCAGGCTCCAATCCGGTCTCGATCAAATGGCCGAATGATATTCTGATTGCGGGCAAGAAGTGCTGCGGTATCCTCTTGGAAGGCGAGGGCTTGCCGGACGGGCATCACGCGCTGGTCATCGGCTGCGGCATCAATGTCGCGCTGGTGCCGGAGCAGGGGCTTTATCCGGTCACCAGCCTGCAGGCGGAAGGGTCTGCCGTTTCGCCGGATGAATTGTTTGCCCATCTGTTCCGCAGCATGGCCGATGCGTTGAACACCTGGAACCGCGGCGACGGCATTGCAGAGATTATCGCACAATGGCGGTCCGCAGCAGGCGGTATCGGCCAGAAGATTACAGTCAACCTGCCGGATCGCTCGCTTTCCGGACGGTTCGAAGGCATAGATGAAGACGGCCGGCTGATGCTCGATCTGGGAGCAGGCACGGTTCAACGCATCGCCGCAGGCGATGTATTTTTTGGATAGACCCCATTTGGGGTGACATAAGGCGCAATCAATCAATGAGCAAACAAGACGAACTCGTCTTCCTGCCGCTGGGCGGAGTGGGGGAAATCGGCATGAACCTGGCCCTTTACGGCTATGGTTCGCCCGCCCACCGCCAGTGGATCATGGTCGATTGCGGCGTGACCTTCCCGGGCCTCGATCTGCCCGGCGTCGATCTGGTGCTGCCCGATATCCGGTTCCTTGCCGAAGAGCGCAAGAACCTCAAGGGCATCATCATCACCCATGCCCATGAGGATCACTATGGCGCGCTGGCCGATCTGTGGCCGGGCCTCAATGTCCCGGTTTATGCCTCGCCGTTCACGGCCGGCATGCTGGAAGCCAAGCGCTCCTACGAGCGCAGCCGCGCCCAGGTGCCGATCACCATCTTCAAGGAAGGCGACCGCATCAATGTCGGGCCTTTCGAAATCGAAGCCGTCGGCGTCAACCATTCGATCCCCGAGCCGATGTCGCTGATCATCCGCACGCCGCTCGGCAATGTCGTGCATACCGGCGACTGGAAGATCGACCATGCTCCGTCGCTCGGGCCCTTTACCGATGAAGCGCGGTTCCGCGCGATCGGCGACGAGGGCGTTCTGGCGCTGATGTGCGACAGCACCAATGCCATGCGCGATGGCGTCTCCCCCTCGGAAGAGGAGGTTTCGACCAGCCTCACCAAGATCATCGAGGACGCCAAGGGCCGCGTGGCGATCACCACGTTCTCCTCCAATGTCGGCCGCATCCGCTCGATCGCCAAGGCATCGGCTGCGGCCGGCCGCGAGGTCCTGCTGCTCGGCAGCTCGATGAAGCGCGTCTGCGACGTCGCCCGCGATGTCGGGCTGATGGAAGGGCTGAACCCCTTCATCGCCGAGGACGAGTTCGGCTATATCCCGCGCGACAAGGTCGTGGTGATCCTGACCGGCAGCCAGGGCGAATCGCGCGCCGCACTTGCCAAGATCTCGCGCGACGAGATGCGCAATGTGGCGCTGACTGCAGGCGATACCGTGGTGTTTTCATCGCGCGCCATTCCCGGCAACGAGAAGGCGATCAACGATATCAAGAACGGCCTCGTCGAACAGGGCATCCATATCGTTACCGATAGCGAAGCGCTGGTCCACGTCTCCGGCCATCCCCGCCGCAACGAACTGCAGCAGATGTATGCCTGGACGCGCCCGCAGATGCTGGTCCCGGTCCACGGCGAAGCCGCGCATCTGACAGCACAGGCGGAACTCGGATTGCAGTCGGGCATCAAAACCGTTCCGAAGGTGCGTAACGGCGACATTCTGCGTCTGGCACCTGGACCGGCCACCGTCATTGGCGAAGCCCCGCATGGGCGGATCTACAAGGACGGCAGCCTGATCGGCGACTTCGAGGAAATGGGCATCGGCGAACGCCGCAAGCTGTCCTTTGCCGGTCACGTCGCCGTCAACGTCATTCTGG
This sequence comes from Rhizobium sp. Root483D2, assembly GCF_001426685.1. Taxonomy (GTDB): domain Bacteria; phylum Pseudomonadota; class Alphaproteobacteria; order Rhizobiales; family Rhizobiaceae; genus Pararhizobium; species Pararhizobium qamdonense. The sequence continues at coordinate 63,473 of NZ_LMFB01000044.1, read as the reverse complement.
ACGCGCGCTACGATTTCGCCGCCGACCCGATCGTCGTTCCGATCGGCCTGCCTGAATTCGATGACGAAGGCGAAGACATGAACGATACGCTCTATGACGCGGTCCTGGGGGCTGTCGAAAGCATCCCGCGCGGCAAGCGCAAGGATATCGCCATGGTGACGGAAGCCGTCCGCCGCGCCATTCGTGGTACGGCCAATGACGTCTGGGGCAAGAAGCCCGTTGTCACCGTGTTCATCAACAAGCTCTGACGGGTCTCCGATGCTTGGACGTGTCAACCATATCGCTCTTGCCGTTCCGGATCTTGCCGGAGCGGCGGAGCGGTACCGGTCGATGCTCGGTGCCTCGGTGACCGCTCCGCAAGCGCTGCCAGAGCACGGCGTCACCGTTGTGTTCGTCACGCTTGATAATACCAAGGTCGAACTTCTTGAGCCGCTCGGGGAGGCGTCACCGATCGCGGCTTTCCTTGCGAAAAATCCGGCCGGCGGCATGCATCATATCTGCTACGAGGTCGAGGATATCCATGCCGCCCGCGATAGCCTGATTGCGGCCGGGGGCAGGGTGCTGGGCGATGGAAATCCGAAGACCGGCGCGCATGGCAAGCCTGTGCTGTTTCTCCATCCGAAGGATTTCTTCGGGACGCTGATCGAACTCGAACAGGTGTGACAGAAGACCGCGTGCCGGTATTTATCGGACAGGGTGTTTGTCGGGCGTTCAGTGAGGCGCTATAAGGCGCCATGCCAGCGCGCACGAGACATGAGGCGAGACATCTATCTCCCCTCGTAACGAGAGACGACCATGCCGATCTTTTCCACCTTTGCGATCTACTTCATCATCTGGTGGCTGGCGCTGTTCATCGTCCTGCCGATCGGCTTGCGCACGCAGGCGGATGAAAACGAGGTGGTGCCGGGCAGCGTCGAAAGCGCTCCGGCGCGTTTTCGTGCGTTGCGGGTGTTTTTGATGACCTCGGTTCTGGCGGCTATTATCCACGCCGCCTGGTATATCCTGTCCGTGCGGCTGGGCTACGGCCTGGATTCCATCCCGCAATTTGCGCCGAAGTTTTACTGAGGTTGACGCTTCCGGCAGGCGGACCGCGCCGTTGACGCTGCCACAGAATTGCCGCGATTGAGGCGGCTTCCATTTTCTGGATGAACACAACCTGTGTAAAAGTCAAAAAAAAACAAGGCTGAAAGCCTTGTTCTTTAAAGTATCGCGTGATCCTTATCCGTTGCCGGTGGCTGCGTGTAAACGCGCCTAAGATCTTATCCTCCCAAGACTTGACCGCGAAATCGACAAGAATTTAATCTCCCTGCCTCTTTTGTGGGCCAAAACTAGCCCAAACATTATGCGTTGTCATCCCATTTTTTTGCATTTTTGCTACACTTGAGTAAAATTTTTCCGTTGACAACTTCTGTCAAAATCCTGTTACTACCGTGCCTTTTTGACGCAGGTATTTTTGTTTTTTCACTCCTTGAAATGCAGTGCCCGCTTGCGCTTTCTGCCAAAAGCGATGACGGGTTTTCTTCCTGCTGCGAAGCGTCTATGAACGCGTGAGCGCGGTGCATCCTTTCTCGTGGAATCAGCTGTCCGGATCGTCGCGGCAAACAGTCAAACGGCAGTGTCCGGTTTGCGCGGCTGACGCGCGCGGGGCCTGCAGGCTCAACGTTATTTCGCCCGATTCAACCGATAGTGCGAAGTGCTTTTAACTTCTGGAACCCGTTCATGCGCCTGTCCCGCTTTTTCATGCCCATTCTGAAGGAAACCCCGAAGGAAGCGGAAATCGTCTCGCACCGGCTGATGCTGCGTGCCGGCATGGTGCGCCAGCAGTCGGCCGGCATCTATACGTGGCTGCCGCTCGGCAAGCGGGTTCTCGACAAGGTCACCAAAATCATCCGCGAAGAACAGAACCGCGCCGGCGCCATCGAGCTTTTGATGCCGACGCTGCAATCGGCCGAACTCTGGCAGGAAAGCGGCCGCTATGACGCCTATGGCGACGAAATGCTGCGGATCAAGGATCGCAACAAGCGCGACATGCTCTATGGACCGACCAACGAGGAGATGATCACGGACGTGTTCCGCTCCTACGTCAAGTCCTACAAGGACCTGCCGCTCAATCTCTATCATATCCAGCTGAAATTCCGCGACGAACGCCGTCCGCGGTTTGGCACCATGCGTTCGCGCGAGTTTCTGATGAAGGATGCCTATTCCTTCGATCTCAACCGCGAAGGCGCTGTTGACAGCTACAACCGCATGTTCGCGGCCTATCTGCGCACATTCGCGCGGCTTGGCCTGCGCGCCATTCCGATGCGGGCCGATACCGGCCCGATCGGCGGCGATCTCAGCCATGAGTTCATTATCCTGGCCGATACCGGTGAATCGGAAGTCTTCTGCCACAAGCACTTCCTCGATTTCGATATTCCGGCCGATGATACGGATTTCTGGGACGCAGCTGCGATGAAGGCGATCTTCGACAAGTGGACTTCGCTCTATGCCGCCACCTCGGAAATGCACGACGAGGCGGCCTTCAATGCGATCGACGATGCCTCAAAGGTTTCGGCGCGCGGCATCGAGGTCGGTCATATCTTCTATTTCGGCACCAAATATTCCGAGGCTATGGGCGCCAAGGTTCAGGGCCCCGACGGCAAGGAACACACGGTTCACATGGGCTCCTACGGCATCGGCCCGACCAGGCTGGTTCCCGCCATCATCGAAGCCTCGCATGACGAGAACGGCATCATCTGGCCGGCTTCGATCGCACCGTTCGACGCGGTTGTGATCAACATGAAATCCGGCGACGAAGCATGCGACGCGGCGTGCGAAACCATCTATGCTGCGCTCAACAAGGCAGGATTCGACACGCTCTACGACGACAAGGACGACCGCGCCGGCACCAAGTTTGCCACCGCCGACCTGATCGGCGTTCCCGTGCAGATCATTGCCGGTCCGCGCTCTGTCGCCAGCGGCGAAGTCGAACTCAAGGACCGCAAGACCGGCGCCCGCGAAACATTGACGATCGAGGCTGCCATCAACAAGCTGACCGCCTCGAAATAAGGGACCAAGGAATGAGCGCCGCGACGCTAGAGCAGGAAAAGGCAGCGACCGCAGAGACGCCGTCGAGCCGTCCGTTTTCCACATTCGAGCGCATGGTGGCCTGGCGCTATCTTCGCTCGCGCCGCAAGGAAGCATTCATTTCGGTGATCGCCGGCTTTTCCTTCATCGGCATCATGCTCGGCGTGGCAACGCTGATCATCGTCATGGCCGTGATGAACGGTTTTAGAACCGAGCTGATCTCGCGCATTCTCGGCATCAACGGTCACATGATCGTCCAGCCGCTGGATGGCCCGCTCGATAATTATGCCGACCTTGCGACGAAGTTTTCCGGCGTCAAGGGCATCACCATGGCGATCCCGATGATCGAGGGGCAGACGCTCGCCTCCGGTCCGGGCGGTGCTGGCACCGGGGCGCTGGTGCGCGGCGTGCGCGCCGACGACCTCGCCAAGATGAAGTCGATTTCCGATCACATCCAGTCCGGCGATCTCGTCGGTTATGCCGCAGGCACCGGTGTTGCGATCGGCTCGCGCATGGCCCAGCAGCTCGGCATCACCGCCGGCGGCACGATCACGCTGGTGGCGCCGGAAGGTGATATTACGCCCATGGGGGTAAATCCCCGCGTCAAATCCTACACCGTCTCGGCCATCTTCGAGATCGGCATGTCGGAATATGACGCCTCGATCATCTTCATGCCTCTGGAAGAAGCCCAGCTTTATTTCAATGCCGAAGGCATCGCCCAGTCGATCGAACTGTTCGTCACCAATCCGGACCTGGTCGATGACCTGCGCCAGCCGATCGAGGATGCGGCCGGGCGACAGGTGCTGATCAGCGATTGGCGCGACCGCAACAAGACCTTCTTCTCCGCGCTCCAGGTCGAGCGCAACGTCATGTTCATGATCCTGACGCTGATCGTGCTTGTGGCGGCGCTCAATATCGTGTCCGGCCTGATCATGCTGGTCAAGGACAAGGGGGCTGATATCGCCATCCTGCGCACGATGGGGGCGTCGTCGGGCGCCATCATGCGGATCTTCTTCATGACCGGGGCGGCGATCGGCATTGTCGGAACCTTGGCAGGCGTGCTTTTGGGCGTGATTGTCTGCCTCAATGTCGAATCCATCCGGCAGTTCTTCTCCTGGATTTCAGGAACGACATTGTTCAATCCCGAACTCTATTTCCTAAGCCAGCTTCCGGCCGATATGAACCTTGGCGAGACCACATCGGTCGTCGCCATGGCCATTGGCCTGTCCTTCCTTGCCACGATCTTTCCGGCCTGGCGCGCTTCGCGCCTCGATCCGGTTCAGGCTCTGCGCTACGAATAATTGGGGATTACATCAACGATGAATGCGCGCGTGGCATTGCAGCTTTCCGCCGTCGAACGTCATTACAGCCAGGGCGAAGAAACCCTGTCCATCCTGAAGGGCGCGGATTTTTCGCTGTTTGGCGGACAGACGGTGGCGCTTGTGGCGCCGTCCGGCACCGGCAAATCGACACTTCTGCACCTGGCAGGCCTGCTGGAACGCCCGGATGCAGGCGAAGTTCTGATCAACGGCCAGTCCTGCGGCGCGCTCGGTGACGAAAAGCGCACGGCGATCCGCCGCAACGATATCGGCTTCGTCTACCAGTTCCACCATCTTTTGCCGGAATTCACCGCGATCGAAAATATCATGATGCCGCAACTGATCGCCGGCCTGAACAAGGCAGAGGCGCGCGAACGGGCGGCGGCCTTGCTGGATTACATGCGCATCGGCCACCGCGCCGAGCATCGTCCGTCTGAATTGTCGGGCGGCGAACAGCAGCGCGTCGCCATCGCGCGGGCCGTTGCCAATGCACCGCTGGTGCTTCTCGCCGACGAGCCGACCGGAAACCTCGATCCGGAAACCGCCGGCTATGTCTTTGAAGCCCTGGAGGCCCTGGTCCGCCAGTCGGGTCTTGCGGCCATGATCGCCACCCACAATTACGAACTGGCATCCCGCATGGACCGCCGCGTCACCATCGAGGACGGCAAGGTCGTCGAGCTCTAAGGTTGCGGTTGCCTGCCGGTTAGAGGCGGGTCTTATGCCTATTCGATACCACAGGCCGTTTGGCCACGATCGTCGGACCAATCCTTGAGCAGCACGATTTCGCCCTTGGTGGCGACGGGTTTGCCGCTGCTCTTTCCCTTGCCGGTCAAAACGTTGAAATCGCATTCCGCCGTATTGTCGGGATCGAGCGTGTCGTAGGACGTGTAGGTATAGCCGGCAACGACGAAGTCGAAGTTGCGATAGGCGACCGTCAGCTTCTGTTCCCAGCGGTCCCGGCCGACGGAATCATTGTGGGTGTTGATCAGGATCGAGCCGTTGGCAAGAGCGGTGATCGACGGTGCCCTTCCTGCCATGGTCAGATCTCCCCAGACCTTGTTCGCAACGACGGTTTTCAGTTTCAGCCGGTCGGTGTCGCCGTCGTTCAGGTAGATGTAAACGGAATTGTCATCCTCGCCGCTGCCGTCTACCGGTGCCACCAGCATGGCGAGGTCCGATGTGCCGTCCTTATCCCAGTCGCCGGTCGCGGCAAAAATGATGCGCTCGGGATCGATGGCATCGGCTGCCTGCGGGGCCGTGGCAGACAGGCTGAGACATGCCGTCATGACGGCCAGTGACATCTTCATCGATCATTCCCCGATTTGAATTGTAGGCAGACTAATCGGCGGCCCGGCCGCCGTCCAGATGCCGGATGGCTTTGCCGGCGGCTGTTCAGACATTGTTTACCATCTCCCTTTTCCTGCGGCGGCAGATTTGCAGTTGCTGCTTGACGCATGAACATAAATAGAACATTATAAGAACATAACGGAAAAGGGAGCCGACCAATGACTGACTTCATTCGTGATCTCGCCGCTTTGACCTCCATCGCCATGTTCATCGCCAGCTTTTCAATCATCGTCATGGGCATGTAAAAACGGGCGCAAGCTTTCGCCATGTCAGCGCATTCACCAGTCCGCGGCCCTGGCAGACGGCCCAACTGTGGACAAGATGGAGCAGGTTTGAAAATGCTGCCCTGAGGCGGATGAAAACTGGACATCTGCGGATGGAAACGGGATATCCTGAGGCCTTCACGGGAATCGGGGTGCACCATGGCAGATGCGGTCAACGGCAAGCAGCGGGATAGCGCCACGCAGGGCGGCGTCTCTCCCCAGTTCGTCCATCTTCGCGTTCATTCCGCCTTTTCGCTGCTCGAAGGTGCTTTGCCGATCAAGAAGATCATCGGCAAGGCTGTTGCCGACGGTCAACCGGCCATCGGCATTGCCGATACCAACAATCTGTTTGCCGCACTGGAATTCTCGCAGAAATGCATGGACGATGGCCTGCAGCCGCTGATCGGCTGCCAGTTGTCGATCGACATGGAAGATGAGGGCGAGGGCGACAAGCGCGGCCATGCCCAGCATCTGGCCAAGCTGCCGGCGATCGTGCTGATTGCCGCAACCGATGCCGGTTATGTCCGGCTCGTCGATATTGTCAGCCGGGCCTATCTCGGCGGCGAAAGCAATCAGTCGGTGCGCATTGCGCTGTCCTGGCTGCAGGAGGGCGGGGCGGAAGGCCTGATCGCGCTGACCGGCGCGTCCGGCGGTCCGGTCGATATGGCCTTGAAGTCCGGTCACCACGCGCTGGCGGAAACGCGGCTGAAGACGCTTGCCGCCGTGTTTGGCGACCGCCTCTATGTCGAGCTTCAACGTCACGGCAAATATGATCGCCGCCATGAGAACCGGGTCATCGATCTCGCCTACAAGCTCGAATTGCCGATCGTGGCAACCAACGAGCCGTTCTTCCCGTCTCCGGCCGAGTTCGAGGCGCATGATGCCCTGATGGCCGTGGCGCACAATGCGATGGTCTCGGATGACACGCGCTTTCGCCTGACGCCGGATCATTATCTGAAGAGCCGCAAGGATATGGCAACCCTGTTTGCCGACCTGCCGGAGGCGCTGGAAAACACCATCGAGGTCGCCAAGCGCTGTTCCTTCGTGTTGAAGACGCGCGGGCCGATCCTGCCGCGCTTCACCGGAGCCACGGATGATCCGGCAGAAGCCGAGCGCGCCGAGGAACTCGAACTGCGCCGCCAGGCTGTCGAGGGGCTGGAAGACCGGATGCAGAAGCTCGGACTGTCGGCTGGCTATAGCGAGAGCGATTATCGCGAGCGGTTGGATTTCGAGCTTTCGGTCATCGAGAAGATGAAGTTTCCGGGCTACTTCCTGATCGTTGCCGACTTCATCAAATGGGCAAAGATGCAGGATATTCCGGTCGGGCCTGGCCGCGGCTCGGGTGCGGGCTCGCTGGTCGCCTATGCGCTGACCATCACCGACGTCGATCCCTTGCGCTTCTCGCTGCTGTTCGAACGCTTCCTCAACCCGGACCGCGTCTCGATGCCGGACTTCGACATCGACTTCTGCCAGGACCGGCGCGAAGAGGTGATCCGCTACGTCCAGCGCAAATATGGCCGCGAACAGGTGGCGCAGATCATCACCTTCGGATCGCTGCAGGCGCGCGCGGCACTGCGCGACGTCGGCCGCGTTTTGGAAATGCCCTATGGCCAGGTCGACAAGATCTGCAAGCTGGTGCCCAACAATCCGGCCAACCCGACACCGCTGTCGAAGGCGATCGAGGAGGAGCCGCGCTTTCAGGAAGAAGTTGACAAGGAGCCGGTGATCGGCCGCCTGCTCGATATCGCCCAGAAGATCGAAGGCCTCTACCGCCATGCCTCGACCCACGCCGCCGGTATCGTCATCGGCGACCGGCCGTTGTCGCAGCTGGTGCCAATGTATCGCGATCCGCGCTCCGACATGCCGGTCACCCAGTTCAACATGAAATGGGTCGAGCAGGCCGGCCTCGTCAAGTTCGACTTCCTCGGGTTGAAGACCCTGACCGTGCTGAAGGTCGCCGTCGATTTCATCCGGAAGCGCGATATCGAGGTCAAGCTCGAAGCGCTGCCGCTCGACGACCAGAAGACCTACGAAATGCTGTCCAAGGGCGACACGGTCGGCGTGTTCCAGGTGGAAAGTGCCGGCATGCGCAAGGCGCTGATCGGCATGCGGCCGGACTGCATCGAGGACATCATCGCGCTGGTGGCGCTCTATCGGCCAGGTCCGATGGAAAATATTCCGGTCTACAATGCCCGCAAGCACGGCGAGGAAGAGATCGAATCGATCCATCCGAAGATCGATTATCTGTTGAAGGAAACCCAGGGCGTTATCGTCTACCAGGAGCAGGTGATGCAGATCGCCCAGGTCCTGTCGGGCTATTCGCTCGGGGAAGCCGATCTTCTGCGCCGCGCCATGGGCAAGAAGATCAAGGAGGAGATGGACAAGCAGCGTGCCCGTTTCGTCACGGGCGCAGTCGATAACGGCGTCTCCAAGCCGCAGTCCGACCTAATCTTCGATCTGCTCGCCAAGTTCGCCAATTACGGCTTCAACAAGTCGCATGCCGCAGCCTATGCCATCGTCTCCTACCAGACCGCCTATCTGAAGGCGCATTTCCCGGTCGAGTTCCTGGCGGCGTCGATGACGCTCGACATGTCGAACACCGACAAGATCAACGATTTCCGCCAGGACGCCAACCGGCTTGGCATCGAGGTCATCCCGCCCTCGGTCCAGACCTCGTTCCGACGCTTTGAGACCGGCGAAAACCGCATCTACTATTCGCTCTCGGCCATCAAGGGCGTCGGAGAGGCTGCTGTCGATCATATCGTCGAGGTGCGTGGCGATGAGCCTTTTGCCGATCTTGAGGATTTCTGCCTGCGGATCGATCCGAAGCTGTTGAACCGGCGGGTGTTCGACAGCCTCATTTGTGCCGGGGCCTTTGATTGCTTCGGCTATGACCGCGCCGAGCTTGTGGGTGGCCTCGACCGTATCCTGGGGTTTGCGCAGATTGCTCAGGCCAACAAGATCAGCGGCCAGAGCGATATGTTTGGCGCCGGCGCGGCGACGGGGCCGGAAAAGATCAACCTGCCGCCCTATGCGCCGTGGCTTGCCTCTGAAAAGCTGCACCGCGAGTTTCAGGTCCTGGGCTTCTATCTCTCGGCGCATCCGCTCGATACCTATAATGTGCTGCTCGCCAAGATCCGTGTCCAGACCTTTTCCGATTTCGCGGCTTCCGTCAAAAAAGGTGCGACGGCCGGGCGCCTGGCCGGAACAGTCACCTCGAAACAGGAGCGCAAGACCCGAACCGGCAACAAGATGGGCATCATCGCCTTTTCCGATTCGACCGGCCAGTTCGAGGCCGTGCTGTTTTCGGAAGCGCTCCATCAGTACCGCGACCTGTTGGAGCCGGGCAAATCACTCGTCATGACGGTGCAGGCCGAAGAGCGGCCGGAAGGCATCGGGATGCGCATCCAGACGCTGCAATCTCTGGAAGAGCGGTCACTGCAGATGCAGAAGGCGCTGCGCGTCTATGTCCGCGATAGCGGCCCGTTGCGCTCGGTCGCGGCGCATCTGAATACCCGTGGCGATGGCCTGGTGTCGTTCATCGTCATCAAGGACAATGGCCAGCGCGAGATCGAGGTGGAACTGAACGACCGTTACCGCATCTCGCCGGAGATCGCGGCGGCGCTGAGGACAGCGCCCGGCGTCATCGACGTCGAACTGGTCTAGAGCCTCGTAGGAGGCTGTAGAGCCGCATTTGTCTTGCGAGGCTCCAGCGTTTTGCAGCTTACGATTTCGAGCGGCTGCGGGTCACGGTGACGAAATCGGTACCGTCACCGGTTTCCTGGCCAAGTCCCATATCGGAAATGGTGAGGGATGAGCCTTCGGCAAGCAGCTCCTCGATGCGGCTGCGCGTCTCGTCCGGCACGGTGATGCGCGCCAGCGTGCGCCTGGCGGCATTGAACGCCGCCGGGTCTTCCTCGACGGTGATGCCAAGCCGCTTTTTCATCGGCCCGGAGAGGGCGTTGTCAAGCGTCATGGCGAACCAGGCGCCTTTGCCGGTCAAGGCATCAATATCCTGGAACTGGAAGAAATGGGTGCCGAGCGCCACGTCCGGCTGCTCGATCAGGACAGGCGTTTCAAACAACGGCTCGAAATCGCGGCGAACCAGAAGCTGGCCGTTCGGCGGCTTGCCCTTGCCCGCCTTGGCGTAGAGCGCGTCGATGAAGGCTGTTGTCGGCTTGCCGTCGATGGGCAGGTTTTCTGCTGTCTGGAACGCCTTGATGGCATCGCTGGTCTGCACGCCCGTATATCCGTCGGCAAGACCTGCGGCATAGCCGAGTTCGTTGAGCAGGTTCTGGATGTCCATGGTGATTTCACGCGTGCCACGATGGGTGATCAGCATGCGGATCGGCGGCTGCTTCTGCGCCTCCGCCACAACAGGTTTTTCTGCGGGAGGTTCGATCGTGGCGACTTCGACAGACTCGGTATGGACCTGTGACACGCCCGGACGCAACGTTGCATCCGACAGCAGCTCCGGCTCTTTTCCCTTTGGCTGGAACAGGAACGGATCGGAGATTGCGGCGGGCGTCAGTTGGCGGTCGGAAATCAGCACATGCACGCCGCGCCCGGTCATCTTGAACAGCTGTTTGGCAAAGGCATCCGGCATCCGCACGCAGCCATGCGAGGCCGGGTAGCTCGGAACGTGATTGGATGCATGCAGCGCAATGCCCGACCACGTCAGCCGCTGCATGAACGGCATCGGCGCGTTTGAATAGATGTTGGACTTGTGAAAGCGGCGTTTTTCCAGGATCGAGAAAATCCCCGTCGGCGTCGCGTGACCGGCCTTGCCCGTCGAGACATTCGAGGTGGCCACAACGGTATCGCCGTCATAGACCACCAGCGATTGCTGGTCCCTGGAAACGACGATCTGCAGGGGAGCGGGCTCGCCGGCAAAGGCGACGCTGGCAGACAGGGCGATTGCGGCGCCGAGACCGAATGTAAAACGCAAGACCATGGACAACATCCGCACGCAAGAAACAGAAGATGAGCCTAGCTTGAGAGGTTTAAGGAAACTTTGCTGTTTCGCCGGGAACACGGGACGCGTGTTATTTTCGCCGGCCCTTGCCGAACGTATAGCCGGTTTCGACCGTCGCCTTGCCGAACTTGTCGCGTAACGCGTTGATGGCGGCTTCTGCGGCGGCGCGCCGCGTGGCCTGCGTATCGATGAGATCCGGCGGATCGGCACGATCCGGATTGGAGAGATCGGAAACGCCGATCCCGATCAGGCGGAATTTCGTGCCGTCGGTTTCCTTGTCCAGAAGCTGCATGCCGGTGCGGAATATCCGGTCGGCAAGGCGCGTCGGGCTGTCGAGACGGCGGTTGCGCGTCCGGCTTTTGAAATCGGCCGTCTTCAGCTTGAGAACGACGGTCTGGCCGGCAATATCGGCCTTGCGCAGCCGGTGCGCCACCTGTTCGCTCAGCCGGCGCAGATGCGTCACCAGATCGTCATAGTCGCAGAGATCGTCATTGAACGTGGTTTCCGAAGAAACGCTTTTGGCTTCCCCATCGATATCGACGGTGCGCTCGTCCTGGCCACGCGACAACCGGAAAAGCCGCTGGCCCATCGTGCCGTAGCGCTTCATCAGGGTCGTTTCCTCCATCGTCTGCAACTGGCCGATGGTGCGGATGCCGTCGCGCTCGAGGGTCGCTGCAAAGGCCTTGCCGACGCCCCAGATCAGCGTTACCGGCCGGTCTTTCAGAAAGTCCAGAGCCTCGGCAGCACCGATCACGGAAAAGCCGCGCGGTTTCTGCAGGTCGGACGCCACCTTGGCGAGGAACTTGCAATAGGACAGCCCGACCGAAACGGTGATGCCGACCTCCTGTTCGACCCGGCGCGCGAATTTGGCCAATATGCGGGCAGGGGGATCATGATGCAGCCGCTCGGTGCCCTTGAGTTCCAGGAAGGCCTCATCGATCGACAGCGGCTGAACCAGTGGCGTCAGCTCCTGCATCAGCGTGCGCACCTGGCGCCCGACGCGCACATATTTCTCCATGTCCGGCTTGATGACGACGGCCTGCGGACAGGCCTCCAGCGCCTTGAACATCGGCATGGCCGAGCGGACGCCGTGGATGCGGGCTATATAACAGGCTGTGGAGACGACACCACGCTTGCCGCCGCCGATAATGACGGGCTTGTCGGCAAGCTCCGGATTGTCGCGTTTTTCCACCGAAGCGTAGAAGGCGTCGCAGTCGATATGGGCGAGTGTCAGCTGATAGAGCTCGGCATGGAACAGCACGCGCGGACTGCCACAGGCCCGGCACCGGCGAATGCCGGCAGGCTGGCCCGTCAGGCAGTCTCGGCAAAATCCCGGAAATTGCTGCGCGTCTGTTTGCATCGATCAGAACAAAAGTTGAACATTTTCACGATACGCCCTAAGCTGACGAGTCTCAAGGCATGGAAAGGCAATCTTGATGACCTTCCCAGGAAAGGTGCGCGTGGTGGGAGAGGCGGAACGTGACCAGCTTTGCGCTCAGCATCTGGCCGCGGCCAGGCGTTCACTGCAAAAGATGCGTCCGGATGATCGCGGCTACATCCGTCCAGCTGTCGGCCTTGGTGATGCCGTCGCCCGGATCGGGCGCCATCGCCCGGAATTGGGCGTTGGCCATCAGGTTGATCAGCAGGCAATCCGGCGCATGGGTCTGCACGGATTTGAGATTGCGCAGGATGTCGTCGATGAAGACCAGCGGCACATCGCGGGCATCGTGCAGGCGCTTGATGATCGGCCCCTTCGCGTCTTCGCTGGCAAGCAGAGGATAGTGCAGGCCATGACGGTCGAGCAGCGCGCGGCGCGTGGCGCTGTGGCGCGGCGGCATCGCCGTCAGGAAGATGATATCCGCGTCCTTGGAAAGCCCTTCCAGCGTATCGACCACGCAATCGGCCGGCGTCTGCCACTGGTCCTGCAATTTGAAGAATGTCTCCAGCAGCTCGCTGGTCATCGCATCCTCGACGGGAAGACCGGTGTCGATCTCGACGATATTGCCGTTCAGGCGGAAGGAGCGGGGCAGGAGATCGCGGCCGCACGAGCGCAGGAAGTTGCTGAACGGCGTCAGGAATTCGAGCACGACCTCATCGATGTCGCAGACGATCAGCGGCCGGTCCGCCAATTGGATATGGTTGAGATCGAGCATATCCGTCACGGTCAGAAATCTCCCGGATTGTCCGGGCCGGACAAGGTGAAATGCGCACGCACGACATCTTCGGGCGGCGTGCCGGTCGCCTCACAAAAAGCCATGAGGGTCGGCTCGTGGCCCATCAGGAAATCGACGACACCGGCAAGGAAACCGGGATCGGCGGCAGACTGGCGCAGCGACGATGGATCGGTGCCCGTCAAGGCCAGGAAACGGCCAAGCAGTTCCGGCTCGTTGGCAAGCCAGCCAAGGATGGCAATCGCTGTTTCTTCGGCTGGGGTCACGTTCTCTCGTCCTTATCGCATCCGGGCAATTTTCTGCGGAATATTACCGGTTTTTCAACCAAATCGCTTTAGCTTCAAGCTTCCGGGTCAGTCAGCCCAACCGCGCCGCAACTTATAGCGATGCGGCGGCCATGCAAGCCGGAACCGTAAATCAAGGGATCGAAATGCCCAAACAGGTTATGATTGTTGAAGACAATGAGCTGAACATGAAGCTCTTTCGTGACCTGATCGAGGCATCCGGATACACGACGATCCAGACCCGGAACGGTATGGAAGCCCTTGATCTTGCACGCAAACACAAGCCGGACCTGATCCTGATGGACATTCAGCTTCCGGAGGTTTCGGGGCTTGAAGTGACCAAGTGGCTGAAGGAAGACGACGAATTGCATGTCATCCCGGTGATCGCCGTTACGGCGTTCGCGATGAAGGGCGACGAGGAGCGCATCCGGCAGGGCGGCTGCGAAGCCTATGTCTCAAAGCCCATCTCGGTGCCGAAATTTATTGAGACGATCAAGACGTATTTGGGCGATGCATGATGCAGCGCCAGGGGCTTGCGCTGCCCCTTAACGATATTCTTGCGCGGGAAACGGCCATGACAGTTGAACCGGCTGTCCGTTTCAGGCGCCTATTGGCAGGAAAGATTGCATGACTGCACGGATCCTTGTCGTCGATGACATCCCGGCCAACGTCAAGTTGCTCGAAGCGCGTCTTGTGGCCGAGTATTTTGACGTCCTGACGGCGGCCGACGGCTATGAGGCTTTGGCGATCTGCGAGAAGCAGCCGGTCGATCTCATCCTGCTCGATATCATGATGCCGGGCATCGACGGGTTCGAGGTTTGCGAGCGGCTGAAATCAAACCCGCGCACCGCGCATATTCCCGTTGTCATGGTGACGGCGCTCGATCAGCCCTCTGACCGGGTGAGGGGACTGAAAGCCGGCGCTGATGATTTCCTGACCAAGCCCGTCAACGACCTGCAACTGATGTCGCGTGTCAAAAGCCTGGTGCGGCTGAAAAACGTCAGCGACGAACTGCGCCTTCGCGCCGAAACGGCCCATAGTGTCGGCCTGCAGGACATTACGGCGACGGACCGTCCGGATGAGTTCGGCAACGTGCTGCTCGTCGATGGCCGTGGCAGCTCGCAGGAGCGCATCATCCGCGCCCTGAAGCCGGTCGCCGACGTGACGGCGATGTCGGATCCGCAAGCCGCCCTGTTCGAGGCCGCCGAAAACAGTTTCGATCTGGTCATCGTCAATTCCAATTTTGACGACTACGATCCGTTGCGGCTCTGCTCGCAGCTCCGCTCGCTGGAGCGCACGCGCTACATTCCTCTTCTGATCATCGCAGAGCAGGGCCATGACGATATGGTGGTCCGCGCGCTCGATCTCGGCGTCACCGATTATCTGATGCGGCCAGTCGATCCCAACGAGCTGGTGGCCCGCAGCCTGACGCAGATCCGCCGCAAGCACTGCAATGACCGGCTACGCGCCAGCGTCAAGCAGACGATCGAGCTGGCGGTCACGGACGGGCTGACCGGCCTGCACAATCGCCGCTATCTCGACAACCATCTGAAGCTCCTGATCGACCGCGCTCTTGCCCGTGGCCGGCCGCTGTCGATCTGCATCACCGATATTGATCGCTTCAAGAGCGTCAACGACACCTACGGTCATGATGCCGGAGACGAGGTGCTGCGCGATTTCGCCCATCGCGTCCGTTCCACGGTGCGCGGTGCAGACCTTGCCTGCCGGTTTGGCGGCGAGGAATTCGTCGTCGTCATGCCCGACACACCGGCGGATGCGGCCGCAGCCATTGCCGAGCGCCTGCGCACTATCGTCGAAGACAGGAGTTTCGCCCTGCCGGGTTCCGATATGCCTCTGTCGATCACCGCATCGCTTGGGATCGCAACGCTTAATCCGGGCGGTGATACGGCCGAAGCTTTGCTGAAGCGCGCCGACACCGCACTGTATCAAGCCAAGAACAATGGCCGCAACCAGGTAGTCGCCGCTGCCGCCTGAGCCAGATCAGGACAGTGCTTAGGCCCCTGTGCGGGTTTTTCCACAGGAAAAAAGAAAAATGTTCCCGGTTGTGTAATATGTTTACCGGTAAGCGTGTGCGCGTGTTTTTGATCGTGCATGAGTAGTAAAATTACGCAATTTTACCTGCTGTCTATACGCGAAAAATCAATGGTTAATTCTAGTTAACTCAAATAGATCATATAATTCAGATATTTAAATATTTCGAAAATCTCATTGAAGAGTTTCGCATTGCCATTTTCCCATTCTATGAAAAAGTAACCGCACGTCGAAATGACAATTTATTGAGAATCAACCGATAGCGGGATTGACGCTGGACGGTATATTAAGCAATGGTTGATTCAACCGTGGCGCGCACCTCCCTGTGCCATAGTTGAAATTGCATTGATTTTTTTTTATTTTCGGTCAATTCTCCTTCTCAAGGGAGAAACAGCTCCCATCAGTTACCCCATGATGTCAGGTCCGCCGCATCTCCTGGGTCGTGGGGTTTGTCGGCTGATCTGTTGCCAATGCGGTTCCTCGTGCCGCGGCGGCGGTCAGCCGACGCCCATTAAAACGCCGTCCCTGTCACCGGGACGGCGTTTTTTGTTTTAGGCCGCAGGCCAGGGAACCACCCTCTATTTCCATAAGGCGAACAGAAAAAAGGCGCCTGGCTTTTCAGCCGGCGCCTTTTCCAATTCCATCAGGTCAACCGGATCTTACTTGATCTTGGTTTCCTTGAATTCAACGTGCTTGCGTACGACCGGGTCGTACTTGGTGAAGGACATCTTGTCCGTCTTCGTACGGCTGTTCTTCGAGGTAACGTAGAAAGTCCCTGTGTCGGCCGTCGACAGCAGCTTGATCTTGATTTTTGCAGCTTTCGCCATGGTCGTCCTGCCTTTATAAAAAAACAAAGCCGCGGACTTCCAAGGGAAGGGTCCCGGCAAACTTGGCGCGAAACTACAAATCGCGCCCGAAAAGTCAAGTCCGTTTTGGATTGAAAACGATTCTCACCACGGAAAGTACCACATAAAGCCCGAAGAATCCGGCGATAGCCCAGGCAAAACCGTTATTCCCCGAAATATCCATGGCGGCGCCGATCGCTTGCGGTCCTGCCACCGTTCCCACCGCATAGGAGAAGATGAAGGCGGCATTGGCGGCGGCAAGGTCGGCGCCGGTGAGGCGCGAGCCGAGATGACTGAGGCCCACCGTATAAAGGCCGGAGACGCTGCCGCCCCAGAAGAGGAGCACGATCGCCATCAGCCACCAATTGCCCTGCAGGAGCGGCAAGCAGAGCGCGCCAACAAGGCCAACGACGGTCATCAGCGCCAAGAGATTGCGCCTGTCCTTCATCCGGTCGGACAGCATGCCCAGCGGAATCTGGAAGATGACATTGCCGATGCCCATGACGGTCAAAAGCAGCGCTGCCTGCGCTTCGGAAAAGCCGCTGCGGGTGCCGTAGATCGGAAACAGCGACAAGCCCCCCGATTCGACCGCGCCGAAAATGAACACGGCGGCTGTGGCCGTCGGCACCAGGAAGACGTAGCGCATGAAATGCAGCTCCGGCTTCTCGTCCAGTTGCGGGCTTTCGTTGCGGGCAAGAAAGATCGGGATGGCGGCCAGAAGAATAACGCCGGCGCCGAAGGCGAAGGGCAGGATGCCCTCGCTGCCGAGAATGGAAAAGAGCAGGGGGCCGGCGGCAAAGCCGAGCGAAAGAACCGTGCCATATATGCCCAGCACAAGCCCACGGCGGCTGGGCGGGGCTGTGGCATTGATCCAGAATTCCGACAGCACGAACAGCACGGTGATGGCGCCGTGAAAGACGACGCGCAGTGGAAACCACAAGAGGAAGTTTTCGATATAGTAGAAGCCGAGCGCACTGATTGCGGCAAAGACGATGGCGAGCAGCATGGTGTTGGCAACGCCGAACCGGTGGGCGATCTTCGCCGTCACCGTTGCCGCCGCCATCGAGGCCAGGCCTGCCATGGCGGAATTCAGCCCGATCATCGTCGAGGAGATGCCGCGCTTTTCCATGATGATGCTGAGCAGCGGCAAGCCGAGGCCGATTGCGATACCAACAGCCGAGATGGCGGCAATGGCAGCGACCAGCGATGGCCAGTGTATTTCCTCAACTGGCGCAGGCGTGCCGGACGGCGGCTGTGACATGCAATGATTTTCCCTAAAGGAGGTCTCGGACGAAGCGCCCATGACGGGTGTAGTAGAACGGAACCGGTCTCCCGAAGGGCAGAGATGCGTCGGATTGAAGACTTGCCCGCAAATCCGCAAGGATGATCCCGGTAATGTCCGGCAATCGCACCTGCGAGACATCGTTCACATCAATCCATCTCAAATCTTCGAGCTCCCGGCTGTCGCGGATATCGCGGGGATCGACGCCCGCCTCGTCCGTGAACAGGGCAAAGAAGTGGGTGTCGAACCGTCGCGGATGTCCCGGCGGCGTAATTGCCCGTGCCATATAGCGCAAGTTTGTGAGATCGGGAAGAAAAGGTAACGGAGTGTTTCCGAAGCTTTTGGTGCCGACAGCGATACTTGCTTCTTCATGCAGTTCCCGAAGGGCCGCAAGCGGGATGGCGCGGAGGCGGCTTTCGGAGGCTGCGTGCTTGTAGGCGGTCTTGAGACGCTCCAGCACCGCCGGATGCATGTCGCCGTCAAAGGCGAGCCTGTGATCGTCCCTGTCGCGGCGCCCGCCGGGAAAGACATGCAGGTCGGGCATGAAGACATGCGCCTTGTGCCGCCTGCCGACGAGAACCCGCACGCGATCCTGCGAGCGGTCCAAAAGCATGACCGACGCGGCCTCACGCGGCCGCAGCGATCGGGTTTTGACAATGTCTAACGGCGTGCCGCCGGCAGAACCGTCGCCGCTGGTCGTCACGCAGCCCGGTCCGGTGCCGGCAGAACGTCAGCCGGCTCGTCGTCGTGATCGCCAAAGCCATGCATCTTCAAGGCCCATTGCAGGCCGACGACGGCGCCCTTGACCGGCTGCATCAACGCGAGCGAGCCGATCACGGTGATCGGCACCCAGATCGCCAGGTGCCCCCAGTTCGACAGAGGCAGGATCATTTCGGTGGCCATGAAGCCGCCGAGAACGATATGGCCCATGATGGTGACGACGATATAGGGCGGAAAGTCGTCGGCGCGATGCTGGTCCAACTGCTGGCCGCAGGCCGAGCAGGCAGGCACCGTCTTGAGGAAACGGCCGAACAGCTTGCCGCTGCCGCAGGCCGGGCATTTGTTCAGGAGTCCGCGCTTGATCGACCGTCCGACCGGACGTTCGCTTTCGCCTGTCTGCTCGAAGCGGACGGTGTCCGGAGTGCTGCCAGTTGCCTGCATGTCCATATCCTCAATCTGTGGACGCAAGGCCGAGCCTCACATCCTCTATCGCTTGCCGCGCGGTGGTCGCGTCCCCGGCATCTTGCGAGCGCCGCTGCGATCCCGGCGGCCGGACTTGTGGAAGGAGCGCGTTGCCGTCGGCATCTTGCGTCCTTCGCTGATCATCTCGAAGCGGAGCGCGCCGGCAAGCGGCACGGCTTCCACCAGTTTGACGCGGATCTGATCGCCAAGACGATAGCCAAGTCCGGTTTTTTCGCCGGAAAGGGCCTGATGGGCCTCGTCATAGATGAAATAATCGCGTCCCAGCGTAGATATAGGCACGAACCCGTCGGCGCCATAGGCCGGAAGGGTGACAAATAGTCCCGCCTTGGTCACACCGGATATGCGTCCATCGAATTCCTCGTTGACGCGGCCGCTGAGGTGATGGGCAATCAGCCGGTCGACCGTATCGCGTTCGGCCGCCATCGCCCGGCGCTCGAAGGTGGAAATCTCGGCGGCGATATCGTTGAGCGTGGCTTCCTCGGCCGGCGTGATGCCGCCTTCGCCCAAGCCCAGAGTGCCCACCAGCGCGCGATGCACGATCAGGTCGGCATAACGGCGGATTGGCGAGGTGAAATGGGCGTATTTCATCAGGTTCAGGCCGAAATGGCCGATATTTTCCGGGCTGTAGATCGCCTGGCTCTGCGACCGCAGCACCATCTCGTTGACCATCGTCTCGTAGGGCTTGTCCACCGCCTGCGACAGGATGCCGTTGAAATGGTTGGACCGGAGATTGCCACCCTTGACGAGCGACAGGTCGAGCGTCGCCAGAAACTCGCGCAGCGTCTCCTGCTTGGCCAGCGACGGCGCATCATGGACGCGGTAGACCAGCGGCTGGCGCTTGATCTCCAGCGTCTCGGCGGCCGCCACATTGGCCTGGATCATCATTTCCTCGATCAGCTTGTGGGCGTCGAGGCGGTCCGGCACGAAGACGCGGTCAACGGTGCCGTCGGATTTCAGCACGATCTTGCGTTCGGGCATGTTGAGTTCGAGCGGCTGGCGCCGGTCGCGGCCGCGCGTCAGGATCGCATAGGCGTCCCATAGCGGCTTCAGGATCGGTTCGAGCAGCGGTCCGGTCTGATCATCCGGATTGCCGTCGATCGCCGCCTGCGCCTGATTGTAGGAGAGCTTGGCGGCACTCTTCATCATGATGCGATGGAAGGTGTGGCCGGCCTTGCGGCCTTCCTTGGAAAAGCGCATGCGCACGGCCAGAGCCGGCCGGTCCACACCCTCTTTCAGCGAGCACAGCTCGTTGGAAATCCGCTCCGGCAGCATGGGCACGACGCGGTCGGGGAAATAGACGGAATTGCCGCGCTTGGCCGCCTCATGATCCAGCGCCGATTTCGGCCGCACATACCAGGAGACATCGGCGATCGCCACGGTGACGATGACGCCGCCTTCATTGTCGGGAGACGGATCGGGCTCGGCATGAACAGCGTCGTCATGATCCTTGGCGTCGGCGGGATCGATGGTGATCAGTGGCAGCGCACGCCAGTCCTCGCGATGCGACATGGTGGCGGGACCGGCGGCATCGGCTTCCTTGATGACGCCCTCTGGAAAGATATAGGGAATGCCATGCGCATGGATGGCGATCATCGAGATCGCCTTTTCGGTGGCGACCGAACCGATCACGGTCTTGACGGCGGCGCGCGGCAGACCGAAGCGGCCGGACCGCACGATTTCCACCTCGACCAGATCGCCGTCCTTGGCGGGTCCCTGATGCTCGGCCTCGACCTGCATTTCTTCGCCGCGTTTCTCGATCGGCATGATCCGGCCGCCGCCGCCCGGCATTTCCCGGAAGACGCCCAAAGCTGCGTTGTTATTGCGCTTGCGGTCGAGCACCTTGATGATCCGCGCCGTATAGGCCGGGCCGCCGCGATCCTTTGCGGGGAAAATTTTGGCGAGCACCCGGTCGCCGATGCCGCCAACGGGCATCTTGCCCTTGGACTGGCCGATGCTCGACTGGCGGATGGAAACGGCCGGTGCCACGCCGGCATCCTCCGGCCATTCGGCGGGACGGCCGATCAGTTCGCCATCCTTGTCGCGGGTGGTGATGTCGAGAACGGTGACGGGGGGCAGGGCGCCCGGACGCACCAGCGAATTGCGCTTCTTTTCCAGAAGCCCATCCTGTTCCATCTCGCGCAACAGCGCTTTCAGCTCGATGCGGGTGTCCCCCTTCAAACCGAAAGCCTTGTAGATCTCGCGTTTGGAGGCCTTGTCCGGGTTTTCCGAGATGAAGCGCATCAGCACGTCGCGCGGCGGCACGGCACCGTGAATGATCACGGTGCCGTCTGCGGGCATGATGACCTTCTTGCCCGCGCGTCCGATCCGGACTGCGGGTTTTCCGGGCCGTTCGGTACGATCGCGCGGGTCTTTGGTCACGGTCAGTCTTTCTTCGCTTTTGCAGCCGTCTTCGGCTTTGCCGCTGCCTTTGGCTTTGCTGCGGCTTTCGGTTTGGCCGCAGCCGTCTTCGGCTTGGCAGACTTTGCCGTGGCCGCACCGGTCTTGGCGGCAGCCTTTGACTTAGCGGCCTTGGTTGCCTTGCTCTTGGCCGGCTTGATGCCGCCCTTGGCGATGCGTTCTGCGATCAGGAGCAACGCGTCTTCCATCGTCACCGAGACCGGATCCTTGCCCTTCGGCAGGGTCGCATTGACCTTGCCCCAATTGACGTAGGGACCGTATTTGCCGTCCTTGACCGTAATCGGTCCGCCATCGGGATGATCGCCGACTTCCTTCAGCGGAGCGGCAGAGGCGCCGCGTCCGCCGGGACCCTTGGCCTGCTTGTCGGCAAGAACCGAGACCGCACGGTTAAGCCCGATGGAAAACACATCCTCGATGCTCTCGACATTGGCATATTTGCCGTCATGCAGGATGAACGGCCCGTAGCGGCCAAGGCCCGACGAGATCATCTTGCCACTTTCGGGATGCGCGCCGATATCGCGCGGCAGCGACAGAAGCGCCAGTGCCTTTTCGTGATCGATGCTCGCCGGTGTCCAGCCCTTGGGCAGGCTCGAGCGCTTGGCTTCCTTGCCGTCGCCGCGCTGGACATAGGGTCCGAAACGGCCGGAGCGCAGGGTGATTTCCTCGCTTGTATGCGGGTCCTTGCCCAGAGCCAGCGGCTCGCTGGAGACCGATGCCTCGTCGCCGCCATTGCTGTCGGATGAAAGCTGGCGGGTGAAGTTGCATTCCGGATAGTTCGAGCAGCCGACGAAGGCGCCGTATTTGCCGAGCTTCAGCGACAGCTTGCCAGTGCCGCAGACCTGGCAGATGCGCGGATCGCTGCCGTCCTCGCGCTTGGGGAAGACCAGCGGGGCCAGTTCCTCGTTCAGCGCGTCGAGCACGTTGGTGACGCGCAGTTCCTTGGTGTCTTCGATCTGGGCGAAGAAGTCCCTCCAGAAATCGCGAAGAACGTCTTTCCAGTTCAGTTCGCCAGCGGAAATCTGGTCGAGCTTTTCTTCCAGCGACGCCGTGAAATCATATTCGACATAACGCGCGAAAAAGCTTTCAAGAAACGCCGTGACCAACCGGCCCTTGGCCTCGGGCACCAGCTTGCGCTTGTCGTTGGTGATATATTCGCGGTCGAGCAGCGTCGTTACCGTCGCCGCATAAGTGGACGGGCGGCCGATGCCGAGCTCTTCCATCTTCTTGATCAGCGATGCTTCCGAATAGCGCGGCGGCGGCTCGGTGAAGTGCTGGGTCGAGTTGATCTTCTGCTTGGCGAGGTTTTCGCGGGCATTGATCTGCGGCAGGCGGCCATCCTCGTCGCCGTCGTCGCTTTGCTCGCCATCTTCCTTCTGGTCGGTATAGGCGGCGATGAAACCGTCGAACCGGATGACCGAGCCGACGGCGCGCAGGCCAGCTTTCTCGCCCTTGTTGTCGGCGGTGATCTCGGCGGTGGTCCGCTCGATTTCAGCCGACGCCATCTGGCTGGCAATGCCGCGCTTCCAGATCAGGTCGTAGAGACGCAGCTGGTCGGCATCGAGAAACTTGCGCACATGGTCGGGAATGCGGGTGAAGTCGGTCGGGCGGATCGCCTCGTGCGCTTCCTGGGCGTTCTTGGCCTTGGTCGAATAGAGACGCGCCTTGTCCGGCACGTAGCGGCTGCCGAACTGATCGCCGATGGCGCTGCGCGCCGCCTCGATCGCTTCTGCCGCCATCTGCACGCCGTCGGTACGCATATAGGTGATGAGACCAACCGTCTCGCCGCCGATATCGATACCTTCGTAAAGCCTCTGGGCGACCTGCATTGTGCGCGATGCGGAGAAGCCGAGCTTGGAGGAGGCAGCCTGTTGCAGAGTCGAAGTGGTGAACGGCGGCGACGGATTGCGTTTGACCGGCTTGGCTTCGATGCTTTCCACCGTATAGGCAGCGCCGTCCAGCAAAGTCTTCAGCTTGCCGGCGTCCTCGCCATTGGTCACGCCGCGCGGCGGCAGGCGGCTGCCGCCGGCCGAAACCAGCCGGGCCTCGAACTCGTCGCCACGCGGCGTCTTCAGGAGCGCCGAAAGGTTCCAGTATTCTTCCGAGATGAACCGTTCGATTTCGGCTTCCCGGTCGCAGACGAGACGCAGCGTCACCGATTGCACGCGGCCGGCCGAGCGGGCGCCGGGCAACTTGCGCCACAGGACCGGCGACAGGTTGAAGCCGACGAGATAATCGAGCGCCCGGCGTGCCAGATAGGCATCCACCAGCGGGATATCGATATCACGCGGATTGGCCATCGCATCGAGCACGGCCTTCTTGGTGATGGCGTTGAAGACGACGCGGCTCACCGGCTTGTCGCCGATCAGCTTCTTCTTGCGCAAGAGATCCAGCACGTGCCAGGAAATTGCTTCTCCCTCGCGATCCGGGTCGGTTGCCAGAATGAGGCGGTCGGCGGATTTCAGGGCGTCGGCAATATCCTTCATGTGTTTGGCGGATTTGGTATCCACTTCCCACAGCATGGCGAAGTCGTCATCCGGCAGCACCGAGCCATCCTTGGCCGGCAAATCACGGACGTGACCGAAGGATGCGAGCACCTTGTAGCCGGGCCCCAGATACTTGTTGATGGTCTTCGCCTTTGAAGGCGATTCCACGACGACGACATTCATGGTCATATTCTCAAAGCAACCGTTCAAAGCTGTGCCAGGCCGGAAAGAGGCGGCACAATGGGAAATATCGATGCCCCGACATGGACAGGGATTCGTCTGCGGTCAAGTGCTGCACCCAAAATAAGCGGTCACAACGAGATGCAACCTATGAGCGATTGCACGCATATTGCAATTAAAGATAAATGCTATAGAGTCATTGACGTGTAGTTTGCATCTCTCGGGGCATCGGCAGAAAGCGATGCTTGTGGGGCCTTATCCGAAGGTGGCGGCCAACACAACGGGGAGGGTGTTGCATGGTGTTCCGCTCGGCCAATGC
The DNA here is from genome assembly GCF_001426685.1 of Rhizobium sp. Root483D2. GTDB lineage: Bacteria > Pseudomonadota > Alphaproteobacteria > Rhizobiales > Rhizobiaceae > Pararhizobium > Pararhizobium qamdonense. The sequence continues at coordinate 39,266 of NZ_LMFB01000044.1, read as the reverse complement.
TTGCATGTCAAAAGGCGGGTTCTGAATGCACCACAAGGAGAATAGATGATTCCAAGTTCAACCGGGACCGCCAAGACAGAAGCGCAGGCCCGTGAAAAGATCGCCTATATCCGGCACATGCTTGGAGAGTTGCGTGGTGTCGCCGCTAGCGAGAGTGCGGATATGCTGTGCTACCTGATCGAAATGGCCTATGTCGAGGCTGGCGACATCCTGTCAGGCAAGCGCCCATTGTCAATCTCCAATGCTGAGAGAAACAAGGCCGCCGGGATGCCGGTGAAGCCGTCCGGCAAGATCCAGTTCTAGAAGGACAAGATAGACGGCGGACGCCGCAAGCCCCGTATGGCGGATGATGTCGTCGATCTCGACCGGCGTTGGCCCGAGCGCATTGGTGATCCGCATGCGATCGTTGGCATCCGGCGGCGGTGCCATCGGCCCGCCATCATGCTCGCCCGGTTCCTCCGCCTGCGGCGGCGTGAAGAGGTCGATGCGGCTGAGAGGGGCGAGCGCCTGCAGGATATCCTGCGCCTCCGTCGTCACGGTCGCGCCATCCTTCAACAGACCGTTGGTGCCCTGGCACCGGGGATCGAGCGGCGATCCCGGCACGGCAAAGACCAGCCGTCCGAAGTCGGCGGCATAGCGCGCGGTGATCAGCGATCCAGAGCGGGCTGCCGCCTCGACCACGGCAAGCCCGAGGCTGACACCGGCAATCAGCCGGTTGCGACGCGGGAAATCACGGGCGCGCGGTTCCCAGCCGAATGGCATTTCGCTGATGGCGAGGCCATTCCCACGCGTGATCTCGTCGAGAAGGCCGATATTTTCGGGCGGGTAGGGCTGATCCAGACCACCGGCCAGGGCTGCGATCGTTCCCGTTTCCAGGCTCGCCCGGTGTGCTGCCGTATCGATGCCGCGCGCAAGCCCCGATATGATCGAATATCCGGCGCGCCCGACATCGCGCGCAATCATCGCCGCAAATTTCGTGCCGCTGATCGAGGCATTGCGCGAGCCGACAATGCCAAGCGAAGGGAGGGTGCCGGTGGCTGCGTTGCCTTTCACGGCCAGAAGCGGCGGAGCACCGTCGATCTGGCGCAGCGCCGGAGGATAATCCGGTTCGCCGATGCCGATGAAGCGGGCGCCGAAGCGATGGGCCGCAGAGAGCTCCTTTTCCGCCTCGGCAATGGAAGCCACCCGGATGGCGCGGGTGGAACCGCCGCGGCGCGACAGTTCGGGCAGCATTTCGAGCGCGGTTTCCGCAGAGCCGAAATGGTTGATGAGATCGCGAAAGGTGGCAGGACCGACATTGTCGCTGCGGATCAGCCTCAACCAGGCAATTCTTTGTCGTTCCGTCAGCGCAATTCCGTTTCGTCCTGCGCTGCCATCCGACATTCTTGTCCTATCCCTTTTGCCCGATCCGGCTTTCGGTCCCCGCCAGAAGCCGCTGGATATTCGCCCGGTGCTTGATCCAGGTGATGACGCTCATCACCACGAACAGCAAACCGATCTTTCCATAGCCCGTTGCCAACAATACAACCGGAACGATCAATGTTGCAACCAGCGCAGACAACGAAGAGTAACGGGTGATTTTCGCCATCGCCAGCCAGATGGCCGCAAACAAAAGAACCATGACTGGCGCCAGACCAAGCAGCACGCCGATATAGGTCGCAATGCCCTTGCCACCCTTGAAACCCAGCCAGACGGGATAGAGATGACCGATGAAGGCAGCGAAACCGGCGGCAATCCCCGCCTCGATCCCCCAGCGTGAGGCAATGGCCGCAGCGGCAGTTCCCTTCAGGGCATCCAGCAGCAGCGTGGCTGCGGCAAGTTTCTTGTTGCCGGTGCGCAGCACATTGGTCGCGCCGATATTGCCGGAACCGATCTTGCGGACATCGCCGAGCCCGGCCATGCGGGTGAGGATGAGGCCGAAGGGGATCGAGCCGAGCAGATAGCCGAAGATTACAGCCCCGGCTGTTAGCGCCAGCCCGAGTTGCCAGGAAAATATGTCAGCCACCGATCGCCTCCCCATTTCGTCCCCAGTGGACGTTTGCCCCTCACCCTGGCCCTCTCCCCGTAAACGGGGCGAGGGGACGACAGAGGTTGCCGCACATCCCGTCTCCCTGCTTGCGGGGAGACGGTGCCCGAGAGGGCGGATGAGGGGCAGCGCGTCGCTCAATCAGAGTGAATGAACCAGTTTTCCCGCAACATAGGTTTGAACGGCCCGGCCGGTAAAGCGGGCATTTTCGAAAGGTGTGTTTTTTGAGCGCGACACGATCGCATCCTTGCCGAACAGCCAGGGCTCTTCCAGATCGATCAGGGTGATGTCGGCCTTGGCGCCGGGCTTCAGCGTGCCGGCATCCAGCCCGAAAATCTGCGCCGGCCGCGTCGACATGGCATCGATCAGGCGCATCAAAGGAACGTTGCCGCTGTGATAGAGGCGCAAAGCCGCTGCCAGCATGGTCTCCAGCCCGATCGCGCCATCGGCGGCATCGGCAAAGGGCAGGCGCTTGGTATCGACGTCCTGCGGATCGTGCGAGGAGACGATGATATCGATGGTGCCGTTGGCCAGAGCTTCCACCATCGCCACACGATCGTCCTCGCCGCGCAGCGGTGGCGACAGCTTGAAGAAGGTGCGGTATTCGCCGATATCGTTTTCGTTCAGCGTCAGATGGTTGATCGAGATACCGCAGGTGACGTTGGCGCCGCGCTTGCGGGCCGTCGCAATGGCCTCGGCCGATTCGGGCAGGGAGATCTTTGCGGCGTGATAGGCACCCTTGGTCAGCCCGGCGATGCGCAGGTCGCGCTCGAGCGGGATAATCTCGGCCTCGCGCGGAACGCCGGAAAGGCCGAGCCAGCTGGCGAGCAGCCCCTCGTTCATGACGCCTTCGGCACCCAGATATTTGTCACGGGTTTCCAGCGAGATCACAGCCCCGAATTCGCGCGCATAGGTCATGGCGCGGCGAAGGACGAGCGTGTCGTGCACTGGGCGGCGGCCATTGGTGAAGCAGACCGCGCCTGCCTCGCGCAACAGGCCGAACTCGGTCATTTCCTCGCCATCGAGATGCTTGGTCAGCGCGGCTGCCGGATACACGTTGATCAGCGCCTTGTCGCGCGCCGTCTTCTGCACGAACTGCACCAGCGCGATATCGTCGATGACCGGGTCGGTATCCGGCATGGTGATGATCGAGGTGACGCCGCCGGCGGCGGCCGCGCGTGATGCGGATTCGATGGTTTCGCGGTATTCGCCGCCGGGCTCGCCGACGAAGACGCGGGCATCGACCAGGCCGGGCACGGCAATCAGGCCGGTGCAATCCTTGACCTCGGCGCCTTCCGGAACCTGGGTCCCGGCAGACTGTCCGGCAGCAACGATCCGGCCGTTTTCGACCATGATGTCGCCGGTTTCATCGAGATTGCGCGAGGGGTCGATGATGCGCAGGTTCTTCAGGACGAGGTTGCTCATGTGCGCAGCCCCTGATTCTGGGAAAGAAGAAGCGTTTCCATCACCGCCATGCGCACGGCAACCCCCATTTCGACCTGCTGCTCAATCACGCTCTGCGGACCGTCGGCGATCTCAGAGGCAATCTCGACGCCCCGGTTCATCGGACCAGGATGCATGACGAGCGCGTCGTCCTTGGCCGCTTTCAGTTTTTCGGCATCCAGCCCGTAATAGCGGAAATATTCGCGCACCGAGGGCACGAAGGACCCGGCCATGCGCTCGCGCTGCAGGCGCAGCATCATCACCACGTCGGCGTCTTTCAGGCCTTCCTCCATCGAGTGATAGACCTCGGCACCCATATCGGCGATGCCGGAGGGGAGAAGCGTTGCCGGCGCGACCACCCGGACGCGGGCGCCCATCTGGTTGAGGAGCAGGATATTGGAGCGGGCGACACGCGAATGCAGAACGTCGCCGCAGATCGCGACGATGATGCGCGACAGCTTGCCCTTGGCGCGGCGGATGGTGAGCGCATCGAGCAGCGCCTGTGTCGGGTGTTCGTGCTGACCGTCGCCGGCATTGACGACGGAGCAGGACACTTTCTGAGCAAGGAGCGCTGCGGCACCGGCGGACGAGTGGCGAACGACCAGCACATCCGGGTGCATCGCGTTCAGCGTCATCGCCGTGTCGATCAGCGTTTCGCCCTTCTTCACGGAGGAATTGCTGACCGACATGTTCATCACATCGGCACCAAGCCGCTTGCCGGCGAGTTCGAAGGAAGATTGCGTCCGGGTCGAGGCTTCGAAGAACAGGTTGATCTGCGTCAGGCCGCGCAGCGTCGAGGTCTTCTTTTCTCTCTGGCGGGAAATCTTGACGGCTTCATCGGCCCGGTCGAGCAGGAGCGTGATGTCCTGTTCGTTCAGGCCCTTGATGCCGAGCAGGTGGCGATGCGGAAAGAAATCCATGGGGAGCCGCCTCATTTGGTGAAGTTGCGTGGGTCTATAATGACTGCAGCGCGGCCCGGCAAGGCGAAGGCCGCGCAAACCGGCCCCATCCCCACGCTTTTATGACCCCCGCTTTCTGCCCATCGGGTACCATCAGCAAATTGTTGCGGGCAGCGGCATTTATCGCGTGCCCCTCCTGTTCCTAAGGATCGGGACTTGGGTTAGAAACGCGGCATGACTCTGAACCGCACCGAACAGAAACTCGCCGATCTGAACCAGCCGAAACCCTGGTCAGGGATCAACGCCTTCCGCTCCGACCCTTTGCTGGTCGATATTGCAGCGTCGATGCCGCGTCCGCTGCGCGATGATTTCGAGACCATCGGGCGTTATGTGACCTCGCCCGAGGCGCAGGATCTGGCGCGCATGGCCAATGAAGGCCTGCCCAAGCTGCGCACCCATGGGCCGCGCGGCGAGCGGCTCGACATGGTCGAGTTCCATCCCGCCTGGCACGCGCTGATGCGCCGCTCGGTGACATCGGGCCTGCACGCCTCGGCCTGGGAAAACATTGCCGACGAGCGTGGCCGTTCGCACAAGGCACGCGCGCTGCGCTTCTATCTGACGGCGCAGCTTGAATGCGGCCATCTCTGCCCGCTGACGATGACCAGCGCCTCGGTGGCGGCGATCTCGGCGTCGCCGGCCGTGCAGAAGGAATGGGCGCCCAAAATCCTGTCGCGCAAATATGATTCGTCCAACCGGCCTTGGATGCAGAAAGCCTCCGTCACCATCGGCATGGGCATGACGGAAAAGCAGGGCGGCACGGACGTGCGCGCCAATACCTCGACGGCCGAGCGGGTGGGCGAGGGCATCTACCGGCTGAACGGCCATAAATGGTTCATGTCGGCACCGATGAGCGATGCTTTCGTGATGCTGGCGCAGACCCGTGACGGTTTGGGTTGCTTCCTCGTGCCGCGACTGCTGGAAGACGGCTCGGCCAACGGCTTGCGCTTCCAGCGCCTGAAGGACAAGCTCGGCAACCGGTCCAATGCGTCCTCCGAGGTCGAATTCTCCGATACGTTCGGCTTCGTGCTCGGCTCCCCGGATGCAGGCATCCGCACCATTCTCGACATGGTGACGCTGACGCGCCTCGATTGCGCACTGGCCTCTGCCGGCATGATGCGGGCGTCGCTGGCCGAAGCCGTGCATCATGTGCGCGGCCGCAAGGTGTCCGGCAAGGCTTTGGTCGCGCAGCCGATGATGACGCGGGTTCTGGCCGACATGGCGCTTGATGTCGCCGCCGCCAGCGCCTTGTCGTTCCGTCTTGCCGAAGCCTTCGACCGGGCGCGCGACAGCGCCGAGGATGCGGCCTATGCGCGGATCATGACCCCGGTTGCGAAATACTGGAGCTGCAAGATTGCGCCGGCGCTGATCGCCGAGGCGATGGAATGCATCGGCGGCAGCGGCTATGTCGAGGAACGCCCGATCGCCCGGCATTACCGCGAAGCCCCGGTGAATGCGATCTGGGAAGGGTCCGGCAACGTCATGGCGCTCGACGTGCTGCGGGTTTTGACCCGTGGAAAAGACCTGTTCGAACTGCTGTTCCAGGTGATCAGCCGCGATCTCGGACCCTCCGCCAAAAAGACAGTCGATGTGTTGCGGGCGGCGATGTCGCTTTGCGAGCGCGATGAAGGGGCGGCCCGCATGCTGGTCGAACAGCTGGCGCTCGCTGCCGCCGCTGCCGAACTCTACCGGCTGGGGGCAGGGCGGATTGCCGATGCCTTCCTCGAATCGCGGCTGGCTGCCGGCTGGCGCTCGACCTATGGCATGCTCGATTCGCGCTTTGATTCCGCTTATATTGTCGATCTGCTCTATCCGGCGGCGATATAGCCGGTCACCGTCAGCACCAGCGGAATGGTAAAGAACGACACGACCGTCTGGACAGTGGCGACGGCCGCATAGAGCGGCGCGTCGCCGCCCATCTGCTTGGCAAGCAGATAGCAGTTCATCGCTGTGGGCACACTGGCGCCGAGTGCGATGATCAGCAGCGCATCGCCGCGGATCCCCATGAAATAGGCGGTGCCGACCATGAAGACCGGCATGACGATCAGTTTCAGAGAGACCGCGAGCAGCGCAACGAGGCTTGGCCGCAGCGCATCCGAGACCTTCAGTCCGGCCCCGACCATGACAAGCCCGAGGCTGAGCGACGCGCTCGCCAGCATTTCGACGGCGGTCAAGACCGGGCCGTAGACCGGAACCTGAAAGAAATTCAGGACGATACCGATCACCGAGGCGACGATCAGCGGATTGGTGGCGATCTTGAAGGCAAAGAACCGCAAACCCTTCGGCCCGCCATTGAAAGCGATCAGCACGCCGACATTGTAGAGATTGATGGGAATGATCACCAAGGTCATTACCAGCGCCGTCAGGCTGAGACCGAGCGGCCCGTAAAGCTTCTGGGCGATCGCCAGCGCCATGAAACCGTTCCAGCGCGTTGCCGTCTGGAAGATCGAGGTAAACGCGGCGGAAGAGACGTGGCGGGTGCGCAGCAATGGCCACAGCAGCAACAGCGCGCCCGACATCAGGGTGATGCTGCCGATCGTCGCAAGCGCGGTCGCGTCGGTCTTCGTGCCTGCGAAATCGGCAGTTGCCAGCGTCGAAAAGAGCAAGGCGGGGAAAAGCACGTAATAACCGAGCTGCTCCAGTCCTTCCCATAGCGAGAGATCGACCAGCGATGAGCGCTTCAGCCAGACGCCCAGCGAAACCAGCAGGAAGATCGGCAGGATGCTTTCGAAGATGATCGTCATGGGGGAGGAGGCCTGCAGCGGGAACGAGCCCACCGATAGCCGCTTGTCCACAGCCCGGCAACCGCACGGATTGGAAATTAACCTTAACAAATGGTTTACGTTGCGCCCTCAAGGTTAACGGTCAACAGTGGGGTGAACGGGCAAGAGTGGCCCCGGCAGGATTTTAACGCTTTGTGGAGTGGAGCACGTTCGGTGAGAACTGGCTTGGTCATCATCATGACGATGTTTTTTGCGAGCCTTGCGCTCGATCTGGCGGTTCCGGCTGTCATCCTCGTGAGCTTGCTCGCGCTGGACTGGATTTCCGGGCAGGCGCGGCGCGGCGTATTCATGGAGGGGAGGACGGCATGAAGTGGTTCTTCATCCTCTGGGCAGGCCCGGTCATTCTTTTGACCGCCTGGTATGGCCTTTCCTATTACGACATGAGCTTCGGCTTCTTCATGCTGACGCGTCAGACGCATGACCTGGTCTTCACCATCTATGGCAATGTGCTGGGCATTCCGCCCGAAACCATTCCGCCGCTGGTGGCACGCGCCATCGCCTTCGACAGCCTGCTGGTGTTTGCCATCATCGCCTACCGCAAGCGCCGGGAAATCCGCGCCTGGTACAAGAGGCGGTTTCCGCCGGCTCAGCCGTCTGAGGCAGCAGCAGCGCCCTTTGCCAAGGATGCCAATCTGTCCAGCGCGCCCTGAAGAATGAAGGATGCGGCGGCCGAATCGATCCGGTCGGCCCGCTTCTTGCGCGAAACATCCATCTCGATCAGCACCCGCTCGGCCGCAACCGTCGAGAGCCGTTCGTCCCAGTAGATGAACGGCAGGTCGGTCTTCTGCGCCATGTTGTGCACGAAAGCCCGGGTCGCCTGCGCGCGCGGACCGGCCGAGCCGTCCATGTTGATCGGCAGGCCGATGATGAAGGCGGCAATTCTCTCCTTCTCAGCCAGGGCCAGCAGCGCCTGCGCATCCAGGCCGAACTTCACCCGCTTGATCACCTCGCGCGGCGTGGCAAACCGCCGTCCGAGATCCGACACCGAAATGCCGATCGTCTTGGTGCCAAGGTCGAGGCCCGCGATGGCCTGGCTCGGCAGGAGGGTGGATGCGAGGTCTTCGATGCTGAGAACAGCCATGTGATTTGCCGATTCGGTCTTTAAGGATTACTCGGGTGATCCATATCCCTATCCCGCCGCCAAATCATCCCCGCAATAAATTCTGACCGGCCCCCCCAACCGGAAACAAAGGAGTATTCTTATGAAGATCAAATGGCTCGGACATTCCGCGTTCCATCTCGAAACCGCCAAGTCGAAAATCCTCATCGACCCGTTCTTCACCGGCAATCCGTCCTTCGACGAATCCTCGCGCAAGGATGCGGCCTCGGGGCTCACCCATATTCTGCTCACCCACGGGCACGGTGACCATGTCGGCGATACGATTGCGCTTGCCAAGGAAACCGGCGCCACCGTGGTTGCCAATGCCGATCTTGCCGCATGGCTGGGCTCGAAGGGCGTTCAGGCAATCGAAATGGGCAATACGGGCGGCACCATACATCTTAACGGCTTTTCCACCACCTTCGTCAATGCGCTGCATTCGTCCGCGCAGCTGACTGAAGACGGCGTGTCGCATTCGCTGGGCAATGCCAATGGTTTGGTCCTGCATTTCGAAGACGAGCCAACGCTCTATCATATGGGCGATACCGATATCTTCTCCGACATGGCGTTGATCCAGGAACTGCATCAGCCGGAGATCGGCCTCGTGCCGATCGGTGACCGCTTCACCATGGGCGGTGCCGTGGCAGCCCTTGCCTGCCAGCGCTTCTTCAAGTTCGCCACGGTTCTTCCCTGCCATTATGGCTCGTTCGGCATCATCGACCAGACGCCGGACCTGTTCATCGCCGGCATGGACGGCGCTTCCGCCAAGGTCGAGGCGCCTGCAGTCGGCGGTATTGTTGCCGTCTAAGCGGCTTGTGCATGCATTCCCCCGTTGCGTGGCAGCACTGCGGCTATTATAGCGGGGGAAAGTTCCTTGAAGACCGGAGACACCCATGTCCGTAGACCTCGCCACCGTGAAGCGCGTCGCGCATCTTGCCCGCATTGCCGTGACCGAAGAGGAAGCGCAGCGCATGACCGGCGAACTGAACGGCATCCTCGGTTTCGTCGAGCAACTGTCCGAGGTGAATGTCGATGGCGTCGAGCCGATGACATCCGTGACGCCGATGGCCATGAAGAAGCGCGTCGATGAAATCACCGACGGCAACAAGGCCGGCGATATCGTCGCCAATGCCCCGAACGAGGATCGCAATTTCTTCCTCGTCCCGAAGGTTGTCGAATAAGCCTCAGCCGCCGCCGCCCGAACGCCCCCGTTTTTGAAAGCCTGCCATGACCGACCTGACCCGCCTGACCATTGCTGAAGCGCGCACCAAGCTGAGCGCCAAGGAAATCTCCGCCGTCGAACTGACGGAGGCCTATATCGGCGCGATCGACGCAGCCAATGGCGCGCTGAATGCCTATGTGGTGACGACGCCGGACAAGGCGCGCGAGATGGCCAAGGCCTCCGACGCCCGCATTGCCAGCGGCAAGGCCGGCGCGCTCGAGGGCATTCCGCTCGGGATCAAGGACCTGTTCGGCACCGAAGGCATCCACACCCAGGCCTGCAGCCACATTCTCGACGGCTTCAAGCCGCGCTATGAATCGACCGTCACCCAGAACCTGTGGAACGACGGCGCCGTCATGCTCGGCAAGCTGAACATGGACGAGTTCGCCATGGGCTCGTCGAATGAAACATCCTATTACGGCCCCGTGATCAATCCGTGGCGTGCTACGGGCTCGAACCTCGATCTGGTACCCGGCGGCTCCTCTGGCGGTTCGGCCGCAGCCGTCGCAGCCTTCCTCTGCGCCGGTGCCACCGCCACCGATACCGGTGGCTCGATCCGGGGGCCGGCCGCCTTCACCGGTACGGTCGGCATCAAGCCGACCTATGGCCGCTGCTCGCGCTGGGGCATCGTTGCCTTTGCCTCCTCGCTTGACCAGGCCGGCCCGATCGCCCGCGACGTGCGCGATGCGGCCATCCTGTTGAAATCCATGGCCAGCGTCGATGCCAAGGATACGACCTCCGTCGATCTGCCTGTGCCGGATTACGAGGCTTCGCTCGGCCAGTCGTTGAAGGGCATCAAGATCGGTATCCCCAAGGAATACCGCGTCGATGGCATGCCGGAAGAGATCGAAACCCTGTGGCAGCAGGGCATTGCCTGGCTGAAGGATGCCGGTGCCGAGATCGTCGATATCAGCCTGCCGCATACGAAGTATGCGCTGCCTGCCTATTACATCGTCGCGCCCGCCGAAGCATCCTCCAACCTTGCCCGTTACGACGGCGTTCGCTATGGCCTGCGCGTCGATGGCAAGGACATTGCCGACATGTATGAAAAGACCCGCGCGGCCGGTTTCGGAACCGAGGTCAAGCGCCGCATCATGATCGGCACCTACGTCCTGTCGGCCGGCTATTACGACGCCTATTACCTGCAGGCGCAGAAGGTCCGCACCTTGATCAAGCGCGACTTCGAACTGGCCTTCCACGCCGGTGTCGATGCGATCCTGACGCCCGCCACACCATCGTCGGCCTTCGGCATCGCCGATGAGGACCTGGCATCCGATCCGGTCAAGATGTACCTCAACGACATCTTCACCGTGACGGTCAACATGGCCGGTCTTCCGGGCATCGCCGTTCCCGCCGGTCTCGACCACAAGGGCCTGCCGCTCGGCCTGCAGCTGATCGGCAAGCCGTTCGAAGAGGAAACGCTGTTCAAGACCGCGCATGTGATCGAACAGGCCGCCGGAAAATTCCAGCCGGCGAAGTGGTGGTAGAAACGGGCTTCCGTCTTCGCAACATGACTGCCTCGGATGCCGGGGCGGTCGCGCTGATCGGCTTTGAGGCCTGGAAGTCGAACCGTGTTCACAGGAACTGGTTCGAGCCCGCTGTTGAAACCCGTGTCGAAAATGGCTTTCTGACATTTGCCAGCCGTCCGGACGCGGAAGTCGTCGTGGCGGTTGTGGCTGACGCGCTGATCGGCTGGGGCGCCCGCGACAGCCGTGAGCATCCCGGCGACCGGTCGCGCGGCTGGGACTATATTTCCGACATCTGGATTGCGCCGCCGTGGCAGGGCAGGGGCGTCGGCTCCGCGCTGATCGGCGAGCTTCTGGCCCGCATGCGCTTTGAGAACCTGGGCGTTGCCAGCATCGAAACCGATATTTCCAATCGCCCGGCTTTGTCGCTCTACCGGAAGCTGGGCTTTACCGAGGTCTGGCAGGGCAGCGAATTTTCGCCCTCGCTGGGATTGGATCAGGCCAAGCTGCGTCTGGAAAAATCGCTGCCGTGATGCTCTACTTGCTGCGGAAGGGAACCGCTGCATGATCATCATCCGCCTTGCGCGCGAAAATGAAGTCCCGGCCCTTGCGGCGATCGGGCTCGATGCCTGGGAAAAGGCCGTTTCCGGCGTTGCCGATGCGCAGGCCATGCGCCAGGTGGCCGAATTGTCCTTCCTCTCCTTTCTCAGATCGAAGTGGTTTTCGGTTGGTGTCATCGAGCATGGCGGCGCGATTGCCGGCTGGGCCGCGCGCGAGGACGATGACGGCACGATCTCAGACCTTTGGATCGAGCCTTCGATGCAGCGGCAGGGCTTGGGCTCCGCGCTGCTTGCCGATCTGGAAGAGAGGATTCTGGCCAGGGGTTTTGAGGCTGCGATCATCCGCACGCATGCGCAAAACGACAAGGCGATCGGGTTTTTCCGAAAGCACGGCTATGCGATCAGTTCGCTGTCGACGGCCTATGCACCCAAGCTCGACCGGGATGTGGAATCGGTCGGCATGAAGAAAATGCTGGCAGAGCCGATCGTCCACGATAGCCAGCAATGGTTTTGAAAGTGGAAACCGGCGCGGCCCGTTAAGCGTCGCGCCGGTCTTGTTTCAGCGGTTGTTCAGTTGTGCGCGCACGAGAACGAGGCCGCGCTGGGTGATTCGGTAAGGCTTGCCGCCCGACGACGAAATCGCTTTCTTCCGCTTCAGCTTGCGAAACATATCAAGACCAAAGCCCGGATAGACCCAGCCGTCGCGGGTAAAGCAACGGACCCTGTCGATGGTCTTGCCGTCGGTGCGCAGGATTTCGATGCGGCCGCCCTGGGCCATGAGATGTAGAATACGCTGTTCTTCGCGTGAAATGTCCATTGATGTTGAGATCCGAAAAGCGTTCGTGCGAACGCATGAAAACGGGTCTGCCGTTCTGTCGAACGCCAGGGCTTCGTTTTCCGGCCCGTGCCCGCAAAGGATCTTCGCAGGCAGGGCCTTCAGGCAATCTCGGATATCGGGAACATCAAAACTCCATAGGACGGCGTTTTTTAAGCCAAGGATATCGGCCCCGTCAAGAATGGCCTGAAAACATCAGCGACTGGTGCATGCCGAGGCCGGCCATGACCCCGTCGGCCGAAACCAGGGTGATATTGCCGAAGGCGCGGGCATTGTCGCCGGCTGCATAGACCCCGGCGACGCTGGTCGCCTTGACGGTGTCGGTCGCTATTATCATGCCGGCGGGCGTTTCGGTGAGGGTGCAGCCGAGGCTTTCGGCGATCGTGCCGCGCCTGTGCAGATCGGCGGCAACGAAAAGCGCCTTGACGTCGAAGGTGCGGCCGTTTTTTAGCCGCACCCGCAGCCTGTCGCAGGTGCCGGCCTCGATAACATCGACCGTTCCGGGCTGGAGGCTGACCTTGCGCCGTTCAAGCAGCGCAAGCGTTTCTTCGTCCGGCTCCGGCATGCCGTTGGTGAAGAGGGTCACATCGCCCCAGTCGGCAACGACGGCCGCCTGATGCGCCGACATCGGTTGTGTCGAAAGAACGCCGATCGGACCGCCGCCGATTTCGTAGCCGTGGCAATAGGGGCAATGCAGAACCGTCTTGCCCCAGCGCTCGGTGAGGCCGGGAATATCGGGCAGGCGGTCTTCGATACCACCGGACAGAAGCAGGCGCCGCGTGGTGATCGGCTCATGTCCGGCAACATCGACATGGAAATCATCGATCGTGCCTTGCGCAGCGTGAGCTTCTCCGTTGAGGAAGGTCACCGTCGGATAGGCGGCAAGCTGAGCGCGCGCATCGGCGAGGATTTCCAGCCCAGATTTGCCGTCGAGCGCCAGCACGCCGTGGGAATGGGCGGCAAACCGGTTGCGCGGCGTGCCGCTGTCGATGATCGTCACGTGCCGCCGGGCCCTAGCGAGAATATAGGCGGCCGACAATCCGGCAAAGCCGCCGCCGATGATGACTGCATCCTGTTGCATGGTCTTTCCTTTCATAGCTCCGCCCGCCGGAAACATCGTGGGATTCCGGTTCGGTGGACATCTGTGTTGATATGACGATCAGCCGGGCCGTGTTTCAGCCGGGCTGTTTCAGCGCGGCCCTGTGTTCGGCAAAGCGCCGTTTGAAATCATCGGCAAGCGTTGCGAGCGTCACCTCGCCAAGACGGGCGATCAGCATGGCTTCGGCATCGCGAAAGGCATCGTCGAGCGCATGGTTGACCGCCTGCTCGACCAGGCAGCCGGGGCTTTCGCTGACATTGCCCATCTGGAACAGCATGGGTTCGCCGAGCGCCGTGTAGATGTCGCGCATGGTGACGTCCTCGAGCGGGCGGCCAAGCGTCCATCCGCCGCCATGGCCACGGCCGGAGGTGACGAGGCCCGCCTCGCGCAGCCCGGCCATGGTGCGCCTGACCACGACGGGGTTTGTATGGAGGCAAAGCGCAAGCTCGTCCGAGGTCATCGGACGGCCGCGTTCTGCCATGTGAAGCAGCGCGTGCAGCACTGCGGAAAGACGGCTATTTCTTTTCATGTAATAATAATAGTTACGAATCGTCGCGAAAGTCAAGCGGCGGCGGTCATGGGGCGAGGCGTCCGTGAAGGTCAGTCATGTCTCAGGATTGGAAAACGTGCCCGGCAAGCACCCATGGCAGGGCCAGAAGCCCGACGGAGGCAACGGCCGCATGCAGGATGAGGATTGCCGTCAAACGGGTGCGAAAAGGTTCCTTGCGGCTCTTGTGGCGCAACAGCCGCTGGGCGGCGAACGCGCCGAGACTGCCGCCGAAGAGGGCAAGGCTCAAAAGCTTGTGTTCGGGAACACGCCATGCGCCACGGCGCGCCGCCGCCTTGTCCCACCAGAAGACGCAGAACGTCACGATGTTGACGGCAAAGAGCAGGCAGATGAGCGCAAGGCAGATGGTCATGGCAGACAGAGTGCCGCAAAAAATTGAACAGATCGCAAACGCCCGGTTCTTGCGCACCAAACCGCCCTGCAAGGTGCGACAAGCCTTGCACGCCATAGCCAATTGTTCTACCCAGAGACACACGAATTGAAGCTTACAGAAGAGCATTCCATGACCCTGGTCGACGTCCGCATCTCAGAACCGAAACGCTATATTCCCGGCGCCACTGGCGACTGGGAAGTCATTATTGGCCTGGAAGTCCATGCTCAGGTGACCAGCAATTCGAAGCTGTTTTCGGGTGCGTCCACGACATTCGGCAATGCGCCGAACTCCAATGTTTCGCTTGTGGACGCGGCCATGCCCGGCATGCTTCCCGTCATCAACGAGGAATGCGTCAAGCAGGCGGTGCGCACCGGTCTGGGCCTCAAGGCGCAGATCAACAACCGCTCGATCTTCGACCGCAAGAACTATTTCTATCCGGATTTGCCGCAGGGCTACCAGATTTCCCAGTTCAAGGATCCGATCGTCGGCGAAGGCAAGATCGTCATCTCCGTCGGCCCGGACCGCCAGGGCCAGTTCGAGGATATCGAAATCGGCATCGAGCGGCTGCATCTGGAACAGGATGCGGGCAAGTCGATGCACGACCAGAGCCCGACCATGTCCTATGTCGATCTGAACCGGTCCGGCGTGGCGCTGATGGAAATCGTCTCCAAGCCCGACATGCGCTCCTCCGATGAAGCCAAGGCCTATGTGACCAAGCTGCGCTCGATCGTGCGCTATCTCGGCACCTGCGACGGCAACATGGACGAAGGTTCGCTGCGCGCCGACGTCAACGTCTCCGTGCGCCGTCCGGGCGAGGATTTCGGCACGCGCTGCGAAATCAAGAATGTCAATTCCATCCGCTTCATCGGCCAGGCGATCGAATATGAGGCCCGCCGCCAGATCGGCATTCTGGAGGATGGCGGCTCGATCGACCAGGAAACCCGGCTGTTTGACCCGAACAAGGGCGAGACCCGCTCGATGCGCTCCAAGGAAGATGCGCATGACTATCGCTATTTTCCTGATCCGGACCTTCTGCCGCTCGAATTCGACGATGCCTTCGTCGAGGAACTGAAGGCACATCTGCCGGAACTGCCCGACGACAAGAAGGAGCGCTTTGTGCGCGATCTCGGCCTGTCGGTCTATGACGCCTCCGTGCTCGTGTCGGAAAAGGCGATCGCCGATTATTTCGAGGCCGTGGCCGCTGGACGCGACGGTAAGATTGCCGCCAACTGGGTGATCAACGACCTGCTGGGTGCCTTGAACAAAGCCAGCAAAGCCATTGAAGAGACTCCGATTTCCCCAGCCCAGCTCGGCGCCATTCTCGACCTGATCAAATCGGAAGTGATCTCCGGCAAGATCGCCAAGGACCTGTTTGAAATCGTCTGGACCGAAGGCGGCGACCCGGCCGAACTGGTCGAGAGCCGCGGCATGAAGCAGGTGACGGATACGGGCGCCATCGAAAAGGCCGTCGATGAGATCATCGCCGCCAATCCGGACCAGGTCGCCAAGGTTCAGGCCAAGCCCTCGCTCGCCGGCTGGTTCGTCGGCCAGGTGATGAAATCGACCGGCGGCAAGGCCAATCCGCAGGCCGTGCAGGCGCTGGTCAAGGCCAAGCTTGGCATCGAGGAGTAAGCAATTCCGGGAAACGTGTGAAACGGTTTTCCGTCCGGAATTGCAATGAGACCACCGAGCAATTCCAGAAAAAGTGTGAAATGGTTTTCCGTCCGGAATTGCGATTGAAAGGCCTAAAATATGTTTTTCGTGCGCACAGCCACCGAGCGCGATCTGGCGAAAGTCTCGGCTCTTCTGGGTGAGACCGCGCATGCGGCCTATAATGCGCAGTACGGTGCCGCAAAGATCGACGAGATGACGGCCAAGTGGCATTCAGTAGCGGCGCTGAAGGCCAATTTGCAGCGCAAGAACGGCGAATTCCTCGTGGCCGACGATGGCAAGGTGATCGGCGGCATGGGCTTTGCCTCGATGTCGGAAAGCCTGCATGAAACGGCCGTCCTGCATCAGCTCTATGTCCTGCCGCAATTTCAACGGCAGGGCATTGCCCGCGATATCTTCGCTGAACTGGAAACCTGTTTTCCTTATGCGGGAACGATGCGGGTCGAGGTCGAGGAAAACAACGCGAAAGCCATCGGCTTTTACGAGGCGCATGGCTTTGTCAGGGCAGGGGCGGGCGCCGGCACATGGGGTATTCCCACAATCGCCATGGAAAAACCGCTGGACTGACGCCCAATGGTCCTGTGAGCGGGTGGGTTCGGGCCCTCTCATTCCGGCTTCAGGATTCGGTTGAAATAACGGCGCTGCAACGGAATCACTGGACAAGCGGCAGGCTGCGCGGCATAAGCGGGGCAGTACTCTCGGATATCCCGCGCGTTTGTTTGGCGCGGTCAAGGACGGACATCATGAAGTCTCTGCTGCAGATTTTTACCTGGTGGAATGGACAGACGCTCGGCACCCGCTTTCACACCTGGCGCTTCGGCAAAAGGGTCGGCGAGGATGCCGCCGGCAATGTCTATTATCAGGGCGGCACGGATTCCGAAGGCCGTACCCGCCGCTGGGTGATCTATAACGGCTATGCCGACGCATCGGCCATTCCGCCCGGCTGGCACGGCTGGATGCACCACCGCACCGACGTTTCGCCGGCCGATGAAAGCTACACGGCACGCGAATGGCAAAAGCCGCACCAGCCGAACGGCACCGGCTCCGCCCAGGCCTACCGGCCGCCGGGCTCGATCAACGCCACGGGCGAACGTCCGCGCGTCACCGGCGACTATGATGCCTGGACGCCACGCTCCTGAACGGGATTTGCAAACAGGTCTTTGTGATTGTTGATTGCACCGCAGGCATCATGCCTCGGCCACATTTGATGTTTAGCGCCTGAGACCCGGCACTCTGGCCGGGGATTGCGCGGGAGACGGGCGTTAGAATGGTCATTTCAAGTCAGCGACTTCTCAAGCGCCGGATGTCTGCGGCAGCCTCGCTGTTCGCGATTGCCGGCACCGCTCTCCTGTCGATGACGACGGCCGCTGACGCAGCGCGGATCACCAATCCCGTTGCCGTCTTTTCCGGGATCGACAAGATCACCGGCCGCATCACCACCTTCGACGTCTATATCGGCGAAACCGTGCAGTTCGGCGCTCTCCAGGTGACACCGCGCGTCTGTTACAGCCGCGACGATACCGAAGCGCCCAAGACCGACACTTTCGTCGAGGTCGACGAGATCACGCTCGACCGCAAGATCCGCCGCATCTTCACCGGCTGGATGTTTGCCGACAGTCCCGGCCTGAATGCCGTGGAACATCCGGTCTATGACGTCTGGCTGAACAGCTGCAAGGCAAAATCCGACCTGCCACCGCCGGATTCCGCTGCCAAGCAGTAATGTTTCGAGGATCGCGTTGATCATCGAAATCCGCACTGATCCGTTTCCCAATGACGACCAAATGAATGCGCTTTCGGTCGCCGCCTAGCGCGAGGCTGAGCCCCGTGGTTTGCCACTGTCCTGTCGCGCAGCCTTGCCCCTGTCGGCGCCTATGATGACGGACAGTTGATCGGTTTCGTCAATGTCGCCTGGGATGGCGGCATCCATGCTGCGGTAAAGTTCGGAAATATTTTTGGGCTGGGTTGCCCCTCACCCTAACCCTCTCCCCGCCTGCGGGGAGAGGGGACGGACGGAGTTTGCCGCTGGTTCCTTCTCCCCGTCAAAACGGGGAGAAGGTGCCCGACAGGGCGGATGAGGGGCTATTGCCGGGGTATGCAAAGGGCAATAAGCGACGCCAGCCGAGCGGCATTCAGAACTTCAGATGCGGCGTTGCAATCGCCCGCGCCAGCATTTTCTCATAGCGCGCTTTTGGCACGTCGATGGCGCCAAAGTTCTTCAGGTGTTCGGTGGTGAACTGGGTATCGAGCAGGACAAAACCCTGTTTGCGTAGCCTCTGGACCAGATGCACGAGGCAGATCTTCGAGGCATCCGTGCGGCGCGAAAACATGCTTTCGCCGAAGAAGGCCGAGCCGAGCGAGACGCCGTAGAGGCCGCCGACCAGTTCGCCATCCTCCCAGGCCTCGACGCAATGAGCGTGCCCCATGCTGTGCAGCGTCGCATAGAGCGAGCGGATCTTGGCGTTGATCCAGGTGGTCGGGCGGTCGGGGGCAGGGGCGGCGCATCCGTCCATCACCTGTTCGAAAGCCGTGTCGTAGCGGATCTCGAAGGGCGCACGCCGGATCGTCTTGGCAAGGCTTTTGGAAATGTGGAAATCGTCGAGCGGGATGATGCCGCGCAGTTCGGGCTCGACCCAGAACAGTTCGGGATCGTCAGCGCTGTCTGCCATCGGAAACAGGCCGATGGAATAGGCCCGCAACAGCAAATCCGGGGTAATGTCCGGTTGCCTGCTGCGGGTCCCTTTCATTTAAAACCTCATTCGGCCGTCTGGGCCAGATAGTTTTCCAGCCAATGGATGTCGTAGTCGCCGTTGGCAATGTCCTGATTGTTGATCAGGTCCTGGAACAGAGGCAAGGTCGTCTTGATACCGTCAATGACGAATTCGTCCAACACGCGGCGCAGGCGCATCATGCATTCGACGCGGGTGCGCCCGTGCACGATCAGCTTGCCGATCAGGCTGTCGTAATAGGGCGGAATCTTGTAGCCCTGATAGACGCCCGAATCGACGCGAACGCCAAGACCGCCAGGCGCATGGAAATGCGTGATCGTGCCGGGAGACGGCACGAAGGTGCGCGGATCCTCGGCATTGATGCGGCACTCAATGGCATGGCCGGAAAAGACGATCTCGTCCTGCGTCACCGACAGACCACCGCCGGATGCGACGCGGATCTGCTCGTGGACCAGGTCGATGCCGGTAATGGCTTCCGTGATCGGATGCTCCACCTGCAGGCGGGTGTTCATCTCGATGAAGAAGAACTCGCCGTTTTCGTAGAGGAATTCGATCGTGCCGGCGCCGCGATATTTCAGCTTGCGCATGGCATCGGCGCAGATTTCGCCGATCTTCATCCGCTGCTCGACATTAAGCGCCGGCGAATTGGCTTCTTCCCAGACCTTCTGGTGGCGCCGCTGCAGCGAGCAGTCGCGTTCGCCCAGGTGAATGGCATTGCCTTCACCGTCGCCGACGACCTGGACTTCGATATGGCGCGGCTTGCCGAGGTATTTTTCCATATAGACGGCATCATTGCCGAATGCGGCGAGCGCCTCGGAACGGGCCGTGGACACCGCCTCGGAGAGTTCCTCCTCGTTCTTGGCCACCTTCATGCCGCGTCCGCCGCCGCCGGCAGTGGCCTTGATCAGCACGGGGAAGCCGATTTCACGGGCGATCTCCAATGCGTTCTCAGGCTTCACTTCGCCGGCAGAACCGGGAACGACGGGAATGCCGAGCGACTTTGCCGTTTCCTTCGCCGTGATCTTGTCACCCATGATGCGGATGTGATCGGCGGTCGGGCCAATGAAGGTAATGCCATGCGCGTCGAGAATATCGGCGAATTTGGCATTTTCCGACAGGAAGCCGTAGCCCGGATGCACGGCGTCGGCGCCGGTGATCTCGCAGGCGGCAACGATCTGGTGGATGTTCAGATAGCTGTCGCGCGACGGCGGCGGGCCGATGCACACACTCTCGTCGGCAAGGCGCACATGCATTGCGTTGGCGTCGGCGGTCGAATGGACAGCCACGGTTGCGATGCCGAGTTCCTTGCAGGCGCGCAGCACCCGAAGGGCGATTTCGCCGCGATTGGCGATGAGGATCTTTGAAATCATCTGCGCGGCCTATTCGATGACGACAAGCGCTTCGCCGTACTCGACCGGTGCGCCGTCTTCAACGAGGATTTCCGTTACCTTGCCGGAGCGGGGCGCCGGGATCTGGTTCATCGTCTTCATGGCTTCGATGATCAGGATCGTCTGGCCTTCCTTGACGGTGGCGCCGACTTCAACGAAGGGGCGCGAGCCGGGAGCCGGCGACAGATAGGCGGTACCGACCATCGGGGCGGTCAGCGCGTTCTTGGAGGTTCTCGCTGGTTCCGGAGCGGAGACCGCAGAAACGCCGGCGGCAGCGATCTGGACGGGGGCCGCGACCGGGACCGGTGCGGACACGTATTGCGGCGTGCCGGCGCGCGAAACGCGGATACGCAGGTCGTCCTGTTCCACTTCGATTTCGGTGAGATCGGTTTCGTTCAGGATGTTGGCGAGATCGCGGATCAGCGACTGGTCGATGCCGGGTTTCTTGTCAGCCATGGATATGAGCCTCGTGTTCTTTTTATTTCGTGTGTTGTGTGAGTGTCTTTAGCGCATTGAGCGCCAGAATGTAACTGTCGGCGCCAAAGCCGCAGATCACGCCTTTGGCTGCCGGTGCCAGCATCGATTTGTGCCGGAACTCTTCGCGGGCATGAACATTGGAAAGGTGCACTTCGACGACCGGAATGCAGATCGCCTTGGCCGCATCGTGCAAGGCGATCGATGTATGCGTGTACGCGCCGGCATTAATAGCGATGCCCTGCGCCACGCTGCCTGCCTCATGGAACCAATCGATCAGCTCGCCCTCATGGTTGCTTTGGCGGCAAACGACGTTGAGACCGAGCGTATTGCCATGCTCGACGCACATGGCCTCGATATCGGCCAGCGTCTGGCCCCCATAAATACCGGGCTCGCGTTGACCGAGCGCGTTGAGATTGGGGCCGTTCAGCACGAAAATGGTCGATGGCATAAGGGATCCGGTCCGATAATCGAGCGCTACCTATAGACCGGTGAACTGCCAAGGAAAAGCCCTTTGGCCCCCCTCGGCATTTGTCCACAAGCCATAACGTGCAGCTTTGCCCAAAATATGAGCTTAGCAGACAGTCTTGCCGCAGGTACGGACGTTGGTGACTTTAGTTTCAATTTCTTCGGCACCGACAGCACCGTAGACGGCTTCCTTGCCGATCACATAGGACGGCGTGCCGGTAATGCCGAGATCGTTGGCCAGCGTGTAGACTTCCTTGACGGCGTCGTCCTGGGTATTTTCCGCCATCTTCTTGCGCAGATCGGCCTCGGGAACGCCGAGGCCCGTGGCAACGGCCATGGCCGTCTCTTCATTGGCGCGATCCTCGCCGCCGAGCAGGGCGCGGTGGAAATCGCCGTATTTTTCCGGTGCGATTGCGCGGAATGCCGTGCTGACCTTATGGGCGGCCATCGAATCCGGTCCGAGGATCGGCAGTTCCTTGAGGACGAAGCGGACGTTCTTGTCCTTTTCCAGAATGGTTTCCATGTCCGACAGGGCGCGTTTGCAATAGCCGCAATTGTAGTCGTAGAACTCGACGATGGTCACATCGCCTTTGGGGTTTCCGAGCGTCACGTCGTAGGGCGACTGAAAGATCGCCTTTTCATTGTCGGTAATGGCAGCCTGCGCCTGCGCCGACTGTTCGTCGGCCTGCTTCTGCTTCAGCGCCTTTTGCGCCTCCAGCAGGATTTCCGGATTGGCGACGAGGTATTCCTTGATGAAATCGCCGATTTCCTGCTTCTGCTTGGCATCGAGCGCGTATGCGGGCGAAATGGCGGCACCCGCTGTCAAAAGGATGAGCGAAGCGGCGATGATCTTGCGGGCGTTGAATGCCATGATGGTCCTCGTTGTCTTTCGTTGCTGCAGTCTGTCGTTCAAGTGCTAAGGCTGCGTCAACAGGCTTGTTTGAAGGACAACAGAATATCCTTGCCGACCATAGGGCGGCGCGGTGCCAAACGAAACCGCAAAATCGGCGGAAATGCGGCGTTCGTGCACTTGTGAAGCCCTTTGCGATCAGGCACATGCCTGTCACGTCAAAAATATCGAGGATGTGCCGTTGAAGCCCCTTTCCGTTCGCAGCGCCGTCGAGCCTTTCCATGCCATGGACGTTCTGGCCGAAGCCACCAAGCGGCGCGAAGCCGGCTATCCGGTGATCTCGATGGCGGTCGGCCAGCCGAGCCATCCTGCACCGGAGGCGGCTCTCAAGGCCGCCCGGGCGGCGCTTGACCATGGCCGCCTCGGCTATACCGACGCACTCGGAACCGCGTCCCTCAGGATCGCAATCGCCCGGCATTATCGCACACGCTATGGCGTCGAGATCGATCCCAGGCGCGTCGCCGTGACGACGGGGTCGTCGGCCGGTTTCAATCTGGCATTTCTCGCGCTGTTTGATCCCGGCGATTGCGTTGCCATTGCGCGGCCCGGCTATCCCGCCTATCGCAACATTCTTTCAGCCCTCGGCCTGACGGTCGTCGAGGTCGAGACGGACGCCGAAAGCGGTTTCACGCTGACGCCGCAAAGCCTGGAGGCGGCAGCTGTCCAAGCGGGCAGGCGGCTTGACGGCGTTCTGCTCGCAAGCCCAGCCAACCCGACCGGCACAGTCACGGGCCGGGCCGGGCTGAAGGCGCTCGCCGATTATTGCCACGCCAACGATATCGCCTTCATCTCGGATGAAATCTACCACGGGCTGACATTTGCCGGCGACGAGACAACGGCGCTTGCCGTGACCGATGAAGCCGTGATCGTCAATTCGTTCTCGAAATATTATTGCATGACCGGCTGGCGGATCGGCTGGATGGTGCTGCCGGAAGAACAGGTCCGCGCTTTCGAGCGGATCGCCCAGAGCCTCTATATCTCGCCGCCGGAACTGTCGCAGATCGCCGCGGAGGCAGCGCTTGGCTGCGAGGCGGAGCTGGATATCTACAAGGCATCCTACGCCGCCAATCGCGACCTTCTGCTCAAGCGTCTGCCCGAAATCGGCTTCACCATCGCCTCGCCGATGGACGGCGCCTTCTATGCCTATGCCGATGTCAGCCGCTTCACCAATGACAGCATGGATTTCGCCCGCACGATGCTGGCGCAGATCAATGTCGCGGCCACACCGGGGCTCGATTTCGACCCGCTTGAAGGACATCGCATGATGCGGTTTTCCTATGCCGGCGCGCCGGACGACATAGCCGAGGCGATGAACCGCATTGCCCGTTGGCTCGCGTGATCCTGTAACGATTTCAGGATGTTAACAGTTTTTCCGGATTCAGTTCGTGACAACCTTGAATCAGCTTGGCAACGGGACCGGCAGCGCTTTCATGCGCGCCCGGCGGACGCGCATGGCTTGATCGCATGCCAAATTCCCTGCCTCAGCGGCAGATCCGGATTGTCTCAACGACCGGGTTGCCATCCGCATCCGTCTTGCGGACCGTCTTGGTCACACAGACCGGTGCAAAGGCGGTGTCATAGCGTCCGTAGTAAAAGTCGTTATAGCGCTGGCGGCTGTTGCCGTCGGCCTGTGATGTCGCAAGCGAAATCGTGGGAATGGCGACGAGCGCGGCGGCGGTAAGGAAAGGCCGCATGTTTGCCTCCTCTGGTTCACGCCGGACAAGCCCATCCCGTCCGGCTGCGCCCACTCTGCAACTGTCGCGATATTTTCACAGTTCCTCATGGAACAAGGCCGCAAAACGAAAAAACCGGCCAATCGCTTGGCCGGTTTTTTCATGTCTCAGGTATCAGAAGCGGCTCAGAAGAAGCCGCGCTTCTGCCACCAGCCACCCTTCTTGGGCTTGGCCGGATCAGCGTCGCCATCGTCCTTCTTGACGGTGGACGACTTGACCACCGGCTCGCTGGCAATCGTGTCGATGTCGCGATTGGCGCGCACCGGCTTCGTTTCGTCGAGCTTGGTTTCCTCGAGATCCGCAGCCGCTTCTTCGACGGCCGGTTCCTCGGCGGGAACAACCGCTTCCGGCTGTGCTTCGACGGCGGCCTGGGCGTCCGCATCAGCGGTCGCAACAGGTGCAGGCTCGGCAGGGGCCGCCTCGACGGCGGCAACGGCCTTCTTGCGGCTGCGCTTCGGCTTGGCCGGCTTCACGTCTTCCTCGGCAGCAACCGGGGCTTCGGTGATCGCTTCGACAGCAATGTCTGACACAACGGTTTCGCTGGATACCGTAGCAGCAGCCTCGGTCTCTGGCGCGTCGGCTGCGGCATCTTCACCCGCGCTTTCGCCGTCGGCTGCAAGGTTTTCACCCTCTGCCTCGTCCGGACGATTGCGGCGGCCGCCACGCTTGCCACGGCGGCGGCGCTTGCGCTTCTGGCGTTCTTCTTCGCTCAGGCCCGCGTCCTGTGCATCGTCGGCACCAGCCTGTGCTGCAACGTCCTCGGCCTCGTCCTCGTCGCCATCCTCATCGGAGGCATCGTCGGAACGGACACCGGCTTCAGCACCCTGTTCGCTACCCGGACGGCCACCGCGCCGGCGCCGGCGGCGCTTGCGCTTGCGGTTGCCCTGTTCGTCGCTCTGTTCGGCAGGTGCGCGTTCGCTACGCTCGGCCCGCTCAGCGCGTTCCGGCTTGGCGTCCGCCACAACCTCTTCTTCGTCCTCGATATCCTCTTCGATAACGATATCGTCGTCCTCATCGATTTCCGGCTCGAACTGGATGATCTGCTCGATCTTCACCGGGTTCTCGACGGCTTCGCCGCGATCGATGGCGAAATGCTGGGCGCCGACATGTGCGTCCGCCTCGATGATGATCTGGACGCCAAAGCGCTCTTCATAATCGATGATCGTGCCGCGCTTGTGGTTGAGCAGGTAAAGCGCGATGTCCGGTGTCGTGCGCACGGTGATGTTGTGCGTGGTGTTCTTCAGCAGGTATTCTTCGACGCCGCGCAGCACATGCAGGGCGACAGAAGACTGCGAGCGCACATGGCCCGTGCCGTTGCAATGCGAGCAGATCTGCATCGTCGATTCGAGAACCGAGGCGCGGATACGCTGGCGCGACATTTCAAGCAGGCCGAAATGCGAGATGCGGCCGACCTGGATGCGGGCGCGGTCGTTCTTGAGGTGATCCTTGAGGCGCTTTTCAACCGAACGGTTGTTGCGCTTTTCCTCCATGTCGATGAAGTCGACGACCACGAGACCGGCAAGGTCGCGCAGGCGCAGCTGGCGGGCGACTTCTTCGGCAGCTTCCAGGTTGGTCTGGAGTGCGGTGTCTTCGATCGAGTGTTCGCGGGTCGAACGGCCCGAGTTGACGTCGATGGCAACAAGCGCTTCGGTCTGGTTGATGATGATGTAGCCGCCAGACTTCAGCGTCACCTGCGGTACCAGCATCCGGTCGAGCTGGGCTTCGATGCCCGAGCGCGAGAAGATCGGGTGCACGTCGCGGTAAGGCTGAACCACCTTTGCGTGGCTCGGCATCAGCATCTTCATGAAGCCCTTGGCTTCCTTGTAGCCTTCCTCGCCGGCAACGATGATCTCGCTGATATCCTTGTTGTAAAGGTCGCGGATCGAGCGCTTGATCAGGGAACCTTCCTCGTAAACGAGGCAGGGGGCCGTGGAGGACAGTGTCAGCGTGCGAACATTTTCCCACAGGCGCATCAGGTATTCGAAGTCGCGCTTGACTTCGACCTTGGTGCGGTTGGCACCGGCGGTGCGCAGGATGACGCCCATGCCCTGCGGCACGTCGAGCGCGCGGGCAATTTCCTTCAGGCGCTTGCGGTCAGGCAGGTTGGTGATCTTGCGGGAGATACCGCCGCCACGCGCCGTGTTCGGCATCAGGACCGAATAGCGGCCAGCGAGCGACAGGTACGTGGTGAGTGCCGCACCCTTGTTGCCGCGTTCTTCCTTGGCCACCTGCACCAGCAGGATCTGCCGGCGCTTGATGACTTCTTGGATGCGGTACTGCTTGCGCGGACGGCGGTTGACCTGCCGGTCCGGCACTTCTTCCATCGCATCTTCGGCGCCGACGGATTCGATGACTTCCTTTTCTTCATGATGACCATCGTCATCATCGTCGTCATCATTGTTGCGGCGTCCGCCGCGTGTGTCTTCCGAAATGCTGTCGGTATCGACCATGGCGGCCATTTCGCCGTTATTGCCTTCGTCGCCGTCCGTATCGGTGGCAGCTTCAGCGGCTGCAGCCTTCTTCGTGCGGCGCGGACGCTTGGCCTTTGCTTTCGGTTTTTCGTCCGCCTCGGCAACGAGATCCGGAGTGGATGCGGGTTCCAGCGTCTCGACAGCGTCTTCGGCAGTCTCGATCACTTCGACCACGGTTTCTTCGGTGGTTTCTACCGTTTCCTCATCCGAATCGGGACCGAGATCCGTGCCGGTCTCGACATGCTCGATGTCGTCGTCACGGCGCGCCTCTTCGGCTTCCTGCCGCAACAGAGCCTGCCGATCCGCGAGCGGGATCTGGTAGTAGTCGGGATGGATTTCGGCGAAGGCCAGGAAGCCGTGCCGGTTGCCGCCGTAATCGACGAAGGCGGCCTGCAGCGACGGCTCGACGCGTGTCACTTTCGCAAGATAGATATTGCCGCGGATCTGTTTCTTGTGTTCGGATTCGAAGTCGAATTCTTCTATGCGGTTTCCGCGTACGACAACGACGCGCGTCTCTTCAGCGTGAGACGCATCGATAAGCATTTTCTCTGCCATGTAGGTGGTGCTCCTCGGCGCACCCTGGAAACGGCAGGAAAATAGCGTCCCGGAGGAGACTTTCCATGCAGCTCAGGTTTTTCGCCGGATGTGAATGTTCCTGTAAGGTAGGGGAGATGGTCCAACAGCCAGACGGCAGCCGGAACTAGTCTGTTCCGGGGCCTGTTTACTTCTGACCGATACTGCTGGGACAACGTTAATGACCAAACAAGAATGCCAATGTAGTAGGCCTTGACGGCCCGATGAATGTGCCCGGTCACGGGCCTGCGGTGATCGTCACCATAAACGCTCCGGCCACCGCCGGAATTTCTCGATTCAGCATGCTAAGACAAAGTGGAGCGACGGCGGATGAAGCGCGACTGCTTGTGCGAGACGTGATCTGCGTTGAAGCGGTTTTACCCGTCCCGATCACGCTCTGGCGCCAAGGCTTAAAAAACCCTTTGGCTGCCGGTCGTCGATTCTATCCCGTCAACACTTTCTCCCTGAAAGGCTTTTATGTTTTCTATGTCACAATGGCAAGGGAAAAGCCGAAACCGCCATAATATTGATTGATTCGCTTGTCGGGGTGTGTACTGCCGGGTCGTCGCTTTCGTGCCGCTTGGCCGCGCCCTGGAGACGCTGTAATAGCGTGGGAAGAGGGTGGTTCGCACATCGGAAAATGCCGGAAAGCAAGTTTTGGTTAACCATATCGCGTCATGGATGGTACAGGCAAACACACATGCTGCAGGCTCTGTGCCGGAATGAGACGTCGCGGCCAGATCGCGGAAGACGTTGTGCCGGATGCTCGCGGGTGTGTGCAATGAAGGAAAAGCGGATTTGATCCTGTCAGCGATGATACGACGGTGCCTGCTCGGCCTCATGCTTGTGTCTGCAGCCCCTGCCGTGCATGCAGCCGATGAACCTTTGCTTGCCTATAACGCCCGCATCGCCGGCGACGATGCCCGGACGCGCGTTGTCATCGATTTCGACCGCAAGCCGATTTTTCTCGTCCATTACCTTGCCAATCCGCCCCGTGTCATCGTTGATCTGCCGGAAACCTCCTTTGGCCTGAAGCCGGAAGACCTGAAGGCGCGCGGCCTGTTCACCGAGATCCGCTACGGCGCCATGGGGCCTGGAAGTGCCCGCGTGGTGCTGACGGCAACCAAGCCTGTTGCGGTCACCGTGGCCGATGTGAAAGCGGACGAGGAGGGCAGGGGGTTTCGCCTTGTGCTCGATGCGGAACGGGTGAGCGCGGAACGGTTTTCCAGCCTGATGGAAGAGCAGAAATGGACCGGCACTGTCGCCACCGCAAAGACCGACCGGCTGGTGGAGCCGGCCGCACCCGGCGCCTTTGTCGTTGCTGTCGATGCAGGCCATGGCGGTATCGATACCGGCGCCATCGGCAGCGAGACGAAGATGGAAGAAAAGAGCGTCACGCTTGCCTTCGCCACCCAGCTTGTCGAGACGCTCAACAAGGAAAAAGGCGTCAAGGCGTTCCTGACGCGCGACAAAGATGAGTTTCTCTCGCTGCCGGAACGCGTCCAGGTCGCCCGCCAGCACAGCGCCAACCTGTTCATCTCCATCCATGCCGATACGCTGAAGCAGCGCGATATTCGCGGCGCAACCGTCTATACCATCTCCGACAAGGCCTCCGATCACCTGGCAGCCAACCTTGCCGCCCGCGAAAACCTCTCGGACGAGATCGCCGGCGTCACCTTCAAGAGCGAACCGGCCGAGGTCGCCGATATCCTGATCGATCTGACGCGCCGCGAAACGCAGGCGTTTTCCGTCAATCTGGCCCGCTCCGTCGTGTCGTCCTTCGAGGGGCAGATCAACCTGATCAACAATCCCCACCGCTATGCCGGGTTCCGCGTTCTGCAGGCGCCGGATGTGCCGTCGATCCTTCTGGAACTCGGATTTCTCTCCAACAAGGAAGACGAAAAGCTCCTCGTCGATCCCGTTTGGCGCGCCAAGGTTTCCGGCCTTCTGGCCGTCGCCCTGCGCAGCTATCGCGGCGAGGCAGTCGCAAATGGCGGCTGAGCCCCGGTGGAGCGGGGTTTGATCCACCGGAATTCCGTGATTTGATCAGCAAATAACATCTGTTGTGATTTGTGTCGCCGGGGTAACAGCGATATGGCTTTCAACGGGATGACCTATGTTTAATCGGCGATAAGCCCTATTTTGCTCACAATCCGGTCGCTATCGGAAAGCCTGAATTGCGCGGCAGGTGATCTGCAAGAGAATCGCCAGCCGTAAACATGCAACGTCGGGAGCGTGACCGTCATCCGGAGCGCGTTCATTCGTTGTTTCATACGCTGGCGTGATTGCATTCGGACAAGGTGCGGGTTAGGCCAACCTCCAACATGTGCATCCGCATAGATAAACGATAACTGGATACCGGTACCTGGCTGATGATCAGACTGATTGGATATTTCTTCGGCATTGGCGCATTCATGGTGCTCGGCGTTGCCGCAGCGGCTGCCATTTATCTTGGCCATGTGACCAAGGACCTGCCAGATTATGAGGTCTTGAACAGCTACGCGCCGCCGGTAACGACGCGCGTGCATGCCGGCAATGGCGCGCTGATGGCCGAATATGCCCGCGAGCGCCGCCTCTATCTGCCGATCCAGGCCATTCCGGACCGCGTCAAGGCGGCCTTCATTTCGGCCGAAGACAAGAATTTCTACCAGCATCCCGGCGTCGATATCACGGGTCTCGGCCGCGCCATCTTCGTCAACCTGCAGAATTTCGGTTCCGGCCGCCGTCCGGTCGGCGCTTCGACGATCACCCAGCAGGTGGCCAAGAACTTCCTCCTGTCCGCCGACCAGACGATCGACCGCAAGGTCAAGGAAGCGATCCTGTCCTTCCGCATCGAGCAGGCCTACAGCAAGGACCGCATTCTCGAACTGTATCTCAACGAGATTTTCTTCGGCCTGAATTCCTACGGGATCGCCGGCGCAGCGCTCACCTATTTCGACAAATCCGTGACCGAATTGACGATCGCCGAGACGGCCTATCTCGCCGCATTGCCGAAGGGTCCGGCAAACTATCATCCGTTCCGCAGAGCCGAAGCGGCCATCGAGCGCCGCAACTGGGTAATCGACCGCATGGTCGAGAATGGCTATGTCGCCAAGAGCGATGGCGAGGAAGCCAAGAAGCAGCCGCTCGGCGTCAGCGTCCGCCGTGGCGGTTCGCATCTGTTTGCCTCCGATTATTTCGCCGAGGAAGTCCGCCGCCAGATTATCCAGCGCTATGGCGACAATGCTCTCTACGAAGGCGGCCTGTCGGTTCGCACGTCGCTCGACCCGCGCATTCAGGTGGAAGCGCGCCGCGCGCTGCAGAACGCGCTGGTGTCCTATGACGAGCGCCGCGGGTTCCATGGTCCGATGAAGTCGATCGAAATCGGTGGCGACTGGGGCGAGCCGTTGGGCAAGCTGAATGCGCTGTCGGATGTTCCCGAGTGGAAACTGGCTGTTGTCCTGTCGGTTGATGGCAATGGCGCCGATATCGGCATCCAGCCGGACAAGGATGCAGGCGGCAAGGTCGGCGCCGATCGCGTCACCGGCCGTATCAGCGCCAAGAACATGCAATGGGCCTACCGTTCCTCGACCGGCGATCGCAAGACGGCCAGGTCGCCGGAAGGTGTGGTTGGGCCCGGCGATGTCGTCTATGTCGAGCCGACCGATGCAGCCGGCGAGTTTCGCCTGCGCCAGCCGCCGAAAGTGCAGGGCGGCCTTGTCGCCATGGACCCGCATACGGGCCGCGTTCTGGCCATGGCCGGTGGCTTCTCCTATGGCCAGTCGGAATTCAACCGGGCAACGCAGGCCATGCGCCAACCGGGATCGTCCTTCAAGCCCTTCGTCTACGCGGCAGCGCTCGACAACGGCTATACGCCCGCGTCGGTCATCCTCGATGCGCCGTTCGAACTCGTCACCGGCGGCCAGGTCTGGCGTCCGGAAAACTATGGCGGCGGTTCGGCCGGCCCCTCGACGCTGCGGCTCGGCATCGAAAAGTCCCGTAACCTGATGACGGTCCGGCTCGCCAACGACATGGGCATGAACCTCGTTGCCGAATATGCTGAACGTTTCGGCATCTACGACAAGATGCTGCCGGTTCTCGCCATGTCGCTCGGCTCGGGCGAAACGACCGTGCTGCGCATGGTCTCGGCCTATTCGGTGCTCGCCAATGGGGGCAAGCAGATCAAGCCGTCGATGATCGACCGTATCCAGGACCGGTACGGCAAGACGATTTTCCGTCATGAAGAGCGCACCTGCGACAATTGCAATGCTGCCGATTGGGAAGACCAGGAAGAGCCGGTGCTCACCGACAACCGCGAGCAGGTGCTTGACCCGATGACCGCCTACCAGATCACGTCGATGATGGAAGGCGTGGTCACGCGCGGAACTGCGGCCGGCAAGATCAAGCTTGATCGCCCGGTTGCCGGCAAGACCGGAACGACCAATGACGAAAAGGATGCCTGGTTCGTCGGCTATACGCCGGACATGGTGGCAGGCCTTTATCTCGGCTTCGACAGTCCGGCACCGCTTGGCCGTGGCGGCACGGGCGGCAGTCTCGCTGCACCGGTCTTCAACGATTTCATGCAGGCAGCCATTGTCGGCACGCGCCCGAGCAAGTTCGTGGTTCCGGAAGGCATGAGCCTCATCCCCGTTAACCGCAAGACCGGCATGGCGGCGGCCGATGGCGATCCCGACACGATCATTGAGGCCTTCAAGCCCGGTACCGGCCCGGCCGAGACCTTCTCGGTCATCGGTGGCGCCGATCAATATATCCCGCCGGAAGAAATCCTGAAGGCATCGCCGCAGGCAAACGACGCCATCAACCGTGGCTCCAGCGGACTGTTTTAACCCCATCCTTCCCCTTTGCTGACGCCTGCCGGTCTTTACATAACCGGCAGGCGTCGCTATTCACGGCGCACATTCCATAAAGAGCGCAAGAAGCAGGATCATGCGGACCGAAATCGAGAATATTGTCGACGAAATCAAGCAGGCCATAAGCCTGCTGAGGAGGCATCTTTGACTGGGATCAGGCGGTAAGACGGCTGGACTGGTTGAACAATAAATCCGAGGACCCAAACCTCTGGAACGATGCGGCCGAAGCGCAGAAACTGATGCGGGAACGCCAGCATCTCGATGACGGCATCACCAGCGTGCGCGCTTTCGAGCAGCAGATGCAGGATGCGATCGATCTCATCGAACTGGGTGAGGAAGAGGGCGACGCCGATATCGTCAAGGAAGCCGAGGACGCCTTGCGCGTCCTGCGCACCGAGGCCGCCCGCCGCCAGGTGGAAGCGATGCTGTCCGGCGAGGCCGACAGCAACGACACCTATCTCGAAGTCCATTCCGGCGCCGGCGGCACCGAGAGCCAGGACTGGGCGAATATCCTCTTGCGCATGTACACGCGCTGGGCGGAACGCCAGGGCTATAAGGTCGAACTGCTCGAAGTTCACGATGGCGAAGAAGCCGGCATCAAGTCGGCGACCCTCCTGGTCAAGGGACACAATGCCTATGGCTGGCTGAAGACCGAATCGGGCGTACACCGCCTGGTGCGCATCTCGCCCTTCGACAGCAACGCGCGCCGCCACACCTCGTTCTCGTCGATCTGGGTCTATCCCGTCATCGACGATTCGATCCAGATCGATATCAACGAGAGCGATTGCCGCATCGACACCTACCGGTCGTCGGGCGCCGGCGGCCAGCACGTCAACACCACCGATTCGGCCGTGCGCATCACGCATATGCCGTCCGGCATCGTCGTGCAGTGCCAGCAGGAGCGCTCACAGCACAAGAACAAGGCGAAGGCCTGGGACATGCTGCGCGCCCGTCTTTACGAAGCCGAACTGAAGAAGCGTGAAGACGCCGCCAATGCCGAGGCGGCCTCCAAGAGCGATATCGGCTGGGGCCACCAGATCCGCTCCTACGTGCTGCAGCCCTACCAGCTGGTCAAGGACCTGCGCACCGGCGTTGCCAGCACCGCACCCGACGATGTGCTCGACGGCGACCTTAACGAGTTCATGGAAGCCGCACTCGCCCACCGCGTCAATGGCGGCGCCGATGCCGTGGTCGATGATCTGGCATAAGCCGGGTTTTCCATCGTGTAAAAATCACAAAAGCCGGGCGCAAACCATCGCCCGGCTTTTCTTTGATTTTACCGATCAGTTGGTTGCGCGCTCGACCTTGATATCCCCGACATCGTCGATCAGCACCGTCCAACTCTCCGGTTCGCTCGCCGCCGGGTCCGTTTTCAGATAGACCGTGGCAAACAGTCCCGGCTGGGCGGCAAGGCCGTCCGATGTATCCGGCCTGATATCGGTAACATAGGCTTTCATCGCGGAAAACTCCTCAAGCTCTGCCGACGAAACCACTTTCGGACCGGACGTATCGAGCGCCACCTGCTGCAGGAAGATGTGGGCGTTACCCTCCGGCTGGCGCACCGCAACCAGCTTGTAATAGCCACGCTGGGCCGCAGACGCAGCTTCAGGCTGACTGCTTGGCGCCGTGCCTGCCTGTTGATTGGGAACGCCGAGCGGATCGCTGCTTTCCTCCCAGAACCCGGTGCTGGTCACGAAGATGATATTGGCAGGCATCAGCACGGTCTCGTCTGCCCGCGCAGGCGATCCCGCTGCCAGAGGCAGCGCCAGACCAAGGGCAGCCAGGCAGCAGAGCGAAAGCGGGGCTGCACGCCGTCTATCTTGCCGGGGCGAAAGCACGCTGGAGCGTTGAATGGGGAGCATCGTGAGGCCTTCGGTAAACGCGTGTAACAGCTGGATGCTCTGGTGCCCCGATCCGTTGCAGGCTTCAAGGCACATACAACTCTGCCATAGTTTCAGGCGGGAATCGATTCGAAATCAAGGCATTGCGGCGGGGAACGAAGACCCTGCCTGAGGGATCGCGCAGCACTTCAGTTTGAAAACTGTTCTGCAAGAATGCGGTCCGACCAGGAATAATCCGGGTCCGAAAGGATGTGCGCCGTCTTGTTTTCCGATTCGGCAATGCGAACCTTCACCACGGACTTGACCTCGATATGATCGGCGACCGCGTTGACCGGGCGTTTTTCCGGCTCGAGAATTTCGATATCGACGGTCACTTTATTGGGGAGCAGCGCACCACGCCAGCGCCTCGGCCGGAAGGGGCTGACCGGCGTTAGCGCCAGAAGCGGAGCCTCAAGCGGCAGGATCGGGCCGTGCGCGGACAGATTATAGGCCGTCGAGCCGGCCGGCGTGGAGAGCAGCACCCCGTCGCAGATCAGTTCCTCCAGCCGCACCCGGTCATCGACGACCACACGCAGCTTTGCCGCCTGATAGGATTGGCGGAAAAGATAGACTTCGTTGATCGCCAGCGCCCTAAAACTGTTGCCGTCCGTGTCGATCGTCTGCATCTCCAGCGGCCGGAATGTGTTCTCGACCGCTTCTGCCAGGCGTTTGTGCAGGTTTTCGGTGCTGTAGCGGTTCATCAGAAAGCCGATCGAGCCACGGTTCATGCCGTAGATCAGCTTGCCGGAATTCATCGTTTTGTGCAGCGTCTGCAACATGAACCCGTCGCCGCCGAGCGCCACGATCACATCAGCACCGTCCGGATCTTCTTGGCCGTAAAGCGCAATCAACTCCTCCGCCGCCGCCTGGGCTTCGTCGGTTGCGGAAGCGGCAAAGGCGATGGTTTTAAACGTGCGAGCCATGAAATGCCTGTCTGCTTTAGGAAAAAGGACCGTTACATGCGCAAAGGCCCCGAATATGCATCATCTTAATGTCCGGCAGAAGACGCCGCTGGACAGGATGCAAAGACACATCATGCACAAAAGCCCATGCCGTGAAAGGAAAGAGTGAGGCTCATACCCGCCAGTGCTCTGTGACGTCACGCACCATGATCGAATAGTGCCGGCTGATAACCGGCGCGCCGTGATTCGCGCGGCAATTCGGGTTGATTCTCAATGGCATTGCAAAGCGTTTGAAGCCACAAATCCATCTGGCATCACCAATTGGCAAGCCAGCGAAAAATCCGGTAAACCTGGATTATGTCGAGGAAAAATGGTGCCCCCACCAGGACTCGAACCCGGGACCCCCTGATTACAAATCAGGTGCTCTACCAACTGAGCTATAAGGGCAGCACTTGCGGCAGGGAGTTACCATATTCTGATCGCGTGTAAAGCAAAAATGCGATTGTGCGGCTGCTTTTTCGTGGAGACGGCGGCTGCATAGGCGCGGAGCGTTATTCTGCGGCTTCGAGCATGGCCGCTGGCGGGTCGATTTCGGTGCAGCGCGACATGGCGCTTGGCAGGTGGTCGGCAATAAAATCGATGAGGGCGCGGACCGAGGGCAGCATGCCGTGGCGGGAGGTGAACACCAGGTGCGCAATGGTGGTGTTCGAGCACCAGTCCGGCAGCACCGGCATCAAAACCCCGGTGCGGATGCCCCGGTTGCAGAGATGATCGGGAAGAAGGGCGATGCCGATGCCCTCGATGGCGGCCCGCTCCAGAATGCCAAAATCGCCGCAACCGATCACCGGCTGATGGGCGATGTCGCGTTTCGTTCCGTCGGTATGGTTCAATTGCCAGGTATCGGTCAGATGCTGTTCGTTCATCGACAGCGTCGGCAGGGTGCCGAGCGTATCGATCGTCACATTGCCGATCCGCGCCATCAAGGCGGGGCTTGCGACGAGAAACTGGCGGGCCTCGCCGAGCTTGCGCACGATCAGATTGTTGTCGGTATCCAGCTGGTCACGCGCCCGCAGCGCAACGTCGATGCGCTCCTCGACCAGATCGATCCGCCGGTTGGTCGCGGTGATCAGCAGGCGCACGCCGGGATAGCGGCGGTGAAAGGCCGGCAGGATATGGCCGACAATTGGCGCAAAACCGATCGGGCAGGCCAGCCGCACGACGCCGGTGGGCTCGCTCTTGGCGGCGGCGACCACCGCTTCGGCGGCCTCGACGCCCGACAGGATCGTCTCGCAGCGCTCGTAGAAGGCCTGGCCGATATCGGTGACCCGCAGCTTGCGGGTGGACCGTTCGAGCAGGCGCACATCGAGCTGCTGCTCCAGCCGGGCGACATGCTTACTGAGCTTGGATTTCGGAATGTTGAGGACACGGGCGGCGGAGGAAAAGCCCTTGTGTTTCACCACGGCGGCAAAGAGCGCGAGATCGTTCAGGTCCTGCATGTCACACCTTCATGTCCATTAAGTATTGGTTCCATTGTTTCTATCAGGAAACGGCTTGTCGAAAAAGGGGCGGCTTATCGGCCGATTGTTTTAAATTCATATGTGTTGCACCCAAACGCCACGCAAGCACACACAAGCCATAAGGTGCCCGCCATGAACATTCTGCATCTCGACTCCGGCATTCTCGGAGACCATTCCGTTTCGCGCCGCCTGACGGCATCGATCGTCGCGCGCATCAAGGCTGAGCGCCCCGGTGATAGCGTCACCTACCGCGATCTGGCCGCCGCGCCGCTCGCCCATCTCAACGGCTCGCACCTGATGGCGGCATCCGCCAATCCGGAGGGCCTGGATGCCACGCTGGTGTCCGAACTGGATGCCGGCCGCGCCTCGCTCAACGAGTTCCTCGCTGCCGATGTCGTCGTCATCGGTGCGCCGATGTACAATTTCGCCATTCCGAGCCAGCTGAAGACCTGGATCGACCGCATCCTCGTTGCGGGAACGACGTTCCGCTACACCGAGGCCGGCGTTGAAGGCCTTGCCAAGGGCAAGAAGATCATCGTCGCCTCGACCCGTGGCGGCCATTATTCCGGCGCGTCGCCGATCAGCGCCATGGACCACCAGGAAACCTATCTCTCCACCGTGTTCGGTTTCATCGGCATCACCAATGTCGAATTCGTGCGCGCCGAAGGCCTGGCCATCAGCCCCGATTCCAAGGAAGCGGCCATCACGGAAGCGGAAAAGGCCATTGCCGGTCGCGGCCATTTCGATATCGCTGCGTAACCACCCGCTTCGCTTGCTTCAATGAAAAGCCGGGTACACGCTGCCCGGCTTTTCTGCGTCCCGCCGCTTCAGCGCGGACTGGACACGTCTGTCCCGAGCGGATAGAGCCCGGGTGACACGGCGCAAGCCGGAAAAGAGAGATGGGAATGACAGATGACGGATGTCCGCGACAGCAACGGCACAATCCTGAATGACGGGGACAATGTTACCCTGATCAAGGATCTCAAGGTCAAGGGCACGTCGGAGACCCTGAAGCGTGGCACGATGATCAAGGGTATCCAGCTGACCGGCAATCCCGACGAGGTCGATTGCCGCCATGCCAAGATCAAGGGGCTGGTGCTGCGCACCGAATTCCTGAAGAAGGCCTGATTCCGGGAGCGGCTGACCGTCATAAGCCCCATAGCCCGGCGTGCCGGGCGGGACTCGACGCTCCGCATTTTTGTATTACACTTTGTTTATGAAAACCGCTTCGGCATGGCGGATGATGGCGGTTGTTTCGTTCCTTGCCGGACTGATACCGGCTGTGTCTCTCGCCGCACCGCCGGATGCCGCCTGCACCTGCCGCAACCGGGACGGCTCCAAGCTCGAACTCGGCCAGACCGCCTGCATCCGGGTTGGCGATACCGTCTATCTGGCGCGCTGCGAAAAAGAACTCAATGTCACGACATGGCGAAAGCTTCGGGAAGGGTGCCCCGAAGCGCGCTTATCTGTTGCGCTGATGCCGTTGACAAACGAGCGGCTCAGGCTTTCGCCAAATGGCTGCGGGCGGCATACATGGCGATCGCGGCTGCATTGGAGACATTCAGCGACTTGATGGCGCCGGGCATGTCGAGGCGGGCCAGTGCGCTGACCGTCTGGCGCGTCTTCTGCCGCAAGCCTTTACCTTCGGCTCCCAGAACAAGCGCGATCTTTGCGCCCGACAGCGTCTCTTCCAGTGGCGCCGGACCTTCCGAATCAAGCCCGATCGAGACGAAGCCGAGCTTGTGCAGCTCTTCCAGTGCGTCGGCGAGATTGGTGATCTGGATGTAGGGGATCATTTCGAGGGCGCCGGAAGCAGATTTGGCCATGACGCCCGATTCGGTCGGGCTGTGACGCTGCGTGGTGATCAGCGCGCCGGCATTGAAGGCGACGGCGGAGCGCATGATGGCGCCGACATTGTGCGGATCGGTCACCTGGTCGAGGACGAGGATCAGCGGGCTGTCATTGAGCGCTGAAAGCCGGCGCACGGGCAGGGGGACCGTTTCCAGCATCGCACCCTGATGGATCGCGTCGGGCCCGAGGATCTTGTCGAGGTCCTGCGGCGTGACGATCTCGACTGGAAATCCGAGCTCTTCGACCGGGCCGGTTTCAAGCCTGACCAGCGCGTTCTGGGTCACCGAAAGCTTGGTGATCTTGCGCTCGGGATTGTCGAGGGCGGCGCGCACCGTGTGGATGCCGTAGAGCAGCACCTGATCCGGCGCCAGTTGCGGTGCCTTCCAGTCGGGCGCCGCACTCCTCTTGCGCTTGTCCTGCACGGGCGTTGGAATTTCGCCGCGCTCGCGTTTGCCGTCGCGATGGGCGCGGCGAAGAGTGGCGTAATGGGTGTCTTTGGCGTTCTTGTCGCCCGGATTATCTTTGCTCATGCCCGTCTTATACTGACGATGCGGTTCGCGTGGAACCGTTTTTCGCGAAATCGGCGGCTCACGATCTTTATCGCGATTTTCCCAACTTTTTCTGAGGCGCCGTGTTGACAGGATGAAACGGGGCCGTCATATACCCGGCGCAGATTGAGGCAACGGCTTGCCCCGGCAAACAACACCTTGATCTGCAAAGCTTGGTCGCTTGATCCCGACAGAATAATGGAGGGATGCCCGAGTGGTTAAAGGGGACGGACTGTAAATCCGTTGGCTCAGCCTACGTTGGTTCAAATCCAACTCCCTCCACCATTCTGTCACACGGATCTTGACCCGCGGGTATAGCTCAATGGTAGAGCAGCAGCCTTCCAAGCTGAATACGCGGGTTCGATTCCCGCTACCCGCTCCATCAAAATGCCTCCCCCCTTCACGCGCCTATTGTGCTGCTTTAACAAAGTCCCGCAAATTGTTGATTTGCGTCCGCTTCCGCGTTTGATGCCGGCGCCATTGGAATTGTGCGGGATCGTCCCTACATAGGCATCATCAAGGCCTCAAGGGCTTGACAGCGCGCAAAATAATTAAGTCTTGCGCATTCCGCCTGAAACCCTTAAACGCCTCCCCAAACCGGCGCCGCCGGTATGGTGCATTCTCATTGATCACAGGAAACTTGACCCC
>NZ_LMFB01000044.1:0-175 GCF_001426685.1 Rhizobium sp. Root483D2 | reverse complement strand
CAAGACGTCGCTGACGGCAGCGATCACGAAGTATTTCGGCGAATACAAGGCGTATGACCAGATCGACGCAGCGCCGGAAGAAAAGGCCCGCGGCATCACCATCTCGACGGCACACGTCGAATATGAAACGCCTGCCCGTCACTACGCCCACGTTGACTGCCCCGGCCACGCCGAC
>NZ_LMFB01000043.1:78480-107886 GCF_001426685.1 Rhizobium sp. Root483D2 | reverse complement strand
TCAAGGCTTCAATGAATCAAAATCAAACCGATTTGCAAACCCGATTTATGAGTGCGCGGCCTAACTCCTCCCGGCCGCCCAACTGCCGCGCAAATGCGGATTTTCTTTTCAGAAGGCAGACGCAGATGGATATCGATCCTACCGCTGATGAGCGCGCCGCAATCGCTACGTTGAAGCGTTTAGCTAAACGTTGGCCTAAAAGCCTTTGGCTGTTCTCTGGATCGGGCAGCCTTTGCGTGATGCGCTCGTTGCAGGATGGATCGCGCGCGCATCTTCCCGGTGACGGAATGGACCCGGACTATTGCCTCGCAACAATCGATATCCCGAATGATGGAGGCGACTGGTGATCGCTGCTCTCTACGTCCAGAAGAACGGATCCTACTATGGCCTTGATGGTGTCGATCCATGGGATGAGGAGAGAGATGCGCGCCAATATGCCGGCCCATGGCCCGTGGTTGCACACCCGCCCTGCCAGCGCTGGGGAAAAATGTGGTTCGGCCAGCCGTTGACCGTCAAGCTCACCGGAGAACGCAAGCAACTCGGGGATGACGGCGGCTGCTTCAAGGCCGCGCTCAACGCCGCCCGGACTTATGGCGGTGTAATCGAACACCCTTGGGGGTCACTGGCTTGGCCTCATTTCGACCTTAACACCCCAGAGCGCGCCGGCGGCTGGATAATGGCCGACTATCACGGCGGGTGGACGTGCTGCGTCGAGCAGGGCCGCTATGGGCACTACGCTCGAAAGCCGACGCTTATCCTCGCCTACGGCGTCGATTATCTGCCGTCGCTCGAGTGGGGATATCGTGACCCGACGTTCGATCCTGCAGTAGTCGCCCGGATGGGGATCAAAAGGGCCAAGCGTCTCGGCGAGGTCGGGGCCCGAGGTGGCGGGACTGACAGTTCACCGCGGATCGGGACGCCAGACCCCTTTCGAAAACTTCTCATTTCTATGGCAGCGTCAGCTAAGCGGCCAAGCATTCTGGAGGCTGCCGAGTGACCGAATCCGAACACCTCCGCGAAGAGATCAAAGAACTCGACGCCCAGATATTCCGCCTCAAGGGCTCCATGAACAAGGCTGATAACGCCGTAAAGCTGAAGAAGCTTGAGGTGATCACTCGCCTTCGGGATCGGTGCAAGACTGCTTTGCAGGCGCTTGAGCGCAGATCGGCGGCGGCATGACACCTGTTAAATTCTATGTCGGACTCCATCAGCCGGCCGACGCCCAGCACTTCGACCTGGCTTGCATTAGCATCAAGCGGCTTTGGCGTCGAAAGAAGCCGGTAGCCTGCGGGGATGTACTGGTCGACAGCGGTGCCTTCACCGAATTGCTTTTGCACGGCTGCTATCGACATGGCGTCGAGGAATATGCCGCCGAACTTCATAGGCTGCACACGACGGGCGTGGTCAACATCGCAGCGGCAGTCGCGCAGGACTACATGTGCGAGCCCTTTATTTTAGCAAAAACCGGGCTGACGATCGAAGATCACCAGAGGCTGACGATTGAACGCTTTGACGCCCTGGTGGCGGAGCTTGAACGTCTTTTCGATGGTCCGATCCCCTTTCACGTGATGCCGGTCCTGCAAGGTTTTGCGCCTCAAGATTACGTCAATCACGTCCGCATGTACGGCGACCGGCTCAAGCCGGGAATGTGGGTTGGTGTCGGGTCCGTCTGTAAACGCCAAGGCGACCCGCGTGCGATCCTGCGCGTCCTTCAGGCGATCGCGTCGGAGCGTCCTGACCTGCTTTTGCATGGCTTCGGCGTAAAAATCACGGCCCTCTTGCATGCTGGCGTCCGGGCCTTGTTGGCTACCGCCGACAGCATGGCTTGGAGCTACGCAGCTCGCAAGCAGGGCCGC
The DNA here is from genome assembly GCF_001426685.1 of Rhizobium sp. Root483D2. Lineage (GTDB taxonomy): Bacteria > Pseudomonadota > Alphaproteobacteria > Rhizobiales > Rhizobiaceae > Pararhizobium > Pararhizobium qamdonense. The sequence goes on along the minus strand of NZ_LMFB01000043.1, from coordinate 106,030 downwards.
GATGCCAACAATTGGCGCGAGGCTGATCGCCTCGTCAAAAGGGTACGTGAAGCAGCCAACCAAAACTCTGAGCCTTGGCAGATGGAGATGTTCGCGTGACCAGAACATGCAGCCTATCCGTACCGACCTTCATCAGCCACAGCGTTCCGCTTCCGCAATGCTGCCCGGTCTCGGGCAATCCGTTGCCGGGATCGAAGTTGACGGTTTGCTATATGCCCGAGGCGATCGTCTTCCCGGTCGAAAACCTAGCGACATTTGTCGCCGAATATGTCGACGGCCACGTCACTCGGAACGTCCGGAACATGGAAGAGATGATCCAGGATCTAGCCGTAAGAGTTCGCGACGAAGTGGGTGTTTCCGTCCGGGCGGTCGCCGATCTCATCATCCAGCCTCCCTTTGGAGGTGATCAACAGACCATGCGTGTTTCAGCGAGGGCGGCAGCATGAGCCAGAACACCTCATCTGCAGTCATGCAGCAGCGCACAGAGGCACACGACAGCCTCGATGATTTTCCGACGCAGCCATGGGCAACGCGGGCTCTTTGCCAGCACGTGTTGGCAGGCTGCTACCTAACTGGCAAAACGGCATGGGAACCGGCCTGCAATCGCGGCCACATGTCCGTGCCGCTGGCGGAATACTTTGGTGCCGTGTGGGCGTCAGACATCCACGACTACGGCACGCCATGTACCTTCCAGCACGATTTTCTGTTTCCGGTCATGCCGCTTTCCGAGGATCCCGACTGGATCATCAGCAACCCGCCATTTCGCCTAGCCGAGCAATTCATCGCCCGGGCCTGCGGACTGGCAACCGAAGGCGTGGCCATGATCGTCCGCACCTCATTCCTTGAGGGCGTCGGTCGCTACAACCTTTTCAGCAAAACCCCTCCGTCGATCGTCGCTCAGTTCTCCGAGCGCGTTCCGATGGTGAAGGGCAGGCTGACCGCTACCGGTTCGACGGCTACCTCCTATTGCTGGCTGGTCTGGATCAAGGGCGTCACCACCACGAAACTGGTCTGGATCCCGCCTTGCCGCAAGAAGCTGGAACGGGCCGACGATTACGCGGCCTATCGCGAGGTGGCGGCATGAGTATGCCTCGCCACAACGCCAAGCGTGACGCGTCGGAACCGGCAATCGTAGCCGTTCTGGAGCGCGTCGGCTTCAGCGTTTACCGGCTCGACAGACCCGTCGATCTGCTCTGCGGCTTCCGTGGAAGGAATTACCTCGTTGAGGTGAAGACCGGCACCAAAGGCTACGGCAAGGGATTGAACGCCAACCAGCAGTCATTTTCTGACGACTGGCGCGGATCCCCCGTTTTCACGCTCCACAGTGTCGATGATGCTGTTTCATTTTCCCAAGCGATAGCAAGAGGACAGGTCTGATGAGCAACGTCGTCTCCATCCAGGATCATCAGGAACGTGTTTGGCTCGAATACGTGGCTGCGCAGTCCCGCGCTCAACAGTCGCAGAGCATGAAGGACGGCATTGCCGCCGGCAGAGCTTGGCGAAAGTGGCTGGCGCTTTTCATGAGTGATGACCAACGCTCTTTTGTGGGCGATGACCGGAGGCATTCGGCATGAATGCGCCTGTTGTCCAGTCCAATTTTATTCCTGAGGTGGAGCAAGAGGTTCTCGGCGCATTGCTGTTTGGCGGTGATGCGTCCGAGACGCTTGCGAAGCTTGAGGATTTTCACTTCGTCAGCCGCTTTCATCAGGTCATTTATCGCGCCGTCCGTGCGGCTCATGAGCGCTACAATTTGTGTAACCCGTCAGTCGTCCTTCGTCTCATAGCCGAAGCCGACGCCGAAGAGTTCGAAAAGGCACAAGGGACGAAGATTTCATCGTACCTCGCCAGCCTGTGCGGCAAGACCGTCTACGGCCTCGCCAGGATAACGGAAAGCTCAAGGCGCGTCATTGAGCAGTGGGCCCGCATATCGGTCGCCGTGGAAGCAGAGCGCATGCTAGCAAGCGCCAATGATCCGCAGTCCGATGTCACGGCAATCGTCTATGATACCGCAAAGGTTCTCGACGATATCATGTCTGTCGTTCGTTCCGGCCCCCAGCGCAAGGCCCGCGTGTCACTAGCCTCGGCTATAGGAACCGCCCTTGATGCCGCGCAGGATGCGAAACAAAACGGTACAGGACTTACCGGCCCGTCGTGGGGTCTTGCAGACATCAACCGCCTAACTGGCGGCATCCAAAAGCGGGATCTGACGCTGATCGGCGCCAGGCCATCTATGGGTAAATCCACGCTGGCCTTTTCTGTTGCCCTCAACGTCGCCAAGGCTGGCCACGGCGTCGGCATGGTCTCCCTTGAGATGGACAATGCCAAGGTTGCCGCGCGCATGCTTTCGGACTTCCTCTATAGCCGGAAAGCCATCAGCTACTCTGATATCGTAAAGGGGAACGTCTCCGATCAGGATTTAGAGCTACTTTACCAGACGCAGCATGAGGTCGATCGCCTGCCGCTTATGCTTGATGATATGAGCGGACAGACCGTGACGGACATCCGGGTCCGCGCCGAGAGAATGATGGAAACGAGCCTTAAGGCAGGTTCGCCGCTCTCCGTGCTCTTTATCGACCACTTAGGTCTTATTCGCGCGTCATCTCGATACAGCGGCAACCGCGTCAATGAAATCGCTGAGATGACATCGGGCTTCAAGGCTCTTGCTCGTGAGCTCGATATCGCGGTGGTTCTTCTGTCGCAGCTTAATCGAGGCGTGGAGAGCCGGGAGAACAAGCGGCCAGTCCTCTCAGATCTCCGCGACTCCGGTGCCATCGAGCAGGATGCCGACATGATCGCTTTTCTCTATCGCGAATCCTACTACCTCGAACGTGAGACCGGTGGCTCTTTCGAGGACCAGGCTGCACGCGAAGACAAGTTGGCGGGAGTCCAGAATAAGATGGAGTTTATCATCGCCAAGCAGCGCAACGGAGCGCTGGATACCGTCCATTTGTTCGCAGACATGGCCTATTCGGCGGTCAGAAATGGAGCGCGCACATGAGCCGGCACATTCCTTATTTTGATTTCTACCCGGCCGATTTTATGAACGGCGTTCGGGGCCTTTCCGCCCAAGAGGTTGGCGTCTACACGATGATCCTTTGCCGTATCTATGAAGAAAGCGGGCCAATAGAATTTCACGTCACGCGGCTCTCCACCTACTGCGGAATGCGCCCCGCGACATTTGAAAAAACGATCGGCAGGCTGGTCGATTTGGGCAAATTCACGCTGTCCGGCGGAGTTCTCTCAAACCGCCGCGCCGAAGTCGAAATTCAAAGTCGTGCGGACAAGTTGAAAAACAATGTCAGAGCCGGGAAAGCTAGCGCCCAAAAAAGGCAAGAAAATCAATCAACAGAAGCAACGGGCGTTCAACAGTCGTTCAACCAAGCAGAAGCAGAAGCAGAAGCAGATAAGACTACGCTTAGCAGCGTAGTAGGCGCGCAGCCGTTTGAAGATTTTGGTCTTCTCCAAAGCAAAATGCTCGAAGCGTTAGGTGAAGACAAAATCCAGCCTCACGGGGCAATGGTCGTTGGCCCGATAGTCGAGCTAATATCTGCCGGTGTTAACCTCGATCTTGATATCCTTCCGACGCTTCGAGCTCGATCCGCCAAGATGCAGCGCCCGGCCGGATCCTGGGCATATTTTGTTCAGCCAATCCGGGAAGCCTATGAGCGCCGCGTTTCCGCCGGTCGCGATCTCCCAAAGCCGAAAGAGCTTGAGACCACTGATGAGGCTTGGGCCAAGCGCCTTCGCTTCGCTCGCTCTCGTCGGCAGTGGTCAACGGTAGAATGGGGACCGATGCCTGGCGAGCGGGGGTGTGCCGTCCCAAGCCGCCTCCTTGACGCATGCGATGGGCAGGGATGGTCAGAGCCAAAGGAGGCGCGCCATGCCGCGTGATGATTTGTGCCCGATCAGCAAGCGTAATCTTGAGGTGATCAACTGGCTTTCTCACGGAAAGAGCGCAGCCGAGACTGCGGAGATTATGGGTATCTCTCGCTTCACCGTACATCGCCACATTCGGACTGCGATGGACAGGCTAGGTACGAGCAAGGCGGTTTCCGTTGTCGCGCGGGCGCTAAGGGAGGGCTGGATCCAATGACCGACACCAACCCCAAGAACGCCAACGCCCACCGCAAGCAGCGGGAGACATCCATACACCGGGTTATCGATCGACACCGGCCGGGATGGAATGACCAGACCTGCATGCGGGAAATCAGGCTGATCCTGAAACGAGACCCGATCAGCGAGCAGCAGAAAGGCACCGAGGCATGAGCTACACTTTTGCGATTGGCGATATCCACGGCTGCCTGGACAAGCTCAAGGCCCTGGTCTCGAAGATCGAGGCAGCGCGACCCGGCGGCACGATCGTCTTTCTCGGCGACTACGTTGATCGCGGGCCTGAAAGCAAGGGTGTCATCGATTTCATCATGGCTGGCCCCTCAAAGGCAACATGGACGTGGGTCGCGCTGAAGGGCAACCACGAAGACATGATGGTGGGAGCACTGACTGGTGAAGACGACCCGGGCATGTGGTTGATGAACGGCGGCAAGCAAACCATGGATTCATATGGTGGCAAGCCGGACCCCTCGCACGTCAAATGGATCAAGGGCCTGCCCACGAAGTACCGCGACGAAAACCGTGTCTACGCCCATGCTGATATGGACGACAGCGTTCCATTCGATGAGCAGCGCGAAGCTGTTCTGCTTTGGTCTCGGAAGCCAGAGCACTACTCCGGCACCTATTGGGGGAAGCACTTCGTACACGGGCATACGCCCTCCCACCGCAACCCGAACACCATCGGCAACAGGACCAATCTCGACAGCGGGGCCGTCTTCGGCGGCAAACTGTCCTGCGCCATATTTCACGACGAGTCGGCCGGCGGCCCACTCGATTTCATTCAAGCATGAACTGAGCGCGGCGGCGGCTCAAACATACAGCGAGGAAAGACCATGGCGGCACAGATTTGGTATGCGGTAAAGGCTCGACCGGGAACGCAGCGACCAGCAGCGGCGCGGGTAGGGGCGCCGGCGGATCGGAAGGGGGAAACCATCATCGAGCGCAGTCTACGGGATCAGGGCTTTGACGTGTTCATGCCCTCGACAGTGCGTGAGGTTCGGCACCACCGGACAGACGAATTCATTGTGAAGCGTTTCCCCCTGATGGTCGGATATGCCTTCGTGCGCGATCCCCACAGCTTTTACACCCTTTCCGATTGCGATGGGGTTTCTGCCATCCTCGGCGTTGCCGGTTGCCCATTGCGCATCCCGGCTTTGGACATCGAGAACATCCGCGCCGCCGAGGCGTCCGAACTGGAAGCAATGGAGCGGAGACGCGCCCGCCGGATAGAGAAAGAGAACCAGGCGGGCCGCAAACTTACGAGGAAGGAAGCCCGCGACGTCTTCCCGAAAAACCACCGGGTTGTCGTCAACGGCGGCTTCTTGAAGGGAATGGGCGGATATGTTGTGGATGCCACCGGCCGCAATACCATAAAAGCGATGATAGAGACGCTGAAGGGCTTGGTTCCAGTAGAGCTTGATATTGCGGAATTTTCCGAAGCAGTGTAATACTTCCAGCCATAAGGTGATTTTATGGCTGTTCTGTTGCGGTATCGCCGGGCCTCTGATTGGTTTTCACCGCCAATCGCTCAAAAAGAATGCTGTCAATTTTTCAATGCTAATCGAACACGCTACCTACAAGAGCGCCTTTCTCGCCTCAGAGGCGGGGAAGGAAGGACGGCCCGGGTTTTGATCTCCGAATACACCTTCAACCCAGACATTTTTCAGGAAGAGCGTGTCTCGAAGGTTGCGAAGTTCAGTGTTCTTCGACAGCGCCATGCCAATGAGCATCTTTTCTAGCCAGTCGATGAGGTTTTTCCCGGTTGTTCTAGCAGTGCTGAACCGCCAATCGTCGCCGCCGGTTATCAGCGGAAACAAGAAAATGTATCCGGTAGACCGCTGGGCCGATGCCAGTGATGACCTGTAGTGATCGAGCTTGTGTCGTTCAAAGATCTCGCCTTCGAAGCCGGCTGCGGCGCGGGTTTGCCCAACGTACCAAGGGGTATATTGCTTGCCGCGTTTGATCGCGAACATGTAACAACCAATGGCATTCCTCAGGCGATCCGGGGGACAGTTGTAGTGTATTTCCTGATCTGCGGCTTGTTGCCAGAATTCGGCCTTCCACTGGCCGTCCGTCCCTGAAAATTCAAAAGGTCCCCACGCGTTAAAATTCACTTGCTCCCCCCCCTGATACAACTGCCGGTTTCTAGCGGGATAATCGGGGAAATATCTTGAAAAAGTATCAAGGATGAGAGTGGCACGTCGGTGGTTTCAATTTCTCGATTTGTCGGAGTAGAGCAGCCCGGTAGCTCGCCAGCCTCATAAGCTGGATGTCGCAGGTTCGAATCCTGTCTCCGCAACCAGATCAGGACGGGCGCTCGTCTATCCGGGGCGTTTAAATCAGGCAGAGTGAATTGCTGGCCGTCCTGAGCCGAATAAACCGGATAATCCGGTCTTCTCGCCCCGTCGCCTTTCACTGGTGGCGGGGTTTTCTCATTCTTGCGGCCGGGTCTGGCTTCACCATCCGCCAAGACGCGCAAGGTCTCGTGGCTCGCGAGCGATAAAGGAACGAGCAAGCGCATGCCGGGCGTGCTTCCGCTGGGAAGCGATACGGGCGCCAACGGGTCTCGTGACCTTCTCGTTGGTGGCACCCTTGGAAGAGGGCACCATGGCGGTAGGGTTCCGCCCTGTCTTGAGCGAGACGGTAAACCGCTCACCTTTTCCTGAGCTTTCCATAAAGCTCGATCATTTGGCTGATCAGCGTGATTGCAGCTATTCCGAAGTTCATCCAATCCAACAGCGTCATTTCTAAACCTCCTATAATTCAGGACGTCATTGTCCTTATAGGGAGGTTTCAGAGTTGGATTGCGCACTAGGCCCTCTCAGCTACCAACTACAGAAAGGAAACAGCATGCGCTTTCTCCAAAGTCTCGCCTGCCTCGCTATCGCCATGTGCGCCAGCGTCATCATGACCATGCCCAGTGCCGCCGCCGTGCCGATCGATCCAGGCATCAGCATCATGGCCCAGAGCCACGAATCATATCCGGCGCCGACGATCGCTACTGTCGACCACGCCGCACTCACCTGCGAAGCGCCGGCCGGCACCTTTCGCGTCTTTACTCGAAGTATCCAGCGCGCCAACAGCCTGCACCTTGCATCTACCGATGGCAGCCGTTCTTCCTTCCTCGACCTCCGAAGACGCTGCTAACCCCGCAGTCCTGAAATGGAGAGCCGGGCTTAACCGCCCGGTTCGCCGATGTCCCGCTCTGTGTCCTCTGTTGAGGGTAGAGATTGAGACATCACTTCGCTTGACACGAGTCCACAACGGCAAGCTCACGGTTCCCGCTGCCATAGTCGGCTGGCAAGGCTGCGTCGATCAAACGGACGCAGGTTTGGAAGTCATTCTCTTTCGTGTGGATTGCGGCGCTCAGCATCGCGAAGCCCAACAGTATCGATATCGGCAAAGCCACGTCCCGCATATTCAGCCCCTTCCGGAAAATTCAAATCGCAAAATGCGGATGGCTCATCGGCCAGAAGAAAATATTTTGCGCAGAATGACCGATGACAGCTTTGGGAACGACGCAAACCCAACGATGATCACGGCAAACGTCGCCATAGCCGCCATCCCCTTGTTCTCGATAAAGATTGCAAGAAGGTGGTAAAGGCCCAGCCCAAACATAGTGGGAACCATGAATATGGCGCACCCCAGCAGCGTTCCGAGAAAAGGGCCCAGGATATTATCGGTCCAATTCGGTTTCATGTCGTTGCCCAAGGTTGATCCATGCCAGTCCTGAAAAATGCCCGGCACGCGAAGTTCGCTCAGGCGCTCGCCAAAGGCAAGAGATGAAGACCATCCGCCCATATCCACCGGAAACGATGTTTGGGCTCGACGGCTTAAAATCGTTCGTTCCCGCAGCTGATGTGGGCGAATGGGTAAAGGCGACATTCTTCGACCCGTCGTCACCTGTTGCCAACCCAGAGCATGACCATCTGGCCAACGCCCACATCGGCTACCTCTGGACCGTGGTTGAGAACAACCGCAAGGGCAAGCGGGTGATAGGCCAGTGCGAGACCGGCTCACCGCAGGGCGCGATGGGCAAGTGGTCCAAAGCACGGGCAGAGCAACAGGTTGTCGAGTGGTTCGGATCCGTTCCGGACTTCATCATCACGCTTGATGCTGAATACTGCCAGCAGTGCGGCGATGCCGAATTCATGGCACTGGTCGAGCATGAGCTTTACCACGCCGCCCAGGACGTCGATTTTTTCGGTGCCCCCAAGTTCAACAAGATGACAGGTCAGCCCGTGTTCGTCATCCGTGGGCACGACGTAGAGCAGTTCATCGGTGTTGTCCTTCGCTATGGGGCTGATGCTGCTGGTGTCCGCGCCATGGTGGATGCAGCCAACCGCCCGCCGGAGATTGCCCGCGCTCATATCGAGCACTCATGCGGGACATGCCTTTTGCGCGTTGCTTGAAACTTGATGGTGTCTTGATAGATCGATGGCTAGAGCAAAACTCACCCGTGAGCAGCAAACCTATGTGGTTCAAGCGCTCGCCTGCTTCGATACTCCGTCGGTAGTCGCCGCTTCCCTCAAAAAGGATTACGGCATCATCTTCACGCCTCAAGCGATTGAAGCTTACGACCCGAACAAGAAGGCAGGCAAAGGCCTGGCCGAACGATGGAAGGCTCTCTTTGTCGAGACCCGCAAGACCTTCCTCGAAGATACGGCATCCATCGCCATCAGCCACCGCGCCGTTCGTCTCCGCGCATTGCAGCGCATGGCAGACAAGGCAGAGAACAGCGGCAACATGGTGCTCGCCTCGTCGCTTCTTAAGCAGGCTGCAGAGGAAGTAGGCGGCAGCTACACGAACCGCCGCGAGCTGACAGGGAAGGACGGAAAGGACTTGCCGGTGCCAGTGTCACCGGTGACGATCTTCCAGTTGCCCGATAATGGCAGGAGCTGAGAAGGGCGCGGCAGCCCAGACAATCATCCGGCCGCAGCCGGGGCCGCAAATGGCCTTCCTGGCGTCGGCGGCCGATATCGCGATCTATGGTGGTTCGGCCGGCGGCGGCAAGACATGGGCTCTGCTCATGGAACCGCTGCGCCACGTGGCCAATCCGCAGTTCGGCGCGGTGTTCTTCCGTCGCTCAACGGTGCAGGTTCGAAACGAGGGCGGCCTTTGGGATGAGAGCGAAAAGCTTTATCCCGCCATCGGCGCGGCTCCGAAAGAGCATGTGCTGCAATGGAACTTCCCGTCCGGTTCGTCGGTCTCGTTCGCTCACCTGGAGCATGACAAGACCGTACTGAACTGGCAGGGCTCGCAGATCCCGCTCATTTGCTTCGACGAGCTGACCCACTTCAGCGCCAAGCAGTTCTGGTACATGGTCTCGCGTAACCGCTCAATGAGCGGGGTGAAGCCTTACATCAGGGCGACGTGCAATCCAGATGCCGACAGTTGGGTTGCCGAGTTCATCGCCTGGTGGATCGATCAGGACACTGGCCTACCGATCCCGTCGCGTGCCGGCGTGCTCCGCTGGTTCGTCCGCATCGGTGACGCCATTATCTGGGGCAGCAGCCCCGAGGAGCTTGCCCACTACACCGCACCGAACGAGGACGGCATAGATGCCCCGATCCCTCCGAAGTCGGTAACTTTCATCCCGGCCAAGCTCAGCGACAACCGCGCGCTGATGGCGGCCGATCCAAGCTATCTCGCCAGCCTCATGGCTTTGCCTACGGTTGAGCGGGAACGCCTTCTCGGCGGTAACTGGAAGATCCGGCCCGCCGCTGGCCTGCTGTTTCAGCGTGGATGGTGCAGGGTCGTCGATGCAGTTCCCCCCGGTGTCCGCTGGATGCGCGGGTGGGATCTGGCTTCGACGCCAAAGATCGAGGGCAACGATCCGGACGCGACGGCAGGCACCAAGATCGGCAAGTTACCGGACGGCAGCTTTATCGTCGGCCATCACGTCACAGACTTCCTGTCACCGTCCGGCGTCGAGCGGCTGATCAAGAACACGGCCGACGCTGACGGGATCGAAACGCAGATATCGCTGCCGCAGGATCCGGGGCAGGCGGGCAAGTCGCAGGTCACCAACCTGACAAAGATGCTTTCCGGCTTCAATGTTCGGGCCACTCCGGAATCAGGGGACAAAATCACGCGTTTCAGCCCCTTTTCCGCTCAGGCGGAAGCGGGGAACGTCACCATCCTGCGCGCGCCTTGGAACAACGCCTGGTTCGCCGCTCTCGAAGGCTTCCCGGAAGCCAAGCACGACGACGACGCTGACAGCACAAGCCGGGCATTCAACGCGCTGTTGAACGCCAGCACTTTCACACTTTCGAACATCTGAGGGTTTCCATGGGCAATGCGACGATAGGGCTGAACGACAGCCTGACCAGTCTCGTTTCCCGCATGGGGACCGAACGCGACAAGGCGGCCACGGTCTTCTACACCAACCCGGTGATGACAGACGAGCAGGCCCTTGCCGCCTATCGGGGTTCATGGTTGCCACGCAAGATCGTTGACATCCCAGCGCTGGACAGTTGCCGGAAGTGGCGCGACTGGCAGGCAAAGAACGATCAGATCGAACTGATTGAGGCGGAAGAGAACCGGCTGAACGTCAAGGGCAAGGTACTCGAAGCCCTGACCAAGGCCCGGCTGTTCGGTGGTGCTGCCATCTTTATCGGTACCGGCGATGCAGACCCGGAATCGCCGATCGATCCGGAGCGTCTGGGCAAGACGGGCCTGAAATACCTGACGGTACTCTCCCGGCGCGATATGACCGCTGGCCCGATCGAGCAGGACGTCACCAGCGAGTACCACGGCAAGCCGTCCTATTACGAGGTGACCGGCTCAAGCAGCATGCAGTTGGTGCGCATTCATCCGTCGCGCCTGGTGATCTTCATCGGCGCAAGGCAGCCAGATAGCCTGATGACGGCCGGGCTGATGGAGGGCTGGGGCGATAGCATCCTGACCGCCACGCTCGATGCCATCAAGAATGCCGACAGCACCGCGGGCAACATCGCTTCACTGGTGTTCGAAGCAAAGATCGACATCATCCGCATCCCGGATTTCATGGCTTCGTTGAACAACGAGGTCTATCGCTCGAAAATCATTGAGCGATACACCCTTGCCAATATGTCCAAGGGCATCAACGGAACACTGCTGCTGGACAAGGAAGAGGAGTACGAAACCAAGACCGCGTCGCTTGCGGGCCTGACCGATATCCTCATGGCCTTCTTGCAGATCGTGTCCGGTGCGGCCGATATCCCGGTTACGCGCCTTCTGGGCCAGTCGCCTGCTGGCATGAACGCCACCGGCACGGCCGACATGAAGAACTACCATGACCGCATCCAGTCCATCCAGCAGCTCGAAATGACGCCTTCGATGCACAAGATGGATGAATGCCTGATCCGTTCGGCTCTCGGCTCGCGTCCCCCTGAGGTCTATTATGCCTGGGCACCCCTTGAGCAGATGAGCGAGAAGGAACGGGCTGACATCTTCAAGCTCACGGCTGACGCCGCGCGCCAGCTGGTAGGCTCGGGGACAGGGCAGGAGATCATTGCCCGTGATGCCGTATCCCGCGCTCTGGTCAATCGATTGGTTGAGGACGGGGTTCTGCCCGGTCTGGAAGAGGCGGTTGATGAGTTCGGCGAGATCGGCGAGCAAGAGCCATCCGACGAGGAACTGGCCGCCGCCGCCGCCAATCAGAACACGCCAGCAGAGCCACAGAGACTGGCAGCGAACGACGCAGCGCCTCGCACGCTCTATGTGCGCCGGGATGTGCTGAACGCCGCTGAGATCATTGCATGGGCAAAGGGGCAGGGGTTCAAAACCACGCTACCGGCCGACGACATGCACGTAACCATCACTTTCTCCCGCAACCCGGTTGACTGGATGGAGATGGGCTCGACTTGGGATGACGAGGTGAAAGTCCCCCGAGGCGGTGCCCGGCTGTTGGAGAAGTTCGGCGAAGCCCGCGTCTTACTCTTCAATTCCAACATGTTGCGCTGGCGCCATGACGAGATGGTCGATCGCGGCGCGACTTGGGATCATGCGGAATACAATCCGCATATCACGATTTCATACGACCCGGACGCGCCGGACCTCGCCGATGTTGAGCCCTACCAGGGTGAGATCGTGCTGGGCCCAGAAGTGTTCCAAGAGGTCAAAGAGGACTGGGCAGAAGGGATCAAGGAAACATGAGCACCGTAGATAGCACTTCCGATCAGCGCACAGTCAATAACACCATGCGCCACACCTATCGTGTTCTGAGCGATCCCGAGAAGGCCCAGATGCAGGCAGTCAAGGATAAGGGCGCCGAATTCCTCGCCCTTATCGAAAGCTTGCGGACCCCAGATGTTCAGGTCGGGCCCGATGACGAGACCATTGATGGGTTCTCGATGATGGCATGCACCGTAGATCGCGAACTCAACATCGCGACCGAGCGTCTTGAGGAAACCGTCATGTGGGCGGTCAAGCACATCACGGCTTAGTTACGGGCTCCGCACTTACAACTTTCTCCCAGCTTGCGGAATTATTTGCCGCTTCCGTGACTGCTTCTTCAACGGAAGCGGCAGTAACTCGATAGGTGCGGGCCGGTTCGCTGTCGTCTTTCTCGTCGTAAACTCTGATTACGTAGTCTGGCATATTTTGTCGCTCCTTTTGGGACCCAAGCCATACCGCGAGAACCGCAGGATTGACACCATGAATTTCACGGACGCTGTAACCGTCGCGGGCACGCGCCGGACCGAAGACGGCTACCTGATTGCGGAAGCCAAGGCGGTTCGCACGGGCATCCAGCTCTATCTGGGAGACGAGGTGGGTAACCCCGACCTCCGCACGGTGCGCGTCTATCGCCCAGCCGAAGAAGTATTTGCAGACAAGAGCTTGCAGTCGTTCACTCATGCACCGGTTACGGTCAACCACCCGGATGAAGCGGTCAACGCTGGCAACTGGAAAGACCTGGCCGTCGGCGAGGTCAGCACGGCCGCAAAGAAAGACGGCGACTGGGTTTGGCTGCCGCTGATCCTCAAGGACAAGGACGCCATCGCATCGGTGGAGAGCGGCAAACGCGAGCTGTCGGCTGGATATGAATGCCAGCTCGTATGGGGCGACGGTGTGACGCCTGAAGGCGAGGCTTATGACGCCAAGCAGACCAACATCAAGATCAACCATCTCGCCATCGTCGATCGAGCGCGGGCCGGTTCTCAAGCTCGCATCGGTGACGGTGCGGGAAACTGGGGTGTTTCCCCTGTCACCAGTGATCAGAAACCGAAGGAAAAGATCATGACCCTGAAGACGGTTACCGTCGATGGCATCCCGGTTGAAGTAACCGACCAGGGTGCGATCGTCATCACCACACTGCAGACCCGGCTTGCCGATGCTGTGGCCAAGCTCACCGCCACCGAAACCGCGCACCAGACGGCTATCGCCGCCAAGGACGCCGAGATCGCCAAGAAGGACGCTGCCCTCGACGCCGCGAACGCCAAGGTGCTGTCCGACGCCGATCTCGACAAAAAGGTGCAGGCTCGCGCCGACCTGATCGCGGTTGCCAAGACCATCGCCAAGGACGTCAAGACCGAGGGCCTCACGGATGCCGGCATTCGCAAGGCGGTCGTCGTCGCCAAGATCGGTGATGCCGCCATTGCCGGCAAGGCGGACGCCTACATCGATGCCCGCTTTGACCTCTTGGTCGAAGATGCAGCCAAGGGCGCAGCTGACCCGTTCGCAACCGTCGTAAAAGGCGGTCTCAAGACACAGGACGGCAACCCCAATGACCCCGACGCAGCCTACCGGCAGATGATGGCGCGCGACGCCAATGCCTGGATGGGTAACCAGAAGGAGAACGCATAATGGCTTTCCCGACCGTATCCTATTCGCGCGACACGCCGGCAGGCTATCCCGGCATGATCGCCACAACTGAGCCCGGTTGGAACATCTCCGCCGTCGTTGAGGCAGGCTCGGGCGATATCCCGTTCGGACGCGGTGTGATCTTCGGTACCATCGAACACACCGTGAAGCTGCCGACGGCGCTGGGCAAGTTTGCCGGCGTCGCCATCGCCGACCGCACCGTGCCGGCAGCCAATGGTGAGGTTTTCAAGCCTTACGACCAGCTCAGCGTTCGCAAGAACGGCTCCATCTGGGTCACCGCGCTCGTTGCGGTCGCGCAGGGCGACCCCGTCTACATGACGCCGACCGGCACGTTCACGAACGTGTCGAACTCTTCGGCAAACCAACTCATCGAAAATGCCGAATGGGCAAGCGTCACGAGCGGTAACAACCAGCTCGCGCGTCTCCGCCTTGGCGTCACCAAGTAAGGAGAACGAGCATGTTCACCACTGACGCGCCCGCACTGGCGCTGAACTTCCTGCGCACGGCTCAGAATTACATCGAGCCAGTGATTTACAAGCGCGAGTACCCGGATTTCCAGTACCGGGAACTCGTACCGGTCGATAACTCGGCGCCCGAATGGACGACCGCGATCGACTTCTTCTCGATGGGCGACGACGTCGGCGAGGCCAGCGAGTTCTCGGCGGATGGCGATGACATCCCGTTCGTTGACTTCAAGCTCGACAACGGCAACAGCCGCGTCTTCATGGCTGGCATCGGTTACCGATATAACCTGCAGGAACTGGCTCACGCACAGGCCTACGGCATTACGTTGACCAATGACCGCGCCGATGCTGCCAAGCGCAAGTATGAGCAGTTCGTCGATGGCGTTGCCTTCCTCGGCCGCGATAAGCTGGGCGTGAAAGGACTGCTGAACACCGCTTCCGTCACAGCGCTCACTGCTGCGAACGGCGCTTTGGGCACGGCAACCTGGACCACGAAGACGGCCGATGAAATCCTGAAGGACGTCAACGACGTTCTCAGCGTCATCTTCACCGCCTCGAACGGCATCGAACAGGCAGACACGATCCTGCTCGACCAGGACCGCTACGCTCTGATCGCCACCAAGCGTCTCGACGCAACCATGACCACGACCATTCTGGAGCACATCCAGCGTGCGAACATCTACACGATCCGGACCGGCCGCCCGCTCACGATCCGCGCGGTCTTCGGTCTGGAAAACCTCGGCGCCGGCGGCACTCACCGAATGGTCGCTTACCGCCGTACCCCGGATGTCGTGAAGATGCACATTCCCATGCCCCATCGCTTCTTGCAGGCTGAGCGCCGCCTGTTGAAGTTCGAGGTGCCCGGTATCTTCCGTCTCGGAGGTGTCGAAATCCGCCGCCCGGGCGCTGTTCGTTATCTGGATGGGATCTGATCATGGTCAAACTCGAAAACACCCGGCCGGGCGGCTTTGGCATTCCCGGCGGCCCGGTCATCGCCGGCAAGTCCTCGCTCGATGTTGAACGGGCCGATTGGGATACCGTCAAGGATCATCCCGTCGTCGTTGCCTGGATCAAAGCCGAGCATCTGATCGTCACCGGCGAAGATGATGATGACCCGAAGCTCTCGGAGCGCGATGATCTCAAGAAGCAGGCAGCCGAACTCGGGCTGGAATATCCGAGGAACATCAGCACCGAGAAGCTGAAAGAGCTTATCGACGCGAAGCTCGGTTCCTGACGACACTCGGCCCGGCGGGCAACTGCCGGGCTCACCAATTGACGATGTAGTTGGTTTTTGCATTGCTTTTCAGAGTAGCAATGAAGTGCCTGTATACATTGGTATCACTCCGAAGGATTTTTCTGAGTAAATCAAGCTGTGGTTGATCTACATCAGAAAATGTATCCTGTATCGCAACAGCGTCTCGGTAAAAACTGGTTGCATGCTTAGAGAGCAGTTTCTCAGCCAGAAGCCGCTCATGCACTGTAAGCAAATCAATAACTTCGGTCATCAGTCTTTCGTTCAGTGAGTCATCCACTGTATGGCGCGACATATCCCTGAAAGCTTGGTACATCAAAAGCACTTGGTTGATGTCTTGAATGCGAACGGCGTACCGATATTGCCTTAGCGCATACCAGGCCGCGATAACCGCTGTCGTTGCGATCACTGCGTTGGCGCACGCAGCCACCATGTCCCAATTTACTTCACTCATCGAAGCCCCCGCTCACTGTTGGCGGTGGTTTTAGCTGGCGCAACTTAAGATATAGGAAATGACATGGCAGGCTACGGTTCCACTGCGGAATTCACGACCTACGCGGCCGCAGCCGGCTATGTGTTCCCCGAAGGCGCTACTGATGCCCAGAAGGGCGCAGCCCGTCAACGCGGCTCTTTGGTGATCGATCGGTATGAGCGGTTCTTCGCTGGCACGCGCACCGGCGGGTTTGCTCAGGAGAGGGCGTGGCCGCGCACCGGCGCCTCGACATATTACGGCGAGGCGATCGGCGCGGAAATCCCAGCGGCCATCGTCAATGCCAGCTATGAGGCGGCATTCCTCGAATTGACCAATCCGGGCAGCCTGTCTCCTGTGGTGACCGGGTCTGCAACAGTCAAAAGAGAGAAAATCGGGCAGCTTGAAGTCGAGTATGCGGCCTCGTCGTCCACCTCGATCGCCGATCTGGTCGCCATGGCAACGCCAGTCGTAACCACCATCGAGGGGCTGCTCTGGCCGTTCCTCATCCCGATCCTGCCCGCGATCCTGTGTGTCTGATGGCAAACCCGCTCTATGCCCGCATGCAGGCCACTGCCCAGCGGCTTATCGCCAAATACGGCCAAGCTGGCACCGTGACGCGCATTGCCCCACCAGACCCGGTGAACGGCGGCGATCCGGTGGAAACCGCGTATCCGGCCACGCTGGTGCCGATGGCCTACGATGCCCGCAACATCGACGGGACCGTGATCAAGACCGGCGACGTTCAAATCTATATTTCAGCCGTTGGGCTGGGCATCGTGCCGACCATCGGTGACCTGGTTACGGCAGGCGGGGTGGGCTATCGCATCGTAAACGCGGATCCGAACAACTACGATGGTGTCACGAGCGTGGTCTTCATTGTGCAGGGGCGCCTTGCATGACCTTCGACGAGCTTCTTGCCCAGTATGAGCCGAAGGTTGCCGCTGCGTTTCGGGAGGCAATCGAGGCCATCAAGTCGTCCATCGTCCTAAAGACGATCGTGGAGCGATTGGAGCGGGGCGATATCGCAGGCGCCGTCGCAGCGGTCCAGTTCGAGCCTGAAGCTTTTGCCGCATTGGAAATGTCTCTTCGCGAGGCTTTCAATGCCGGCGGGGTCGGCATGGTCCAAGGCCTTCCGTCTCTGGTCGGACCCGAGGGCTTGCGTGTGCTATTTCAGTTCGGCGTCCGGAACCTCGAAGCTGAGAGGCTTATTCGGGAGCAATCATCGACACTGGTGACGAATATCATGGCAGACCAGCGTGATGCGCTGCGCCTGGCATTCGAAACAGGTCTTGCCGCGGGGAGAAACCCCACGGCTACTGCGCTGGATGTCATAGGACGGGTGAGCAGGGTAACCGGCCGGCGCGAGGGTGGCACGATTGGCCTCACAACGCCTCAGGTAGAATTCATCTATGGTGCAAAGGGCGCTCGGGCGAACCTCTTGTCGGGTGAGCCCGAGCTTATGCGGAAGTACCTGAACCTGAAGACCCGCGATCGTCGCTTTGATCGTAGCGTCTTGAAGGCTATCCGCGAGGAGCGGCCGGTAGATACCGCGATCGTCTCCAAGATCGTCAGCAGACTGAGTGACAAGAACCTGCAGCTCCGGGGCGAAACCATTGGGCTTGAGGAGACGCGAACGGCGCTGTTTTCGGTCCGCGACAACGCGATCCGACAGCAGGTTGAGGCGGGGAAAATCACCGCTCAAGAGGTCACAAAGAAGTGGAAGCACTCCTGTTCTGAACATCCGCGTATGCAGCATGTCCAGATGGCCACACAGAATGCCGTGCCGCTCGACATGCCTTTCGTAGCGCCAGACGGAACGATGCTCATGTATCCACATGACCCGAAGGCGCCGGCGAGACACAGGATCGGCTGCAAGTGCAGGGTTGAATACGACATCGACTATATTGCCGCCGGCCTCCGCCGCTATCGGGCACGAACTGCGTAATGGCCACGCTGTCATTTGCCGCCGCTGTTGCCAACTTCGCGGAGAAGGTGCCGGAAGCCATCGAGGCCGTGCGCAATCAGAGCGCCGCCGATGTGGTCAAGGAAATGCAGACCCTCGATATCGAGGGTGGCCGGATGCCGTTCGAGACGGGATTTCTGCAACAATCACTGTTGGCGTCCACGGCGACGATGCCGAGCATCAATTCTGGAGCCAATCCGGTCGAGGGGCGGACGTATAAGTTCGACTTCGGCATCATCGAGGCAGTCATCGCGGGGGCGTCTTTAGAGGACGACCTGTATTTCGGCTACACGGCCGCCTACGCGGGTCATCAGGAATACGGTGCGAATGGTCGGCCCGCCGCGGGTTTTGTCCGCCTGGCAGCGCAGAACTGGCCGGTGCACGTCAATCGGAATGCCGAGAAGGCTCGGAAGGCATTTGGGCTGTAGGCGCTTCCATCTTCATCATCAGTGTCATCTGAAAGGTGAAGAGAGACAGCCGGGCCGCTTTCAGCGTGTTGTTCCCAAATTCCGTCGCGCCGTCTTCCTTGGCCAGCAAGAGCCAGGCCTCGTGAAGGCGTTCATGAACCTCGCGGTCCGATAAGGGCGGCTTCTCTTTCATAGGTAATCGGTACATGGCGACGAGCACGGACGCAATGATCTTCGCTGCGCTGGGAACGCATCTGCGCACCATGCCCGATGTCCTGCCGATCGCGGGGCCGAACGTGGGGTTTCCAGCGGCGGGGCAAACAAAGCCGGGTAAGTTCCTCGAACTCCTCTTCCTGCCCAACAGGACACGTCAGATCACGCTCGGGGACGACCCACAGCAGAAGGTCGGCATCCTGCAGGTGTCAGTCATGTGGCCGATCGGCAGCGGCATCCCGGATGCTCTCGATGTCGCCGGCCAGATCATCAATCGTTTCAAGAACCAGACCCTATTCGCATCTGGCGTGAGGATCACGATCAGCAGCGAACCTTGGGCATCGAGCCCGATCCAAGACGTAGACCGCATGAAGGTGCCGGTCACGATCCCCTATCACGCCTTTGAACAGGAGAGCTGACCATGGCGAACAAAGCAACGAAGAAGGGCACGAAGGTCTATGTCTGCGCCACGGCCCAGAACAGCGATCTCATCAGCAGCACATATGCCGCACTGACTTGGGTGCAGGTGGGCAAGGTCGGGAACGTCGGGGACTTTGGCGCCGACAGCACCATGAACTCTTACAATACGCTCGACGAAGCTGTCACCCAGAAGCAGAAGGGCACAGCCAACGCCGGCGATCCGCAGATTGAGGTGGCTTCCGTCGCCGCCGATGCGGGGCAGGTGATCCTCCGCACGTTCGGCGACCCGCTCAATCAGGACAACATGGCCATCAAGATCGAACGCAATGACGGCGGCGCCGGCTTCACCAACACGATCTTCTACAGCCGTGGCGTTGTCTCTGGTCCGCTCTATCCCGGCGGCGGCTCGGATGACTTCGAGCTCGAACGCTTCACCATCGGTCTCAATCAACTCCCGGTTCGCGTGAACCCCGTCGCTGTGTAAGGAACGCCACATGGACATTTCGAAGCTCGTCAACTCCGAAGACCTCTTCACTCTCAAGCTCACCGGCCCCGATACAGACGAGCTGGTCGGCATCACCTTCATGATCCGCTCGAACGAGAGCGACGCGGTGAAGAAAGTTGTTCGGCAGCACAGCGACAAGTTTCTCGCCAGCCGCAAAAAGAAGCTGACCACGGCCAAAGTCGAGGACGAATACCTCGACAAGGCTGCAGCCTCGATCGCCTCTTGGGATTGGGGTGATCACGACTGGAAAGGTGCAAAGCCCGAACTGACCTTTGAGATGGCGCGCGAGGTCGTTGAAGAAGCCGGCTGGATCTACGATCAGGTGGCCGCCGCTTCGGAAGACCGCGCAAATTTTACGAAGAGCTTGGGGAAAGGCTCTGTGAAGCCGTAGCGCTTGCCGCACGATACGACTGCGTCAGAGACAAGGATGGCGAGACCCGGCGGGAACGGAACGAGAGCTTCGAGATCGACATCCCCGAAGTTGAGGTCCCGGAGAATGGCTATTTCCTCTGGGAATGGTTCTGGGAGTTGCGTGAAAGTGCGGCGCCTGGGTTTTCCGGTCCTGCGCCGGTATCCAATCAAGAACTCGCGGCCTGGTTGGCGATCACGGGCAATATTGTCCGGCGCGAGGAGGTTCGCGTCCTCAAGAGCATGAATTCTCGATACTGCGCCGAAATCGACAAGGAGAGCGAGGCCATCCGGGAACGGGAGGCTGAGCGTTAATGTATCAAAGGACGTTAAATGAAAGATTCCCCAATCAATGACGGCGCGCTTCAGGTTGATTTCCTCCAAAACGAGATCGCGCTGCTAAATGTGGCCGTGACAGCGATCGCTTGCAGGCTCTCGGTTTTAGAAGGTGCGTTGGAAGGCAAGGCCCCGATCTCTGATCTGTGGGCCTTGCGTACCATGGTCGGTCAGCTAGCTTCGGGAGATGTCGCCAAGCTTTGACTTAGCAATCCCGATGACGCGTTGCCGTTCTGCAGCATTTGTCTCGTCAGGGTTAGCGGGATCGATCATCCGTATTGATGCGAACTCACCGCCTGTTTCGTAGAATATGACGGTGACGTACCGCGTTCCATTCCCATCTTCAAAGTTAATCCTAGGCTCTTGGCTCGGCATTCGCTTCTCCTTGGTTTAGCAGCGGGAAGAAAGCATGAGAGCAACCGGGAGTCGAGTCAGGGTCGGCGGCTTTCGGGCCGCCTTTTTTATTTAAACTCTTCCTTGGTGCCGTCTTCGTAGATTACGCCATCAACGCACACGCGGGCGGAAATATCGTCCTTTTTGATCTTCAAAACCCTTTCAATGACCATGCTCCCAACGGGAACGGTCATTTCGAAGGCAGTATTGGCAGGTGCTGAATAATCTCTGGGCAGCTTGAACGCTCCCATGTTTTCGTCCAGTGCGTCTTCAAAGGTCACGTACCCAGAAATCATACGGGTGGGTTTCGGAAATTGGCTTGTGAGTGAGAGGGAATAGACGGTCGTTGCCTCCCCTTTCTTCTCTGCGGACCAGGTAACCAGCCGCAGCGGCGCCGTCTCAACGTCAGAGCATACGTCGGCAAACGCCGGTGACGAAACCCCGACCAACAAAGTAGCGGCAGTCATCAAACTGAAAAAGCGGTGCATCCAAATTCCTCCGGTTTTGACCCGGCGGGAAGATAGCGCGCGAATCCCGAAAAGGTAAAGCTCATGTCAGACGTCGCCCAGCTCGGAATTCAGGTGACCAACAAGGGTGTCAAGGAAAACACCGACGGTCTGGACAAACTTTCCGGAGCGGCCGCTCGGGCCGAAGCTGCGACTGACGGCCTCTCCGGCGCCAATAGGGGAGCCGTGGGCGCCGCGTCGGCGGCGGCAAAGGCATATTCGAGTGAGGGGGCTGCAGCTGCTTCCGCATCGAAGCAAATCGAGATGGCAAACCGCGCTGCGAACCAGAACACCGCAGGGTTGGCGCGGACGCATGACACTGCCAACCTCGCTGCTCAGGGTTTCGATATCGTCACCACAGCGGCTGGTGGTATGCAGGCCGGCCTTATTGGCATGCAACAGGGCCTGCAGATCGCTCAGGTGGCGATGATGTCGAATGGCAGCTTTGCGAAAGAGCTTGGCGGTTCACTTCTTGCAATGCTCTCGCCAATTACTCTCATTGCCGTCGGCCTCACCACGCTGGTAGCAGTGCTTATCCAGTCGGTGAGTTGGGCAAAACTTGCACAGTCGGCATTGAACGCGCTCGCCGAGATACTTGACGAGATCGCACCATATGCTGTCGGCGCCGCTGCTGCGCTTGCGCTCCTATACGCCCCGGCAATCATTGGCGGCATCATCTCCGTTATCGCGCTGCTCGGACGCCTGGCCGTCGCTGCGGTCACCGCAGGCGCGGCAATGTTGGCGGCCAACCCGGCCGGCGCCATCGTTCTCGGCATTGTTGCTGCTGTGGCTGCTGCGAATATCTTCCGTGATGAGCTTGCCCAGATTTTCGGCAGGGACATCGTTGCTGACGCCAAGGCAGGGGTGAATTTCATCATCGGCGCGTTCGTGGGAGGCTTCAACGGAATTAAAGCGATCTGGGGAATGCTGCCCTCCGTGCTGGGCGACCTTGTCTACGCAACGGTCGCTGCTGTGATCGGCGCGATCGAGAGCATGATCAACAGCGCGATCGGCGGGATAAACAACCTCATCAACGAGGCCAAGATGGCTTCGCTCAAGATCGGTGTTCCTCTCAACGTCGACTTTGTCTCGGCGATTTCCATCGAGAAGCCTGCGAATCCATATGCAGGCGCTACTGGAAAGGCCGCTGCCAAGCTGTTCGAGGAGATGAAGGCGGCGCAGGGCACCGACTACGTCGGGGGCGTGACCGATGCGATTGCCAAGGGCGCATCTGCAGCTTCGGAAAAGCTTAAAGAGCTTGCAAAGGGCCTTACGGACGTTGACGCGAAAGCCAAGAAGAAGACCGGCGGCAAGTCCGACACCGAAAAATACTCCGATATCGTCGATGGAGCGGAACGTCGAATCGCGGCGCTGGATGCAAAGCGAAATGCGCTCGGACTATCCGAAGAGGCCGCCGCAGCGCTGCGATATGAAACCGATCTGCTCAACCAGGCACAGCAGCGCGGCATCACCCTTAGTGCAGCCCAGAAGGGCGAGCTATCCGCTCTGGCCCAAGTTATGGCTCAGACAGAAGCCGAGACCAAGAAAATGGGCTTGGCTATCGAGTTCTCGAAGGACCTCACGAAAGGGTTCTTCGATGACTTCTTCTCAAGCATTGAGAGCGGAAAGTCTGTCTGGGAGTCTTTCGGAGATGCTGCCCTCGGCGTGCTCTCTAAAATCTCGGACAAACTGCTGAACGATGTCGTCGATGCACTGTTCGAAGTGAACAACGCAGGTGCTGGTTCGGGCGGCGGCATACTTAGCGGCATTCTCGGTCTGTTCGGTGGCGGCCAGATGGGCATCGCCAAGGCTGGTGGTGTCGGCCTTTACGCTGCTGGAACGCCGGCGGCTCGCCCTGGTGTTGCCTGGGTCGGCGAGAAAGGCCCGGAACTCGTCCGCTTCAAGGGTGGGGAGGAGGTCATCCCCAACCACAAGCTCAAAGCCAGCAACAACAATCGTGGCGCCGCAAACTCAAACGAAGCTCCCGTGCACGTCTCTTTCGCTCCGGTCTACAATGTTCAAGGGTACGGCCAAGACATCGAAGGCCTAAAGACCCAGATGAACCGCGATCGGCAGGAGTTTAAGGCTCGTGTCGTCGATACCGTTCGCAAAGCGAAGAATAGCAGGGATCTGTAAATGACCGTCACGTTCCCCCGCAACGACATTCTGACGACATACCGCCTCGCGCCGGAGGGGTATAAATTCCAGCCGATGTACAGGCAGGAATTGTCGCGCCAGGCCAACGGCGTGACGATAATCAAGGATTTCGGCACTTCGTTATGGACAATGGCCGCGACCAGCGTGCCGTTGTTTCATGCAGATGCACTCGATTTTGAAGCCATGTTGTCGAGTATGGATAACGGCATCGGCACGTTTCACGGTTTCGATGCCCGCCGTCGATACCCGAGATCAAAGCCTGATGGTAATTTTGCGGACACATCGGAAATTTCAACCGTCGGCGGAAACGGCAAATCGCTCGCCCTATCTGGCCTGCCCACGGGCATGGTGCTGTCTCGGGGCGATTATCTCGCGTTCAATGTTGCCGGGTGGCGCTCGCTTCATCAAGTGATGGAGACAGTGACGGCGTCCGGGGCGGGTGTCAGCCCTCTATTCGAGGTTCGGCCCCACCTGTTTCCTGGAACAATGGTCAGTCTTGATGTCACGCTGAAACGGCCTGCGACAGTCATGATGTTGGTGCCCGGATCGGTCGTTCCGCAGCAGTTTGACGCGCTCAAGACAGTTATCTCGTTCCAAGCCTTCCAATGCCCCATCAGTTGAGGTGATTTCTTATGCGTGCAATCTCTGCGGAAAACTACGCGGCGCTACAGGCGCGGCAGCTCGTGGCGAGAGACTTCATTTGGTTCAAGGCCCGCACTTACGATACCGGCATCCAGGTCCAGCATGGATTCTGGTCTGACGTTGGCAATGTCGCTGCGACGGTCATCAACCCTGAAACTGGGGCGGAGGTGACGCGGAATTTCGAAGGGGCAGGATCACTGATTGCGATCAGCGATATCCCGCTGGTTTCGAACGTGACTGTTCGGAGCGTCACGGTTACTCTCTCGCAGATTGACGAGGGGGTCGCCAACCTCGTTCGGGGCTATGACCTGAAACAGGCCAGGGTCGAGATCTTCCGGGGCCTCTTTTCGCCCGCAACGCGGAAGATTGTCGGCCCTGCGTTTCCTCGGTTTGTCGGGTTTGTCGATGATCCTATGATCACGACGCCGGCTGAAAACGAGGAAGGGTCGATCGTTCTGACCTGTGTGTCTCATACGCAGGAAATGACGAGGAGCAACCCAGACACCCGGTCCGATGATAGCCAAAAGCTACGGTCAGCGGCGGACAATTTCTTTCAGGACGCAACAACGGTTGGCGAATGGGAACTCTTCTGGGGCACAAAGTCCGGAAAGATCGCATCGTCAGAACCGCAGCGGATCACATCGAATATTCCGGCCAGCAGATGATCAGGCCCGCAGTCTTAGGCGACCGCATGCGGGTTCTGGCGATGGCTAAGGCTTTTCATGCCGCGTCTGAAGTGCCATTCCCGTTCTCCGCGCCAATGGCAGACAATGTTTTTCGCTCATCTCTGGATGCGCCAGATCAGCTTTGCCTTGTGCTCGATGTCGATGGGGTTGCGCTCGGGGTACTCGCGGCGGAAGCGCAGCCGCACCGGTTCTCGCCCGTGAAAATGGCGTTCGAGACTATGTTCTGGATCGATCCGGAGCATCGCGGCCTCCATGCTCGGAAAATGCTTGATGCCTACGAGCAGTGGGCGCGCCATCGCGGCTGCGCCTTCATTCACATGGTTGGGCTTGGTGGCGATCCGCTCACCTCTCGGCTCTACGAACGCTCTGGCTACCTCGCCGTCGAGCGTCACTTCATGAAGCCCCTCTAAGCGGCAACTCAGGAAAATAAATGGCTGTTTTTACCGCTGCTGCTGTCGCCGGCGTGCTCGGCGTTGCATCGACGTCTTTCCTTGCGACCGTCAGTGCATTCGCTTTGAATGCCGCCGTAGGCGTCGGTCTCAGCCTCGCCGTTGCAGAGCTGCAAAAGACTGACCAACCGCAGGCCGGCGGCGTCCACGGAAAGATGCAGTCGGGTGGGGACGTCCCGCGTTCCATTCTCATGGGCCCGCGTGCAACCGCTGGCTCGCTGGTCTACGCGAACACATGGGGCAAGTCCGGCAAGACACCCAACGCCTATCTGACCCAGGTCATTGCTCTGTCTGACGTCCCGATCAGCGGCGTGACGGCTGTATGGGTCAATGGTGCCCCGGTGACCGTTGAAACAAGCGACACATCTTATGGGGATTGGGGCTTCCCGGTCGAAGAATATTCTACCAGTGGCGGTGGAAACAACATGTGGGTCAAGTTCCATGACGGAACGCAAACCCAAGCAGATCCATTTCTCGTCAATACTGTCTCGTCTTCGAGCCGACCGTACGAGAATACCAGAGTTGGACGTGGCATTGCGTATGCGGTTGTCACCTCTCAGGTCAAGGACAGCCTCTTCTCCGGCTTTCCTTCATTCCGCTTCGAAATTGCGGGCATGCCTCTTTACGATCTATCGAAGGACAGCACCGCCGGTGGCGTTGGGTCTCATCGCCGGAACAACCCCGCCACCTGGGGCGGCGACGGGGACAAACTTCTTGCGGTGCAGATTTACAATCTTCTCCTCGGTATCGGCTATGACGGCGTGTGGCTATACGGGCTCCAAAACCTCTCGGCTGCCCGGTTACCTGCGACGGACTGGATTGAGCAAATCCAAAAATGCCGGAAGTCGGTCCAAGGGCCTTTTGGGCTTGAGCAACAGTATCAGACCGGGATCGAAATCACGGTTAACACTGAGCTTGGATCAACCATTGAAGCCTTGTTAAAGGGTGGACAAGGCAAGCTTATCGAAACAGGCGGTACCTACAAGCTTCGCGTTGGTGAGCCCGGCGCGTCGGTGCTGACAATCTCGGACGGCGACATCCTCTCGACTGAGCAACAGACCTTCGCTCCGTTTACGACGCTCGCGAATTCGATCAACGGGATCACTGCGACCTATCCTGAGCCAAAGGAAGCTTGGAATACAAAGCCCGCGCCGCCGATATACAACAGTGATTACGAGGAGCGGGACGGTGATCGCCGCTTGATTGCGGACTTGTCACTTGACGTGGTTTCACGCAATTCTCAGGTCCAGCGGATCATGAAAGCCGCGCTAGCTGAAGCCCGTCGGGAACGCAGGCATACTATCGTGCTTCCACCTTGGGCCTGGCCATTGGAGCCGGGTGACAGCATAACGTTGAATTCAGCACGGAACAGCTACACCTCCAAGCTTTTCCGGATCGATGGCGTTGCTGACAAGGCAAACCTTGATGTGATGCTAGATATCACTGAGGTAGACCCAACTGATTATGAACCGCCCGCAGCCTATATTCCGCCTGTATTTTCTCCTCTCGACCCCATCTATCCGCCGGTAAGTGTTATCGACGGCTGGGAAGCCGAGCCTTGGGAAATCCGCGACGACGCAGGCGCCGCGCGCCGGCCTGCGATCAAGGTCAAGGCAGCCGATGACCTCAATGATGTTTTGAGCGTCCGCATCGTTGCTCGAGTGAAGGCGACCAGCGCCGTGGTGTTTGATAGTGCTGCGGTTGCGTATTCCTCGCCCTATGAGTGGGTAATCTCCGGCTCCTGGTGCCTACCTGCAACCCTGTATCAGGTGAAGGGTATCGAGGTTCCATATTCCGGGCGAAACGTTGAGTGGTCGGAATGGATCGACGTGCTCACGCCCGATATACGGCTCGGCGATGTCGATCTTGCCAGCGAGGTTCTGGCGTCCCTTGAGATATTGAGGGATTGGATCGATCAGAACGTTGGTGGGGTTGCGACGGCGACTGCCGCAGCGCTGGTGGCTGAGACGGAAGCGCGGGTCGCGGCTATCCAGGCGCAGGCGCAAGCCCTCGTCGCCGAGCAACAGGCCCGCATCGCGGCGGTTCAGGCGCAGGCCAACGCACTTAGTGCAGAGCAGGCGGAGCGGGTCGCCGGTGCGTTCGAATCTGCCGACCGTTACCGCGCGATGCTCAATGAGCTTGGCGCGCTGCGGGACGCGGTAGCCGACCTGGATTATGCGAAGTTCACGCACATTGAGCAGGTTCGCAATATCTTGACCGTCTCCATCGGTTCGGCTGTTGCCAGCTTCACCGACCAGATCACTGTTGCAGTGGCTGCCACGGCTGCTGTTGTGCAGCGGGTGACGACGCTGGAAGCCGAGACGGACACGCTGGATGCGGCAATTATCGCGGTCGATACG
>NZ_LMFB01000043.1:78173-78441 GCF_001426685.1 Rhizobium sp. Root483D2 | reverse complement strand
GACGGGCAATGGCGATCCGACCGTTGTTGACGGCTATTTGCGACCAGCGAACGCTGTTGCCGATCCCTACGTTATATCTCCTGCCGGATTGAGCGTGACGGCGAACGTTTACCGCCAGGTGCGTGCCCGCATCCGTAAGTTCGGTTCACCCGTCTGGGATGGCGGCGTTTGGTGGAACAGGTCAACCGATATTGGATGGGCGCCTGGGCGCCTCACCGCGATCGTTGAGCCGGCCTATGACCTCAACGGTGTTGGCCTGATCACCGCA
>NZ_LMFB01000043.1:77563-78143 GCF_001426685.1 Rhizobium sp. Root483D2 | reverse complement strand
CGATCTGTCGGCAGCGCAGACGGCAACCGATTATTTCATCATCGACTGGATCGCGATTGGCTCCCCGTCGCCGGGTGCTTCCCGGTCGGAATTGTTGTTCGAACAGCAGGCACGTGCCTCTGGCGATGCAGCCAACGCGCTTGAAATCACCGGACTTCAGTCATCGTTAGTCGATGCGCAGGGCGATATCACCTCGCTCGCCTCCGGCGTCTCAGCGTTGGAAACCAACGTCACAAACCTGGAGGACGGGGTTGCCGCGCAAGCGCAGGCGCTGACCGCACTTGAAGCTGACGTTGACGGCAAGGCAAGTGCGGACGCACTCAGCCAGTTGACTGCCGAAGTCTTGGCGATCGGCAGCGGCGTCGTCAGCCAGAGCGAAGCCGTCACAGCGGTTCGCAACAGCCTGTTTCCGTTGGCGTCCGAGATGATCGATCAGGACTTTGCCAATTTCCTCGGCGATCAGAAAGGACTGGAAGCGACGGCTAGGGCAGAGCAGTCGCTTACCACCAGGATCGAAAGCAACCAAAGCTCGCTTGAGATCGTGGCTCAGGCCTTGACGCTGGTTCAGGCGTCGTTACCA
>NZ_LMFB01000043.1:77412-77512 GCF_001426685.1 Rhizobium sp. Root483D2 | reverse complement strand
CCGCGTGACAGCAACCGAAAGTTCTTTGGTCGCACAGTCGTCGCTGATCACCAGCGTGCAAGCTGCGCTCGATCAAAAGGCATCGAATACTGCACTATCG
>NZ_LMFB01000043.1:76786-77317 GCF_001426685.1 Rhizobium sp. Root483D2 | reverse complement strand
GGGCAAGGCGAATGCGAGTGCGCTGGAGGCGCTGACGACGCGGGTAACTGATGCCGAGGGTGTAAATAGCAGCCAGGCCACGGCTATCACAAACCTGAACACTGCCGTTGCGGGAAAGGCCGCAGCCTCTGCGGTGGCTTTGCTCGATACCCGTGTGCAGAACATCAACGATGTCGTTGACGCTCATTCCAATGCCATTACGAGCTTGCAGACTGATGTCGCGGGCAAGGCTAGCGCGTCGGCCCTGCAGGCACTGCAGACGACAGTGTCAGACCATGGTTCCGTGCTTTCGAGCCAGGCGACCGCGCTGACCAACGTGCAAGCGAGCCTTGGAGGAAAGGCGGATCAAGGCGCGGTAAACGCTGCCCTGGCCGACAAAACCAATGTCTCAACGACGAATGAACTGATCGGATACGTCAATTCTGTAAACGGTATCGTCGGCTCGCACAGTGGAGCCATCACAACCCTGCAGAATTCGGTCAGTGGAAAGGCCGATGTTTCTGCGCTCAATGACCTCTCAACGACCGTGAA
>NZ_LMFB01000043.1:0-76689 GCF_001426685.1 Rhizobium sp. Root483D2 | reverse complement strand
GTCCGGGGCATATCTGCAGTCGGCATTCATCCGCAACATCACGACGGCGAAAATCACGTTCCTGGATGGCAGTGTGCAGGAATCTGCAATGGCAACGAATGCCGTCGCAGAGCGGAAATTCGACGCGAGCGTCAGCACCGTTACCTTGTCAGGAACATTGGTCAACATCGCTTCGGTGACCATCGGCAAGAATACCGCCGATTACATCGAGGTCGATGCCGTTGTGCGCATCGAGAGCCAGCCGAAACTAAACGACAATCAGGCAGAGGTTGAGGTCAGGCTCCGGGAGGGAACGACGGAAGTGGATACCCAGATCCTGAAATTCCCGGCGCCTGGTGAGCTGCAGGTGGCACGCCTGAAATTCATGGTCGATAGCGGTAACGGCAACCGAACCTATTCGGTCATTGCCCGCGTCAACGCCGGCGCCGCGATCATCGGCCGTCGAAGCCTCGCCGCCAAGCGCGACAAGAAATCCAACGCTTAAAGGAGCCAATATGAGCACGGTCGCTATCAGCCCCGAGGCTGAACTGCAGGAACTCAGGTTCCTGAATAATGCATTGCAGCAGCGAAACATGATCCTCGCGCAGGCAATTGTTGAGCTGAGGGCAATTGTCAACGATCGGGATCAGACGATCACAACGTTGTCGCCTCCATCGTCCGAAAATCCCGAGACCCAGATTGAGCAGGTGCACTGATGGCGTTGCCTACGACCTACAACACCGGAACAGCAACGGTTAACATCAACGAGACGTCCGTTGTCGGGCAGGGAACGACCTGGCTGACATCAGGCGTCCAGGCGGGTGACTTGTTCGCGGCCGCCGGTCTTGATGTCCGCATCGCGACCGTCGTCAGCAATACCAGCCTGACCCTGGCTTATCCATGGCCGGGCGCCACCCGCACAGCGCAGGTTTACGAGGTGCGGTTTACTCCAGACATGACCCGTGCTTTGACTGCTGCGCGTGCGGTTCTCGACGTGCTGACGAATGGTGTGCTCTATGCCATCGCCGGTCTAGCGACGGTTGCGGATCGGGTTCCATATTTTACCGGGACTGGCACTGCCGCTTTGGCGACCTTCACCGCATTTGGCAGGTCTTTGATTGCTGCCGCCAGCGCAGCGGCGGCGCGTACCGTTCTGGGGCTCGCGCCCGTGGCCGCGTCCGGCTCGGCGACCGATCTAACGACAGGCACCCTCCCTGACGCCCGCCTTCGCGCCGGTCTGCAGTCGATCGCCGTGACCGTCACGGACCTTAATACATTGACGCAAACGGGGGTCTACAAAGCTGCAGCGAGCGCGACGGGCTCGGCTGGTAACTCGGGCACCTACCTGCATCTGCAGTATGACGCCTCTTACGCTGTGCAAATATTCTACCATGTATCTTCCGCACTGAGCATGACCCGCATCATCGCCGCCGGCGTTCCTGGGGCGTGGGCCACCGTCTATAACACCGCCGAATGGCTTAATCCCGTCTATGCTCAAATCGCGGGGCCGACCACAGACAAGGCACAATCGCTCGGATCGGCCGCTCGACGATTTTCTGACGTCCGCGCCTCTCAGGTCAACGTTGGCGGTAATGCTGAACTCGCACCTTCTGTGGGTTTGAATGGCGCCAAAGGAACGACGAAAAGCTTTCAGTTTCGGGACGAAGGCATCAATCGGTTTTCCTTATATGCTGACTCGACGGCTTCGACCGGTGGAAATACTGGGACGAACCTGAGGCTGCGGGCGCACAACGATGACGGAACGACAGCGTTCGACGTTCTTGTCTTGGATCGCGTGCTCGGCGTTGTTTCGTTCGGCACGCCTCCAAAATTACCCACCTACACCGTCGCAACGGTACCGTCGGCCAGCCTCTATCCTCGGTGCATGATCTATGTATCGAACGGGGCCAGCAACAAACGCTTTGCCATTTCAGATGGCACCAATTGGCGTTTTCCCGATGGCGAAATTGTTTCGTAGCCCCTCCAAAAAAAGGAACCGACATGCCAATTTCCGACCAGACAATTCCTTATGAAATCCTTATCCGCTTCGACGACGAAGGCGCACCAAAGGGCGCGCATGTGCAAAGCCGCCGCCGCGTCATCATGGATGGCGAAGTGCTCAAAGACGAAATCCTGACTGCTGCCCCGCTCCAGTTGGAGGGCTTTCCGACCAGCGCGATCATGACGACGGCAACCCAGGCGGCGCTGGTCCAGGCTGCAGCTCTCAATTCTCAGATTGAGACGTTGACCGCCGCTGTCACCAGCTGGGAGGCAGATGCTCAATCCGCACACACGGCCAAAGATGCCGCAGTGGCCGCAAAAAATACAGCAGAACAGCAAGTGGGCCAGATGGAATGGCAGGTCAGCCAGACTACTGCGGCGCTGGCTACGGCAAACAGCCGGATCGCTACCCTTGAGGCGATCCTGGCGGCCGCTGAAGCTGCCAACACACTACCCTAATCCCAACCAGTCGAAAGGAAGGCAACATGCCAAACCGCAAACGAACGACGCTCGGCGTCGTGCACGTCACTGCCACGCCTCCGGGCTGGGACAAGGGTGCCGCCGGCATTCGGGCAATCCACAAGGCTCAGGGTTGGTCAGACATCGGTTACAACGAGATCATCAATCCGAACGGCCAGGCCGAGATTGGGCGCGGCAAGATGGCGATCGGCGCCCATGTCGCCGGGTTCAACTCGATCTCCTACGGTCTTTCAATGGTCGGCGGCGTCAATTCGAGCAATCGGCCGGATTTTAACACGATCAAAGATGCGCAGCTCGTTACGCTTGAAAAGCGGATGCGCGAGTTGTCTGCCGACTTCCCGGACATCAAATGGTGCGGCCATCGCGACCTGTCGCCGGATAGAAACGGAAACGGCGTGATCGAGCCGTTCGAACATATCAAGGCTTGCCCCTGCTTCGATGTCATCCCATGGGCGCGCGAGCGCGGCCTGCCGGTGGCGGAGATCAAGGGCACATGGAAAACCATTATCGTCGAACCGGCCAGCGCTCCGGTGCTGGAAGGTCCGGATACCCGCACGGCATATCTGCAGCGGCTTCTTGTTCGCGGCGGCTATGTCCTGGGTCCGATCGATGGGATTGCCGGAAAGAAAACCATCGCAGCCATCCGCGCTTTCCAGTTCTCGTCGAACCTCACCCAGTCCGGTGAATTCGATGCGCCTACCGTTGCTCGCCTCCGGGCGGTCTTCGAACTGAAAACTGCCGCCTAAACCCCTCCCAACATCAAAGGAAATATCATGCGCTCTCTGCTCATCATGGCAGCGGCATGCTTTGCGCTGTCCGCTTGCACCACCACGTCGATCGACACTGCGATCCAAACCAACCTGCCTAAAGCCTGCCAGATCCTTCAGACGGCCCACGTCGCATTCTCGGCCGCTGCGGCAACCGGCAACGTCAAACCCCGCACCGTAGCGAAGGTGAAGGCGGCTTACGGCGGCGTTGCCATCGTCTGCGCCAACCCTGCCGGCGTCACGGCCGCCGATGCGCTGATCCGCGTTGTCTCGGCCTCCGTCGTCATCTCGACGGCGCTCAAAGAAGCTCGCGCTGCCGAATAACTCCTGACCATTGAAAGGACGCTCCCGTGAACATCAACAGCTATCTGCCTACCATCGTTCGCTATGCCATCGTTTCCCTGATGGCGGCCATGTTCACCCACGGCTGGCTGTCGCCAGAGCACAACGCCATCCTGGGTGAGAACCTCGACATCATTGTCTCCGCGCTCGTCGGCCTGCTGACCGTCGTCTGGGCTATGGTAAAGCGCCCGTCTGCCAAGGCGATGGAAGCAGCCAAGGAAATTGATGCGCAAATCCCGGCGAACCAGGACGTGGTGATCCTAACCCCTGGCAGCGCGCCAGACATCACTGTGTCGGCGCCGGGGCAGAAATAATGACGGCGGAGAGCTACGCGGGTCCAGGTATCTGGATCCGCATACAGCACCGCTTCGGCCCGAGGATGATGGAATGGTTTTTGGCGGGCCATACTGCCTTCTGGGGCGCCGTCCTGCTTTATTCCGATGATCTGTTCGCCCAGCCGTCATGGGCTGGCTTCCGGTCAATCTTCGGCGATGCGGCGTTCTTGGGGTGGGCCATGGTGTCGCTCGGCATCCTCAGGGTCGGCGGCCTGATCGTCAATGGCGCGCGGAAGAACGTGACCCCGACGATCCGGCAGGTATCGGCAGGCATCGGGTTCTTCATCTGGTGCGGAATTACCTATGGCTATTGGTCCTCAGGCGTCATTTCAACGTGGCTTGCCATCTATCCGCTGTTCGCGCTTGGCGAGCTGGTAAACATCAATCGTGCCGCGCATGACCAAGGGGAAGCCAGGAATGGAAAATCTCGATAAGCTGCCCCTTCCGTTGCTGATTGCTTTTGGTTTGGGGTTGGCTGTCATCTTTGGAGTTCGTCACCTTGGCCTGCTATCGGGGGAGCGATCCACTCCGGCAGGCAATGCTTCAACCGCTCAGGTCGCCGCAGTTATTGTCGATCCTTCGGCCCTCAACCGCGCTACCGCCGCTATTGAGGCCCAGACCATCGAGAGCATCAATGGGCGGAAGTCGTTTGAGCGGGGCCTCGAATCCCTTTGCCGGGCCGTGGAACGGCTCTGCGACGAGGTGGATGACCTGAAGAAAGAGATGATAAGGCGCGGCAGGTAACTTGCCGATACCCCCATTTGGGGGATGACCCACGCCGGGAAAGGTGCCCAGCCTGTGACTGCAATGGGAGAGTGTGCATGACAAGTTCCATTAGACCGAAGTTAAGGTGCCAGGTCAGCTTTGTAAAAGGAGCTTGGGTGGTTACCGTTTTTAACGGCGACCATACTGAAAACAGGTCGTTCCGTAACGAGATAGACGCGCGAGACTATGGAAAAGCTCGGCTTGATCGGCTCCGCGCGGACATTGGTGCAATCAATATATCCCCGATCAGCCACTGACATATCAGGCGTTTTAATCAACTATTTCTGCCTCGCCATCCACCTTCGTCCACGTCAGTGACCATTCGTCCATGCTGCCCTCATTGTGGATATAGATGCCGTGATCGTGCACCTCAGCATCGAGAGTGGTGAATTGAGGCGGTGCGACGCCTGGCAGGTCCATGACGCGCAGGTAATCACGAAGCTCATCGAGCGTTGTTACGTGCTGAACATCCAATCGACCCGCCACTTTGATGGTCCAAGCGTATATCGTCATGGCGTCTCCTTGCCTCCGCGACCGTGAATGAAAGCATGGCCTTCATTGCTGTCTATCGGGTCCTCTGCTGGATCGGGATCTTCAGCATACGCGAGCCGCAGGTGCTTGATCACATCTTCGATTGCCGAGATCACCTCGAGCGTGCCCCACCCATGCATATTTGCTTGGTCGATGATGACCTTCAGCGGACCCTCAACCTCTTCCTGACAGACGAGATGGCGGTCTTCGTGGGATACCGGGTATTTCGGTGTTTCAATCATCGTCGCTCCTCCATATCGCTGGAGAACTGGCGCTCATCCCGTTGGTTCCATCAGCGGTTCCGCTGACTGTTCTCTTCCAGACTCTTCTTTAGCGCCGCCATGATGTCGATGACATTGTCCTTGCCTCCAACGGGCGCTGTCTTTGCAGTCGCCTTGGCAGGCTTTCTCATAGCCTTTTTCTTCACCGCTATGAGTTCGAGATATCGGTCTTGGATCGGATCAGTGATCGGAGCCCATTTCTTCGTCTGCTGTTTAATCAACTGTTTCATCAGCGGAGCAAGCCCGCCCTCCGGTTTGGCTCTGATGCCGGAGAAATATTCTTCCTCCGGCCTGACCTCGTCACCGTAGCGCAAAGTCCACAGGACAATTCCCTCATCGCGAGGCTCGAGCATTACTGCACGCTCTCGCTGGCCGAACACCAGGCGTGAAATCCCAACCACATTCTCCGAGCGCATTGCGTCTCGGATGACAGCGAAAGCATCTTCGCCCACTTTATCGTTTGGAACGAGGTAGTGAGGCTTTTCGAGCCAAATCCATTCGATCGAGTCGCGCGGCGTGAACAGCTCAATCTCGATCGTGCGGACGCTTTCCAGCGCCACTGCGTCGAAATCTTCCTCCTCGAGGATAATATATTCGCCTTCGCTGCGCTGATAGCCCTTCACCTGGTCATCGGGATCAACTTCCTTTCCAGTGACGTTATCGACGTATCGCGAGGCGACACGATTGCCGGTGGCGCGGTTCATGGTGTGAAAGCGCACCTTTTCGGTGTCGCTCGTTGCCGGTGACAGGGCAACGGGGCAGGTGACGAGTGAGAGCTTAAGGTAGCCCTTCCAGTACGGTTTGACGGCCATGGGTTAACTCGCCTTCTTGCGAGCAGCCGGCCGTGGTGCGGGCGCTGCTCGTTTCGCTGTCGCGGTCCTCGGCTTGGACGCACGCGCTGACCCGAAGCCGGCACTCATCCGAAGTGCTTCCATAAGATTTGTCGATGGCTCGACCTTGGGCTGCTTCTTGACGGAGACCGCTCGCCCTTCGATCTTCGCTTTCACCAGCTCGGCTAGAGCCGCGTCATATCGGTCGTCAAAGGTTTTCGGATCGAATAACCCGGCCTTGGTCTTGATAATATGCTTTGCCAGTTCCAGCATCTCACCTTCGATCTTCAATGCCGGGATCTCGGAGAAGGCGTCCTTTGCCGAGCGAACCTGATAATCAAAGTTGAGAGTGGTGGCGATTAAACCATCGCCATGGGCGCGGATCAAAACCGTTCTTCGCCGTCGAAAGAGCACAGCTTCGGCGAGGGCTCCGACGTTCGATTCTTCCATCGCATCGCGGATCAGTACAAAGGTTTCCTCGCCCAAACGATCGGGCAGGAGGTAGTAGGGTTTGTCGAAGTAGAGATCATCAATCTCTTGGAATGGCACATACGACTGAATTCGGAGTGTCTTATCACTCTGTGGGACCGCTGCAGCAAGTTCGTCCGGCTCGAATAGAACGTAGCGATTGTCATCGACTTCAAAGCCTTTGATCTGGTCTTCTTTCTCGACGACCTTCCATGTGTCGATATCGACATACTCACGCTTCACCCGGTTGCCGGTCTTACGGTTGAGTGTGTTGAAGCTTACCCGCTCCGAGGTCGAGGCGGCGCTGTGCAGCGCTACCGGGCAGCTGATCTCGGCAAACTTCAGAAAACCCTTCCAAAGAGCACGTCCGGCCATATTGATTTCTCCTGATGAGCGCGGATCCAACGTCGAGATAGTACGTTTGTTCCGGCTAATACGCGAATCAATTGTGGCTTTTAGTCGTCTGTCTAGAGTAAGATGAACCAATCCACGGGTATTGCGTTAGAGGAGTCTGTTTCAGCAATCCCATGACAGGAGGGTGATGCAATGAATGCGCAACTCCATATCGACGGGTCGTTTCAGGCCATGCGCCAAGCTCTGGATGACGCCAATCGAGAGTTCGCCAGTTCCGGCGCCGACCGCCACAGAGATGCTCTGCAGCGCCTCGGCCGCGTGATGATGGACTCGATTGCCGAGATAATTGAGACTGATGGTGGAACGGATGGCTACCTTTACGATGCAGACGGCATCGCTCAGGATATCGGGTCTTGTTACCACAAGCTCGTCCAGGCAGAAGAAGCGGCCGAACCGGACTTCAACTCTCGGCAGTCGAGCCACGGCACCTTGAATTACAGACAACAAGGGGTAGGGCAATGATTACAGGCACAGACTTGCTTCAAATCTCACTTGCCCGGGTCAATATGGATCGGACGGATCTCGAGGCAGCTGGGGTGATTGAGCGCGGGGAGGCGGGTGACAAGGCCTGGTCAAACTTCGGGCGCGACATGGATACCTTTATCCTGAAGCTTCCCGAGCAGCGCCGTGCGGCGCTTGCGGCGGCAATTCAAGAGCAAGCCAGCCGACAAGGCGTGGCGCATTAATTAATAGACCGAGACAAGCCATCCCAGTAGTCGGCCGCTACGTGCTCCATGCAGCGCCACTCGGTTTCGCGACCGCGCTCTTTGCCAAACGATCCCCACTTCGTGCAGCCCTCATGTCGGCACCAGTGCTCGAAATGCACCGGGGAGTTCGGGTGGATGGGACGTGTCTCGTCACTCATGCTTCTTCTCCAACTCGTTGATGCCCCAAGCAGCATCCACTGCGCGTGTGGTCTGCGATCGATCCTTAGCACGCCGAGGAGCAAAGTCGCCCATCTCCGGGATTTCCTCGCGCAACTTCTCCAAAATTAGGGTCAGGTCAACGTCGGGCTGTGCGGAGCTGGTCTGTCCTCTTGAATGGAGAAGGCCGGCGTATCTGCGCTGAACTTCTTGAATCTTGACCTCGCCGGCGATCCACTCCTCGATCCAACCCAGGAACACCGGATCAGTTTCGACGCGCAGGCCGTGGGCGATCTTATGCGCGACTGAACGGTTCCAGCGCTCTCGGCGTTCCTCAGGGGTAGTCATAGAGTTGGGCCCTCACTTTTCGTTGGGACTATACCCTTCGCTGCCATGAGCAAATCCAGATCATATTCTGATGGGCCGGAAATCTTGTAAAGCCGGTGGGCCTCTTCGGGCTGCAGCTCATACTTTTTACAAAATTCCTCGACAGAAATGACTTTGCCTCTCCGAGCGCGTTTTTTTGGCCAATCGTTCTGCATGTTTACCTCCCGGAATCAGCGATCCTCGCGCGGCTGCCGGCGAATTTCCGCCTTCATTGGGCAGGCTCATCTAGTTCGCTTTGGGAGGGCGTCAACCAGACTGGTCACGCTCCAAGTCACAAAAAATGCGGTGCTCGTTGCTTAAGCCTTCGCCATTATCTCATCCCATGTGGTCGAGTCTCAGGGAAGCCCTCATACATTGCGAGGCATCTTCCCGATCACGAAATGGCTCCTGCCGCGCTCCTTGCAGTGTATGCACTTCAACTTTGGGCGAAGCGTTTCCAGAAAGGTTGCCTTGCCGAACCTGCGCTGCAACTCCCATCGGTCGAGCCAGTTTGTCCTGCCGCACGACTGACAGCAGGCCCCAAGCACATACCACTCGGAAAGCTTTTCAAAACTCATCCACGCAAGTTCAGCGGCGTTGCCAATTGGCACTGCGTCGCCGCCGCTGGTAAGATCGATACCGCGCCTATGCTTCACCGGAAATTCTCCCGTTCGAAGCCTCCAACTGATTCCAGATTGACGGCCGCATCGCCGTGAATGTTCTGATTACGTTCTCGTTCGGCGGAGAGTCAAGACGGCTTCGAATTGTACATTGAAACTCTTCCTCCGTTGCGCAAGGATGCCTGATGCTGATCGAGGGAGAGATCGAATGTGCGGACGCTATACGAACCTCATGACCTGGGCGGAGCTTCACGCGCTCTACAGCATCCACGAGAAGGCGGCTCCCGCCTCGAACATGCGGCCCGGCTTCAATATCGCCCCGACATCGACAGTCGCGTTTGCTCACAAGGATCGAGAGGGGGAGCTTGTGCTGGATAGCGGCCGCTGGTGGCTGGTCCCTCTCTTCGCAAAGGAATTGCCCAAGGCTGCCATGTTCAATGCCCGGATCGAGACAGTCGATACCTCCGGCGCCTACCGGGATCCATTCAAGTCGAAACGCTGCCTGATTCCCGCCGATGGCTATTTCGAGTGGACGACGAGCGAGGAGGATGGAAAAAAAGACCCGTGGCTGTTGCAGATGCCGGAGGGTCGGCCGTTCTCATTTGCCGGGCTTTGGGCGCACAACGACAAGCTGGGCGTTACCAGTTGCACGATCATCACCGCGCCGGCCGTCGATGAAATCTCGAATATCCACTCCCGCATGCCGGTGATCCTCGATCCGGCCGCCTATGATCAGTGGCTTGACCTTGGGGTGCAGGGCAGCGCCGCCAAAGCGGTCCTGGTGGATAATCAGATCGACAGCAATCTGGAGTTTTTCAGGGTGGGGCGCGAGGTGAACAATTCCCGATATGACGGCACGGATACGAAGAAGCCGATAATCAATTCGCTCTGATCATCCGCTTGATCTGGTCAGCTTGGGTGCGGTGAAACGTTTACATCGTGCCAAGATTATCCAATGAAACGTGGGGCGGTAATTGTAAACCGTTTTGCTGGAAGCCCTGAGAATCCTGGATTGGCTTTCCGCCTTCTAAGCAGGTTGTCGCAGGTTCGAGCCCTGCAGGGGTCGCCAATCTTTTCAAGGGCTTAGCGAGATATCTTTCGCTGTTTGACGGGCGTTTGGCTTTTCCCTCTCAATGTGCACCTCCTCCTCTTGTAGCGCTGCCGCTTTGCAGATGCGCCCAGTCACAGCACCAAAACGACGCGCGCGTATTGGCGCATGCAAGGATCAATTGGAAGGTGGATCGCCTCCAAGATGACAGACGGCAGGAACCACCACGAATGAGGGTCTTCCGAGCGCTCCGGCTCTGCAGCTCAAAGTATCACAAGGAACTTCTGCCCTTGTGGCTGGTTTCCGCTCCATCACAGGAGAAAGACCATGAGCAAAAACATACCGACAGACGGCGCACCCGGCACAACCGATCAGTCCCCGCGTTGGGAAGGTCCGGAAGAAACCAGGCCAAGGGGCTACCTGCCTGCGACGGATGACCCGGACGTCGATCGGGATGCACTGGGTGAAACAATCAGGATCCGGAACGTAACAGCCCTTCGGATTCCCTCAAGATCAAGGAGGATGCAGAGGGCCAGTATGCCAAATCGCGCGCGGACGGTGCAAACTCCGGGGTTGCCAGTGCCAAGCCGACAGTGGTCACGGGATCAGAGGACATAACCGGTCATCGCACTCCGCCTGGCAAACAGGGGCCGGAAAAGGATTGGGATGTCAATTATGACGAAACTGAACCAGACCGTTCCCGCGATTAGCGGATGCCAATGTTGCGCTGGCGTCATATCTTAGCGGCCTACCCCTAAGTGCACAGGGTTTAGGTGGTCAGGAGCTTGCGGGAGGGTTCGGCAGCGTTGCGTGCAGCGCGGCGTCACGGCCAATGGCGTTATCGCCTCTTGGTCGAGACGAGGCTTATCGATGCCAGCGCAACGTCAACGGCCGGTTTTGATCGATTTTAAAGGACGAAAAAACCAATGACGGCGGCGATCGGGACGGGCACCCCTATGACCCAAATCAGCAATTCCCGCATCATAAAATGCCGATAGTCCGACGTCTCGCGCTGAACCGGTAAGGATGGGTGGACGGTTGGAGCTGCCATCACAGCCTCCGCGATAAAAACGAGATTTTAATATTGGGATTGTGATGAGGACAATCCTCATGAATCAGGAGATCGCAGCGCTGCATTGAAATTTCCTCTATTGAACCGCTCTCGTAACGCGTGGTTGCGCGGTTTCGTTCCTTTCACTGCTGCGATGTACCGGAAGGCATTTCTGCTGCATGATGAGACGCATTTCTGCGTGCCCGGAAAACCGCCACGGTGGCAGCGGATGAATGCCCGGCCACCAATACAAGGCCAAAAAAACGGGCCGAAGGCATCTCTGCCATTCGACCCGTCCGGTAAAGGTCGGTAGGGGGAATTTCCAGACATCTGCAGGCAAAAGCACTGCGGATGGGAGGTCTTACAGCGGCATCATGCCTGAATGGCCCCAATTCATTTGACAAAAGGCGCAGGAAATTTGACATTTCTCCCATGTCGCCACGCCCTGTTTCCGATCAACCGCCTTTGACTTCCGATGGAAATGTGGAGGTCGTGATTGTCGTGCTGCCGGAATCCTCGATCATGTCGCTGGCCTCGGTGCTGGACCCGATGCGCGCCGCCAACCGGGTGGCTGGAAAAACCCTGTTCGCGTGGAAAATTCTGTCTCCGGATGGAGAGCCGGTGCTTCTGACCTGTGGCGTCATGATTGCGGTGGATGGGACGTTTTCGGCGAAGGTCCAGGGCGACGGCCTGTTGATCATCGGCGGTTTCAACCTCGATCGCTATGCGCAAAAACCGTTCATCGCCAGCCTGCAGGCGGCTGCGCGGCATTTTTCCGTGGTCGCGGGCATCGAATCGGGCTGTTGGCTCCTGGCGCGCTGCGGACTCGTCAACGGCCGCACAGCGACGGCGCATTGGGAGGAACTGGAGGATTTCGCGCTGGCTTTTCCGGACGTGTCCGTCCGGGCCGACCGGTTCGTGACCGACGGCAAATTCTGGACATCCGGTGGCGCATCGCCGACCTTCGACATGATGCTGCATCTGATCCGGCAGCGTTTTGGCTCATCCGTCGCTCTCGATGTCGCCAGCATCTTTGTCTATGACGAAACCCATGCGGCAACGGATGCCCAGCCGCTGGTGTCTCTCGGCCGCATGGAGGCGCTTGATCCCGGCCTTGCCAAGGCGATCCGCCTGATGGAGCGCACGCTTGACCGGCCCTTGTCGATTGCAGCGCTGGCACGACGCGCCGGGCAGTCGCAGCGCCAGCTCGAAATCCGGTTTGCAAGAGCGCTCAGGATCAGCCCCGGAAGCTACTATCTGCGGCTGCGGCTGCAGGCAGCGCAGCGTCTGGTCGGCGACACCCAACTCAGCATCCGCGAAGTCGCCCTTCGCTGCGGCTTCGATAGCCTGTCATCCTTCTCGCGCGCGTTCAAACGTCAATATGGCGAAAGCCCGCTGAAGCTGCGCCTGGGCCGCCATCCCGGCAAGTGAAGCAGGCATTTGCCGTAGCCGCCCTTCTTTTGCCGTCCTCGATGCCGGCCAATTTGGGGCGATTGTACGAAGAGGCGGGCCGCCATCATCATTGCCCCTTGCCGCAACCCTGCGGCAGCCATATCTCTCTTCGAAATGGAGAGAGAGAACGACAATGAAAACCCTTATTCTGGCCAGCGCAATCGGCCTTTCGACCCTGATGCTCGCCGGTTGCGTTAGCGAAGGACCGTCCTATCAGGGCGACGGCTACACGATGCGTCCGCGTGATACCTTCGACCGCGACGATCGTTATGACCGCGCACGTGACCGGACCGATTATTCCCGTTATTCCCGCGATCGCGACCCGGGCCGCGGCGACCGCAACGACGACGACCGCCGCACGGATCGGCGCGATGACCGGCGCGGCGACGACCGCCGCTGCAGCAACGATCCCCGCTGCGAAGTCCCGGAATACAACCCCGACCGCCCAGGCTACTACCGCCGCGGCTGACGCGGCAATGGGCGCCGGACCCGTAGCGCCGGAATGTTAAGACCAAAACAGCGTCGCCTTCACGGGCGACGCTGCTTTCGTTTGACAATGTGGCGATTCCGCAAAGGGTAGACAAATTCCGTAAGCGTTTGGATGGGACGTCGTCAGGACGGTCAAAACTTCGCGCGTTCCGAGGATGTTTCGCGCGATACCTGAAGACAGAGCCGCAAAAGCTG
The DNA here is from genome assembly GCF_001426685.1 of Rhizobium sp. Root483D2. GTDB lineage: Bacteria > Pseudomonadota > Alphaproteobacteria > Rhizobiales > Rhizobiaceae > Pararhizobium > Pararhizobium qamdonense. The sequence continues at coordinate 63,412 of NZ_LMFB01000043.1, read as the reverse complement.
CTGGGGCCAAACCGCAAGCGATTGTGATATAATAATTATCTGATTTTTTGGTGAGAGCGCAGGGATTCGAACCCTGGACCTACTGATTAAAAGTCAGTTGCTCTACCGACTGAGCTACGCTCTCCCATGGCGGTCTGTGATGACCGGCGGAAGTGGGCGGACATATGCACAGCGCGCTTGTTTTGGTCAACCCAAAAAACGGGCAAAAGTGCAAAAACGATGTTTTCCAAGGAGATCGCCAAAAGGTGATTGGTTTGGGACAGGCTTCGGGGCTAAGACGGCCGGGCTTGTTGCAGGCTGGAGTTTTGACCGAGTGTCCATCGCTGATATTTCCATCTGGACCGCCGTCCTGGCGGGCGCATTGTCTTTCCTGTCTCCGTGCGTCCTGCCGCTGGTGCCGCCCTATCTTTGTTATATGGCTGGCATATCGGTGGATCAGTTTCGCGGCGGTGAAACGCAGGTTGCCTCGACGGGAACACGGCGCGCGGTGTTCGGGGCCGCTTTCCTGTTCACGCTCGGTTTTGCCACGGTTTTCGTGGCTCTCGGGGCAGGGGCATCCAGCATCGGTCTTGTGCTGCGCCAGCATATCGACATTCTTTCGCGCATCGGCGGCATTGTCATTATCATCATGGGCCTGCATTTCCTTGGTGTGTTCCGCATCGGCATTCTCGGGCGCGAGGCGCGGTTTCAGGGCGGCGGAAAGCCGGCGACGCTGTCGGGCGCCTATATTATGGGGCTTGCCTTTGCGTTCGGCTGGACGCCCTGCATCGGCCCGGTTCTCGGCACGATTCTCGGCGTTGCCGCAGCCCGCGACACGGTCACCGATGGCGCCCTGCTTCTTGCGGTCTATTCGCTGGGGCTTGCCATTCCGTTCTGGATTGCGGCTGGGTTTTCCAGCGCTTTCATGAAATTCCTGTCGCGCTTCCGCCGCCATCTCGGCCTGGTGGAAAAACTGATGGGCGTGTTCCTGATCCTTGCCGGCCTTGCCTTCGTCTTTGGTTTTATCAGTTCCATGGCCATCTGGTTCCAGGAAACCTTTCCAGTCCTGATGCAAATCGGCTAAGCACGAACCTCAAACAGAGGTCTCGCACGCAATGGCCGAAATTGCCGGTTTGGTACTGCCGTTTTTCGGCCTGATCTTCGTTGGCTACCTGACGGCGAAATTTGCCCGCAATCAGGCAGGCGAGGGCGCCGGCGATGCCATGGGCTGGCTCAATGTCTTCATCATCTACATTGCGCTGCCGGCTTTGTTCTTCAAGCTGGTATCAAAGACGCCGATTGAGCAGCTCACCCGCTTTGATTTCGTTTTCGCCTCGATCGGTGCGACCTACACCGTCTTTGCTCTGGTGTTTAGCGCCGGCTATCTGATCCGCCGCAATTCGCTCGCCGAATCGACGGTGCAGGGATTGGCCGGGGCCTATGGCAATATCGGCTATATGGGGCCGGGTCTGGCGCTTTTGGCATTGGGCGAACGGGCAGCGGTGCCCGTGGCGCTGATCTTCTGCTTCGAGAATGTCCTGCATTTCATGGTCGCACCGGCGATGATGGCGCTGGCGGGCGGAGAGAAAAGTTCGCCTGCGCGCCTAGTGCTTGGGATTGCCCGGAAAATCCTGCTGCATCCCTTTATCCTCTCCACGATCGCTGGCGTCATCGCCGCGTCCATGTCGTTCCAGCCGCCGCTGCCGGTTCAGCGGCTGATCGACTATCTGGCGCAGGCAGCGGCGCCCTGTGCGCTGTTTGCCATGGGCGTGACCTTGGCGCTGCGGCCGCTGAAGCGCATCCCCGCCGAGATCGCCTATATTGTTCCGGCCAAGCTGATCCTGCATCCGGTGCTGATGTATCTGGTTCTGAGCTTCGTTGGCAATTTCGATCCGGTCTGGGTGCAGACGGCCGTGCTCCTGGCCGCATTGCCGACGGCCACCAACGTCTTTGTCATCGGCCAGCAATATGGCGTCTGGCAGGAACGGGCGTCGGCAACGATCCTGATCACCACCGTGCTCTCGGTGGCGACAGTGACGATGCTGCTTTATCTCATCAGTTCAGGCGCTCTTCCGGCTGATCTTTTCCCGTAACGTCGTGCGCAGGGATTGCAGGGCGCTGCCGGGATTGATGCCTTCGCGCATCATCAGATTACGAAATGGGGCGACGCTTGCCAGGGCCTGCAGGCCGGCCGCGCGCAGCATCTGCACCGGCAGGAAGTCCGACAGCAGCGAGCGATTGAGCAGATCGACGCTGACGGTGCGGCTGAGAATATCCGCGCGCCGCTTGCGGTCGTAGCGTGCACCAAAATCCTCTGGAACCGGCGAGGAACCCAGCAGTGAAACCGCCGCCATGATGTCGCGTAGACTGAGATTGAGCCCCTGCGCGCCGATCGGTGGAAAAGCATGGGCGGCTTCGCCGATCAGGATCGCGCGGCCCTTGCCAAAGGATTTCGCAGCCATGCCGGAAAGGGGAAAGGACTGCGGCGTGCCCTCGATCGTGACTTTCCCGAGCATCGATTGCATGCGCTGCTCCACCGCCAAGCCCAAGGCATCGGCCGAAAGCGCCAGCGTCTCTCCGGTATCTTCCGGCTTCTGGACCCAGACGAGGCTCGATCGCAATCCACCCGGCAGCGGGACCTGCGTGAACGGTCCGTGCGGCGTGTGGAATTCCGTCGAGATCGTCTGGTGGGGCACCTGGTGGGAGAAATTGAGCACCAGCGCACTTTGTGGATAGGACCAATTCCTGACCTCGATCCCGGCTGCGTCGCGCACGCCTGATCTGCGGCCATCGGCACCGATAACGAGGCCGGCGGTGAGGCTGCTGCCATCATCGAGCGTCAGGATCGCCCGGTCCGTCTCGAATTCGACAGCGGTCAGGCTGGTGGTCATCCGGGTGAGGAATTGCCGTTTTTCCGCTTCCTGCTCAAGCAGGGCAAGAAAGGGGGCATTGGGAATATTGTATCCGAACGCTTCGAGCCCGACTTCGGCGGCATGAAAGGTGACCGTCGGCGCACGCAGCAGCCGGTTTGTCGCGTCGATGATTCGCATGCTGGAGAGGGGGGCGGCAAGCGGCTCCACTGCCTCCCACAGGCCAAGCTCGCGGACAAGCGTCAGCGACTGATCCATCAGCGCCGTGGTGCGGCCATCGGCTTTGCCTGCGGCCGGCGCAATCAGCGCAACGCTGCGGCCGGTGTCTGCGAATGCCAGCGCAGCCAGCGATCCGGCCAACCCGGCACCGATAACGGCGATTTCAAAATGCTCCATGGCCTGCGCTTCCCGTCCATTCTTCGGTTGAGGCCGCGATCTTAACTGCCGCAGGCTGCGAATGAAATGGGGTGAAATGGCGCAGATGAATGTCGCATCCACAGTTGATTGGTACGGTTTTGCGGCACCTCGTGATTTTTACTGGCAGCCAAACTCAAACGGTGCATATTACCGCCAATACCCGTGCGACAGTATGGGGACGGGAGTGTGGGCCGTTGAAACGGCCGGTTCAGCATGCTTCCAAGGAAAGCGCAGAGTAAGGACAGGGTGCGTCTGCCGATGAAGTTTTTTAACTACAAGCGCGTGCCCTACGCGGAAATTCGCGCATTTTCCGTTCATATTCTCACCGCATCCGGCTCGTTTCTCGCCTTTCTGGGTGTGGTCGCCGCCGCCGAACACCGCTTCGTCGATATGTTCTGGTGGCTCGGCCTGGCGCTCGCCGTTGATGGGATCGACGGTCCGATCGCCCGTAAGGTCCGGGTCAAGGAAGTGCTGCCCAACTGGTCCGGCGATACGCTCGACAATGTCATCGATTACGTCACCTATGTGCTGCTTCCGGCTTTTGCCCTTTATCAGAGCGGCATGATCGGCGAGCCCTGGTCGTTCTTCGCGGCCGGCGCCATCGTGATGTCGAGCGCGATCTACTATGCCGATATGGGCATGAAGACGGACGAATATTTCTTCTCCGGTTTTCCGGTCGTCTGGAACATGGTGGTGTTCACGCTGTTCGTCATCGATGCCAGCGAACTGGCGGCTTCGATCGTCGTTTTCGTCTCGGTCGTGTTGACCTTCATGCCCATCAGCTTCCTGCATCCGGTGCGCGTCAAGCGTCTGCGGCCGCTCAACCTGGCAGTCTTTACCATCTGGTCGGTGCTGAGCGGCTATGCGCTGCTGTTGCATTTCGACACGCCCGCCTGGGTCGTGGCCGGCGTCGTCGGCACCGGCATCTATCTCTATGTCATTGGTTTCGTCTTGCAGATATTTCCCCGGCTCGGACGGGGTTGAGGAGGTTTCATGGCGCAGGCCATCATGGTGCGGACGCTCGGCGGTCCGGATGTTCTCAAAATCGAAGGCATCACGCTTTCCGCGCCCGGTCCCGGCGAAGTGCAGATCCGCCAGGTCGCGGTGGGCATGAACTTCATCGACGTCTATTTCCGCACCGGTCTCTATAAATCGGCCGAGGGGCTGCCGTTCATTCCGGGCAAGGAAGGCGCCGGGATTGTGACTGCGGTCGGGGATAATGTCAGCACCTTTGCCGTTGGCGATCGCGTCGCCTATGCATCCTCCGACGGCGCCTATGCGAGCGAGCGCAATATCGAGATTTCGCAGCTGGTGAAGGTTCCCGACGATATCACCCTGGAAACCGCAGCGGCGATGATGTTGAAGGGCATGACGGCGCAATATCTTTTGAACCAGACCTTCAAGGTCGGGCCGGGAACCACGCTTCTGTTTCACGCAGCTGCCGGCGGCGTCGGCCTTATCGCAGGCCAATGGGCCAAGGCGCTCGGCGCAACCGTGATCGGAACGGCGGGTTCGCAGGACAAGATCGATCTGGCGCTGGCGCATGGCTACGATCATGTCATCAACTACCGCACCGACAATTTTGTGAGCGCCGTCAAAGAGATCACCAACGGCAAGGGCGTCGATGTGGTCTATGATTCGGTTGGCAAGGACACGTATCCGGCCTCGCTTGACTGCATCAAGCCGCGCGGCCTCTGGGTCAGTTTCGGCAACTCTTCGGGTCCGGTCGAAGGTGTCAATATCGGAATTCTGGCGCAGAAAGGCTCGCTGTTTGCCACGCGCCCGACGTTGTTCAGCTATGTTTCGACACGGCCCGCCCTGGAGGCATGTGCAAACTCCCTGTTTGATGTTGTGCAAAGCAGCAAAGTGCGTATCAATATCAACCAGACCTATGCGCTTGCCGATGCAAGCCAGGCGCATGCGGATCTGGAAGCAAGAAAAACGAGCGGAACAACACTGCTGATTCCCTGAGACAAGCCGGAGAGGCAGCCAGGGCAGCTAACTATGAGAAAAGAGGGGCGGCGTGTCGGCTGAGGGACAACCCGCCAACAGTCTATTGCTGGCTGTTGGCCAACTGACAAAACTGTTCGGCACATTCGCTGCCTGCGACGGAATCAATCTCGATATCAGGCCGGGCGAAATTCATGCGCTTCTCGGCGAAAACGGCGCCGGGAAGTCGACGCTGGTGAAGATGCTGTTCGGCGTGCTCGCTCCCACCAGCGGCCAGATCGTCTGGCAGGGGCAGCCGGTGCGCATTGCGAGCCCGAGTGCTGCCCGCAAGCTCGGCATCGGCATGGTGTTCCAGCATTTCTCGCTGTTTGAGGCGCTGACGGTGGCCGAAAATATCGCACTGTCGATGGATCCCGGCGTATCGCTGGCGCGGATCGCCAAGGAGGCTTCCGATCTGTCGCATGCCTATGGCCTGCCGCTGGATCCGCATGCGCATGTGGCCGACCTGTCTGTCGGCGAGCGCCAGCGGATCGAAATCGTCCGCGCACTTCTGCAAAACCCAAAACTGATCATTCTCGATGAGCCGACCTCGGTGCTGACGCCGCAGGAGGCCGACCGGCTGTTTGAAACGCTGAACAAGCTGAAAGCCGAGGGGCGCTCGGTCCTGTACATCAGCCACCGGCTGGAAGAGGTGCAGCGCATCTGCGACCGCGCCACCGTTCTGCGCCACGGCAAGGTGACGGGCGCGTGCGATCCCCGCCGCGAGACCCCGGCTTCGCTGGCGCGCATGATGGTCGGCAGCGATATCGCGCATGTGAGTGCCGACGGCACGAGCGCGAAAGGCGCGGTGAAACTTGAGGCCCGACATCTGACTGCGGCGGCCAGAACGCCGTTCGCTGTGTCCTTAAAAAATATCTGTCTGAAAGTGCATGCCGGCGAAGTGCTGGCAATCGCCGGCGTTGCGGGCAATGGGCAAGGCGAACTGTTCGATGCCCTGTCCGGAGAATATCCTGTTGCTACCGACGATGTCATTTTAATCTCGGATAGGCCGGTTGGGACGCGCGGCATCAATGCCCGAAGGTTGATGGGCGCGGGTTTCGTGCCCGAGGAGCGCCATGGCCATGCGGCCGTTTCGGCGCTGTCGCTGTCTGACAATCTCATCCTTGCCCGCAGCCAATCCGACCGGCGCGCCTTTCTTGGCGGCGGCGTTTTGGGGCTGATCCGCCAGGATGCGGTGAAAATGGCGGCAAAGCGCATTTCGGCCGCGATGGATGTGCGCAAGAGCGGCGAGAACCCGCCGGCCGGGTCCCTGTCGGGCGGCAATTTGCAGAAATTCATCGTTGGGCGTGAACTCGACCGTCAACCGGCAGTCCTGATCGTCAACCAGCCCACCTGGGGCGTCGATGCTGGGGCGGCCAGCCGCATCCGCCAGGCTTTGGTCGATCTCGCCAAATCCGGTTCGGCCGTTCTGGTCATCAGCCAGGACCTCGACGAGATTTTCGAGGTTGCCACCGAGATCGCCGTGATCAGCGAAGGCAAGCTGTCCGACATCTATCCGGCCTCCGACCTCTCGCGTGAAAAGATCGGCCTGTTGATGGGCGGTATGTATGGCAAGACCGAGACTGCGGAGACGGCGCATGCGCATTGAACTGGAACGGCGTCCCGACGTCTCCAAGCTGTTTTCCATCCTGTCGCCGTTCATCGCGCTCGGCCTGACGCTGTTCTTCGGCGGCATCATGTTCATGATGCTGGGCAAGGACCCGTTTGCAGCGCTCTACAGCTTCTTCATCGAACCGTTGACGGAAGTCTGGTCGCTGCATGAACTGGCGATCAAGGCAGCGCCGCTCATTCTCATCGCGGTTGGCCTGTCGATCTGCTACCGTTCGAACAACTGGAATATCGGCGCCGAGGGCCAGTTCATCATGGGGGCGATCGCCGGATCGATCCTGCCCGTGGTGTTCTATGAATGGCAATCGCCGCTGGTTCTGCCGCTGATGATGCTGCTCGGCATGCTGGGCGGCGCCTTGTTTGCCGGCATTCCCGCCTTCCTCAAGGCGCATCTGAATACCAATGAAATTCTCACCAGCCTGATGCTGGTCTATGTCGCACAGCTGTTTCTCGACTGGCTGGTGCGCGGACCCTGGCGCAATCCGGGTGGCATGAATTTTCCGGAAACCCGCACCTTCGACGCAACCGCCATCCTGCCGGAAATGATCGCGTCGGGGCGCGCGCATTGGGGCTTCGGCTTTGCGATCATCGCCGCGATCCTGATCTGGTTCATGATGCGCTACACGCTGAAAGGCTTCGAGATCACCGTGCTTGGCCAATCCCAGCGGGCAGGGCGGTTCGCCGGTTTCTCGTCGCGCAAGATGATCTGGTTTTCCATGCTGCTCTCGGGCGCTCTCGCCGGTCTTGCCGGCATTGCCGAAGTCAGCGGCGCAATCCAGCAGCTGCGCCCGGTCATTTCTCCCGGCTACGGTTTCACTGCCATCATCGTCGCCTTTCTCGGCCGGCTCAATCCGCTGGGGATCGTCGTTGCCGGGCTTGTGCTTGCGCTCACCTATCTCGGCGGCGAGGCGGTGCAGGTATCCTTGCAGATTTCCGACAAGCCGATCCGGGTGTTCCAGGGGCTGCTTCTGTTCTTCGTCCTCTCCTGCGATACGCTCATCCATTATAAGATCCGGATGATGTGGTACGATCTGTCCAAAACGACCGGCGAGGGGGTGCGCTGATGGGTATCTTCGAAGCCATGCTGTTGACGGTGATTACCGCAGCCACGCCGCTTGTGCTGGCGGCCATCGGCGAACTGGTCACCGAGCGCTCCGGCGTTCTCAATCTCGGTGTCGAGGGCATGATGGTGATGGGGGCAGCCTGCGCCTTCATCGCCACGCAGGTCACCGGCTCTCCCTATATCGGCATCCTTGCCGGCATTGCGGCCGGAGCGCTGTTTTCGCTGCTGTTCGGCTTTCTGACCCTGACGCTGGTTGCCAATCAGGTGGCGACGGGCCTCGCTTTGACCATTCTTGGGCTTGGCGTATCCAGCATGATCGCCGAACCCTATCTGGGGCAATCCGGCATCAAGCTCCCGCAGATCGTCTTTCCGGTCCTGTCGGATATCCCGTTCCTAGGGCCTCTTCTGTTCAGGCAGGATCTGATTTTCTATCTCTCGATCGCGCTGGTCGCCGGTGTCAACTGGTTCCTGTTCAAGAGCCGTGCCGGGCTGAAACTGCGCTCCGTTGGCGACAGCCATGCTTCGGCGCATGCGCTTGGGATCAACGTCATCCGCACCCGCTATCTGGCCGTGATGTTCGGTGGCGCCTGCGCCGGGCTGGCGGGGGCACAGCTGTCGCTGGTCTACACGCCGCAATGGGCTGAGAACATGTCGGCCGGGCGTGGCTGGATCGCGCTGGCGCTGGTGGTCTTTGCATCCTGGCGGCCCTGGCGGATCATCGCGGGTGGGTACCTCTTTGGCGCCGTGTCGATCAGCCAGCTTTATGTGCAGGCTCGCGGCATCGACATTCCCTCGCAGTTCCTTTCTGCTCTTCCCTACCTGGCGACAATTATCGTACTCATTCTCATCTCGCACAACCGGCGCACGACGTTGATCAATACGCCGGCTTCGCTCGGCAAGTCCTTTGTGCCAGACCGGTGAACAAGAACAACAACGCAAACCAAACCTACAGGGGTCAAAAATGAAAAAACTGCTTTTCGTACTCGCCACGACGGCGGCCGTCATCGGGTTTTCCGCTGGCGCCTATGCCGCCGACAAGGCAAAAGTCTGCTTCGTCTATGTTGGATCGAAGACCGACGGTGGCTGGACACAGGCCCATGATATCGGCCGTTTGGAGCTTGAAAAGGCGCTGGGCGACAAGATCGAAACGCAGTTTCTCGAAAACGTTCCGGAAGGTCCCGATGCCGAGCGCGCCATCGAGCGCCTGGCGCGTTCCGGTTGCGGCCTGATCTACACCACGTCGTTCGGCTTCATGGATGCAACCGTCAAGATTGCCGCGAAATTCCCCGACGTGAAGTTCGAGCACGCCACCGGCTACAAGACCGCCCCGAACCTTGCCACCTATAACAGCCGCTTCTATGAGGGCCGTTATATTCAGGGCCAGATCGCTGCCAAGATTTCGCAAAAGGGTGTGGCCGGCTACATCGCTTCCTTCCCGATCCCGGAAGTGGTGATGGGCATCAATGCCTTCGTCACCGGCGCCCGCTCCGTCAACCCTGATTTCAAGATCAAGGTCGTATGGGCAAACACCTGGTTCGACCCAGGCAAGGAAGCCGATGCCGCCAAGGCGCTGATCGACCAGGGCGTTGACGTGTTGACACAGCATACCGACACGACCGCGCCGATGCAGGTTGCTGCCGAGCGCGGCATCAAGGCCTTTGGCCAGGCATCCGACATGATCAAGGCAGGACCCGAAACCCAGCTGACGGCGATCGTCGATACCTGGGGCGCCTATTACATCAAGCGCACCCAGCTGTTTCTGGACGGCAAGTGGGAGACATCGTCGAGCTGGGACGGCCTGAAGGACGGCATCCTGACCATGGCGCCCTATACCAACATGCCCGACGACGTAAAGGCTCTGGCGGAAGAGACCCAGAAGAAGATCGAATCGGGCGAACTGAAGCCCTTCACCGGCCCGCTGAAGAAGCAGGACGGCTCGGAATGGCTGGCCGCCGGCGCGTCCTCGGATGACGGCACGCTTCTGGGCATGAACTTCTACGTCGAAGGCGTTGACGACAAACTGCCGCAATAATTCCGGCATCACGATTTCGCAATCTGGGGCGGCCGCAAGGCCGCCCTTTTTGGTTCCGGCTGTGAAAATTCGAACGGACATATGCGAAATACTGTTTACATAAATCATATAGTATGATTTTTTGACTGCGCTGCTGAGGAGCAGCTTTTTGGGAGGAAAATCATGAAAATCAAGACTGCACTGAGCTGTGCCACGGTTCTGGCTGCCTGCATGTTTGGCCCGGCTTCGGCCGCCGATCTGACGATCGGCTTTTCGCAGATCGGCTCTGAATCCGGCTGGCGCGCGGCTGAAACGACGCTGACCAAGCAGGAAGCGGAAAAGCGCGGCATCGACCTCAAATTCGCCGACGCTCAGCAAAAACAGGAAAACCAGATCAAGGCGTTGCGGTCGTTCATCGCCCAGGGCGTCAATGCGATTCTCATCGCACCGGTCGTCGCAACCGGCTGGGATGAAGTTCTGACGGAAGCCAAGGACGCCGAAATCCCGGTCATCCTTCTCGACCGTACGGTCGATTCGTCCGATGATCTCTACCTGACGGCCGTCACCTCCGACCTCGTTCACGAAGGCAATGTCGCCGGCAAATTCCTGGTCGATACTGTCGGCACCAAGCAGTGCAACGTTGTCGAGCTGCAAGGCACGACAGGTTCTTCGCCGGCTATCGATCGCAAGAAGGGTTTCGAAGAAGCTCTGAAGGGTCATGATAACTTGAAGATCATCCGCAGCCAGACAGGCGACTTCACCCGTACCAAGGGCAAGGAAGTCATGGAAAGCTTCCTGAAGGCGGAAGATGGCGGCAAGAACATCTGCGCGCTCTACGCCCACAATGACGACATGGCCGTCGGCGCCATTCAGGCAATCAAGGAAGCCGGCCTGAAGCCGGGCAAGGATATCCTCGTCGTTTCCATCGATGCCGTTCCGGATATCTTCCAGGCGATGGCGGCCGGTGAAGCCAATGCCACTGTCGAATTGACGCCGAACATGGCAGGTCCTGCTTTGGACGCACTCGACGCGTTCCTCAAGGACGGCACCAAGCCTGCCAAGTGGATCCAGACGGAATCGAAGCTTTACACCCAGGCTGACGATCCGCAGAAGGTCTATGAGGAAAAGAAGGGCCTCGGCTACTGATCAACTGCCGGCATCGCGCTCCCGTCGCATCCACGGACCTTTGTCCGGGATGTCGATGGGAATGCGATGCCGGCAAACCGTCTTGTGCCGTCTCAGTCGCCAAGCCTGCGGACTGCCACGGGGTTTACTGCCCGCCACCGGCGCGTCCCCGGCAGGCGACTTTCCCGCGCAGCCCGGCCTCGTAGCCTTGAAGAATCCGGTTTCATGCCAAACAGCTCAAACGATATTCTTGTCGCCGCCGGGATGGTGAAATCCTTTCCAGGTGCCATAGCCCTCAACAAGGTCGATTTCTCGCTGCGGCGCGGCGAAGTGCATGCGCTGCTGGGCGAAAACGGTGCTGGAAAATCGACGCTGATCAAATGCATGACCGGCGCGTACCGCCGCGATGCCGGGCAACTGACGCTCGATGGCGAGGAGATTGATCCGCGCGACACGCTCGATGCGCAAAAGCTCGGGATCGGCACCGTCTATCAGGAAGTCAATCTGCTCGGAAATCTGAGCGTAGCCGAAAATCTCTTCCTCGGCCGCCAGCCCCGCCGTTTCGGGCTCATTCAGGCCGGCGAGATGAACCGGCGGGCCAAAGGCCTGCTGGCGCAATATGGTATCGACATCAACGTCTCTGTAGCGCTCGAAAGCTATTCCGTCGCCATCCAGCAGGTGGTGGCGATCGCGCGTGCCGTTGATCTCTCCGGCAAGGTGCTGATCCTCGACGAACCGACCGCCAGCCTTGATGCCCAGGAAGTGGAAATGCTGTTTGGCATCGTCCGTGATCTCAAGGCGAGGGGGCTCGGCATTGTCTTCATTACCCATTTTCTGGAACAGGTCTACGACCTCTCCGACCGTATCACCGTGCTGCGCAACGGCCAGCTGGTCGGCACGCGTGATACCGCATCACTGCCGCGCCGCGAACTCGTCACGATGATGCTGGGCCATGAACTCCAGTCGGTCGAAAAGGCGGTTGCGGAAACGGACGCGGCTAGCGGCCCGGTGCATGTCCGGTTTTCGAAATTTGGCAAGGCCGGCAAGATCAAGCCGTTCGATCTCGACGTCCGCAAGGGGGAAGTCGTCGGCATCGCCGGCCTTCTCGGCTCCGGCCGCACCGAGACCGCGGAGCTGATGTTCGGCGTGCACAGGGCCGATAGCGGCAGCGTCGATATCGGCGGCAAGACGGTCAACCTGTCCTCGCCGCGCGCTGCCATCGCCGAAGGTTTCGGCTTCTGTCCCGAGGACCGCAAGCTGGACGGCATTATCGGCGAACTGTCCGTGCGCGAAAACATCGCTCTCGCCCTGCAGGCCCGGCGTGGCTGGGCGCGGCCACTGTCGGCATCCGAGCAGAATGCGCTGGCCGACCGCTATATCAAGGCGTTGGACATCCGGACCAGCGACCGGGAAAAGCCGATCCGGCTGCTCTCCGGCGGCAATCAGCAGAAGGCTATCCTGGCGCGGTGGCTTGCGACCAATCCGCAATTTCTCATCCTCGACGAACCGACGCGCGGCATCGATGTCGGCGCCCACGCGGAAATCATCCGCCTGATCGGGGAACTCTGCGCTGAGGGCATGTCGCTGATCGTCATCTCGTCTGAATTGGAGGAACTCGTGGCGTACAGTACGCGCATCATCGTGCTGCGGGATCGTGCCCATGTCGCCGAACTCACCGGCAGCGAGATCACCACCGAACATATCGTCAATTCCATTGCGGCGGCAACGGATCAAGGAGGCGCACGATGATCGACACCGCAAAACGCCTTGGCTGGCGCCTTCTGCCGCAATTCGTGGCGCTGGCGCTGATTCTGATTCTGATCCGGCTGGTCTTTCCCGATTTCTTTTCCATCCAGATACAGAACGGCCGGCTTTATGGCAGCCTGATTGACATTCTCAATCGCGGTGCCCCGGTCGCACTTCTGGCCGTCGGAATGACGGTGGTGATCGCCACCAAAGGTATCGATCTCTCCGTCGGCGCCGTCATGGCCATCTGTGGCGCTGTTGCCGCCGCATCCAGCGTGCGCGGCGATCCGCTGGCGGTCACGCTGTTGCTGGCAGTGGGGACGGGCCTGATCTGCGGCGTCTGGAACGGCTTTCTGGTGTCTGTCCTGAATATCCAGCCGATCATTGCGACGCTTGTGCTGATGGTGGCGGGGCGCGGCATTGCGCAGCTGGTAACCGAAGGCGCGATCCTCACCTTCAACGATCCCGGCCTGATCTTCATCGGCAGCGGTTCCTTTCTTGGTCTGCCTATGCCCGTTGTCATCTGGCTTGTCTTCGGCATCGCCATTGCAACGCTGGTGCGGCGCACGGCGCTCGGAATGCTGATCGAGGCTGTCGGCATCAACCGCCGCGCCAGCACGCTGTCGGGCATTCAGACGCCGCTGCTGTTGATGGCGGCCTATATGCTGTCGGGCCTGTGTGCTGCGGTCGCCGGGTTGATCGTCACGGCTGATATCAGGGGCGCCGACGCCAACAATGCCGGCCTCTGGCTCGAGCTTGATGCCATTCTCGCCGTCGTTGTCGGCGGAACGTCGCTGCTCGGCGGACGGTTCAGCATCGTTGCCTCGCTGATCGGCGCGATGATCATTCAGGCTGTGAATACCGGCATCCTGTCCTCGGGTTTTCCGCCGGAATTCAACCTGATCATCAAGGCGGCGATCATCGTCATCATCCTCGTCATCCAGTCGCCGCGCGTGCAGTCGGGCTTGACCTTCCTTGGCCGCAAATCGGTCCGTAGAGACAGAGCGGAGCAGTCCGTCAGATGAACCAGAAATATCTCCCGCTGATCGCCACTATCGTCATCTTCGTCGTGTCCTATGCGGCTTGCGCTGCCCAGTATCCGAATATCCTGTCAACGCGTGTCATCGGCAACCTGTTGACCGACAATGCCTTTCTGGGCATTGCCGCCGTTGGCATGACCTTCGTGATCCTGTCCGGCGGCATTGACCTGTCCATCGGCTCGGTCATCGCCTTCACCGGTATCTTCCTTGCCGTTCTCCTGCAGAATACCGGCATTCATCCGCTGGCCGCCTTCGCGCTTGTCCTTGTGATCACCACGCTGTTCGGCGCGGTCATGGGGGCAATCATCCACTATCTGGAAATGCCCGCCTTCATCGTTACCTTGGCCGGCATGTTTCTCGCCCGCGGCATGGCCTTTGTCCTGTCGGTCGATTCGATCCCGATCAAGCATCCGTTTTATGCGGCGATGAAGACCTTCTACTACAAGCTGCCCGGCGGTGGCCGCATCACGCTGATTGGCGGACTGATGCTCCTGGTTTTCGCCGCCGGTATCCTCATTGCCCAGCGCACCCGCTTCGGCACCAATGTCTATGCGCTGGGCGGCGGCACCCAGACATCGGCTCTTATGGGCGTTCCTGTTGGGCGCACGACGATGATGATCTACGGTCTGTCCGGCTTTCTCGCCGGGCTTTCGGGAATCGTTTATTCCCTCTACACATCGGCAGGCTATTCGCTGGCCACGGTGGGTGTCGAGCTGGATGCGATTGCTGCGGTTGTGATCGGGGGAACGCTTCTGACGGGCGGTGCAGGCTTTGTCGGCGGAACGCTTATCGGCGTCTTGATCCAGGGCCTGATCCAGACCTACATCACCTTTGATGGTTCGCTGTCGAGTTGGTGGACGAAAATTCTGATCGGTGCTTTGCTGTTCGCATTCATCTTGATGCAAAAAGCCATCCTGCTGTTGTCACGCCGAAACAAAACATATTCCTGAGGGGGGAGTTGCTTGCGAAAGGGTCTGCTCGAAACCGTCTTGACCGGTGCGCGAACGCGCACAAGCCACGCGCAGGTGGTGGACGAACTGGGCAAGGCCATCGTGTCGGGCGAATTTCCCGTGGGCTCCATCCTGCCCGGTGATCCGGAACTGGCAATGCGTTTCAAGGTATCGCGCACGGTGTTGCGCGAGGCGATGAAGACGCTGGCCGCCAAGGGCTTGATCGTGCCACGCGCCCGCATCGGCACACGGGTGACGGCGAAAAACCAGTGGAACCTGTTCGACAGCGATGTGCTGACCTGGCATTTCCATCGGGGCGTCGATGAGGAATTCCTCTATCATCTGAGCGAGATACGCCTGGCCTTCGAACCGCATGCCGCAGCCCTTGCGGCCGTCAATGCGACGGAAGCCGAGATCAGCGGCATGATGCGGCTGGCGGTCGCCATGGGCGATCCCGGACACACGGCCGAAACGCTGGCAATGGCCGATCTGCGCTTTCATCTCGCCGTCGTCGAAGCCTCCGGCAATCCCTTCATGCGCACCGTCGGCAGTCTGATCGAGGCGGCGCTGGTCGGTATCTTCAAGCTGAGCTCACCGGCATCGGGCCGCGAAGGCATTGATGAAGTCTCGCGCTCGCACATCAAGATCGTCGAGCAGATCAGCCGGCGTGATGAGGCGCAGGCACGCGCGGCAATGGAAAATGTCATCCGCGTCGGGCGCGAACGCGTCCGGGCGGCCCTCAAAGGGCTCGATGAGGTCGAGGCACTGACCCGGTGATTGCCACCTTTGGTTTTGGGACTTCAGCCAGCTGACTGTTGCCTTTGCCCGCCGATAAATCAGGACGAGACCCAAAAGTACCGGAAATCTTCAGTTGCCGCCTTGCTGCAACTGCGTCTTCCGCCTATTTGATAGGGCTGAACTGACATGCGCCGCCTCCGGCGCGTGTATCTCCATCAACGGTGTCCGAGGGTTATGTCCGAACTGATTGTTATTTTCGTTCTTCTTTTGATCAATGCGTTTTTCGCACTTTCGGAAATGGCAATTGTATCGGCAAGCCGGCCACTGCTGCGGCAGATGGCAAAACAGGGCAACAGCCGCGCCGAACTGGCGCTTCGGCTGGCCGAAGATCCCGGCAAGTTCCTCTCCACGGTCCAGGTCGGCATTACCCTCGTCGGAACGCTGGCCGGTGCCTATGGTGGCGCCACCATCGCCGACAAGCTGGCGCCGACCTTGAACGAGATCAGCTGGATCAATCCCTATGGCAGCACGGTTGCCGTTGCGTTGGTCGTCACGCTCATCACCTATCTTTCCGTCGTGATCGGCGAGCTTATCCCCAAGCAGCTGGCATTGAAGAATTCCGAAGGCGTGGCGATGTTCGTCGCGACCCCGATGTCGTTCCTGTCGCGTCTGGCCGCTCCCGTCGTCTACCTGTTTGAAATGTCGGCATCGCTGTTCATGCGGATTTTCGGCGTTTCCAGCGATAGCGATCACGTCACGGAAGAAGAGGTCCAGGCGATCATGGCCGAGGGCGTCGAAAGCGGCGCTATCGAAAAGTCGGAACATGAAATGCTGAGACGAATCATCCGTCTGGGCGACCGCAACGTCAAATCGATCATGACGCATCGCACCGAAGTCAGCTTCATCGACGTCAACGATACGCTTGAGACCATCCGTGCCAAGGTCGAGCAGACGGCGCATTCCCGCTATCCGGTCATGGATGCGACCGGCGAAGTGCTGGGCGCCGTCCAGGTCAAGGAAATCTTGAATGCACCGGCCAAATCCGGCTTCCAGATCCGCAACTTCGTCAAGGATATCCACACCTTGCCGGAGACGGCCTCCTGCCTGAAAGCACTCGAGGCCTTCAAGGCATCGCACATCAACATGGCTATGATCGTCGATGAATATGGCAGTATCGAAGGCATCATTACGATCGCCGACATCCTGGAAGCCATCGTCGGCGTCCTGCCGTCGAACTATGACGATATCGAACACGCCCTGATCCGTCAGCGCGACGATGGTTCGTATCTTGTCGATGGCCGCACGCCGATCGATGAAATCCATCTGACCATCGGCATCGACGAAATCGATTCGGACGGCAGCTACGAGACCATTTCCGGCTTTCTGGTGCAGCAGCTGCGCAAGAACCCGGAAGAAGGTGACGTTACGGAAGCCTATGGCTACCGTTTCGAAGTCATCGACATGGACGGCCGCCGTATCGACAAGATCCTTGTCTCGCGCGCAACGCTTTAACAATCACTTGAAAAACAAAAAGGCCGGGAAACCCCGACCTTTTGTCAATTCGTCCGATGTTTGGCCTGCTAGTACATCCGTAGTCAGGTCAACTGCGGTCCATATTCCGCTGCTTTGGTTAATAAAAGGTTAACGCGCATGACACTGTAGTGCTGGGCGCCGTCATGCGCGATGTTCCCTCAGTTTTCCTCGATCGAGATGCCGCCTTCGCCGATTTTCACTTCGACGCCGTCGGGCTTGGATTCCTTGTCATAGACGTAAATACCCAATCCGACGACCACGACGACGAGGGCGCCGATAAGCATGTAGAGTGCATTGCGGTTCAATGTCATGTCCTTCCAATAACTGCAATTTTGCCGGGGAATAGATAGGCGCGCATGCGTGTTTGGGAAGGGTGGCTACGGGGCGTCTGCACCGATTCTGCAATCAGCGCAGCACCATGATATCGCACAGCTTTCCCGCATCGAGAGCTGTTGCATGCGGCGGCCGGATGATCAGGCAATCGGACTGGGCAAAGACCTGCATCATCGAGGAATCCTGCCGCGAAAACGTCTCGGCCTGCAGCGAGCCATCGCTGCTGCGCGTCAGGCGTGCGCGAACATAGTCCTGCCGCTTGTCATTGGCTGACAGGGAGGTCAGCGTATACGCCTTGGCGCTGCGGTCACGCGAGGGCAGGGAGCCCAGATGCCGCAGCAACGGCTCCAGAAACAGCAGCGAGCAGACAAGGCTGGACACCGGGTTGCCGGGCAGGCCGAGCACGATCATGCCGTCGAGCGACCCGACCATCAGGGGCTTGCCGGGCCGCATGGCGATTTGCCAGAAGTCGAGCACCATGCCGCTGTCCACCAGGGTGGATTGAACCAGATCATGATCGCCGACAGAGGCGCCGCCAAGCGTCACCAGAATATCTGCACCGGCCGCCTTGGCGTTCGCAACGGCATTTGAAATCGCCGTCTTGTCATCGCGCACGATGCCGAGATCAATAATTTCGGCGCCGTTGTCGCGGGCGATGGCGGCCACGCCGTAGGTGTTCGAGGCGATGATCTGGTTGGGACCGGGAATGCTGCCCGGCGGCAGCAGTTCATCGCCAGTTGCCAGGATCGCGACCTTCGGACGAGCGAGCACCGGAAGCTGCGGATGGTTCATTCCGGCCGCAACCGTCAAACGCCCGGCATCAAGCACGTCACCGGCGCGCA
The DNA here is from genome assembly GCF_001426685.1 of Rhizobium sp. Root483D2. Classification (GTDB taxonomy): domain Bacteria; phylum Pseudomonadota; class Alphaproteobacteria; order Rhizobiales; family Rhizobiaceae; genus Pararhizobium; species Pararhizobium qamdonense. The sequence continues at coordinate 45,147 of NZ_LMFB01000043.1, read as the reverse complement.
GCACGATATCGCCGGCGGTAAAATCCTGTCCCTTGGGACGGATATGACGGCCTTTTTCCAGCGCAAACGTGGTGCGGATCCGGTTGTCCGGCAGTTTTTCCGCGTCTTCCTGGATCAGCACGGTGTCCGCACCGGCCGGAACCGGCGCGCCGGTGAAGATGCGCACGACCTCACCCCGGCCGACGTGACCGGAAAAGCCGCGTCCTGCCGCCGATTCGCCGATGACGGAAAGCTCCATGCCGATTTCGGCAAAATCCTCGTGATGCCCGGCATATCCATCCATCGCCGAATTGTCGAAGGCAGGATGCGTCACGCGGGCGGCGACATCGCTTGCCAGAACACGGCCCATCGCCTCGTGCAGATCCACCATTTCGACGCGGGTCAGCGCTGGTGCTTTGAGCAGCCGGTCGAGCGCATCTGATACCGGGAGCAAAGCCATCAGCCCTGTTTATCCTTGCGGCTGTAATCGCCAGACCGGCCGCCGGATTTCTGGGCAAGCCGGATGCCGCCGATTTCCATCTCGCGATCCGCTGCCTTCGCCATGTCGTAGATCGTCAGGCAGGCGACGCTGGCAGCGGTCAGCGCTTCCATCTCCACGCCGGTACGGCCGGTGAGCTTTGCCATTGCTTCCACCCGCAGGCCGGGGAGCGTCTCATCGGCGGAAATCTCCACGGAAACCTTCGACAGCATCAGCGGGTGGCACAGCGGAATGAGGTTGGCCGTCTGTTTCGCCGCCATGATGCCGGCAAGACGTGCAGTGGCGAGCACGTCGCCTTTCTTGGCATTGCCCTTCAAAATGAGATCGAGCGTCTCCGGCCGCATGCGCACAAAGCCCTCGGCAACGGCAACCCGCACCGTCTCCGGCTTATCGCTGACATCGACCATGTTGGCCTGGCCGTCAGCGCCGACATGGGTGAGGGAGGATGTGCCCGTCATTCGGCAGCCAGGCTCGTTGCGGAACCGGTGAGCAGGGTGCGGGTGGCAGCAGTCACGTCGTCCTTGCGCATCAGGCTTTCGCCGACCAAGAATGTCGAGATGCCGCTCTTTGCCAGCCGCACGCAGTCGTCATGGCTGAAAATACCGCTCTCGCCAACCAGCAACCGGTCCGCCGGAACCTGCGGCGACAGCCTTTCGGACAGAGCGATATCCACTTCGAACGTCTTCAGATTGCGGTTGTTGATCCCGAGCAGCGGCGAGCTCAGCTTCAGCGCCCGCTCCAACTCCTCCGCGTCGTGAACCTCGACCAGAACATCCATGCCGAGCGCCAAAGCCTCGTCTTCGAGCCTTTGCGCATCGCTGTCATTCAGCGACGCCATAATCAGCAAGATGCAATCCGCACCCCAGGCGCGCGCCTCGTGAACCTGGTAGGTCTCGAACATGAAATCCTTGCGCAAGGCCGGAAGCGAACAGGCGTTGCGCGCCGCGGTCAGAAATTCCGGCGCACCTTGGAAGCTTGGGCTATCGGTCAGCACCGAAAGGCATGCCGCGCCGCCGGCCTCATACGCTTTTGCCAGGAGCGGCGGATCGAAATCCGGACGGATCAATCCCTTTGAGGGGCTCGCCTTCTTGATCTCGGCGATAAGACCGAAAAGGCCTTCCGACTGCTTGGCTTTCAGCGCATTGAGAAATCCGCGTGGCGCTTCCTGGTCAGCGGCCATCGCCTTGAGATCAGCGAGGCTGACGCGTGATTTTGCCGCCGCGATTTCCGCGCGCTTGTAGATTTCGATCTTCTGCAGAATATCGGCCATCGATCGTCTCCTTATGCCGCGTTCGAAACGCGGATGAGCCACTCCAGCGTCGCATCGGCAGCGCCGCTTGTCAGCGATTGACGGGCAAGCACCATGCCCTCGCGAAGGTCTGCGGCACGTCCGGCGATCACCAGGGACGCAGCCGCATTGGCAAGCGAGATGTCGCGGTAAGGCGTTGCATCGCCCTGAAGCACGCCCTTCAGCGCCACGGCGTTATGCGCGCCATCGCCGCCCTTGAGGTCGGCGAGCAGAACCGTTTCAAGGCCAAAATCTGAGGGCGTCAGCTCGAACGTGCGGATATTACCATTCTTAAGTGCTGCGACCTGCGTAACGCCGGTCGTGGTGATCTCGTCCAGCCCTTCGCCATGCACGACCCAGACGCTTTTCGAGCCGAGATCGCGCAAGACTTCCGCCACGGGGACAACCCACTGCGGCGCAAACACGCCAACCAACTGCTGGGTCACACCGGCCGGGTTCGACAGGGGCCCGAGCAGGTTGAAAATCGTCCGTGTCCCGAGCTCGACGCGCGTCGGGCCGACATGGCGCATGGCGGAATGATGCTGCTGCGCAAACATGAAGCCGAGACCAGCTTCTGAAATGCAGCGCGCGATCGTATCCGGGCCGATATCGAGCTTGACGCCGAGGCAGGAGAGGGCGTCTGCGGTTCCCGACTTGGAGCTAAGCGCCCGGTTGCCATGCTTGGCCACGGGAACACCGGCGCCGGCAACGATCAAGGCGGCCAGCGTCGAGATGTTATAGGTCCCGGCGCCATCGCCGCCGGTTCCGACGATGTCGATGGCGTCTGCCGGGGCATTCACCGTCAGCATGCGGGCCCGCATCGCGCCGACGGCGCCGACGATCTCATCGACGGTTTCGCCGCGCACGCGCAGCGCCATCAGGAAGCCGCCGATCTGGGAAGGCGTCGCCTCGCCGGACATGATGATTTCGAAGGCGGCGCGTGCATCGTCGCGGTTCAGCGCTTCACCCGCTGCGGCCTTGGCGACGAAAGGCTTCAAGTCCGGCATGCTGATCCCTTTTTGCGTTACCGCTGCTGCGACAGAGCGACGTCGGCGAGCTGCTGGTTGATCGAGACACCGTAACCCTTCTGCAACTCGCTGACCATCTGATCGAGGATGTCGTCGCCGCTGGCCAGGGCGATGGCATTGATCTGGCGATCGTCATTGTCGAGCGCGTCGCCCGGATTGTCGTCATCGACTTCGGTGACTTGCAAAAGGATTTGGCCTTCGCCGCCGATTCCGGCTGCGTTGGCGACCAGGCCGTTTGCGCCGCTGAATGCCGCAGAGACGGCTGCGGGGCTGAGCGCTGCATCTTCCGCCGAGCGGCGAAGTCCGGACTTGGTTTCAACCGCAATGCCGAGTTCGGTGGCAATCGCTGCCAATGTCTCGCCCTTTTCGACGCGCGCCTTCAGCGCCACGGCTTTTGCGGCCAGCTCGTTGCGCTGCTGTTCCGCCGTCCAGTCGGCGACGACCCGTTCGCGGGCTTCATCCAGCGTGCGGTCGCGGGCGGGCGTGACTTCATCAACATCGAACCAGACGTAACCGTCGCGGCCGAGATTGACCGGCAGGGTTTCCCCGCCGGCGTCAGCCTTGAAGGCTTCTTCCAGCAAGGTCTTTGCCTCCGGGATCCCGGCAATGGCGTCGCCGTTCGTATCGTTGCCGCGGGCATCGACAGCGTTCAGAACAACCAGCTTGAGGTTGGTCTGTTGAGCTGCTTCCTGCATCGGGGCTCCGGAATTGCGGGCGTCCTCGAATTTGTCATGGATGCCCATGATTTCGTTGGCGGCGTTGCTCAGCGCCAGTTCGGTGCGCAGTTCTTCCTTGACGTCGTCATAGGAACGGACTGTCTGCGGCTTGATATTGGTGACGCGCAGGATGATCGGGCCGAAGGCGCCGTCGATCACAGGCGATGTCTGGCCGTCTGCAACCACAGCGAAGGCCGCATCGCCAAGCTTGGCATCGGGCATGCGGTCACGGGTGAAATCGCCGAGCAGAACGTCGTTGGATGTCTTGCCGGAGGCCTTGACGAGATCGTCGAAGCTTGTGCCGGTGGAAAGCTTGACGGCGGCTGCTTCAGCCTCTGCCCGCGAGGGGAAGGACAGCTGTTCGACCGTGCGGGTTTCCGCCGAGCTAAAACTGTTCTTGCGCTTCTCGTAGTCGGCGCGCAGCTCGTCTTCGGTGACGGAAGCCGGATCGGCGATGTCGGTGGGCTCCAGCTTCACATAGCTGATCTTGCGGAATTCCGGAGCGCGATATTCGGCCTTGCGCGTCTCGAACCAGGGCTGGAGCACCTCGTCGGAGGGCGCCTTGACCGGATCGACATTGGCATTAGACAAAAGCAGGTAGTCGATCGTGCGTGTCTGGTTGCGATACTGGCGCAGCGCGTCGCCGAGCACCTTTGGCGGCACATAGCCATCCGACAGCGCTTCGACGATCTGCGAGCGCACGGCAACCTGGCTGCGATTGTTGATATAATCCTGTTCGCGAAGCCCGGCATTGCGCAACACGCTCGAGAAGGTCGCGCGGTCAAACTGGCCGTTGACACCCTTGAATGCCGGGTCCTCGCTGATCAGCGAGGCGAGGCGGTCCTGCGACAGGCCGAGATTCATGTTTTCCGACAGCTGATCGAGCGTCGCACCGGCGACGAGCTGCGAGTAGACCTGCGCTTCAACGCCGAAGGCCTTGGCCTGATCGCGGGTCAGCCGCGTCCCGAACTGGCGGGAAAGCTGGGCGAGCTGGCGCTCATAGGCAAGGCGGAAATCGCTGGGAGAGACCTTGACGTCGCCAACGGTTACCACCGCATCAGTGGTCCCCGTCACCAGCGACGTGGATACACCCCAGACACCGAAGGAAAGAACAAGAAGGACCAAAAGTCCTTTGACAACCCAGGTTTGGGCGCCTCTTCTCAGGAATTCAAGCATGGGACTGCATACCTCGTCGCAAGTTCATGGCCGCCGGATGGCAACCGGTGTCGTTCCTTAGAGCAATCCGCAGCGGAATTGAAGGGTTCAAACACGCAAAAAGACGAGGAAATCGGCCCGGCGCCGGCGTATGGAGCGGTCATGCGGACATTTGTTCGTGATGCCACGCTGACAGACGCGGGAACCCGGCCGGTCCTGTCCGCCGCTGTGCCGTTCGAAGACTTGAACATGTCGGAAATGTTAGCCGGCAACCGAAAAATATCTGTCACAATCACGCGCAGCGCGGATCATACCGTCCCCGAAAATGATAGCATTGAACCGAAACAACATGCCGACTCGCTTGATGCGCAGCAATCTTGCGGGAAAGCCGGAGTGCAGACATGGAATCCATCATCGTCATGGTCAACCTGTTCGGAGCAGTGGCATTGCTGCTGTTCGGGTTGTCGCAGGTCAAGGACGGCGCCACGCGCGCCTTCGGCATCCGGTTGCGGACCGGATTGGCGCAAGGGACCAGCGGGCCGGTGCGCTCGTTCGTGGGCGGCTTCGTCGCAACGGTTGCGCTGCAAAGTTCGACCGCCACGGCGCTGATGATCGCATCCTTCGTGGAAAAAGGGCTGGTCCGCGCCCGCATGGCGCAAATCGTCCTCTTGGGCGCCAATGTCGGAACTGCGGTCACGGCCTGGATCGTTGCCACAGGCATCGACTGGCTGTCGCCCCTCCTCATTCTTGCCGGCGTCATGCTCAACCGGGCAGGGCGCTCCAGTGCCAAACAGGGTGCGGGCACCGCGCTGGTCGGTATCGGCCTGATGCTGTTATCCCTGCACCTTTTGGGGCTTGCAACGGAGCCGATGCGGCAATCGCCAGCCCTTGGCAGCTTCCTCACCATGCTCGACAGTGCCTGGCCGGTGGCGATGATCTTTGCAGCCGTGCTCGCCTTCGTCTCGTCCTCAAGCCTGGCCGTGGTCGTTCTGATCCTGTCGCTTGCGGCCGCCGGCATCCTGTCGTCTGGGCTGACGATCGCGCTGGTTCTGGGTGCCAATCTGGGGGGCGCAGTGCCGCCGGTCATGGCGACCCTGTCGGCTTCCGCCTCCGCCAAACGGGTGACCACGGGCAATCTCGTTGTCCGCGCCATCGGCTGCCTGCTGGCGCTGTCGGTGGCGGCACCCGCTGCAACCTTTTTGCAGACGCTGCCGTTGTCGCCTGCAAAGTTGCCTGTCGATATCCACCTGATCTTCAACGTCGTGCTGGCCATTCTCGCCTGGCCGTTTTCGTCCATGCTGTCCGGCTTGATGCTGCGGCTTATTCCCGACGAGCCGAAGGCCGAGACCGGGCCGCTTTATCTCGACGACCGCGCACTGACAACGCCGGTTATCGCCCTCTCCGGTGCGACCCGGGAAGTGCTGCGCGTCGGCGACCTCATTGAAAAAATGCTGATTGCCGCGATGAATGCGTTCAACAGCAACGACCGCTTGAAGTTGCAGGATATCGGAAAACTGGAAACCCAGGTCGATCTGTTGCAGCAGGAAGTCAAACTCTATTTGTCGAGGCTGGGACGCAGCGGTCTCAGTGACGATAATGGCCGCCGCTCCATCGTCATCATCGATTATGCCATCAATCTCGAACATATCGGCGACATCATCGAAAAGGGGCTGACGGAGGAGGTCAGGAAGAAGATCGACAACGGCCTCAAATTCTCCGAGGACGGCTATCAGGAGCTGACGACGCTGTTCAATCTGACCATCGACAATCTGCGCATCGCCCAGACGATTTTCGTGACCCGCGATGCCAATCTCGCCCGCCATCTAATGGAGGTGAAAGTCGATGTGCGCCACATGGAGAAGCGCTCCTCGGAGCGCCATCTGGAGCGCCTGCGCGACGGGCGGACCGACAGCCTGCAGACCAGCTCGCTGCATCTCGACATCCTGCGCGACTTGAAGCGCATCAACGCCCATATCGTCTCCGTCGCCCATCCGATCCTGGATGAGAGCGGCCTGTTGACGGAAAGCCGGCTGCGTATGCCGCACTGATTTCAGGGCGAAGCCGTGATCCCGTTGCGGACAAACGCGTCATAGCAGGGGGTCAGGGTGATGCGGTGATGATCCGCCGCCAGTGCCGGCGCATAGAGTTCAAGCAGCTTCAGCCGCGCTGTCGTCGGCGGGCATGTCGGGTAGAGCGCCAGATCGACTCCAGCCACGGCCGCGTTGACACGTTCGCCCGGTGGCGGCACCGCCCGGTAGGGATCGGCCCCGATGGCGATATATTTGGGCGCATGGCGATCCAGAAGCCAGGCAAAGGGATTGGTGAAATCGATCGTCATGACCGTCTCGAACCGCACCTTGTTGGCGGCTTCGAATGTGCGGATGGCTGAGATCACCGCGTCGGCATTCTGCAGCCACAGCGTTTGGAACTCGAAATCGCTGTAGAGCAGGAACGAAGGCAGTTCACCGGCTTCGGCCAAAGCCTGATAGGCCGGGCGGTAGGCCATGTAGTTGGCCTCAAGGCGCTGCGCGCGCTGGCTTAACATGTCACGCATACCAACCGCGCCCATGGTTTTCAGGTTCTGATGCGCAAGCGGCGTGTTGTTGACGCTACCGATCCAGGCGCGCGCCGCCTTCTGCGTGACGGTGGCAACCGGAGGAATGGCAGCGCTTAACGCCAGGATTGCAACGGCTGCAAAAGCCACCGAAGATCCCTTGTTGCGATAGGTCTCGATGAGAATCGCCAGCAGCAACGGCCACAGGAAGATGAAAGCCTGGCTGCCGGTATTCTGGCTTTCAAACAGGAGGCCGGCTGCGATGAAGCTGGCGATCCAGAGGAAAGACTGATCGAACACCTCAGCGGAAGCCTGAAATCCGGGCTTGGCGAAAACGCTGCGGGTCGCGTTTGAAAATGCCTGAAACCCTTGAATAAACAGCACGAGGCCGAGCAGGCAGCTCGCCACGACAATACCGAAATTCAGCGAGGCTGCCTGCAGCAGGCGCGGCAGGAGGCTGGTATCGTTGATAACAACCAGCGACAGGATATCCGTGGCATAGGCCGACACCATGCCGGATGTCAGCTCCATCAAACCGATCACCGCAAAAAAGACAGCGCCGCCGATAATGGCGGCGCGAAGCGGCAGGCGTCCGGCCACAAACGCCATCAGGCAAAGAACAAGACCGGCGACGACCCCGGTGACCTTGATGAACAGCAGGGCAAGCATCGCAAGCGCAGTCACTGCGGCGAGTGTCTTCCATCCCCGCACGAAAACCAGCGCGGCAGCCAGCACATAGAGCAATTGGCAGACCTGGCGGTTGTAGATGCCAAACCCGTCGGAGCCCGGATAGGGATAGAAGTCGCCGGTGTTGAACGGCAGCAGCGAAAAGATCAGGAACGGCAAAAGCAGGCCGTAGGCGATCGCTGGCGAGCGCTTCTGTACGTCGAGGATCACGAGCGCCATCAGCGGCGCGGTGACCGTCAGCAGCGACCAGCTGGACAGAAGCAGGGGGTGGCCGTTCGGGAAAAGATAAAGCCATCCGGCAAAGAGATAATAGCCTAGGCCGCCCACCGGCGCGAAGAAATCGACGGAGGGGATCTGGCCGTCGAGGATGCGGTTGGCCGCGTCGAGATAGATATAGTGGTCCCAATACATCGGACCGATCGGCATGGTGACGGTTATCGATAGCGCCAGGGTTAAACCTGCAGCGGCCAAAGCCAGGATGACCAGCGGTTGGCGGGCGAGCGCTGCGGCAATGCCGTTGCGCCCTTGGCCGTTGCGCTCCTGTGAAATCACTGTCTCGGTCGAACCCTGCATCGTCGTCCCCACCCATCGCGGTCACGCCCCGCTTATGACAGGATCGGGTTTTATCCGGGTTAATATGACGGCTCGCGCGCGTATTATGTTCTATGCAATATCTTCCTGTTATGTAGCGGGCAGAATCGTGCCGGTTTGCAGCCGGTGGCCACAAAAGCTGGAGAACACGAATGAAGCGGACATGCCTGGCGATCGTTTTGGCAGCGGGGGAAAGCACCCGTATGAAGTCGTCCATGTCGAAAGTACTGCACCCGGTCGCCGGCCGGCCAATGATCGCGCATGTGGTGGAATCGCTGGTGAACGCGTCGATTTCGTCTGTGGCGCTTGTTCTTGGCCGGGATGCGGACGCGGTCCAGTCTGCCGCCGCCCGTAGTGACATCGATATGTCGGCATTTCTCCAGACTGAGCGCCTCGGCACCGGCCATGCCGTTCTCGCCGCAAAGGACGCTATCGCCAAGGGTTATGACGATATTCTTGTCGTGTTCGGCGACACGCCGCTGATCACTGCGGCACCGCTTCTGGCCGCACGCCAGGGGCTCGCCGACGGCAACGATGTCGTCGTCATCGGCTTTCAGACCGCCGATCCCTCCGGTTACGGCCGGTTGCTCATCGATAACGGCGCGCTCGTGGCGATCCGCGAGCAAAAAGACGCGACCGATGACGAAAAGAAGATCACCTATTGCAACGGCGGCCTGATGGCGATCAATGGCACCAAGGCGCTGAAATTGCTCGGCAAGATCGGCAATGCCAATGCCAAGGGCGAATATTACCTGACCGATATCGTCGAGATCGTCCGCGCCGGGGGAGGCAAGGCGATTGCCGTCGAGGCGCCGGAGACGGAACTGACCGGCTGCAACAACCGCGCCGAACTGGCGATGATCGAGGCCATCTGGCAGAAGCGCCGCCGCCACGAGATGATGGTGTCCGGTGTGTCGATGATTGCCCCTGAAACCGTGTTCCTCGCTTTCGATACGCAGATTGCCCAGGATGTTCTGATCGAGCCAAATGTGGTCTTCGGTCCGGGCGTCACCATCGAGAGCGGCGCTGTCATCCATGCCTTTTCCCACCTTGAGGGCGCCTATGTCAGTGCCGGTGCGACCGTTGGTCCCTATGCACGCCTGCGGCCGGGCGCCAATCTGGGGCCCGATTCCAAGGTTGGCAATTTCTGCGAGGTGAAGAAGGCCGAGATCGGTGCCGGTGCCAAGGTCAATCACCTCACCTATATCGGCGATGCCTTCGTCGGTGCCAAAACCAATATCGGGGCCGGAACGATCACCTGCAACTATGATGGCGTCAACAAGCACATCACCCGCATCGGCGCCAATGCCTTCATCGGCTCAAACTCCTCGCTGGTCGCACCGGTATCCATCGGCGATGGCGCGCTGGTAGCATCCGGCAGCGTGGTGACGGAGGATGTGCCGGATGATGCAGTCGCGTTTGGCCGGGCGCGGCAGGAGGTCAAGCTAGGACGGGCAAAGATCCTGCGCGAGCGCTATCAGGCGGAAAAGGCTGCCCGCAAGAAATAGCATCCTGCGGTCGTCACGGTTAAAGCCTGACATCGAAAGTGAGTTTTGGGCTGATTGCGCATTTTGCGAAATCCGGTACCAAAGCTTGATCAGAAAAAATCTATATTGGCGGGCGGCTGCTTCCTGGCGCGCCGGTCTTTTGAAAAATTGCGGAGAAGAAAAAGATGTGCGGCATCGTCGGTATCGTTGGAAACCAGCCTGTCTCCGAGCGTCTTGTCGATGCGCTGAAGCGGCTCGAATATCGCGGCTATGATTCCGCCGGGGTTGCGACCATCCATGACGGCGTGCTCGAGCGCCGCCGCGCCGAAGGCAAGCTGGTCAATCTGGAAACCAAACTGCGCGGCGAGCCGCTGGCCGGCCAGACCGGCATTGCCCATACCCGCTGGGCAACGCATGGCGCACCCACCGAAAACAACGCCCATCCGCATTTCACCGACGGCGTCGCTGTCGTCCATAACGGCATTATCGAGAATTTTTCCGAGCTGAAGGATGAGTTGTCGGCCGGTGGAGCAACGTTCAAGACCCAGACCGATACCGAGGTCGTCGCGCAATTGCTGGCCAAGCTGATCCGCGACGGAATGAGCCAGAGGGAGGCAATGCAGGCGATGCTGCGCCGTGTCACCGGCGCCTATGCGCTGGCCGTCATCTTTCAGGATGCGCCGGAGACGATCATGGCCGCGCGCAGCGGTCCGCCGCTTGCCGTCGGTTTCGGCAAAGGCGAGATGTTTCTGGGGTCCGACGCGATCGCGCTGTCGCCCTTCACCAACGAAATCACCTATCTGATCGACGGCGATTGGGCGGTGCTGACGGCTGACAGGATCGAAATTCTCGATCACGACGGCAACCCGGTCTCGCGTCCACGCCAGGTCTCGGTGGCCGCCGCCTATATGGTCGATAAGGGCAATCACCGCCACTTCATGGAAAAGGAAATCTACGAACAGCCGGAAGTGATTTCGCGCGCGCTTGGCCATTACGTCGATTTCATCGAAAACAAGGTCAATCCGATCGCGGCGGCCATCGATTTCGCCAAGGTTCCAAGTATTGCCATCTCCGCCTGCGGTACGGCCTATCTGGCTGGCCTCGTCGGCAAATACTGGTTCGAGCGCTATGCCCGCCTGCCGGTCGAGATCGATGTGGCTTCGGAATTCCGCTATCGCGATATCCCGCTCTCGCCGCAATCAGCCGCCCTGTTCATCTCGCAATCTGGCGAAACCGCCGATACGCTGGCATCGCTGCGCTATTGCAAGGAAAACGGCCTGAAGATCGGCGCCGTCGTCAACGTCAAGGAATCGACGATCGCCCGCGAATCCGATGCGATCTTCCCGATCATGGCGGGCCCGGAAATCGGCGTTGCCTCGACCAAGGCGTTTACCTGCCAGCTCTCCGTCCTTGCAGCCCTTGCCATCGGCGCCGGTCGTGCGCGCGGCACCGTGTCGGAGGCGGAAGAGAAGGTGCTGGTCCGCAGCCTTGCCGAAATGCCCCGGATCATGGGCAAGGTGCTCAACAGCATCCAGCCAACGATCGAGAGCCTGGCGCGCGAATTGTCGAAATGCAAGGACGTGCTCTATCTCGGCCGTGGCACCAGCTATCCGCTGGCCATGGAAGGCGCGCTGAAGCTGAAGGAAATCTCCTATATCCACGCCGAAGGCTATGCCGCTGGCGAGCTGAAGCATGGTCCGATCGCGCTGATCGACGAGAATATGCCGGTAATAGTGATCGCGCCGCATGACCGGTTCTTCGAAAAGACTGTATCGAACATGCAGGAAGTGGCCGCCCGCGGCGGCCGGATCATCTTCATCACCGACGAGAAGGGCGCTGCCGCCTCCAAGCTCGAGACGATGAGCACGATCGTGTTGCCGAATGTAGATGAGATCATCGCACCGATGATCTTCTCGCTGCCGATCCAGCTGCTCGCCTATCACACGGCGGTGTTCATGGGCACCGACGTCGATCAGCCGCGCAATCTGGCCAAATCGGTTACCGTGGAGTGATCATCCGGCCTGAAAAACCCGAAGATCGTGCGGCGATCCGCGCCGTGACGATCTCGGCCTTCCAGGATCATCCGCACAGCGATCAGACGGAACACCTGATTCTTGATCGTTTGCGAAAGGCGGGTGCGCTGGCTCTGTCGCTGGTGGCGGAGGTGAATGGGGATGTGGCCGGCCATATCGCTTTTTCGCCGGTCACGCTGTCGGACGGTTCGAAAGACTGGTACGGGCTTGGCCCGGTCTCGGTTTTGCCGGCTTTGCAGGGGCAGGGCATCGGCGGCGCGCTGATCCGCCAGGGGCTGGATATGTCGCGATATCAGGCAGCGGCTGGCTGCGTGGTGATGGGCGATCCTGATCTGTACCGCAAGTTCGGATTTCGGAATGATCCTCAGTTTACTCTCAAAGATTGTGCGCCGCAATATTTTTTGACCCAGCCCTTGTCCTTGCCCGGAGCGTCCGGCATGGTGACCTATCACCCGGCATTTTACACGGGCGCAGACGAATAGACGGAGCGGCATGACTGACAAACCGGCACGTGGGTTTTTCGCCACGCGGTTGAGGAATTATTTCCTGACCGGCCTGATCATCTGTGCCCCGCTCGCAATCACCGCCTGGATTACCTGGTCGTTCATTCTCTGGGCCGACAGCTGGGTCAAACCCTATCTGCCGTTCGACTACAACCCGGACAATTTCCTGCCCTATCCCGTGCCCGGCTTCGGCCTGTTGACCGCATTGATGCTGATCACGCTGGTCGGCTTCTTCACCGCCAACCTGATCGGCCGCAGCATCGTCGGCTTTGGCGAATCCTTGCTGGTGCGCACGCCGCTGGTGCGCCCGATCTACAAGGGCCTGAAACAGATCTTCCAGACGGTGCTGCAGGATCAGTCGAATTCGTTCAAGAAGGCCGGGTTGATCGAATATCCGAGCCCAGGCCTCTGGGCTCTGGTCTTCATCGCAACGGATGCCAAGGGCGAGATCGCGGTAAGGTTTAGCGAGCGCGGCCTCGACATGGTCGCCGTCTTCCTGCCGCCAACGCCGGTGCCGACAGCCGGCTTCCTGATCTTCGTGCCGCGCGAAAAGATCGTGCCGCTCGACATGAGCCCGGAAGATGCCGCCAAGCTGCTGTTGTCGGGCGGACTGGTCGCTCCCGAATACCTGCCGAAGCCGCTGGCGGTCACGCAGGAGACCGTGCCTGACAAGCGCGGCAAAACGCTTAGCCGGCCCTGAGAAACCGGATCGCCTCGTCCCGGCGATGTAGATAGAGCAGCGTGCGCAAAGCCTCGCCCCGCTCCGTCGTCAGGTCCGGGTCCCGTTCAATCACATAGGCCGCGTCCTTGCGGGCGATCTCCAGGAGATCGCCATGCGCCTCGAGGCTTGCAATACGGAATCCCGGCGTTCCGGACTGGCGCGTGCCAAGCAATTCGCCTTCGCCGCGCAGTTTCAGATCCTCCTCGGCAATGAGAAAACCATCTTCGGTGTCGCGCAGGATCGATAGGCGCGCTCTTCCGTTTTCGCTGAGCGGTCCCTTGTAAAGCAGGATACAGGTCGAAGCCTCGTCGCCGCGTCCGACGCGGCCGCGCAGCTGGTGGAGCTGGGCCAGCCCGAAACGTTCCGCATGCTCGATCACCATGATCGTCGCATCCGGCACATCGACGCCGACCTCGACCACGGTGGTCGCGACCAGAAGACGGATGTCGCCATTCTTGAACGCCAGCATGACGGCGTCTTTTTCCGTACCGGTCATGCGCCCATGCACCAGGCCGACATTCGGGCCGAACTGCTTGTCGAGGCTCTGGAAACGCTCGTCGGCCGACATCAGGTCGGAAGCCTCCGATTCCTCCACCAGCGGGCAGATCCAATAGGCCTTCTTGCCCTCCGCGAGCGCTGTGCGCAGCCGCGCGACAATCTCGCCGGTACGTTCGGTCGAGACCGTGACGGTCTGGATCGGCTTTCGCCCGGCGGGTTTCTCGGTCAATTTCGACACGTCCATATCGCCGAACGCCGCCAGAACCAGCGTTCGGGGGATAGGGGTCGCGGTCATAACAAGCATATGCGGGGAAATGCCCTTGGCCGTCAGCCGCAGGCGCTGGTGGACGCCAAACCGGTGCTGTTCATCCACGACCGCCAGCAGCAGATTGTGGTAGACGACGGTATCCTGGAACAAAGCATGCGTGCCGATGACGATCTGCGTCTCGCCGGACGCGATGCGGTCCTGAATGGCATCGCGCTCGCGGCCCTTGGTGCGGCCCGTTAAAACGTCGATGGTCACACCGGCAGGAGCCGCCATCTTCGACAGCGTTGCGAAATGCTGCCGGGCGAGAATTTCCGTCGGCGCCATCAGCACGGCCTGGCCGCCCGTCTCGACGGCTGCCAGCATCGACATCAGCGCCACCGCCGTCTTTCCCGAGCCGACATCGCCTTGCAACAGCCGCAACATGCGCTCGGTACCGGCCATGTCCTTCAACACATCTTCGATGGCGAGCGTCTGGCTGCCCGTCAGCGAAAACGGCAGGGCTGAGAGAACCGGCTTGCTCAGCCTTCCCGTCGCATGCACCGGCGTTCCCGCCACCTTGCGCAAACGTTGGCGCACCAGTGACAGCGAGAGCTGTCCGGCGAGGAGTTCGTCATAGGCAAGACGCCTGCGGGCCGGTGCCTGCGGATCGAGATCGGTTTCGTCGCGCGGATCGTGCAGGGCAAGAAAGCAGTCGCGGGCGGACTGAAAACCCTGCTTCTGCATCAGGGCTTCTTCGATCCACTCCGGAAAATCGGGAATGCGGGGCAGGGCGGCCTCGACCGCCTTGCGCAGGATGCGGGCCGAAAGCCCTGCCGTCAGCGGATAGACCGGCTCGACCAGCGGCAGGTTGGCCGCCTCGCTCTCCCGCACCATATAATCCGGATGCACCATTGACGGGCGCCCGTTGAACCAATCGACCTTGCCGCTGACGGTCACGGTCTCGTTTACCGGCAGTGCCTTTTCCAGCCAGTTTCCCTTGACCCGGAAGAAGGTCAGCGCCAGCTCGCCGGTATCGTCATGCAGGAAGACGCGGTAGGGCTGGCTGGTACGAGGCGGCGGCGGCTGGTGCCGGTCCACCCTGCCGGTAATGGTGACGATGACGCCCTGCGGCGCGCGCGCGATCCCTGGCTGGTGGCGCCGGTCGATCAGCGAATGCGGCGCGTGAAAGACAAGGTCGATTACCCGGCAATCGTCGATGCTTTCGCGGCCAAGCAGCCGGGCATAAAGATCGCCCGCCTTCGGGCCGATGCCGGGAAGCGAGTTGAGCGGAGCAAAAAGCGGATCGAGAAGACTGGGGCGCATGCGGCGCAGACTGAAACGAGGATTAGGTCTTTGGCAAGGCTGACAATACGCTTTTCAGCGTTTATAGAGCCATAGCGAAACGCCGCTTTCAGCGATGCGGCGGCAGGAAGGACTTTTCATGACCGGCATTACGCGTACCAGCGCCGATCTCGATCCGCGCCGCAAACGGATTCTTTTCCGCGCCTGGCATCGCGGTGTGCGCGAAATGGATCTGGTCTTCGGACAGTTCGCCGATAACGAGCTTGCTGATTTGGCGGAGACCGATCTCGACGAGCTCGAGACGATCATGAATGAGGAAGACACCGATCTGCTGAAATGGGTGCTGGGATCGCAGCCAGTCCCGGAGCGCTACCGCACGCCCTTGTTCGATCGGATCGTATCCTATCGTCCCGATTTCGATGTTCTGTTTGAGCACAAGGACAAAAACGCCTGATGATTGCCGGTTTCGATCCCAAGAAAGTCGCGCGCGCCACCCGCGAGCTGACCATCGGCCCCGTTCCTGCCGGCGTCGAGCCGCTGATCCTTGCCGAACTTGCCCGCGCCAACGGTCCCGTTGCCTATATTCTGTCGGATGGCCAGCGGATCGCCGATGTCGAGCAGATGCTGGGTTTTGCAGCACCCGATATTCCCGTCTTGACGCTGCCGGGCTGGGACTGTCTTCCCTATGACCGGGTGTCGCCCAGTGCCGATACCTCGGCCCGGCGCCTGGCGACGCTGAGCGGCCTGATCGCGCATTCCAAGAAGCCGCATCCGGCCATCGTGCTCGTGACCGTGAACGCAGCACTTCAGAAGATGGCGCCGCAGGATATTATCGAGAGCCTGGCGTTTTCGGCGAGGCCAGGCGCCAATATCCGCATGGACGATATCGCGGCCCGGCTTGGACGCAACGGCTTCGAACGCGTCGCCACCGTTCGCGAAGTCGGCGAATATGCGCTGCGCGGCGGTATCCTCGATGTCTTCGTGCCCGGAAGCGACGAGCCCGTCCGGCTGGATTTCTTCGGCGATACGCTGGAAAGCATCCGCTCGTTCGACCCTGCGAGCCAGCGCACCACCGGACAGGCCCGCTCGCTCGATCTCAACCCGATGAGCGAGGTGTCGCTGACACCCGAGACCATCAGCCATTTCCGCACCCAGTATCTGTCGATGTTCGGCGCGGCGACCCGTGACGACGCGCTCTATCTGGCCGTCTCCGAAGGCCGTCGCTATGCCGGCATGGAGCATTGGCTGCCGCTGTTCTACGACACGCTCGATACCGTCTTCGATTATCTCGCCGGTTTCCATATCGTCACCGATCATGTGGTTCGCGAGGCCGCCGCCGAGCGCTCCAAGCTGATCCAGGACTATTACGAGGCCCGCCAATCGTCGGTCTCCCCGGGCAAGTCGCAGATTTCGCAGGGCACGCCCTATAAGCCCGTACCGCCGGACATGCTCTATCTGAGCGCCGAAGCCTTCAACGCCGCGCTGGTGTCGCGCAATGCCGTGCGCCTGTCGCCGTTCAGTGAGCACGAGGGCGAAGCACGCCAGGTGATCACCGTCGATGCGCGGCTCGGCGTGCGCTGGGCAAAGAACGCGACAGAATCGACCAGCGACGCCGAGCGGGTCAACGTCTTCGACCAGGCCGTCAAATATATTGCCGACCGCCGGGCCAAAGGCGCGAAAGTGTTGATCTCCGCCTGGTCGGAAGGCTCGCTCGATCGTCTTTTGCAGGTCCTGGCCGAACATGGCCTTGCCAATATCAGGCCGGTCAAGGCGCTGTCCGAGCTGAACAGCCTGAAATCCGGCGAGGCGGCATCCGCCGTTCTGAGCCTTGAAAGCGGGTTTGAAACCGGCAATCTCGTGGTCATCGGCGAACAGGACATTCTCGGCGACCGCATGGTGCGCCGCTCGAAGCGCCGCAAGCGCGGTGCCGATTTCATCGCCGAAGTGGCCGGTCTCGACGAGGGCAGCATCGTCGTGCATGCCGAACACGGCATCGGCCGGTTCATCGGCCTGCGCACCATCGAGGCCGCCGGTGCCCCGCATGCCTGTCTTGAGCTGGTCTATGCCGATGAGGCAAAGCTGTTCCTGCCGGTGGAAAATATCGAGCTTCTCTCCCGCTATGGTTCGGAAGGCAGCGATGCCGTCCTCGACAAGCTCGGCGGCGTTGCCTGGCAGGCGCGCAAGGCGAAGCTCAAGAAGCGACTGCTCGACATGGCGGGCGGCCTGATCCGTATCGCTGCCGAGCGCCTGACGCGTCATGCGCCGGTTCTGACGACGCCGGAAGGGCTCTATGACGAATTTGCGGCGCGCTTCCCCTATGACGAGACCGAAGACCAGATGACGTCGATCGAGGCCGTTCGCGACGATCTCGGCGCCGGCCGCCCGATGGACCGGCTGGTCTGCGGCGATGTCGGTTTTGGCAAGACCGAAGTAGCGTTGCGCGCCGCCTTCATCGCCGCCATGAACGGCGTCCAGGTGGCCGTGGTGGTGCCGACGACGCTGCTGGCGCGCCAGCATTTCAAGTCGTTCACCGAGCGGTTTCGCGGGCTGCCGGTGCGCATCGCCCAGGCGTCGCGTCTGGTCGGCTCCAAGGAATTGGCGCTGACCAAGAAGGAAGTGGCCGAAGGCAAGACCGATATCGTCGTCGGCACGCATGCGCTGCTCGGCGCGTCCATCAATTTTGCCAATCTCGGCCTCTTGATCATCGACGAAGAGCAGCATTTTGGCGTCAAGCACAAGGAGCGGCTGAAGGAGCTGAAATCCGACGTGCATGTGTTGACGCTATCAGCGACCCCGATCCCGCGCACGCTGCAACTGGCGCTGACCGGCGTTCGCGAGCTGTCGCTGATCACGACCGCACCGGTCGATCGTATGGCCGTGCGCACCTTCATTTCGCCGTTCGACGCGTTGGTAATCCGCGAAACGCTGATGCGCGAGCATTATCGTGGCGGCCAGAGTTTTTACGTCTGCCCGCGTCTGGCCGACCTCTCGGAAATCCACGATTTCCTCAAATCCGACGTGCCGGAACTGAAAGTCGCCGTCGCCCACGGCCAGATGCCGGCGACCGAGCTCGAAGACATCATGAACGCCTTCTATGAGGGCCGTTACGATGTTCTGCTATCCACCACGATCGTCGAATCCGGCCTGGACGTGCCGACAGCCAACACGCTGATCGTGCACCGCGCCGACATGTTCGGCCTGGCGCAGCTCTATCAGCTGCGCGGCCGCGTCGGACGTTCCAAGGTGCGCGCCTTTGCGCTGTTCACGCTGCCGGTCAACCGGACGCTCACCGGCATGGCCGAGCGCCGCCTCAAGGTTCTGCAGTCGCTGGACACGCTGGGGGCCGGATTCCAGCTGGCAAGCCATGACCTCGATATCCGTGGCGCCGGCAACCTGCTCGGCGATGAACAGTCGGGCCATATCAAGGAGGTCGGTTTCGAGCTTTACCAGCAGATGCTGGAGGAGGCGGTAGCCGAACTCAAGGGCGACGAGGATATTGCCGATAGCGGCTGGTCGCCGCAGATTTCGGTGGGAACGCCTGTCATGATCCCCGACGAATACGTACCCGATCTGCATCTGCGCCTTGGCCTCTACCGCCGTCTGGGGGAGATCACCGAGCTCAGCGATATCGATGCCTTCGGCGCGGAACTGATCGACCGTTTCGGCCCGCTTCCGCTCGAAGTGCAGCATTTGCTGAAGATCGTCTATATCAAGTCGCTCTGCCGCACCGCCAATGTCGAAAAGCTCGATGCGGG
The DNA here is from genome assembly GCF_001426685.1 of Rhizobium sp. Root483D2. Taxonomy (GTDB): domain Bacteria; phylum Pseudomonadota; class Alphaproteobacteria; order Rhizobiales; family Rhizobiaceae; genus Pararhizobium; species Pararhizobium qamdonense. Next base: position 26,104 of record NZ_LMFB01000043.1, on the reverse strand, counting down.
GCCAAAGGGCGTCGTGGTGCAGTTCCGCAACCGCGAATTCCCCAATCCCGGCGCGCTGGTCGGCTTTATTGCCAAGCAGGGCATCATGGCCAAGATCCGCCCGGATCACAGTATCTTCTTCCAGCGCGATTTCCCAACGCCTGAAAAGCGGCTCGCGGGCGCCGCCGTGGTGATGACGCAGCTGGCCGGACTTGCGAAGAACTGAGAGCAAACGGAAAAGGCCGCGCAAACGATCGCGCGGCCTTTTTGATATCGTCAGTCATCCCCGGCTCAATTGATCTGCGACGTGTCTTTCATATTGGCGATATCACGCAGCGCTCCGGTCAGGACATCGACCGACTGCGCCCCCATGACGGCATATTTGCTATCGATGATGAAGCAGGGAACGCCGGTGACGCCCATGCCGCGGGCTGTCTCGATTTCGCCGGAAACCGCATCCTTGTCGGCATCGGAGGCCAGCAGCGCGGCAATGACATTGCGCTCGAGCCCGGCCTCTTCAGCGATCTCCAGCAGCACCGCGTAATCGCCGACATTGCGCCCCTGCTCGAAATTCGCCTTGAACAGCAGGGCTGCCACTTCGCTCTGGGCGTCCGCCCCTTCGGTCAGCGCCCATCGCAGCAGCCGGTGCGCATCCAGCGTGTTGGGACTGACTTCGACAGCATCGAAGTTGAAGCTGATGCCATCCTGTAGGCCGAGATCCGTCAGCATCTCATGGGCACGATCGACCGCCGCCTGGCCGCCAAGCTTGGCGGCAAGATGGGCTTTGTGATCGACGCCTTCCGGCGGCAGGTCAGGATTGAGCTGATAGGGCCGCCAGTTGACGGTCACGAGGATGTCACCGGCGACATTGGCGATGGCCTGATCGAGCCGCGCCTTGCCCAGATAGCACCAGGGGCAGACAACGTCGGAGACGACATCGATATTGACATGGTTCACGGCGCTTGCTCCTTGCGCTGGCAGTCGTTGATCAGCGACATAGGCGCGGCGATCTGCGCTTTCAATGCGTTACCAAAACTATACCGCCGCCATTTCAGCCCTATTGCACGCTTTGATCGAACCAGGCCGGCAACTGGTAGCCATAGAGCGGCACCACGTCTGGGCGGCCGATGCGCTTTTCATGCGCAACCCATTGCGAGCCGATATGGTAAAGCGGCACGAGATAGAAATTCGAGACCAGCAATCTGTCATGCGCCCGCACGGCGGCCGTGAAGTCCTCGACGCTGACGGCGCGCAGGATATGTCCGACCAGCGTATCGACGTCCTTGTCGGCAACCCCGGCAAAATTCGAGCTGCCCTGCTGGTCGCGCGATTGCGATCCCCAGTAGGAAATCTGCTCGATCCCCGGCGACAGCGAAGAGGGGAACGACTTCATGATGATATCGTAGTCGAAGGACTGGCTTCGCTGCTGGTACTGCGATTCATCCACCGTGCGCACGGACGCCGCAATGCCTAGTGCAGCAAGCGAGCGCTGATAGGTCAGCGCCAGTTTTTCCTGGCCGGCATTCTGGGTCATGATCTCGAAGGCGAGCGGCGCGCCGTTGGCATTGAGCATCCGGCCATCCTTGATGCTGTATCCCGCTTCGCGCAGCAGCGTCACGGCTTCGCGCAGTACGTTCCTGTCACGCCCCGACGCGTCCGTGACGGGCAACCGGTAGGTGCCATCGAGAACGGAAGGATTGATGCGGTTGCGGATATCGCCGAGCAGGGCCAGTTCGCGGTCGTCGGCGGCAACACCGAGATAGGACAGGCCCGAATTCTGCCAAAAACTCTGCGTGCGCGTATAGGCGCCGTCAAACAGGTTCTTGTTGGCCCATTCGAAATCGAAGACCAGCGCCAGGCCCTGGCGCAATTTCGGGTTCTCAAACATCGGCCGGCGGGTGTTGAAGACGAAGCCGAGCATGCCGGACGGCGTCTTCGGCGTGAACGTCTCCTTGATCACCTTGCCGGACTTCACCGCCGGAAAATCGTAGCCGCGCGACCATTTCGTGGCGCTGCCTTCCGGATAGACATCGATCTCGCCTTTCTTGAAGGCCTCGAACAGAGAGTTTTCCTGCAGGAAATATTCAACGGAAATCTGGTCGTAATTGTCCAGTCCGACCTTGACCGGCAGGTCTTTCGCCCAATAATCGGGATTGCGCTTGTAGACGATCCGCTCGCCGGGCTTGACCTCCGCGACGCGATAGGGGCCAGAGCCGAGGGGGAATTTCAGCGAGGTCTGGTCGAATGTCGCCATATCGGTCGCGTGTTTCGGCAGGATGGGGGTCATGGCGATCAGCAGCGGAAATTCACGGTCGGCTTGATCGTTGAAGGTGAAGCGGACGCTGCGCTCGCCCACCTTCTCGATCTTGTCGACCTTGGCGAGACGCGTGCTGAACGGCACGCGGCCCTTGTCGCGAAACAGCTCGAACGTGAAGATGACGTCTTCCGGCGTCACCGGCTGGTCATCGGCCCATTTCGCCTTCGGATTGAGATTGAACTGGATGAAGGTGCGGTCGTCGTCCCATTCGACAGTTTCGGCCAAAAGCCCATAGAGCGAAAAGGCTTCGTCGCGCGAGCGCTGCATCAGCGAATCATAGACGAGATTGCCATATTCCGGATCGAGCATGCCACGCGCCGTGGTGCGCATGCTTTTCAGGATGAATGGATTGAGACTGTCGAAGGTCCCGACCACACCATAGGACACGTGGCCGCCCTTCTTGACGTCTGGCTTAACGTAAGGGAAGCTCTTGAAATCGGCGGGCAGGGCGGGTTCGCCATGCATGGCGATGCCGTGAACCGGCTCCGCCTGCGCAGTGACACCGGTGCCAAGCGTTGCCAGCACCGAAAACAAACCCAAGAAAAATGCGCGCAAAGCCCGCCTCCTGCTATCGTCATCTCGTGAATCACGGCAAATTAACACGTTGACCAGCATTTCCAACCAACCGATCCTTTAAAAGCCGATGCGGGCCATAGAACGCAACGCAAAAGAATGATGGGGGGCTGGATATCCGGCGCGGCTCACTGTAACAGGTGTTCCCGGAGACGAGGGTCATGCAATTGCCTCATTTGCCCAACAGGAGAGCGGGCAGCTGACCATTGATCACGAGCGTCTTTAAGACTGCTCAGGCACCGGAATTCAGGAGACGGGTATCATTATGATCTTCAAGTCGAACTTCACCAAAAAGGCTGCTTTGTCGGCATTCGCCGGCGCATTTGCTGTTGCTGCGATGCCGGCCGCGTCTTTTGCGCAGCAGGCTTCCGGCGCCGGCCGCCCGCCGCAGGGCTGGTTCAAGGTCTGCACCAAGCAGGAAGACAACGATGTCTGCATCGTGCAGAACCTGTTGACGGCCAGCAACGGTCAGCTGGTCACCGCCGTTGGCCTGATCAGCGTCCAGGGCAAGGTCAACCGCAAGGTTCTGCAGGTTTCGGTTCCCTCCGCGCGCCTCATCCCGGCGGGTATCCAGATGCAGATCGATGGCGGCAAGGGCACCAAGCTCGATTACGCCATCTGCATGCCGGATAAGTGCGTTGCCGAAGCGCCGCTCAGCGATGCAGTCCTGGCCAGCCTGAAGAAGGGCGGCGAGGTCGTGTTCACGTCGGTCAACTTCCAGCGCGCGCCGAACCCGATCAAGATTTCGCTCGGCGGCTTCACCGGCGTGTTTGACGGCGAGCCGATCGAACAGTCCAAGCTCGAAGAGCGCCAGCGCCTGCTGCAGGAAGAAATGCAGAAGAAGGCTGAAGACGCCCGCAAGAAGCTTGAAGACGCCCAGAAGGCTGCAACGGCGAACTGATCGCCGGCTTGATTTACCAAAAAAGCCGCCGCGACAATCTCGCGGCGGCTTTTTTGATTTTAAACACACTGTCTGAAATGCTTGTTCCTAGTGCTGGACAACCGCTTTCGGCTTGTACTGACCGACAGTTTCCGGATCGAAAAATGCGTTCACTTGGGAATGGCGCACCGGCATGCCGCTCTCGTCCGAAATCAGGTTTTGCTCGGAGACATAAGCGACATATTCGGTCTCTTCGTTCTCGGCAAGCAGATGGTAAAACGGCTGGTCCCTGGTCGGGCGGACTTCAGCGGGAATTGAATTCCACCATTCCTCGGTATTGGCATATTCCGGATCGACATCAAAAATAACGCCGCGGAATGGAAACACGCGATGGCGAACAACCTGTCCAATCTGAAATTTTGCGTCTCTTTGTTTCATCATGTTAGGTTCCTTTCACCATAGTATGTGGGGGGTTTTCCTCAAACATCAAGTGTGAAACGCGGTGCGCTCGCCCGTGCGTTCGGCCGCAGCAACACGAGGGCGCGTTGCGATGCACCGTTGCTTGCCTCTCCGGGAAAATCATCGTACCTCAGATGTGAAGAGTTCTTGGATGACGGGTATTGCATGAGCAATCAGTGGGGTAGGGACAATCAGGTAACGCGCGGCCGTTCCTCGTCCGGCCTGCTGCTGCCTATTGTCCTATGTCTGGCGCTGATTGGGGCAGGCGGATATTTCTGGTTTGCCAGGCAGACGATGCAGACAGATATCGCCGCGCTGACGGCGCAAACGGCGTCGCTGCAAACCGAACTGGATCAGGCCAAGGCCGAAAGAGACAGGGCCAGCAGCGATCTCCTGAATGTCAAAAAGAATTCCGGCACCTGGGCAGAGCAACTGGAAAAGGACTATGCCGAGCTGAAGCTGAATGAGGTTCCAAAGCTCACCCGGCTTCTGGACAAGCGCGATGCCGACATCGCAGCGCTCGAAAAACAGATTTCGACTGAAAAATCCGCTGCGACATCGGCCTCCGATGATTTCAAGGCAGAGATCGCTGGTTTGACGGCCCAGCTTGATACAGCAAAGACCGGGTCCACCGGACTTCGAGCACAGATTGAGGGGCTTGGCGCTGAAAAGCTTGCCCTCGACGCTCAAATCACAACGCTGAATGCCGCCCTTGAAAAAGCAAAGGCCGATATGGTCACGGCACAAAAAGCGCTGGCGCAAACGGCAACAGATGCCGGCAACACGTCCAACGCTAAATCGGCGCTCGATCTGGCGCGTGACGCGCAGATCAAAACTTTGGAGCAAAGCCTAAGCGGCGAACGCCAGACAGTCGCGACATTGCGAAAGCAGCTTGGCGACCAGGCGGAAGCCGCTGCCAGGATGGCAGCCGAAACGCCGGCGAGTACCCAGCCTGCAATCGATGCCGGTCCGCCGGTCGAGGGTGAGCGCTTCGTGCCGCGTGACCGTCAGGTGGTGGACACGATCATCGGCACGACACGCGGCGTCGGTTTTCTGGATGATGAGAAGAAACAGCGGCTGAAAGACCAGCTTGTGTCCGGCGCCTGCGTCACCGACGCGCTTGAAAGTGTTTTTGATCGAGTACCCCTGGTCCTGATGCGCAATCTGATGCGCGACTTCAAGAGTGATTGCTGACAACCGGTCTCTGCCAACATGGCGGATGCCTTACGGGAGATACATGATGTTGCGACAGGCTTTTATCGCCGTGACGATGCTGACGGCGTTTGCGACCAGTCCTGTATCGGCGGCCGAGTTCGAAAAGAACATCATGACCGGCGGGCCACAGGGCACCTATATCCAGATCGGCCGCGATGTCGCAACACTGGGCAAGACCTGCGGCCTGACGCTGAACGTCAAGGAATCCGCCGGATCGCTTGAAAATTTCGTTGGCGTCCGCAATAGCCGGAACACCCAGTTCGGCATCGTCCAGAGCGATGTGCTCGAATATTTGAAGACATTCGAGGCCGATGATCCGGAAGTGCAGCAGGCGGTGCGCGGCGTGCGCATCATGTTTCCGCTCTATAACGAGGAAATCCATGTTCTGGCCCGCGCCGAAATCAAGGATATGGGCGATCTCTCCGGAAAGAAGGTCGCCGTCGGCGTCAAGGACAGCGGCACCTTCCTGACCTCCTCGCTGGTCCTCGATATCCTGCAGGTGAAGACCGGCGAGCGGCTGCCTCTCAATCCAGATGCCGCTTTACCGAAGCTTCTTTCCGGCGAGATCGATGCCTTTTTCTATGTGGCGGGCGCTCCGGCGGCTCTGTTCAAGAACAATCCGATCGACGGCACTAAATTCCATCTCGTGCCGATCACCGAAGCGCCGCTTCTGGCCACCTATACGCCGTCGCGGATTGAAGCGGGAGCCTATGAATTCCAGAAGCAGCCGGTCGATCTGATCGCGGTCAAGGCTGTGATGATGACCTATGACTATGACGTCAAGCGCAATGCCTACCAGCGCGACAGCTGCAAGGCGGTCTCGGATTTTTCCAATCTCATCCTCAACAATCTCGACACGCTGCAGGCGACCGGCCATCCGAAATGGAAGGATGTCGATCTGACGGCCCTGCCACCCGGCTGGCAGGTCGGCGTCTGCGTCAAGGCCGGCATGGCGCTCGATTACAAGCCGGCCTGCACAGCGCCCGCATCTGCAAGCACGCAACCGGACGCAAACGAGGAATATCTCAATCTGCTGAAAGAACGGCTGAAAAAGAAATAGGCTGAACGATACACCTCAAACAAAAGGCCGGCTTTCGCGAAAAAGCCGGCCTTTTGTTTGAGACGGACCCGCTGGTAGCGGGTCCGCAAGCGGCTGTTAGGCCGAGTAGTACATGTCGAATTCGACCGGGTGCGGGGTCATTTCATACCGCATGACCTCGACCATCTTCAGCTCGATATAGGAATCGATCTGGTCGTCGTCGAACACGCCACCGGCGGTCAGGAACTTGCGATCCCTGTCGAGGTTCTCCAGCGCTTCGCGCAGCGAACCGCAGACGGTCGGGATCTTCTTCAGTTCCTTCGGCGGCAGGTCGTAGAGATCCTTGTCCATGGCCTTGCCGGGATGGATCTTGTTCTTGATGCCATCGAGACCGGCCATCAGCATGGCGGCAAAGGCGAGATAGGGGTTGGCCAGCGGATCGGGGAAGCGGACTTCGACGCGCTTGGACTTCGGACCGGTTCCGAACGGAATACGGCAGGAGGCCGAGCGGTTGCGGGCGGAATAGGCCAGAAGAACCGGCGCTTCGTAACCCGGGACGAGACGCTTGTAGGAGTTCGTCGTCGGATTGGAAAACGCGTTGATCGACTTGGCATGCTTGATGATGCCGCCGATGAAGAACAGGCAGCTTTCCGACAGGCCGGCATATTCGTCGCCTGCGAAGGTCGGCTTGGAGTCCTTCCAGATCGACAGGTGGACGTGCATGCCCGAGCCGTTATCGCCGAAAATCGGCTTCGGCATGAAGGTCGCCGTCTTGCCATAGGCGTTGGCGACCTGGTGCACGACATATTTGTAGATCTGCACCTTGTCGGCATTGCGCACCAGGGTGTCGAACCGGACACCCAGTTCGTGCTGGGCTGCGGCGACTTCATGGTGCTGCTTTTCGACGGTGACGCCCATTTCGGTCAGAACCGTCAGCATTTCGGAGCGCATGTCCTGGCAGCTGTCGATCGGCGGAACCGGGAAATAGCCGCCCTTGACGCGCGGACGGTGACCGAGGTTGCCGGTCTCATAATCGGTGTCGTCATTGGAGGGCAGTTCGGAGGAATCGAGCTTGAAGCCGGTATTGTAGGGATCGGCCTTGTACTTGACGTCGTCGAACACGAAGAATTCCGGCTCCGGGCCAACGAAAACCGTGTCGCCGATGCCCGACGCCTTGAGATAGGCCTCGGCCTTCTTGGCGATGCCGCGTGGATCGCGGTTATAGGCTTCGCCCGAGACCGGGTCGAGAATATCGCAGACGATCACCATCGTGGACTGCGCAAAGAAAGGATCCATGTGCACGGTGGCCGGATCGGGCATCAGAACCATGTCGGATTCGTTGATAGCCTTCCAGCCGCCGATCGACGAGCCGTCGAACATGACGCCATCGGCGAACATGTCTTCGTCGACACAGCCAACGTCCATCGTCAGGTGATGCAGCTTGCCCTTGGGGTCGGTGAAGCGCAGATCAACGAACTTGACGTCGTTATCCTTGATTTGCTTGAGGATATCATTTGCAGTCGTCATTTTTTATCAGTCCCTCTTTTGAGATGACGAGGTAGTGCCCGAACCCTGTGGTCAGGCGGATTAGATGGCGTCAATGCCGGTCTCACCGGTACGGATGCGGATAACCTCCTCGATATTGGAAACGAAGATCTTTCCGTCGCCAATACGCCCGGTCTGGGCGGCATTCCGAATGGCCTCGATCACGGCCTCCGCATTTTCGTCAGCCAGTACGACTTCGACTTTCACCTTCGGGAGAAAATCAACAACGTATTCCGCCCCACGATACAGTTCCGTGTGGCCCTTCTGGCGTCCAAAGCCCTTGGCTTCGGTGACGGTGATCCCCTGCAGGCCAACTTCCTGAAGGGCTTCCTTCACTTCGTCCAGCTTGAAAGGCTTTATGATCGCTTCGATCTTTTTCATGAGAAAATGTCTCTCCGCTTCTCCCGTTATGGCAGGCTTATGCCCGCTCGCCCTCAATATGCATTTTACATGCCAGATATGGCAAATGCGATGCCGTTTTGGGTGAAAACACCCGCAGCTGCGATGATCATATCGCTTTCTGCGGAATAAACAGCGTCATTTGCCTATTTTTTATGAATTTTTCTGCCAGGCTGCGGTTTGTCCTCAGCGCAGGTTAGTCGTTGCCGCCGTAGGTGCCGCAAGTCAGCATAAATTCTATGCAAATGCCTAAAAAGAATACAAAATAAGCTGATGTTTTAAGCTTGCCGGCTCTGCTGCATGCGGGCATTTTGAGGCATGCACCAAACCATCATCACCCCCGTCGAAATGTCCGCGATCGACCGCGAGGCCGCGCAATCGGGCATAGACAGTTTTTCGCTGATGACATCGGCGGGGATGGCCGTGTCGGCGGCAGCGCTCAGGCTTCATCCACAGGCGTTGCGGTTTGCCGTGTTGTGCGGACCCGGCAACAATGGCGGCGACGGCTATATCGCGGCGGCCGCCCTGCTTGGAAGCGGTGCGGAGGTCGCGGTTCATGCCCTCGGGGACAGCGCGCATCTTAAGGGCGACGCCGCCCTTGCATATGCGCAATGGGGCCGCAGCGCCGGGCCGCTTCAGGCTTACCGGCCAAAAGCCGGGGATGTCGTCATCGATGCCCTGTTTGGCGCCGGCCTGTCGCGTGCCGTTCCCGGCGATGTTGCGCTGGTGATGCAGGCTGTCACGCAGGCGCTGCTTCCCGTGATCGCCGTTGATCTGCCCTCCGGGCTTGACGGGCGCACCGGCCAGGTTCTGGGCGAGAGTTTTCGCGCCAGTCACACCGTAACCTTCATGGCGCGAAAGCCCGGCCATCTGCTGATGCCCGGCCGCAGCCTCTGCGGCCGAATGGAGGTCTGCGATATCGGCATACCCCAGCGTATTCTGCTCAGCCATGCGAGCGGGCTTTGCGAAAACGGGCCGCATCTCTGGGCGGCAGTGACGCAGACGCTTGATCCCTCCGCCCATAAATACAAGCGCGGTCATCTCGCCATCTTCTCGGGCGGCCCGCTCTCGACGGGTGCTGCACGGCTTTCAGCGATGGCGGGGCTGAAAGCCGGGGCCGGGCTGGTAACGCTTGCCTCCACATCCGCAGCACTGGATACCAACGCAGCCCATTTGACGGCCATCATGCTGAAAGAGATCGAGGATGCCGCAGATCTCTCGCACTGGATTGCCGATAAGCGGATCAATACCTTCGTGCTCGGGCCTGGGTTTGGCGATCTGGAAAAAGCGCGGCGTTACGCCCTGATGCTGTGCGAGCGGTCGCTTGTGCTCGATGCCGACGGGATCACCGCTTTCAAGGATGATCCGGCGCTGCTTTTCAACGCATTTGCAGGAGGCGGCACCCGGCTGGTCATAACCCCGCACGAGGGCGAGTTTGCGAGACTGTTTGCGGATATTGCTGCTGATCCCGCCCTGTCAAAAGTCGATCGCGCTGTTATGGCTGCCAAGCGCAGTCATGCCGTCATCGTCTACAAGGGGGCGGATACGGTGATCGCATCGCCCGACGGCCGTGCCGCGATCAATACCAATGCGCCGCCTTGGCTGGCGACCGCCGGATCGGGCGATACGCTCTCCGGTATCATCGGCGCACATCTTGCCCAGGGCATGCCGGCCTTCGAGGCAGCCGCTTCGGGCGTCTGGCGTCACGGCCGGGCGGGGATGAAGGCCGGCGAAGGATTGACCGCAGACGATCTTGCCGCCGCGATAGAACCGCTCCCGACCGCCGGCGCTTGATCAGTCCACCCGTTGCTGCAGTGCGCGTGCGCCGTTCGGCGCATTGACCTTGCCCTCGGAGATGAAAAACGCAAAGACGTCGCGCGGCTTCTTGTCCGGCTTGTGACCGGGATCGGCATGGGCGAGGTCAGCGATATCGCCGCCCGCCGCCCAGATTTTCACCCGGTCTGCCCAGAGATCCAGGCGCTTGTCATCGTAACAGGTCTCGACATCATCGCTGCCGGTCTGAAGCCGCGTATAGACAAAATCGCCGGTGACATCGGCAATCATCGGATAGTCGAAATGATCGGCGCAGACGACCGCCACCTTGTGCTTGGCAAGCAGGGCGGTGAATTCCGGCGTGCGGAAGGAATCATGCCTGACCTCGACCACATGACGCAACGTCAGGCCATCCTGCTTTTCTGGCAGGAGCGCCAGAAACGCCCCGAAATCATCGGCATCGAACTTCTTGGTCGGCATGAACTGCCAGAGAATGGGGCCAAGATGGCTCCCCAGCTCCGTCAGTCCTTGGCTCAAGAATTTTCCAATCGATTCACCGGCTTCCGCCAGAACCTTCTTGTTGGTGGTAAAGCGGCTGGCCTTCAGCGAGAAGATAAAATCCTCAGGCACTTCCGACGCCCATTTGGCGAAAGTCTCCGGCTTTTGCGAGCCGTAATAGGTGCCGTTGACCTCGATCGCCTTCAATTGGCTGCTGGCATATTCCAGCTGCCGCTTCTTGGCCAGCGTCTCGGGATAGAACGTCCCCTCCCACGGATCGAAGGTCCAGCCGCCAATGCCGCAACGGATCGTGCCTGATTTCGTCATGTGCAACTCCCTCCCGCTCTTAGCCTTATTCCGCTGCTGCCATCTTGCGGATCGGACGCCGCTCCAGAAGTTCCTTCAAAAAGGCGCCGGTATGCGAGCGCTTTTCCTTGACGATGTCTTCCGGTGTTCCAGCTGCAATCACTTCGCCGCCGCCATCGCCGCCCTCGGGGCCGAAATCGATGACCCAGTCGGCCGTCTTGATGACTTCGAGATTGTGCTCGATGACCACAACGGAATTTCCCTGGTTGACCAGTTCGTGCAATACTTCCAGCAGCTTGGCGACATCGTGAAAATGCAGGCCTGTGGTCGGCTCGTCGAGAATGTAGAGGGTGCGGCCGGTCGAGCGTTTCGACAGCTCCTTGGCAAGCTTGACACGCTGCGCCTCGCCACCCGAGAGCGTGTTGGCCTGCTGGCCGACCTTGATATAGCCGAGGCCGACGCCCTGCAGCGCCTGCAGCTTGTCGCGCACGGCCGGAACGGCAGCAAAGAACTCGACGCCTTCCTCGACGGTCATGTCAAGCACGTCGGCGATCGACTTGCCCTTGAAATGCACATCCAGCGTTTCGCGATTGTAGCGCTTGCCGTGGCAGACGTCGCAGGTGACATAGACATCCGGCAGGAAGTGCATCTCGATCTTGATGACCCCGTCGCCCTGGCAGGCCTCGCAACGGCCGCCCTTGACGTTGAAGGAGAAACGGCCGGGCTGATATCCGCGCGTCTTTGCCTCCGGCAGGCCGGCAAACCAGTCGCGGATCGGGGTAAACGCGCCGGTATAGGTGGCCGGGTTGGAGCGCGGCGTGCGGCCGATCGGCGACTGATCGATGTCGATGACCTTGTCGATATGTTCGAAACCGTCGATCCGGTCATGCTCGGCCGGATTTTCGCGTGCGCCCATGATGCGCCGTGCCGCCGCCTTGTAGAGCGTCTCGATCAGGAAGGTGGACTTGCCGCCGCCTGATACGCCGGTCACGGCGGTGAAAATCCCCAGCGGGATTGAGGCCGTGACGTTCTTCAAATTGTTGGCACGGGCGCCAACAACGGTGATTTCCTTTTTCTTCTTCGGCTTGCGCCGCTCGGCGGGAACCGCAACCGCCATTTCGCCTGACAGATATTTTCCGGTCAGCGAATTCGGATTGGCAAGGACTTCGGCCGGCGTGCCCTGCGCCACGACTTCGCCGCCGTGAATACCGGCCGCCGGGCCGATATCGACGACATAATCAGCCGTCATGATCGCGTCTTCGTCATGCTCGACGACGATGACCGTGTTGCCGATGTCGCGCAGATGCCGCAGCGTATCGAGCAGGCGGGCGTTGTCGCGCTGGTGCAGGCCGATCGACGGTTCGTCGAGAACGTAGAGCACGCCGGTCAAGCCGGAGCCGATCTGCGAGGCGAGCCGGATGCGCTGGCTTTCGCCGCCCGACAGCGTGCCGGAATTGCGCGACAGGCTCAGATATTCAAGCCCGACATCGTTAAGGAAGCGCAGCCGTTCGCGGATTTCCTTGAGGATACGCACCGCGATCTCGTTCTGCTTGGCATTCATGTGGTCCGGCAGGACGTCGAACCAGTCGCGCGCAACCCGGATCGACATCTGCGTGACTTCGCCGATATGCAGCTTGTTGATCTTGACGGCGAGTGCCTCCGGCTTCAGGCGGAAACCGTTACAGGCCGGGCAGGGGGCTGCCGACATGTAGCGCTCGATTTCCTCGCGCGCCCAGGCACTGTCAGTCTCCTTCCAGCGCCGCTCCAGATTGGGCACGATGCCCTCGAAATTCTTAGTGGTGTTGTACGAGCGGGCACCATCCTCGTAATGGAAGCTGATCTTTTCCTCGGTCCCCTGCAGGATCGCATGCCGCGCCTCGTCGGAAAGATCGGTCCATTTGCTCGATAGCTTGAAGCCGAAGGCTTTTCCGAGCGCTTCCAGCGTCTGGTTATAATAGGGTGAGGATGATTTGGCCCATGGGGCGATGGCGCCGCTCTTCAGCGTCCGGTCGGGTTCCGGAACGATCAGCGCCTCGTCGATCTTCTGCTGGCTGCCCAGACCATCGCAGGTCGGGCAGGCGCCAAACGGGTTGTTGAACGAGAACAGCCGCGGTTCGATTTCCGAAATGGTGAAGCCGGATACCGGGCAGGCGAATTTTTCCGAAAACAGCACGCGTTCATGCGTTTCGTTCAACGATTTGTTGGCCGACCCGCCGGCTGCCGTTTCTTCCGGTGGCAGCGGCTTGTCGGCAAATTCCGCGATGGCAAGGCCATCGGCAAGCGTCAGGCAAGTCTCTAGGCTGTCGGCCAGACGTGCCGTCAGGTCGGGGCGCACGACGACGCGATCGACGACGACGTCGATGTCATGCTTGTATTTCTTGTCGAGCACCGGCGCCTCGGCAATCTCGTAGAACTGCCCGTCGATCTTGACGCGCTGAAACCCCTTCTTCATCAGCTCGGCGAGCTCTTTCTTATACTCGCCCTTCCGGCCGCGCACGATCGGCGCGAGGATATAAAGACGGGTACCTTCGCCGAAGTCGACGACCCGGTCGACCATCTGGCTGACCGTCTGGCTTTCGATCGGCAGGCCGGTCGCCGGCGAATACGGTACGCCAACGCGGGCAAAAAGCAGACGCATGTAGTCGTAGATCTCGGTCACTGTACCGACGGTCGAGCGCGGATTGCGCGAGGTGGTCTTCTGCTCGATCGAGATTGCCGGCGACAGCCCGTCGATCTGATCGACATCCGGCTTCTGCATCATCTCGAGGAATTGGCGGGCATAGGCCGACAGGCTCTCGACATAACGCCGCTGTCCCTCCGCATAGATCGTGTCGAAGGCAAGCGAGGATTTTCCCGAGCCGGAAAGGCCGGTCATGACGATCAGCTTGTTGCGCGGCAGGTCAAGGTCGATGCCTTTGAGATTGTGTTCGCGCGCGCCGCGGATGGAAATGGTCTCAAGTTTGCTCATCGTGCCCAGCTTTGTACATGCGTTTGAAAGCTCTTATTTAAGGACGCCAGCGGCCATGTCGAGGCGCAAGGTGAAAAACAGCGGGCTTTCCGAGTCGGTTGACAGGATATTACAAATTTATTAGAACAAAGAAAGAACATAATTTGAAATCTGTTGTGGATGACACAATGCAAAGGGGCGTATGCTTGGCCGTCAGCCGCTAAGATGTGCGCTCTGAATTTGGTAGCCGGGCGGAAATGCCGGGCGAGATAGCGGGAAAAGCAAGATGGCAGGCAGTGTCAACAAGGTGATTTTGATCGGTAACCTCGGGGCAGACCCGGAAATCCGGCGCACGCAGGACGGCAAGCCGATCGCCAACCTGAACATTGCGACCTCGGAAAGCTGGCGCGACCGCAATTCCGGCGAGCGCAAGGAAAAGACCGAATGGCATCGTGTGGTGATCTTTAACGAAGGTCTCTGCAAGGTTGCCGAGCAGTATCTGAAAAAGGGCGCGACGGTTTACATCGAAGGCCAGCTGCAGACCCGCAAATGGCAGGACAAGGACGGCCAGGACCGCTACTCGACGGAAGTTGTGCTGCAGGGCTTCAACTCGACGCTGACCATGCTTGGCGGCCGGGGTGACGGGCAGGGCGGTGGCCGTGGCAGCTCGGACTATGGCGGCGGCAATGCGGGCGGCGGCTCGGACAATTACGGCGGCGATTACGATCGCCCCTCCTCGGCCCCCGCAGGCCGTTCCGGCGGTGGCGCCAGCAGCGGCAGCGGCGGAAACTTTTCGCGCGATATGGACGACGACATTCCGTTCTGATTGTCGACAAACACCGAAAGTCGCGAGGGCCGTGCCTCGCTCTCCGTCATCCTCGCCCTTGGGGCGGGGATCCAGCGACCCGGCGTCTGCCGGGTCAAAAGACTGTTTCAGCTCAAGGACTTGAGCTGACTGGATTCCTGTGACAGGCACAGGAATGACAGAAGATCTGAGCACATTCTAATTTCAGAACTTCCCTGCAGGACTGTTTGAAATATCCTGGGCAAAAGGCTGAATATCCAGAAAACCGGGCTCTTTTCGTAAGCCTCAATCAATCATCCGGGCTCACAGAGCCATGGTCGATTTGATGCCATCAACGACGAACTGCACGGCCAGAGCCGCGAGGATAACGCCAAGCAGCCGGGTCAGGATGGCGCGGCCGGTGACGCCGAGAAACCGGTCGATGCGCTCGGCGATCACCAGGGCGGCAAACAGGATGGCAAGGCAAAAGGCGATGACCAGGATCAGCTGAGCCCGGTCGATGGTGGATGAGAAGGATCCGGAAAGCAGGATCGTCGCCGAAATCGCGCCGGGTCCGGCAATCAGCGGCAGTGCCAGCGGAAACACCGCGATATTGTGGATGTGGTCGCGGGTGATCGCTGCTTCGCCGGTCTTTTCCTTGCGTTCGTTGCGCTTCTCGAAGATCATCTCGAAGGCGATCCAGAACAGAAGAAGGCCGCCGGCGATCCGGAAGGCGCCGATGGAAATGCCAAGCAGTCCCAGAATGCCGTTTCCAAACAGCGCGAAGGCCGACAGGATGAAGAAGGCGATCAGCGTCCCGCGCCGCGCCACCAGAAACCGCTCGTGACGGCTCATGCCGACGGTCAGGCTGAGGAAGATCGGCGCAAGGCCGGGTGGATCGATGGTGACCAGGATCGTGGTCAGCGCATTGATCAGAAGGTCGATGTGAGACATCCTGTTCCCCTCGCGGCCTTGTTTATGATGCCGTCTGATGAATTGTTAGGGGAGGGTGGCGCCGAAGGAAAGGCCTGTCTTTCACTGTTTGGCCGCTTTTGCCTTGCAAATGCCTGCGAGAGCGCCGATGAGCCTAAAAGGCTGTTCAAAACCCAGCCCCGAAATTGGCGCTCGCCAATGCATTCGGCTATAAAAATCTGTCTGATTCTGAACAAAGATCGTGATCGAAATTGACTGAACAAAGCACACCCGGCGGCGGCAAGAATCCACCAGGCATCGAGCCCATTTCCATCATGGAGGAAATGCAGCGCTCGTATCTCGATTACGCCATGAGCGTTATCGTCAGCCGTGCGCTTCCCGATGTCCGCGATGGTCTGAAACCCGTGCACCGGCGCATCCTGTTCGGGATGAGCGAGCTGGGCATCGACTGGAACAAGAAATACGTCAAATGCGCCCGCGTCACCGGCGACGTGATGGGTAAATTCCATCCGCATGGCAACTCGGCGATCTATGATGCGCTCGCCCGCATGGCCCAGCCCTGGTCGCTGCGCCTGCCGCTGATCGACGGTCAGGGCAATTTCGGCTCCATCGACGGCGACCCGCCGGCGGCCGAACGTTACACCGAGTGCCGCCTGCAGAAGGCAGCCCATGCGCTGCTCGACGACCTCGACAAGGAAACGGTCGATTTTCGCGACAACTATGACGGTACGCTGAGCGAACCGTCGGTTGTTCCGGCGAAATTCCCGAACCTTCTGGTCAACGGCGCCGGCGGCATCGCCGTCGGGATGGCGACCAACATCCCGCCGCACAACCTGATCGAAGTCATCAATGGCTGTATCGCCCTGATCGACGAGCCGGGACTGGAACTGCCGCAGCTGATGGAGATCATTCCGGGTCCGGACTTTCCGACCGGCGCGTTCATCCTCGGCCGGTCCGGGATCCGCTCCGCCTATGAGACCGGCCGCGGCTCGGTCATCATGCGCGGCCGCGCCACCATCGAGCCGATGCGCGGCGATCGCGAGCAGATCATCATCACCGAAGTTCCCTTCCAGGTGAACAAGGCGACGATGATCGAGAAGATGGCCGAACTGGTCAAGGACAAGCGTATCGAGGGTATTTCGGACCTGCGCGACGAATCCGACCGCCAGGGTTACCGCGTCGTTGTCGAGCTGAAGCGCGACGCCAATGCCGAGGTCATCCTCAACCAGCTCTATCGCTACACACCGCTGCAGACCTCGTTTGGCTGTAACATGGTGGCGCTGAACGGCGGCAAGCCGGAGCAGATGACGCTGCTCGATATGCTGCGCGCCTTCGTGTCCTTCCGCGAGGAAGTCATCAGCCGCCGCACCAAATATCTGCTGCGCAAGGCGCGCGACCGCGCGCATGTCTTGGTCGGCCTGGCGATTGCCGTCGCCAATATCGACGAGATCATCAAGCTGATCCGCAACGCGCCGGATCCCGCCACCGCGCGCGAGCAGTTGATGACGCGCCGCTGGCCGGCATCGGATGTCGAAAGCCTGATCCGTCTCATCGACGATCCGCGCCACCGCATCAACGAGGACCTCACCTACAACCTGTCGGAAGAGCAGGCGCGCGCCATCCTCGAACTGCGCCTTGCCCGCCTGACGGCCCTTGGCCGCGACGAAATCGGCGACGAACTGAACAAGATCGGCGCCGAGATCAGCGATTATCTCGATATTCTGTCGTCGCGCATCCGCATCATGACGATCGTCAAGGACGAACTCATCGCCGTGCGGGAAGAGTTCGGCACGCCGCGCCGCACCGTGATCGTCGAAGGCGGTCCGGATATGGACGACGAGGACCTGATTGCCCAGGAAGACATGGTCATCACCGTGTCCCATCTCGGCTATATCAAGCGCGTGCCGCTGGCGACCTATCGCGCGCAGCGCCGCGGCGGCAAGGGCCGCTCCGGCATGGCGACGCGCGACGAGGATTTCGTCACGCGCCTGTTCGTGGCCAATACCCATACGCCGATGCTGTTCTTCTCCTCGCGCGGCATCGTCTACAAGGAAAAGGTCTGGCGCCTGCCGGTCGGCACGCCGCAATCGCGCGGCAAGGCCCTGATCAACATGCTGCCGCTGGAACCCGGTGAACGCATCACCACGATCATGCCGCTGCCCGAAGACGAGACGACGTGGGAAAATCTCGACGTGATGTTCTCGACGACGCGCGGCACGGTGCGCCGCAACAAGCTGTCGGATTTCGTCCAGGTCAACCGCAACGGCAAGATCGCCATGAAACTCGACGAGGAGGGCGATGAAATCCTCTCCGTCGAAACCTGCACCGAGAATGATGACGTTCTTCTGACGACGGCGCTTGGCCAGTGCATCCGCTTCTGCGTCGATGATGTCCGCGTCTTTGCCGGCCGCAATTCGATCGGCGTTCGCGGCATCACGCTTGGCGATGGCGACCGGATCATCTCAATGACCATCGTCGGCCATGTCGATGCCGAGCCCTGGGAGCGGGCCGCCTATCTCAAGCGTGCTGCCGCCGAGCGGCGTGCGGCAACCGGCGAGGACGAGGAAATCGCGCTGGTTGGCGAAGAGGTCGCCGAGGAAGGTCAGCTCGAGGATGCCCGATACGACGAACTCAAGGCACGCGAACAATTCGTGCTGACGGTCTCGGTCAAGGGCTTTGGCAAGCGCTCCTCCACCTATGACTTCCGCACCTCCGGGCGTGGCGGCAAGGGTATTCGCGCAACGGATACGTCGAAAACAGGCGAAATCGGCGAACTGGTCGCGGCCTTCCCGGTCGAGGACACAGACCAGATCATGCTGGTTTCCGATGGCGGCCAGTTGATCCGCGTGCCCGTCGGCGGTATCCGGCTTGCCAGCCGCGCCACAAAGGGTGTGACGATCTTCTCGACCGCCAAGGACGAAAAGGTCGTGTCCGTCGAGCGCATTAGCGAGCCGGAACCGGAAGATGACGAGGATGACACCGGCCAGACGGATGCATTGGATGACGATGCACCGGCCACCGAGCCGCCGGCTGCAACGGAAGAATAAAACCTGCCGTGACGTTATCGAAAGGCCGGGCGATCTCATCGTCCGGCCTTTTTTGCTTCAAAAACTGTCTTCGGACATGCAATAGGCAAAGAAAAACCGGACTGGCAGGGGAACCGTCCGGTTTTTTATGTCAGCGGGACTGAAGGTTACCGCTGGAAGAAATTTTAAAATCAGACGCTGAACCCACCGGCGTCGCGGCTCATAGCTTTCATCGCAGTTCTGTCGCGCTGAAGCTCGAAAATGGTTTTGGCGAAATCGACCAGGAACACGATACTAATCACTGCCGACATGAGCATCATTGTGATGGCCATTGCAGATCGTCCTCTAGTTAAACAGGTGAGAGTTGTTTGGACCAGACCGGTCCATGCGCGCTTCTTTTCTGATTGCGTTTGCCGTTGCAAAAAGCATGACAAAGAACATGGTCATCGACAGAAGAATAAGTGCCATAGCGGTGATCCTTTCAGCCAATAAACGGCCGTGATGGAAAAAGGTTCCGTTCTTTACTTGCCGGATGAGCAACGCGCCCAGGAACAACTTCGAACGGCTTATTCAGTAACGGTCATATCGTCGTGATGATGTTCCTGCGGGAACACAGGGAGCGGCGAGCGAGTTCCCTTGCGAATGGCCGCAGACCATGACAAAAGGCTTCGAAATGGAAACAGGCGCGATGATCACTGCTTTTTATCCCGGCTCCTTCGACCCGATGACGAACGGTCACCTCGACGTGCTGGTGCAGGCGCTGAACGTGGCGCCGGCCGTCATCGTCGCGATCGGTGTCCATCCCGGCAAGACGCCGCTCTTTTCCTTTGACGAGCGCGCAGCGCTGATTGCCCAGTCGCTTAAGGAGTTTCTTCCCGAGAGAGCCGCCGATATTTCCGTCGTTTCGTTTGATAATCTGGTTGTCGATGCCGCGCGCAAACACGGCGCATCGCTTCTGGTGCGTGGTCTGCGCGACGGCACGGATCTTGATTATGAGATGCAGATGGCGGGCATGAACCGGCAGATGGCGCCGGATATCCAGACCCTGTTTCTTCCGGCCGGCACAGCATCGCGGCCCATTACCGCCACATTGGTTCGCCAGATCGCTGCCATGGGCGGTGATGTCAGCGCCTTCGTACCCAAGGCCGTCTATCAGGCCCTGAACGCAAAACGCAAATCCTGACGTTTTCCTTTTTATTTCCATGGGAGTTCATATGAAAATTCTCCAACTCGCTTTCGCAGGCGCCGTTGTCCTTGCATCCCTGACCAGCACCGCTTTTGCGCAGGCCAAGGAATACATCACCATCACTCTGAAGGACGGCCCGGTCGTCATCGAACTGCTGCCGGATGTGGCGCCCAAGCACGTGGCGCGCATCAAGGAACTGGCTGCGGCCGGTGACTATAACAATGTCGCGTTCCACCGCGTCATTCCGGGCTTCATGGCCCAGACCGGCGACGTTCAGTACGGCAATATGGAAAAGGACTTCAAGGCCGACATGGCCGGCATGGGCGGTTCGTCAAAGCCGAATGTCGAGGCTGAATTTTCCAAGGTCCCGTTTGAGCGCGGCACGGTCGGCATGGCCCGCAGCCAGGACCCGAACTCCGCCAATTCCCAGTTCTTCATCATGTTCGCCCCCGGCGATTTCCTGAACGGCCAGTACACGGTCGTCGGCAAGGTGGTTGAAGGCATGGACAATGTCGACAAGATCAAGAAGGGCGACGAAGCCAATAACGGCTCCGTCAGCGATCCCGACCGCATGATCAGCGTCAAGGTCGGCAAGTAACACCGGCTTCAATCCAGCCATTTTAAGCAGACGAAAATAACACAAAGGAGAAGACCATGACCGAGATCAAGGATCCGGAAAACACCATCATCATGGAAACCACCAAGGGGCAGGTGATCATCCAGCTTCTGCCGGATCTGGCGCCGGGCCACGTTGCCCGCATCAAGGAACTGTGCGCCGAAGGTGCCTATGATGGCGTCGTGTTCCACCGCGTCATCGACGACTTCATGGCGCAGACCGGCGACGTGCAGTACGGCAAGACCGGCGGCAAGGATTTCAATCCGGCCCGCGCCGGCATGGGCGGCTCGTCGAAGCCGGACCTCAAGGCTGAATTTTCCAACATGAGCCACGTGCGTGGCACCTGCTCGATGGCCCGCAGCCAGATGCCGAACTCGGCTAACTCGCAGTTCTTCATCTGCTTCACCGACAGCCCATGGCTGAACAAGCAGTACTCGGTCTGGGGTCAGGTCATTTCCGGCATGGACAATGTCGACAAGATTAAGAAGGGCGAGCCCGTCAAGGATCCCGACAGCATCATTTCGATGAAACTTGCCGCCAACGCCTAATTCAGGCTATTGCCAAAACCCGTCCCGTTGCCTTGAAGGGCGCCGGGGCGGGTTTGCCGTTTAAAGAGAGTTTTGATGCGCGTCGATCTGTTCGATTTCGATCTTCCCGAAGACAATATTGCGTTGCGGCCCGCAAGTCCGCGCGACAGCGCGCGCCTGCTCGTCGTCCAGCCGCAAGACGATTCCGAGCTGAGCGATCGCATCGTGATGGACCTGCCGTCGTTCCTGCGTCCCGGCGATGCGCTCGTTTTCAATGATACAAAAGTCATTCCCGCGCAGCTGGAAGGGCTCAGGCGGCGCGGCGCGGATGTGGTGACTGAGGTCTCCCTGACGCTGCACATGCGTGTCGCAGCTGATCGCTGGAAGGCGTTTGCCCGCCCGGCCAAGCGCCTGAAGCCCGGCGACCGCATCGAATTCGGCCACGGGTCCAATACCTGCCTGATGGGCGCGCTGGACGCGACCGTCGCGGAGAAGGGCGAGGCCGGCGAAGTGACCCTTCAGTTTGACCTGTCCGGCCCGGCGCTCGACGACGCCATTCTTGCCGTCGGCCATATTCCCCTGCCGCCCTATATCGCCTCCAAGCGCGCCGAGGACGAGCAGGATCGGACCGACTACCAGACGGTCTATGCGCGCGAAGAGGGTGCCGTGGCGGCCCCGACCGCCGGTCTTCATTTCACCGATCGGCTGTTCGGCGCCCTGGATGCGCTTGGCGTCGAGCGCCATTTCGTCACCTTGCATGTGGGCGCCGGAACCTTCCTGCCGATGAAGGTGGACGATACCGACGATCACGTCATGCATCAGGAGATCGGCCATGTTAGTGCCGAGGTCGCCGAACGCCTGAATGCTGTCCGGGCGAGGGGCGGGCGCATCGTCTGCGTCGGTACCACGTCGCTGCGGCTGATCGAGAGTGCGGCCGAAGAGAATGGCGATATCCGCCCCTGGTCCGGCCCGACCGGCATCTTCATTACGCCCGGCTATCGCTTTCGCGCGGTGGATATGCTGATGACCAATTTTCATCTGCCGAAATCGACTTTGTTCATGCTGGTTTCGGCGTTCAGTGGCCTTGAGACCATGCGGCGCGCCTATGCCCATGCAATCAAAACCGGCTACCGCTTTTATTCCTACGGCGATTCCAGCCTGCTTTTCCGGGATAATCCCAGGATCGAGACACCATGACCGAGACATTCCAGTTCAACATTCAGGCAACTGACGGCAAGGCCCGTCGCGGCACGGTATCGATGCCGCGCGGCGAGATCCGCACGCCGGCTTTCATGCCGGTTGGAACCGTTGGCACGGTCAAGGCGATGTATCTCGATCAGGTCCGCGATCTCGGCGCCGACATTATTTTGGGCAACACCTATCACCTGATGCTGCGCCCCGGCCCCGAGCGCGTGGCGCGTCTTGGCGGCCTGCATGAGCTGATCCGCTGGCCCTATCCGATCCTGACCGACAGCGGCGGCTTCCAGGTCATGTCGCTGGCCGGGCTGCGCAAGCTCGATGAAAAGGGCGTAACCTTCAAGAGCCATGTCGATGGCGCGCTCCATCACATGTCGCCGGAACGTTCGATCGAGATCCAGGGCATGCTCGATAGCGATATCCAGATGCAGCTCGACGAATGTGTGAGACTTCCGGCCGAAGCACTTGATATTGAACGCGCAATGGAAATGTCTCTGCGCTGGGCAGATCGCTGCAAGACTGCTTTCGGCGACCAGCCTGGCAAGGCGATGTTCGGCATCGTCCAGGGCGGCGATGTGCCTGCACTGCGCGTCCGCTCGGCAAAGGCATTATCAGGGCTCGATCTGAAGGGCTACGCGATCGGCGGCCTTGCCGTCGGCGAACCGCAGGCGGTGATGCTGGATATGCTCGACATTACCTGCCCGGAACTGCCCGCCGAAAAACCGCGCTATCTGATGGGGGTCGGCACACCCGACGATATCCTGAAATCCGTGGCGCGCGGTATCGACATGTTCGACTGCGTCATGCCGACCCGCGCCGGCCGTCACGGCCTGGCCTTCACCCGGCGCGGCCGCGTCAACCTGCGCAATTCCCG
The DNA here is from genome assembly GCF_001426685.1 of Rhizobium sp. Root483D2. Taxonomy (GTDB): domain Bacteria; phylum Pseudomonadota; class Alphaproteobacteria; order Rhizobiales; family Rhizobiaceae; genus Pararhizobium; species Pararhizobium qamdonense. The sequence continues at coordinate 3,031 of NZ_LMFB01000043.1, read as the reverse complement.
CCATGCGGAAGATATCAGGCCGCTCGACGATCAATCCTCATGCCCGGCGGCACGCGACTATTCGCGCGCCTACCTGCATCACCTCGTGCGCGCCGACGAAAGCCTGGGCGGCATGCTGCTCACCTGGAATAATCTTGCCTATTACCAGGACCTGATGGCCGGTATCCGCAAGGCGATCGAAGAAGGCCGCTATGCCGCCTTCATGCAGGAAACACAGGAAGAATGGCGCCAAGGCGACTTGGCGCCATTGTGAAATAGCAGCACTCAGACGACTTTCGCCTTGACGACGACGCGGCTCAGATCTTTGGCCGCGCCCGACATTTTGGCGGACAAAGGGATTGACAGCTTGATGGAATAAAGACGGTCGCGCTTGGTCTCGAAGCGAAAGCTGCTATCGAGGGCTGTCAGCTTGCCTGACTGCAGCGGCTCCCAGGTGATGCTCCCGGAAATCGGCCGTGGCTTGACGGTCCATTTCAGTGTCTCAGGGCCACCATGCGGAATGATGACGTCGATTACCGCCGTGCCGTCGCCGAAGACCTGCGGCTGGATGGTCAGGCTGCCCTTCTCCACTTCTGGCTGAAGATACTGGAAGTCGGACCAAAGCGCGCTCAGATGGCCATCTGCCTGGACCGTCAACCGCTTGCGTGATTCCTCAAGTCCACGCACCTGCGGCCGCACTTTGGTGCGTCCGGAATCCTTTGTCAGCACCATCACGTTGGCCGCCAGAATGATGCCGCGGCGAAACGAGACGATCGGCTTGGAAAATTTGCGGGCGGCATCGCACCCGTAATCCTGCAGCCGTTCCGGGTGAGGGCGGTTGAAAATATGATCGCGCACGAAGCAATCGAATTCCGGCTCGGCATGCAGCGGCGAGGCATGGATCAGGTCGATCAGATGGTTGGGATCGAAATAGTAGTTGTGCGGAATCGGCTCGGTGACGCCGCCGAACGTGATGGCCGTGGTAAAGGCATAGACGCCGCCGGGCTTCAGGACGCGTTCGACCTCTCTGAAGTGCTGCAGGAAATCCGCGTCGCGCCCGATATGCTCGAATGATCCAGTCGACCAGCAGAAGTCGAAGCTCTCGTCGGGGAAATCGAGTTTGCGCATGTCCATCGCCATCGCATCGACCTTGGTCGCGTCGATCGGCCAGGGCGCCTTTTGCAGGATCAGATCACGGGGATTGTCGGTACGCACCCCGACCCAGCCGCTATTGGGCAAATAAAGATCGGTGACCATCGTCTTTGCGACGCGCGGTACGATCGCATAGATGAGCTTTTCAGTACCGGCGCCCATGGCAAGACCCTGGGCTGCAGGGTGAAGCTTTCCCTTGATCGAAAGCGCCCGGAAGATCATGGCGAATTCCCAGGCACGCCGGGATCCGAAAGGAATAGATCTCAAATCGTCTCTAAGAATATTGTCGATCTCTGGATGGAAGAGATCATGGATGTCACAAACTTTCTGCAGCGGCAAATTCACGATGAACGCTCCCGGGCTTAATTAGCACGTCATGTCTAAGGGAGCGCGTGTCTCAACGTCAATGCGTTGTCCCGCAGAGGGTGTACTTTCCGCTCTTTAAATCTCAGGCCCCGGCGCCTGTTGCAGCATCTGCACGCCGTTGATCCTGTAGCTGCCGTCGGGTTGCTTGACGAGGAAGTACAGTGCCGTCCAGTCCTTGCCGCCCGGCCCTGAAATCAGAACCTCCTGAACCACGGTATCCCCATCAATCTTGCTGCGCCCGAAGGCGAAGTTGCCGGGGCGGTAGACCGGCGTATAGCCGCGCTTGACCATCTCGAAGAAGATGCTCTTGTCCGGAAATTTCTGCCGGATCTGCGGCGAGGCAAAGGAATAAGCCGTTTCCGCATCATCGTTGAGAAAGGCCTGGATCTGGTTTTGAATGATCGATTGGGCGGTATCGACAGGCTCGGCCGCAAGCGCCAGTGGCTGCGCGGCGAAGAGGATGGCAATACATGCGCAGGCTATGAATGTCCGGATCATTCACCGTCTCCTTGCTTGCTCTCAGAAGAAATACATACGTATGCCGGTCGAAAATGGTTTCGGAAGAAAGATCGGTGGATCGAATTTTAGATTTATATTACAAAAACAAATAAATGGATTAATATAAACAAATAAATGGATTAATATATTCGTGTAGAAATCAGGACATAAGATCTGTAGAAACTGATTGTGTCGTGGTTCTGGATGCCTAAATGCCCCACCGGTCCTTCATTCTGCCCTATATCATGGCAGAATGCACGCCGATCGGCCAGAGCGCATGTTGGCACCAATAGGCCCAGCGGAGTGTGGCCCATGAACTCAAAACCGATTGAAATCTATCATCCACGCACAGTGTCACATTTGGGCCTTTGGGACATGGCAAGTCTGCAATTCAAAATCTATTGCCTCGTTGCGGATAATCGCCGCATCGACCAAGCCATGCTCAGCCTCGCACAATCGTTCGTCCAAGCCGAGGTTCTGCCGCGTGTGGCAGACGAGGGCGATGACAATGGCATGGGCTTCGTGATCATTCATCCCGGAGAATCGGGCGTGACGGTTTCAGCGCACTGGTGGATACAGGGATCGGTTCTGTGTCAGCACAACTATCGAAAACCCTATGCTGCCGCCCAACCCCTGGACACGGTAAACAGACCGGTGATTGGCTGCATCTGGGAACTGGCTTTGATCCATGCGGAGCAAGAGGCTTGGCGGCGGACGATGATGAAGGCCGAGCCCAATCCATCCGGTTACATGACGAGCCGCGCTGATTTCGACGCTGCGTAGTGGCAGACGCTCACAATCCAGCGGCAGGCATATGTTCGGTAAACGCGGGGAGTGTGACACTCTAACTTTGCAGAAACAGGACACTTCAACTTTGCGGCTACATATATTGTGGCGGCGGGATTGAAATGTCCGTTTGTGTGCAAAGTTAAAATGTCACTTTGGGCGCATCTGCATCCGTTTAGAAATGCGACGCTCGGTATGTCCAGGTGTGCTGAGGCAAGCCCCCGACCGGACCGGCTGGGCCGGGTTGCAA
>NZ_LMFB01000042.1:291-25305 GCF_001426685.1 Rhizobium sp. Root483D2 | reverse complement strand
GCTCGTCTACAACGAGGCGTGGGAGCGCGGAATTGCGTGGCAGGAAGCCATTCGAACCGGGGCAGGGATGCTGCCCACACAAGATGCCGAGCTATTCAAGACGGTTCTGATCGAGGGGGCTAGGAAAAACCGGGAAGACATCGAGCTTCCGTTCGGAGAATAGGGTATCCTCTCTCCAGAAGCCAAGTAATTGATTTATTTTGAAGTGGCGAAGACAAATCGGGTGCCGAGAGTTCGAGTCCTATCAAGAGCACTTATCAGCTAATCACGCAGCCATTTCAGAACACTCGATTTCCGCACATATTTCCGAACAGCGAAACTGTCACAGAGCGGCCGCGTTCAACGGCTGACGCTCGAAGTCCGGAAAACCCTCGTTGTTCGAACTTTTTCTGGGCCGACTTAGACGCACCAAGCGCTAAAGACCCGAGAGCATAGGCCGTTGCCTGTGTGATTTTACACCTTCGAGGACGGTTTAGGGTCTCCTCCACAAGCAGCGCGTTGACGAACTGGTCGGGCTGGAGATGGTGTAGCGCTTCGACGCCCAATTCCATCGTGGTCGCAGCTAACGTCTTTGGCCAATGATCAAATTTTTACGGGTTGGCGCAAATAGATGTTGATTTCCACTGAGAGCTGACCCGGCAGAGCTTGATAGAGGGTCAGCTCTCAGTGGAAATCAACACCCAGTTAATCTCAAGCGCCGTCGCTGCGAGCTTGAGTTCGAGCATGCAATTATGTTCTATAATTATGGCCATGCCGTTGGCGTAGCTATTTCAACGACCTTCCCGCTTTTAAAGTATGGGTCGCGAGTTCATATCTCTTGAACTTTGTCCGAGCCAACATTGTGCGCCGATTGCCACCTAGCAATCCATCACCTCCACATTTTGGCGAGCGCAGTGATTTGCCGGATTTGGAGGTGGCGTCAGCTGGCTTCTCTGCCTAAAATTCGGGTATGTTTTCTCGGAAGATAACCTGCAGCCGTGGGGGATGGTAATCAACCTTTCCTCCCAGAACTGCGGTCTTGAGCATGGTAAGCGCTTCTCGTGCTTCCACCCGTGGGTTCTGGTCGATGACGGCGTCCATCGTGCCGTCGAGCAGAAAACGCTTGGTGCTTTCAGTCACCTCATGACCCACAAAGATAACGGACTGGGCAAGACCTGCTTCCTGCAGGGCTTGCCCGATGCCGGCATTGCCGGCGCCGATATTGTAGATGCCCGACAGGTCGGGATGCCGCTTCAGCAGCGACACGGTTTCCTCGAAAGCCCGCTGCCGATCGTCGCGGATTTCCCGAAGCTCGACGATCTCCAGATTGTGGAAATCTTCCGCAATGACATGGCGAAATCCCATCTCCCGTTCTTCATGGCCCCGGTAGGATAGTGAGCCCGCAAACAGCGCGATCTTGCGTTTCTCTCCGCGACTCAACAGTCTCCCGAGCAGATAACCGGCCAGCCGTCCGGCGGCGCGGTTGTCGATGCCGATATATCCAAGCCTCGGAACATGCAGAATATCTGAAACCAGTGTGACGATGGGGGCACCGGAGGCTGCCAGTCTGCGCATGGCCTCCCGTACCGTTGGATGATCCAGCGCAATGACGCCAACCCCTTGCGTGGTCGCAATCAGGGCATCGAGCTGCCTTGCCAGGCTGTCGGGATTGAAGCCTTCGATCGAATGCACGTGAACATCGATGTCGTCTTGAAGCTCACCCTGTTTGACGATCTGCTGAAGAAGATTGGCGATGAAAGTATTGGTGCCTGCTGGCAACACGAAGTCCAGCCGCAGCACCGTGCCGTTGGCTTCCTGCGTCCCGTCTGGTTCGGACGCATAGCCCAGCTTACGCGCAGTTTCGAGCACGGCCTTTCGGGTGCGCTCGCGCACGCCGTCACGATTGTTGAGGACCCTGTCTACCGTTGCCGGAGAAACCCCGGCTTCCCGTGCAATGTCCATCAAAGTCGAGCGCAAAATCTTTCCTTTCGAGAAATGATGGAAAATGATGTATTTCGACCGGCGTCAAATACAAGGCCCCAAACGGTATTTACTCCGCTTTATCCTCATAAACTCCATCGCGGTTTTACAAGAAATCCATCATAATACGTCATTCTGGCAGTCTTCCCAGCCTATCGACAAAGAAAAGCTTAAGCGGCTCCCATTGAAGATGTAATATGATGTATTATGATGTTGACATCGATCATTTGCGACGTCATTACTCCTCAAGTTGACAGGTGTGGAGGCCAGTCAGCTTGGGAGGAGAAACCAATGAGCGACATCTTTACGGTCTCGCGCCGCGGCTTGCTGGCCGCTGGTGCAAAAACCTTTGCATTGACGGCTGCAGTCGGTATTGCGCCGCAAATAATTCGGCCCGGCCGAGCATTTGCGGCCGATGCCCTGGCGCCGGGAATGGTCGGAGGGCCGACCGGATTTGATGGTGCCGAGCGTTATCAATACGGCCCTGAAACACCCGAGGGCCGTGCCATAGAAGCGGCGAAGGCGCTGAAGGCGGCCGGCAAGGCGCCGGAGCGGATCGTGCTGGGCCTTTCCGATGGATCGATCGGCCAGTTGACCCAGCCTTTCCCGGCCGGTGCGCCCTCAATCAAAGATCTTTGGGAAAAGGAAACCGGTATCAAGCTTGATATCGTAGGTGTTCCCAACGGCCAGGAATTCACCAAAACGATGCAGGATATCTCCACCAAAGGCGGAGCCTTCGACATCTACGCGGTTGAATGGAACCGCCTGGGCGATCTCGCCGAAACCGCCGGCATCATCAAGCTTGACGAATATGTCGCGGCTCACAAGCCGGAATGGGACGATCCCGAGCGTGGTTACGTGAACGGTGCCAAGGGCGTCTCGCTGCTGAACCAGTATCGCGGCTCCACCTACGGGGTCTCGCTCGATGGCGATTTTCAGACCTGGAATTACCGTACCGACCTCTTCAATGACGAAGCCGAGAAGAAGGCTTTCGCCGATAAGTACGGTTATGCGCTTGCGCCGCCGCGCACCTGGAAGGAGCATTCCGATATCGCGGCCTTCTTCCATCGCCCGGACAAGGGCCTGTTCGGCTCCACCGACTTGCGCAATCAGGGCTGGGGCTATACCAACTGGTATCAGCGTTTCGTGTCCATGGGCTCGCCCAACCAATTCCTATTCGGTGACGATGGTAAGCCGCTGATCAATTCCGACGCCGGCTATCTGGCGACACAGGAATATGTCGATAGTCTCAGCCATCATTCGCCGGATGCGATTTCCTGGGGCTGGCCTGAGCAATACGGCAACTTCGCCGGCGGTGGTGCCGCGATGACCTGCGCCTTCTCGAATCTGCCGAAGTTTCTCGACAACAAGGCGAACGAAGGCTCAAACGTCACCGGCAAGATAGGTTCGATGCTGTCGCCCGGCCGCGAAGTCGATGGTAAGCTTGTGAGCCGTTCGGTGCTCTGGCTGAACCTTTCGGCCTGCGTTTCGGCCCAGAGCAAAAACCCGGAGGCGTGCTATCTCCTGCTGCAATGGCTGGGTTCGAGCCGCATCTATTCCTGGATGACGGCGAACCCCGGCGGATATTTCGATCCGTTCCAGCTCGCGAATTTCTCTGACCCCTTGGTGCGGCAGACTTACCACGATTACCACATGGACGTCGTCCGTGAGACCGTTGCCCGCACGGTGCCGACCATCAACTATCCCGGCGCGACGGCATTCCACAATGCGCTGGACGAAAACCTGATGGCGGCGCTGACCAAGTCGAAAACGCCGGAGCAGGCCATGGCGGATACAGAACGCCAGTGGCAGCGCATCGCGCGGCGAACCGGCGAAGAAAAGCTGCTTGAAGCCATCAAGACGAACAAGCAAGCCTGGCCGACGGTGCTCGATCCGCTGGCGGGTTGACGCGCGCCGCTGACATGATTGCCGGGCGCAGATCCCGCCCGGCAATCATCCCGTTTTCGAGAATGAAGTTTTTCCTGTCATGAAGCGCTCATTACCCTTTGAGGTTTTCCGTTACGCCGCCATCCTCCTGGCGCTCGCCGTGACGCTCGTCCCGACGCTCTGGATGGCCTCGATGGCCTTCAAGCCGATCGCTGAATGGTCTGCCACCGGCGCCGATCTGACCTGGTGGCCAAAAGCCCCCACGCTCGACAATTTCCGCTTTATCTTGGGTACATCCACCTCCGACCTCATCGTCGCGCTCGACCGCACCGCCGGCAAGCCGATCCTGGCGTCGCTGCTCTCGGCCGTTTTTGGCACGCTGATCGCTATGACGGCGGGCACGGCCGGCGCCTATGGCTTGTCGCGCTTCGGCTCGGGGCAAAACCTGCCGCTGGCGCTGATCCAGCTCCGACTGTTTCCGCCGATGGCGGTGATGATCCCGGTGATGATCATGTGGGCTTTCTTCGGTCTTGTCGATACGTGGTGGGGGCTCGCCCTGATCTATGGCATCGTCACCCTGCCGTTCGCCTTCTGGCTGATGAAGACGTTCTTTGATGATATGCCGCGCGAAATCGAGGATGCGGCTCTGGTCGAGGGCTGCTCGCGCATGCGCGTCTTCATCAAGATCACGCTGCCGATGATGCGTCCGGCGCTTGCAAGCTCCGCCCTCTTCGTGTTCATCCTCAACTGGTCGGACTATCTCATCGCCCTGCTTTTGACGACGCGCGAATGGGTGACGATCCCGGTCTATATGGCATCGCTGTCATCCTCGATGACCGGCCAGCTTTACGGCGCCAAGGCCGCGCTTGGCCTGATCGCAGCCGTGCCCCCCGTCATCATGGGTATCGCCATCCAGAAGCATCTGGTTCGCGGCCTTACCTTTGGAGCGCTCAAGCAATGAGCAGCTTTGCAACCGAGGAGAAGCGCTCCGTGCCTGGCGATCTCACCCCATCCGACACGCGCACCGAGGATGCCCGTATTGAAGACGGTGGCCGCCGTCTCGGCTTTTTGTTGACGCTGCCGGCGCAGCTTCTCGTGCTGTTCATCGCGGTCTTCCCGCTGCTGATGCAGCTCTATATCAGCCTCACCGACTGGTCGCCGCTCGATGGTACCGGCTGGTGGCAGGCCTATGAGGTGTGGAACGGTTTTGCCAACTATACCGACCTTGCCATCGATAGCCGCTTCTGGGATGCGCTCGGCCGGACAGCGCTCGTCATGCTGATCTGCGTGCCGGTCGAATTCCTGCTGGGTCTTGGGCTTGCGATCCTGTTCATGGACAATTTCGCCGGCAAGCGGGTGTTCTATTCGATCATGCTGATCCCGATGATGGTCGTGCCTGCCGTCGCCGGCTACATGTTCTTCATGCTGTTCCAATCGGGTGGCCCGGTCAACGACATCATCTCGACGCTGATCGGCCGGCCCTTCGTGCTCGCCTGGCTCTCGAGCCCCGGAACCGCACTGGCGGCGGTTATGATCGCCGATATCTGGCAATGGACGCCGCTGATGTTCCTTATCCTGCTCGCCGGCCTCGTTGGCGTGCCGGAAGACCAGATGCGCGCGGCGACCTTGCTGGGCGCCAGCTGGTGGCAGCGATTTTATACGATCGCGCTGCCGAAGATGAAGACGATCATGATCATCGCCCTGTCGATCCGCATCATCGAGAACTTCAAGATCTTCGATACTCTCTTCATCATGACCGGGGGCGGGCCGGGCGTCGCGACCGAAACAATCTCCGTCTACATCTACAAGGTGACGCAGCAGGATTTGATCTGGGGCTACGTTGCGGCGATCGCGCTGGTCATTCTCGTGGTTCTGTCCATCGTCGTATCGCTTGCCATCAGTCGCATGAATGCCGTGAAGGAGGCCTGAGCCATGACTGCGATCCACCTTCAAAATCTGGTGAAACGCTTTGGCGCTTTCACCGCGCTGAAGACCATGGACCTCGAAATCCGCGATGGCGAATTCATGGCGCTGCTGGGGCCATCCGGCTGCGGCAAATCGACAACCATGAACATGATCGCCGGCATGGAAAGCCCGAGCGAAGGCCGCATAACCTTCGATGGCGCCGATATGAACGGCATCGCCATGGGCAAGCGCGGCGTGGGTTTCGTGTTCCAGAATTACGCGATCTTCACTCACATGAATGTCTACGACAATCTTGCCTACGGGCTAAAGGTGCGCGGCACGCCGGCAAGCGAGCTGGATCGGCGGGTTAAGGCGATGGCCGATTTCCTTCAGCTGACACAGATGCTCGACAAGCCATCGGCCAAACTCTCGGTCAACATCCTGCAGCGGTTGGCGATCGGCCGTTCGGCGATCGTCGAACCGGCGATCTTCCTGCTCGACGAGCCGCTCTCCAATGTCGATGCCGCATTCCGTGCGGTTATGCGCACGGAGCTGAAACATCTCCAGCGCCAGTTCAAGCAGACTATGGTCTATGTCACCCACGATCAGCTGGAAGCGATGACCATGGCGGACCGTATTGCCGTCATGGACCATGGCGTGCTGCAGCAGGTCGGCACGCCGCTTGAGGTTTATAATGATCCCGTCAATCGCTTTGTCGCCGATTTTATCGGCTCGCCGGGCATGAACCTTTTGAGCGGCACGCTTGCCGAGAGCGACCGCGGCATGGTCGTCGATCTGGACGTCCTTGGTATCACCTCCCCACTGGAGCCCGCGCTCTCAGCCGCCGCCCGCGCGCAACCGGCAAGAGATGTGGTCTACGGCTTCCGGCCGGAACGCGTCGTGCTGGCGGCATCGGCGTCGGGTCTGTCCCTGCCGGTAACCTTCGTGGAGCGCATCGGCGCGCGGACGGTGGTTCATTTCGGCGATGGCGACAGGCGGGTGAAGGCAGTCTTCGATAATGATATCGCCATTCGCACCGGCGAGACCGTCCATCTTGCCATCGAACCGGGAGCCGCGCGTCTGTTCGATGCGGCAACCGGCAATGCGATCCGGGGAGCGTGATATGGCTGGCATTTCCTTCCGCAACGTCACCAAGCGCTTCGGCAAGACAATCGCGTTGAAAAACGCGAGCTTCGACATCCAGCCCGGTGAATTCTTCTGCTTCTTCGGCCCGCCATTGTCGGGAAAATCGACGGTCCTGAAGCTGATCCTCGGTCTGGAAACGCCGGATGAAGGCGAAATCCTGATCGGCGGCAGGCCCGTCAACAGCGTCTCGCCGGCCGATCGCAACGTGGCGATGGTGTTTCAGAACCTGGCGCTCTTTCCGCATATGACGGCGGGGGAGAATGTGCGCTTCCCGCTCACCGAGCGGAAGATTCCGGAAGACAAGATCCGGGCGCGCGTCGAAGCGGTATCCGCCAAACTGCATATTGCCCATCTGCTGCACAAGCCGCCGGCACAGCTTTCCGGCGGCGAGCGGCAGCGGGTGGCGATTGCCCGCGCCCTCGTGCGCGATCCGGTCGCCTATCTGATGGATGATCCGATCTCGGCGCTCGATGCCCGGTTGCGCGAAGAGACGCGTGTCGAACTCAAGCGCATCCAGCGCGACCTCGGCCAGACCCTGATCTACATCACCCACGATCAGGAAGAGGCGATGTCCGTCGCCGATCGCATTGCCATCATGGAGCACGGCGAAATCCGCCAGATCGGGGCACCGGGCGAGATCTACGATACGCCCGTCAGCCGATACGTCGCGCTGCTTCTGGGTGCGCCGATGATGAACATCATGTCTGCCGTTCGTGGCGACGGGATAAAGGCTGCCGATGGCACGATCACGCTGCCGATCGACGCCGTTCCGGCGGATGTCTCGGAAATCGGCGTCCGCCCGGAGGATCTGAAGGTCGAGCCATGGAGTGCGGCGCATGCGGGACGTGCAGCCAAGGTCTATGAAGTCGAACCGCTCGGCGGCTATACGGTCGTGACTGTCGATACTGGCGCGGACAAGCTTAAGGCGCTGATGCGCGGGCAGCCGGATATTCGCATCGACAGCGCCGTGGCGCTCAGTTGCAATCCGGCGAGAGCCCATTTCTTCAATCAGGCGGGGGAGGCGCTCGGCCTGTGAACGAACATATCAAACGGGAGGTCATTATGAGCGAAGCCAAGGGTTTTGCGCCGGATCCGCAGGTGCGGGTTCGGGATGTCAGGATCGGCTGCATCGGTGCCGGCATGATCATGGCGGAGTGCCATCTGGCGGCCTACAAGGAAGCGGGCTTCCCGGTCGTCGCCATCGCGTCGCGCACGCGGGAAAAGGCTGCGGCCGTTGCAGAGCGCTGGGATATTCCGACGGTGCATGACACGCCGGATTCGCTGATCAACGATCCGAACATCGAAATCCTCGATATCGCCTTTCCCCCGGACCGGCAGCCTGCGCTCATTCGCAAGGCGCTGGCCCAGCCGCACATCAAGGGTATCCTGGCGCAGAAGCCGCTTGCTCTGACGCTGGACGAAGCGATCGAACTGCGGGACGCCGCCGCCAAGGCCGGCAAGGTTCTCTCCGTCAATCAGAACATGCGCTACGACCAATCCATGCGCGTGCTGAAGCAGATCCTCGACGGAGCAGAGCTGGGTACGCCCATTCTCGCCACCATCGAGATGCGGGCGATCCCCCATTGGCAGGCGTTTCTTGAGGACTACGACCGGCTGACGCTTTCCAACATGAGCGTGCATCATCTCGACGTGCTGCGCTTCCTGTTCGGCGATCCCGATACGATCACGACGCTGACGCGCAAGGATCCGCGCACCACGTTCGAGCACAAGGACGGCATTACCGTTTCGACGCTCAGTTTCCCGGACGGCGTAATGGCCGTTTCGATGGAAGACGTGTGGTCAGGCCCGCGGGAAGAGGGGTTCGACGGCGACATCTATATCAAGTGGCGCGTCGAAGGCACCGACGGCGTGGCCCAGGGCACGATCGGCTGGCCGGACGGCTCGCCGTCTACGCTCACTTACGCCTCCAAAAAGACGACAGGCGGCAAGTGGGTTTCGCCGACATGGGAAACGATGTGGTTCCCGCATGCCTTCATCGGCGTGATGGAGCAGCTGCAATATGCCGTGAAGACCGGCGAGGCGCCAGCGCTTTCGGTTGCTGACAACGTCAAGACCGTGGCGTTGATCGAAGCCGGCTACAAGTCGATTGCCGAGGGCCGGACGGTCAGGCTTTCCGAAATTTCGATCCATTCATGAAAAACGAGGGAGGATTCTCATCATGATGCAAACCGGTATTTTCACGGGTTATTTCCCGTATGCGCTGGAGGAAACGGCGCGAAAGATCCGTGCGCTCGATTTCAACACGGTGCAGCTCGATATGCACTTCAAGGACATCGATCTCTCGGCGGGCCAGATCACTAAGGATAAGTGCGTGAAGATCCGCGAGACCTTTCGCGATCACAACCTGCCGATCTCCTGCGTTTCCGGCTACACCAACATCATTCACCCGGACAAGGCCGAGCGAGATCGCCGCGTCGGCTACCTCAAGGAAATCATCAAACACGCCCAGTATTTGGGCACGCCCTATGTGATCTCGGAGACTGGCACGTACAACACGGAATCGGACTGGGTCCATCACCCCAAAAACAAGACCGAGGAAGGCTTCGAAGAATGCCGCAAGGTCATCGCCGACCTGTCGCAATATGCCTATGATCACGGCGCGGTCTTCCTTCTCGAAACCTACGTCAACAACGTTGTCGGTTCGGTCGAGGAAACGGTGAAGATGTTTGCGCAGGTCGATCATCCGGGCCTCGGCCTGCTGATGGACCCGACCAACTACTTCGAGACCCACAACATCGATCGCATGGATCAGATCCTGAACCAAGTCTTCGATACGCTGTCCGACAAGATCAAGATCGGCCATGCCAAGGATGTGAAGCGTTCGGGTGACGACAAGTCGGAAAAGCATGCCGACATCGGCGATTCCGATGCGCTCGAAAGCCATACGTTCCGTGGCGTCGGTGAAATCGAACTGCCGGCGCCCGGTCTCGGCTCGCTGAACTACGATCTCTATCTCAAGCGTCTGGCGCAGAAGCATCCGAACATTCCGATGATCATCGAACATCTGGATGAGAGCGATGTGCCGCGCGCCAAGAAGTTCCTCGATGGAAAGCTGCGGGCGCAGGGCCTTTGATGACATCGCGGCCGGGCTGGCCCCGGCCGCTCCTCAGACAGCATGGCCTGCCTTCGGCAGGTGAGAAGGAACACGACGATGGTTGAACTTTACGGGGAAGCGAAGTCGCGGCGCGACCTCGCCGCCAGTGCAGGATCGTTTTCGCAATTTGCCGGCGTCCGGCTGATGACGCTCGGTGACGGGCTGGAGCGCGGCATCCGCCTGCTTGAGTTCAGAAGCGGCACGGGGCTGCGCTTCACCGTGCTGGTGGATCGCGCACTCGACATCGCGGACTGTGAGTATCGGGGCATGGCGATCGGCTGGCATTCTCCGTCCGGCTTCCGCCACCCCGGGCTTAGCGAGTACGAAGGCGAGGGCGGTCTCGGCTGGATGCGGTCTTTCTCGGGCCTGATGATCACCTGCGGCCTCGATCATATCCTCTTCATGTATGACGAGCAGGCCGATCATTATAATTACAAGCCGAAGGAAACCGTCCGCCACTCGATCCACGGCCGTATCGGCACCATTCCGGGCAAGCTCAATGGTTACGGGGAACGGTGGGATGGAGACGAGTGTTATCTCTGGTGCGAAGGCACGGTCACACAGGGCACGGTTTTCGGCGAACATCTGGAATTGAAACGCCGCATCGAGGTCAAGGTCGGCACCAATGACATCCTTCTCTCGGACAGGGTGGTCAATCGCGGCTTTTACCGCACGCCCCACATGTATTGCTATCATATCAATGTCGGGCATCCGGTTCTGAGCGAAGGGTCGCGGTATCTCGCGCCGCTCCGCGATGTCGTCTGGGCCGCCCATGCGGGTGACGATTACCGCAGGCAGGATGTCGGCTACCGCACCATGCCTGCGCCGCAACTCGGCTTTCACGAGCAGGTTTGGCAACATGAGATGGCGTCCGACGCGAATGGCGAGGTTCCCGTCGCGCTCGTCAACGACCGTCTGGGGCTAGGCTTCGAAGTGGTGACGCGCAAGGACCAGTTCCCCTGCATGTTCGAGTGGCAGAACCTACAGGCTGGGCAATATGCGCTCGGCATCGAGCCTTCGACCAACCATGTCCTCGGTCACGGCGCGGCGCGCGATCGCGGCGAGCTGATCTGGCTGGAACACGGTGAGGAGCGCCGCTACGAAACCACCTTGCGTATTCTCGGCGATGCCGCTGCCATTGCGGCAAGCGAAGCGCGGATCACGGCGATCGCGCGGCAGCCGAGCGAAGACTATCCGGCCCCGTCCGGCAATCACGTTGCGCTGGGGGGACGCTGATGAACGTTCAGATAACTGCCGTTGCAGAAGAAGGAAAATCCGCGATGTCCGTTGCCGGCAAAGTTATTCTCTATACCGGTGCCGCCGGCGGTCTCGGCATCGAGACGACGCTCGCGTTTCTGAGGGCTGGCGCCAGGGTGGTGGCGATCGATAACGACCCGGCGAAGAATGCCACGCTCGAAGCCGCGGCATTCGCCGAGGGCTTGAACGGGCTTGGTCTGAAGGCGCTTGATCTGTCGGATCTCGCCACGCTGCGCAGTTCGCTGGAAGGTCTCGCAAAGGAAGTCGGCGGATTCGACGTGGTTATCAACAATGCCGCGATCTATCCGTCCAAACCGTTCGAAGACTATTCGATCGAGGAAATGCAGCGTGTCCAGCGCATCAATGTCGATGCGGGGATCGTCTGTGTGCAAGTCGCCTTGCCGTATATGCGTCAAAAAGGCTGGGGGCGCATCATCAACATCGCAAGCGTCACTGCCTTCGGCGGCTGGGCAAATCTTTCGCCTTACGTCCAGTCCAAAGGGGCGCTCATCGGTCTCGCCCGCGCCTGGGCGCGCGAGTTCGGGGCCTATGGTATTACCGTCAATGCCGTCGCGCCCGGCGCATTCCCGACGGATGCGGAAAAGATCCATCCCGATCCCGAAGGTTATACACGCTTCGTGCTCGATCATCAGGCGATCAAGCGTCGCGGCAGCGCCGCCGACATCGCTAACGCACTGATGTTTCTGGCATCGGACGCGGCGGGTTTCATCACCGGCCAGACGCTCAATGTCGATGGCGGCTGGGTTATGAACTGAGCATGTCTCCTGAAAGTGCACAGCGGTTTCGGGAAAAAGACATGCGCAAACAAATACCTATAGCACGTCGCGTGAATCCCGAATCACTCGATGTGCTATAGCCTCATCACTGCGAATGTGCCATTCGTCCGTCTCATTCGCCAACAGGGGAGTTCTGGGTGGCTCAGCAGGTCTATCTCGCCGTCGGTTCGCTCAACAGGGAAGCGCCGTATTTTCAGGGCGCACGCGGCGAAGGGCTGACCATATTCGCGTTCGACGAAACAACGCTCGAATGCGAACGCCTCACTGCCACGAACAGCGTCGACAACCCAACTTTCCTCGCGGTCGATGCTGCTGATGGTGTGGTCTATGCCAATTCCGAAGTTTTCGGCTGGCACGAAGGCACAGTGAGTGCCTTCCGGTTTTCCCAAGAGACGAACACGCTCTCCTATCTCAACAAGCAGCCGACCCTCGGCAGCATTGCCGCCCACAACATCGTCACGCGCGACCGGCGTTTCGTGCTGGTCGCCAATTATGCGATGGGCTCGGGCGGTCCGGACAAATCGATCGCCGTGTTTCCAATCCTTGCCGATGGCGCTCTTGGCCCTGCCGTCGCATCGCTGCGGCTAGATGGCGAACCTGGCCCGGTCGCGGACCGGCAGGAGCGTCCACATGCGCATATGGTCACGGAGACCGCCGAAGGCGGCAGCGTTCTCATACCGGATCTCGGTCTGGACCGTGTCGCGGAATACAGGCTGGAAGAGGATGGCAGCTTGTCGTTCGTATCGGACGTCGCGCTTCCCGCCGGCGCAGGCCCTCGGCACATAGCGCAGCATGCAAACGGGCGTTTCGTCTATATCTCGAACGAACTTGGTTCGAGCGTCTCCTTCATCTCAAGGAAACCCGGCGCGCTGGCGGTAGAGCAAACACTGTCGACTGTCCTCCCCGGCGTCGAATCCCACGCTGCGGATATCCATCTATCCTCTGATGGCCGTTTTCTCTACTGTTCCAACAGAGGTGACGATAGCATCGCCTGCTTCATCGTGGATCAGGAGACTGGTATGCTGACCCTTCAGGAGATCGTCCCATCCGGCGGCGCAACGCCGCGAAACTTCGCGCTGTCTCCCAGTGGCCGACATCTGCTGGTCGCAAACCAGAATGGCGATGCGATCGTCATCTTCAGGCGCGATGAAAAAACGGGTGCGCTCACCGACAGCGGCAAGCGTATCGAAATCGGCACCCCCGTCTGCGTGAGGCCCTTTATCCTGTGACGGACGAGAAGCACTCTCCGCGAAAAGGCCGTCGCAAGGGTGGCGGGGTGACGATGGCGGATGTCGCGGCGGCTGCGGGCGTCTCCATGCAGACGGTTTCGCGGGCGTTGCGTTTTCCCGACACCGTGACGGCCGAAAACCGCAAGACGATCGATGATGCGATCCGGAAAACGCACTACGTCCACAATCTCGCGGCAAGCCATCTGGCATCGCATAAGAGCAATACGGTTGCCGCAGTCATCCCGACACTTTCGGCTTCGGTGTTTGCCGAGACCATTCAGCACTTTTCAGACGTGCTGCATCGGGAGGGCTACCAGATCTTCTTTGGAAATACCGACTACCAGCCGGATCGGGAAGAAGCGGTTATCCGCAGCCTGCTCGGCCGGCGGCCGGATGGTCTGTTTGTTATAGGCGCACATCACACGCGCGCGAGCATCGCCCTGTTGAAACGTGCCGGGATCCCCATTGTCGAAGGCTGGGACATGACGGACAAGCCGATCGACCGGCTCGTCGGTTTCTCGAACGCTGCGGCCATTGCGGAAATGGCCACTCACCTCGCACGTTCCGGCAGGACGAACATTGTTTTCGCCGGTGTTTTGCGCAAGGGCGATAGCCGTGCGGCCGAGCGGCGGGACGGTTTTGCCTCCGCTATGCAGGAGCTTTTCCCGGGCAAGACGCCGCGCATCGTGGTTTCACGCGATCTGCCGCTGACCATGGCCTCTGGCGCCGACGTGCTGCGCAAGGCGCTTGCCCGGTATCCGGAGGCGGATGCAGTGATGTTTTCGTCCGATATCATCGCTTCGGGCGCTTTGCAGGAAAGCATCCGCATCGGGCTCAAAGTCCCGCAACGGCTGGCGATCACCGGCTTCGGCGATTTCGAACTTGCCCGCCACCTGATCCCGTCTCTGACGACGGTGGCGGTACCCTCAGCCGAAATCGGCCGCGAAGCCGGGCGCCTGCTGCTGGAGGGCATGCGGGGCATCCAATCCGAGCAGACACTGATCGACATGGGCTTCAAGCTGATGATCCGCGATAGCGGCTGATCAGGTTTCAAAGACCGGCCGATGCTCGAAATCTGTCAGGATTTCACAGCCTGTGGCGGTCACATGCAGCATATATTCCAGCCTCACACCGCCGACATTCGGGTCGAAAGCCGTCGGCTCGACCATGATCACCATGTCTTCCTTCAGCGTCTCGCGCTCGTGACCGACGATGCGCGGCCATTCGTGTACGCCGGTGCCGATTGAGTGGCCGGAATGATGCGCATAGCCGTAACCATTACGGATGATGACAGATTGAAGCACGGCATCAAAATCACCGATGATTAGGCCGGGCCGAACCGTCTCGATCGCCAGATCTAATGCAGAACGGGCGGTCGAAAACAACTTTGCGAAGCTCTCGGACGGTTGCCCGATCATGGCTGAGGCACAACTGTCGCCCCAGTAGCCGGCCACACGCGGCGCCAGATCGCAGATGACCGGGTCGCCTGCCTCGATGACCCGGTTGTCTGGCCAGCCCATGAAGCGGGACGTGCGCTCCCGCCCGGAGATCAGATCGCCGGTCACCGGCAGGCGCGCGCCCGCACGGGTTTCCATCGCCAGACGGATGGCCGTAAAGACTTCAAGCTCGCGCATGCCGGCACGGGTGCTGGCGAGAAACGCCTTTTGCCCGGCCGATGCCGTCAGGGCTGCCTCGCGCAGCAGGCCGATTTCGGTTGCGGTCTTGATGGCCCGTTGCCGGCGAAAGGCGGGTTCGATCGGAAGCGTGACGCTTCCGTCGAGCAGACCGGCGATCGAGGCGGGCAAAGCGTGCCGTTCGACGGCAATGCGTCCACCTACGCCGAGACGGGCAAAGAGCACCTTCGCTTCCGTCAGGTAATTCTCGAAGATATCGGTCGGCTCCTGATACGAGAAGCCGGTGTAGGTGACGATCGTTTCCGCCCAGCTTGCCGTGTCCGTCTCAAGGTTGGTGACGAGCAGCGCGGTTTCGCCATTCTTGCCGACAACGCCGAGGCTGGGGCCACCGGCAAAGGGCGAAGGCCCAGCCTCAATACCGCAGACATGGCCAAGCGCGTATGCGATACCGTCCGGGCTGGTGAAGAGCCCCCAGTCGGCTCCCGATTCCTGGATGGCGGCAATGGTTTTTGCGAGCCTTTCCTCCACGGGTCTCTCCTCAGATCAGGTTGCGGATATGCTGATCGCGGCCATAGGCGGCCACGAGAGCCAGGATCAGAAGACCAAGCGCCGACTGGACGAGCGCTTCGGAAAGGCCGAGGCCGATCAGTAGCGTGCGCAACTCCACCAGCACGATGGCGCCCGCGACGGTACCGGGGAAACCGCCGCGTCCGCCGATCAACGCCGTGCCGCCGATCACGACCGCCGAGACCGTCTGGAAGAGATAAGGCGTGCCGACGGTGGCGCTGGAGGAGCCGGTGAAACCGAGAAGCAAAATCCCGGCGATTGCCGCAAACACCGCACTGAGGGCGAAAGTCGTCATCCACATGGCGACGGGCCGTACGAGGGCGAGTTCTGCGGCTTTCAGATTGGAGCCCAGAGCATAGAGGCGGCGGCCATAAACCGTTCGATGCAACACGAAAAAGCAGCCAAGCGTCAGCACCATTGTAAAGGGGATGAGCCAAGGGAAGGGCAATGGCCCGATCGTGCCGCCCAGCGACACGAACTCGTTGACGAAGGGCGGAGCCGAACCGGTCGGCAGGCCGCGCGTCCACATCTGAACGCCGGCCTGAACCACGGTGCCGACACCGAGTGTAACGATCAGAGGGTGGATCGACAAGGCCGCCGACAAGCCACCGGAAATGGCGCCGATGCAGGCGGCAAGCACGATCACGATCAGCAACGCTACGAGAGCCGGCGTGCCGCTGCCGTAAAGGCTGGCGAAGACGACATTGGCGAAGCCGATAACGAACGGGATCGACAGGTCGATACCGCCAAGGATCATGACCAGTGTCTGGCCGAGCGCGGCAATGGCGAGAAGCGACGCCAGAATGAGCATGGCGCGGACGGAAAACACGCTGCCGAAACCGGGAATGATCAACGTGCCGAGCACAAAAACCAGAGCCACGCCAAGGAAGGCGATCAGGGCGCGATTGGATGTCAGGGAGGTTTTCATCGGCTTTCCATCCAGATCTGGAACCGCTGCTTGAGCTTTTCGGAGTTGAGGCACACAGCAAGCACGAGCACGATACCGTAGGCTGCCTGCAGCACGAACGTGGAGACGTTGAACGATGTCAGCATGTTCTGCAGCAGGAAGATATCCGCCGCGCCGATAAAGGCCGCCGCTAGTCCACCAACGCCGCCGGCGAGGCTGACGCCACCCAGAGCCGCAGCCGCAACAGCAATCAGCGTATAGCCCGGCCCGATATTGGGATCTCCCGAACCGATCAGTGCCGTCAGCGCCAAGGCCGCCATGCCGGCAATCAGGCCACCGAAGACATAGGAAAGGAAACGCACCGCCGGCACATTGACGCCGGCCGTGTAGGCTGCCCGGTCATCGCTCCCGACCGCCATCAGAAGGTCATAGAGCGGCAGGCGCTTGAACAGGAGCCAGGCGATAATGATCAGGCCGACGGGAATGAGGGACAGCGGCCCCGCAAAGTCCGCGAGCCACGCGGGCACGCTGCCGGAGGGCGAGGGCAGGATCGACAGGGCAAGACCGCTATAGATCAGATAGGTCGCCAACGTTGCCACGATCGGCTGGATGCGCAGGACGGCCGCGAGAAGCCCGTTGATAATGCCCGAGGCAATCCCCAGCAGTAAGGCGGCAGGGATTACGATCCATGGAGATGAAATGCCGGCATCGCCGATGATCACCTTGATTATGATCACGTTGATAAGCCCCATCAAGGGGCCGACCGAGACATCGATCGAGCCGCGCCCGGCCAGAAAGGGCAGGGTGGTTGCAAGTGTCGCCAGCAGTAGAGGGGCTGCAAGTCCGAGGACCGTCAGCCAGTTGCCGGGCGAGAAACGCACGGGATTCAAAAAGACGTTGACCACGAGGAGCACGACGAACAGGATCGCGGCAAGCCGCGTTTCCCTTCTCGCCCAGAAGGCCGGTTTGCGAAAGGTCTTCGGGTGGGCACTCATGGGTGGCCTCCTTCCTGCCCGAACATGGCGGCCATAACCCGGTCCATCGTCATCGATGAGCGATCAAGCACGGTGCTGCATTCGAAATCCCGGAAGATCGAAACGGTGTGGCAGAGCTGCAGGATTTCCTCGATTTCGCTTGAGAGGATGACGAGGGCGATACCGCTTTCTGAGGCCAGCGTGCGAAATGCTTCGTAGAACTTGAGGCGCGTATTGAGATCCACACCTCGGGTAGGGTCGTTCAACAGCATGACGCGCGGTTTCAGGGCCAGCAGCCGGGCGAGAAGAACTTTCTGCTGATTGCCGCCGCTCAGCGCCGAAATGGGAGCATCGACCGAGGGGTAACGGATCGACAGGAAGTCGGTATAGGACGCAAGCTCCTGCTTCAGGCGTTTGCGGTCGAGAATGCCGGCAAAGGAAAACCGTGGCATGGAGGGGATCGCGAAATTGTCGAGCACGGAGAGCACCGGAAAGATGCCGGTGGCCCGCCGGTCTCGCGGCAGATAGACGACGCCGTTGCGCGCTGCCTCGTAGTGGTCCTTGTACTTGGCTGGACCCGCGGTGCCGCCTTCGACGGTGACCGAGCTATCGCGCCAGCGGCCGAGCCCCGCCAGGGCCAGCAGAAACTGTTCCTGACCATGACCTTCGAGGCCTGCGACACCGGCGATTTCTCCCGCGCGGATAGTGCCGGATAGCGGCTTCCTGCCGGGAGCGAGCACGAGATTATCGTAGCGCAGCACAATGTTCTTATCCGGCATGTAGTGCGGCCTCCGGAGCCATGAGTTTGAGGAGGCGCTGGGCAGTGATGTCGTCGCGTTCGAGCGTCTCGATAACTTTTCCGCTGCGAAGGACCGTTACGCGGTTCGACAGGCGACGGACCTCTTCGAGGCGATGGGAAATGAAGATGACGATGTTGCCGGCGCCGGCATAATCCTCGATGGCATCGAAAACGAGGTCGCGGTCGGCATAGTCCAGCGCCGCCGTCGCCTCATCGAGCAGCAGGATCGACGGCAGGCGCAAAAACGCCCGCGCCAAAACGACAAGCTGCTGGCTCGCAAGCGGCAATTCACCGGCGGCTGCGTAAAGCGGAATGGGAAAGCGGGAAATCTGCGCCAGCAGAGCGTCGGCAAGAGCCGCACGCTTCGCCTTCGGAATACGCCAGCTCAGAGGGCCGTCGTAGCCCAGAAATATGTTTTCCAGCACGGTGCGTTGCGGCGCAATCAGCACCTCCTGGAACACGGTGGAAAGACCGAGATCGTGCATGTCGCGCGGGCTGCGGGGTGAGACCGCTCGATCGTTCAGGAGCACACTACCCTTGGTCTGCGTCACCACGCCGGAGAGGATTTTCAACATGGTGCTTTTGCCGGAGCCGTTTTCACCGAGGATGGTGTGAATTCCCGGGCGGAAATCGACGGAGGCATCGCTTAAAGCAAGTGTTTCTCCGTACCGCTTGGTCAGGCCAACGGTCTTCAGTCCGACCGGCTCTTTCCGGAACGGAGGAACTGCGCCGCCGTTTTCCATCACGACGCGGTGGATGCACGACGGGCCAGCCGTCTTTTCATCCTGCGTCTTTGTCATCTCATGCATTCATTTCAGCCTTCTGGCAGGCACCTCGATTGATAAACCGCTGCCGATTGTCGGCAGCGGTTGTCTCCGGCTTACTTGGTGCAGGATGCCGGTACCTTGGAGAAGTCGTAAAGCGGAGTTGCTTCGCCGTTCGAGAAATAAGCGCTGAGCAATTCTTCCGGGAACGGGTCTTGTGGCGGGATCGGGAAGATCGCGGCAGAGTCCGGCTTCATGCAGTCCTTGTACCACGTCGGCAGATCGGCTTGCGTGATCGTCGGCATCGGCGCGATGATCGTGTTGACGATCGGCTTCTGGCCGCTGACGACGCGAAGGGCAACGCGGAAGGCGTTCTGTGCGGCGACATGAGGCGAAACCTCGCCGCCGTAGAAGTTGAACGCATCCTGGTTCTCGTGCCAGTAGCCCAGCGCATCACCCGAGATGGACGCTGCGATCAGCGGCAGAGGCCTGCCCGCCTGCTGAAAAGCCTCTGCAATGAAGCGGGCTTCCGAGCCGGTGGACCATACGGCATCGATCTGCTGTGGTGTCGTGGCGAGCGCCTGAAGAACAACCGATTTCGTCGTGGTGCCTGTCCATTCGCCGCTGACCTTGCGGGCGATCGTCAGGTTGCCGCTTTCGGCAACAGCCTTCTCCAGTCCCGCATTTTCCTGCTGTACCAGCGGATGGCCGGAGATGCCTTCGACCTGCAGGATGGTGCCGCCGTTCGGCAATGCCTGCGCGATACCCTTGCCCATCTGGTAGCCCCAGAGGTTCTGGTTGTGCATCACGTTGATGGCGGTCGGTGTTGTGACCGCGCCAGCCGACGTAATGACCGGGATGCCAGCCTTATAGGCGTCATCGATGACGGCATTGAGCGCCGTCGACGAGCCGGCGATGGTGGTGATGACCGAGCAACCCTTTTCGATAAACGAGCGGATCTGCGAGATCTGCTGGGTGGTATCGCCATTCGAGTCCGAAACGATGAATTCCGAGACGTCGCCGGCTTCCTTGGCACCGTTGACGAGACGGGCGAGTTCGTCGTTGAAGGTCACGCGCCACGGATTACCCATATAGGATTCCGAATGGCACCAGCGCCATGGCTTGGCCGGCGCCTTGAAGTCTGCAAATTGCGCAGCGCCCACATCGACAGCATCCGTATAAAGGGCGCGCGCATTCTCCGGCAGCGCCTGGAGCGCGTCGGAGCGGGCGTCTGCATAGGCCGGAAACGCTGCCGATGAAAGCAGGGCAGCCGCAAGCAGGGTCAGGCCGAGGCCCGATTCGAGTCTGTTCATGATTTTCTCCTCCGCGGCCTCCCGTGCCGCTATGGTTTACCAGTGAATTTCTTATTCATCGATTTTGTCGTGGTCAACGTAAAAGTTAGCGCTAATCCATAAATAGAATAAATCACACCATGCGGCTTTATTATAGCGCAATGCAGCAATAAAATAGTTAGCGCTAACTCTGGACAGACCGAATTTTGTCGATATGTTCGCGGCCAACGTGAACGGACATTCGAAGGACGATTTCTATGGGTATCTTGTCGGGTATCAGGGTGCTGGATTGCTCAATTGCCATGGCCGGCCCCTTTGCAGCCCAAAGGCTCGGGGATCTCGGCGCAGACGTGATCAAGGTCGAGCCGACAACCGGGGAATGGCAGCGCCATGTCGCTGCCGGCGGTGCCACAGGCAATCGGGTGAACGTCTCCTTCCTCTCGCTGAACCGCAACAAGCGCTCGCTTGCCGTCGATCTGAAGTCCGAGGCTGGCAAGCAAGTCCTGCTCGATCTGGTGAAATCGGCCGATGTCTTCCTTCAGAATTACCGCCCCGGCGTCGCAAAACGTCTCGGTGTCGATTACGAAAGTCTCTCAAAGATCAATCCGCGCCTGATCTATGTGTCCATGTCCGGCTATGGCGAGGATGGCCCGTATGTAAATCGCCCGGGACAGGATCTCGTGCTGCAGGGCCTCTCCGGCGCCATGCTATCGGCGGGACGTGAGGGCGAGGCGCCAACGGCTGCGGGCCAGTATCTGGTCGACGCGATCACGGCATACACCGCCTTCGAGGGTGCACTGGCGGCCCTGTTTCACCGCGAGCGCACCGGGGAGGGTCAGCTCGTGCAGGTCAACATGCTGGACGCGATCACCACGATCCAGATGCAGGAACTTTCGGTCTTTACCGTCGGCAAGAAGCCGCAGCAGCGCTCCGCCGAGCCGCATGCCCATGTCTATATCCGCGCGCCCTACGGGGCTTTCGCAACCAGCGACGGCTTCATCATTGTCGCCTTCCCGAAGCTGAAGACGCTCGGCGAGGTCATCGGCGAAGACAGCTTCCTGACGATGGACGACGAGATCGATACCTGGAAACGGCGCGATGAAATCTTCGCCAAGACCCGCGACAGGCTGAAGGTCAAGACATCGGCGGAATGGCTGGAGTTGCTGCGGGCGGCCGATATCTGGTGCGGCCCGGTCTATGGCTATGCTGACCTCGTCGAAGACGAGCAGGTGAAGCACAACGGCACCTTCGTCGAATACGAGCACCCGACGGAAGGCAAGGTGAAGACCCCCGGTTTCCCGATCAAGTTCTCAAAGACGCCCTCCACGGTCGAGCGCGGTGCGCCTATCACCGGCCAGCATACGGAAGAAGTGTTGCGGGAAGCGGGTTACGACGAAGCGACGATTTCATCGCTGATCGCCACTGGGGCCATCGCCAAGGGAAGTCTCTGATCATGACGACGATCAAGGCGCTGACCTGGGACCATCCGCGCGGTTACAACGCGCTTGCCGCCGCCGCAAGGCGCGAGGATGTACTCGCCGCCGGTCTCGATATCCAGTGGGACAAGCAGGCGCTCGAAGGTTTCGAATCCCATCCGATCGCGGATCTGTGTGCCCGCTACGACCTCGTCGTGCTGGATCATCCGCATATCGGCGAAGCCGTCGGCGGCGATTGCCTGCGCTCGCTCGAAAGCGTGTTCGGCGCGGATGTCTTGCAGGCGCTCAGTGCCGACAGCATTGGGCCTTCGCTATCGAGCTATCGTTACGCCGGAAAACATTGGGCGCTTCCGCTCGATGCCGCGACCCAGGTCATGGCGCTGCGCGCCGATCATCTCGAGGATGGCGCACCGGAAACCTGGGATGCCGTGCTCGATGTCTCGCGCAAAAGCGGCAAAGTTGCGCTGTCGCTCGCCGGGCCGCATGCGGCGCTGAGCTTCCTGTCGATCGCGGCTGCGTTCGGCGAACCACCGGCCGAGGCCGATCCGGACGTGCTGGTTTCCGCAGACAACGGCCGGGCTGTCTATGCGCTCATGGCCGAGCTTGCATCCCATAGCCCGCGTTCGGTCCTCGCCAAAAACCCGATCGGTATTCTCGGGCATATGGCGCAGGAAGCCGATGTCGTTCTCTGCCCGCTCGTCTACGGCTACGTGAACTATGCGGCACCGGCGGAAGGGCATGCCATCACGTTCGCAAATGCGCCACGCCGCATCGGAGGCGGTCGTCCGGGCTCGACGCTTGGCGGAACCGGGATCGGCATCTCCAAACGTTGCGAACCGACGCCGGAACTGAAGGCGCATCTGCTCTGGCTGATGGGCCGCGAGGCGCAGATCGGGTTCATTCCCGCCCATGAGGGGCAGCCATCCCGCCGCGAAGCCTGGCACGATGCTGGCGTGAACGCCCGCTGGGGCAGCTTTTACGCAAACACCGCCGACACTCTGGAGCAGGCGTATGTGCGCCCGCGCCACGATGGCTACATCGTCTTTCAGGGCAAAGCGTCTGCGCTTTTGCGTGAGGCATTCGAAACCCGCGCCGATGCGTCCAGCGTGCTGAGCCGCCTGCAGGACCTCTATCAGGCCCACCGTCGGGCCGGCGAAGAGCGATAGGAGAAGATGATGACGGAAGAGATCACCTTCGAGGTGGATGGCGCGATCGCGACGATCACCTTGAACCGCCCCGGCAAGCTCAATGCCGTGACGCCGGAAATGGCCGATGCCATCGTGAAGGCGGTCAAGGAGTGCAACGACAGCGATACGATCCGCTGCGTCATTCTGACGGGAGCAGGGGAGCGCGCGTTTTGTGCAGGCTCCGACATTCGTGAACTCGATACCTATGAGACGCCATGGCAGTTTCGCAATCGTCCGGACTATTGCGATGCGATCCATGCTTTGCTGAAGCCGACGATCGCCGCCGTGAACGGCTATGCTTTTGGTGGCGGACTTGAAACGGCCATGGCCTGCGATATCCGCATCGCCTCTGAAAACGCGCAGTTCGCGGCCCCGGAGATCAAGCTCGGCTGGATCGGCGGCGGTGGCATGGCAGCGGGGCTTGCCCATTCCATCGGCATGTCGAATGCCGCGATAATGATCATGACCGGGGATCCAATCTCTGCGGAAAAGGCGCTTCACTGGGGCCTCGTCAGCGAGGTCGTCGGTATTGAGAAGCTTCTGCCCCGCGCGCGCGCCATCGCCGAAACGATTGCTGCCCGAGCGCCGATTGCAGCCGAAACCGCCAAGCTCAACCTAAAAGCCGCCGTCTCGATGCCGCACGACAAGGCCGTCGAATACGAACGGGATCTCCAGACGATCTGCTTTGCGACGGCGGATGCGAGGGAGGGTCGCCAGGCCTTCAAGGAAAAGCGTCCACCAGTCTTCCTTCGACGTTAGGGGTGAGCATGACAGCAAGGAACAACCTGTGGGTACGCTCGACCGCCAAGACATGACCCAAGACAAGATACTGATAACGGCTTTCAGGGAGAATTGATAAAGATGAGCGGAATTTCGAGTTTTGAGACGGGGACCTTCGTTGGAAGGGCATGGTCGGTGGAGGCAAAAGGCCCGGTCGTGGTCACGATCCGCGGTGGCCGTGTCTATGACATTACCTCCCAGGAAAACGCGACGATTCGTGACCTGCTCGAGCGCGAAAATCCCGCGTTCTTCGTCCGCGGCGTTAAAGGTGCGGAGATTGGTTCGCTCGAAGAGATGCTGGCCATCCGCGAAGCAGACCTTTCCCAATCGCATCTTCTTGCTCCCATCGATCTTCAGGCTATCAAAGCTTGTGGCGTCACCTTCGCCCGGTCGATGATCGAGCGCGTGATCGAAGAACGCGCCGCAGGAAGTCCGGAGCGGGCTGCGGAAATCCGGGGAAAGGTCTCCCAGATCATTGGTGCGAGCCTTCGTGACCTGAAAGCGGGTTCCGAGGCCGCCCAGAAGGTCAAGGCAGCGCTGATCGAGGAGGGATTGTGGTCGCAGTACCTTGAAGTCGGTATCGGCCCTGATGCTGAGGTCTTCACGAAGTCCCAGGTGATGTCCTCGGTCGGCGTCGGGGCTGCAGTGGGACTTCACCCCATTTCGAAATGGAACAATCCCGAGCCAGAGATCGTGCTTGCGGTTGACAGCCAAGGCCAGGTGAAGGGCGCGACGCTCGGCAACGATGTCAATCTTCGCGACGTGGAGGGACGATCCGCGCTTCTACTGGGCAAAGCCAAGGACAACAATGCATCCTGCTCGATCGGCCCCTTCATCCGTCTGTTCGACGAGACGTATTCGATCGATGACGTTCGTAACGCAGAACTCGACCTCGTCGTCGAGGGCGAGGATGGGTTCGTGTTGCGCGGCAAGAGCTCGATGAAGGAAATCAGCCGCGATCCTCTCGATCTGGTGGCGCAGACGCGTGGCCGGCATCATCAATATCCGGACGGCTTCGTGCTTTTCCTGGGCACGCTTTTCGCCCCGGTTGAAGACCGCAATGCTCCTGGGCAGGGGTTCACGCATAAGGTGGGTGATGTGGTAACGATCTCGAACGGCCAGTTAGGAGTTCTCGTCAATCGGGTGAGACTTTCCACCGACTGCCCGCCTTGGGTCTTCGGAGCATCACATCTGATGCGAAACTTAGCGACTCGTAAGTTGATTTAAATTTTTCGATGTAGGAATGGTTGTAAGCCAGTGACGTGGCCTCTGCCGCAGCCAAGAAATTCTGACGCAATGCTCAGTGAAGTTCCATAAATATGCTTACGCCGAAAACCGATGTATCCGCAAAGTTGAAGTGTCCTGTTTCTGCAAAGTTA
>NZ_LMFB01000042.1:0-152 GCF_001426685.1 Rhizobium sp. Root483D2 | reverse complement strand
AACGCTATGCGGATTTCGGACCGACCTTGGCGGCGGAGAAGCTTGCCGAGCGGGATGGTCTGCGTGTGTCGCGCGAGACGCTGCGCGGCTGGATGTCTGAGGCCGGACTGTGGCTGTCGCGCAAGCAGCGGCGGACGTTCCATCAGCCGCGG
>NZ_LMFB01000041.1:190113-323162 GCF_001426685.1 Rhizobium sp. Root483D2 | reverse complement strand
CACTTCATCCTTGAACCCACCCGGCTACATATATCTATCACATAAGATAGATTATGGAACTAAACTGCATCAGAAACCGCGCCACCAGCTGCATTCCAGCTTGCCCCGTCTTGACCTTGCCACGCTCCAAGGCTTAAGCGATACCGGTCTCCACCGTCAGCGAAAGACCGGACCCGATGAGCGATTTGCGCATTCTTTCAGATGCTTTCATTCCCGAATTGCCAGGACGCTACAATGGCAAGGTGCGCGAGAATTATGATCTGCCGGATGGCAACCGCATCATTATTGCGACGGACCGGCTGAGTGCCTTCGATGTCATCCTGACGGCGATCCCGTTCAAGGGCCAGGTTCTGACCCAGACAGCGCGTTACTGGTTTGAGGAAACCGCTGATATCTGCCCGAACCATGTCGTATCCTATCCGGATCCGAACGTCGTCATCGGCACCAGGCTGGATATCCTGCCGGTCGAGATCGTCGTGCGCGGTTATCTTGCCGGGACCACCAGCACGTCGATCCTGACCAAATACCGCAATGGCGAGCGCGATATGTACGGCATCCACTTGCCGGACGGTCTGAAGGACAATGAGAAGCTGCCGCAACCGGTCATTACGCCAACCAGCAAGGCGTTCGACGGCGGCCATGACGAGCCGCTTTCAGCCGATGAAATCCTGTCGCAGAAACTTCTGACCGCCGAACAATGGGACACCGTTTCGCGCTATGCCTTGGCGCTGTTTGCGCGCGGTCAAGAGCGTGCCGCCGAACGCGGTCTCATTCTTGTCGATACCAAATACGAATTCGGCACCGATAAGGACGGCCGTATTGTGCTCGCCGACGAAATCCACACCCCAGACAGCAGCCGCTACTGGATCGCCGAAAGCTATGCGCAGAGCTTTGAAGCCGGCGCACGGCCCAAGAGCTTCGACAAGGATTTCGTGCGGGCCTGGGTGACCGAACGCTGCGATCCCTACAAGGATAAAATCCCGGAAATTCCGGCCGATCTCGTCGAACAGACGTCAAAAGTCTATATCGAAGCCTATGAGACGATCACCGGCCAGCGTTTTGCGCCAGATCGTTCCGGCACCACTGTTCTCGATCGTATCATAAGAAATCTTCAGCCATATTTCAGCTGAAGCCGAAAATTCACCGGACGTCATCCACGGCTTCGCCGCTGACGTCGAACTCCAGCCGCATGCCGTCATAGGCCGGCTCGATATGATCGGCCGTTTCGCGCATCACCGTCGCGTAATCCAGTGGCGTATGCATATGGGTAAGCACGGCGCGCCTCGGCGAAAGCCGTTCGATCCAGCCGAGCGACTGTTCCAGCGATAGATGGCTCGGGTGGAATTTGTACTGCAGCGTGTCGATCACCAGCATGTCCAGCCCAGTGAGCTTGCCGATCGTGTCCGGCGGGAAATCGCTGACATCGCTGCAATAGGCAAAGCCGCCGATGCGAAAGCCCATCGACATGATGCTGCCGTGGTGTTGAAGCACCGGCTGCAGCCGGATCGTGCCCCCGGCCCCGGTAATCGCCACGGGGGCCAGCGACGGATCGATAATGTTCGGCTCGACGATCGGCGGATAGTTGCTGCCCGCCGGCGTCTCCATGCAATAGCCGAACCCCTCGCGGATGCGCTCCATAGTTAGCGCATCGGCCCAGATCGGCATGCGTCTGCCGGTGGATTGCACATAACCGCGCAGATCGTCGATGCCGTGAATATGATCGGCATGCGGATGCGAATAGAAGACCGCGTCGATAGTCTTGACGTTCGCTGCAATCATCTGCTCACGAAAATCCGGTCCGGTATCGATGACGATGGTAGTCGTGCCGCCGTCGGCGCCGGTCTGTTCGATCAGCAAGGCAGCGCGGCTGCGGCGGTTTTTCGGGTTGACGGGGTCGCACGCGCCCCAGTCGCCATTGATGCGCGGCACGCCGGGAGACGAGCCGCAGCCAAGGATGGTGAAGACCCGCCTCACCGCCATGTCAGAGTCTCGGCATTTTAGAAAAGACGCGGAAAGCATTCTCTGTCGTGATCGCAGCAATCTCGTCCGTGGAAACGCCGATGGTTTCGGCCAGAACCTGCGCGGTGTGCGCCACATAGGCCGGCTCGTTGCGCTTTCCCCGGAACGGCTTGGGCGCCAGATACGGCGCGTCGGTTTCGACGATCATCCGGTCATGCGGAACGGTCTCGGCGATCGCGCGCAGCTCCTCCGATTTCGGAAAAGTCAGGATGCCGGAAAACGAGATATAGCCGCCGAGATCGACGCCGACCTTGGCGAGATCCGGGCCGGAGGAGAAACAATGGAGCAGGAAAGGGAAGGCCCCCTTCCCTGTTTCCTCGGTCAGGATTGCTGCCATGTCGTCGTCGGCAGAGCGGCTGTGAATGACCAGCGGCAGCTGGGTTTGCCGGGCAGCGGCAATATGCCGGCGCAGACCGGTCGCCTGCGCGTCGCGGGGCGCGTTATCATAGAAATAATCGAGCCCGGCTTCGCCGATCGCAACCACTTTCGGATGCGCCGATAGGCGCACCAGATCGTCCGCCTCGATATCCAGTTCCTCATCGGCATTGTGCGGATGCGTGCCGACCGAACAGAAGACGTTGGCATTGGCCTCTGCAATCGCAAGGATCGTGTCGAACTTCTTCACGCGCGTCGAAATCGTGATCATCTGGCGGACGCCGGCAGCGCGCGCGCGCGCGATGATCGCATCGCGCTCAGCGTCGAAATCCGGAAAATCCAGATGGCAATGGGTGTCGATCAGCATGACGGGCCGTCCTTAAGCTTCCGGCGGCACATAGCGCGGGAACACCGGCTTGGGGGCTTCCAGTGCGGTTCCGGCCACCAGCCGGCCTGCTTCACCAAGGGACGCGAAGCTGCGCTGATCTGCGGGGATAGCCACGAGATCGAGCAGCTTTCCAGATGATTCCGGCATGAAAGGCTGCAGCAGAATGGCGATCTGGCGCACGACATCGGCGGTGACATAGAGAACGGTCGCCATGCGCGCCGGGTCGGTCTTCTTCAATGCCCAGGGTTCCTGGCCTGCGAAATACCGGTCGGCTTCCGAGACGACGGCGATGATCGAGGCCAGTGCCCGGTGGATCATCAGCGCATTCATGTCGTCGCGGGTCGAGGCATGCAACGCGTCGGCGGCAGCCAGCATCGCCTTGTCTTCGTCGCTCAGGGCCCCGCATTCAGGGATCTGGCCCTCGCAGTTCTTGACGATCATCGACAGCGAACGGCTGGCCAGATTGCCGATGCCATTGGCCAGATCGGAATTGATGCGGGTTGCGATCCCCTCCTCGCTATAGCTGCCGTCCTGGCCGAAAGAGACTTCGCGCAGGAAGAAGTAGCGGATCGGGTCAAGCCCGAAATGCTCCACCAGATTGACGGGATCGACGACATTGCCGAGCGACTTCGACATCTTCTCGCCCTTGTTGAGCAGGAAGCCGTGGGCAAACACCTTCTTCGGCAAGGGCAGGCCGGCAGACATCAGAAACGCTGGCCAGTAGACGGCGTGGAAGCGGATGATATCCTTGCCGATCATGTGGATATTGGCCGGCCAGAATTTGGCGCGCGGGCCTTCCGGATCGGTGAGGTAGCCGGTCGCGGTAATATAGTTGGTCAGCGCATCGACCCAGACATACATGACATGGCTGGGATCATTGGGAACCGGAATGCCCCAATCGAAGGTCGTGCGCGACATCGAGAGATCACGCAGGCCGGATTTCACAAAGGACATCACCTCGTTGCGGCGCTCAGCCGGGCCGATAAAGTCCGGATTGTCTTCGTAATGCTGCAGCAGCCTGTCCTGATAGGCCGACAGCTTGAAGAAATAGCTGGCTTCCTCCACCCATTCTACGGGTGAGCCCTGTGGCCCGTAGCGCACGCCGTCCGCGCGCACTTCCGTTTCGCCTTCCTGGTAGTATGCCTCGTCGCGCACCGAGTACCAGCCGGAATAGCTGTCCTTGTAGAGGTCGCCGGCATCGGCCATACGGTTCCAGATATTTTGGACGGCCTCATGATGGCGCGGTTCGGTCGTGCGGATGAAGTCGTCGTTGGACGCGTTCAGCAGAGCGCCCATGCTCTTGAATTCGGCCGAGTTGCGGTCTGCCAGTTCCTGCGGGCTGATGCCTTCCTTGCGCGCCGTCTGCTGCATCTTCTGGCCGTGCTCGTCGGTTCCCGTCAGAAACAGGACGTCGCGCCCCTCCAGCCGCTGGTAGCGCGCCATAGCATCGGTCGCGATCAGCTCGTAGGCATGGCCGATATGCGGCTTGCCGTTCGGATAGGAGATCGCGGTGGTGATGTAGAAGGGAGACGTATCGGTCATGATCGGGTTTCGGCCTGTGTCTGATCTTTTGGTGTCTGGCTATTAGCGCATCCAACGGCGGGATGAAACAGTGCGCGCCTAGAAAAGCTACCCGGTTCTGCCGCACAGTCCCTGCGCATACTGGCAGAGTGAACGTCTAGGCCATGGCGCGGGACGCTGCCCTGAGATCGTCCAGAATTGAGAGAACAGTCTGCTTGCGATCCAGATTGTAGGCCTGCGCCACGGTGATCCGCTCTGTCACGCTGCTTGAAAGGCGCGCAAACCGGTCTGCCCTTCCAATATCGCCGGAATGGGCGGCCTGGCGCGCTTCGCCCATCATATGGCCGGTGACCAGCGCCATGAAGAACGCAAAGATCGTTTCGCTGTCCTTGCCCGCCAGCACGTCGGCCAGCTTGTGCATATCCTTGCGGATACCCGGTTCCTGACCGGCCAGAATGGCCTCGAACGTCGCCATGATGTCAAGGCCGCCATAATTGATCAGCTTCAACGCCTCCGACACGCTGCCATGCGCCGCTGCCAGAACCTTTTGCCCATCCGGTCCAGAGAGGTCAAAGCCGAGATGGCTCATGGCAGCGCGCATCGCATCCGGCGCCAGTGGTTTCAGTTGCAGCGGCAGGCAGCGCGAACGGATGGTCGGCAAGAGCTTGCCCGGCGCATGCGTCAGGACCAGGAACAGCGAGCGCTTCGGCGGCTCCTCGAGAATTTTCAAGATCGCATTGGCAGCGTTGCGGTTGAGGTCATCGGCGGGATCGACGATGACGATCCGCCAGTTTCCAGTGCCGGATGTCTGCGAAAAAAACTTTCCGGCCCGGCGCACTTCATCGACGGTGATGGCGCTTTTCACCTTGCCGGTCTTGTCATCGACAGGCCGTGTGAGGTGCAAAAGATTGTGCGAGGCACCCGAAGCCATCTGGCGGCTAACGATCGAATTTAGATCGGGGTCACCAAGTTCCGACGGTGCGGATGCCGGATCGGGATGGGTCAGCACATGGTTGGCAAAGCGGAAGGCGAGCGTCGCCTTGCCGATGCCCTCCGGCCCTTCGATGAGGATGGCATGATGCCCCTTCCCCGAGCGGTAGCTTTGCGCCAGAAAATGCTCCGCCTCCTGATGGCCGAACAGGCGCATGTTTTCGGCCGGAGAAATGGCGCCGTCCAGAACGTCGAACCTGTCCGTGCTCATTGCGCCGCTTCCGTATCCGGCCCATGGCCCGATCCGGGCAGCAAGGGCTCTATGATGACAAGCACGGCGGCGGCGATGTCGCTGGCGGAGGCGGCCGCATCGACAACATGGCACCGCGCCGGGTCGGCGCTGGCGATATCGAGGAAGGCCTCGCGGCGCTTTTCATGGGTTTCGAGCTCTTCCTTCTCGAAGCGGTCGAGCTCGACTTCCTGGCCCGTCAGGACTTCCGCCGCCCCTGCCCTTTTTCTGACGCGCTCAAGGCCAAGTGCTGCGGGAAGATCGAAAATGATCGTGCAATCGGGCGCAACGCCGTTGATCGCAACGCGCTCCAGCGCTTCGATGAAGCTTGGTTCAAGATTACCGGTCACGCCCTGGTAGACACGCGAGGAATCCATGAAACGGTCGCAAAGGACGACAGTCCCCTTCAAAAGCGCCGGCCGGATGATTTCCTCGACATGGTCGCTGCGGGCGGCCGCAAACAGGATTGCCTCCATGCGCACGCCGAATTCCTGGGCGGCACCCGATAACAGCACATGCCGCACGGCTTCCGCGCCGGGCGAACCACCAGGCTCGCGCGTCGTCAAAACAGCATAGCCGCGCTCGCGCAACGCATCGGCCAGCAGCCGGATCTGGGTGGATTTGCCAGCCCCCTCGCCGCCTTCGAATGTAACAAACACACCTGTTCCGACAGACACCATCAATTCCCGTAGGTCATTTTTCCATTGAACATCGAAGAGATGTCCGCGCCGCAGCTTGCCTCGGCCACCAGAGCCTATGGCGAATGCGAAGCAGGGCACCGGGTTTGTGTAGCTGATTGTGTCCAGCCGCGAAACCGCTGGCCGCGTCATTTCATCAGAGCCAGAAGAACAACAATTCCTGCAGCGCATCCAGCGCCCGGCCCGAAAGGGTGCCCTGGCCAATGGCCGCATTGGTTTCGACCGGCACTTCGCGCAGCAACCGCTCGCCGCTCCAGATTTTCAGCATGCCTGCCTCCCTGCCCGCCTCCACCGGCATGGCAAGCGGCCAGCGATAGATCACCTTGGCCGAAAGCCGCTCCGGATTGTTGACCGGCACGAGCACATCGACTGCATGGGCAGTGACCAGCTGCACATGCGAGACCGCGCCACCATAGACACTCGCCTCCCCGACGCTATCGCCGGCTTCAAACAGCCGCTTTCGTTCAAAGGCCGTCATCGACCAGTCGAGGATATTGCGCGTTTCCTCGACGCGTTCCTTATCCGTGGCAAGACCACCAAGCGCCAGAAACACGCGCCTTGCGTCCTTCTGCATGGTGGCGACCATGCCAAAGCCGAACCCTTCGGCAAACCCGGTGGCAAATCCATCGACGCCGATATTGGCCGAGATCAGAGGCGTGCGGTTTCGCTGGAGGATCCTGTTCCATTCGAATTCGCTCTTAGAATAGTATTTGAACAGGTCGGGATAAGTGGTCTGGATATGCTGGGCGAGCAGCGCCATGTCGCGCATGGTGGTTTTGTTTTCCGGATCAGGCAGGCCGGTGGCATTGTGGAACACCGAGCGGCTCAGGCCCAGTTCACGGGCGCGCTCGGTCATGCGCTTGGCAAAGGCCTCCTCGCTGCCCGACATCCCTTCTGCGAGAATGATGCAGGCATCATTGGCCAACTGGACGGTCACGCCCTGGATAAGGTCGGCGACGCGGACGCGCGATTTCAGCGCTGCAAACATCGTCGATGTGCCCGATGGTGCGCCACCGGTTCGCCAGGCATGCTCGGAAACGGGAAATTCGGTATCCAGCGTCAGTTCTTTCTTGCCGATCGCATCGAAAACGACTTCCATCGTCATCAACTTGGCCAGAGACGCGGGTGGAACAACGGCGTTTTCGTCCCTTGCAAACAGGACCGTGCCGGTCTCTGCATCGATCAGATAGACCTGCTTCGCCTTCGTCTCAAAAGCCTGCGCCAGAGCCGCCATGGGCGCGCTGACAATCAGCACGAGAGCAATGAAAACCGAGAACAGCCGTATATGCATTCCAAACTCCGGTGCCTTTCCCGGCAATAGCAGCCGGGCCACCGGTGATCAATCGCGAAGGATCGGGATGAGACTTTAGAGCCTCAGTGATCGTACGAGCTCTAACGCAGGACGGTCTTGCGCTTGGCGTATTCGACGATCGAATTCGGCGTCAAAGGGTTTTGATCAACGAGAATGGCATCGAAAGCGGTGTCGGAATCGCTGACACGCGCTTCGACATAGGCTGCCGCATAGGCCATATTGCCATTCGGCATCGGGACATAGTCCGGCCGTTCGCGCGGGATCGGACCGATCTCCGGCAGCATTGCGAAGGCATCAAGCCCTGCCGATGACGCACGCGGCGTCGCAGCTTCGGCGAGCGCCGTAACCGGCACGCCCATCTCCATGTTGGATTTCGACGGAATGGTTAGCGTGCCGAGATTGCCGGCCTGCTTGCGCAGCGGCTCGTTCGACGCGACCATGACACCGGAGGCGATCTGGCCTTCTGGGAATGCGTTCGGGCTGCGGTCACCCTTCTTCACATAGGATGCCATCAGATAGGGCATGTCATTGCCCTCGAGCGGCGCCTTGCCGATATATTGGACGCGAACCTGGGCACTGCCCTTGCGCTTCATGTCGAGGAAGTCGGCTGTCTTCGACGAGACGTCGATGATCCGCCCATATTCATAAGGACCGCGATCATTGACCCGGACCACGACGGAAGTGCCGTTTTCAAGATTGGTGACGCGGGCATAGCTTGGCAGCGGGAAAGTCGGATGGGCAGCCGACAGATGATATTTGTCGTAGACTTCGCCATTCGCCGTCAGGCGGCCATGGAACGCGGAGCCATACCAGGACGACATGCCGGTCTTGTTATAGCCGAAATCCTCTTTCGGCTGATACCACTTGCCCTTGACCTGATAGGCCTTGCCGACCTGATAGCGGCCGCCGCCCTTGGGAACGGCCTTCCCCTCGGAAACGACGCGCGGACTGGCCTTCACGCCGTAAATCGATTCAGCAAAATATTCCTTGCTGCGCGGCTTGCCCTTGGCGACGCTGGTCGTCGATCCACAGGCCGCCAGCCCGACGCAAAGCATCGGGATGGCCGCAACGCGCAATCCCTTGAAGAAAAAAGCCGCCGTCAGATTGGAAGTCATGTGCCCCACATCGCCATTCGCATAAGCCGTACGCAGTCCCTTCGCGCGTTTGCCTCCGCGAAAGTTCCGGCGTCCCGAAATGTAACAGTCGATTAATCATGACAACAACGTGGCGAAAATGCGAATGGTTAACCGTGCTGGAATGAAACAATTGGGATTATGGTTAGCGAATAGTTAACACAGGTATCCTGCAGATATTTGCAGGTCTGATCAAATGACACTTGAAAACGCATGTATCGTATGAACTAAAAACGAAGAATACGCTGTCCTAGCAGACATAATCGATGATGTCATAGCGGATACCGACAATGGTACCATCCATGTCACGAATGAATGTGGATAAATACTGCGGCTCGGGTGGTATGCAGACCGGACCGCTGACCTGCTGATGGTCTGCAACTGCGACCGCTGCCATGTCCACCATGTTATCGCCATCGGCTTCAAGCGCCGCATAACCCGGTGCAACCAGCATCGTAGCAGAAACCAAAATCGACAGGCTCACAGTCTGAAATGTCCTCAACATCGCCATCGCCTTTCTTTGAAACATCAGTCAAAAGGCGGCGAGCGAAGAATTGTTCCCGGTCTGCGACCACGCTGGCGCCCCCAGACCGGTTGACGTCCGCAATCGGCAAGCTATAAAGCGAGCCGTGACAGGCTGATGTCCAAAAATTTGCCCGGGAAACCACCACCCGCCAAACCGGCATCACACTATAAGCCTTCATCAGGAAGAGTGTCCGAGTGGTTTAAGGAACCGGTCTTGAAATTCGGTTCACGGCGTCTTCCTTCGTCCCTGCCCTGCCCCGAAAAGCCCAGAACACAACGCCTTTCGCGCAGCATAATCCCGTTTTATGCTAAGGTGTCTGAGGTCGTGCTACCGAGTTGGGTAGCAAAATGGTAGCAATCTGTTCTTGCAACGTTCGGGACAGTACCATGGATGATAAACCCATAGCAGGCGACCTCTTAATTGGTGCAGACGCGATTGCAGAGTACATCGGGCTCACGAGGCGACAAATCTACGATTTAAGCGCTCGGAGGGTTATACCGTCCTTCAAGATTGGCAAGATAGTTGCCGCTCGGAAATCGACCCTGACGAGATGGATTGAAGACCTCGAACGCAGCTAATGCGCTGTTGGCGCAATAATCAACCGAAAGAACGGCGCGGAAATTATTCTTCTTCCCGTAGTCCAAATAATCCGCCCATCTGATCGCTTGCCAATGTACCGTTCCGGCCCGGTCCGTTAATAAGTGCTTGAGCTACGCGTTGCATCGCCATCTTGCTATCAATCGATCTCAGCTCATTGTCTATTTCATTGATCAATAGAACCTGCCGCAGAAACTCGTCGATTGGCCAGTCCATTTCAATGAACTTTAATGTACTTGACGCTGAGAAAGCAAAGAACTCGACCCCATCGGACTGAGCACTTCTACGGAACGGAGTATGGGCCACCACATTTCTTGTTTCGCCGATCTTGCGGGCACGTTTTGCAAGGTCATCGAAATCCTTCGCGTGGGATTGATTTAAAATGAAAGTGTTTACGAGAGTTCTGAGTGTCTTAATCTTATCATCGAACGACATGTTTCGGGCGACGATCGCTCTCCTGATACCTTTGACTTCCAGTACCTCCCCCAGCGCAGCATTGATGCCCTCTTCAAGTAGAGCGAAATGGCCCATAAACGCACCCACCAACGTGAAAGCGCGAGTGTCTGGATCGATCGCTAAAAGCAAATCTTTCGTCAACCCAAAGGTCATCATACCCCCATTTCGGCCCTACAACGCCCCGGCACCGAACGTTCGTCCAATGGCAAACGAAAGGCAAGGTAAATTGCCACCAGGAGGATAGGTGTTCTGGCCGTCAACTGCCACCTTGACAGCCGCGTGCATCCTGTCACGTTGCGCGGATAGGACGTGAAGAATCACCTAAATCGCTTTGCTCCAATGGCGCTATGTCGAGAAAATTCGACGGAGCTTACAGTGCTTTTGCCAGCACACGTTTGGAAAAATTATGACTGCACACTGGGATGCCGACCTACTCAATCGAAAAGATGACGCTAAGTTTTTATACAATTTTCTCATTGGCCAAATTGACAAGCGCAAAGCGCAAGGTCGCGTCGCATCTTACGTGATGAACGTCGACGCGGACTGGGGTGGCGGAAAGACGTTTTTTCTAGAAGGGCTGGCTGCAGATCTTGAGAGCCAAGGCCATATCGTTGCTCGAATTAATGCTTGGCGGGACGATCATGCGCAGGATCCCTATGTCGCTATAATGGCCGCGATCGATAAAGCTTTTGAGCCTTTTGTTCAAAAGCCTGGACCGATCAGCAAAGCGTGGGGCGCAGTGAAGTCGAGTGGCGGGCCCATTGCAGTAAAGTTTGCTGGAGCGATAGGAAAGGCGCTGCTGAAGAAGCACACCGGCGTCGCAATCGAAGATTTCCGTGAGATGATTTCCG
Organism: Rhizobium sp. Root483D2; assembly: GCF_001426685.1. GTDB lineage: Bacteria > Pseudomonadota > Alphaproteobacteria > Rhizobiales > Rhizobiaceae > Pararhizobium > Pararhizobium qamdonense. The sequence continues at coordinate 312,067 of NZ_LMFB01000041.1, read as the reverse complement.
AAGGGGGCGAGAGCGACGGCGACTTAACCACAGCAATCGCTGAAGGAACAATGGTTGCGGAAGGTGAGATTGAGAAACTGTTCGATACTTCACTCGAAGCGCTTATCGATGGGTTCCAACGCACCGATCGAGCGATGTCGGATTTTAGAGAAAAGCTTGCGGCCTCTATCGCTGCGGTCTCGACCAAGAGGCCGGCACCACTATTCATTCTGGTGGATGAACTGGATCGATGCCGACCGACATTCGCTGTTCAGCTTCTTGAGCGGGTCAAGCACCTGTTCGATGTTGAAGGTGTTGTATTTGTCTTTGCGACGAACTCCGATCAACTTCAGCACAGCATCGCAGGCGCCTATGGAGCAAACTTCAACGGCTTCCGGTACTTGAAGCGCTTCTTCAACAGAACCTATGTGTTTGCCGAACCACCGCTTGAGACGCTTGTTCAGAAGCTCTGCGCCGACCTGCCGCAAGAGAAACTCCGTGCGCCGGACGATAAACTTACGGAAGCAATATCGTTAGGATTCAAGGCATTCGGTTTTGGCTCGGATCTGCGGGCAGTGGAACAGATAATTGAAATGATTGACGCAACAGTGACAGCGTGGCCGCATAAAGTGCCGGCTGAAATCTCACTCGTCTTCCCGCTGTGCGCTCAGTTCTATCTATCAGGTAAAGCAGTCTGGCCCCATCCGGACCTGCCAGCGCTAAAACAATGGATTTTGCCAAATATTACGCACGACCGCCATAGTAACCGCTCGAGGGATTTTAGCATCTACTATAACCGCATCTACGCAGAAGCGTATTCAATTTTTAATAGCATGCAGAAGATCGTCGAATACGGAAACAAGGAGCGAGATGACTCGAGCGCACGCTACGTTAACAGCATTTTTGATCGCGAGTGGAATGGTGTACCCGTCCCTCGTTCAGCACCCAGTGTTCAGGTGGATTTGTTAGGATTGGTCGTCAATGCTGGCCGCATGGCGAACGCTAGTTCTTCATCAGCGACCTAAGCCGCCCTCTTGAACCACCCGTCGAATATCTCTGCCGTGAGGTAGATGACGTTCGACGGTTGAGCCGCCTTCTTCTTTTGATAGTAATTGGCCGAATAAATCACGCGGGCGCATGCGCGGCTGCAATACATCGCCAGTCCGTTTTTCGGGCGGAAAACCGCCTTGCACCGGCAGCAATGGCGTTCGGGCAACGCGGCCCGCATGTCACGGATGATCCCCTGTCTTGAGCAATCGGCAGAGCAGTATTTTCGCCGCTTCCCGTCTGGCCTAAAGCGCTCGTTGCACCAATTGCATTCTATCTCCACCAGCGTCCGCCGCGATGCGTCAGCGCAGGCGTTTGAGCAGAAGCGAACCGATGACCTATAGCTGTCAAAGATCGCCCGCTCCTTTTTGAACTTGCGGTCGCAGTAGGTGCAGCAAAGCGTGGGTGCTTTCTCTCGGCGGATCATTCCCCGCGCGCGCCGCATCAGTCCGTCGACAAGAGCGCCCTCTTTGTAGACCCGGCTCTCAAACGAACTCGTCGCGCACATCACAGAACAGAACCGATCGCCGTTTGCCTGCCCGTCCGCGTCGATCGCGATCGAGCACCAGGCACAATTCTCCCTCGGGACGGTATAGGCCCACTGCCCTTCCGCCCACGACGGGCGCTCCGCTCCAATGAGGCTTAACGCCTCCTGAACCACAAGATCAGCCTCAACATCGGCCGTTGGCCAACTGTGGCCATCCAGGCAGAGGGCTGCCCGCAAGCCATAGCGGCACGGCGCTTCGTTTTCGAAATGGCTTAGACGCCAGTCCTTTAGAACGTCCATGACTTCGCCGACGACGCGCTCGCGACGATCACCGCGGATCACGCGCGCCGGCGCCTTGTGCTTGCGCTGAAGCCGTTCATTTCGCTTATCGAGATAGTGGTCGAGATAGGCCATGGGATCACCCGAACATTGCATCGAACATGCCGTCGGTCAGGGCATACTCGGAGACCGGAGGGAGAGTCTTAACGCCGTCAGGTGCTTGCTGGCGCTTGGAATAGGCCGCTTCGATGTAGGTTCTATCCATAGCCCTGATTACGGCGACGTGGCGCGGTTCGATCGGCAGGCCCATGAGGCGGGAATATCCCGATATCTCGGCGTAGCTGATCGGGTTTGGCCCGGCCATGTGGTAGCTGCGGGTTGCCGACAGGTCATTGAACCAGCGCCAAAGCAGGTCGCCACCTGCAGGTATGGTCACTCTGACCACACCTTTCGCTGTGAGCTGACTTTTCAGTTCATCGCAGAGCAGTGCTTGCAAATTACCCATGATCAGCCTCTGTTCCTCGGATTAACCCTGATGCGATGGAAACTATTCGGCAGCACTGAGCGATCGTAATGCTGAAGCCCATCCGATACTTTGCGTTCGCTGATCTGCGTAGCCGTCTTGGTGACATATGCCTTTAGATTTCCGTTCTCATCGACGCTGACTTTCACATCCGACGTCACATGGACGCTTTGGCCGCCACCACCCTTGCTTCCCATATCCACAGGAATGCGCCGGCCGTCCGGCAATGGAACTGCGGCTTCCGGCCCGGCCTCGCCAAAGATTGAGGGGCCGGCCGCAATGCCTCCTTTGGCAAACTTCGGTAGGCCGGTATCGAACCCATTATCAAGGAAGCCGGGCGATGCGGATTTGCCACCGCCGAAGAATGAGCCAAGGCCAGACAACAGTGCTCCGAAGATGCCACCACCGCCACCGGCCGCATTGTTCACTTTGAAAATGCTGTCGAGCACGTCGTCGATCATCGTGTCAGCGATGCGCTTGAGGCTGTTCACTCCCGCGTCCCCAAGGCTTTCCCAGAGGCTCTTATTGTTTTCCAAACCGGCCGTGAGGTCATCGATCGCGCCGCGTGTCAGGTCGCGGCCGAACTCCATGGCATCGACCTGGCGCTGTCTGGCTTCCTCCTCTTGATAGAGTGCCTCGGATAGATCGATGATCCTCTGGCGCTCTTCCTCGGTGGCGGCCGCGCCAGCCTGTCGGGATGCGATGGAAGCCCGCTTGGCAACGTCTGAGAGGTTGACGATGCGCAGCTCTTCCTCAAGATCTGCGATCAGATCGCGGATTTGCTGCCGTTCGGTATCCGCCTGGCTGCCCGCTTTCTCTCTGGATGCGCCCTGCTTCTTCGTAGAGGCCTCGCCCTCATCACGCGCCACCTTTTCGCGGGCAAGCGCCTCGGCCTGCTCCTTCGTGACCTTCAGCCCCTGGGATGCCGCGTTGGCCAGGATTGTCTCTGATTCCGCTGCGATGGCCCGCTGCTGATTGGTCAGGGCCAGTTCGGCGCGGTAGTTCTCAAGGTACTTGGTCGAAAGCTGCTCTTGCGATGGCAATGTCGTGGGTGTCGCTGGGAGGCGGCTTGTCTTCCCCGTCGTGTTCGCGCCACTCTGCTCGAATGGCTTTCCTAACATCCCGCCCATAGCGGCACCATTCTCGGCAGTCCTCTTCCGCTTCTCATACTCCGCCATGAAGCCCTGAAACGAGCTGATGAAGTTCTGCAACTCGGTGGCGGCCGCAACGATCGCGGTCTTCAGTCCGGTGCCAACCGACGTCGTGATAGCGTTGAATTTCTTGTCCAGTTCGTCGGCGCGGGTAACTAGCTCGTCGGACATGACGGTTCCCAGAGTGTGGGCTTGGCGGATCGTCGCCCGAATGCCTTTCTCCCCTTGCTCGATAAGCTGGACGAACTTCTCGCCGCCGGTGCCGCCGAACAGCTCGTCGGCAATGCGGATTTGCGCGGCGCGGTCGAGCTGCTGCAGCTTGCCGATGATCTCGGTGAACAGCTCCGATGGGTCTTTCAGCTTGGTCTTAAGCTCATCGGCGCCATAGCCGAGACGGCCGAACGCTTCCGCTGCCGAGCCGGCGCCAGTCGATATGAACTCATCAGCGCGGAGGTTGAGTTCCTTGATGCCATCGACGAGGCTATCCACTCCGATGCGGTTCTGCTCGGCGACGAACTTCAGCTCTTGAAACGCCTGGATGCTGAGACCCGCCCGCTTGGCCTCGTCGCCGATCTGGGCAACGCCCTTTGCCACCTGTTGTATCTGCGAGATGATGCCGGCTACGCCCATGCCGACGACACCGGCGGCGAGACCGCCTGCAAAAGCCTTGCCGAAATTCCCGACCTTTGTGCCGACGGTCGCCAAGGCCTGATTGATCCGGGTCGTTGAGCGGACCGCATCATCTTCCATCTGCTGTGTTGCGGTCTTGGAGCTGCGGCGCAGACCAGTGAACACGTTCGTTCCGGTGCGCTCCGCCTGCTTCCATTTCTTTTCAAAGTCATTGACCCGCGCTTCAAGCGAGACGACCAGGCGCTCTTCATCTGTCGGCATTATGCAACGCTCCATTCATCAAGGTCACCGTCGAACGTGTCGTAAGAGGAAAGACCGGTATTCCCGGCAGCGGCGCGACCGATCGCCATGGCGGTTGCCATCGCGCCATCAATCTTGTCCCGGCTCTTGCCCTTGTGCAGGCTCTTGTTTCCGGCCTTGTCGGTCTCGACCGCGATGTTATCGAAATGCCAGCGCAACACCGGATGACCACCGTGGCGGAACCTGCCGCCGATGATGGCGCGCTCCAGTTCCTTGACCGCCGGCGCCATCGTCACCCAGCCCTGCCGCATTTCGACGGCGGGCAATCCATCCTCAAGGAGATTGTTGAGCATGTTGCGCGCGAGGTGCGGATCGAAGGCGATTTCTCGGACATTGAAGGTGGCGCAGATATCGCGGATCCGGTCTTCGACGATCCGGAAATCCACGACATTGCCGGGCGTCGGCAGGATAAGGCCGTCCTCTGCCCACGCGGGATAAGGCACACCGTCCTTATCCGCCCGCTTTCGCAATTTGTCTTCAGGGCAGAAGAACCACGGATAGACTGAATACCCCTCTTCGGGATTGCCCCAGGCCGCGACGACGGCCGTCAGGTCATCGTTGCTGGAAAGGTCTACACCGAGCCAGCAAGGCGTCTGCTCGGCTTCGAAGGTGGCAAGGTCCACTTCCCCACGGCCTTCGTCATAGACCGGCATTTCAATGAAGGGCGATGCTGAGTGATCGAGCCAGACATTGAGATTGAACTGCAGGAAACTATCGCGATCCGACGGCGAGTTGATCGCCTTCTGTGCCTTGTCGCGGTAGCTGTCGAGATCGGGATAGCCGTGCACCATGCCCGGGTTGACAGCGAACCATACAGCCTCGTCTTTCCAGTCGTCGTCTTTCTCTGCGGCGAAGATCACCGGCAGCGTTGCCGTATCGTCGATTTCACCCTTCTGAACTTTCATGGCGTATTCGACCGTGCGCCATGCAAGGTTTTCCTGCCCGCGTCCTGATGTGGTGGCGACGATCAACAGCGTTCCCGGCACCTTCACCAGTGCGGAATCAAGCGCCTCCCACTGCCGCTGCCCGGCCTTGCCCTCCCATGCGTGCAGCTCGTCGGCAATAACAACGTTCGGCGTCTTGCCGTGTTGCACCTTGCCATCAGACGCAACGGCGATGTAGCGGCTGCGAAGCTTTCGATAGGTGATGGATGAGGTGTATTCCCGAACGGCCAGATGCTTCTCAAGGCGCCGGTCGCTCTGCACGATCATGGCCGCCTCGTTGAATAGCTCCATCGCCTGCTCATGCGCCGACGCTGCCGAAACCGTCAGGCCGCCTGGGAGCTTTTCAGGGCCAACGAGATGCAACAGCGTGATGGCAGCGCAAAGCGAGGTCTTACGGTTCCCGCGCGGCAAGAGCAGCACCAGGCGCCGAACGATGCGCCGGCCGTCATCGTGGCGTGGGCCATAGAGCTTGCGGATGACGCGTTCGGCCCATGGGTCAAGCTGGAAAGGACTTCCCCGCGCCGGGTTCTTCGGGTGCTTCAGACGGCGCAGCCACTGAACAGCGCGCTCGCCGTAGCCGAACGGATCCTCGATCTCCGAGCCGTCGTTAATCCACGAGGGAATCATCATCGTCTTCATCCCTTATGGCTGGACGTGAACGGGAGACCGGCGTCAGGCCAAGCTCGGCAGCCAACAGCCGGGAGCGCGTCATTGCGTCGGCTTGAATGCCCACCGCTGGATTGCGCTTCAGGCCCAGCGGCACCAGTTCGCCATCCCTGTTTTCCTTGAAGGCCGTGAACACATGGCCGTGCTGCTGAAGGTGGCGCTCCATCTCCCGAATTTGACCGATTGCGGTGCAGTAGTTTTCGAAGCTGGCGAGATCGGCCGTGGTCAGGATTTTGCGTTCGACGAGGATCGGCATAACCCGGCGCCATTCCTTCTTGGCGTCGGGCGACAACCAGCCAGGCGCGGGCGGAACGCGCTTCACCGCATCGTTGTCGACAACGAGATGTGGCTTCGCTCCTCTCACTTCGCGTTCACCGCCCGAAGCTCCAGCGCCTTGCGGCGGCCGATTTCCTTGGTTTCCTTGATGTTGAAATCCTTGCCGTCGTAATGGACGCGGTCGGCCGTGGTGACACCAGGCAGCCAGCGGGTGCGAAAGACAATCAACGTGTCATCGGTCGCCCCCTGCGCTTCGATAAACTCCTCGGTGCTGCTCTGCATGATCTGCGCGCGCAGCGTGGCGAGCGGCGTGAAGTTCGGCTTCACGGTGCCGAAGTCGTCAGGCTCCGGCGCCTCGTCCCATTTGTCGATGCGAATTGTTCGGTCGAGTTTCCCCGCTCTCATCTGATCACCTGTTGACTTTTGTTGGCTGCCACATCTGAAACTAGAGTTTGTTTATTTGTGGAGAGAATCGGATGACCCCGGCAAAAGGCGCCTTTGCGAGCTTCGCCATTCTCTTCACGGCCATGGCGATCATTCCACCGGCAATGCTCGGTGGAACGGAGGGGCAAATTTGGGCCTTTGTCGAAAAATATCAAACTCTTATAGCCGGCGTTCTTGCTGTGGCCGCCGCATGGGGAACCGTGAGGCAAATGCAACGGAGCGACTTGAAAAGCGACTTGCGGCACCAAGACCTTATTTATCTCGCGTTGAGAGCAGATCGTCTGCGCGTCATGAGGCTGATGACGCCGCATGGCAGCTTGGTTGATGATTATTTGATCTCCTGCCGGGAGCTTCTGGACAGGCTCCGCATGATAAGTTCGGACGATTTGCGCACCGACTATCGCGCCCGTGAATTTCTCGACGACGTCCAGGCGCTTCTTGTCCGGAAAGAATTCGCCGAAGCTAAAGATCTCTTCAGCCCGGAAGTCACTTTCTATCACGAGCAATCTTTGAACCAAATTTCGGAGACGAAGAGCTACTTCGCATTTGTCCGAGATGGCAACTTCAATACCCCGACCGCGGTTGAACGCGCCTGCAGTACAGCCCTGCAGGCGCTTGAGTATCTTTGCAGTCATCTGGATGATTTGAAGCAAGCGCTCAGAACAATGGAACGCGAATATATCACTGCCACAATATCGGTTCCAAGGTGAGCTAGCTTCGAGCTTAGCGGTTCGCATTCACACCACCTCTACCCTTGCATCGATAGTTACGATGGCATGGGACGTTTCACCATCAGGATCGCGCAGGAAACGGGCGCTCTCGACATAGGCGTCTACGATATGGATGCCGACATTCCCGGCCTCTAACCGCTCGCGAAGAGCGGTCCGGATCGCCCCGACCACGGCCTTGACGCCTGTTGTTGATGGTTCTTTGATCCATATATGCAGGTCCATCCAGACGCGGGTCAGGTTGCGCGCGATGCTGTCACCTTCGTCCCGGCTCATGCCTTCACCGATGATGATGGATGGACGCGGGTTCGGGCGCCCGTTGCGATCGAGGATGTTGGCGGCAGGAACGAGCGCGATGACATTGGGCTCAGAAGTGAGCCGAATGCGGACGGCTTTCTGGAGGGCGATTTCAGGTGTCATCGGCCGCCCCAATTGTCTTTGACGGCCTTGCCAATCGCGCGCTTAATGCGGTTGGCGATGCGCTTGCGGGTAAGCCGGACGGCAGGCCAAAAGAACGGCTGCGCCTGCGCTTCGGTGGTGCCATGCTCGACGAGGTGCGCATAGCGAACGTCGGCGTCACCGGCCGTCACGATCACCTCGTTCTCGCCTGCCACACGGCTCCCGCCTGGCTGCGAATACGGCGGGGTCATCTGTCCCGGCGGCGTGTATTTGATGCTGTGCTTCAGGTCGCCGCTATCTTCCGGTGCGATCTGGCGCATGGTGCCGACCAGTTCCTCGCCGCCTTTGATCAGCGCAGGCTCAACGGCCACCCGCACCGCCTTCGGAATGGCCCTCATCCGAGCCTGAAATTTTGCCAGTCCACCATCATCCGTCAAAGGAATACCCCCGAAATTCGTTGATGATCGGCCACACACCGAACGGAAGCTCTTGCGCGGTAACGCCCACGAGGGTTGCCTCGCGGTTTTCGTACCAGTGCGCGGCAAGCTGGCCGACGGCTTCGACCAATGCCGGCGGCACGGCGCCGGAATAGGTCACCTCGATCTTGAAGCCGAGAAGCCGCTCGATGTGGTCTTGAGCTGCCGCGATCTTGCGACCCATCAGGGCGTCATCGGCGGCGCCGAGATCATCGCTCCAGCCGATCTGCTCTTTCAGTTCTGCAACGCTGAGGATGGCCATGAGTAAAAAATCCTATTTCGGTCAAATCGCGCGTTGTGCTCCCCGCGCCGGTCCCTGTGAGGTGTGGAAAGTTGAAGTCCACCCCCGGTATGGGCATGACGCCCATACCTTCGACTGCTAGACCTGCTGATCAGAGGAGACTGTTCATGGACATTGAAGAGCACGGACGATTCTATATCGAGCGAAAGACCATCGGAGACGCCGATGGTGGAGTGACTGCGTTCTTCGATGTCGGTGAGATCAGCACTGCGACCGGGACCAAGCGCTACAAAGTCGCGATGGATGAAGGATTTAGTTCCCGGCAGGAAGCTCTTGCTTGGATCGAGAAGCAGACCGACTGACATCAGCATTTTGTAAGCTCACGTTGCCGATGCCGCGACGCGAACCACGTTGCTGTTCACCGCGAGCGAGAGGTTGCGCTTCATCACATTATTGGCGCTGTCGAACACCTCAGCCGATGACATGACCTTTGCGATGAAGAGGCGCTGGCCGTTCTTCGGAGAGGCGCCGGTGGCTGGCTTGTCGTTGAGCTCAAGCTTGAAGGCGAAGTCGAAGTCGCTCTTCTCGGCGGCGATGGCTGCGATCTGGCCGGCGTCTGCATTGTCGATGCCGCACACCACTTCCATCGTGCCAGCAGAACGCGTGCCCTTCAGTATCTTTGCGCGAGCCTCACCAATGAGGCTGACACTGACACTTTCCGAAGTGTCACCGAGAGAGCCGAGGTTTTCGAGGTTCTTGATCTCGGTCCATGTCTGCGAGGTGAAGTCAGCCGCGACAAAGTCCTCGCTCTTCTGGTCGATGGCCGCACCGATGAAGAGCTTCAGGCCCTTGGTTGCATATAGGCTCATGATGGTTTCCTTTCTTTCGCCTGCTCGGCGCTGTTGTGGCAGTGGGCGCAGCGGGCGGCCCAATTGAGCCGGTTCCAGAACAGGCGCTGATTGCCCTTGTGTGCTGTAAGGTGGTGGACAAGCGTTGCTGGCTGTTCGCAACGGCCACACAGTGGATTGGCCTTGAGGAACGCCTTGCTCTCTCTCACCCATTCGGCCGTGTAGCCGCGCTGGCGAGCCGATGGCCGCTTCTTGTCGAACCGTGCCTTGCGCTCCCTCTGCAGGCGCTCCACCGTGGCGCAGGTGTCACCTTGAGGATGAGCCTTGCCGCAGTGACCACAGACAGAGGGAGCGCGAACCGGCATGATCAGGCTACCGGTGCCAGGTGCGGGTGACCGAGAACGGCGGTGACGCCGAGTGCGATGCTTGTGCCGCCTGCCTTGCTCGCGACGGCACGGACATAGCGTTTCCGCTTCGAGCCGATATAGCCGATACGATAGACGCTATCCGCAGCCAGCGTTGCCGGAAGGGCGCCGAGCCGGTCCGCTGCGGCAACGTCGGTAAAGTCGCCGCTCGTCGTCGTGTCGCTTTCCTGCAGCTTCACACCAAAGTCACCGGCGCCGACAATGGCTCCGGTGTTGATGACGAACAGCGCGGAATCAAACCCCTTCAGGTCGATGGCGGCGCCGTTCGTATTTGCCGCGACGACTGCCGGGGCAATGGCCTGCACGGCCTTGGTGTCGTGATAGGTATCCTTCATGACTGCCCTCCTTAGTTCGCGGCGTTCTTGAGGAACTTGATCGCGTTGAAGTCGCCGGCACCACCGCCGACGCGCTTGTAGACGTCGAAGAGGATCTTGCCCTTCTGGGTCAGTTCGTCCCGATTGACGCGGACGCCCTGGCGATCGACGATGACGTAACCCTGCCGGAAGTCGCCGAAAGCGATCGGCATGGCGTTGGCGCCGATATCGGGCATGCTTTCGTCGATCTCGACGCGATAGCCGAGCAGCGGATGCTCAATACCTTCGATGAGGTTGCCGGTCGGCGCCCACAGAGCGCGGCCGATTTCGTCGACGAGGCCGCGAAGCACCGTTGCGGTGTTCGTGTTCATCAGGAAGGCGGCATTGCTCTTGTAGGGCCTACGGAGCGCACCGATCAGCTTGACGAGGGCCAGCGTCCACTGTGCCGTTGTCAGGGCGCCAGCAGTGAGCGCACCGGAAGGTACGTACTGGTAAGAGCCCCATGTGCGAGCGAAGTCTTTTTCCGCCGCCGTCGGATAGGTGAGCATCCCCTTCGGCGAATTGTCGTCGCCGTCGCCGGTCATGAACGCTTCGCCTTCGGTTTCGGCAAAGTCATGGGTCGCGTTGTTCACCAGCCAGGAGGCGATATCGACAGCGGCGTCATCGAGGAGCTGCCGGGTCGCCGCCGGTGCTGCGTAAAGCTCTGCGACACCGTAGGAGGATTTCTTCAGTTCCGGCCGTGCCGTGTCCTGTGGCCGGTCCTCATCGCGTTCCGTCACCCAACGGGCGCCGCGCTTGCCGATCGAATAAAAGCGCTCGTATTTGTCGGTGGAAATGCTGACCACCTCGGCCAGGCCGCGCATCGGTGACAGGTCCGTCATCAGCGTGCGAATGGAGAGGTCCACGGTCGGCAAGACGAAATAGCCGCCATCGACATTGTTGTCGGAAGCCGCCGCCTTGATCTCGACGTCCGAGCCAGTGCGAAGATAGGAGGTCATCGCCTTGCGTTCGATGTCGGCCTGCTCGTCGGCGTCCTTCTTGCCACCAGGCCGGTTCGCCTTCGTTTCCAGCTCGGTGATGCGATCGACCAAGGCCTTGAGTTCGGGGCCGCCTTCCACCTTCTTCAGGCGTTCATCGAGGGACTTCTGCAGTTCCTCAAGCGACTTGGTGACGATCGAGACAGGATCGTCCTCGTCGCCCTTGCGGACCATTGCCACGCTGCCGAGCAGCGCCTGTTTCATGACATGCTGCATGTCACTTCCTTCCAATCTGCGCGGCTGCGCGGTTGATGGCAGCGGCGATGCTGATCGCCTGGACTGCCGACTTGGCCGAAGTCACCTTCGCGCCGGGATGCATCGGGATCGTCACGAGGGACGCTTCCAGAAGTTCGAGTGATTTGATGAGGCGGCCGCCACCGGTGCGCGACACGGCCTTTCGGGTGATGAAGCCAATGGAAAGACCGCGGACGGCGCCGGACTTCACCAGAGCGCGAACTTCGCGGGCGCGGGAAACCTCGTCGACAAGGAGCTTGCCGGTGATGTGGAGACCGTCCGCCTTCTCGGTCGCAACATCCCATGTTCCGATCGGGTCATTCATGTCGTGACCAAAAAGCATCGGGATCGGCAGCTTCGCACCCTTGAAGGCGCCGGGCTCGATCCAGTCGCCAACGCGATCCGGAGTGCCGAACTTCCAAGCGAGGCCACTCACGAGGCCCGCATCGTCGGCAATCATCTTGGTTTCGATGAAGATACGATCCATCAGGCGCGTTCCGGTGCGAAGCGGGCACGATCGCCGGCAAAGGCGTCCACCTGTGACTGGATCCACGTTCCGGCCCGCAACACCCGCACGACGTTCCTGTGGCTCATCGCAACTGGCTTGCCGTCCTCCTCGATCTCCATTAGGAGCACGCACTTGGCGAGGCAGGATATGCGGGCGGCTTCTCGCGCTTCCGCCGACACGGTGCCATCGGGCCGTGCTGCCTCGGCCAGTTCATCCATCATCTGGATACGGGCACGGTGCTGGACGTCACTGTCCGGCCCAGCAATCCGAAACCGGATGCCAGCGGGCTCGCCGGTCCAGGGATCGACGATCAACAGCTCGCGGCCGCGGTCCTGGTCGGCGACGTTAGAGAGAACATCATCAAGCGTCATCATCGTTCGGTTCCTTGTCGGGATCGTCCTGGTCGTCTTTGGCCTTCGTAGGGGGTTCTCCAGATTTGGAGACACCCGGCTGGCTGGCTCCGGTGTTGGGGTTGGCGTATTCCTCGCCGCCATCGCGCGGCGGCAGGTCGAGCCAGTCGCGGCCGGTGTTCGGATTGATGACGCGGGAGGCAATGAGGCTGTTGATCGCGGTGGCAAGAACGGCCAAATCGACCTTGCTGAAATCGTCCCGCTCGAACCGGACTGCGAATTTCTTGCGTTCGTCCTTCGTGAACAGCGCGCGCCGGAAAGCCGCTTCCAGAGCCTTCAGCCAAGGTTCGAGGCAGAGGAGCAGAAACAGACGCTGCATCTCGGCGCTGTTGCTCCAGGTGGCCCGGGAAAGTTCGCCGATCAGGATTGCCGGGATGTTGAAAGCTCGGGCGATTTCCTGCAGCTGGAACAGTCGGAGCTGCTGAAACTGAGCATCGACGCTGGAAAGCTGCATCTGCTTCCACTTGGCGCCGCCCCACAAAACGCCGGACTTGCCGGCGTTGTCGAAGCCATCCATCGCCGCGCGCCACGCCTTAAGCATGGTCTTGGCGCCTGCGTCTCCGAGTTCCTTGTCGAGTTCGATCACGCCGCCAGGTCGGGCGCTAGAGCTGAAGAGCTTCGCCGCATGTCGCTCCATCACCAACGCAACGCCGATGGCCTCACGGCACAGCGTCACCGGGCATTTGTCGAAGGTGCTCTTGAGGTGGATGATATCGCCGGTAGGCTGGACGACGCCGCTGATACGGTACCGCGGCTGCAGGGTGTCATCAGGATAGTCGACGGTGATGTAGCCTGGCCGGTAGCGGATGATTTCGCGGGCCTCTCCCTTGACGCGGTTGACCCATGCAAGGCCGCCCTGATCGCGGGTGAGTGCATCGACCATGAGCGAGCGGATGAGTTCGAAGCCGCTTGTCCAATCGTTGGCCTCATCCTTGAGTAAGCCAGCTACCGGATGAGAGGGAACGTCCTTCTCGGTTCCGTCGGCGCCGATCTCGACAACCTTCACCCGCAAGCTTGCGGCGGCCTCTGCAATCGTCCGAACCGAAGCGGCCACCGCCGGAACACGCAACGCCATCGCGGATGACACCGCAATGCCCGTCGTCGTGGGCGCACCGCTTCCAAGCATCTCAAGGATTTGCTCGTCAGTCAGGGCTTTCGTTTCGGTGCGGAAGGGCCAGAGCTTCATGCACCAGTTTATGGCCGATGGAGCGCGCTACATCATAACGGTTTAAAGCGGGTCTTCGTGGTTTTCCGTGGTTTGAAACCTTGCAAATTAGCCGTGTTGCTGATGCTGTGCCGAAAGCTAATTGCGATGGAGAAGAAAGTGCCACTTTCGAAGAAGACTGAGCCGCGAAAGACAAGCGCGGGCATGGCGTTCGACGTCTACGAAACGGACGGGAACCGATCATATCGTATTCAGGTCACGGAGGAGGCAATCGAAGACTTTTGCGATCCACGCGGGATAGTGATTGAGGGCGACGATCTGCCGACGCCGCTCTTTGAAAAAATCGTGCTCGTGGCGGAGAAACTGATTCAGCGCGCCCATCCTGATGTGAAAACCGTCACCATCGACACTAAGACATTGAACGGCTGATCTCACCTTCGCAGAAATGCAATCAGTTCGTCCTCGAATGCATAGTATCGGCCGCCGATTTCCCTGACCGGCGACCCTTCCTGCTTTGCCAGCGTGTCCCGCACAAAGTCGGTTCCCACGCCGATGCGCCGGCCGATCGCTGGCAGCGTCCAGATGATCCGGCTGGTGTCACGTGACGTCACGGCCGTCACGCGTGACAGCAGCGCATCGAGCTTTTCGGGTGTGAGTGGTGGATGGCTCAAGTTCTGAAACTCCTGTCGCTAAAAGCGCGCTCTTTGCGGAGGTATTCGTCTCGGGGTGAAAGACCTGTCTGGTTTACGGGCTTGTCAGGAGGATCGGCATCGAGATCGATCGTCGGCCCCTGATGGTCAGGGCTCAGTGCCGCCTGGATAGCCTCCCGGCATTCCCGTTGATATCTGGCCTGATCGGTTTCGTTTGGCGTGGGTTTTGCCGGTGCATCGTCCCATCGCCCTTCCTCCAGCCACTTGACCGGATTGCACCACTGCCGCTTGTCTGTCTTCACCGCATACCTTGCAGCGCCTGCGATGATCGTTTCGATGCTGGTACGTTTCAACGCCCGCTGAAGCGCCTTTTGTGCCGCTTCCTTCCCGACTGGATTGGGGTAGACCTCCCAGAATTTTTGGAAGTCGCCCGCCCGCGCGTCTTTCGAACGTAGTGAGAAAGACTTCTGGTATATGGTATATGGCTTCTGGTTAGCATTGCCGGGGCTTTGCGAGGGTAATGCGTCCGCATCCTCACTATCATTGTTTTCTTTGTCTTTTTTACCCCAACGCGCATTAGCTGCTCGCGATCCTACCTCTGACTTTTCCGAGAGGTAGACTTGTTCTTTTTCTACACGAGCGTTCCAAAGACCCGCCTCAAGACGCAAGATTTTCCCCTCACCGACCAGGGTGTCGAGCGCCTTCTTGAAGGCTGAATTGGATGCTCCACACAGCCGTGCAAGCCGGCTATGGTCTTCCGGTATTGGATCGCCGCGCTCGTACATCGTCGCCACCAGCGTGATGTAAATGCCAGTCTCGACGGCACTCATGCCGCGAGTGCCACCGAGCCAATCAGAGGCAAAGAAGCGCACCCACGGCATTTTGGTCAAGAGAGGTTACTCCTATCCGATTTCGGGTCGCACTGGTCCACGATCCACATGCCGGCGTCGCCGACCAGGTGCCCTGCCCACGCGAGGCCGTTGGCGGCCTTGAGCAGGCCGATGGCTGCGAGGAGTGCGATAAGCCTCATGCGACCATCCTTGCGGTAGCCTGCTCCGCACGCTCCATCGAAACGAAACATGGTCGGTCGAGGCCCTCCCCGCCGCGGCCCACCCAAACCTTTACGATTGACGGGTCGATAGTCCGGGCCGCCTTGGCAAAGAGGTCAATAAGGGCTTCGAGTTGCTGATCGGGAGTGCCCGCGCCTCCCTTTCGGATATCGCAAACCAATTCCCTTACAGTCGCATGCGTTGGTGAAAGCGGGACTGGCTTCCCCCTTGCAGCGGTGCTATGGTCGGTGCTGTTCATTTCCGTATCCTTCTGGGGATTGGTGGAACCATGGCTCGGAGAGGTTGGCGCCTCTGCCGGGCTTTTTCCTTTTTTGGTCATGGGTTTACGCTCCGATATTGAAGCGAAGTCCGAGCTTTGCGGCAAGCGGTGCGACCGGCACGACAATACGGCCCCCCACTTTGATTGTTGCGAAATCCCCGCGTTCAGCCGCGTTGTAGGCGGCATTGCGGGCAAGCCCGTAGAACAGTCTCCCGGCGTCTGGGACTGAGATCGTCGGGCATTTCAAAGCTTCTTCGAGTGTCAAGGTCGCCTCCAGTTAAGTTAGTAAGGTGTGTACATTTGCGACGTTATCACTTTTTAAACCTCTTGCAACCATTTTGTGAGTTATGTACACACCTTAAGAAGGAGACACATCATGGCCCGCCCCAAATTAGGTGAGACTGATACCGAACGAATGCAGTTGAAGATCACGGCAGCGGAGATTGCCGCTATCGACGATTGGAGATTTTCGAACCGTGTTCCCTCACGATCTGAGGCTGTCCGCCGCCTTTGTCACATCGCGCTTATCTGGGATGATCACTCGGAACGGCTTCATAAGAAGCTCTCGGATGTCGCGACGTTACTAAATGACAAGGCGGATGAGGTCACCGGATTGTTAGGCCCGGCTGACAGTGATTTGCCGAAATGGGCGCTTGATTATGTCGTTGCGTCGATGACCGCTTTATCGGAAATTTCTGAAAAAATTGGGGAGTTGACGCAGGAGATCGGAGTCATAGGCGCCCCAGCGGCGATCATGACAATCGAAGGAAAATTTGAAGACGTGCTTCAGCAGTCTAAGATGAGCGAGTTGGGCTTTGTCGCTGACATTCTCGCGAGACGGGTAGAAGCTTTTGAAAAAAAGCAAGCGGAAGGTAACAAGGAATGAAAGGCCACGTCACCGAGCGTTCCCCCGGCAAGTGGGCCATCGTCCTCGATGTGCCCGATCCACAGACGGGCAAGCGCCGTCGCAAGTGGCACACTTTCCACGGCACGAAGCGCCAGGCAGAGACGGAATGTGCACGCCTGATAGCCGAACTGGATGGTGGCAACTACATTGAGCCTGCCAAGACCACCGTGCGCGAATACTTTGAGCAATGGCTGAAGCATGAGAAGGCGAACGTCTCGCCGAAGACGCACCAGCGCTATGAAGAGCTGCTGATGAAGAACGTCGCGCCCATTCTCGGCCCTATTACCTTAAACAAGCTTTCGGCTGCCAAGATTGATGCCGCATGGGGCCAGCTACTGGAGAGCGGACGGCGCAACGGCAAGGGTGGTCTTTCACCTCGCACTGTCCACCATTGCAGGCGAGTCATGCTCACGGCAATGGATCAGGCCTTGAAATGGGATCTGCTCAAAAAGAACCCCGTCGCCCTCACCCGGCCGCCCAAAGTCGAGCGGACGAAGATGGAGGCTTATACAGCGCCACAGACAGCCATCGTGCTTGATGATCTCCGGTCAAGCCGCGTCTTCATGCCGGTATTGCTCGCGGCCATGTGTGGGCTCCGTAGAGGCGAGATACTTGCCTTACGTTGGAGGCACATCGATCTCGTCGGCGCGGCCATATCAGTGCAGGAAAGCGCAGAACAGGTCGGCACAGAGGTCCGTTACAAAGAAACGAAGTCGGGCAAGTCGCGGACGGTGGCGCTGTCCTCGACCGTCCTTGCGGAGCTGAAGCGCCATCGCCTCGCGCAAGCCGAAGAACTACTGAAGGTCGGGATCAGGCCTGACGAAAATTCGTTCGTAGTCGCGCAGGTCGATGGGAAGCCGCTCAAGCCAGTATCTCTGACACATGAGTGGACACGGTTGCTGGCGAAAACCTCCCTACCCCGCATCCGGTTTCATGATCTCAGGCACTCCCATGCAACGCAGCTACTTGCCGCCGGCGTACATCCGAAGATTGCCAGCGAACGCCTGGGGCATTCAACGATCGGCATCACGCTAGACCTCTATTCCCACGTCATGCCGGGGATGCAAGCGAACGCCGCAGAGCAGGTTGACGCCGCGATCAAAGCTGCTAAAAAGCCAGCGGTCGAATGATTGGGTAGCAAAGCGGTAGCATTTGCCGTTTTCACGCTTTCCGCTTCTAACGGAAAGCCAAACCTTTTCAAATAGATGGAAGAGTGTCCGAGTGGTTTAAGGAACCGGTCTTGAAAACCGGCGTGCGGGAGACCGTACCGTGGGTTCGAATCCCACCTCTTCCGCCATGAACACCGCGTATATATTTGATCTCATATCAAAAGCATTGCTGGATGACCGGCGCATCCACCCTTCCCTGAGCCGTCTTTCGCGACAGAGAGCCTGCGAAAGGCAGCAAAAGCTCCATTCCGGATGTTCAAATAACCAGCGTGGCAAGAACCCGTCACCGGATCAGATGACGGGTTCTCGATGCCGTGCAAATGCAGATCGTTAAAAAAATCCCCAATACGCAGACCCAATAGGCAGAATTGAAAACGGTTTCGAAAATATGCTGTTCCGGTCTTCGCCAAGGTAACAGCACAATTAAATTAGCTTTGACTAATTTAATTGTCTATTCACCATTGTGTTAGCGATGAAAACTGCCGTGATGACGGGGCATGGCGGCCGGATCGTAAAACCGAAGTGATCACTACACTCCGTCTAAACCGCCCTCGTCCAAAGGCCGTATCCCGCGCGCCTTATGTCGGAATTGTCTCGTTTGGCGCCGGCGGCTACAAAAAAAGCGTTGGCCTTGAACGCCATAGGGGCATGGCATTTTCGTTTATCGTGTCGTGCCATGCCCCGCCCAAGCCATGCCGACACTTAAGCTACCCTCTTCAACGTCCAAACTCCTGTCCAACCTCTTAAGGAAACATAGCTGGCAATACCGTGCGGATTTTCTATGCCTATATTGCGATCTGCGCTGTTTTGAGTGGCCTTGCTCTCTGGACCCTGTTTCTGCTTGTCTCGCCGCCACAGCAGACCGTGCGGCCGACCCTCGGATTTTCCAACGCGGAGACAACCGGCAAGCCCTACAAGGGCGCACGAAGATCCTGCGCGATCGGCGGCATCTGTCCGTAAGGGTTTTGTACATTTTTCGGACACCGGCGCGTGTTTCGGCCTTATCAATGTGACAATAAAACCGCCTGATCCATCAGCGCTACGCGACGCGTCGAGCCCGGCTTTGCTGCTCGATATTCGACTCTTCATCCGCTCAGACTGTTCAAGCCCGCGTGAACTCGCCTGCTCAAACCAATTTTAACAATCTGTTACAGACCGTTAAGCCCGCCCCCGCACAGATTGGCGACAGGGCATGACCATCGGACGTAAATAGGCTTAGGCATATTTCACCACCTTCCGAAATATGCTATGTTGCCCTCCTACGCATTGAGTACCCACCCAGCAGTGAAACGCCCCCTGGCCAGCGTCTTTTGGCGTCTGTTCATCAGTTGAACTCAAGTGCTGCAAAGCGCGGTGAAGGAGAATGCCATGCATTACAGCGTGCAGTTTTTCACCTGGACCCCAAAACAGGGCGTCCATCAGGTCGGATCGACGATCGAAATCGATGCCATCAACCCCAAGCTCGCGGCCGTATCGCTGCTAGGATTAAGGCTGGATGAGACCGGGACGGCCAAAAAACTCGCTGTGCGGGTCTGGACGGCACCGGATGATAGCAAAGCCGATTGCGCCTGTTTCTATTATCATTAACGCTGTCCCGCTTGCATAAAAGCCAAAGGACAGAGTTATCAGCGATAGAGATTGCAAAGAATCCTGCTGAAAAATTGTCAGCTTAGGCGGTGTTAAGGTGCCCGCACTGCTGACTGACTTTGGCTTGCCTTAAAATGGTTTCAGCACATTCAGGGCAACGTCGAGTGGGCCGGCTGTCGATTGACTGTCGAACTGATGCGATTGCGACTCGTTCTGGCTTCATCGTAGGGATAAGCCCAAAAAACCCCGAAAAGCGAACAGACAAGCAGCCAACTGAAACCGCTCCGCCATTTTCTTGAAGCAATGACTGCAGTCACAAAGCCGCAAATGATCCAGATAATGATGCGTCCCATGAATACACCCTACCACATCCTATGAGAGCATATTGACACGATGTTCGCGTCGGTCAAGCCTATGAGGCAGGGTGTTTAAGCTTGTTTGTGGAGAGAAGGGCAGCGAGACAATCCCGGCGCACATGAAGCAAATCGATTGCTAGGCAAGCTCACGAAAATCCTCGTGCCGCTGACAACACGACGGTATTTTCGATGTGGGAAAATTTGGAGGCCTCGCCCGGAATTGAACCGGGGTGCAAGGATTTGCAGTCCTCTGCGTCACCACTCCGCCACGAGGCCTCGTCAGCTCAAATCATCGAACTGTGGCGGCGGTTTAGAATGATCCCAAACAAATCGCAAGAGGATATTTCTGAAAAACGTCCGTGTTGATTTGCCAACGGACGTTCCCGAGCCAGTCTTCCACAGTCTGAAGCTGCGCACGTCCCTGCCCCATATCCTGGATCAGACCGTTGCCCACCTGCCATTGAAGATCGGGCAATGCCCGCCGTTGGCATTGGCGCTTTTTCCGTCAAAAAAACGATCGACGATGCGATCAATGATACCGGCGGATCAATCCGACCAGTTTCCCCTGAATCTTGACCCGGTCCGGCCCGAAAATGCGCGTCTCATACGCAGGATTGGCGGCTTCCAGCGCGATCGAAGCGCCCTTCCGGCGAAACCGCTTCAGCGTCGCTTCCTCGTCATCGACAAGCGCAACGATGATCTCGCCTGGGCTGGCGCTACTGGTGTTGCGGATGATGACCGTGTCGCCATCCAGAATGCCGGCCTCGATCATCGAATCGCCGCGCACTTCAAGCGCATAGTGCTCGCCGGCACCGACCATTTCGAGCGGCACCGAAATATCATGGGTGTTGTTCTGGATCGCCGAGATTGGCACGCCGGCTGCGATCCTGCCCATGACGGGAATGGAGACGGTGTCACTATTGGCTGCGGTCTTGACGGGTGCCGGAGGCGGCGCCGGCTGGGCGCCCAGGCTTCCCTGGATGACGCTGGGCGAAAAGCCGCGCTTGGGCTGCAGGCTGGTGGAATAGGCTTCCGGCAGCTTGATCACCTCAAGCGCTCTTGCCCGGTTGGGCAGGCGCCGGATGAAGCCACGCTCTTCCAGGGCTGTAATCAACCGGTGGATGCCGGATTTCGACGCAAGGTCCAAGGCATCCTTCATTTCGTCAAAGGACGGCGGTACCCCCGATTCCTTCATTCTTTCGTGAATGAACAGAAGCAGTTCCTGTTGCTTGCGGGTCAGCATGAACGATCACTCCAGAATCGAGAAACAAATCAAGAACGAACACTATCTGTTCCATATGTGTTCCGCAAGTGCTTAAAATTCATTGAACGATTTCAAGGATGGAAAGCGATTCCACCGGCCGGCTGTGGCTTGTCATGACACCGACTCGGCAAAATTGCGGTCACGCGCAGGCGTTTCGCGGATTGGGCGATTTTTTTGCGCGTGAGGTGCTCAACTGCAAATAGGAGTTGCCTGTCAAAAACGGTGCACTGGCCGACGGAGGTCTCTCGCATCCAGCCGGTGCGCATTTGATCGTGTTAGTTGGAAGGCTGCCATTTGCGGGCCCACCAGACCGAAAGCTTACGCCGCCGGCGCCGCACGAAGGCGAGATCGTGCGACAGCACCAGCAAACCCAGAGGCACCATCCAGAACCCAAGGATAGGCAGGAATCCCAAAATGCCGCCAAAGATCAGAGCGACGCCGATGGTGATGCGCAACAAACGCGATTGCGGCAGCCGCATCCGCCATGAACCGATAATCAGTTCGTGGGTCCGGGCATCGATGCCGAATTTTTTCGTTTTTTGCGAGCCTGCCATTCATTTCACCTGTCTCAGAGTCAGTTGCATGCCCATCACGGCGCAAGCCATTATCGTCAAGGGGTTGGCCTGCGCACCATCTGGAAAGCGGTGCTCCCTTCAGATGGGAAGTTCTCCACAGTCTGACAAGATTGTGCGTTTTTTTTGAAAAACCGCTTGGCAAATCGGAAAAGCATTTGTATTAGCAGCCTCACTTCTGCAGCACACACCGCCGCAGATGATCCCTGGTAGCTCAGCGGTAGAGCATTCGACTGTTAATCGACAGGTCGCCGGTTCGAATCCGGCCCGGGGAGCCAAATTCATAAAGCCTTCGCAGCGATGCGAAGGCTTTTTCGATTCACGGCCGATCAGAAAGAGGTTTTGCCGCGTGGCGTGCCGGTCGGCGTACGGGCGCCTCCCTGGCAACAGCTATCGTCATTCCGCAGCCAAGCCCGACTGGTAGATCGACAGGTTGGCGAAGGCAGCGCTCAGAAGCGGCGTCGCAACCTGCGCCTCGCGGGCGCGCCGCACGAGATCGCCGACGATCTGCTCGGCCTCGATCCGCTTTCCCTGCTTCAGGTCACGGTACATGGACGATGTCTGCGTCGATCCCTGCCGCGTGAGCTGGTCCTTGGCAGCGGCCACAAACGCATCGCTCGGCGCGGTCCCAGCTGCGTGCACGGTCGCGACGGCCTCGTCGAGCAGGCTTGCGGCAAACTCAGCACCTCCGGGTGCTGCGGCGATATCGCCGACAGTCCCGCGCATCAGGCAATTGATCGCCCCAAGCGAAGCCAGAAGAATCCACTTCTCCCACATTTCCCGTTCGATCGAGGACGACAGGCGCGCGTCGAAGCCCGCCCCTTTCATGAACGCGTCAATGGCCGCCATCCGGTCCGAGAGTGCCCCATCGCGCTCGCCATAAAAAAGGTCATGGAACGGCGCCAGGTGAGTGATACGCCCCTCCTGGTCCAGCACCGTCGCAATCTTGCAGACGCATCCCGCCAGACGTTCCGCGCCAAACCGCGCGGAAAGCACATCCATGTGCTTCATGCCGTTCAACACCGGCAAAATCACGGTGTTCGGCCCCACCGCAGGCGCAAAGTCCTCCACGGTCGCCGCCAGCGAGAACGCCTTGACCGTGAGCAGAACGATATCAAACGGTGCCGAAATCTCCCCTGCCGCAAGCAGCTTGGGGTTGATCAAGAGGTCCCCGGCCGGGCTGACGATTTGGAGGCCGTTCCTTCGCAACTGTTCGGCACGGGCAGGCCGGACGAGGAAGGTCACATCCTTGCCGGCCGCAGCCAGCCTGCTCCCGAAATATCCGCCGGTCGAGCCGGCTCCCACCACGAGCATGCGCATTGGCTCTGTCCTTATCGCCAGGGGTTGTGTTTACGGTTTCATGATACAACCTCTGTATCCTTATCCACAGGGTTTAAAAATGCAACCGTGAACGCACGGTGATTTTCGAAAGGCGGATGCGAGATGCGGAGAAAGAGTTTTGGACATGCGCGTTGCCCCGTCGCCCGGTCTCTGGATACGATCGGCGATTGGTGGACGCTGCTGCTCGTTCGCGACGCGTTACGGGGCGCTTGCCGCTTCAGCGACTTTCAGCAAAGTCTCGGCCTGGCGAAGAACGTGCTGAGCACACGGCTTCGAAAGCTGGTCGACGACGGCATCATGCGGCTGGAACCATCGCATTTGCGGCCCGACCGCAATGAATATCACCTCACAGACAAGGGCCGCCGGCTGCTGGTCGTGATCCTGGCGTTGCGCCAATGGGGGCAAGAGCAGCTCTTTCAGGATGGCGAGGAGATGTCCGAGATGATCGACACGGTCACCGGTGCGCCGCCACAGCCCCTTCGTGTCCTTGCTCAGGACGGCCGCGCGCTCGTTCCCGAAGATATGTCCCTGCGAGTTACCATCCGGTGAGCGCCAAACTCTCCGGGGAGACGGTTTACAAAGACCTTGCTAAGCGGCGAAGCCTTGTGTCGGCAGCACTGCATGCCGGACGCGACTTTCCGAAAATCCTGTTATATAGGTCGCAAACCCAACCAGGAGCAGACAATGCCGCCGATCGAGTTGCTGATTGCCTTCATCGCGACCACCGCAGTCTTTGCCTATATTCCGGGGCCGGCAATGCTCTACGCTGCAGCACAGACCATGGCGCGCGGCCGCTGGTCGGGACTGATGGCGGCCCTTGGTATCCATATTGGCGGTTATGCCCATGTTCTTGCCGCAGCAGCGGGTCTTACCATCCTGTTTCACGCCGTGCCGGCGCTGTATCTCATCGTGAAACTTGCCGGTGCTGCCTATCTCGTCTGGCTCGGTATCTCGCTGTTTCGCGCCAAGGTGGAGGGCGACGACGCCCTGCCCGGCATTGAGCCGAAATCGGGCCGCCGGGCATTTTTCGAGAGCGTCACGGTCGAGGTTCTCAATCCGAAAACCGCGATTTTCTTCGTGGCCTTCCTGCCGCAATTCGTCGATCCCTCCGCTGTCTTTCCGGTCTGGTTGCAGCTCGCAATCCTCGGAGCGATCGTCAACCTGATCTTTTCATCCGCCGATCTCGTCTGCGTCTTCCTTGCGGGTGCGGTGATGACACGGCTGCGGCGCTCAAGCGGCGCCCAGCGTCTGCTGCAGCGCGCCGGCGGTACCATGCTTATCGGCCTCGGCACGCATCTGGCACTCCAGAAGAGTTGATGCGGCATAAGTTTGTTTTGAGGCGAGTGCAGGAGCCGTTATCACGCTTCATTGGTGATCGCTTCCTGCGGCAGCCATGCCGGCATTCCCCGCAAAACAATGAAATAAATAGCTTTCTTCGCGAAACCTTTGATCCGCCGCATCCGTATCTGCGTAAGTAAAGACGTTGGATACGAAGCGCGGATAATGATGAAAAACAACGGCAATTCCTCAGGCACTTCGATCATCGTCTGGTTTCGCAAGGACCTGCGGCTCGGCGATAACCATGCCTTGCATGCCGCTGCGCAGACCGGTCGCGATATCATTCCCGTTTATATCCGCGAACCGGCAGACAGTGAAAATGGGCCCCTGGGTGCCGCGCAGGGCTGGTGGCTGCATCATTCTCTGAAAAGCCTTGAGACGGATCTGGATGGCATCGGCAGCCGGCTCGTTCTGCGCAGCGGCAGGCCTGATGCGGCGCTCGCTGACCTGATCGATGAGACCGGTGCTTGCGACATCTATTGGAACCGCCGCTACGATCCGAAGGGGATCGCGGTTGATACGCCCCTGAAAGACCAGCTGTCTGATCAGGGCGTCACGGTGAAAAGTTTCGCCGGACAGCTTCTGCACGAGCCGCTGCGATTGAAGACGGGATCGGGAACGCCATACAAAGTCTACACCCCGTTCTGGCGGGCGCTCGAGGCATCGGGAGAACCGGACCATCCTCTCGACCGTCCGGACAAGCTGGCAGTACCGGATCGGTGGCCCGCGAGCGATGATCTCGCCAGCTGGAAACTTCTGCCGCAAAAGCCGGATTGGGCAAAGAGTTTTTCCGAAGTCTGGACCCCTGGGGAAGCTGCAGCGCTGGAACGGCTGGAGGCCTTTGTCGATGATGGGCTGTCCGGCTACAAAACCCGGCGCGACCTGCCGTCGGTCGATGGCACGTCCGGCCTCTCGCCCTATCTGGCCATGGGGGAAATTTCCCCTGCCCGCATCTGGCATGCGACGCGCAACCTGCACAATGTTCCCGCTGACGACGTTATCACCTTTCGCAAGGAGCTCGCCTGGCGCGATTTTTCCTATCATCTGCTCTTTCACAACCCCGATCTGCCGCGCGAAAATCTCAACCGGAAATATGATGCCTTCGCCTGGTCGGGAACGTCGGGTGCCTTTGATCGATGGACGAAGGGCGAGACAGGATATCCCGTCGTCGATGCCGGCATGCGTCAGCTCTGGCGGCACGGCACGATGCACAATCGCGTCCGGATGATTGTCGCGTCCTTCCTGATCAAGGATCTTTTGATCGACTGGCGGCGTGGTGAAGCCTGGTTTCGCGACACGCTGGTGGATGCGGACCCGGCCTCCAATGCGGCAAGCTGGCAGTGGGTCGCGGGAAGCGGTGCCGATGCCTCGCCGTTCTTCCGGGTCTTCAATCCGATCCTGCAGGGCGAAAAGTTCGATCCCGACGGCATCTACGTCAAAACCTTCGTGCCGGAACTGCGCGACCTGCCTGCAAAATTCGTACACCGCCCGTTCGAGGCGCCCGAAGCGGTTCTGAAGACTGCCGGTGTGACGCTTGGAAAAACCTATCCCCAGCCTCTCGTGGACCACGCAAAGGCGCGCGATCGCGCACTTGCTGCCTATAACAAGATCAAGGACGCAGCATGAACGCCCCCTTTTCCCATGGTCCCCACCACTCTCCCGGCCGCCGCCTCTCGGTCGCCGTGATCGGCTCCGGCGTTTCCGGCAGCTCTGCCGCATGGGCGCTCAATCCCGTCCATGATGTCACGCTTTACGAGAAGGATGAGCGTGCGGGCGGGCACACGGCCACGGTCGATATCGACTATGACGGTACGCCGCTGTCGGTCGATACCGGCTTCATCGTCTATAACGAGGCCAATTATCCCAATCTCACGGCCTTGTTTGCCGAACTGGACGTGACGACGCACAAGAGCGACATGAGCTTTTCCGTCTCGCTGGATCATGGCCGGCTGGAATGGAGCGGCGACAATCTCGCAACCGTGTTTGCCCAGAAGCGCAATCTTGTCCGCCCATCTTTCCTGATGATGCTGCGCGAAATCCTGCGCTTCAACCGTATTTGCCTGGAAGACCGCAGTGCCGGCCTGCTTCAGGCGATGTCGATCGGCGATTATCTCAACTGGCGCGGTTTTTCACCCGGTTTCACCAACAATTACCTTGCGCCGATGGCGGCGGCGATCTGGTCGTCGCCGACGGCGAAGATGCTGGAATTTCCGGCCGAGAACTTTATCCAGTTCTTCGACAACCATCGCCTGATCTATTCCAAGCCGCATCCTTGGCGCACGGTAACCGGCGGCAGCCGCAACTATCTGCACAAGCTTCTGCAGCCGCTGGGTGACCGCGTTCATCTTGGCTGCGGTGTGCGCTCGCTGCGGCGGGAAGACGGCCGGGTCATCATCACCGACACGCAGGGCGCAACGAAAGTCTTCGACAAGGTGATCATCGCCGCCCACAGCAACCAGGCGCTGGCGATGCTATCGGACCCGACACCAGCAGAGCGCGCGCTTCTGTCGGCAGTGCCCTACCATGCCAACCGCGTCATTCTCCACCGGGACACGGCATTGATGCCGAAGCGCCCGAAGGTCTGGGCATCGTGGAACTATCTGCGCGCGACCAAACCCTGCGGATCGCAAGGCGTTGCCGTCAGCTACTGGATGAACCGCCTTCAGGGGATCGCGCCACAGCACCCGCTGTTCGTCACCCTCAATCCGGAGCGCGAGCCGGCTGCGGACAAGGTCTTTGCCGAATTCTCCTATGATCATCCGCAGTTCGACGCCCGCTCGATGGCTGCCCAGCGCGATCTGAAATCCATTCAAGGTGACAACAACACCTTCTTTGCCGGTGCCTGGACCGGCTACGGTTTCCATGAGGACGGCCTGTCATCCGGCCTTGCCGCTGCCGAAGCCCTTGGCGGCATCATTCCATGGCGTGAGCAGGTTTCCTCAATCTTCAAGGAGGCGGCGGAGTAAATGCGTCCCGGCTCGCACATGGCAAAGAACGGAGCGCCGCCCGCGCAATCGGCGGTGCTCTTTTCCGGCCAGATCATGCACCAGCGGATGAAGCCTGTCGGTCACAGGTTCAGCTATGACGTGTTTTCGCTGATGGTCGATCTCGACCGGCTGGACGAAGCGGACCGCTTGAGCGCAGTCTTTTCGGTCAATGGCCGCAATCTTCTCTCGTTCCATGAGAAGGACCACAGCCGCAAGGATGGCCTTTCTCTGCGCAGCTATATCGATGATCTTCTGGCGCAGAATGGTCTGGCGGTGCGGCCGGCGCGCGTGCTTCTGGTCTGTTATCCGCGTATCCTCGGCCTCGTCTTCAATCCTCTCTCTGTCTATTATGCCTATGCGGACGACGGCACGCTGAGTGCCATGGTCTATGAGGTCCGCAACACGTTCGGCGAGCGCCATACCTATGTCTGCCCGATCGGACCCGGCGACGTTTCGGATGCCGGCATCCGCCAGCAATGCGACAAGCTGTTCCATGTCTCGCCGTTCATTCCGATGGCCATGCGCTACCAGTTCCGCATGCTGCCGCCCGGAGAAGAGATCCGCTGGCGTATTCTAGAAACCGATACCGATGGGCCCTTGTTGGCTGCAACCTTCTCCGGTGTGCAGGTGCCGTTGAAAACAGGCAAGATTTTGCGTCTTGTTGCCCGCATTCCGCATCTTACACTCAAGATCGTTGCAGGGATTCACTGGGAGGCGTTGAAGCTCTGGATCAAAGGCGTCCGCTATATCCCGCGGCCGCAAGCGCCCGAACCGACGAGCGCCTGGAAGCAGGGCCGAAGGACAAGCCATGGTTTTTCTCATGAATCCCAGGTTGGCGGTCCGGCGGAATGAGGTTATTTTGTGTCAAGAGCAATGATTGCGGAGGATCTGTCGAATGAGCCCAGCAGGCACCGGTTATTGTGACCCGAAGGACGGCGAGCGTCTTTCAGCTGAGAATTTATCACGCATTGTCAAAGGATTACCCGCAAAAGCTCAGATGGTGCTGCGCGGACTTGTCCATATGCAGGCGGGATGTCTGAAGCTGACATTACCGGATAGCCGCACGGTGGTGATCAAAGGCAAGGCGCAGGGTCCCGTCGCGTCCATTACCTTGCACAACTGGAATTTACCACAGCGCGCGCTGACCGGCGGCACGATCGCCGTTGCTGAAAGCTATATGGACGGCGACTGGGATAGCCCGGATGTCGGGGCGTTTCTCGAACTCTTTCTCGTCAATACAGATGTCGGCCGTAATTTTTCCAATGGCGCGCGCGGCGTGCTGCGGCTTGTCGAAAAATTCCGCCACTGGATGAATGCCAATACGAAATCCGGATCGAAAAAGAACATTTCCGCCCATTACGATCTCGGCAATGCCTTCTACAAGGAATGGCTCGATCCGACGATGACCTATTCCTCCGCGCTCTATTCGACGGGCGCCAACGACCTGCAATCGGCCCAGCGCGCCAAGTATAAGGCGCTGGCGGATGCCGCCGGCATCAAGGCCGGCCACCATGTGCTGGAAATCGGCTGCGGCTGGGGTGGGTTTGCCGAATATGCGGCCAGCGAAATCGGCTGCAAGGTGACGGGGCTGACGATCAGCCGCGAACAGCTGGCCTTCGCCAACGAGCGCATGAAAAACGCTGGTCTTTCCGATAAGGTCGATATCAAATTCCAGGATTATCGCGACGAGACGGGCGTATATGACCGGATTGTTTCCATCGAAATGTTCGAGGCCGTCGGCGAAAAATACTGGCCTGCCTATTTTTCGCAGTTGCAACGCTGCCTGAAGCCGGGTGGCAAGGCTGCCTTGCAGATCATCACCATCAAGCCGGAAGCTTACGAGGAATACCGCGCAAATCCCGATTTCATCCAGAAATACGTCTTTCCCGGCGGCATGCTGCCGACACGCGAACATCTGATCGAGCTCGGACGCAAGGTGGGTTTGAAGATCAGTGGCGATTTCGGGTTCGGGCTTGATTATGCCCGTACGCTTGCCGAATGGCGCGAACGCTTCTGGAGCGTCTGGGACAAGGTCGAACCGCTCGGATTCGATATCCGCTTCAAGCGGCTCTGGGAATTCTACCTGTTCTATTGCGAAGCCGGTTTCAGGGCAAAGAACATCGACGTCCGACAGATCGTGTATGAATAATCCCGCAACCGGCGGCGGCGCCGGAACGCCGGTCAGCCGCCGGATGCTGTTTGCCTATGCCCTGCCCGCAGCGCCGCTCGCAGCGCTGGGCCTTCCGCTTTATTCTCTCGTTCCAACCTATTATAGCGAAACGCTGGGCCTGCCGATTGCCTCGGTCGGCTGGGCGCTTTTGCTGGTGCGCCTGTTCGATGCGATAACCGATCCATTGGCGGGCTATGCGGCCGACCGGATCAATCCGAGCTTCGGCCGCCGCCGGCTGCTTTTCCTGATATCCTTGCCTGTTGCCGCCCTCTCGGCGCTCATGCTCTATTGGCCTGCGGACGGCGCAGGTATTGCGTGGCTGACGGGGTGGGGCATGATGACCTCGCTGGGCTTCACGCTCGCCGTCGTGCCCTATTCCGCCTGGGGCGCCGAACTCGTCTCCGATTATCATGGCCGCACGCGGCTGACCTCGGCCCGCGAAGGCTTGACACTCGCTGGCACTCTCATTGCGATCGTGCTTCCCTTCGCCATCGGGTTTGAACAGCGCGGATTTTCCGGCCTCGCGGTCCTTGGCATCACGGTCGCGGTGACGCTTCTCGCTTTCGGCGGTCTGACCGTATGGATCGTTCCGGAACCCGCCAACCTGACGCGAAAACCCCTGCCGCTGCGGCAGGCGCTTTCCTATCTCGGCCGTAACCGGCCCTTCCTGCGGCTGATTGCTGCCTTCTTTCTGAACGGTCTTGCTAACGGCATTCCGGCGACTTTGTTTCTCTATTTTGTCTCGGCACGGCTGCAACTGCCGGATATGCGCGGACCGCTGCTGTTTCTCTATTTCCTGAGCGCCGTCGCGGGCATACCGCTCGCCGCGCTGATGGCGCGAAGGCTTGGCAAGCACCGTGCATGGGCAATCGCCATGATCGCCGCCTGCGTGATTTTTTCTGCCGCACCGCTGCTACCAGCGGGCGCACTTGTGTCCTTCGCGTTGATCTGTGCCCTCACCGGACTGTTGCTCGGTTTCGATCTGACGTTGCCGGCGTCGATCCAGGCTGACGTCATTGATGCTGATACCGCAGAGTCAGGCGATCAGCGCAGTGGCTTCTATTTCGCAGCCTGGGGGCTTGCCACAAAGCTGTCGCTGGCGGCCGGGGTCGGCGTCGTCTTTCCGCTGCTGAGTGTTTTCGGATTTGATCCCGCTCCTGCAGCACAGAATACCGAAACCGGGCTGTTTGCGTTGGCCGCGATCTATGCCTGGGTTCCCATTGCGCTCAAACTCGCAGCGATCGCGCTGATGTGGAATTTTCCGCTGGACGAGGCGGCGCAGAAAACCCTGCAATCGCGCATCCGCCAATGACTGCGACTGCGATCATCACACCGCCTGCGGATCCCGCTCCAGGATCTCGACGGGAGGAGCGCCTGTGACCAGCGGCCGCGTCTTCCATCCCGTGGCCCGGTTGACCAGCCAGAAATATAGGCCGTAGGGCAAGAGGTTGATGAGTTTCATCACATAGGTGAAACGCTTGGGGAAGGTAATCTCGAAGCCGCTGGATTTCAGGCCGTCCGCAATCCGGTCGGCAGCCACGTCGGCGCTGACAAGGGCCGGCATCGGGAACTCGTTCTTTGCCGTCGCGTCCGTTTCTACAAAGCCGGGATTGATGATCTGCAGGCGGACGCCGACCTTATCGAGATCGAACTTCAGGCTTTCCGCCATGTTGATCAACGCCGCCTTGGTCGCACCATAGGCCGCACTGGTCGGCAGGCCGCCATAGCCGGTCACGGAAGAGACGATGGCGATCTGGCCATGCCCCCTCGCCTTCATATGCCGTACTGCAGGCAGCAGACAGTTGACGGTTCCATGCAGATTGACGGCGAACGTCTTTTCAAAATCCTCCCGGTGCAGGTCCTCGCCGTGCACGGCTACATAGACGCCGGCATTCAACACCGCCAGTGCCATCGGACCGTGCTCATACTCGATCGCAGCCAGAATCCGTTCCATATCCCGCGGATCGGTGACATCGCCATCAAGCACGATGATCTTGCCGGGACCGGGAGATTCATGCTGCAGCTTGACCAGTTTTTCATGGTCGCGTGCCGTAACGACCACATTGAAACCGTCCTTGACCAGCCGCAGCGCCAAGGCGCGGCCGATGCCGGAACTTGCTCCCGTGACCCAGGCCAGACCCATCTCGGGGTGTGCGACAAAATCGGTCATGGGATTTCCTTTCGCTGCTTCATTGCGGAGCCCGAAACTTTGGGATCACCAAACAATACGCATTGAAATTGAGTTTGTTCCCGCATTCGGGCCATTGTTCGGCAGAATGATCAACCGATCATGTCGCCCAGCAATTGCCGCCATGAACCGGTCAGTTTCAGCGGCGCCTGGGAGACGGCAAAACCGATGCAGGGGCATTCGGCCTCCGCCACGGGACGATGGTCGATGCTCTCGTCCGCCACCGAAATGTCACCCTTGACGAAGCGTCCGCGCGTATCGTTGAAGGCGCCGTCGAGAACCAGCGACAGCTCGTAGCCCTCATGCGTATGGGCTGGAACGGTTCGTCCGGGCTTCAGCCAGAAGAAGCTGACATCGCAACCGTCGATTTTTCCAAGGCTGTATTCCTTAAACCCCGGAAGCTTTCTTTTCCAGGGAATGTCTGCCGCATCGAGCCCGGCAAAATCGCGAATGGCCTTGGGGAAAAATGCATTGACCGGCTGCTGCGGTGACGCATCCGCCAGGTATAGAGGGGCAGCGGAAAATATGGCTCTCAGCGCCTCGTCCCGCGACGTCAGAGACACCGGCTCCATCTGCTCCAGAATATCACCGGCAACCGTTTCGAACTCGGCGACCTTGGGCCTGTTGGCAGCTTGCATTTCGAGATGTGCCTCGACGAGAACGCGTGCCGGTTCCGGCAGAATGCCGGCTGCATAGCGTGCCATCAGGGCATCCACTGTATCCAGCTGAAAATCAGCCATAGATTGTCTTCACCTGTTTTGCCGTAACGGAAACGATTGCCCCATTACGCCAAGGGGCAACAAATGGATCACCGTGTCAACGAAACGCCCCTGGCTATTTTGGGTCAATTTTGCCCGCGACAGCGCCGGGTTGAAACGCTATTTCTTGCTTCAACGCGTGTGTAGGGCGAAAAGACGCTAGCATTACGGCATGTTGCGCTGCCCGCATTTATGTGGCTTAGGCAGTTCCTGCATGTCCCGTTAAAATTGTCACCGGCGCCAGGGTTCCCCTGCGCAACCATTCGCAGCCAAGAGGTTTTATCATGCCCGTTCTGCCTTCCGTTCTCGATGCCATCGGCAACACGCCGCTGATCCACCTCAAGGGCGCATCTGAGGCAACCGGATGCACCATTCTCGGCAAGGCGGAGTTTCTTAATCCGGGCCAGTCGATCAAGGATCGCGCAGCACTCTCGATCATCCGCCACGCCGAAAAGTCCGGAGCGTTGCGGCCGGGCGGGGTGATCGTCGAAGGCACGGCCGGCAATACCGGTATTGGTCTGGCGCTCGTCGCCCAGGCGCTCGGCTATCGTACGGTGATCGTCATCCCCGAGACACAGAGCGAGGAAAAGAAGGATGCGCTGCGGCTTCTCGGCGCCGAACTCATCGAGGTTCCCGCTGTCGCCTACAAGAACCCCAACAATTACGTGAAACTGTCCGGCCGTCTTGCAGCGCAGTTGGCAAAGACCGAGCCGAATGGCGCGATCTGGGCCAACCAGTTCGACAATGTCGCCAACCGCGATGCCCATGTGGAAACCACGGCGCCGGAAATCTGGCGCGATACCGATGGCAAGGTCGACGGCTTCATCTGCGCGGTCGGTTCCGGCGGCACGCTGGCAGGCGTCGCGCTCGGCCTGAAACAGAAGAACCCGGACATCAAGATCGGCATCGCCGATCCGGAAGGCGCAGCACTCTACAATTTCTACGCCCATGGCGAACTGAAGTCGGAGGGCTCATCGATCACCGAGGGCATCGGACAGGGCCGCATCACCGCAAATCTCGAAGGGTTCACGCCGGATTTCGCCTATCAGATTCCGGATGCCGAAGCCGTTCAGCTGGTCTTCGATCTCGTTGAAAAAGAAGGTCTCTGCCTCGGTGGCTCGACGGGTATCAACATTGCCGGCGCCATTCGGCTGGCAAAAGATCTGGGACCGGGACATACCATCGTGACGATCCTCTGCGACTATGGTAACCGCTATCAGTCGAAACTGTTCAATCCGGCATTTCTGAAGTCCAAAGGCCTTCCCGTACCGGCCTGGCTGACGCGCAATTCCGGAATAACAGTCCCATACGAACCCGCCGGATAAGCATCTCATGACAACGACTGCCCTTTTTCGCGACGATTTCTACCTTTCAACCACGGAGGCGATCGTCACGGGAATTCGGGAAGACGGCGGCATCGAACTCGATCAGACCTGTTTTTACGCAACGTCGGGCGGACAGCCCGGCGATAGCGGCTTTTTCGAGCGCGCCGACGGCAGCCGCATCGAAATCGCCATCACCCGTCATGGCGATACCAAGGACATCATCATCCATGTTCCGGCAGCCGAACAACCGCCCGCGCTGGTCGGCGAAAAGCTGGTGCTGCATATCGACTGGCCGCGCCGCTACAAGCTGATGCGCATGCATACGGCCTGCCACCTGCTCTCCGTCGTCTGCCAGTTTCCGATCACGGGTGCGGCCGTTGGCGAGGACGAGAGCCGCGTCGATTTCGACATGAGCGAAACCATCGACAAGGACGCGGTCACCGCTGCGATGATGGCGCTCGTCGATGGCAACCACCCGATCTACCTGCAATGGATCACCGACGCGGAATTGGCTGCCAATCCCGATATCGTCAAATCGAAGAATGTCCGCCCGCCGATCGGTCTTGGCCGTGTCAGCCTGGTCTGCATCGGTGACAACGCGTCTGTTGACAGCCAGCCCTGCGGCGGCACGCATGTCTCCGAGACCCAGGAGGTCGGCGCTGTCTACATCGCCAAGATCGAAAAGAAGGGCAAGGAAAACCGGCGTTTCCGCATCCGTTTCGGCACGCCGGACGCCACATCCACCGGAGAGTAAATCGATGACCGAACAGAAAAGCGCTTTCGTCGTTTCCGCCGACTGGCTTGAGCAGCGGCTCGCCGATTCGTCCGTCAAGATCCTCGATGCCGCCTGGTACCTGCCGGCACAGAAGCGGGATCCGAAAGCTGAATACGCTGCGGGCCATATTCCCGGCGCCGTCTTCTACGATCAGGACGCCATTGCCGACCTGACCAGCGGCCTGCCCCACACCATCCCCTCGCCCGAATCGTTTGCCGCGTCCGTCGGCAAACTTGGCATCAGCGAGACCGACACGATTGTGGTCTACGACGGCCCCGGCATCTTCACCGCGCCGCGCGTCTGGTGGCTGCTGCGCACGATGGGCGCAAAGTCTGTCTTCGTGCTGGACGGCGGTTTCGACGGCTGGAAGGCCGAGGGCCGTCCTGTCACCACCGAGGTCCCAGTGCCTGCGCCGGCAACATTCCATCCGCAGTTCGATGCAGACGCCGTCACCTCGTTCGCGCAGATGCGCGACATCGTCGAATCTGGCTCCCGCCAGATTGCCGATGCCCGTGGTGCCGCGCGTTTTACCGGCGACGAGGCCGAACCGAGAGCCGGCATGCGGTCCGGCCATATGCCCGGCGCCAAAAGCCTGCCTTCGGGTGTCTTCTCGACCGGCGGCAAGCTGAAACCGCTCGACGAATTGCGCGCAACGATCGAAGCTGCGGGTATCGATCTCGACAAGCCGGTCGTGACCTCCTGCGGTTCTGGCGTCACGGCTGCGATCATCATGCTGGCGCTGCAATCGCTGGGTCATACCGAAAATACGCTCTATGACGGCTCCTGGTCCGAATGGGGCAGCCGGGCAGATACACCGGTCGCGACCGGGAAAGAATGATCAGCATGGCCGAGAACACAACAACCGAACCGCTCGCCGTTCGCGTCACCGAACTGGAAATGACCGCACCGCCCAAGCAAAGCCTTCCGGTCCCGGTCAATATCCAGACCGCGATCATGCGCGTGCCGGAAATTCCCTTGCCCTTCTATCGTTTTCTCTATCTGCAGGTGGGCAAGCGCTGGAACTGGGTCGACCGTTTGCGGATGAGCGATGCCGATCTGGCCGGCGTCCTGCATGACAAGCGCAATACCGTAACAGTCCTCTATGTCAACGGAGCGCCCGCCGGCTTTTTCGAACTGCTGCAGGTGGACGAGGACAGTGTCGAGCTGTCGCATTTCGGCATGTTCGAACACGCGCTCGGGCTGGGGCTCGGCAAATGGTTCCTGCTGCAGACATTATACGCCGCCTGGAATTCTAATCCGACCACGGTGCGCGTCGCGACCAACACGCTCGATCATCCGCGCGCGCTGCAACTCTACCAGCGTTTCGGCTTTTCCCCGGTCTCCACGCATGACGCGTCGGTTCAGCCGTTGAGTGATGACGAACTCCTGAAATTCGCCCTTAGCCTCTGATTATAGCGCTGCAAGAATCGGGTGTCTGCGGTTTTGGGTGAGTGTTAGTTTCTCCTTTATCGAAACAAGGAGAAACCGATGATCAAGCTCAGATACAAGCCGATGCCGAGCGATCTTGCGGCACGCTACCGCCGCCGCGAGCCGGATGCCTATGGCCTCAGGCCCGAACTGCATGTCTCCGACGGCCAGGGCATGCCGTGCCGCCATTGCCTTGCCAATATTGCCGAAGGCGATCCCTATCTGATCATTGCCTATCGTCCCTTCCCCGATCTCCAGCCCTATGCCGAGACCGGGCCTGTCTTTCTGCACGCGCAAGACTGCGAGGCTTATAACGAAGAAACATCCGTCCCGGCGATCCTCACCACCAGCAAGGATTATCTCCTGCGTGGCTACAGTGCCGACGACCGCATCGTTTATGGTACCGGCGCCGTGACCCCGGTTGACGCCATCGATGCAAGGGCAGCCGAGCTGCTGGAGAGGTCGGACATCGCCTATGTCCATGTCCGCTCGGCCCGCAACAATTGTTACCAGTGCCGGATCGAGCGTGCATGAAAATGGGGCCGGAATTCACCGGCCCCATGAAAGACTGCGTGTTCCGGTCAGGCGATCATCAGCACGGCCTCCGGGGCGTGGCTCTCATAGCCAAGCGCCTCGGCGACCGCCCTGTTGGTGACGCGGCCTCTATGGACATTCAGCCCGGCGCGCAGATGCCGGTCTTCGGCAATCGCCTTCAGGCCCCGGTCAGCCAATTGCAGACCGTAATAGAGCGTCGCATTGTTCAATGCATGCGCAGACGTGATCGGAACCGCACCCGGCATATTGGCGACGCAATAATGCACGATGCCATCGACCTCATAGGTCGGATCGGAATGCGTCGTTGCATGCGAGGTCTCGAAGCAGCCGCCCTGGTCGATGGCGACATCGACAATGACAGCGCCCTTCTTCATGCCCGACAGCATTTCGCGTGTTACCAGCTTTGGCGCTGCGGCACCGGGGATCAGCACGGCGCCAATCACCAGATCGGCAGCAAAGACTTCCTCCTCCAGCGCATCAATGGTCGAGAACCGGGTGTGGACGCGCCCGGCATAGAGATCGTCGAGCTGGCGCAGGCGTGGAATGGAGCGGTCGAGAATACTGACATCCGCACCGAGACCGGCCGCCATGCGCGCCGCATGCAGACCGACGACGCCGCCGCCGATGACGGTAACCTTGGCGGGCAAGACGCCGGGAACACCGCCGAGCAGGATGCCGCGGCCGCCATTCGCCTTTTGCAGCGACGTAGCACCTGCCTGTATGGCCAGACGCCCGGCAACTTCCGACATCGGCGCCAGAAGCGGCAGTCCGCCGCGATCGTCGGTGACCGTTTCATAGGCGATCGCCGTGACGCCGGAGCCAAGAAGGCCCTTGGTCTGCTCCGGATCGGGCGCAAGATGCAAATAGGTGTAGAGAATCTGACCGTCGCGAAGCTGCGCCCATTCGGAAGGCTGCGGCTCCTTGACTTTGACGATCATGTCGGATTTTTCAAAGACATCCTTGGCTGTGGCAACGATTTTCGCGCCGGCCGCCCGGTAGCTGTCGTCTTCGGCGCCAATGCCTGCGCCCGCCTTCGTTTCGATGATCACTTCGTGGCCATGCGCCACATATTCCCTCACCGACCCGGGCGTCAGACCGACACGATATTCATGGTTTTTGATTTCCTTCGGGCAACCGACACGCATCTTCGCGTTCCTCTCATTTGCGGCTTTCGCCATCGTTATTTGACCCGCGTAGCGAAACAGAAAGATCGCCGCATGTCCTTGCGAAATGACGGGGAATTATCGTAATCTTCCGAAGATTATTGCGTTATGACAGAAAAATTCGAAGGATATTCGATTGGCGGCAATGGATGCAATTGATGCTGCAATCCTGCGGATTCTGCAGCAGAACGGCCGGATCGCCAATGCGGAGCTTGCCGAAAAGATCGGCCTGTCAGCCTCCGCCTGCTCGCGGCGGGTCGATATTCTGGAAAAAACCGGCGTCATCAGCGGCTATCACGCCCGCCTGTCGCACAAGGCGCTCGATTACCGCATCATGGTGATCGTCCACATCTCGCTGTCGGGCCAGTTTGCGAAGACGCTGACCGAGTTCGAGGCGGCGGTAAAACTCTGTCCGAATGTGCTCGTCTGCTATCTGATGTCGGGAGAATACGACTATATCCTACGGGTCGCCGCCAAGGACCTTGAGGATTATGAGCGCATCCACCGGGATTGGCTTTCGGCCCTGCCCCATGTGGTCAAGATCAATTCCAGCTTTTCGCTGCGGGAAATCATCGACCGGCCAAATGTCGGTGTCTGACCGAATTCTCAGGCGTTTCCGACCACGCAATTGCGGCCCCGGCGCTTGGCCTCATAGAGCCGCAGGTCCGCTTTCGACAGCAGATCGCGCGTCGTCGTTCCGTCAACGGGCGTGGAGGCAACGCCGATGCTGACGGTGATGGCGGATTGATCGGACGCCATCACATCGCTGAAGACACGCAGCCGCAATTGTTCGGCGCGGGACAAGGCGTTGCCGTGATCCAGGCCGTCGCAAAGCACAACGAATTCTTCTCCACCGTAGCGGAAAAGGTGATCGTTCGGGCGCAGGCCCGCCTGAATGGCGTCGGTAATGGATTTCAGCACCCGGTCGCCTTCGAGATGGCCGAAGCGGTCGTTGATGCTCTTGAAATGATCGGCATCGATCATGATCAGACTGATGACGCCGCCAGACGCCACCGCATGGCGGATCAGCCTTGGCGCCTCGAACTCGAAACGGCTGCGATCGAGCACGCCGGTCAGCATGTCGCGTCCCGACTTCGACAGCAGGTCCTCGTAGCGCTCCCGGAATGTCAGCGTGTTGAAGATGTCGCCGATCGGCTGACGCAGGACGGAGAGCACCGAATGACTGGAAAAATGCAGGTAGGCACCGAGAATCAGCGAATAGACGACCGCCGCCCCCATTTTGGCAATCCAGCCGCCCCAGAAGACCTCGGCCGGAGCATCGTTGAGCGCATGCAGCGCCAGATAGAAGCCGGCCTGGTCGAAGGTGAGCACCACGACGCCGCAGATGAGAAAACGCAGCGTGAGAAACCCACGCATCCAGCGGCCGATCCGCTCGTAAAGCAGGATGATCAGCAACGAATCGAGATAGAGCAGCAATGTCCCCCACAGCATCAGCCAGCCCATCTCGTCGATGAAGGCAAGGTCGGCGCTGCGATTGGGCACGGCTGAAACGGTCTGGTGCAACTGCAGGAGCAGGCCAAGCGCCACGGTGAGAAAATTGCCGGCCAGAAGGCCGTAGATCGGCTGGCGAACCGTTGCCGCATCCTCCTTCACGTAAAGGAGCAGGATCATCATCAACTTGCCGGCAAACAACACGGCAGAGCCCGGCGAAATCACCCCGAACGGCAATTGCACGTAAAAAACAGCGGCCAGATAGGTTTCGATGAAATGCAGTACGCCAAGGGCTGCGATGAAGACGCCAAGACCCAGACGATGGCGCAGATGCAGCAATGTGACCATGACTGCGACGTAGACAAGGCCTTCGCAGAGAAACAGCATTACATTGGTCATCGCCGGATATTCACTCGAATTTCACTGTGCGAATCTATAGGCGGCAAATTTAAAGAAACGTTTAGGGTTTTGCTGCCGCTTTTCAGGAGGCAAGCTCAGGGCAAGCACCGCAAAGGTTGAATACTTGCCGATTTAGACGTCGCGGCACCATAGCCTGTCCCGATGACAGTCCGTGTGGCACCATCCCCGGATG
The DNA here is from genome assembly GCF_001426685.1 of Rhizobium sp. Root483D2. Lineage (GTDB taxonomy): Bacteria > Pseudomonadota > Alphaproteobacteria > Rhizobiales > Rhizobiaceae > Pararhizobium > Pararhizobium qamdonense. Next base: position 272,650 of record NZ_LMFB01000041.1, on the reverse strand, counting down.
AAGAGAATCAGACTTGGCGCGAAGCAACGTCGTCGGCAAACAGCGACTGGCCGTGCTGATCGATGATCTGGCGCGCCTTGCGCAAGGTCGCATCGATGACGTCCTGTTCCGATGTGAAAACGTCGGCGCGGATGAACGTGCGGACACGAACGCCGCCCTCGATTTCCTTTTCCACCGAACCGGCCAGCCGGAACTGGGAACCCTCACGCATCGGCGTGGCGCGGATCAGGCAGTCGCCATAGGTCTCCGTCTTGCCGGAAGACGCAGCGGGTTCGGTGCCGGAGGCTTTGGAAAGACCAAACAGTTTTGACAGGAATGAAGCCATGCGAAAGACTTACCCATGGCAAACCGGGCTGTCAAAGACTAAAGTTCGCCTATCCGGAAACCACATGCGGGTTGGCGGAAAAATGAAATGATAGGGGCACTGTGGCCAGCATGACGCCGGATTTACCGGTCACCGGATCAACCGCGCCCGGCTCGGCCGACGAGGTGGATGCCTATCTGACCGCGAGAGAAGCAGCCTATCCCGATATCCGACCGGGATTGGCGAAAGAGGTCGTCTGGGCCGACCCGGCTACAAGGCAGAAAACACCGCTTGCCATCGTCTATATCCATGGATTTTCGGCGTCCAAAGGCGAGGTTCGGCCCCTGCCCGATCTGGTGGCCAGGGCGCTCGGTGGCCAACCTGTTCTACACGCGCTTGAATGGTCACGGCCGCAGTGGCGATGCGATGGCGCAAGCCTCTGTGGCTCAATGGCAGGACGACATGCGCGAAGCACTGGATATCGCCGGCCTGATCGGCTCCAGCACGCTGATCATCGCAACCTCGACCGGCGCGACGCTGGCCACTCTCGCCCTGTCGCAGAAGCGTCTGGCCGCGCGCGTCAAATCTGCCGTGTTCCTCGCTCCGAATTTCCGGCTCAAGGGCCGTGCCGCGTTCCTGTTGACGGCGCCATTTGCCGGTCTCAGCGCCCGCGTCATCCTTGGCCGCCAGCGGTCCTTCCTGCCCATGAACGCGCTTCACGCTGCCTATTGGACAACGGACTATCCGGTCTCATCCCTGCTGCCGGTCGCGTCATTGGTGAAGCAAGCCCGCGCACTTCGCTTTGAAACGATAACAACACCGGCGCTGTTCATCCAATCTGCGGGCGATCAGGTGGTCGATGCGCGGCAAACATCCACAGTCGCCGCCCGCTGGGGCGGCTCTGTCACGATGCTGGACCCCGGCGCGATCGGCGATCCCCATGGTCACGTGGTTGCAGGCGACGCCCTGTCGCCGGAGACGACGGAGAGGCTCGCAGCAGATATCATAGATTGGTTTAATAAAAACGATCAATCATATGATTTAAATCATACAATCAGATCACCAGATTGGCCAGGATTTCATTATCGGTGATATCCTGATAGTGCAGCCCGGCGCGGTCGAAGGCCGCCTTTAGCCGTGGAAAATTCTCCGGATGCTTGGTTTCGATGCCGATCAGGATCGAGCCGAAATTGCGCGCCGACTTCTTCAGATATTCGAAGCGGGCGATATCGTCCTCTTCCCCGAGCAGACCGAGAAAATCCTTCAGCGCGCCGGGACGTTGCGGCATCCGCAGGATGAAGTACTTTTTCAGACCCGCATGCCGCATCGCCCGTTCCTTGACATCCGGCAGCCGTTCGAAATCGAAATTACCGCCCGAAACCACGGCAACGACGGTCTTGCCCTCCAGCGCCTCGCGGCCAAGCGTCTCCAGCGCGGTGATCGACAGAGCACCCGCCGGCTCCAGCACGACGCCTTCGACATTGAGCATGTCGGTGATCGTCACGCAGATTGCATTTTCCGCCAGAAGCAAAACCTGCCCTGTAGAGAAATGCTTGAGGGCTGCAAAATTCAGGTCACCAATGCGCCCGACGGCGGCGCCATCGACGAAATTGTCGACCTGATCGAGCGTCACCACTTTGCCTGTCTCCAGGCTGCGGCGCAGGCTCGGCGCGCCCTCCGGCTCGCAAAAAATAAAGGCCTCCGGCCGGATACGGTCTTTCAGATAGCCGGTCATCCCGGCGGAGAGCCCACCGCCGCCGACGGGCATGATCACCAGGTCCGGGATCACGCCATCCGGCAATTGTTCGATCATCTCGGCTGCTACCGTCGCCTGGCCTTCGATAATATCGGCGTGGTCGAAGGGCGGCACCATGACACCGTCGATCCGCTCCACATGATCGCGCGCCGCCTGATAGCATTGATCGAAGAAGTCGCCGACCAGCTTGATAGTGATGAACTCGCCGCCGAATATCCGGGTCTTGTCGATCTTCTGCTGCGGTGTCGTCACCGGCATGAAGACCACGCCGGGGACGCCGAAATGGCGGCAGACGAAGGCAAACCCCTGGGCATGATTGCCGGCGGAAGCGCAGACAAAGGTCTTTCCGGTTCCACCGGCCTCGATGACCTTGCGGAAGAAGTTGAACGCACCCCTGATCTTGTAGGATCGCACCGGCGACAGGTCTTCGCGCTTCAGATAGATCGCAGCCCCGTAACGGGCACTCAGGTGATCGTTGAGTTGCAGCGGCGTTGCCGGGAACAGCGCACGCAAAGCCTCAACGGCATTATCAACATCCTGCTTCATGGAATGCGGTCTTTCGCTTTGGGTTCGTCTCGCCCTGCCTATGCCACAAGGCCGCCGGGGAAACTACATCTATTCATCAGTAAGTGGAGTGACATTATCATCTTTTGGCCCAGATGCCCTGCTTGACTCCGGACGGCAAATACCGAACATCCGCACACGGGGTGTATTAGGGAGAGATCATGCGTACCGGCAATCGAAGAGGTGGTTTGGCGGGCGCGATCAAAATGGTCCCGCTCATGGTGCTGATGGCAGGTCCGGCAGGTGCCGGACCGCTGGCAGAGGCAGCGTCGAAAGCCGAGACGCTGGCAACCTCCGGCGACACAACCGGTGCCCATGACGCCCTGCGCGCGGCCGTCGGTACGTTTTCAGCGACATTGTCCTTTTCCATCGGCAAGGCGGTCTTCGTCGCCTCCGCGCCGGTTGGCTATGCCATGTATGAGCCCAAGCCGCAGCCGGTCTTCAAGCCGGGCGAGGCACTCGTGTCCTATGTCGAGCCCATCGGCCTGACCTGGAAGCCGGCGGCTGCTGCGGGAAAGCTGGAGACCCATTTCACGGTCGATCTGGACATTCTCAGCGCTTCCGGCGAAGTGCTGGCCAACCAGAAGGCATTCGGCAATTTCACCTTCACGAGTTTCCTGCGCAACCAGGAAATCTATGCGACGCTGACCACGGATGTCAGCGGTGCTGCCGCCGGCGATTATGTCCTGCGCTTTCACTTCAACGATTTGAACAGCGGCAAGTCGGCAAGCGTCGATCAGAAATTCACCATCGCCGCAGCTTCCCCCGCGCCGTAATCACTCCGGTTTGTTCTTCGAGGCTGCGATCGCCTCGATCATCGCCTTCACATCGGCCTCCGCCGCATCGAGCAAAGCCTCGTCGCGGGCGCGGATGACGAGGTCGGTCGAAAACGACGTGCCGTCGAATTTCGGATAGGAGCCGATGCTGGTGAAGGGATGCGCCTTCTGCACGTCGCCGAGCGGCCCGCCGATATCGCCTTCGCCAAAGGGAGAACGGACCGTGCGCGACTTGACGACCGTACCGCTCTTTAGATTTGGCAGAAGCGCATCCAGCATGGCCTGGAAGACCTGCGGCACGCCGGCCATCACATGGACATTGCCGATGATGAAGCCGGGGGCTGTCGAAACGGCGTTCGGTATGTGACGCGCGCCGTTCGGCATGCGGGCCATGCGCCGCCGCGCCTCGGTAAACTCCAGGCCGCGCCGCTCGTACATGGCGCCAAGCAGGGTCATGGCTTCCGGATCATGGATGCATTCGACACCGAACGCCCGCGACACCGCATCGGCGGTGATGTCGTCATGGGTCGGACCAATGCCACCGGAGGTGAAGACGTAGTCGTATTCGCCCCGCAATCCGTTGAGCGCAGCCACGATCGCCGGTTCGTCGTCGGCGACGATGCGGACTTCCTTGAGATCGATGCCGGCGAGCGTCAGCACATCTGCCAGATGGCCGATATTCTTGTCCTTGGTCCGGCCGGAGAGCAGTTCGTCGCCAATGGCGAGCATGGCGGCGGTGACGATTTTTTCGCTGGTCATCGGAAAGTCCCGTGTAAACTGAGATCGTTCAGTCAAAAAACCGACTGTTTCTTATTCTCGAACAGTCTGTCGTCCGCTTCGTTTCGGACAACGGACAGCTAAACTGATAGATCCTATGTCCAGCGGCAATCAAGCGGAATTGCCAGTTCAAAGGAGAATACGATGGCTAAGGTATTGGTGCTCTACTATTCGGCATACGGACATATCGAAACCATGGCCTATGCCGTCGCCGAAGGCGCAAAGTCCGCCGGTGCCGACGTCACCGTCAAGCGCGTGCCGGAACTGGTGCCTGCCGATGTTGCCAAGGCCTCCCATTTCAAGGTCGATCAGGCCGCGGAAATTGCGACCCCGGACGAACTGGCCGATTACGACGCCATCATTTTTGGCGCAGGTACACGGTTTGGGACGGTCGCATCGCAGATGCGCAATTTCGTCGATCAGACCGGCGGTCTCTGGATGAAGGGCGCGCTGGTCGGCAAGGTCGGCTCGGTCTTCACCTCGTCCGCAACCCAGCATGGCGGCCAGGAATCCACCATTCTCGGCTTCATCCCCACCCTGATGCACCAGGGCATGGTCGTCGTCGGCCTGCCCTATGCCTTCCAGGGCCAGATGGGCCTGGAAGAAATCAAGGGCGGCTCGCCCTATGGCGCTTCGACGATCACCGGTGGCGACGGCGCGCGCCAGCCGTCGGAAATCGAACTGGAAGCCGCCCGCTACCAGGGCGCCCATGTCGCCAAGATCGCTGCCAAATTGTCGGCCTGAGAAACAACCGGGTCCCTATGAAAAACCTCAAGGGCGATCGAAAGGTCGCCCTTTTCGCGTCCGCACATGATGCAGAATGCAGATAGACGACGACCGCAGGCCCAGGCTTTCCAGGAGCTAAGCGGAAAAGTGGAAAATTGCCGGTTGTTCGTGTTAGTTTGCACCGCCGGTGTGCAATGCGGTCATCCGCACTGCAAGGTTAGGCAACGGGAACGATTGCCAGCCTTTGGCCGTTCCTGTCCGGTCACGCCGATGCCATGCGATATGGAAGAGGCGCACTCCAGGGAGTACGAAATGACCAAAGTGGTTTACGCAATTGTCGAGCATGACGGCGGATGGGCCTATAAGCTTTCCGGCGTATTTTCCGAAGCCTTCCCGACGCGCGAGACGGCTGTCGCAGCGGCAAAGGCCGCAGCAGCCGAACAGCAGGTCGGCGGCGAGGATGAGGAAATCAGCTTTCAGGACCAGAGCGGTGAATGGCATTATGAACATGCCGACGGCGGCGACCGGCCGGAGGCCGTGGTCGAGGACAAGTAAGGCGGGCCTGGCAGACATCTTGCACACCGACCGATAAGACCAGATGCCCCTCTCCGGCGCCGAAGAGGGGCCTATGGTTTTGGTGCTGAAAATGCCGAGATCCCTCCCTCGGCAGCACCGGTTAAAGCCTGTCTGATGCGGGGCATCAACCGTAACCTCTGATTAACCTTCACAGGTAGGGTTAATTGCGCCAGCCCCGGTGACCGGGTTCAGGCTGCCTGCACGTTTTTTGTTTTCGGGCTTTGCTGCGCTTCCAGGAGGGCCATGCAGATCAAATAGCTTAAAATCGTATTCTGATCGGCATCCGCTAGAAGTTTGGCGGCATAGAGAAGATCCGTGACATGCGTTTTATCTGGCATCGGAGACCTCATAGTTTGTGACGGGCACCGCAGCCATAATAATATTAGTTAATTATAATGCAATTATGAGTTCTTGCTATTGATCATTTCTGTTGATTTCAAACGGAGTGCATGCCGGTACCGGAAAGCCGGACCTATGATGCTGCCTTGTTGAGCAGCCCTGCCACCCGGAACCACTCTTCTATACTGGCCTGAACTGCAGCTTTGGCCTCGTCCAGGGTTTCAGCCGACTGGAAATCGTACCGTATCGTGCCATTGCAGCCAGACACCATCCATTTCCAGCTGGTCTGCCCGTCATGCTGCAGCACATAGGCCAATTCCTGCTGGCCGAGCATGCCGGCAAACGAGCGGTTGCGGATCGGCTTCCACGTCAATGGGATTTCTTCCAACATATCAAGCTTGCCCCAGCTTTTGATCACAAAGCAAATATACGACCGGACGATCTTCAGCAAAACCCTGTGGTTTGAGGGGTTTTTGAGATTCCTCGATCCTTGCTTAACCGCAATCAAATGGTGTGTGCACGCGTGTTTAAGAAAACAGCCTATTGACCTTAAAGCCGGAGTGTTTGAAAGGAAAAGCAGGCGGACGTGGCGAAACTGGTAGACGCAAGGGACTTAAAATCCCTCGGAGAAATCTGTACGGGTTCGACCCCCGTCGTCCGCACCAATCCCGAAACCGGATGCCTCGATCAACTGGAGCTTGAGCATGTCCCTTCCCGAAAAAGCATTTCCCGTTTCCTGGGACCAGTTCCACCGTGATGCGCGTGCGCTTGCCTGGCGTCTTGCCGACAATGGCGGTGAGTGGAAGGCGATCGTCTGTATTACCCGTGGCGGGCTTGTTCCGGCGGCCATCGTTTGCCGCGAGTTGAACATCCGGCTGATCGAGACCGTCTGCGTCGCCTCCTATCATGACTATGATGCACAGGGGCAGATGTATGTGCTCAAGGGCATTTCGGAGGAATTGAAGGCCGATGGCGGCGAAGGCGTTCTGATCATCGACGACCTCACCGATACCGGCAAGACCGCAGCCGTGGTTCGCGCCATGCTGCCAAAAGCGCATTTCGCCGCCGTCTATGCCAAGCCCAAGGGCCGGCCGCAGGTCGATACATTCGTCACCGAGGTCAGCCAGGATACGTGGATCTACTTCCCCTGGGATATGGGCTTCACCTATCAGGAGCCGATCGCCAAGGGATCGCGCGGCTGAAGGATGGTTTTCCGGCAGGCTCCTCTGCCGCCGGCCACCTGAGGCATGCGGAATAGTTTTTGTTTAACAACACGCTGGCCCGTTCGATTGAACCAGCGTGCGCAGATGCCAGAAGGCCCATATCACCGGACCGCAAAGGCGAAACGATCATCATGGGCAAGATCCTCTTTGCGAGTGCGCTTAGTGCAGCGCTCTTTCTGATACAGGCTGCGCCCTCAAGCGCCAGCGACGTTCACGTTGCCCCGGTGACAGCCTATGTCGAGGCCAATATCCGCCAGTGGGTCGAAGACCCATTGATCATCGACGCCTTGAAAAGCCAGAACCTACGCCATTCCACCCTCAGCCAAACGGCAATCGATGCACTCGATGCAACATGGCGTACCGAATTTTCGAGCGATGCCCGCCCGCTGATCGGCTCGGTCACCGGTAATCAATTGTCTCGCTTTCTCAAAGACAAGCAGATTGCGTCAGGCGGCGTCATCACCGAGATTCTGGTGATTGATGCCAAGGGGTTGTCCGCCGGCGAGAGCGAGGTCAGTTCGGATTATTGGCAAGGCGATGAGCTGAAATGGCAAAAAACGTATCTTGCCGGGTCCCCTGTCCTTTTCGTCGATGCGGCGGAAAAAGACGAATCGACCCAGATGCTGCAATCGCAGGCGAGCCTGACCATTTCTGATCCCCAGACGGGAAAACCGCTCGGCGCCATTACCATCGGTATCAATCTCGACGCACTTTAATCCCGACGGCATAACGCCGCGAATCAACCCTGTCTTGGCGCCATATTTTGTCCCTCCTGGCTAGGACCGGAGGGTATCAGGGTAAATATACTATTGTTTCTTACCCATAAAATTTCGTGGAATTGCCTGCCGCTGCGAACGGCGCTGGAGCGAACCCGCAGAAGCGCCTGATTTTGCTGGATATGCCTGCTGTCCCCGTTTTCCACAGGCCACACACACAACATCTGGTGTTCGCAATTACGACACAAACCAGCCCTTGACGGACTCGGGTCGAATGCCGTTAATGGTTTCTACGTTGCGGCGGCGGCGGGACCGGAAAGTAACGAGGCCGGTTCATTTCAGAGGAAATCGTCTGTGTTTTCAAAACTGTCCGGTGGATGATCCACGGGGCGTGACGGTTATTTTTTGTGATCTCCCCAGGCGCCAAACACGTCACAAATCGCTGGCGTAAGTAAGTTGTTGATACTATATTTAGTGTTTGCAGCCACAATCAGCACAAGATACAGGGTTTCCCGAGACGGGTTTCCCATCACTGCGGAAAACGGAAACTGGCTGCGCAATCATCGTTGCGGCCGGATGCGGACAATTGCGCCCTGAGCCTAAGCGGTTCGGGCCTGCGGCAAACAAAGGACAGGGACAGATGCAGATCGAACGTCGTTTCACCAAGCCGGGCCAATCGGCCTATGCTGAAATTGAGTTCCGCAAGGCCATCAGCGAGATCAAGAATCCCGATGGCTCGATCGTGTTCCGCCTGGCCGATATCGATGTGCCCGCGCAGTTCAGCCAGGTCGCAGCCGATATCCTGGCGCAGAAATATTTCCGCAAGGCCGGTGTGCCTGCGCGCCTGAAGAAGGTCGAGGAAAACGCCGTTCCCTCCTGGCTGTGGCGCTCCGAGGCTGACCTTGCCGCCATGAAGGATCTGCCGAAGGACGAGCAGTACGGTTCCGAAACCGACGCACGCCAGGTTTTCGATCGCCTGGCCGGCACCTGGACCTATTGGGGCTGGAAGGGCAATTACTTCGCATCGGAAGAATCGGCGCTCGCCTTCCGCGACGAGCTTGCCTACATGCTCGCCACCCAGCGCGTCGCTCCCAACAGCCCGCAATGGTTCAACACCGGCCTGCACTGGGCCTATGGCATCGACGGCCCCGGTCAAGGCCATTTCTACGTCGATCCCTTCACCAACAAGCTGGTAAAATCCAAGTCGTCCTACGAGCATCCGCAGCCGCATGCCTGCTTCATCCAGTCCGTCGGTGACGATCTCGTCAACGAAGGCGGCATCATGGATCTGTGGGTGCGCGAAGCCCGCCTGTTCAAATATGGCTCCGGCACCGGTTCGAACTTCTCCTACCTGCGCGGCGAAGGCGAAAAGCTCTCGGGCGGCGGCAAGTCGTCGGGCCTGATGTCGTTCCTGAAAATCGGCGACCGCGCCGCCGGCGCCATCAAGTCGGGCGGCACGACGCGCCGTGCAGCCAAGATGGTCGTCGTCGATATCGATCATCCCGATATCGAGGATTACATCAACTGGAAGGTCAAGGAAGAGCAGAAGGTCGCAGCCCTCGTCACCGGGTCCAAGATCGTCGCCAAGCACCTGAAGGCAATCATGAAGGCCTGCATCAATTGCTCGGCCGAAAACGACGCCTGCTACGACCCGAAGGAAAACCCGGCCCTCAAGCGCGAAATCAAGGCTGCCAAGCAGAGCCAGGTTCCGGAAAACTACGTCAAGCGCGTTATCCAGTTCGCCAAGCAGGGCTACAAGGATATCGAGTTCAAGACCTATGACACCGACTGGGATTCGGAAGCCTATCTGACGGTTTCCGGCCAGAATTCCAACAACTCCGTCTCTTTGAAGGACGACTTCCTGCGCGCTGTGGAAGCTGACGGAAACTGGAACCTTACCGCCCGCAAGGACGGCAAGGTGATGAAGACGCTGAAGGCCCGCGACCTCTGGGAACAGATTTCCCACGCCGCCTGGGCATCGGCCGATCCCGGCTTGCATTTCAACACGACCATGAACGACTGGCACACCTCGCCGGCCGCAGGTCCGATCCGTGCATCCAATCCCTGCTCGGAATATATGTTCCTCGACGACACCGCCTGCAACCTTGCCTCGCTGAACCTGCTTCAGTTCAAGGATGCCGCCACCAAGAATATCGACATCGCCGATTACGAACATGCCGTCCGGCTCTGGACGCTGGTTCTCGAAATCTCTGTCATGATGGCGCAGTTCCCGTCCAAGGAAATCGCCGAGCGTTCCTATGAGTACCGCACGCTGGGTCTCGGGTACGCCAATATCGGCGGCCTGCTGATGTCCTCCGGCATCCCCTATGATTCCACCGAAGGCCGCGCCATCGCCGGCAGCCTGACTGCCATCATGACCGGCGTTTCCTACGCCACGTCGGCCGAAATCGCCGCCAAGCTCGGCCCGTTCCCGGGCTTCAAGCCGAACCGCGAATCGATGCTGCGCGTCATCCGCAACCACCGCCGCGCCGCCCATGGCGAAACGCAGGGCTATGAAGGCCTCTCGGTCGATCCGGTGGCGCTGGTCCATTCCGAAAATCCGGACCAGAATCTGGTGGCGCATGCCAAGGCTGCCTGGGACAAGGCGCTGGAACTCGGCCAGAAGCACGGCTACCGCAATGCCCAGGTCTCCGTCATCGCGCCGACAGGCACGATCGGCCTGGTGATGGATTGCGACACGACCGGCATCGAGCCCGATTTCGCTCTGGTGAAATTCAAGAAGCTCGCCGGCGGCGGCTACTTCAAGATCATCAACCGCGCCGTTCCGGAAGCCCTGCGCACGCTCGGCTATTCGGAAAGCCAGATCGCCGAGATCGAGGCCTACGCGGTCGGCCATGGCAATATCAACCAGGCACCGGCGGTCAATCCCGGCTCGCTGAAAGCCAAGGGCTTTACCGACGAGAAGATCGAAGCGATCAACGGCGCCACCAAGGCTGCCTTCGACATCAAGTTCGTCTTCAACCAGTGGACGCTCGGCCTCGACTTCCTGAAGGACACGCTCAAGGTCAGCGACGAGCAGCTCGCCGATATGAGCTTCAACCTGCTGGAGCATATCGGCTTCTCCAAGAAGGAGATCGAAGCGGCCAACGTGCATGTCTGCGGTGCGATGACGCTGGAAGGCGCGCCGTTCCTAAAGGCCGAGCACCTGCCCGTCTTCGATTGCGCCAATCCCTGCGGCAAGATCGGCAAGCGGTATCTGTCGGTCGAAAGCCATATCCGCATGATGGCGGCGGCCCAGCCGTTCATCTCCGGCGCGATCTCCAAGACCATCAACATGCCGAACGAGGCGACGGTCGAAGATTGCAAGGCCGCCTACATGCTGTCCTGGAAGCTGGCGCTGAAGGCCAACGCGCTCTACCGCGATGGTTCGAAACTCTCCCAGCCGCTCAACGCCTCGCTGATCGAGGACGATGAGGACGAGGATGCGATGGAGGATTTCCTGGCTGCACCCGCTGCCGCCCAGGCCGTCACCGTCACCGAGAAGATTATCGAACGCGTCATCGAGCGGGTCACCCGCGAGCGCGAAAAGCTGCCGAACCGCCGCCAGGGCTATACCCAGAAGGCAATCGTCGGCGGCCACAAGGTCTATCTGCGCACCGGCGAATTCGGCGATGGCCGCATCGGCGAGATCTTCATCGACATGCACAAGGAAGGCGCTGCCTTCCGGGCGATGATGAACAATTTCGCCATCGCCATCTCGCTGGGTCTGCAATATGGCGTGCCGCTGGAAGAATATGTGGAGGCCTTCACCTTCACCAAGTTCGAACCGGCCGGCATGGTGCAGGGCAATGACGCGATCAAGAACGCCACGTCGATCCTCGACTACGTGTTCCGCGAACTCGCCGTCTCCTACCTGAATCGCCACGACCTTGCCCATGTCGATACGTCCGACTTCGGCAATACCGCACTCGGCAAGGGCATCCAGGAAGGCAAGACCAACCTGCTCTCCACCGGCTGGACCCGCGGCCACAAGCCGACGCTCGTCTCCGGCGGCCAGGTCGACCGCACGTCCGGCGAGCCGAAGGGCGCAGCAACAGCTGCTCCCGCCAAGGCATCGTCGGGCGGCACGGTCACTGCGTTCTCCGGCAGCGCTGCCCGCAAACTCGAAACGGTCTCCGCCGTCTCGATCTCCACTTCCGAAATCGTCGCCTTCAAGCGCGATTACGAAGAGCGCGCTGTCGAGCAGCCCGAGACCGCCGGCGAAACCGGCACCGAACCGGATGTCACCGCGCTCTTCTCCGACAAAGCAGCCGCCGAAGCCGCCGCCGCCAAGTCGGGCGCCAAGAAGCTGGAAGCCGAGCGCCGTATCCGCTCGATCGCACAGGGCTATACCGGCAACATGTGCAGCGAGTGCCAGAATTTCACGATGGTGCGCAATGGCACATGCGAGAAGTGCGACACATGTGGCGCGACCAGTGGGTGCAGCTGATCGCGTGCTGACAATTGACTGACTGACTATGGCCCGGGATATCCCCGGGCCATTTTTTTGACTTTTCTCCCCCTTGGCGGGGGAGCAAGCAATTTCGACATCTTAGCTTCAGCTAAGTGTTAGAAATTGCAAGAGAGGGGGGGTAGGTTCGGGAAAGGAATTTGATCCCATTCAACAAAATCAACACCGCGGCTAAGATATTGTTTTGACCTCATATCCCGCAAATGAATATGCAAAAATCTTAAAATCATCTTAAAGTTGTATCTAATTGGTGGAGGCCCTTTCCCGAATCCCATACCTCTCGATTCGCACTTGAATTGGAGGAAAGAAATGGCGAGTTGCAAAGATAGAAATGGCGACACCTGGGAAATCTATCAGGGAGGCGACGGTTGGCGTTGGCGGCGCACGGCCGCAAACGGCCGCATCGTCGGCTCATCGACACAGGGCTACTCGAACCGCAGTGACTGTATCGACAATGCCAAGCGAAATGGCATGACCTGCACCCCGGCCTGACGCGAGGTCCGATATGTCGATAGACTTTTCTCCCCCTTGGCGGGGGAGAAAGCAATTTCAACATCTTAGCTTCAGCTAAGTGTTAGAAATTGAATGAGAGTAGGCATGGATGCAAGAAACAGACCCCCTCACCAACAAAATCTAACACTTAGCTGAAGCTAAGATGTTGATTTTGTGTCCTCTCCCGCAAGGGGAGAGGTAACTCTCTCATTCGCCGGTGTTTTTCAATTCGGCCAGGATTGCCAGGCAAACGGCGTCGAGGTTTTGTACGACCTCGTCGTTCCAGAAGCGCAGGATCCGAAATCCCTGGCCGCGAAAGAAAGCATCCCGCACAAGGTCGCGCGAGTTTTCCGCATGCTGAGATCCGTCGACCTCGACAATCAGCCGCGCTTCGAAGCAAACGAAATCGAGGATATAGCCGTCAAGCGGCACCTGCCGTTTGAATTTGAAACCTTCCAGCTGGCGGTTGCGGACCGCTTGCCACAAAAGGTTTTCCGCCACAGTCGCATCCGCGCGCATGGTTCTGGCGAAATGACGATGCGGATCGGGGACCTTGCGGTGCATGCAGGTTTTCCGGAGGCGTGTGGAGGTGCAGCAAAGCTACCTCTCCCCTTGCGGGAGAGGAAGAAAAATCAGCATCTTAGCTTCAGCTAAGTGCTAGATTTTTCAGGTGAGGGGTTAGGCATGGGGGCACAAACAGAGCCCCTCACCAACAAAATCTAACACTTAGCCTGCGGCTAAGATGTTGATTTTGTGTCCTCTCCCGCAAGGGGAGAGGTACGTCCTCACCAATGTTTTTTTCCGGCGGCGTTTAGAGGTGCATCTCCCCCTTGGCGGGGGAGAAAGCAATTTCAACATCTTAGCTTTAGCTAAGTGTTAGAAATTGCAAGAGCGGGGTAGGCATGGGCGCACAAACACCCCTCACCTGAAAAATCTAGCACTTAGCTGAAGCCAAGATGCTGAAATTGCGTTCTCCCCCGCCAAGGGGGAGAAAATTACTCCGCAACCGCCTGCGTGTGATCGTTGATCTCGATCCAATACCCATCCGGGTCCTGCAGATACGCCTGCCGGAACCCGTCGCGCCGCATGCCGATCTTCCCAACATTTCCCGGCCAGTCATAAAACGTCACGCCCTTGGCGGCGATATCCGTAACGAAGGCGTCGAGATCATCGATGCGGAGCGCAAAATGCGTGTCCTTGGTCAGATGCGTGGTGCCGAAGTCGCCCTCGATCAGGTGGATCGTGTCGAGGCCGCCGATGGTCAGCCAGGCGACGTTGGCGCTGCCGGAGCGCTCGATTGGGGTAAAGCCGAGAATATCGGTGTAAAAGGCGACGCTGCGTTCGAGGTCGCCGACCAGAAGCGCGAAATGATCGAGGCTATAGTTATGCCGCATTGAAAACTCCTCCCGTCATGCCGGATGCGGCGTGACGCCATAGTGCCGAGCAGGTAGCGCGCCCTCGCCCGCTATCGCATGCCCTCAAGCTTCCTCACCACACTGCGGGCAACATCACCATCCTGTTCGCGGACCGCGTCGGTCAGCGCGTGCAGTTTGGAGCGCAGGCCGTGAACCTGATCGACCAGTGCCATGATGACGTCGATGCCGTCCTGATTGACGCCCATGCTCTGCGAGAGATCGAGGATCAACAGGCCGCGCGCCAGATCGGCGTCGTGAAATGCCTCGTTCTGCCCGGTCAATTCCTGCCCGGTCAATTCCGGCCCGGTCAATTCCGGAATGATCCATTGCCGGTCGATCCATATTGTCAGCGTGGAGGAAACGATGCTGAGGCGCTCGCAAAACTCCAGATGGTCCATGTCTCAATCTCCCCAGGCTTTGCGAGGATTGTGGGCCTGCCCTGCCGTCCAGGTGGTGGCGAACGCGGTCAGGTCCGGATCGGCGGTCTCCGGCAGCATGATCTTCAGCGTGATATATTGATCGCCATTGCCGCCACCGCGCTTGGCGGCGCCCTTGCCTTTGAGCCGCAGCGTCTTGCCGGTGTTGGAATGGGGCGGCAGGGTCAGCATGACGCTGCCGGATATGGTGGGAACGTTGACCTTGCCGCCGAGGATCGCTTCGCGCAGCGAAATCGGCATGTCGATGCGGATATCGTCGCCGTCGCGGGTGAAGATGGGATGCGGGCGGACGTGGATCTCGATCAGCGCATCGCCGGCCGGGCCGCCGCCTGATCCGGGGTCACCCTTGCCGCGCAGCCGCAGCGTCTGGCCTTCCTGCGTGCCCGGCGGCACCTGCAGATCGAGCACGGCTCCATCCGGCAGCGTGATCTTTTCCTTCGAGCCGTTGACCGCATCGAGGAAATTCACCTCCATGGAGAATTGCAGATCCCTGCCCTTGGCGCGCATTGGCCCCCGCCGTGAAAAGAAGCTGGAGAAGATATCGTCGGTATCGGTGAAATCAGAGAATCCGCTGCTGTTCTGGTAACGCGCGTCGCCGCCGGGGGCGCCGGCATATTCGCGGTAATAGTTCCGCGGCGCCTGCTCGGTTCCCGCGCCGTCGATCTCGCCCTTGTCGAAACGGGCCCGCTTGTCCTCGTCGCCGAGGATGGAATAGGCCTCGGAGACCGTCTTGAAACGATCTTCGGCACTTTTGTCACCGGGGTTGAGATCGGGATGCAGCTTTTTGGCAAGCTTGCGATAGGCGCTCTGAATTTCTTTTTGCGTTGCGGTCTTCGCCACGCCGAGTGTCTTGTAGGGGTCGTTGGCCATGGGGCTCCCGCCGAAGCGTTGTCGTGTCTGTGAAGATAGGCCATCTGCGTGCGAGAGCAAGCATTTGCAATGGACCTGATGGCAATGAAAATGGAATAGCAGACGCTGGCGGCAGGCCGAAACAAAACAGCGCGGAAACGCGCGCGCCTGCCTTTTTATCGCTTAGAAATTTTATCGCCCGTCAAAAGGGTCCGCAAGCGCGGCTTCCGGGCGGCTGATCGGGTATTTGGTGCCCGAAATGGTGGCGGCCAGTTTTTTCGGACCCTGCGCCTTCAGGAGCGCGCGAAAACTCGGATGCATGCCGCCATCGGAATAGGCGCTGAGCGTCGAGCTTGCCGGGATGGAGCTGGTCACCGCCGTGTCGAGCTTGCGCTCTTCCGCCTGGATTTTCGCCATGGCCTGCGGCTCGAGCTGGTTGACGGCGGGTGGGCATGCCGCGAGCGGATCTGCGGGTTCGCCGCCTTCGAATTCCTTGTTGAAGACGTAACGTCGCTCGCAGATCGAAACCTTCGGCTGCCGGCGCGTCACCTCGAAGGCGTCGTAACCTTCCTTCATCGTGCGCCAGAACGGCATGTTCGGATCGCCGCGATGGCTGGTCATGTTCTGCGCCGTCATGCGGAACGGATAGGCCTGAACCTGGAATTTCTCCTGGCCGCCCGACAGCGCCTTCTGCACGATCGCATAGATTTCGCCCACACCCTGGTCGGTCATCGCATAGCAGCCCGACGACGAGCAGGCGCCGTGCACCATCAGCGCCTCGCCGGTATAGCCAAGCGCCGATTCCAGCCGGTTGGGGTAGCCGAGGTTGAAGGAGACGTAGAATTGCGAGTTGGGGTTCAGCATACCGGACGAGACATGATAAAAGCCTTCCGGCGCATGCCGGTCGCCCATTTTGGTCTTCGGCCCGAGTTCGCCCGACCAGCGGCAGATCGGATAGGTCTTCAGCAGCGCGTAAGCGCCAGACTTGTTCACCTTCCAGACTTCCAGCTCGCTTTCCTGCTTGAAGATGCGCACCAGGACCGGGCTTTCCGGTTTCATGCCCTTCTTCGACATCTCGGCGATCATCTTGCCCGACAGTTTCGGCGGCGCCTCGGAGAGATCGTCGAGCGCCATGCAGCCTGACAGCGCAACGCCAAGCGCAAGCGCTGCCAATGTCCGCGACACGAATGTGCGGGCCGAGCGGATGCACCTGGAGGCGCGATGAAGGGCAAGCCGAGAATTCATGAAAGCGTCTATCGCTGCAAATCGTGCCAAAGTTTTGTCGGACGTGTCAAATCAGGACGATCACTGATTTAATTATCGCAGAATCCGATATTGCGGTTAGCGTCCGGTTAATATCGGCGCTCCCGTTTTCAGGAGGCAGGTGCGGTTGCACCCGCCTCTCATGGGCTTACTGGTAGACGACGATCTTGGCTTTTGAAGGAACGCGCTGGTAGAGGTCGATCACGTCCTGGTTCATTAGCCGCACGCAGCCCGACGATACCGCCTTGCCGATCGATTTCCATTCCGGATTGCCGTGCAGCCGGTAGAGCGTATCTTCGCCATTCTGGAAGATATAAAGCGCCCGGGCACCGAGCGGATTTTTTAGCCCCGGCTCCATGCCGCCATTGGCGATCGAATATTTGGCAAGGCTCGGCTGGCGCGCCACCATTTCGTTCGGCGGCTTCCAGCGCGGCCAGGCCTGGCGCCAGTGGATGATACCGTCACCCTGCCAGGCAAAGCCGTCCCGGCCGATACCAACGCCGTAGCGCATCGCGGTGCCACCGGGCTCGATCACATACAGCAGCCGCGACGGTGTATCGACGACGACGGTGCCGGGCGCTTCGCCTGTGCGGTCGGCCACGCGCTGGCGGTAGAATTGCGGATCGATCTGCTGATAGGGAATGGCCGGGATCAGATAGCCGCCGTCTTCGACCGGACCGTACATGACCTGAAGTTCGGCATCGGACGGTGGCCCGATCGGGCGGGTGATCCGCGCAGGCATTGGCGCAGAGCCGCCCGGCATCGTTGTGGAACAGCCGGCAAGCGTGCCTGCCGCAAGAACGCCGAGAAAACCGCGGCGGGAAAAACTGTGATCGGTCGTCATGAGCCCCATCAATTCGCTATTTCAGCAATATCGTCCGGCCCATCTGGATGACGCAGACCGCAAAGGCACCAGACAAGCAGTGCGCCACGCGTCTTCATCGCTGAGGAATCGGATCAAATTCCTTATGCAACCAATCCTCTGCCTTTCCAACGGGACATGCCGCTTCCCGCACCAAGTTTCCCGTCTGGTCACCACATAGTGATCCGCCGTTGCGGGAAAGACGCAGCTTGCGCGATCCGCCCTTCCTCCGTTCTCCTATGAAACCTTTATCTGTTCGCCCCTGTCCTGGAATGGATTTCCAATGCGGCAAGCCCCTAGTCTTCAGGCATCCGAAACAGGTCTCTGCCACGATGCTTACGCCAAACCTTCACTCCACCCATCTTTCAGCGCTTAAAATCGGGCGGTCCAGCCGCTCGCGGCCTGACGCTTCAACACCCTCTCTCAGGCAGCGCCGCGCCCGTCTGACGGCCGTCTTGAACGCGGCAGCGATTTTTCTCTCGCTTGCCGGTATTGCCGTCCTTCTGGTCATTGCCTGAGACATGGCCACGATATCGGCACAGCCTGCCGCAACCACAGGTCCTTTCGAAGGAATGGCCGCGCAGGCAGCACTCGCGAGCCTGATGGACCGCGTTGGCGCAGCGCGGGTTCTGCGCGAACACCATGTCTGGGAAGCCGTGCGCATTCTGCCTGAAACGGCTGGCCTGCCCGAGGATATCAAGCAATCGCCGGAGTTGCGCGGTCTGATGGAGAAGGAAGCCTTTACCGCCGCCCTTCGCCTTCTGGCACATGCCTGTACTCCCGCCCGCGACCTCAGCGATCTCGAGCCGCATGGCGATTGCTGGACGGCCACCGTGTCCGTCTGCGGTGGCCTTGACCGCGCACGCCGATGCAGGCTCACGCAAGCCGATCATCGCGATCCACCGGCCGCTGTCCTGATCGCGCTTTTGGGCAGCGCCATCCGCACATCCTCACGGTCTGTGCGCCAAAAGCGGAGCAAAGCCGCTGTGCAACAGGAACGTCAAAAATGAGTGGAAACGTCCGGCCCATGCCGCAAGGCGCAATCTGTGATCTCATCACACCCTTTCAGGGCGACCAGCTCGATGAAGCCGCCTTCGCCGACCTCGCCGAATGGCAGATCAACAGCGGCATCTCCGGCCTTCTCGTCGCCGGACCCACCGGTGAACCCTGGGCTCTAAACGATGACGAGCGGACGCGGCTGATCAGGCTTGCCGTTGCCGTTGCCGGCAACCGCGTCCCGGTTTTTGCCGGCACGGGCACCAACTGCACGGAAACGACGGTCGCGCGTACGGCAGAGGCGAAGAATATGGGAGCGGCGGCGGCCTATGTGGTGACGCCCTATTACAGCAAGCCGTCTCAGGAAGGCCTGTTTCGCCATTATCAGGCGATCGCCGATCGGGTCGATCTGCCGCTGATGATCGGCGTGGCGCCGCAGCGCACGGCCATCGATCTATCCTCGCGAACCCTGGAGCGCCTTGCAGACCTCGATCAGGTGATCGGTATCGCCGATGAAACGGGAGATATTGCAAGGCTTGTGGCCATGCCCGCCGCCCTGCGGCAGCGTTTCGCGCTTTATTCCGGCCATGATCTGACCGCCATGCCCTTCACGCTCATGGGTGGCCGTGGGGTGATTTCGTCTGCCGCCAATCTGGTGCCACGATTGACCGTTGCGCTGCATCAGGCGCTCGCCACCGGAAACCAGCGATCGGCACAGAGCCTGCAGGAGCGCCTCGGCCCGCTGTTTCAGGCGCTGGAACGTGAACCCGGGCCACCGGCCATCAAATACGGTCTCAGCCTGCTCAGAGGCATCAGCGACGATGTCCGGTTGCCGGTGACGCCGGTGGTTGCGGAAACCACCGCAGCGATCCGCATGGCGCTCGCGCCTGTCCTGTGCACACCCACGCCCGCACAAAGGCAATTCCTATGAGATTTTAAGAGCAAACCTGCCGGCCACGCATGGAACGGCCATGGCAAGGCACATATTTTATCATGGCAATCAAGAGCTTAACGACCAACAGGAAGAACAAGTCATGCAGCCGCTGGGCGTTCGAAGTTCATCAGACAGGCAGGCACTGCCAGATCGCAGTACGCTGTCAGGCGCCATCTTCCGTCTGGCCGCCGTCTTTGCCTGTGCCGGCATCATTCAGCTTCTGGCCAGCTGGTTTCTGCGCTGAGGCGCAGGAACCCAACACCCGATCAACAACACGAAGGTCACCAAGGATCATGGGCAGTCGATATCCCCTCACCAACACACAGTCTGCAACGCCACGTTTCACCGTCGGCTGCGATCATCACGGCTGGTGGGTCGTGCACGACCGGCTGGGCCGTGTCGGCGGGCTGTTTGCCAGCGAAGCCGCAGCCCTGCATTTTGCCGATGAGGAAAGCAATCACGACGCCTGCGCGGTCTGCCGGGCACCGGCCGGCAAATGCGTCGAACTCGACGGCATAACCGCCGTAGCGGTGCGCACTACATCTTTGCGGCGTTCCGCCTGAACCTTTGGGGCGCGCGCTTTCCCCGGCGGTCTGCGCCCCCTTTTTCCCTCAGCTAATCCATAGGATTTGCCTTAAATGCGGCCGCGCGATTTCACCGCGGTGAAACGCAGGCCGGGTTAAAACCGACGATCGATTGTCTATTCGAGGGAGCGCCCGCCAAGGGCAGATCGTTCATGACCCTGGTCGTCACCATGTCAGCCAACACGGCGGCCTATGCGGCGCAAGCCCTCAAGCCGTCCGCACGCGTGAGCGGCGATGGCCCGACCGACGAGGCGATCACCCTGCTTTCGGCCCGGCCGAAGGAGGATGCGGCCAATACCCACGCCGCCATCGCCGCCCTTCGCAGCCCGACATTGCTCTCCCTGATGCTGATGAGTTCCCACAGCCGCCTGCCCCAGGGCACGCGTGGCGAAGTGGTCCGCCGCTATATGGAATTCGGCCCGGACGAGCCCGAAACCGGGGAAAGCGAAGAGGCATTGGCCCCGGACGGCGAAACGGGCGGCCCTGAACAGGATTTCATCGCCAAACGGTAACGGCGCGGTGTCCCGCGCCGTCTTTGGTCCGCTCGAAATCCCCTGGGTCTTACTGGGTCTTACTTGTGCTTGCGGGCACCACCGGCTTTACCGGCTTGGAGCACGTAATCGACCTTGCCAGCCTTCTCGAAGGTCAGCGTCACCGGAATACTGTCACCTTCAGCAAACGGCGTCTTCACCTCCATGAACATCAGGTGCAGGCCACCCGATTGAAGCGTCACGGTTTCGCCGTCCGGGATTGCAATGCCCTCTTCCAGCTTGCGCATCTTCATCACGTCGTTCTGCATGGTCATTTCATGCAGTTCGACGCGGCCGGCCGCCGGGCTTTCGACGGAAAGCAAGGTATCGTCTTCGCTGCCATTATTCTTGATGATGAAACCGCCGCCGCCGACCTTGGCGCCCGGCAGCATCGCCTTGACCGCGCCGCCGGAAATCTCCAGCGAACCGGCTTTGACCGGCACGCCATCCGCGGTGGCCATGCCAGCCATCGCAGCCATGTCATCGTGATCGTGGCCCCCGGCCTTTGCGGGCGTAACAGTCACCGTTGGTGCCGGATGTTCCAGCGAATGGGCGCTCTGCCCTTCAGCGGGGATTTCATCCCACACGACTTTGCCTGACGTGCCGCAGAATTGCGTCACCGGAAAAGCCAGCTGCGTTTCCTGATCAAAGCCGGAAATCTTGCCGCTGATGACGAAGGTGTCGTAAAAGTCGTCCGAGAGATTGCCGTTCTTCCAGCGGATTTCCAGCGGACCCGACGTCACCGCAGTGCCGTGATTGTCATAGCTCTTCTGGTAATCGCCTTTGATGATCTCCAGCTCCCAGCCGGCTTTTGGCTGCGGCTTGGCGAAAACGAAGCCTTCCGGAAGCTTGACCTGTACTTCGGTGGTCGCCTCGCCGTCGCATCCGTGCGGGATCTGCAGCACGGCCTTGAAGCTGCTTTCGGACGCCACCTCATCGGTTTCGAACGACGCATGCGCCTGCGCAGAGGCCGCAGCACCGAGCGAAACAGCAAGGGCAAGCAGGGTTGTTCTGGTCTGTCTCATCGATCTGTCTCCGGACCTGAGCCTGCCAATTCCGGCAGGACGGTCAATACCGCAAAGGCGGCTGAATGCTCTGGATACTGTGGAATTTTTGGAAAGACGTCAGAGCATGACCGGCGGTGCGCGCGATTGCGGCAGGAGGCGCGGGTTCGGCACGAAAACTGCCGCATACTCCACTGGGATCGAGACGTGAAAGGCCGTGCGGATAACGAGATAGCCCTCGCCCGCTGGTGCCGGCAAAAGGACCGAGGCAGACAGCCGGCAATAGTCGCAGACCGGTGCCAGTCCCTGATGCGAGGAACCGTGGTCCTTGCCATCGACACCATCCAGACCGAAGCAGATATCGCCGGTCGTTCCATCCGGCAGCATATACTGCGCCGCCATCGATGGCGTAATCTGACGGGCAAACGCCGGCTGGTGGGCAAAGGACAGGAACAGGAGCGCCAGTGCCGAAAGCACCCGCACCGCCACCCGTATCTGCCGCCCGGCTCTCGCCATTGATGATCTCCGTCTCCGCAAATTGCGTTATCCCCTGTCCGTAAAAAAAGCAAAGGCTGATTTTTCGCGCAGGTTCCTGCCAGTAAAACAGCCACGACAAAAATCTGTTCGGGCGCGACATTTTACACTTGCCAAGCCGCCGGCATCGCCGTTATCTGAACCCGATCTTGTTGGGAGAATCCGGTTTACACCGGTGCCGAAGGAGCAACCGCCCCGGAAACTCTCAGGCCAAAGGACCAGCAAGGTGCCGGTAGGACTCTGGAGAGAAGCATTTCCGCTCGCCGAAGGGATAACAATCTCAGGCAAAGGGACAGAGGGGGCTCGAGGATACGTCGCAGAAACATGCGCCGTGGAGATGAGCCGGCGCGTGGCGCCAGACCTGGAGGCCGGACTTGAACGAACATTCCCCTTTGAAACAGACACCCCTGCATGCGCTGCACGTTTCGCTTGGCGCCCGCATGGTGCCGTTTGCCGGCTACGACATGCCGGTGCAATATCCCGCCGGCGTTATGAAGGAGCATCTGCATACCCGCGCTGCCGCCGGACTTTTCGACGTTTCGCATATGGGACAGGTGATCCTGCGGCCAAAATCCGGCAGGATCGAGGACGCAGCACTGGCGCTGGAAAAGCTGGTGCCGGTCGATATTCTCGGTCTTGCGGAAGGGCGCCAGCGCTATGCGCTGTTGACCGGTAAGGACGGCACTATCCTCGACGACCTGATGGTCGCCAATCGCGGCGACCACCTGTTTCTCGTCGTCAACGCCTCCTGCAAGGAGGCCGATTTTGCCCATCTGCTAAAGCATCTCGGCGACACGTGCGAGCTCACCCTGCTTGACGACCGCGCGCTGATTGCGCTGCAGGGACCACGCGCCGAATGCGTGCTTGCCGAGCTCTGGGCCGATATTGCCACCATGCGCTTCATGGATGTGGCGGAAGCAGACCTGCATGACGTGCCCTGCATCATTTCGCGCTCGGGCTATACCGGCGAGGACGGTTTTGAGATCTCGATCCCGGCCGCATCGGCAGAGGACGTGACCCGCCGCATCCTCGAACATCCCGATGTCATGCCGATCGGCCTTGGCGCCCGCGATTCGCTGCGTCTCGAGGCAGGCCTGTGTCTCTATGGCAATGATATCGACACCACGACGACGCCGGTCGAGGCTGGCCTCGAATGGGCGATGCAGAAGGCGCGCCGCACTGGCGGCGCCCGCGCAGGCGGCTTTCCGGGCGCCGATGTCATCTTGCGCCAGTTTGCCGATGGCGCCACCCGCCGCCGCGTTGGCCTGAAGCCGGAGGGCAAGGCCCCGGTTCGCGGCGGTGCACCGCTCTTTGCCGATGCTGACGGCAAGACACCGATCGGCGCCGTCACATCCGGCGGCTTTGGCCCCAGCGCCGATCATCCCGTCGCCATGGGCTATGTCGATAGCGCCCATACCGCCAACGGCACCCAGGTTTTCGCGGAGGTACGCGGCAAATACCTGCCTATCACCGTCGCCGCCCTTCCCTTCGTCACCCCGACCTACAAACGCTGATCAGGAGCTGAACCCATGCTGAAATTTACCGATGAACACGAATGGCTGAAAATCGAGGGTGATATCGCGACCGTCGGCATCACAGCGCATGCCGCCGAACAGCTCGGCGACCTCGTCTTCGTGGAATTGCCGGAAGCCGGCACCGCGCTCGACAAGGGTGCGACCGCTGCGACCGTCGAATCCGTCAAGGCAGCCTCCGACGTCTATTGTCCGCTTGATGGCGAGATCGTCGAGAGCAACCAGGCGATCGTCGACGACCCGGCGCTGGTCAACAGCGATCCGCAGGGTGCCGGATGGTTCTTCAAGCTGAAATTGTCCGATCCGTCTGCCGTGAACGCCCTGTTGGACGAAGCGGCCTATAAGGAGCTGATCGCCTGATGAGCATGCCGAAGGATTTCACCTTTACCGATTACAAGCCGTATGACTTTGCCAACCGGCGCCATATCGGCCCCTCGCCCGATGAAATGACCGAGATGCTCAAGGTCATCGGCTATCAAAGCCTCGATGCCATGATCGACGACACCGTTCCGCCGTCGATCCGTCAGAAAGCTCCGCTTGCCTGGGGGGCTGCCATGACCGAGCGCGAGGCGCTCGACAAGATGCGCGAAACGGCCAACCGCAACAAGAAACTGGTCTCCCTGATTGGCCAAGGATATTACGGCACGATCACGCCGCCGGTCATCCAGCGCAACATCCTGGAAAACCCGGCCTGGTACACGGCCTATACGCCCTACCAGCCCGAGATCAGCCAAGGCCGTCTCGAGGCGTTGCTAAATTATCAGACGATGGTTTGCGACCTCACCGGTCTCGACGTCGCCAATGCCTCGCTGCTCGATGAGGCAACCGCCGCAGCCGAAGCCATGGCCATGGCCGAGCGCGTGGCAAAGTCCAAGGCGAAGGCCTTCTTCGTTGACGAGGGCTGCCATCCGCAGACCATCGCGCTTTTGAAAACGCGCGCCGAGCCGCTCGGCTGGTCGATCGTCATCGGTAACCCCTTCACCGATCTCGATCCGCTCGACGTCTTCGGCGCAATCTTCCAATATCCCGGTACCTATGGCCATGTGCATGATTTCACCGGCCTGATTGCGCGGCTGCACCAGACGGGTGCAATCGCAACCGTCGCCGCCGACCCGCTGGCGCTGGCGCTCCTGAAGTCGCCGGGCGAAATGGGCGCCGATATCGCGATCGGCTGCACGCAGCGCTTCGGCGTTCCCGTTGGCTATGGTGGCCCGCACGCCGCCTATATGGCCGTCAAGGACGCCTATAAGCGCTCGATGCCCGGCAGGCTTGTCGGCGTATCGGTTGATGCGCGGGGGAACCGTGCCTACCGCCTGTCGCTGCAGACCCGCGAACAGCATATCCGCCGCGAAAAGGCGACGTCGAACATCTGCACCGCGCAGGTTCTGCTTGCCGTCATGGCCTCGATGTATGCCGTCTTCCATGGCCCCAAGGGCATCAAGGCCATCGCCCAGAGTGTCCACCAGAAGGCCGTGCTTCTGGCGCTTGGGCTTGAAAAGCTCGGCTATGCCGTCGAGCCCGACGTGTTCTTCGATACGGTTACGGTCGATGTCGGCAAGCTGCAGGGCATCATCCTGAAAACGGCTGTTGCGGAAGAAGTCAACCTTCGCCGCATCGGCACCACCAAGATCGGCATCAGCCTGGACGAGCGCTCGCGCCCGGTCACGCTGGAAGCCGTCTGGCGGGCGTTCGGCGGCGATTTCAACGTCGAGGATTTCGAGGCCGGTTACCGCCTTCCCGAAACGCTGTTGCGCACCAGCGAATACCTCACGCACCCGATATTCCATATGAACCGTGCGGAAAGCGAGATGACCCGCTATATCCGCCGGCTGTCGGACCGGGATCTGGCGCTTGACCGCTCGATGATCCCGCTCGGGTCCTGCACGATGAAGCTAAACGCCACAGCCGAAATGCTGCCGATCACCTGGCCGGAATTCGCCGAAATCCACCCCTTCGTGCCGGCAGACCAGGCCGAAGGCTACCGCCACATGATCACCGATCTTAGCCAGAAGCTCTGCGAAATCACCGGTTATGATGCGGTCTCCATGCAGCCCAATTCGGGCGCGCAAGGCGAATATGCCGGACTTCTGACGATCCGCGCCTATCATCTCGCCAATGGCGACGGCCACCGCGATGTCTGCCTGATCCCGACCTCCGCGCATGGCACCAATCCGGCCTCCGCGCAGATGGCCGGCATGAAGGTCGTCGTCGTAAAGGTCAGCGATAACGGCGATATCGACATGGATGATTTCCGTGCAAAAGCAGAGCAGTATGGGAAAAACCTCTCGTGCTGCATGATCACCTATCCATCGACGCACGGCGTGTTTGAGGAAAATGTCCGCGAAGTCTGCGACATCGTCCATACGCATGGCGGCCAGGTCTATCTCGATGGCGCCAACATGAACGCCATGGTCGGCCTTGCCCGGCCCGGCGACATCGGCTCCGATGTCAGCCATCTCAACCTGCACAAGACCTTCTGCATTCCCCATGGCGGCGGCGGTCCTGGCATGGGGCCGATCGGTGTCAAGGCGCATCTTGCCCCTTACCTGCCCGGCCATCCAGAAACCGATGGCGGCGAAGGTGCAGTATCGGCAGCGCCGTTCGGTTCGGCTTCCATTCTGCCGATCTCCTGGAGCTACTGCCTGATGATGGGCGGCGAAGGGCTAACGCAGGCAACCAAGGTGGCGATCCTCAACGCCAACTATATCGCGGCACGGCTGAAGGGCGCCTATGACGTGCTCTACAAATCGGCCAAGGGACGCGTGGCGCACGAATGCATCGTCGATACCCGTCCGCTGGTCGAAAGCGCCGGGGTGACCGTCGATGATGTGGCGAAACGCCTGATCGACTGCGGTTTCCACGCGCCGACCATGAGCTGGCCGGTTGCCGGCACGCTGATGATCGAGCCGACGGAATCGGAAACGAAGGCCGAACTCGACCGCTTCTGCGACGCCATGCTCGCCATCCGCGCCGAGGCGCAGGCGATCGAGGACGGCAAGATGGACCGGGTGAACAACCCGCTGAAGAATGCACCGCACACGGTCGAAGACCTGGTCGGCGAGTGGGATCGCCCCTATTCGCGCGAACAGGCCTGCTACCCGCCGGGCGCTTTCCGTGTCGACAAATACTGGTCCCCGGTCAACCGCGTCGACAACGTCTTCGGCGACCGCAACCTGGTCTGCACCTGCCCGCCCCTGGAAGACTATGCCGAAGCGGCAGAGTAAGGATTGAGAGGGGCGCCCCCGGGCGCCCCTTCTGTTGCACACACTGAATAAGATTATCTGGTGGGAGCGATACCCCACTCTCCGTCATCCTCGTCCCTGTGGCGCAGATCCAGCGACCCGACGTCTGGAGGGTAAAAAGACTCTTTCAGATCAAAGGCTTGAGATTTGTGGATTCCTGTGGCAAGCACAGGAACGACGGGGGATTGGGGTTCGCGTAGTGTCCCAAATGACATACAAAATGCCGGCAACTGATTTTGTCAGCCTCCTAATGGGCGCTCGACGCGCGCCAATCGGGCATGTGCCGTTCAAACGCCCTCAGACTGGTCCGGAAGCAGCAGAACGAAGCGCGCCCCTTGCGTGAATGACGTGTCGAGCGCGATGGAGCCGCCATGGCTCTCGGCGATCCGTTTGGCCAGCGCCAGTCCGATGCCTGTCCCCGGATAGACGGTTTCATCCCGGTGCAGGCGCTGGAAGACATCGAAAATTTTCGTTGCGAAGCGTGGATCGACGCCGATGCCGTTGTCCTCGAAGATCACCCGGATCGTGCCGCTTTCCGTTTCCGCATAAATCCGGATCACCGGTTTCACGTCCTTGCGGCGGTACTTGATGGCATTGCCGATCAGGTTCTGGCAAAGACGCTTCAGCAGTTCCGTATCGCCTTTCAGCTGCGGCAATGCCTGAACATCGATCGTGGCGTCGGCCTCGCGAATGAAACTGTCGAGATTGAGGATGGTCTCTGAAATCACCTCGGTCATCGAGACCACCTGCCAGCTGCCGATTTCGTCGGCGATCTGGGCGTAGTCGAGCAGGCTGTCAATCAACTGGTACATCCGCCGCGCACCCTGGCGCAGATGGCCGGCATAGACCGGAATTTCCTCCAGATTGCCGCTGGCCACATCCTCGCTGATCATCTCGGAAAACATCGACATATGCCGCAGCGGCGCCTTCAGGTCGTGCGACACCGTACCGGTGAAACGGTTGAGGGCCGCGTTCTTGCGCTCGAGTTCAGCGCTCTGCCGGGCGATTCGCTGCTGCTGCAATTTCAGTTCGGTGATGTCACGGCCGACAGTGACATATTCGATCAGCTCACCGCGCTCGTACAGCGCGATATTCGACCAGAACAGCCAGAGATCGGACCCATCGGGCAATTTCCGGTGCTGTTCGCGCGTGGACAGCGGCTCGTCTACCGAAAGGTTTTGAAGCAGCGCGGCCAGGTTTGCCCGGTCCTCTTCCGGAACGAAATCGAGCAGCTGCCGTCCAATCAGCGCATCGGCGGCCATGCCGGCGAGCTTGGCGTAGCGGTCGTTGACGAACGTATAGGTAAGATCGGGAGCGACACGGCTGATGACATCGGGAATATTCTGCACCAGCGAATAATATTCGAGCCTTTGCCGCTCCAGTGCGATTTCAGCCCGTTTCAGATCGGTGACGTCGATGCGAAGCGCAACGGTGTAGCCGTCTTCCGTCTTGAAGTCCTCCACCCGCAGCCAGCGGCCGTCGCCATAGGGAAAGATCTGGTGATCGCCGCCCGGGTTGCGAAAAGCCCGCATCCGGTTCTCAAGCCAGGCTTTTGCCTTTGGCGACCCGACGGGCGCGCTGGGATAATATCCCACCTCGTAGACGGCGAGCACGATCTCTTCGGCCGTCATGCCGATTTTGAGCCTTGGCCCCGCTGCGCCGCAAATCTGTCGATAGGCATCGTTATAGATGATGATCCGCTCATCCCGGTCGAAGATCGCAAACCCCTCCGGAATAGCCTGCAGCGCGGTCTCGAGAATATCGCCGGCGGTGCGGTGCGCGCGGTGAGGTTCCAGATTGGCTGGGAGATCGCGGATGTCGTGGATAATAGCGGCAGACCCACGCCTGACGCCATCCGCATCGATGATGGGTGCGACACGCAGCCGGGCTTCGAACACCGTGCCGTCGCGGCGGCTGAAGCGATGGACCGCTTCGGAAAACCGCGCCTTTTGAAGACCCTCCACGCTCTGGCAAAGGCTGGCTTCAACCTCATGTCCGCTCGCAAAGAGATGACGCACGGGACCACCGGTCAGTTCATGGGCGGCATAACCGAACTGCTCGATCGCCGCCGCATTGACCGACAGGATGGCACCATCGGCATCAACAAGGATGACGGGGGACGGAAAGATATCATAGATCGCTTGCAGGAAATCTGTCTGCGCCGCCGTCATCGGGTCATGCTCCGCCCAACACTGGGAGAAGCATAAAACAGAAAAAGAGACTGGCGCAAACCAGTCTCTTCCTGAATTCGAATCAAGCGCCACAGGAGCGCAGCGACAGGCCTCAGCTGGCGCGAACCACCGCGTCACCCTTGGCCGCCAGCGCAGCAAGATCGGCGGGCTTCAGTTCGACGGATTCGCCGCAACCGCAGGCCGATGTCTGGTTCGGGTTGTTGAAGGTGAAGCCGGAGCGCAGCGTCGTGACTTCGAAGTCCATCCGCGTTCCGAGCAGGTAAAGCACGGCTTCGGGGGCGACCCAGACCTTGGCGCCCTGATGTTCGACCAGATCGTCTTTCGGGTTCGCTGAGGTCACCATGTCGATGGCATATTCCATGCCGGCGCAGCCGCCCTTCTTGATCCCGACACGAATACCCTGGGCATCACCGCCGGCATTTTCGACGATCGCCTTGACGCGGCCTGCCGCCGCATCGGTCAAACTCATGATTGCAAAGCCCATCGGCCGTTCTCCTTGTAGCCACCAGGTTCAAGGCCTGATGCTTTCCGAGTCCAGAATGTAATGCGCACCGGTTAAGGGATCAATACGCGATCAGTACCAGCCGACCGCAACCTGCGCCTCTTCCGACATGCGGTCCGGCGTCCACGGCGGATCGAAGGTCATCGACACTTCGACGCCCGATACGCCTTCGACGGAACTGACTGCATTTTCCACCCATCCCGGCATTTCGCCGGCAACGGGGCAGCCGGGGGCCGTCAACGTCATGGCGATCTTGACCATGCGGTCATCTTCGATATCGATCTTGTAGATCAGCCCCAGTTCGAAAATATCGGCGGGGATTTCCGGGTCATAGACGGTCTTCAGCGCGGAAATCACGTCATCGCTCAGGCGCGCCAGTTCGTCTGCGGGAATAGCGGAGTGAACGAGGCCTTCACGGACATCGATCTTGTCTTCGGTCGTATCAAGGCTCATCGGCTTCATGTCCTTACGCAAAGAATTTGCGCGCTTGATCCAGCGCATCCACCAGAATGTCGACTTCGGCCCGCGTATTGTAGAGGCCAAAGGATGCACGGCATGTGGAGGTCACGCCGAAGCGTTTCAAGAGCGGCTGGGCACAATGCGTTCCCGCCCGCACCGCCACGCCGGCGCGGTCGATCACCATCGACACGTCATGGGCGTGGATGCCTTCGAGTTCGAAAGAGAAGATACCACCTTTGCCCGGTGCCGTCCCGATCACCCGCAGCGAATTGACCGACGACAGGCGCTGATGCGCATAGGCGGCAAGATCGGCTTCGTGGGCCGCGATTGCCGCCCGCCCGATCGTGTCCATGTAATCCAGCGCATAGCCAAGGCCGATCGCCTGGACGATCGGCGGCGTACCGGCCTCGAACCGGTGCGGTGGCTCGTTATACGTGACCGCGTCTTCGGTCACCTCGACGATCATCTCGCCGCCACCCATGAAGGGACGCATTTCCTTTAGCCGGTCCATCTTGCCGTAGAGCACGCCGATGCCCGAGGGACCATAGAGCTTGTGCCCGGTCATCACGTACCAGTCGCAATCGATATCCTGCACATCCACGGGCATATGAACGGCGGCCTGGCTGCCGTCCACCAGCACCGGAATGCCGCGCTCGCGCGCGATCCGGCAGATTTCCTTGACGGGAACGACGGTGCCGAGTGCGTTCGACATATGGGTGATGGCGATCAGCTTGGTCTTGTCGGTCAGGCATTTGACGAAGTCGTCGATATGAAACGCACCCTGATCATCGACCGGCGCCCAGACCAGCTTGGCGCCCTGGCGTTCCCGGATGAAATGCCAGGGAACGATGTTGGAATGATGCTCCATGATCGAAATGACGATCTCGTCACCATCACCGATCTTCGGCATGCCGTAACCGTAAGCGACCGTGTTGATCGCCTCGGTGGAGGATTTGGTGAAGATGATGTTGTCGACCGACGGCGCGTTCAGGAAGCGGCGCACCTTTTCGCGCGCACCCTCATAGGCGTCGGTTGCCGCGTTCGACAGGAAATGCAGGCCGCGATGGACATTGGCATATTCATTGGAATAGGCATTGGAGATGGCGTCGATGACCACCTGCGGCTTCTGTGCCGAGGCGCCGTTGTCGAGATAGACAAGCGGCTTGCCGTACACGGTCCGCGAGAGGATCGGAAAATCCCTGCGGATCGCTTCGACGTCATAGGCCGGCACCGGCACCGTGTGTTCCATGTCCATGATCCAATCAGGCGTGCTTTTCCAGCCAGGCGGCGATGATCGTTTCCAGTGTCTCGATCAGTCCCTCGTCCTCGAGCTCCTCGACGATCTCATCGACAAACGCATTGACCAGCATGGCGCGGGCCTTGTTTTCCGGGATGCCGCGCGCACGCAGGTAATAGAGATGCGTCGGGTTGATATCGATGACGGTGGCGCCATGGCCGCACTGAACGTCGTCAGCAAAGATTTCCAGCTCCGGCTTGGCCGAGAAATCGGCGTCGTCGGACAGGAGCAGCGTGTTGCACGCCATCTTCGCGTCGGTCTTCTGCGCATCCGGAGCAACCCGGATCTGGCCCTGGAAAACGCCCTTGGCACGATCAAACAGCACGTTGCGCAGGATTTCCGTTGATGTCGTGTTCGGCACGTCATGGCCGAGCGTGAACGTCACATCGGTATGGGTATCGCCGCCGAGCAGGTTGATGCCGCGCAGCTTGAAATCGGCCCCTTCGCCCGTGGTGACGCCATGCACTTCCTGACGCACCAGCTTGCCGCCGGCATTGATGATGAACAGGCGCAGTTTGGAATTGGTGCCGAGATCGAAGTTCACCTGAGCCAGATGGCTGTCGTTGGCGCCCTGCTGCTGCAGGATGATCCAGGTGATCTCGGCGCCTTCATCGAGGATCAGGTCGCTGACGACGGTCACCAGGCTTGCGGCATCATTGACCGAAAGATGGCGCTCGATGATCGTGGCCTTGGAATTGGCGCCGAACGTCACCGGAAAGCGGGAATGGCTCTGGCCGGAACTTTGAACCAGCTGGAACTCGATCGGCTGTTCAAGCTCGGTACCCTCAGGCACTTCGATCTCGAACCCGTCGCGCACGAAGCTGCCATTGATGCGCCCAACGGCGTCGTCCTCATCGCGTTCCACCAGATCGGCGGCGGCAACGCCATCGATCAGGCTTTCGGCATAGGAGCGCACGTTGATGCCGGCAGGCAGGTTCTTGGTATCCGCCTTGCCGTTCAAAACGGCAAGCACCGAAGAACCGGGAACCAGCGGATCGACCCTTTGCGCAAACGCCGTCGGATCGTAGGCCGGAACGGCGCGCAGGAGCGCGCGCAGGTCCGTATAATGCCAAGATTCGACCCGGCGCGTCGGCAGGCCCTGCTGGCGCAGATTGGCCAGGAGCGTATCGCGCGCAGACAGCACGGCGCCCTCGCCGGGCAGTTCACCGATCTGGGCAGTATAGGCATCGACGAGGGCCGTTTCGGCGGCTGTCATCGTGATGGCCGTTTGCATGTTCATGCCGTTACTCCTCAAGCCGCCGCATCGATGATGTCGGCATACCCATTGGCTTCGAGATCAAGCGCCAGCGACTTGTCGCCCGACTTGATGATCTGGCCCTTGTAGAGAACATGGACGCTATCGGGCACGATATATTCCAGGAGGCGCTGGTAATGGGTGATGACGATGACAGCGCGGTCCGGCGAACGCAGCGCGTTGACGCCGTCCGAAACGATCTTCAGCGCGTCGATGTCAAGGCCGCTGTCGGTCTCGTCGAGCACGCAAAGCTTCGGCTCCAGCAGCGCCATCTGCAGGATTTCCGCACGCTTCTTCTCGCCGCCGGAGAAACCGACATTGAGCGGGCGCTTCAGCATATCCGGGTTGATCTGCAGCTTGGCGGCGGCCTCCTTGACGCGGCGGATGAAATCCGGCGTCGAAAGCTCGTCTTCGCCGCGATACTTGCGCTGCTCGTTGAGCGCGACCTTGAGGAACTGCATGGTCGCAACACCCGGGATTTCGACCGGATACTGGAAGGCAAGGAAGATGCCCTTGGCGGCGCGCTCGGACGGATCGAGCTCAAGGATGCTCTCGCCATTATAGAGGATATCGCCTTCGGTGACTTCATAATCGCTGCGGCCCGACAGGATGTAGGACAGCGTCGACTTGCCGGAGCCGTTCGGCCCCATGATGGCAGCAACTTCACCGGCCTTCACGGTCAGGTTCAGACCACGAATGATCTCGGTACCGTCTTCGGCGATGCGGGCATGGAGGTTTCTGATTTCAAGCATTGCAGTCTCTCTCAATCTTGTCTTTTTCTTCCGGTCAGGAAGCGATCCAATGTCTTATTCTTGACCTCCGCGCTCAGCCAGAAAATGGCGGCGAGAGCAGCGGCCGATATGATCCCGATAGTCTTGGCAAGCTGCCAATCAAAACTTAAGCCAGCAAAACCGAGAAACAGACCGCAAATCGAAACGAAAATGGCCAGTGCCATGACTTTCATTCCCGCTGTCATTCCCCTTTGCCCGGTCAATCACGTCTCCAAAATCGGCTCCATCAGATCCTCGGGACAAGCCCGAGGATGACGGTCAGTTCGTCAACCCACGCTACCTTCCAGCGAAATCCCGATCAGCTTCTGCGCTTCAACCGCAAATTCCATCGGCAGTTCCTGGATGACTTCCTTGACGAAGCCGTTGACGATCAGTGCGATTGCCGCTTCCGTGGGAATGCCGCGCTGCAGGCAGTAGAACAGCTGGTCTTCGGAAATCTTCGAGGTCGTCGCCTCATGCTCGAACTGCGCCGAGGAATTGCGGGCCTCGATATAGGGCACCGTATGGGCGCCGCACTTGTCGCCGATCAGCAGGCTGTCGCACTGGGTGAAGTTGCGTGCGTTTTCTGCCTTGCGGTGGGTCGAGACCTGGCCGCGATAGGTGTTCTGGCTGACGCCTGCGGCAATGCCCTTGGAAACGATGCGGCTCGACGTGTTCTTGCCGAGATGGATCATCTTGGTGCCCGAGTCGATCTGCTGGTGACCGTTGGAAACGGCGATCGAGTAGAACTCGCCGCGCGAGCCATCGCCACGCAGGATGCAGGACGGGTATTTCCAGGTGATCGCCGAGCCGGTTTCGACCTGCGTCCACGAAATCTTGGAATTCTTGCCACGGCAATCGCCACGCTTGGTGACGAAATTGTAGATGCCGCCCTTGCCGTCCTTGTCGCCCGGATACCAGTTCTGGACGGTGGAATATTTGATTTCGGCATCGTCGAGCGCAACCAGTTCGACAACCGCCGCATGCAGCTGGTTTTCGTCGCGCTGGGGTGCGGTGCAGCCCTCCAGATAGGAAACGTAGGCGCCCTCTTCCGCAATGATCAGCGTGCGCTCGAACTGGCCGGTGCCCTTCTCGTTGATGCGGAAATAGGTCGACAGTTCCATCGGGCAGCGAACGCCCTTGGGGACATAGACGAAGGATCCATCCGTAAAGACGGCGCAGTTCAGCGTCGCATAATAATTGTCGGTCGTCGGAACGACGGTGCCGAGATATTTCTTCACCAGATCCGGATGTTCGCGGATGGCTTCCGAGATCGACATGAAGATCACGCCGGCCTTCTTCAGTTCTTCCTTGAACGTGGTCACGACCGAAACGGAATCGAACACGGCATCGACGGCGATGCGCGGCGTTTTCACGCCCGCCAGGATTTCCTGCTCGCGAAGCGGAATGCCGAGCTTTTCATAGACCCGCAAAAGCTCCGGATCGACGTCGTCGATCGAGGTCGGGCCGGGCGTGCTCTTTGGGGCTGCGTAGAAATAGATGTCGCTGAAATCGATCTTCGGATAGTTGACGCGCGCCCATGTCGGCTCTTCCAGCGTTAGCCAGCGCTGATACGCCTCCAGACGCCATTCGAGCATCCAGTCCGGTTCGTTCTTCTTTGCCGAAATGAAGCGGATGATGTCTTCGGACAGGCCCTTGGGCGCCTTGTCCATTTCGATCGTCGTCTCAAACCCGTATTTGTACTGGTCCACATCGATCAGGGCGACCTGATCGATTGTTTCCTGCACAGCAGCCATGTCGTTCTCCAATCTCGCCGGATACAAGGTCCGGCAGCTTGTCAGTACGATACAATGTTCGTGTATCGCCTATGTAGTGGGCTTAAGGGGCATTTTCACCCCGTTTGCCAAGCGGAAAATTCAATTTCCGCAATTTAATTCAGAGTCAAGCCGCAGCCCCCGCGAGCCTGCGGCGCGCCGCAACTTTGGCAAAGACCGCAGCGCATCTGTCAATTTCATCCTCAGTCGTCGCCGGCCCGATCGAAATCCGCAGCGCACCATGCCGAGGATCATGGCCCATGGCCGACAGAACATAGCTCTGGCCGACCTTGCCGGACGAGCAGGCGGAACCGGCCGAAAGCGCGACACCCTCCAGGTCGAAGGCGATCTGGCCGGTTTCCGATTTGAGCCCCGGCAGCGTGAAAAAGCATGTATTGCCAATGCGCGCGCCAGCAAGGCCATGAATGATGACATCCGGTGCAGCCTCGATCATCGCAACCTCCAGCCGGTCGCGCCGTGCAGACACGCCGCGCATGCGCCCTTCCAGGCCCTCGGCCGCACACCGCGCGGCCGCGCCAAATCCGGCAATAGCCGCCGGATTTTCAGTTCCGGAGCGATGCCCCTTCTCCTGGCCGCCGCCACGGATCAGCGCCGAAGGCATCAGGATTTCGCCACGCGCGATCAGCGCGCCAACACCCTTCGGACCGCCGATCTTGTGCGACGAGAGGATCAGGAAATCCGCTCCTAGCGCCTCGATCGACACAGGCAGCCGTCCGGCAGCCTGAACCGCATCGACAACCAGAATGCCGCCCACCGCCTTGATCAGGCGGGACACGTCCTCGATGGGCTGGACGATGCCTGTCTCGTTATTGACCAGCATCACCGCAACCATCGGCAGGCCGGATTGCCGGTCATGCGCGGCAAGCGCAGCTTCCAGTGCTGCAAGATCGATCGTGCCCTCAGGCGTCACGGCGATTTCGCTGATCGCATTGGCCGCAAACCGCCCGCCTTCGCGGACAGCCGGATGCTCGATGGCAGAAATATAGAGATGGCCGATGGTCAGCGGCGTCTTGCCCATGCGGAAATCGGGTGTCAGCACCCAATTGGCCGCCTCCGTCGCGCCGCTGGTAAAGGTAACATTGGCGGAGGCCGCATCGCAAAGGGCTGCGACCTCACGGCGGGCATTTTCGATCAGGGTGCGGATTTTGCGGCCCTCGCCATGCACCGAGGATGGGTTGCCGTTAAGATCAAGCGCGCAATGGCATGCCTCGCGCGCAGCCGGCAAGAGCGGCGCGGTGGCATTCCAGTCCATGTAGATGCGCTCTTGTCCCATATTCCCTTGCCAAAGATGGACCGGCTGCCATGTAAAGGCATGCGGCCAGTGCATTTTCCTTGAATTTTTTGCTTCGCTTGCCGTAAGAGACAGCACTCGCCACGGAAAGTCCGTGTCAAAGTTTTGAATGGTTCTAAACTGGTTTTAGAAAAGCTGACTGCTTTCGTCAAGACTGCATCGGCGCTGAAACGGTTTTTAGTCCCAGAATCAAGCCCGGAGAGCCAATGCCCGAAATCATCTTCAACGGACCGGCCGGTCGCCTCGAAGGCCGTTACCAGCCGTCCAAGCAGAAGAATGCCCCGATCGCCATCGTTTTGCACCCGCATCCGCAGTTTGGCGGCACGATGAACAACCAGATCGTCTACCAGCTGTTCTACATGTTCCAGAAGCGCGGCTTTACCACGCTCCGGTTCAATTTCCGCTCCATCGGCCGCAGCCAGGGCGAATTCGACCACGGCGCCGGCGAACTGTCGGATGCCGCTTCCGCGCTCGACTGGGTGCAGAGCATGCATCCTGATTCGAAGAGCTGCTGGGTCGCCGGCTATTCCTTCGGCGCCTGGATCGGCATGCAGCTCCTGATGCGCCGTCCGGAAATCGAAGGCTTCATGTCGATCGCGCCGCAGCCGAATACCTACGACTTCTCGTTCCTGGCGCCCTGCCCGTCCTCCGGCCTGATCATCAACGGCGATCTCGACAAGGTTGCGCCTGAAAAAGACGTCAACAACCTCGTCGACAAGCTGAAGGCCCAGAAGGGCATCCTGATCACCCACAAGACCGTGCCGGGAGCCAACCACTTCTTCAACGGCCAGGTCGATACGCTGATGGCCGAATGCGAGGATTATCTCGACCGGCGGCTGAACGGCGAACTGACGCCGGAACCGGCAGCAAAGCGCATCCGCTGACGATTGGGGCGGTCTTCCGCCCCGTCATCACGACACGGGCACTCCGGGCATTGCCTGGCTTTCCATAGGTCCAAATGGCACTCCGCGTCTCAATCGTCGCCGGGTGCCATTTTTTGTTGAGACCTGATCACTTGTCCCAGCAGCCGGGTCATCCAAGAACTGAAACGTGGATTTCAGGCCTGCGCCTGCCAGCCGTCCGGCTTTGCGGGTATCGTCTGACCCGCGCGGTTGACCCGGTTGCGGCCGCTCTTCTTGGCGTCATAGAGTGCTGCGTCGGCACCCTTGATCGTATCGGAGATCTTGTCGCCGGGTGCCGCCAGCGCGCACACGCCAAAACTGGCCGACAGGCGCACCGTGTCCGGCAGACCGGCGATGGTGAGGGACGAAAAGCTGTTTCGCAGTCCCTGCGCGAAGAGATAGCCGGTTGTTTCGCCGGTCGATGGCAGGAAGATCGCAAATTCCTCGCCGCCAAACCGCGCGCAGATTGCGTCAGGCGGCGCATGTCCGGCAATCATGCGGCCAAAGGCCAGGATCACCTGGTCGCCGGCGGCATGGCCATAGGTATCGTTCACGACCTTGAAATGATCGAGATCGCACACGATCACGCAGTGCGGATAGGCAGACAAAGGGCGTGACAGGATCTGGCTTACTCGGGCGTCAAAACCGCGCCGGTTGAAAAGCCCCGACAAGGGATCGATTTCCGAGTTTGCCTTCGCATCGTCCATGATCTCCACAACGATCACCGCCAGAAGCGTGAGCCCCGTGGAGACCACCAGCACCGCGCTAAGGCTTTGGGAAACCAGCGCATAGGTGCTGCCGAGATAGGATTGCGCGGTACCGCCACTGCCGAATTTCACGGCGAAATAGACCTTGCCGGCAAAATTCGCCGCCGTGACCAAAAACAGCGTCATGAGGAGGCGGTCGGCGATCTCGCGCCGCCCCGAGCGGTAGATCGCCAGCGCGCAGAGCAGCTCCGCGATCGCAAACGGCGTCTGATAGCCGAAGGAATGGGCAAATGTGCTGCGCGGCAGATCAAAGATCATCAGGTTGAGCGGCAGAGCCGCTGCCAGAAGCGCCGTGATGGTCCAGATATTGGCAGGCACCGAATAAAGCCGGCCGATCCCGACGCGGATCATCAAAAGCGCAGTCAGCACGGCGGTGAAAGCACCAAAGCTCGCAAGCCTGTCGAAATCGCCATAGCGGATCGCGACCTCGAATACCGCAGACAGGGACGCGACCGCAAAGGCAGCCGCAAACCAGCGTCCGGCAGAGGGAATGCGGCTGCGCCTGGAGATCACAAGGAAGAAGACGCAAAAAAGCTGCGCTATCAGGAAGTTGACCGTCAAAAGAAAAAGCGCGCCGTTCATCTCAGTGTCCGTTTCGAGAACCCACACGCCGTGTGCTCTCCTGCGCCCATGCCAAAGGCCGGCGCAGATTCGCGGGAATGGTAACGATGTCCGGCAAAAGAAACGTTAATCTGCGAATGGTGATTGCGCGGGAAATACCGGATTGAAGACGCCGCCGGTGACCGGTTTCGTGACGCCCGTGGTGCCCGGAAAAGTCAGCGGCAATCCTTCCATCGACCGGACGGCGAGATAAGCCCACGCCTCCGCCTCCATGGCATCGCCGTCAAGACCCGCCTCTTCCGCCACGATGACTGCGATATCCTCCTTTGCCCCAAGCCTGCGAAGATCGTCCATGATGACCGGATTGAGCCGCCCGCCCCCGCATATGACCAGGGTCTGCGGCCGCTCGGGCAGATGCCTGGCCGATTTGAGAATGGCGGCAGCGGTCACATAGGCAAGCGTGCGCGCCCCGTCCGCCAAGGCGGCATCGGCAATGGCTGGCGGTGAAAAGTCGTTGCGGTCAAGCGAGCGGCGCAGGTTGGATGAGAAAAACGCGTGATCGAGATACCGGTCCGCAAGCGTGGGAATGATGCGGCCAGCGCTGGCGATCGCGCCATCCTTATCGAATGTGCCGCCCGTATGGGTCTCCACCCATTGGTCGATCAGCGTATTTCCCGGCCCGCTGTCATAGGCGACGATATCACCCTGAGTGCCGATAAACGTCAGATTGGAAATGCCGCCGATATTGACGAATACCAGCGGGGCTGTTTGGCCGGCACTTTGGGCAAGCGCGGCATGATAGACCGGAATGAGCGGCGCGCCCTGCCCGCCAAATGTCATGTCATGAGCACGCATATCATGCACGACGGCAATGCCGGTCGATTGCGCCAGAAGCGCGCCATCGCCCAGTTGCACGGTCAGCGCCGCATCGGGGCGGTGAAGAACGGTCTGCCCGTGAAATCCGATCACGTCTATGTCTGTTGGCGACAGCCCGTTGCTGGCTAGAAAATCATTGACCGCAACGGCATGCCGTAACGTGAGGTTTCGTTCGATCGCCGAAAGGTCCCCCGGGCGCTGCGTTCTGTCCGTCAGCGCGCGCGCCTCATTCAATGCCGATTTCAGCCTGTTCCGGAAAGCCGGCTCATAGCCGACGCCCATGGACGGACCACGCTCGACACGGTCGCGGCCATCGGTTCGAATGAGCGCGATGTCGATGCCATCCATGCTGGTCCCGCTCATCAGCCCGATCGCCGTCTTCATCTGCGCCATTGAGCACTCACCCCCAAACAAACATTTGCGATGCAAACAGGTGCACTTTCTACCAAACAGTGCTAAACGCCGCGCAAATATCCAGCAAGCGCCTATTCCTTTAAAACAGCCTCCCGAAAGAGACAGGTCATGTCCGAATTCAAGTCCGATTTCCTTCACACCCTCCACGAACGCGGCTTCATCCACCAGACATCAGACAATGCCGGACTGGATGCGCTGTTCAACAAGGAAACCGTGACGGCCTATATCGGCTTTGATCCGACCGCGCCGAGCCTGCATGCCGGCGGCCTGATCCAGATCATGATGCTGCATTGGATGCAGGCGACCGGTCACCGGCCGATCTCGCTGATGGGCGGCGGCACCGGCATGGTCGGAGACCCGTCCTTCAAGGACGAGGCGCGCCAGTTGATGACGCCGGACACGATCGCGTCCAACATCGCCAGCATCAAATCGGTCTTCTCCAACTACCTGACCTATGGCGAGGGGCCGAAAGACGCCCTGATGATCAACAATGCCGATTGGCTGCTCGGCATCAACTACCTTGAATTCCTGCGCGATGTCGGCCGCCATTTCTCGGTCAATCGCATGCTCGCCTTCGACAGCGTCAAGACGCGGCTCGACCGCGAGCAGTCGCTGTCATTCCTCGAATTCAACTATATGATCCTTCAGGCCTACGATTTCGTCGAACTCTACAAGCGCACCGGCTGCCGCTTGCAGATGGGCGGCTCCGATCAATGGGGCAACATCATCAACGGCATCGATCTCGGTCACCGCATGGGAACGCCGCAGCTCTACGCGCTGACCTCTCCGCTCCTGACCACATCTTCGGGCGCCAAGATGGGCAAGTCCGTCAATGGTGCGATCTGGCTCAACCCCGACATGATGTCGGCCTACGATTTCTGGCAATATTGGCGCAACACGGAAGACGCCGACGTGTCGCGCTTCCTCAAGCTCTACACGACGCTGCCGATGGGC
The DNA here is from genome assembly GCF_001426685.1 of Rhizobium sp. Root483D2. GTDB lineage: Bacteria > Pseudomonadota > Alphaproteobacteria > Rhizobiales > Rhizobiaceae > Pararhizobium > Pararhizobium qamdonense. The sequence continues at coordinate 231,712 of NZ_LMFB01000041.1, read as the reverse complement.
GAGATCGCCCGTCTCTCGCAGCTTGCCGGCACCGAGATCAACGAGGTCAAGAAGATCCTGGCGACCGAGATCACGGCAACCCTGCATGGCCGCGCCGCAGCCGAAGAAGCGGCCGAAACCGCCCGCAAGACCTTTGAAGAAGGCGCACTTGCCGCCAACCTGCCGTCCATCGACGTGCCCAAAGCAGAGCTTGAGGCTGGCGTCGGCGTTCTTGCGCTGTTCGTGCGCGCCGGTCTTGCCGAATCGAACGGCAAAGTACGGCAGTTTCTCAAAGATGGTGCCGTGCGCCTCAACGATGCCGTGGTCAACGACGATCGTCAGTTGATCGGCACCGGTGACGTCACAGGCGACGGCGTGATCAAGCTGTCGCTTGGCAAGAAGAAGCACATTCTCGTCCGCCCGTCCTGAGCGTCGGAGTCCATGGAATGACATGAAACCGGCGGCGATCCCGCCGGTTTTTTACTGGAATTCGAAGATGCTGCGGAATACGCCGGGCGCGATGATCGACAAGGGGTTGATCGTCAGGTTCGGCTTGGTGAATGGCCCAACCAGCTTGAAGGTGATCCCGAGCAGGCCACGGTCGCGGCCATTGCCGAGAATGGCGCCGATGATCGGCAGTTCGCCGAACAGCCGGTTGAGCCCATAGGCCGGCATGAAGGTTCCGGTCATGTCCATATTGCCGTTCTGGTCACGCACCGTTCCCTGGAACGTCGCGCCGATATCGACGCCCCGCACCACGCCGCCGTCAATGGCGATCGATCCATTGTCCAGCGCCACATTGGCCGATCCGCGCTCGAACCGGGCCGAGCTGACATCGATGTCCTTCTTCACGGCCTGGTTCAGGCTTCGGCCGTCAGCACCTGTCGGGGTCGAGACGATCGATTGCAGCCGTGTCTCGTTGACCAGCGAAAACTTGCGGATATCGATATTGCCGCGCCACGAACTGCCGCCGCGATCACGCAGCTTAAGGTTCAAAAGACCACCGCGCATGTTGTTGTAGATATTGGCAAACCGGACCAGCGAACCGGCATCGCCAGTCGTCAGTTCCAAAAAATTGTCGGCGCCGTTTTTCGTCAGTTTCGCGACAACGGCCTGGCCGCTGTCCGTCACCGCCGACAGATCGACGGCATCGATCTGCTTGCCTCTGGCGGCGTAGTCCAGATTGACGTTGGAAAGGGTCTCGGAATGGAACCCGGTGACCTGCTGGAGATTGGCATTGATGGCGATGCGTTTGCCATCACCACCGTCATCGCCGCTAGAAGGGTTGCGCAGGCTTTCGATGATCGGGCGTATATCGGCCGAACTGCCGTTGACGCTCACCCCGAAACCGCTCTTTTGACGCTTGATGCTGACGGCGTAATTGTCGCCCCGCGACAGCTGGACCGACGAAAATGCGCCCGAACTCAGGCCTGCCTTGTCGAGCACCAGTGCACCGCTCGCGCCAAAACCGTCACCGGTGAGCTTAAGATCGTCGATATGCGTCATGTCATCGACGTTGGAGACCGAAAACGCGGCTTTGGCGCCAATCCCGGCTCCTTTCGACCAGCCGATCCATGGAAGCGAGATCGCCGCCCGGCCGAGATCGGCCGAGACGGTCTGCCGGTCGGTATCGTCGATCAGGATATCCAGCGCCACCGGCCCATTGACGATACCGGCAAGGCCCGGAGCAAGCTTGGCAAGCGCCTTGTCATCCAGCGTTCCGGACACCTCACGCTTTCTCTTGACGGTGCTGTTGGCCCCGACCGGTTCGACAAGCGAGATATCCATCGGTCCGCCGTCGATATCGGCTTTCGCGTCAAGCACCGCCTGCTGCGGATCGATCCGAAGGCTTCCCTTGATGTCGGAAATCGCGCGCCCGGCAATCGGTTTGTTAAGCGTCACGCCGTTGAGCAGCATTTCGGCCTGCCATTGCGGTGGCGGCGGTTGCTGGGCAACGACCAGACCGAAACGGGCGCCGACGCGCGCCGTCATGTCGCCGGAAAAATCCTCCGGCTTGAAAGGGGTCCGCTGCAGGGCGAGAATGGGCCGGTAGGTGACAAGCTCGGCAATCGCGTCCGCCTGCCCCGCCACATCGAGCTTCATTTCGGCAATCAACGGCTTTTGGTAAGTGCTCGGAATGATAAAGTTACCGCCGGTCAACGTGGCGGACCGTCCGGAGGGGAAATACGCGGTTCCGCGCTCGATCTCCACGTCCATGCGCTCGCCCTTCAGCGTGAACGCGCCGGCCGCATCCCGCAGCGGCGGGATATCGCCGGCCAGATTGATCCGTGCGTCGGTGATGTTGAATTGAACATTCAATTCCTCGGCATTCAGGTCGATCGGCCCGACGGTGCGGGTAATACGTCCCATCGGCAGGAAGACCTCGATCTTGCCATCAGTGACCGTGCCGCCGAAAATATTGTTGACCACCCAGCGGCGTGCGTTCTTGCCGACCCACCAGGGCCAGAGCTGTTTGACGGCGGCCGACTGCAACCTGCTGGTCAACAGCGCGAAGCTGATCTGCGGCGAGGTTTCCCCAAACGTCATCGACAGCGAACCGGCAGCTGTGCCAAGGCCGCTGGCAACCGTCAGTTCGTCAAAGACCAGCTGGTGGCTTCCCGACAGATAGCGGCCTTGCGCCTTGGCGTCGAAGATCAGCGGCGCCTCGGAGACATCGATGGGCGAGGAGCTGGCAGCCTGCAGCAGAAGATCGATCGAAAAGCCCTTCTGTCCAGCAAACGCCGCCGGATCAAGATCGGCAATCGCACCGGTAAACGGAAAAATCGAGCGGCCGACGCGCGCCATCGACGGCAGGATTTCGATCCGGTTGCGCGCAAAGTCATAGCTGACATTCAGCTCGGAAGGTTTGAGTTCCGATGTGAACCCGCCGGCATCGAAAGCACCGTTATTGGAACGGCCGTTCAATTGCAGCGCCGGAGGCGCGTTTTCTGACGCCCGTGTCGCCTTGATCGTCAGATCCGCGCTGCTTGTGACCCCGAAGGCGAGCTCCGTCGGGGTTTCGTTGCGATGCAGGAAGGCAGACAGCGGTAACCCCACGGCTGAGCCATTGAGCGTGGTGATACGGCCGCTCTCACGATCGGCGCGCAGATGCAGTTGCGAGGATTGACCATCGATGGAAAACACACCGTCGATCTGCATGGAGCCGTCAGCCGTGCGCTGGAAATCCAGCGTCTCCACCACGACGGGAACGATGCGCTGGCGCAGACCGGAAAACGACAGGCGCAGGTCGGCAATGCGCACCGTCTGCGTATTGCTGCGGCCAATCAGTTGCGAGAGACGGTCGATCTGGTTGAAGACGACCTCCAGACCCGCGCCGACATCGGCGATTCGGATCGTCGTCAGATCGATCGGTTTTCCCTGTGGAAGCAGCGCCGGATCCAGCGTCGCTCCCTCGGCCTCAAGCCGCGAAACGGCGATCCGCCCGGTCATCAGGGCCAAGGGGTTGAGTTCGATGAACACGCTGTTGGTACCGACAAGCCGCTTGTTGGAGACGTTCTCCACCAGCGTCACGTTCTGGGCCTTCAGCGCCAGCGCCCCGTCAGACGTGACCCGCAGCACCGTGCTGCCCACTTCGGCATGATAGCCGCTGCCGAGCGCCGTATTCAGGGCCGCCTGTGCCCTTGCATTGAGCGGCCCGTCAAGCACCCCGCCTTCAATGGCCGCAATCAGTGCTGCGCCCAGCAAAAGCACGATCGAGGCAACGACGACCGTTGTGGTGAAGATCAGACGGGTGATGCCGCGCTTGTTCGGCGCGTGAACGATGCAGGGGTCATGGGCCTGCGCGGACGGCAGGGAATGCAGAGCGACAATGTCTTCCTTGCGAAACGATACTTTTTCACCGCGGATTTCATTCATCAGCGCCGGCAGCCTCCGGATGTGTGAAAAAGAATCATGCGGTCAGTTCCAATCTGCTGCGATGCCAATCGCGGCATCAACGGCTGCGTTCCGCAATGCCGAATCACGGATTACGTGGTTGATTCAAATCATTTTATCGCCCTGGCATATCAACGGCACACACACGCACCGCCTGACATTCGCATGCGTCACACAGTAGTTAAAGAACGACCCCGGAGCAAACGATGTCTGCCCTACAGCCCGTCTTCCTGTGCGCGAAAAAACCTCCACCATGACCGGCGGCGCTGGACGGGCCGGGTCACGATTGGATATGCCTGATGCGACAAACGTTTGGCGCACATGCCCCAAAATAAAGGAATAACCATGGCGAACCTGACCGAAGGCGCAATTGCACCGGATTTTACCCTGCCCCGCGACGGCGGCGGAACCGTTTCCCTCGGTGATTTCAACGGAAAATCGGTCGTTCTCTTCTTCTACCCCAAGGATGACACCAGCGGCTGCACCACCGAATCAATCGCGTTCAGCGGACTTCTGAGCGAATTTTCGCAAGCCGGCACCGTGGTCATCGGCATGTCGCCCGATTCGGTGAAGAAGCACGACAAGTTCGTCAAGAAGTATGATCTGTCGGTGATTCTTGCTTCGGACGAGGATTTGTCCGTCCTCAACAGCTATGGCGTCTGGATGGAAAAGAGCATGTATGGCCGCAAATATATGGGTGTTGAGCGTACGACCTTGCTGATCGGTCCCGATGGCGTCATCCGGCGTATCTGGCCGAAGGTGAAGGTCGCCGGTCATGCCGAAGAGGTGCTGGCAGCCGCCAAAAACCTTGCCGGGGGAACCCTTTGACGATGACGGACCTGCCGGAAATCCGCAGCCTTCGCGATGGCGCGGTCCGCGCTATCCGCGCTGATGATCTCGATATCAAGACGCTGCTGACCCAGGAGACGGCACGCCGCTGGAACGAGCGCACCCTGTCGCTGCGTTCGCCGCTGGATATGGCCGTGCCTGAGTGTCCCGGAAGGCCGCAAAAGCCGGACCTGATACCGCCCCGGCAGATGCCGAAGCGGGCGCTTACGACCGACAAAGGCCGGATCGCCCTCCTGCATGCCATCGCCCATATCGAGCTGAATGCCGTCGATCTGGCGCTCGATATCGTCGCTCGGTTCGCAACGGAGCCGGTGCCGAACTCGTTCTTCGACGGCTGGATGAAGGTGGCCTTCGAGGAGGCCAAGCATTTCCGCATGGTGCGCGACCGGCTGCGTGAGCTGGGTGCCGAGTATGGCGACCTGCCGGCCCATGACGGACTGTGGCAGGCAGCCCATGACACGCGCAACGACCTGACGGCCCGGTTGGCGGTGGTACCGCTGATTCTTGAAGCGCGCGGCCTCGACGTGACGCCTGCGCTGCAAGCAAAGATGCGCGAGGCCGGCGATCTGGAAAGTGCTGCGGTGCTCGACGTGATCTACGAGGACGAAAAGGGCCATGTGGCTGTAGGTGCCAAATGGTTCCGGTTTCTCTGCGCGCGCCAGAAGAAGGACCCGGCCGCCGCATTTCAGGCCCTGGTCCGGGCCAATTTTCGCGGTCCGCTCAAAGCCCCGTTCAACGATATCGCCCGCGCCGAAGCCGGGCTGACACCGTCGTTCTACCGCTCGATGACGGCCTCGGTAAACACCTGACAAACCGTCCAAAAGCCTGGGCTCAAGGCTTTATTAACCTTAACAGTGTCTAATCGATCCCATCATGACGGGCAGGTAAGCGCGCATTGGGGGTGAGTTGGTGTCTACGGAAAGCCAGGTTTTCGGCAAGCGCACACAAAAGCACATCATCATTCTGGCCAGCGGCGACAAGGTTCGCCACATGACCATCCGCCCCTGGATGGCCGCAGTTTCCGTCTGTTTCGTCTCCGTATTTTCGATCGGCTACCTCGCCGCCACCTCCTATCTTGTACTGCGCGACGACCTGATCGGCGGTACGATGGCCCGCCAGGCGCGTATGCAGCATGAATATGAAGACCGGATCGCCGCCTTGCGCGCGCAGGTCGATCGCGTCACCAGCCGCCAGCTTCTCGATCAGCAGGTGGTGGAAGACAAGGTCGAAAAACTGCTGCAGCAGCAGATGGCGCTCTCCTCCCGCCACGGCCGTCTTGGTACATTGCTCGACCGCGCCGAAGAATCAGGCATTGCCGAAAAGGATGTGCAGCCGCAGGCAGCGCCGGTTGAAAGCCAGAAGCGCGCCGATGCCAGCGGTGGCCTGAAGGCGATCGAGCGGTTGATGGGCATGAGCGGCAACACGCCGCAGCAGAAGATGGCGCTGGCCTATGCGCCCCAAGCCGCGTCAAACGGCCAGGAAGCGATGTCGGACCGCGCCGACCGGCTGTTTTCGAAAGTGACGTTGTCGCTGAAGGATATCGAACAGCAGCAGAAAACCCGTATCGACAACCTGACGGCCGGCGCCTCGGAAGCTACGGATGCCATCATGACCATCCTTGCCCGCACCGGCGTCAAGCTCGATGCAGACGAGGTGGCCGTCACGCCAGCCGTGACCGCAGACGACGATGCCATTGGCGGGCCGTTCGTGGAGCCAGAAACGACCGAGGCCTTCGACAACTCGCTGATCGGGCTCGATACAGCGCTTGGCCGCCTGGAGAGCGTCCGCAGCCAGGCGAAAAAGCTGCCGTTCAACAATCCATCGCCGGCCAGCGACATCACCTCCACCTTCGGAAACCGGCTCGACCCCTTTCTGGGACGGCTGGCGCTGCATGCCGGCATCGATTTCCGGGCACCGACGGGAACGCGGATTCTTGCGACCGCACCCGGCACGGTGATCACCGCCGGCAAGAATGGCGGTTACGGCAACATGGTCGAAATCGACCATGGCAATGGGATCACCACCCGCTACGCGCATCTCTCGACGATCCTGGTGAATGCCGGCGACAAGATCAGAACCGGCGAGCCCATCGCCCGCTCCGGCAGCACCGGCCGCTCCACGGGCCCGCACCTGCATTATGAAGTCCGTTTGAATGGCGAAGCGGTCGATCCCATGCGGTTCCTGACTGCTGGCATCAAGCTTAGCCACTACATCAACTGAGCTTGACGGCCTTGGCGCCGCTCTTGACGTAACAGCAGGCGTTTTTCAGCTATCCTGTTGTTGGCAGTCCATTCTTGGTTCTTTTCCCGATCAAACCACCGGTTTTCTTGACTTTGCTTGGCTATGGGACTAAGAGCCCCAGCGACGGCAGTTTACGCATGCGCCGATTGACCAGAGTTCGACCGAACCGGAACGGAAACAGATTTCCCTTTGACCACTTTTTCAGACCTTGGCCTGAGCCAAAAAGTTCTTACCGCAGTCACAGACGCGGGCTACACCATCCCCACACCGATCCAGGCAGGCGCCATTCCGCCAGCCCTGCAGCGGCGTGATATTCTGGGCATCGCCCAGACGGGCACGGGTAAGACGGCATCCTTCGTGCTGCCGATGCTGACGCTTCTGGAAAAGGGCCGCGCCCGCGCACGCATGCCGCGCACGCTCATTCTCGAGCCGACGCGCGAACTGGCGGCCCAGGTTGCTGAAAACTTTGAGAAATACGGCAAGAACCACAAGCTCAATGTCGCCCTCCTGATCGGCGGCGTGTCCTTCGATGAGCAGGACCGCAAGCTCGAACGTGGCGCCGACGTGCTGATCTGCACGCCCGGCCGCCTGCTTGACCATTGCGAACGCGGCAAGCTGTTGATGACCGGCGTCGAAATCCTCGTCATCGACGAAGCTGACCGCATGCTCGACATGGGCTTCATTCCCGATATCGAGCGAATCGCCAAGCTGATCCCGTTCACGCGCCAGACCCTGTTCTTCTCGGCTACGATGCCGCCGGAAATCCAGAAGCTGGCCGACCGGTTCCTGCAGAACCCGGAACGTGTCGAAGTGTCCACGCGGTCTTCGACGGCCACCACGGTGACGCAGCGTCTGGTCGCTTCCCACGGCAAGGATTATGAAAAACGCGCAGTTCTGCGCGATCTGATCCAGAAGCAGGAAGAACTGAAGAACGCCATCATCTTCTGCAATCGCAAGCTCGATGTTGCCGAACTCTACCGTTCGCTGTCGCGTCACGGTTTCTCGGTCGGCGCGCTGCATGGCGACATGGACCAGAGCTCGCGCACGAAAATGCTGGCGGGCTTCAAGGACAACGCGATTACATTGCTGGTTGCCTCCGACGTCGCCGCGCGCGGCCTGGATATTCCGGATGTCAGCCATGTCTTCAATTTCGACGTGCCGATCCATGCGGAAGACTATGTCCACCGCATCGGACGCACCGGCCGTGCCGGCCGTTCGGGTGCCGCGTTCACGCTGGTATCCAAGCGCGATACGAAATTCGTCGATGCCATCGAAAAGCTGATCGATAAGAAGATCGAATGGCTGAACGGTGACCTCTCTGCCCTGCCCGCTCCGATGGAAAGCCATGAGAGCAGCAAGCCCGAGCGCGGCGGCCGTGACGGCAAGCGCGGTGGCCGGCGCAACGACCGGGATCGCGAACACGCGCCCCGGCCCATCGCCAGTCACAAATCGGACATCAAATCAGACGAAAGTCCGGCAGTCATAGCAGCCCCTCTCGAACCGGTAGTAACAAAGGCAGAACCTGTGAGATCAGAACGCAAGGCAGAAACGAAACCGCAGAATGCCGGCCGTAACAGCAACCGTCCTGCTCCCCAGCCGTATCCTGCCAATGACGACAACCGTGATCGCCGCAACCGTTACCGCCGCGACCATGATGACGGCCCGACACCGGTCGGCTTCGGCGACGATATCCCGGCATTCATGCTGATTGCCGGCAAGGCCTGAGCCTTACCGTTTCGCATGGCAGTTCCAGGCATCGATTTTCCCGGCGTGGGATCAGGGCTTGCCGTCTTAAATGACGGCAAGCTTTTGCTTTGCAGGCGTTTGAAAGCACCGGAAGCCGGCCATTGGAGCATCGTCGGCGGCAAGGTCGATCATATGGAAGCCGTCGCTGACGCCGCGCGCCGCGAGGCCGAAGAAGAAAGCGGTCTGACGATCCACTCCGCCCGTTTTCTCTGCCTCAGCGAACAGCGGATCGAGGCCGACCGGCAGCACTGGATCTCGCTGATCTACGTGACCGATGATTTCTCCGGCGCGCCACAGCTGATGGAACCCGACAAACTCTCAGATATCGGCTGGTATGCGCTCGACGCCCTGCCGCAGCCGCTCTCCGTTTTCGCGCAGGATGCGGTGAAGGCCTTGCGGGAACAAGCTATTTCTTAGCCCGCAACGCCGCCTCGTAGGCAAGCCGCACCCAGCGCGCCATGTCGTCGGGATCATCGAAGGCCTCTTCCGGAACGGACCAGTAGGGCATCTTCACCAGCTTTCCCTTGCCGTCGTAGGTCCATTGCGAACTGCCGGCCTCTTCGAACGCCCCGGCACTTTCGGCATCTGCCTTCAACAGGATATCGCCGCCGACTTCCAGCGCCAGGATCCGGCCCTCGAAATAGATCCCCTTGCCACCAAACATGCGTTTGACCGTCACCGGGCCGAGCGCCGAAAACATCTCTTCGATTGCCACATTGTCCATGTCCCTCACCCTTTCAATGGGATGCCACCGCGACGCCGCATTCGGGCGTGTCAAAACCAAATGTCAGATAGCCGTCGCCGAGACATTGCGTGTCCGGAGCGAAAGGATGATATCGGCGAGAATGGAAACGGCAATTTCAGCGGGATTGGCCGCGCGGATATCAAGGCCGATCGGGCCATGAATGCGCGCAATCGCGGCATCGTCTACGCCAAGCCCGGCCAGCCGCTCGATCCGCTTGGCATGGCTCTTCTTGCCGCCGAGCGCGCCGACATAGAAACATTGCGCCGCAAGCGCCTTCGTCAAAGGCAGGTCGTCGAGGGACGGATCATGCGCGACCGCGGCCAGCGCCGTGAAGGCATCAAGAGGCCGCCGCTGGAACACGTCTTCGGGCTGTTCTGCAAAAAGTGCAGCCGTGCCGAATGTTGCGGGTGAGATCATGGAGCCGCGCGGATCGATGATCACCATGTCGAACCCTGCAATCGCGGCCATCCCGGCCAGAGCCTGCGCGATGTGACCTGCGCCTATGGCAACAATACGCGGCGGCGGCAAGTGGACATTGATGAAGACGGACCGGCCGCCAATCCCAGCAAGACCTGCTTTTCCCGTGCGCAACGCCGATTCGACTGCCGACGCAGAGACGGGATCGGACAACTCCTCCGCGCGCAACAGCCGGGTCTCCCCGGTGTCGAGGTCGGACACCACAACCATTGCCCGCCGTGCATCGCGCGCCGCATTGATCTCGTGCAAATGGGCTGGCAACATCGGCGCTATCTCAGTTTTTCGATAAGGACGCGAATATGCCCGCCGCAGAACAGGCCGGCATTTTGGGCGGTATTGTCGGTAACAGTGAATTCTGCAATCCGCGCTTTGCCGGAAGCGATCACATCAGACGCCTCAGCAACCAGAGCCTCCTCGATACAGCCGCCGGACACAGAACCTTGAAAATTACCCTGCGCATCGATCACCAGATGGCTTCCCGCCGGTCGTGGCGCGGAGCTCCAGGTCTCGATCACCGTTGCGATCGCGACATCACGTCCGTCGGCATGCCACTCTGCGGCAAACGTCAGCGGATCGGTATCTGGCATTGCCTATCTCCTGTTGCGAAACGGCGGCAGGACCGATGCAACATAATCTATAAGGTGCGGTAGTCCCGGTCGAGATAAACCAGCGCCGGTTTCTGCTGGCCGAGGGTGACAGCGACAACCTCGCCGAACAGAACGATATGTGTGGCAACCGTCTTGATATCGATCAACCGGCAATCGAAGGCCGCAACCGCCTCTTCAAGGATCGGCGCGCCGGTTTTCAAAGCATTCCAAGTTCCGTGGGAAAAGCGCTCCGAGGGATCGACGGGGTTCTTGCCGGAAAACACATGGGCAAGATCCATCTGGTCGGCGCCCAAAAGATTGAGGGCAAAGCTGCCGCTCTCGGCAAAGATGTCGTTGCGCGGGTTGGCGCCATTGAGGCAGACGAGCAGCGTCGCCGGATCGTCCGAGACCGAGCAGGCAGCCGTGATCGTCACGCCGCGCCGCACACCTGCATGCGCCGCCGTCACGATATGCACGTGACCGGCCAGCCGGCTCATGGCATCACGGTAGGTCAGCGGATCCAGTTGGGTCTTGTCCAACACGGCAGTCTCCAGATCGAGGTACGTTTTTAACACATAGAGATTGCAACGGAATATGAAACCCATGGTCTGGTTTTTCTTCGTCATTTGCGGCAATTGCCGCTCCCGCCGCGCATGTTCCGATCTTTTCCTTTGACCCTTGCCGCCACATCTTTAAAACATGGGCGTTCTCAACTGGATAAGCGCATGTTTCGTTGGATTTTTGCCAGCCTCGTGATTGCCGGGTCGGTGCAGGCCGCCCCGGCTTTGGCCGCCGGCCTGAAGATCGCCGTCGTTGCGCCGGCCGAGGGACCTTTTGCGTTGCTTGGCCAGCAGATGCTCGACGGCGCCCGCTTCCAGGCCGAGGATCGCGGCTCAGAAATCATCGCCATTCCCGAAACCTGCGAAGCCAACGATGCGGAAGCCCTGAAAAAGGCGCTGATCGCCAGCGGCGCCGAAGCGGCGATCGGTTTTCTGTGTACCGAAAGCCTGGAAGCCGCGCTCCCGGCGCTGGCCGAGGCCGGTATTCCCGCCCTGACGCTCAGCGTCCGCTCGGATATCCTGATGGAAGACGCGCTGAAAAAGAAATGGCCGTTCTTCCGGCTGGTGCCGAGCGCCAAGGCCGAAGCTGCCAAGGTGACGGAAATCATTCTGTCGCGCTGGAAGAACGAACCGCTGGGACTGATCGAGGACGGCACGATCCACGGGCGCGAACTGGTGGAAACGGTGCGCAGCGCTTTGGCTGACATCGGCCTCACCCCGACATTCTCCGATACGTATCGCCCCGCCCAGGAACAACAGGTCAGCCTTGTACGCCGCCTGGCAAAGAGCGGCGTGACGCACGTGTTCACCGGCGGCGACCGGGCCGATACCGCGATCATTGCGCGCGATGCGGCCTCCGAAAAACTTGCCCTGACGCTGATGGGCGGCGAGACGCTCGATGCGGCCAACGTTCCGGTTCCGCTGGCAAACGGGGTGCTGGCAGTCTCCCTGCCCGACTATGCCACGCTGCCCGGCGCCAAGGGCGCGGTCGATGCCATGACGGCGGCAAAACTGCTGCCCGAAGGCTATGTGCTTCCGGCCTTTGCAGCTGTCACGCTGCTGGAACAGGCCAAGGATCAGGCCGGCAAGGATGGCGGCCCACTGCTGGATGCGCTTGCCAAAGGCCCCTACCCGACCGTCCTCGGCCCTATCCGCTTCAACGCCAGCCACGAGTTGGCAGACAACCCCTACCGCCTGCTGCAATGGCAAAACAACCGGTTCATCGCCGCACCAGCGGTTCCGGGAAGCCCGTGATGCGGACCGGGCCGCGCAATGCAATCACCGATGTCGGCGGCCTGAAAGTCGGCAATGCGCAGGACCATCGGTTAAAGTCCGGCGTCTCAGTGGTTGTCTGCGACCAGCCTGCGGTTGCCGCCGTACAGGTGCTGGGCGGCGCCCCCGGTACGCGGGAAACCGATCTCTTGGAACCGCACAATACGGTCCAGACGGTCGATGCCATCGTTTTGTCGGGTGGTTCGGCCTTCGGGCTCGATGCAGCGTCGGGCGCGCAGGCCGCCCTTCGCCAGATGGGACGCGGCTTTCCCGTCGGAAATCTGCATATCCCCATCCTCCCCGCCGCCATCCTGTTCGACCTCATCAATGGCGGCGATAAGGACTGGGGCCTCTATCCGCCCTATCGCGAACTTGGATATGCGGCCGTGCAGGCGGCAGCGCTGGAATTTGCGACGGGCACGGCAGGTGCCGGCACCGGGGCTTTGACCGCCACCTACAAGGGCGGCCTCGGCACAGCCTCGACGGTGCTCGGCAACGGCATCACCATCGGCGCGCTGGTGGCGGTCAATGCGCTGGGATCGGCCACCATCGGTGACACCAGACATTTCTGGTCGGCACCGTTTGAGGAGAATGCGGAGTTCGGCGGTCTTGGCATGCCCCATCCTTTTCCAAAAGATGCCGGGGATCTGCGCATCAAGTTCCGCAGTCAGCAGAGCGAAACGAAAAACACCACGATCGCCGTCATCGCCACCGATGCGGTGCTGACAAAAGCCGAAGCGAAACGGCTGGCCATCGCAGCCCATGACGGATTTTCGCGCGCGCTCTGGCCCTCCCATACACCGCTCGACGGTGACCTCGTATTTGCACTGGCGACCGGAACGAGCGGCAAAACCATCGATCTGCAGGATTTCATTGATCTGAGCGCGGCTGCAGCTTCTACCATGGCCCGCGCCATCGCGCGCGGCGTTCATGATGCGGTGCCTGCCGAAAATGACATGCTTTTGGCCTGGAGCCAGCAGGCTTAGCCCGTGGAATGCGTGTGAAGCCGTAACATCGGTTGTTTGCCGTCAAAAGCGATGCTATTGCCCGCAAAACAGTTGGAGCCCCCGATCATGCCCCTGCCTATCCGCATCGCCCCCTCCATTCTCGCCGCCGACTATGCCAAACTCGGTCAGGAAGTGCGCGACGTCGTTGCCGCCGGTGCCGACTGGATCCATCTCGACATCATGGACGGCCATTTCGTCCCGAATATTTCCTTCGGTCCCGATGTGATCAAGGCGCTGAGGCCGCACACGCAAGCCTATTTCGATTGCCACCTGATGATCGCCCCGGCCGACCCCTATCTGGAGGCCTTTGCCAAGGCCGGCTGCGACAGTATCACCGTGCATGCCGAGGCAGGCCCGCATCTCGACCGTTCGGTCCAGGCCATCAAGGCACTCGGCAAGAAGGCCGGCGTCTCGATCAATCCAGCAACGCCGGAGAGCGTTCTCGACTACCTGCTCGACAAGATCGACCTGGTTCTGGTGATGACCGTCAATCCCGGTTTTGGCGGCCAGAAATTCATCCCCGCCATGGAAGAAAAGATCCGCCGCGTTAAAGCGATGATCGGCGACCGGCCGATCGACATCCAGGTGGACGGCGGTATCGCGCTCGATACGATCGCGCTGCCCGCATCGGCCGGCGCAAACGTGTTCGTCGCAGGCTCGGCCATCTTCAGCGGCGGCCATGTTGACGCCTACCGGAAAACCATCGACACTCTGCGCGGCAACGCCGAAGGAGGCCGCGGGTGACATTAACGGGCGGGATCGCTGCCGCATTGCTGTCACTGGCGCTCACCACAACGGCTGCACGTGCCGGCGATTTCGCCTCGTTTCAGCCGATCGGCTTCTCGGCAGATGGTAGCGTCTTCGCATTCGAGGAATATGGCGTCCAGGACGGCTCCGGTTTTCCCTATTCGAACATCTTCGTGCTCGATACCCGCAAGGACACGTTCCTGCCGGGAACGCCGATCCGCCTGCGCATCGACAAGGAAAACACCAGCCTTGCCGAGGTCCGTGCGCAAACCGCCACAAAAGCAGCACCCCTCGCCCGGAAATTCGATCTCGCCGCCAATCCCGGCCTGCTCGCGGCCTTCAATCCGATCACGGAAACCACAAGCGATCCCCATCGCCTGACATACCGGCAATATGCCGTCGATCCGCCGGTGGGTGGGGACTTCACGCTGACGCTCAACGAAATCCCGTTGTCCCCCTCTGCCCTCTGCAAGGATGTCACGCCGCAATCGGCCGGCTTTCGTCTCGCCTTCGAAATCGAGGACGGAAAGTCGTCGAAACGCGTTGTCCACACAGACACAGCCGTTCCCGACAGCCGCAAATGCCCGACGGGTTACCGTATCGGCGGTGTCATGACGTTTAACCCCATCGAGGGCGACCCCGTCCACATTGCCCTTGTTCCGATCTTGAGCGTCGGTTTTGAGGGAAGCGACGGCCGCTGGATCGCCGTTCCCGCATCGATGAAGCCATGAGCGCATCCGGACAGGCCATTGCCACTGCTCCACGCAGCCTGACACACAAAGCGGCGCAGCGCCTTCGCCTGGCCCTGCCGGGCCTGTGGGAGCTCGTGTTGGGTGCGCCTTTATGGGGCCTGATGATGGCGGTATCTGCACTGGCGGCCCTGTACCTGCGCAATGGCGCCGAAACGTTCCATCTGAAGAGCATTCTCATCCTGTTCTTCTGCGGTGGCGCCGTTTCCTGGCCGTTCGCGCTGCTGCTTGGCCGTTTCGCAGCGATCGGCAGGGGCCGGGAGACTCGCTTTGCGGCATTCTTCCTCTGCCTGACGCTCTGCACCATCGCCGTCACCGCTATTTTGTTTGCGCTCGATTACCGGAGTTTCTATGCCCGCTGGCACGCGCCGTTCGGCACCGGCACCTGGGCCTATCAATTCACCTTCACCTCGGCCAGCGCCATCTACCAGTTCATCGTCATGGGCATCCGGCTCTATCTGCCGCTCGGATTTGCGGCACTTGCGCTGACCAGCCTGTGGCTCACCGGCCGGATGCCGAAACAGCAGCGTTGAGATTGCCGTATATCTTTGCTAGAGGCACAGCCAACTCTCATCGTCACGAAAGCTGAAACCCATGATCCCCCGTTACTCCCGGCCGGAAATGGTGGCCATCTGGTCACCGGAAACCAAATTTCGCATCTGGTTCGAAATCGAAGCCTATGCCTGCGATGCGCTGGCCGATCTCGGCGTCATCCCGAAGGACGCTGCCAGAACGATCTGGGAAAAGGGTGGAGCCGCCACGTTCGACGTCGCGCGCATCGACGAGATCGAAGCCGTCACCAAGCATGACGTCATCGCCTTCCTGACGCATCTGGCCGAATTCATCGGCCCCGACAGCCGTTTCGTCCACCAGGGCATGACCTCGTCCGACGTGCTCGACACGACGTTCAACATCCAGTTGGTGCGCGCTGCCGATCTGCTGCTGGCCGATCTCGATCGCGTGCTGACAGCGCTGAAGACCCGTGCCTTCGAGCACAAGGACACGGTCCGCATTGGCCGCAGCCATGGCATCCATGCCGAGCCGACCACGATGGGCCTGACCTTTGCGCGGTTCTATGCCGAGATGGACCGCAACCGCGCCCGGCTGGTCGCTGCCCGCGCCGAAATCGCCACCGGCGTCATTTCCGGTGCTGTCGGCACTTTCGCCAATATCGATCCGCATGTGGAGGAATATGTCTGCGAAAAGCTTGGGCTGACCGCAGAACCGATCTCCACCCAGGTCATCCCGCGCGACCGGCATGCGATGTTCTTTGCCACGCTCGGCGTCATCGCCTCCTCGATCGAAAACGTCGCCACCGAAATCCGCCACATGCAGCGCACTGAGGTTCTGGAAGCGGAAGAATTCTTTTCGCCTGGCCAGAAGGGCTCGTCGGCCATGCCGCACAAGCGCAATCCGGTGCTGACTGAAAACCTCACCGGCCTTGCCCGCCTCGTGCGCATGTCGGTGGTTCCGGCCATGGAAAATGTGGCGCTCTGGCATGAGCGCGATATCAGCCATTCCAGTGTCGAGCGCGCCATCGGCCCGGATACGACGATCACCCTCGACTTCGCCCTCAACCGTCTGGCCGGCGTCGTCGAAAAGCTGGTGATCTATCCGGAAAACATGCTGAAGAACATGAACAAGTTCCGCGGCCTGGTCATGAGCCAGCGCGTCCTTCTGGCCCTCACCCAGGCCGGCGTGTCGCGCGAGGACAGCTACCGTCTCGTGCAGCGCAACGCCATGAAGGTCTGGGAAAAGGGCGCAGACTTCCTCGAAGAACTGCTGGGCGACGCGGAAGTGCGCGCGGCCCTGCCGGAAGCGGAAATCCGCGAAAAGTTCGACCTTGGCTACCACACCAAGCATGTCGATACGATCTTCCGCCGCGTCTTCGGCTGATCGAACCTGCGGAGGGCTTCACCGCTCTCCGCAGCCCATTTCTGTGCGATTTCGACCCAGTTCGTTCGATTGCGAGCGAATTTTTCAAGCCTTTCGTCAGTCTTGCATGGGAGACTGGCGCGGACATTGAGACGCAGATTTTGGGTGGACCATGCCGTATCAGCAGACAATCGAACGCAAGGCCGTACGCACGACGACGAAATTCACCGGCGAAGTGACCTGCAAGGGCGGATCAAGCCGGGGCATTGTCAAGGACCTGTCGCCCGCCGGCATTTGCTTCCAGCTTTATTTCGACATCAACGCCACCACGGGCCAGGAGATCTCGATCCAGAGTGACGAGTTCGGTCATCTGACCGGCATCGTGCAATGGTACCGCGGCGACAGGATCGGTATCCGCCTTGATGCGTCCTCCAACACATCAGCGCAAATCTCGTCCTATTACAAATACTTCCGCTGAATGAGCCAAATCTCAGCCGTGCCACCGTCCCGGCTGCACGGCTGAGATTATTGCGCTACTTTGCCTGCGGCGCCGCAACCATCTTGCGGTAGAGATGCCATGTCGCATGCCCAAGGATCGGCATCACGACGGCAAGCCCGACGAAAACCGGGATCGAGCCGATGACAAGGCCGGCCGCCACGATCAAGCCCCAGACGGCCACGGGAACCGGATTGGCAAGCGTTGCCCGCACCGACGTCTCGATGGCAGCGATAGCGCCGACATCCCGCTCCAACAGCAGAGGAAACGACACGACCACGGTCGAAAGCACAATCACGGCAAAGACGAAACCCACCGCATTGCCGACGAGAATCAATGTCCAGCCCTGATCGGTGCCAGTGACCTGCTGATAGAGCGCCGGAAGCGATGCCGCCGGTATCTCGCCGAACAGCTGGGCGTAGAGCGATTGCGCCACCAGTAGCCAGACGACGAACAGAACCAGAAGCATGAAGGCAAGCCCCAGGATCGACGCCAATGCCGGCGACCGCCGAACGTCCAAGGCATGCCGCCATGATGTGTCCATGCCGAGCTCGCGCCGTCTGCTGATCTCATAGAGACCGATGGCCGCAACCGGGCCTAAAAGAGCAAAACCTGATGCCAGCGGATAAAGCAGCGGCAGCATGTTCACGCCTGAACTCCAAGTGGCGAGCACGACGCCGGCGATCGGATAGATGAGGCACAGAAAAACATAGTGGGACGGCTTTGCATTGAAATCCTGCCAGCCCAAGCGCAGCGCGTCGAAAACGTCGGCAACACTGATCCTGCGAATATCCGGATGCGCGAGCCCGGCGCCGGATCCTGCCATTACATGAAATGCTGTCATGACCAATTCTCCTCCTGAAACACGCGGCGTCACGTCATTCGAGAACAATCAGCAGTGCAGATAGGAAAGGCAGTCCGGTGAAATAGACCGAAATGCGATGCTCCCGGTATTGGCGTCATTTTCCGCCACGGAGCGTCGTGACCAACCGCGCCGTGCAACGAGCATATACCAGATCTGCCGTTCTGACACTTGACTTCCACTCTCCTCGACCTCAAATCGGCGTTATCATGAAAGCATCCGAAGCAGATATCCTGATCGTACCCGGTTACACCAATTCCGGACCGGACCATTGGCAGAGCCGGTGGCAGAGCAAACTTGCCTCGGCGCGGCGCGTCGAACAGGCGGAATGGGCAAAGCCGGTCCGCGAGGACTGGGTCAAGCGTCTGATCGACGACGTCAATGCCTCGACCAAGCCCGTGGTCATCGTTGCCCACTCGCTGGGCGTCGCAACCGCTTTGCATGCCCTGCCCCATGTCGAAAAGAAGATCGCCGGCGCCTTTCTGGTGGCGCCACCGGAAGTGACCAATCCGAAGATCCGTCCCAAGCACCTGATGACGTTCGGCCCCTATCCGCGCGAACCGCTGCCGTTTCCAAGCCTGGTCGTCGCCAGCCGCAACGATCCGTTCGGCACCTATGAGCATGCCGGAGACGTGGCCAATGCCTGGGGATCGCTCCTCGTGGATGCCGGCGAATCCGGGCATATCAACGCCGAATCCGGGCATGGTCCCTGGCCGGAAGGCACGATGGTCTTTGCCCAGTTCCTCAACCGGCTTCAGCCCTGATCGCGCAGCAGCACAGAGGACGTGGTCGCGGGTCCCGCCATTAATGGGACTTTCATGGTCGTCGGTCATGATGCCGGAAATCATTCGGGAATGACCGGCACGTGACAAACGCCAGTGACAGCAGAAATCCGCAGCCAAAGCCGGCAGCGACCGGCACCGTGCCGGACGCTGCCGCCGTTCTTGATTGCGCGCCGCTCGGCTATTGCCTCCTTGAACCGGATGGCAGCATCCGCCACGTCAATGCAGCCTTCTCGAATGCGACCGGTTTGCCCCCCGCTGCGATCCTCGGTCAGCCTATCCTGCGCTTCGTTCATGATGGTGACGCAGGTCCGCTCGGCACCATCATCGCAGAACTGGCGGTAGACGCAGCCCTTCCACGCCAATGTGAACTTCGCCTTCTCCAACCCGACGGCTCGGCGGGATGGGTCATGGCCTCGTTGTCGAAGATGCTGGGGGGTTCGCCGTGGATCATCCTGCAGACACAATCGATCGACGCTCTGAAACAGGCTGCCGCCAGCCTGCAAAAGAGCGAGACCCGCTGGAAATATGCGCTGGAAAGCGCCCATCAAGGCGTCTGGGATCATGATTTCAGCACCAACGACCTGTTCTACTCCATCCCATGGAAACGCCTTCGCGGCATGGCAGCGGACGCACCTGTCGATGGCTCGCTGGACGTGTGGATCGAAAGCGTGCATCCGGCAGACAGAGAGCATGTGCTGGAATGTATCCGCCGCCAGGATGAGGGCGATGTCGAGTTCAATACATTCCAATATCGCGAACGCCATGCCGACGGTCACTGGATCTGGATCGAAAGCCGCGGCGCATCGATCGAGTGGACACCGGAGGGCAAGCCGAGCCGCATCATCGGCACGGATACCGATATATCCGAGCGCAAGAAGGCCGAGGCTCAGCTTGAGGAAATATCGCGCCGGCTGAGACTTGCTCTCGACGTCTCGAAAGTCGGCGTTTTTGAAGCCAATCTCGATACGGGCAGCATCATCCGCGATCCGCAATTGCTGTCCATCTATGGCCTGGATCAGCACGACCCCGGCGTTCCAGCCTTCGAGGAACGGCTGCATCCGCAAGACCGGGATGCGGCTCTTGCAAGGGTCGCAGCCGGGATCGCGTCGAATATTCCCTTCATGAACGCCTTTCGCATCATCCGCCCGGACGGTGAAATTCGCCATATCCGCTCGACGTCGGTAACCTTCACCGATAGCGAAGGCGCACATAAGCTGATCGGCGCCAATTGGGACGTAACCGAAGACGTCACCTTGCGCGAGGATCTGGAAAGAGCCCGGCAACTGGCCGAGACACGCAATATCGAACTGGAGGCTGCACGCTCGCGGATCGAATATAACGCGCTGCACGATCATCTGACCGGCCTGCCAAACCGCCGGTTCCTCGACCAGCGCCTCGATGAATGGATCGCCGACAAGGTCGATTATTGCGCCATCCTGCATATCGATCTCGACCGGTTCAAGCAGATCAACGACACGCTCGGCCATCAGGCGGGTGATGCCATGCTCGTCCATACGGCCAAGGTGCTTTCGGCGATCATAAAAGAGCACGATTTCGTGGCGCGAATCGGTGGCGATGAATTCCTGGTACTGTGCGATGCACGCCAGTCGCAGGCTGACGTCATCTCGCTTACCGACCGGATCATCGAGGCCCTGCGCCAGCCGGTGCCCTATGAAGCGCATCTGTGCCGTTTCGGGGCCAGCGTCGGTATTGCCTGGACCGCCGATGGCACGGCGGACGCCAAACAATCGCTGATGAACGCCGACATCGCCCTTTATCGGGCCAAGGGTCTTGGTCGCAACCGCTACGAATTCTTCACCCAGCAACTGCAGACCCAGATCCACCATGCCAAGCGCACCGCCGATGAAATCATCAAGGGGCTGGAAGACGGTGAATTTGTCCCCTTCTATCAGCCGCAGTTTGACGCCCGCACGCTCGATATTACCGGCGTCGAGACGCTGGCGCGCTGGAGACACCCCAAGCACGGACTTTTGGCACCGGATTATTTCTTAAAAATTGCCGAGGATATCAACGCGCTGACGGCAATCGACCGCTGCATCGCCGAGCAGGCATTGCACGATTTCAGCCGTTGGGAGACGCAGGATCTCGGCGTGCCGCGCATTTCCGTCAACGTCTCCTCGCCAAGGCTGCGCGAGCCCGGCCTGATCGACAGTCTGCGCCAGCTGAACATTCCGCGCGGAAAACTGTCGTTCGAACTGCTGGAATCGATCTTTCTTGACGATCTCGACGCGGATTCATCGCAAATTCTGAAAGACATCGGTGCCCTCGGCATCGACATCGAAATCGACGATTTCGGCACGGGCCATGCGTCGATCGTCGGCCTGATGAAGCTCAATCCAAGCCGGCTTAAAATCGATCGCGCTCTCGTCAAGCCGATCATCGAGGCGGCCGAGCAGCGGAAGCTGGTGGGTTCGATCATCGATATCGGTCATTCGCTCAATATCGAGGTTGTCGCTGAGGGCGTGGAAACGATCGATCACGCCCATATTCTGCGTGATCTCGGCTGCGATACGCTGCAGGGCTATGCCTTCGCCAGGCCAATGGCCAGCGCCGACCTTGAGACCTTCATCCACTCCGGCAGCTGGCGGCCGCCGGAAGCGACCGTTCAGCCGGCACGCCGCACGGTACTGTCAGACCTGAAGGCATAAAAAAACCGCCCGGACAGCCGGACGGTTTTAACCTGACGGCTATGCCGGTATCAGTTGTTCTGGATCTGCGTGACGGCTTCAGAAAGAAGCTCCAGCATCTTCAGGCGAATCTCGTCGTCGGTCAGGGTGATGCCGGCGGCATCGAAATCGGTGCGGATCTTGCGCACGACATCCTCATGACCAACCTCTTCGAAATCGGCGGCAACGACTTCCTTTGCGTAGGCAGCAGCGTCGCTCTTTCCCAGAAGCTCGGCAGCCCAAAGACCGAGAAGCTTGTTGCGGCGCGCTTCAGCCTTGAACTTCAACTCTTCATCGAGAGCAAATTTCGATTCGAACGCCTTTTCGCGATCCTGCATGTTGGTCATCTCTAGTCTCCCAAAAAACCGTTTTGCGTTGAGCTTTTCGCCCATAAACCAAAAGGCCGCCGAAAGTGCAATGCGAAGTTTTCCGGCACGATGACTTTCGTGTTACCCTGGATGGCAGCCGGGCGAGCTAATTCAGGGGATCGGATCAGTCGCCGATTGTGAAATGGTTTCATTTCAGTTATGGACCGCCTTAGAAAATACCGAGTGCGCAGCCCAAGAGCGCCTTTAAAGATAGAGACATCATTCATGAACCGTCGCCGCCGTATCTACGAGGGCAAGGCCAAGATCCTTTACGAAGGTCCTGAGCCGGGCACTCTGATCCAGTTCTTCAAAGATGATGCCACGGCCTTCAACGCCAAGAAGCACGAGATCATCGACGGCAAGGGCGTGCTCAACAACCGGATTTCGGAATATATCTTTACTCATCTGAACCGGATCGGTATCCCCACGCATTTCATCCGCCGCCTCAACATGCGCGAGCAGCTGATCAAGGAAGTGGAAATCATTCCGCTTGAGATCGTCGTGCGCAACGTGGCGGCCGGTTCGCTGGCAAAGCGTCTCGGCATCGAGGAAGGCGTGGTCCTGCCCCGCTCGATCATCGAGTTCTATTACAAGGCCGATGCGCTTGACGATCCGATGGTCTCCGAAGAGCACATCACCGCGTTCGGCTGGGCAAGCCCGCAGGAACTCGACGACATCATGGCGCTCGCCATCCGCATCAACGACTTCCTCACCGGCCTCTTCCTCGGCGTCGGCATTCAGCTGGTCGATTTCAAGATCGAATGCGGCCGCCTGTTCGAAGGTGATATGATGCGCATCATCCTGGCGGACGAAATTTCGCCGGACAGCTGCCGTCTGTGGGATGTCGAAACCAAGGAAAAGATGGACAAGGACCGGTTCCGCCGCGATATGGGAGGCCTTGTCGAGGCTTACCAGGAAGTGGCCCGCCGCCTTGGCATCATGAACGAGAACGAACCGCCCCGCGGCTCCGGCCCGGTATTGGTAAAATAAGCAGGAATAGACGACAGTGATCAACGCACGCGTAACAGTGACGCTGAAAAACGGCGTTCTCGACCCCCAGGGCAAGGCAATTGAGGGCGCGCTCGGCGCTCTCGGCTTCGACGGCATCGGCCAGATCCGCCAGGGCAAGGTCTTCGATCTGCAGATCGACACCGCCGACAAGGCAAAAGCCGAAACGGATGTCAGAGCCATGTGCGAAAAACTTCTCGCCAACACGGTGATTGAGAATTACACTATCTCATTCCCGTGAAGGTTGAATGAGGTCGGGCAGTGAACGATGTGTCCAGTGAGTTGATGTTTGAATTGCTGAAGCGCATCCAAAACGATCTTTCCAGCCTGAAAGACGGCCAGAAGGATATGCGGCAGGACATGCTGAGCTTGAGAAATCAGTTCCATCTGCTCCAGGGTGACGTCAACACCATGCGTGGTTCGATCGTCCACATTGACGACCGCCTCGAACGTATCGAAAACCGCCTCGAATTGCGCGAGCTTGCCGAGGCCCAATCCAGGTTTGAACCGCACCCATGAAATCCGCCGTCGTTCAGCTTCCAGGCCTCAACCGTGACCGCGACATGATCGCAGCCCTGACCAAGATATCCGGCAAGGCGCCGGTAACCATCTGGCAGACCGAAACGGACATTCCGGATGTCGATCTGATCGTCATTCCCGGTGGCTTTTCCTACGGCGACTATCTGCGCTGCGGTGCGATTGCCGCGCGCATGCCGGTAATGCAGGCGATCAAGGCCAAGGCCGAGGCCGGCGTCAAGGTGCTGGGCGTCTGCAACGGCTTCCAGATCCTAGTCGAGGCGGGCCTCCTGCCCGGCGCCCTGATGCGCAACGCTTCGCTGAAATTCGTCTGCCGGGAAATCAAGCTCGAAGTCGTCAACGCCAATACCGATTTCAGCCGTGCCTATGAACAGGGCCAGATCATCCGCTGCCCGGTTGCCCATCACGACGGCAATTATTTTGCAGATTCTGAAACGCTTGAGACCATCGAGGATAACGGCCAGGTGGTGTTCCGGTATGCCGCAGGCACCAATCCCAACGGCTCGGTCAACGATATCGCCGGGATCGTCAATGTCGGAGGCAATGTTCTCGGCATGATGCCGCATCCGGAAAACCTGATCGAGGCCGCCCATGGCGGTTCGGACGGACGCGGACTGTTCGCTTCTGCTCTCGACGTAATCGCTGCTTAACATTCGAGCTGATAGAAGGCACCCTAGAGACCGAATCAGAAGGGGCCTTCATGCGCGCTGCAGCTTTCATCCGTTCCGTGGCCATTGCCGGCTCTATCGCCGTTCTCGGGCTTGTTGCCGGCTGCCAGACAAAGGCGCCGCCAGCGCCGGCCCGCGATACCGCCGCCTTGGCGACCATGGAGCGGGTGGCGCTTGGCGCCAATGCCTGCTGGTTCAAGTCGGGTGATGCCGCCTTCAAATCCTATCGTCTTGCGCCGGAATTGAATTCCTTTTCCGGGCGCCCCCGCATCCTGATCGTCAAGCGAAACTCGCCGGAATCACGGCCTCTGGCGGTGGTTCAGGCGGAGGGACACCCTGCCCGGCTGCAGGCCTTCGGCCCGCTGTTCAGCGAGAGCGTGGGAACGCGGATGACCACGGATATCAAGCGCTGGGCCGCTGGCGGTGAAGGCTGCCGCTAAGCGGTCGCCTTTGCTGTTGCGAGGTTGGACCATCAGACCCTTGCACAGAAGGATGAATTCTCCAGCGCTGCGACTGTATTGCCGACGGGTTTGCGCCGGTAGCAGCAGCCAGCCGCTGCATCTCCATGTCCCCGCAATATCCTGTCAGTTCCAGAACGGCCGGGCTGCCTCCCGGCGCGCCTCCGCAGGCGTGACGCCGATATCGGCGAGTTGATCATCGGTCAGCTCGGAGAGAGCAATGCGGCTGAGCCGCTTGTCTTCCCTGTCGATAATCCAAGCAATCACCACGAAACACAGATCCTTCAATCGCGACACGAAGCTGCGTGACTGAATTGTACCCGCTTGTTGAGCACACTCAACACCAATACCCATACAAATTGTACCCATTGTCACCATCCCTATCGATTGCAACGGTTTCATTCCGGTATTGCATTGTCATAATTGACAGGAAAATCGATGCAATGTAGAAATTGTCACCATGACAACATGGATGCCAGACCCAACCCAAGGCCAAGGGCCGCTTTACGCGCGCATTGCCGATCAGATTGAGCAGGCCATTGCGGGCGGCGTCCTGGCTGTGGGCACGAAATTACCGCCGCAGCGCAACCTCGCCTTTGATATCGGCGTCACAATCGGCACAATCGGCCGCGCCTATCATCTGGTGCGCGAACGCGGGCTTGTCAGCGGCGAAGTGGGACGCGGCACCTATGTGCTCGATAATGCCGAATTGCGCCCGGCCGAACAGCCCGATCCGATGAGCGCGGCGCTCGCCGGCACGCGAGCGCAAAAAGCTCCACCGGGAAAACTCCGGTTTGACAGCACGGCCGCTCCCGATATCGGCCAGGGCACCTCGCTGGAAAAGGTGCTGGGCGAGATCAGCCGCGTCCATCACGCCGATATTGCCAGCTATGCCCGCGATTTCCCGGCACATTGGTTTACTGCGGGAAGCCAGTGGCTTGCCAAGGGCGCGTTCCGT
Source organism: Rhizobium sp. Root483D2 (assembly GCF_001426685.1). Taxonomy (GTDB): domain Bacteria; phylum Pseudomonadota; class Alphaproteobacteria; order Rhizobiales; family Rhizobiaceae; genus Pararhizobium; species Pararhizobium qamdonense. Next base: position 206,157 of record NZ_LMFB01000041.1, on the reverse strand, counting down.
CCGCAGCCCGATCGCATCGTTCCGACACTCGGCGCCCATGCCGGCGCTGTCGCCGTGATTGCCGCCGTCACGGCACCGGGCGACAAGATCGCCTTTGAGAACATCACCTACTCCCAGATCAGCCGCAGCGCCGGCCTGATCGGGCGCCGGACGATCCTCCTGCGCACGGATGATTACGGCCTCGATCCCGACGATTTCGAGCGGGTTTGCGCCCAGCAGCACCCCAAGCTTGCCTTCCTCATGCCGACCGCGCAAAACCCGACCGTGGTCACGCTGTCGCTGGAGCGGCGCCAGGCGATCGCCGACATCGCCCGCCGCTATGGCGTCTGGCTGCTCGAAGACGATCTCTATGGCGCCATGACCGGCGACGTGATGCCGCTTCTGGCGGAGCTGGCGCCGGAGCGGACGTTCCTGGTCGGCGGCCTGTCGAAATCGGTGGCGGCGGGCGTGCGCGGCGGCTGGGTCGCCTGCCCTCCGCATTTCAGCCAGCGCATCCGCATCGCCCATAAGATGGTGAGCGGCGGCATGCCATTTCTGTTGGCGGAACTCTGCGCCCGGCTGGTCATGAGTGGCGAGGCCGCAAGCCTGCGGACGCGCTGCATCGACGAAATCCGGGCCCGCGAACAGATGGCGCGCGAAATCTTTGCGGGCATCGATTTCAATTCGCACCCGCATGTGCCGTTCCTGTGGCTGAAACTGTCCGAACCCTGGTTTTCCGGCACGTTCAAACACGCGGCCTATGAGGAGGGCGTGCTGATCGATGACGAGGACGAGTTCAAGGCCGGCCGCACGGACAGCGTCTTCCACCGGGTGCGGATCGGCTTTTCCTCGCCTGCCGACCGTAGCGAAGTGCGCCGCGGCTTCCTGACCCTGCGCCGGCTTCTGGACAGCGGCCGCACCGGCTATGACAGCTTCGCCTGAGCGATCACCGGCATAATTCTCAAAAAGCGCGCGATCACCTGTGCTTTTCGGGCATTTTCCTATCGCATCCCGTGGGCGCTTCGGTTAAAGAAACCCCGACGTGATCTCTTTGTTTTGACGCATCCTAAACAGGCTGACGAACCGTCGCCGTGCAGGATGCTCCAACGGACCGAATGGACCCCGATGACCATTTCCAATACCCGCCCCATCACTCCCGAGTTGATTGCCTCGCACGGCCTGAAGCCGGATGAGTATCAGCGCATCCTGGGTCTGATCGGCCGCGAGCCGACCTTTACCGAGCTTGGCATCTTCTCGGCGATGTGGAACGAGCACTGCTCCTACAAGTCCTCCAAGAAATGGTTGCGCACCCTGCCGACCACCGGCCCGCGCGTCATCCAGGGCCCGGGCGAAAATGCCGGCGTGGTCGATATCGATGATGGCGATTGCGTCGTCTTCAAGATGGAGAGCCATAACCATCCGTCTTATATCGAGCCCTATCAGGGCGCTGCCACCGGTGTCGGCGGCATCCTGCGCGACGTTTTCACCATGGGTGCGCGGCCGATCGCGGCCATGAACGCGCTTCGTTTCGGCGCGCCGGATCATCCAAAGACCCGCCATCTCGTCTCCGGCGTCGTTGCCGGTGTCGGCGGCTACGGCAATTCCTTCGGCGTGCCGACGGTCGGCGGCGAGGTCGAATTCGACGCCCGTTACAACGGCAATATCCTCGTCAACGCTTTCGCTGCAGGGCTTGCCAAGTCCGACGCGATTTTCCTGTCGGAAGCCAAGGGTGTTGGCCTGCCGGTCGTCTATCTCGGCGCCAAGACCGGCCGTGACGGCGTCGGCGGCGCAACGATGGCATCGGCCGAGTTCGACGAATCGATAGAGGAAAAGCGTCCGACCGTGCAGGTTGGCGACCCCTTCACCGAAAAATGCCTGCTTGAAGCCTGCCTTGAGCTGATGAAGACCGGTGCTGTCATCGCCATCCAGGACATGGGTGCTGCCGGCCTCACCTGCTCGGCCGTCGAAATGGGCGCCAAGGGCGATCTCGGCATCGAATTGGAACTGGACAAGGTGCCGGTGCGCGAAGAGCGCATGACGGCCTATGAAATGATGCTTTCGGAAAGCCAGGAGCGCATGCTCATGGTTCTGGAGCCCGCCAAGGAAGAGGTAGCCAAGGCGATCTTCGTCAAATGGGGTCTCGATTTCGCCATCGTCGGCAAGACCACCGATGACCTGCGGTTCCGCGTTCTTCACCAGGGCGAGGAAGTGGCCAACCTGCCGATCAAGGAACTGGGCGACGAAGCTCCGGAATATGACCGTCCCTGGACCCCGGCCAAGGTCGCAGCACCACTTGCAGCAGGCGATGTTCCGCAGGCTGACATTGCCGATGCCGTGCTGTCGCTGGTGGGCTCCGCCAACAATTCCTCGCGCCGCTGGGTCTACGAGCAATATGACACGCTGATCCAGGGCAATTCGCTGCAGCTGCCCGGCGGCGACGCCGGTGTCGTGCGCGTTGAAGGTCATCCAACCAAGGCGCTGGCGTTTTCCTCTGACGTCACCCCGCGTTATGTCGAGGCCGATGCTTTCGAAGGCGGCAAGCAGGCCGTGGCCGAATGCTGGCGCAACATCACGGCAACCGGCGCCCTGCCGCTGGCTGCGACCGACAATCTCAACTTCGGCAATCCGGAACGTCCGGAAATCATGAGCCAGCTCGTCCATGCCATCAAGGGCATCGGCGAAGCCTGCCGCGCCCTCGATTTTCCGATCGTCTCCGGCAATGTCTCGCTCTACAACGAGACCAACGGCCAGGGCATTTTGCCCACCCCGACCATTGGCGGCGTCGGCCTGCTGGGTGACTGGTCGCAGATGGCCCGGATCCGCTTTGCCGCCGAAGGCGAAACCATCCTGCTCATTGGCGCGCCCGAAGGGCTTGGAACGCATCTCGGCCAGTCAGTTTATCTGCGCGATATCCATGGCCGTACGGACGGCCCTGCCCCGCATGTCGATCTCGCCCATGAGCGCAAGACCGGTGATTTCGTCCGCAGCCTGATCGCCGATGGCTTGACGACGGCCGTGCATGACTGCTCGTCCGGCGGCTTGGCGCTCGCCGTTACCGAAATGGCGATGGCATCCGGCATCGGCGCCAAGGTTTCGACCGTTTCCGGCCACGACCCGGTCGCCGTGTTCTTCGGTGAAGACCAGGGACGTTATGCCGTGACCGTCAAGCAGGAACATGCAGCTGTGGTTGCAGAGCGCGCAAAGGCTGCCGGCGTGGCAGCACCCGTCATCGGCAGCACCGGCGGCACGGAAGTTGTGCTGGGTTCGGCCAGGCCGCTTGCAATTCTGCAATTGCGCTCGGTGCATGAATCATGGTTCCCTGACTTCATGGACGGCGAAACACTGATAGCCGCCGAGTAATTCAGGGAGTACAGACCATGCCGATGGCACCTGGCGATATTGAAGACATGATCAAGTCGGGCATTCCCGGCGCAAAGGTGACCATTCGGGACCTCGCCGGCGACGGCGACCATTATGCAGCTGAAGTTGTCGCGGAAGCCTTCCGCGGCAAGAGCCGGGTGCAACAGCATCAAATGGTCTACAATGCGCTGAAGGGCAATATGGGTGGCGTGTTGCACGCCTTGGCGCTCCAGACATCCGCGCCGGAGTAACATTATCCCATGGCCAATCTTATGAAAGAGCTGGTCAGCGGCGTGGTCGAGAGCGTTCTGAAGGAAATCCTGAAGAAGGCCGGCGGCACCACGGCAACGAAACGGCAAAAGCGGCAGACGCGTTCGGCCACCACCGGCCGATTCAAGAAGGCGCCGGCTGCCAAGGCCAAACCGGCGAAGAAGCAGGTCAGCCGCCGCAAAACGGCGGCATCGCGCAGCAAGACCAGCTGAAACACGCGGGTCACCTGTTGCCGTCGTGCAAGCCATCAATTTTTGTTGTATTGGGGTGATGAAAATCACTAGCATGCATGTTATCTAACAGACATCGACACCCGGCCCTTGAAGCGGGATGAGGAAGGATTACGACATGAGCGGTATCAACGATTTCATCGCCAACGAAGTGAAAAGCAACGATGTCGTTCTTTTCATGAAGGGCACCCCGCAGTTCCCGCAATGTGGGTTCTCCGGTCAGGTTGTTCAGATGCTTGATTATATCGGCGTCGATTACAAGGGCATCAATGTGCTCGCCGACGCTGATCTTCGCCAGGGCATCAAGGACTATTCCAGCTGGCCGACCATTCCGCAGCTCTACATCAAGGGCGAATTCATCGGCGGTTGCGACATCGTGCGCGAGATGTTCCAGGCTGGCGAACTCCAGTCGCATTTCGAAGAACAGGGTATCGCGGTCAAGGGCGCAGCCTGACACCGGCTTGAAGCCATAGTGACACCTGAAAAAGGCGGGTCACCGCCTTTTTTGATTCCAGGTAGCCGTGACGACACTCTAATGTTGCGCGCACTTTTTTAGCTGAACCAAACATGGCCCGCTGTCACAAGCCGGTCGCGATCCTTGGTATAAGCACGCCCGGTGCAGATATCTGCGCTGTCGAACGAGGCCAGATCTGACCTCCCCGCCTGTCTTCGTGATTCGCCGGCTCGTTTTGCCGGCTTCGCCTCAACGCCGGTGATCCGGTAGCCGTTTTGAAAGCGCTTCGGAGTCGCGCTTTCGGTTCGATCTTTTCTGCTGGCTCCAGCATTTTCATCTGCGCCGGAAACGTTTCCGTTTCCGTTCAGGCGCCCGGCACCATCGCCAGGAATATCCCATGACCACACCATCCGAAGCGCCGGGCCTGCCGGCTCTGTCCAAACCACAATTCATTGCCCTGATGGCCATGCTGATGGCGATCAACGCCATTTCGATCGACATCATGCTGCCGGGTCTTCAGGAAATCGGCGCAAGCCTGGGCGTCGCCGATGAAAACACCCGCCAATATGTCATTACCGCCTATCTGCTCGGGATGGGCTGTGCGCAGCTCGTCTTCGGCCCGCTGTCGGACCGGTTTGGCCGCAAGCTGCCGCTTCTCGGCGGCCTTGGCCTCTATGCGCTCTGCGCGCTCGCCATTGTCTTCATTCCGTCCTTTACCGGGCTTTTGGCACTGCGCTTCATTCAGGGCATCGGGGCCGCCGCCACCCGCGTCATCACGATTTCCATCGTCCGCGACGTCTATGGCGGCCGGATGATGGCCGAAGTCATGTCGCTGGTGCTGATGGTTTTCATGATCGTCCCGGTGATCGCACCCAGCGTCGGCCAGCTGATCATGATCTTTGCCGAATGGCACATGATCTTCGTCGTCATCTGCCTGTTTGCGCTTCTGGTGGCCTCGCTGGTCATGCTGCGGCTTCCCGAAACGCTGTCTCCCGAACACCGCCGGCCGTTCACGGTCACCTCCATCCTGGCCGGTTTCCGTATCGTGCTGACCAACCGCGTCTCGCTCTGTTATTCGCTGGCAGCGTCCTTTCTCTTCGGCTCGCTGTTCGGCTTCATCAATTCGGCGCAACAGATCCTGGTCGGAATCTACGGGCTCGGACACTGGTTTCCGCTGGTCTTTGCCGGCTTTGCCAGCATGATGGCGCTCGCGTCCTTCACCAATTCGCGGCTGGTCAAGCGCTATGGCATGCGCCGCCTGTCGCATGGGGCGCTGATCGGCTTCGTGGTTTCCAGCCTGATCTGGGTTGTGGCCTCGGTCTCCGGCGTGCTGCCCTTCTGGCTGTTCGCCGTCCTCTATGCCAGCGCCATGTTCCAGTTCGGCCTGATCGGCTCGAACTTCAACGCCATGGCGATGGAGCCGCTCGGCCATGTCGCCGGAACGGCGTCTTCAGTTCTCGGCTTCACCCAGACGATCGGCGGCGCCACCATCGGAGCGCTGATCGGCCAGGAGTTCAACGGCACGGTGACGCCGCTGGCCATCGGCTTCCTGTCGGTCTCCGTCATCGGCCTTGGTTTTGTTCTGACCGCCGAAAAAGGCAAGCTTTTCAGCCCCCACAATCCCGCAGTTTAAACGTCCTGTCTCTTTCAAAAGACATTCATAGGTTCCCTTATGTCCGCCACCACCACTGAACATGTCGAAAATATCGGCTCGTCCCGGATTGGCCTCGGCTTTTTCGAATTCGTCATCACCATCGCCCTCATGACGGCGAGCGTGGCCATGGCGATCGACATCATGCTGCCGGCGCTGCCCAATATCGGCCAGTCGCTCGGCGTTGAGAATGCCAATGATAGCCAGTGGGTGATCGGCGTCTTCATGCTGGGCTTCGGCTGCTCGCAGATCATCTTCGGCAGTCTGTCGGATGCGTTCGGCCGCCGCCGGGTGCTGCTGTGCGGTCTCGCCTTCTATGCCATCTGCATGTTTGCGGCTGCGCTTTCCGGCAGCTTCGAAATGCTGCTCGTCATGCGCTTCATTCAGGGCATCGGTGCTGCCGCCGTGCGCATCACCACGATGGCAATCGTGCGCGACTGCTTCGGCGGCCGCGAAATGGCGCGCGTGATGTCCTATGTCATGATCGTCTTCATGATCATCCCGATCGTCGCGCCGTCCGTCGGCCAGGCAATCATCATCTATGCCAACTGGCACTGGATCTTCATCCTGCTCGGCATCGCCGGAGCGGTGCTGTTCGTCTGGGCCTTGGCCCGCATGCGCGAATCGCTGCCGGTTACAGAGCGCCTGCCGCTGTCGGTATCGGCCGTTCTCTCCGGCTTCGGCACGGTGCTGACCAACCGCATTACCTGCGGCTACATGATCGGCATGACGCTGTTTACCGCCGTCATCTGCGCCTACATCATGAGCGTGCAGCAGATGTTCGGCGAGGTCTATGGCCTCGGAGACTGGTTGCCGCTGGCCTTTGCCGCCACGGCCGGCGGCATCGCTGTCGCGAACTTCGCCAATGGCTTCTTCGTGCGCCGCTTCGGCATGCGGCGGATCTCGCATACCTCGATGATCCTGTTCACGCTGCTATCGCTTGCCGGTCTTGCCGTCGCACTGACAGGCACGCCGAGCTTCCTGTTCAGCTATGTGCTCTTTTCGGTGCTCCTGATGTTCTTCGCCGTCATCGCCACCAACTTCACCGCCATCAGCCTCGAGCCGATGGGGCACCTTGCCGGCACCGCAACCGCCATTACCGGCTTCGTCTCGACAACCGGCGGCGCGCTGCTCGGCGGCCTCGTCGGCCAGATGTTCAATGGCACCGTGCAGCCGCTCTTTGCCGGCTTCGCCGTCTTTGGCGCGCTGACGATCGCCGCCACGTTCTGGGCGGAAAACGGCAAGCTCTTCACCCATCCGGGCGACGATCACGCGACGCTGGAAGGCGCTGGCGGGCATATGTGAACCGCTGAAATCGGAAAGAAAAAGGCCCGCCCGGACAACGCCTGGCGGGCCTTTTCATTTCGGCGATGTCTGGCCTCAGACCGTGAACACCTCACGGCGCAGCATCTCCCAGCAATCCTTGTCGGACGCGAGAAGCAGGCCGCCATCGACATGATGCGGCAGGTAGGGCGACCCATCGAACCGGGCGGCGTAGGCACCGGCTTCCTGCGCAATCAAGGTCCCGGCAAGATGATCCCAGGGCATCAGCTTCTGGTACATCAGGAAATGAAAGTGGCCGCCGGCAAAACCGCGATATTCATGGGCGGCACAGCGATAGCTGGTGGCGATACGCACCTTGGCCATATTACCCATGACGATGCGCCGGTTTTCCGGTGCGTAGAAACCGGTCGAGGCGCAGCCGACCAGGCTTTCCAGCGGCACGGCCGGAACCGTCGAAAGCTGCTCCTGCGAACCGTCAGCCTTGCACAGCCAGGCACCCGACCCCTTTTCGGCGATCACCCAGTCATTGCCCATCGGATCATAGATCAGACCGGCGACCGTCTCGCCCTTGGAGACGACGGCGGCCATGACGCCGAACAATGGCAAACCCGCCGCATAATTGAACGTGCCGTCGATGGGATCGACGACAACGGCGAGATCGGCCCCCGCCAGGCTTTCCAAAAGCGCCGGGTTGGCCGCGACCGATTCCTCGCCGATGAACAGGGCGTCCGGCGCGATCTCCGCCATCCGTGCCTTGATCAAGCGCTCGGCCGCCTCATCCGCCTCGGTCACCAAGTCGATCGCCTCCGACTTCATGCGCACGTCGCCCGCGCCGAGATTGCGGAATTTTGGCAGGATTTCCTTGAAAGCCGCTTCCTGCAGAATATTGGCGATGGCGGCGATATCGATGGCAGACGTCATGCTTTGGGCTCCGCAAAGAGAGATTGGAAATCGAACAGTTTGGGATCGAGCAGGTGTGACGGGTTCACATGGCCAAGTGCGCGCAGCATCGTGTCCTTGCGGCCGGGCATGCGGCGCTCGATATCCGACAGCATCGCCTTCATGGCGTTGCGCTCCAGACCGTCCTGCGAGCCGCAGAGATCGCAAGGGATGATCGGAAATTCCATGGCTGCGGCAAATTTGGCGAGATCGTCCTCGGCCGCATAGGCCAGCGGACGCATGACCATCAGGTCGCCATCGTCGTTCAACAGCTTGGCCGGCATCGTCGCCAGCCTGCCGCCATGAAAGAAGTTCATGAAGAACGTCTCGAGAATATCCTCGCGGTGATGGCCCAGCACCAGCGCATCGCACCCTTCCTCGCGCGCGATCCGGTAAAGATTGCCACGGCGCAGGCGCGAACAGAGCGCGCAATAGGTGCCGCCGGCCGGGACCTTTTCCTTCACGATCGAATAGGTATCGCGATATTCGATCCGGTGCTTGACCCCGATCGACGACAGATAGTCCGGCAGGATATGCTTTGGAAAATTCGGCTGGCCCTGGTCGAGATTGCAGGCGACGAGTTCGACCGGCAACAGGCCGCGCCACTGCAGGTCCATCAACAGCGCCAAAAGGCTGTAACTGTCCTTGCCGCCGGAGACGCCGATCAGCCAGCGCTTCTGGCCGTTCAGCATGCCGAAATCGTCGATCGCCTGGCGCACCTGGCGCAGCAACCGCTTGCGCAGCTTGTTGAACGACACCGAATCCGGCATCTTTGCAAAGATCGGATGCATCGCCTCGCTGCCGGAATGATCCGGGCTGGACGAAAAATCCTCAAGGTCGATCGCCGGCGGCTGAACGGCAATATCCATGACAAAGTCCCGGATGCAAGGGCGCGCAAACAAAAAAACGGCGCGCGAAAACGATGTCCTGCACTTGCCCGTCTAAAGCAGCAAGATCAAGGAAAATGCACAGGTTTCGATATGAAACTTCCGTAACGATGGCTTAGGCGCCGAAAACAGACCATCCGGTGCGGCTTGCCAGCATTTCCAGCGCCAGCGACCCAAGCAGCGAATTGCCGTTGTGATTGAGCCCCGGCGACCAGACAGCGACCGACGCCTTGCCCGGCGCGACGCAGAGAATGCCGCCGCCGACGCCGCTCTTGCCCGGCAGACCGACGCGATAGGCAAAATCACCCGAACCATCATAGTGGCCGCAGGTCAGCATCAACGCGTTGATCCGCCGCGCCCGCTGTTTGGAAACAACGGAATGCTTGGTCAGCGGATTGGTGCCGGAGGCTGCGAGAAACAAACCGGCTTTGGCCAGCTGCACGCAGCTCATCGCCAGCGCGCATTGATGGAAATAGACCCCGAGCACATGATCGACGGGATGATCGAGCTTGCCAAAGGAGCGCATGAAATTGGCGAGCGCAAAATTGCGGTAACCGGTCGCAGCCTCCGAGCGGGCAACCTCGGGATCGATGACGATATCGTCCTCGTCGGCGAGATAGCGCACGAACCGGACGACCTCGCCGATCGCTTCCTTCGGCGTATGTCCAGCAAGCACCAGGTCCGTGATCGCGATCGCACCCGCATTGATGAACGGATTGCGTGGGATGCCATGCTCTTGCTCGAGCTGGACGATCGAATTGAAGGCCGAACCGGAGGGTTCGCGGCCGACGCGCTTCCAGATATTTTCACCGTGTTTGCCAAGTGCCAAAGTCAGCGTAAAAACCTTGGAAATACTCTGGATGGAGAATGGCAGCTCCGCATCCCCGGCTTTATGCACATCCCCATCGACGGTGACGATGGCCATACCGAAACGCTTCGGATCAACGCGGGCAAGCTGTGGGATATAATCGGCCACCTTGCCTTCGCCGAGCCGTGGGGTGAGCTCTCGGTGGATATCATCGACGATCGACTGCAGGTCCAACGGGCCGGGCATCCATCATTCTCCGCAATGAGATTGGCTAAAAAATCGGGCAACAAAAAAGCCACCCATCTCTGAGTGGCTTTTCCAAATTTCACAAGGCCGGGGCCCGAAGAAATTATCGCGAATAGAATTCGACGACGAGGTTTGGTTCCATGATGACCGGGTACGGAACGTCGGTCAGGGCAGGAACGCGGGCGAAGGTCGCAACCATCTTGTTGTGATCGACTTCGATGTAATCCGGAACGTCGCGTTCAGCGAGCGAAACGGCTTCGAGAACCGAAACGAGCTGCTTGGACTTTTCGCGAACTTCGATCACGTCGCCAGCCTTGCAGCGGTACGAGCCGATGTTGACGCGGATGCCGTTGACCTTGACGTGGCCATGGTTGACGAACTGACGGGCAGCAAAGACCGTCGGAACGAACTTGGCGCGGTACACGATCGCGTCGAGGCGCGATTCGAGCAGGCCGATCAGGTTTTCAGAGGTGTCACCCTTGCGGCGGTCAGCTTCGGCGAAGATCGCACGGAACTGCTTTTCGCGGATGTCGCCGTAATAGCCCTTGAGCTTCTGCTTGGCGCGCAGCTGCACGCCGAAGTCGGAAAGCTTGGACTTGCGGCGCTGGCCGTGCTGGCCAGGACCGTATTCGCGGCGGTTTACCGGGGACTTCGGACGGCCCCAGATATTTTCGCCCATACGGCGGTCAATTTTGTACTTGGACGATTCGCGCTTGCTCATCGTATTTCCCTTCAACAGGTTACACCGGTCTGTTTCCAAACCGGATCAAGGAAACACGCCCTCCTCTGAACTTCTTTTGAAAGCTCTGACAGGTTTCTCACGATCACGCTGACGGAGAATCCACGGGACATGTCGGTTCGCGCATTTCCCTTTCCGGCGAACCGGAAAGATGAGGCTTATGCGCACTAAAAGTAACACCGGGCATTTCGGCCCGGCGCTGAGCGGGTCTTTAGGGGCAAGCGGCGGAAATGTCAACACCGGCATGCATTGAGACTGACAGCAGCGTCAGCTATATACAGAGTGCGGAAGTTTGGAGATCACCATGCGGATGACAATCGAAGTTGACGAGGCTTTGGTAGCGACGGCGACCAAAATTGCAAAGCTGCAAAACAGCACCGTTGAGGAAGTTCTGTCGGAATCGGCAAGACGCTCGATTACATCCTTCCGCCCTTACGAAATGCGTAACGGTATCCCATTATTGCCGGCACGCGCCGACGGCAAAACCGTCACAGTGGAAATGGTCAACGCTCTTCGCGATGAAGAATAATGCGCTATCTTCTCGATGTGAACGTCCTGATCGCCTTGATAGACAGATACCATATTTATCATGATCTGGCCCATACATGGCTCGCCAAAAACGGCCCGGACGGATGGGCAACATGCGCCATAACGGAAAACGGCCTCGTCCGAATCGTTTCGAACAAGAACTATCCGCAGAGCCCCGGCTCCGCCTCGACCTTGGTCGATATGCTGAGTACGCTGAAATATGCACCGGAACACGAATTCTGGAGCGAATCCCTTAGCCTTTCAGATGATCGTATCTTCCGGATCGAGAGCATATCGTCTCCGGATCAGATTACTGATACGTACCTGTTGGGCCTGGCAGTGTACCATGATGGAGGTTTTGCGACCTTTGATCGCCGCCTTGCCACGCGAACTGTTATTGGCGGGCAAAACGCCCTTCACATTATACAGAACTAACGGTTTTATTCCGCAGCGTTCCGGCTTCCCGCCTCATCGTAAACAGCATCGGCGGCCCCAGGCGCTGTCTCCACCTGCAAATCCGGAAAGGCCACGATCCGTTTGCCGGAGAGGTCGCTGTGAACCACGATCAGCCCCTGCTCTTCAAAATAGCCGAGCAGACGGCGGGCGCGGCGGGCTGAATGCGTGCCATAAGCGCGCGCGATCATCGCATCGGACGGGCATGGCAGATTGCGGACGGCCGATTGCGCCACCAGCAGGAAGACGCCCTGCAGATCGTCGGTGACATTGCGCGACAGAGTGAGCGCCGAAGCCCAGATTTCGCCTGCAGCCGTCTCTGCATCGACACCGGAGCGGGCAACCGCCATCTTGCGCCGGAAGGCGCTGAGCGACAAAGGAGCGCCCGGCACGCGGCGGATACGGCAGCGCACCAGGAAGTCCTGGAACAACTCGGCATCGGCGCGAAACGCCGCATCGGGGTTTTCAAGAATTTCGGACAGCAATCCGTCCAGCAGCGCCTCGCGCTCCAGAACCGGCATTTCCGGCACTGGCGCCTTTAGCTCCGCAAGACTGGCCGGTTCCGGGCGCGGCCGGGACAGTTCGGCCAGAATATCCGTGGCGGGCCGAGGCTGGGCGCTTGCACGCCGAATGATCGGCCGGATCAGTTCGTCCGGGTCCGGCGTAAAGATCAGGTCTTCGACATCGGCAACCGCTTGCGGCAATGGCGTCAGTTTCGGGCTGGTGGAGCGGGCCGACGTCTCGACATTGCCGATCGTCACCGGCAGCGGACGCCGCGACAGAGCCGGGCCGAGCGCCACGAACGAGCCGCGCTTCAGATCCCGGAACATCTCGGCGGTGCGGCGGTCCATGCCGAGCAGATCGGCGGCGCGCGCCATGTCGATATCGAGAAAGGTGCGGCCCATCAGGAAATTGGAGGCTTCAGCGGCAACGTTCTTGGCAAGCTTGGCCAGACGCTGCGTGGCGATAACACCGGCCAGGCCGCGTTTACGGCCCCGGCACATCAGGTTGGTCATGGCTCCCAGGGAGATCTTGCGCGCCTCTTCCGAAACGTCGCCGGCAACCGACGGCGCAAACATCTGGGCTTCATCGACCACCACCAGCACCGGATACCAGTAATCGCGATCGGCATCGAACATGGCGTTGAGGAAGATGCCGGCGCTGCGCATCTGCTGTTCGATATCCAGCCCCTCCAGCGACAGGACGCAGGATACCCGGTGCTGACGGATACGGCTGGCAATGCCGATCAGCTCGGCCTCCGTGCGCTCACCCTCGATGACCACATGGCCGAACTTGTCGGCCAGTGTCACGAAATCGCCTTCCGGATCGATGATGCACTGCTGCACCCAGGGCGCGGACTGTTCCAGCAAACGGCGCAGCAGATGCGACTTTCCAGAGCCGGAATTGCCTTGCACCAGAAGACGCGTCGCCAGAAGCTCCTCGATATCGAGCGGAACGGATGCGCCATTAGACGCCGTCCCCATATCGATGCCGACTTTCATATCCACCTCGTTCAAACTGCCATGCCGGATGCGCCGCCACGAACCCGCAAGCCAAATGGCTTAGCACCATCTCCGCTGTTTTGCGCGCCAGCGCAACAGAAACCCACAGTTAAGACGGATGTCATTCACCTGAGTGTCAGTCCAAACCCCTGCAGCAACCGGCGCGTGGTGAAATCCGGACGCCCGGATGTGAAGATCGCCGGATCGATGCCGTTCAGTGGCTCAAACCCATCCGGCAGCGGCACGAGGCTGCGGGCGCGCCGGGCAATTGCCTCGGCCGGGTCAAGCCAGTCCACCGGCCAGGGTGCAAGGCGGCGAAAGACATTGGCCATGAACGGGTAATGGGTACAGGCCAAGACGACGATATCGGTCTTGCGGCCATCCTTTTCGACGAAACATTGCGCGATCTCCGAAAGCACCGCCGCATCGTCGATCGCTTCGCCGCGAATATAGGCTTCCGCCATGCGCGCCAGATTTTCCGAGCCGACGAGGCGGACATGGCATTGGGTGGCGAAGGACTGGATGAGGTCGCGCGTGTAGGCCCGCTTGACGGTGCCGGGTGTCGCCAGAACAGAAACGAGACCCGAGCGCGTGCGCTCCGCCGCCGGCTTGATCGCAGGCACAGTTCCAACGAAACGCATGTCCGGGAAAGCCGCGCGCAGATCGGCACCGACCAGCGTGAAGGCAGTGTTGCAGGCGATGATGCAGATTTCCGGATCATGCCGGGTCAGCAATGTCGCAAACAGCGAGATGACGCGCGCCTTCAGCGCCTCCTCTTCCCAGCCGCCATAGGGAAACCCTGCGTCATCGGCGACATAGATGAAATGCCGCTCCGGCATCAGCACGCGCGCTTCGCGCAGCACGGTCAGCCCGCCGATGCCGCTGTCGAAAACGAGGATGGGCTTCAGCTCAGCTGTCGTCACCGGTATCGTCAACCTTGTTTGCGCGCGAGTTTTCCGGCGCTCCGGCACCCCGCGGCGCCTCGCGGGTGAAACGATCGAGCGATGAGATGATGCCGCGCACCAGCCGGATTTCGGATTCGGTAAAGCCGGGGCGGGTCAGGACTGCGCGCAAATTGTCGATCAATTTCGGCTTTTTGGCGACCGGCCGGAAGTAGCCGCGCGCATCCAGCGCCTCCTCCACATGGTCGAACAGTCCCTGCAGCTGGTCTTTGGTCGCCGGGTTCTGCGGCAAGGCCTGGAAGGAGGTCTGCTCGCGTGATTCCATCGATGTCTTCAGCCATTCATAGGACATCAACAGCACCGCCTGCGCTAGATTCAGCGAGGCAAAAGCCGGGTTGACCGGAAAGGTGACGATCTCGTCGGCCAGCGCCACCTCTTCGTTGGTCAGCCCCGTTCGCTCGCGCCCGAACAGGATGCCGGTCGCCTCCCCCAACGTGAAGCGCTGGCGCAACGTTTCGGCGGCCACCAGCGGCGAACGCACCGGCTTGTAGCCATAGCGGTCGCGCGCCGTCGTCGCATAGACGAAATTAAGATCGGCAATCGCTTCCGGCACCGTTTCGTAAACCTTGGCGGCATCGATGACGTGATCGGCGCGGCTTGCGGCAGAGCGGGCCTTTTCGCTCGGCCAGCCATCGCGCGGGCTGACCAGCCGCAGCTCGGACAGGCCGAAATTGGCCATGGCCCGCGCCACCATGCCGATATTCTCGCCAAGCTGCGGATGCACCAGAATAATGGCCGGGCCTTCGGTGAGAAGCACGCGCTCGCTATTGGTTCCTGCCATGCCGGTACTTTCGTCTCTGTTCTCTATGTCTCGGTTTCGCCGCTTCCTCGCACAGATGCGCTTATTTTGAAAGCCGCAGACCGCAATGCACTATTGTGGATCGCCGGCACCCTGGCTGGCAATCGCCTGCAACTCGCTTTTGAGCGAGCCCGCATCCCCCGCGCGCACGATATCGTCGATGACGGATTTGCCGCCTTCCTCGATCACGATGAAATGCAGTTCGCTCGGTTTCCAGTCCGCAGGGCGCTCACCAAAACAATGGGTATTGTCGAAGTTGACGGTCATATCGCTCTTGCCGTCGGCAGGCGCACCTGGTGTCACGGACAGATCCTTGATCGAGCAGCTGTCCTGACCGCTGACGATCACATCATAATCGAAGGGCGAATCGCCTTCCTCATAGGCTGGAAATTTGGCCGCCTCGCGGTAGGCCTTGGCGAAATCCTCGCTGTAAATGCGGCCAAGCCGTGCAGGTGAAAAATAATCCTCGCCCGCCTGCGCTTCCTCCGCCCAGCCCTTCACCGCCTCCTGCATGATCTCGTTGACGGGAGCTGCCGGATCGGCGGCCTGCGCGGTCGAAAAGGCCGCACAGGCAAGAACAACAAGCATGAACCGTTTCATCGACCATCTCCGGTTTCAAAGGCGCGGCCGGTCAGCCACCGCCAAACAATGCGGCTGCTCATAACCATTTTCAATGCGTGAAGCGAGGCCGGATCGCGTTTGTGTGTAAGGACAAACGCTCAGCATAGGCATCTGCTGCGGATTTCCCGCGCGTTGTGCAGGGTCATTGAACGCCGGTTCTGCAATCAGCGGGAAACACCTGCCAAATCGCGCGTGTATACCTTTGCCTGTGGTGAACTGGATGCTATAGGGGCGCAAACCCTTCTCCATCCACCCCCCAAGCAGAGGTTTGCAACATGACAAAGATCAAGGTCGCCAATCCGGTCGTCGAGCTCGACGGCGATGAGATGACC
>NZ_LMFB01000041.1:189891-190048 GCF_001426685.1 Rhizobium sp. Root483D2 | reverse complement strand
CGATCAGGTGACGATCGATAGCGCCAACGCGATCAAGAAGCACGGCGTCGGCGTCAAATGCGCCACCATCACGCCAGACGAGCAGCGCGTCGAGGAATTCGGCCTGAAGAAGATGTGGAAATCGCCGAACGGCACGATCCGCAACATCCTGGGCGGC
>NZ_LMFB01000041.1:189702-189788 GCF_001426685.1 Rhizobium sp. Root483D2 | reverse complement strand
GACCAAGCCGATCATCGTCGGCCGTCATGCCTTCGGCGACCAGTACCGCGCCACCGATTTCAAGTTCCCCGGCAAGGGCAAGCTGT
>NZ_LMFB01000041.1:189295-189623 GCF_001426685.1 Rhizobium sp. Root483D2 | reverse complement strand
CGGCCTGCAGCGCGGCGTTCCCGTCTATCTGTCAACCAAGAACACCATCCTCAAGATCTATGACGGCCGCTTCAAGGATATCTTCCAGCAGGTCTTCGACGCCGAATTTGCCGACAAGTTCAAGGAAGCCAAGATCTGGTACGAACACCGCCTGATCGACGACATGGTCGCCTCGGCGCTGAAATGGTCGGGCGGTTATGTCTGGGCCTGCAAGAACTATGACGGCGACGTCCAGTCCGATATCGTCGCGCAAGGGTTTGGCTCGCTCGGCCTGATGACCTCGGTCCTGATGACGCCGGATGGCCAGACGGTCGAAGCCGAAGCCGCA
>NZ_LMFB01000041.1:35536-189200 GCF_001426685.1 Rhizobium sp. Root483D2 | reverse complement strand
CCTCGACAAGATCGACGAGAACCTGAAGAAGGCAATGGCTGCCTAAGCAAGCCGTTGTGATGACATTGTCTTGAAATGAGAAGCCCGGCCGTCGTGCCGGGTTTTTTCATGGCGTTATGGATGAGACGGCGTGGTGGTCTGAGCCCTTTGCGCCCATTCGGCGATCATCTCGATGAGTTTTACGGGCGTGATATCCAGGCCCGCTCCGCTCAGGCACACACCTTCAAAACCAAGCCCACGATTGGCCGAGCGCGTGAACCGCACCATCCGGGTGAACGGCAGCGACTGCTCGGCCGATGGCGACAACATCAGTTCGATGATCGGCTGACGGCGATAGGTGACCAGCCGCGCGGCCAGAATATCCGGCCACCCGATCAGCGTCGCCGACACCTCGCGCGCCAGAAGGCCTTCCGGCAAAAATTCAAGCGCCGGCCGCCGGTCGAAAAGCTTGATGGCACCAACGATGGCGCACAATCCGAAGAACAGGATACTGACGAGGCCGATGAAAACGCCGAGCGCTCCGGCGCCCTCATCCTCATAGGTGACTTTCATCATGAAGGCACCGAGCGCGACGAATGCCAGCGCGCCCAGGAGGAGAAGAAGCATTTTCGTTCGCGATCGATGAACCAAGATTGGCGCCTGCGTCATAAAACTCTCCTCAAAATCCATGTCCGGCTCCCGTACCTAAAACTCGAGCGAAAATTTCCATCGGCTTAGACGCCTGCGCTGGCGGGGATTGGAGTTCGCGACCGGCAACCTGGATACTCTTCCGCAGCAAATTTAATTGGAACCTTTCCGGCGCCCGGCCGTTCGCGAAGTGAACCCTTTCGCATGCTGCACTGCACGCACCCTCCTTCCAAAAGAATTGTGACCGCATGACCAGTTCCCCCGATAAGAGCCACCTTCCCCGCATCGCGCTGGTGTCGACGCATGGATATGTCGCGGCCGAACCGCCGCTCGGTGCCGCCGATACCGGTGGCCAGGTCGTCTACGTCATCGAGCTTGCCCGCAAGCTTGCCCTTCTCGGCCATCAGGTCGATATCTACACACGGCGGTTCGAGGATCAGCCGGAGTTCGACGAAGTCGATGACCGCGTCCGCGTCATCCGCATTCCCTGCGGTGGCAATGATTTCATCCCCAAGGAATATCTCTACAAACATCTGATGGAGTGGTGCGAAAACGCTGTCCGCTTCATCCGGAAGAACAATTTCACCTATACGCTGATCAACAGCCACTATTGGGACGCCGGTATTGCCGGACAGCGCCTGTCGGAAGCCCTGGCCGTCACCCATATCCACACGCCGCATTCGCTGGGCATGTGGAAGAAGAGCCAGATGGAAACGGATTATCCGGACAAGGCCGCCGAATTCGACAAGGAATTCAACTTCTCCGAACGCATCAAGCATGAACTGATCATCTACCGCTCCTGCAGCATGGTCATTGCCACGACGCCGATCCAGGTGGAAATGCTCGTCAACGACTACAATCTGCCGCGCGACCGGGTGCACATGATCCCGCCCGGCTATGACGACAACCGCTTCTTCCCGGTATCGCGGGCAACGCGCGAAATGGCGCGCCAGCGCTTCGGTTTCGAGGGCAAGGTGGTGATGGCCATGGGGCGTCTCGCCACCAACAAGGGCTACGACCTCCTTATCGACGGTTTTTCGGTTCTGGCCGAGCGCGAGCCGGAAGCGCGGCTGCATCTGGCAGTCGGCGGCGAAAACATGGACCCTCAGGAAGCGGGCATTCTCGATGAGCTAAAACAGCGCGTTGAGGCCCTCGGGCTGAACGGCAAGGTGATATTTTCCGGCTTCGTGGCCGACGACGATCTGCCCGACTTCTACCGCGCCGCCGATATTTTCGTGCTGTCCAGCCGCTATGAGCCGTTCGGCATGACCGCTATTGAGGCCATGGCCAGCGGCACCCCAACCATCATCACGGTTCACGGCGGCCTTTTCCGTGCCGTCAGCTATGGCCGCCACGCGCTGTTTGCCGATCCCTTCGACAAATATGACCTCGGCATCACCATGATGAAGCCGCTGAAACACGAACGGCTCTATGGCCGCCTGTCGCGCATGGGCGCGCACAAGGCGCGCAGCCTTTTCACCTGGACCGGCATTGCGCAGCAACTGATCGGCGTCGTTGAAGGACGGCCGATGCCGCAGGCGATGGATGACAACGAATGGGCCGAACCATGGACGGACGGAGATTGAGGCGCGTCCGGCTGTTCTGCAGCGATATCGATGGCACGCTGGCAGGAAACAGGGACGCGGAGGCGCGGTTTAGCGTGGCCTGGCAAAGCCTGAGCAAGAACGTACGGCCACTTCTGGTCCTCAACAGCGGCCGCCTGATCGAGGACCAGAAGGCCTTTATCGCGACCACGGCGCTGCCGAAACCGGATATCTATATTGGCGGCGTCGGCACCATGCTCGACAATGAAAAAGAACCCTCCCACTGCGCCGCCTATTCCAACTCCATCGGCGCCGGTTTCGACCGCAGTAGAATTGCGAAGGCCCTGGCCGGCATTCCCGGCCTCGCCGTCCAACCGGACGTCTACCAGCATGCGCAGAAATCCAGCTGGTATCTGCGCGATGCCGACGCGGTCACCCTGGCCGGGATAGAGGAACGGCTGGCAAGCGCGGGTATTGCCGCACGCCTAGTCTATTCCAGCAACCGCGATCTCGACATCCTGCCCGACGGTGTCGACAAGGGGGCAGCCCTGACATGGCTCTGCCGCCAGCTCGGCCTGTCCCATGACGATGTCGTGGTGGCTGGCGATACCAACAATGATCGCAGCATGTTTGAACTGCCGGGCGTGCGCGGCATTGTTGTTGCCAATGCTCTTCCCGAACTAAAGGCGATTGCCGAGGACCGGCCGGACATCTACGGCGCTCACGGCCTGATCGCCGATGGCGTGCTGGAGGGGCTGGTGTATTGGGGCGTGCTGGAAAACTAGTCTCGGCGCCGCATCAGTCAAATCTTCCTTAGCCAGCTCATAAAAACAACGAACCCGGCGTCGCGATTGCATGGCCGGGTCCGTTCAGCCGCTATTTCAGCGGCAGATAAATGTCCGTCAACAGCTCCGTCGGCGCGGCCTCGCGCGGGTTATTGATATATTCCTCGAACATCACGCTATCGCGCACGTCCCGGCCCGACTTCGGCAGCCATTCGCCATAGAGCCATTGATAGGCTTTGTGCATATCGGCGTAAGGCCCCTTGTGACGCAGGACCGCATATTCGCCGCCATCCAGATGCTGATGGACCAGCGGCGCGTCAGCCGGCACGTGCTGGCCCTCCGTCACACAGGCGAAAGACCGCAGCTTATCCTCCGGCACCAGATCCGGATCATCCAGATAGAGGCCCACCATCCTCATCTCTGGCCTATAGAGCCCGCGCGCCTGCAGCGTGCCGCCAAGCGTTTCGAAAGCCAGGCCTATGCCCATATAGGAGCCGGTATGGCTGACCCCGACCAGCTCGCGCGGGGCAATCGTTTTCGTCGTAACAGGATACATGGCGCCAAATCCTTTGCCATTTGCCGATTGAAAGACCGTATGGCTCCCCTCTCTCCGGTAACGGGCCGGCGGCACGCCGAACACCGATTTGAAAATCCTGGTAAAGGATTGGAGATTGGGATAGCCGGCCCGCCTTGCGATCACATCGACACGAAGAGTGGTGCGCACCAGATCACCCGCCGCCCGGTGCAGCCGCAACCGCTTGACGGTCGCGGCCAGCGTCTCGCCGTGCACGGCCCGGTAAATCCGATGCCAGTGATGCGGCGACAGGCAGGCAATGTCTGCAAGCCGGTCAAGATCGAGCTCTTCATCCAGATGGTCGTAGATATAGGCCGATACGCGCTGCAGACGCTGCTCATACGCGGCCCAGATGCTTGCCTCCTTCATGCCGTACCTCTCGCAATCCGAACAACCAGACAGAACCACATCCGGATTTGACAAATCCTGCGGACTTGGCCGCGCCGATTTCAACACAGGAAAAGCTATCGAACACAAAAAAACCGGACCTTTCAGCCCGGTTTTCAAAGATCACATTGCGATGCCAGCCGGAATCAACCGGCGAGCGCTGCGCCGACGGCTTCGATGGCTTGTGCGGCCTTTGCGCCATCCGGACCGCCGGCCTGCGCCATGTCGGCACGGCCGCCGCCGCCCTTGCCGCCGAGAGCGGCTGACGCAATGCGCACCAGGTCGACAGCGCTGAACCGCGCGGTCAGGTCGTCGGTCACCGCAACCACGGCGCTCGCCTTGCCGTCTTCGGAGACGCCGACGAAGGTGACGACGCCGGAGCCGAGGCTGGTCTTGCCGTCATCAGCCAAACTCTTCAAGTCCTTCGGCTCGACGCCGGTGACCACCTTGCCGAGGAATTTCACGCCGCCGATTTCCTGGACCTGATCGGCCGCACCACCGGCATCGCCGCCGCCGAGCGCCAGTTTTTTCTTGGCCTCGTTCAACTCGCGCTCCAGCTTGCGGCGCTCGTCCACCAGCGCCTCGACACGTGTCAAAACCTCGGCCGGCTGAACCTTCAAGGCCGTGGCCAGCGTCTTGACCCGCTCGTCCTGCTCGTTGAGATAGGCAAGCGCCGAAACGCCCGTCAACGCTTCCAAACGGCGGACGCCAGCACCAACGGCACTTTCGCCGACAATGCGCACGAGGCCAATCTCGCCGGTTGCGCCGACATGGGTGCCGCCGCACAGCTCGACCGAATAGGGCCGGTTGGCCTTGGCGCCATGGATGCCCTGCCCCATCGACACGACGCGCACCTCATCGCCGTATTTCTCGCCGAACAGCGCCATCGCGCCCTCGGCAATCGCGTCATCGACGCTCATCAGCCGCGTCGTCACCGGGCTGTTCTGCACGATGATCTCATTGGCCATGTCCTCGACAATCTTCAACTCCTCAGCCGACATGGGCTTGGGATGCGACACGTCGAACCGCAGGCGCTCGGGCGCGACCAGCGACCCCTTCTGAGCCACATGGGTTCCGAGCACCTCGCGCAGCGCCTCATGCAGCAGATGGGTCGCTGAATGGTTGGCGCGCAAGCGCGAGCGGCGGGCGTGATCGACGGTGAGTGCTGCCGCATCGCCGAGCTTGACCGTGCCGTCGTCAACGATGCAGGAATGCACGAACAGACCCTCGCCGCGCTTTTGCACGTCGGTCACCGTCAGCTTGGCATGATCAGTCGAAATGACGCCGGTATCACCCATCTGGCCGCCGGATTCGCCGTAAAACGGCGTCTGGTTCAGCACCAGCTGCACCGTCTCGCCCTTGGATGCGCTTTCCAGCGCCTTGCCGTCGCGCACGATCGCCTGCACGACGCCTTCGGCCGTCTCCGTGTCGTAGCCGAGGAATTCGGTGGCGCCGAGCTTGTCCTTGAGCTCGTACCAGATGATTTCCGTCGCCTTGTCGCCGGAACCGGACCAGGACGCGCGGGCTTCCGCCTTCTGGCGCTGCATGGCGGCCGAAAACGCGTCGGTATCGACGCCGATGCCGCGGGCGCGCAACGCGTCCTGCGTCAGGTCAAGCGGAAAACCAAACGTATCGTAGAGCTTGAACGCGGTGTCGCCGTTCAGCTGATCGCCCTCAACGAGATCGGTCGTTGCGTCCGACAGGAGGCCGAGGCCGCGCTCCAGCGTCTTGCGGAAACGGGTTTCTTCCAGCTTCAGGGTTTCCGAAATCAGCGATTCCGCCCGGATGAGTTCCGGATAGGCGCGGCCCATCTGGCCGATCAGGGCCGGCAACAGCCGCCACATCAGCGGATCGCGGGCGCCGAGCAGCTGCGCGTGGCGCATGGCGCGGCGCATGATGCGGCGCAGCACATAGCCGCGGCCTTCGTTCGACGGCAGGACGCCATCGGCGATCAGGAAGGCGGATGCGCGCAGATGGTCGGCAATGACGCGGTGGCTGGCGCGGCGGTCACCTTCGGCCTTGACGCCGGTTGCCTCTTCCGAGGCTGCGATCAGGGCGCGAAACAGGTCGATATCATAATTGTCATGCTTGCCCTGCAGCAGAGCCGCGACGCGCTCGAGGCCCATTCCGGTATCGATCGAGGGACGCGGCAGGTCGACGCGTTCTTCCTTGGTGATCTGCTCATACTGCATGAAGACGAGGTTCCAGATCTCGATGAACCGGTCACCGTCTTCATCCTTGGAGCCGGGAGGTCCGCCCCAGATGTGATCGCCGTGATCGTAGAAGATTTCCGAGCAAGGACCGCACGGGCCGGTATCGCCCATCGCCCAGAAATTGTCAGAGGTCGGGATGCGGATGATCCGGTCGTCAGACAGGCCGGCGATCTTCTTCCACAGGCCAAAGGCCTCGTCATCGGTGTGGTAGACGGTGACAAGCAGGCGCTTGGCATCGATGCCGAAATCCTTGGTGATCAGGTTCCAGGCAAGCTCGATCGCCCGCTCCTTGAAATAGTCGCCAAAGGAGAAATTGCCGAGCATTTCGAAGAACGTATGATGGCGAGCGGTGTAACCGACATTGTCGAGGTCATTGTGCTTGCCGCCGGCGCGCACACATTTCTGCGCGGTCGCAGCCGTCGAATAGGGCCGCTGCTCAAGGCCTGTAAAGACATTCTTGAACTGCACCATGCCGGCATTGGTGAACATCAGGGTCGGGTCGTTGCGCGGAACCAGCGGGCTCGACGAGACAACCTCATGGCCGTTCTTCTTGAAGTAGTCGAGGAACGTCGACCGGATTTCATTCACGCCGCTCATATTGCGCCCTTATCTCTTGCATCGGACCGTCCGCAGCCTGCTTGGCTAAACCGCGAACCGGAAAACTTTTGAAAATCGCGGACCACCGGACATCCGCCGATCCTTCGCCGCCCCATTGGAACACAGGCTTTTATCGTCCGGGCCAATCCCTGTCCAGACGGCAAAAGAAAACCGGCCGCTCTGGTGGGAGCGGCCGGCAAACATCAGGTCGAAAATCAGACGATCTTATGCCAAAGCGGCATCGTCCTCGTCATCCTGGGCTTCCGGGCCGCCGTTTTCCAGGAACTTTTCGGCAATCAGGCCGGCATTCTGGCGCAGCGACAGTTCGATTTCCTTGGCCGTATCGGGATTGTCGCGCAGGAAAGACTTGGCATTCTCGCGGCCCTGGCCAAGGCGCTGGCTGTTATAGGAGAACCAGGCGCCCGACTTCTCGACAATCCCGGCCTTGACGCCGAGATCGACCAGTTCGCCGGTCTTGGAGACGCCCTCGCCATACATGATGTCGAACTCGACCTGCTTGAAGGGCGGTGCCATCTTGTTCTTGACGACCTTGACGCGCGTCTGGTTGCCGATGACCTCTTCGCGTTCCTTGACGGCACCGATGCGGCGGATGTCGAGGCGGACGGAGGCGTAGAATTTCAGGGCGTTGCCGCCTGTCGTCGTTTCCGGCGAACCGAACATGACGCCGATCTTCATGCGGATCTGGTTGATGAAGATGACCATGCAGTTCGACTTGGAGATCGACGCGGTCAGCTTGCGCAGCGCCTGGCTCATCAGGCGGGCCTGGAGGCCGGGAAGGCTGTCGCCCATTTCGCCCTCGATTTCAGCGCGCGGCACCAGGGCTGCGACCGAATCGATAACGAGAACGTCGATGGCGCCGGAGCGCACCAGCGTATCGGTGATTTCCAGAGCCTGCTCGCCGGTGTCCGGCTGCGAGATCAGGAGATTTTCAAGATCGACGCCGAGCTTGCGGGCATAGACCGGATCCAGCGCATGTTCCGCATCGACGAAGGCGCAGATGCCACCCTTCTTCTGGGCTTCGGCAATGGTCTGCAACGCCAGTGTCGTCTTGCCGGAGCTTTCCGGTCCATAGATTTCGATCACGCGCCCCTTGGGCAATCCACCGATGCCCAGCGCGATATCGAGGCTGAGCGATCCCGTCGAAACGGTTTCGATTTCGACAATGCTGTCTTTTCCACCGAGCTTCATGATCGATCCCTTGCCGAACGAGCGTTCGATCTGGGAGAGTGCCGCTTCAAGTGCCTTGCTTTTATCCACCGATTTGTCCTCTACAAGCCGCAAAGAGTTTTGTGCCATGTGATCCACCTTTAGGTTATGGAGCCTGCCGAGGCAATGAAGCTGCCGTTGAAAGCTATGTACACTTTT
Source organism: Rhizobium sp. Root483D2 (assembly GCF_001426685.1). GTDB lineage: Bacteria > Pseudomonadota > Alphaproteobacteria > Rhizobiales > Rhizobiaceae > Pararhizobium > Pararhizobium qamdonense. The sequence continues at coordinate 181,087 of NZ_LMFB01000041.1, read as the reverse complement.
TGTTCTCATTTCGCAAGGCCTATCTATCAACTTGAATCGTCAACAGAAACGGATGCGTGTTCCTTTCTTGTTCCACAGATTTTACGATCGTGGAAATGACTGAAACAAAAAGCATATCAGCATCGAGAAGGTGCGAATCGCCCTCGACTGGCACATGGACCGGCACACAGGAAAACGCATGACAGGCAGACAGGTTTCCATTTTCGGCGGCGCGCATATCGACCGCCGGGCCCGAATCTTCGGCACCACCGTTCCCGGATCGAGCAATCCCGGCAGCTGGTTCGAAGAGGCCGGCGGCGGTGGGTTCAACGCAGCCCGCAACCTGGCGCGGCTTGGCCTTGATGTCCGCATGATCAGCCCGCGCGGCGGCGATGCGGCAGGCGAAACGGTCGCACTTGCCGCGATCGAGGCCGGGGTGATCGATTGCCCCTTCATTTTCCTTGACCGCAAAACGCCGAGCTACACGGCCATTCTGGAAAACGACGGCAATCTGGTCATCGCGCTCGCCGACATGGAGCTTTACCGGCTGTTTTCCCCAAGACGATTGCAACAAAGGGCTATGCGCGAGATCATTTCCGCAAGCAACCTGATCGTCACGGACGCCAACTTGCCGGAAGAGACGCTGGCGGCGCTGGTCAGCCGCGCTGCCGACGAATCAAAACCGGTCGCAGCCATCGGCATTTCGCCGGCAAAAGTCGGACGGCTGGTGAAAAGCCTCTCCGGCCTCACCTTTCTGTTCATGAATGAAGCGGAAGCGCGCGCATTGACGGGCCGCGACAGCGCGGACGCTGTTGAATGGCCTGCCCTTCTACAGGATGTGGGCCTTTCCGGCGGCGTCATTACCCGTGGGGGCCTGCCGGCGATTGCCTTTCACAACGGCAAAATCGTCACGGTGGCGCCGCCGCAACTCGATGCCCTCAGCGATGTCACCGGTGCCGGCGATTCGCTTGCGGCAGGGTTTCTGGCGGCGTTTGTGGCGGGCGAACCGCTTGATCTCTGCCTCCGCTCCGGCGTCGCGGCTGCCGGGATCACCGTGCGTTCCCCGCTCGCCGTCTCGGAAAAAATGTCGCGGGCCGCGCTCGACGAAGCAATTCGACTTGTGCCACCAGCCGAAATCCTGTCATGAACGCGCCTTAAAAAGCCAAAAAGGATCCGCGATGACCAAGCCCTTCTCCCCCCTTCTGCCGATGGAATATTCCAGCGAAGTCGCGGCCGCCAAGGCTCGCGGCGCGGCAGTCGTCGCGCTGGAATCGACCATCATCACCCATGGCATGCCCTTCCCCGGCAATCTCAACATGGCGCGCAGCGTCGAGGCGATCATCCGCGAGGAAGGTGCTGTGCCGGCCACCATCGCCGTCATCGACGGCGTCCTGCATATCGGTCTTGAAGATGCCCAGCTGGAAGCGCTGGCGCAGACGCAAGGCGCCATGAAGCTGTCGCGTGCCGATCTCGCCTTTGCGATCGCCGAGCGCCGCACCGGCGCCACCACGGTTGCCGCGACCATGATCGCCGCCTCCCGCGCCGGTATCCGCGTGTTTGCCACCGGCGGTATCGGCGGTGTGCATCGCAAGGCCGAGGAGAGCTTTGATATCTCCGCCGATCTCGACGAACTGGCACGCACCGGCGTCATCGTCGTCTGCGCCGGCGCAAAGGCCATCCTCGACATTCCCAAGACTTTGGAAGTGCTGGAAACACGTGGCGTCCCGGTCGTCACCTATGACAGCGACATCTTCCCGGCCTTCTGGTCGCGCGACAGCGGCCTGAAGAGCCCGTTGATGCTCAACAGCCCGGCGGCCATCGCCAATTTCCAGCGGATGCGCGATCTGCTCGGCGTCGATGGCGGCATGCTGATTGCCAATCCGGTCCCGCAAGCCAACGAAATCCCGCGCGACGAGATGGAAATCTACATCACCCGGGCGCTCGATAATGCCGAGCGCGATGAAATTTCCGGCAAGAAAGTCACGCCCTACCTGCTCGACAGCATTTTCGGCCTGACCGATGGCCGAAGCCTGGAGACCAATATCGCGCTGGTCGAAAACAATGCCCGGCTCGCCGCCGAGATTGCGGTTGCGCTGGTCTGAAGAACCGTCGCGACAACACGGGGGCTGACTTCCAGCCCCCGTCCGGTCAACCCTGCCGCGCGGCGCGCGCAAGCCCATGCGCGATCAGCCGGTCGATAATGTCGGCATAGGCAATGCCGCTGGCCGCAAGCGCCTTGGCGTACATGCTGATATCGGTAAAGCCGGGGATCGTGTTGACCTCGTTGATAACGGCGCTCATGTCGGGGCGCACGAAAAAATCGATGCGCGCCATGCCGTCACAGCCGAGAGCCCGGAACGCCTTTTGCGCCACGGTCCGCATATTTTCAGTGACCTCTTCAGGCAGTTGCGCGGGAATGCTGAGAACGGCGCCGTCCGGGTCGATATATTTGGCATCATAGCTGTAAAAGCCGTGGCTGCCGGCGGGAATGATCTCTCCGGGAAGCGAGGTGATCAGCGTACCGTCTGCCTCTTCCAGAATGCTGCACTCGATCTCCCGCCCGTTGATGAATTCTTCGACAAGGATTTTCCGGTCGTGGCGGAAGCCTTCAGCAACTGCGGCATCAAACTCGCCTGCCGTCCGCGCCTTGCTGACGCCGACCGACGAACCCTGCCGGGCCGGCTTGACGAACACCGTTTTTCCCAGCGCCGCCACGGCATCGTCGAAGGATGGAATGTCCCCCTGATGGAAGGTCAGCGAGCGTGCCACCGGCAATCCGGCTTCGTTGAGCAGGCGTTTGGCAATATCCTTGTCGATGGCGGTGGCAGAGCCCAAGATGCCGCAGCCGGCAAACGGCACCATCGCGGTTTCGGCAAGCCCCTGCACCGAGCCATCCTCGCCGTGCGGACCATGCAGGACGGGAAACACGATATCGACCGGCGGCAATTCGCGGATCGTTGCGTCCTCGGGAATGGCCAGAAGGCGGCCACGCCCACCCGGCAACAGGCAAGCGATCGTCTTTACCGCATTCAGCGGCTCCGGCAAGGCGCCATCCCGCAATTCCTGCAGCAGCCATGTGCCCTGGCGGTCGATCAGGATGGGTACGGCATCGTATTTTTCAGGGTCAAGCGCCTTGAGGACATTGCGCGCCGACAGAACCGACACATCATGTTCGGCGGAACGGCCGCCAAAAAGAACTGCAACCCTTAGCTTTGACGTCATTCTTGCGCTCGCCCGGTTTAGAGATGGAGCGCTGCACCCGATCAAGAGAAACCTCCCAAACGGACAGACAGCGCTGACCTGCGCAAATGCAATCGCGAAAAGGACCTTTTTACGACGGCTGGCATCCAGCGAAAACTATCGTCGCGAACGGTTAATGCACGGGCCGCAACAGGTTAACGGACGCGCTTGGACCCGGCTGCGAATGGTGGTGTCCGGTCAACTATCGAGCATTTCGCGCACGGCAACGGCCAGCTGCTTCAAGGAGAAAGGCTTGGGCAGGAAGCCGAATTTGGCGTCCGCCGGCAGGTTTCGCGCAAAAGCATCCTCGGCATAGCCGGAGACGAAGATGAATTTCAGGTCCGGATAGCTCTTGCGGATTTCCTTGAGCAGGGTCGGGCCATCCATTTCCGGCATGACGACGTCGGACACGACGATATCAACGGCGCCGTTCAGTTCCTCCATGACCTCAAGGGCTTCGACGCCGGAACCGGCCTCGTGCACCGTGTAGCCACGGGTTTCCAGCATGCGCTTGCCGCCCCGGCGCACGGCCTCCTCGTCTTCCACCAGAAGAACCACGGCCGAATTTCCAGTCAGATCCGTCGGTTCCGGCTTGACCGGAATCTTCGCAGCGAGCGCCGCCGCAGCCTGCGCCTCGCCGGCCTCGCCCGGCAAAGGCGCCTCCTCGATATAGCGCGGCAGAAGGATGCGGAATGTCGTGCCCTTGCCGACTTCGGATTCCGGATAGATATAGCCGCCGGACTGCTTGATGATGCCATAGACCATCGACAGGCCAAGGCCAGTTCCCTTGCCGACTTCCTTGGTGGTGAAGAAAGGCTCGAAAATCTTGTCGAGGATTTCAGGCGGTATTCCCGTCCCCTGATCGGCGACCTCGACCACCACATAGTCTTCTTCGGGAAGCTCACGCAAGTTAAAGGCTGCCACTTCGGCGGCCGGCAAGTTGCGGGTGCGCAGCGTGATGACGCCGCCATTCGGCATGGCGTCGCGCGCATTGACGGCCAGATTGAGCACGACCTGCTCGAACTGGCCAAGATCCGTGCGCACCGGCCAGAGATCGCGGCCGTAATCGACCTCGAGCTTCACATTGGTTCCGGTCATCCGGTCGACCAGCATGCGCAAATCTCCGACCACATCGGTCATCGACAGAACGGTCGGCCGCATCGTCTGCTTGCGCGAGAAAGCGAGAAGCTGGCGCACCAGCACGGCCGCGCGGTTGGCGTTGCGCTTGATTTCCATCAGGTCGGCAAAGCTCGCATCCGAGGGCCGTGCCGACAACAGCAGGTGGTCCGAGGAAAGCAGGATTGCCGTCAGCACATTGTTGAAGTCATGCGCGATGCCACCCGCGAGCGTGCCGACGGCATTCATCTTCTGCGTCTGCGCCATCTGGGTTTCGAGCGCCTTTTGTTCGGTAATTTCAACGGCATAGACGATCGCGGCCTCTTCCGGTGCTTGGTCGCTCTGGTCGATGACCGCATTCACGTAGAAGCGGAAATGCCGGGCCTCGTCGGTCGGGTGCAGCGAATCGATTGGCGCGATATCACCCTGCCGGTCCTTGGCCGCATCGAGAGCCGCACGCAGGCGCGCCTGGTCGGTCGCGTGCACGAAGGCTTCCAGCAATGCGCCATGTTCCATGTCATCCTGCGAGACGACGGCAGAGAAAAGCTTCAGGAACGGCGCGTTGGTGCGCAAGATCCGGCCATCGCCATCGACAGAGGCAATCGCCATCGGCGTATTGTTGAAGAAGCGGGTAAAGCGCATCGCAGCGATCGATGCCGACTGGTCGCTTTCGTCGTCGTTGGAGCGGGCAAGAACAATCGTGCGGCTTTCGCCAGGCGCGCCATCGCGGGCGGAAGACACCCGGTGCACCATACGCACGGCAAAGCTCTGGCCATTGGCCTTGCGCAAGTCGAGATCGAGTGTCTTGGTCTTTTTCAGCCCCGGCTCGGCCTGCACCGACTGGACGAGCGCCAGCCCCTCGCCAGCCACCAGATCGGCGATCGTCATCGATCCCGGCTGGAACTTGGTGAGATCCAGGCCCAGCCAGTCGGCCAATGTGGCGTTGACATAGAAAATCTCGCCCTTCTTTCCGGCCGAAAAAAAGCCGGCCGGGGCGTGGTCGAGATAGTCGATGGCGTTCTGCAATTCCTTGAAGAAGCGCTCCTGGTCGTCACGCTCCGAGGTGATGTCGGAAATCTGCCAGATATAATAGGGATTGCGCTCGCCATCCTCGAGCGGCAGCACACGCGCCTTCAGACGAAACCAGTGCGCGCCGGACCCGGCCGAGCCGCCGCCCGAGCGCAGCGGCTTCAAAAGCCTGAATTCCTCATGACCGGCCTTGCCTTCGTGCAGACCGTTTGTCAGCCGGTAGATCGCTTCCGTGGCTTCGCGGTTGCGCGACAGGATGGTTTCGAGCGACTGGATTTCCGTCGCCTTGGTGGCGCCGGTCAGGGCACCATAGGCAGCATTGGCATAGATGATCCGGCCCTTGCGGTCGGTGACCAGCGTGCCGTCCTGATGGCCGTCAAGGAAGGCGCGCGCCAGCTCGTCCGGACGCGATTGCGGCATGACCTCGATGAAGCCGATGACCGAGGAGACCAGAAAGAAAATCCCGACCATGGCCAGCACGCCGAGAATGCCCAGCACGATCTGGTTTCCCAGCTGATTCTTGAAAATGACGAAGGCGACGGCGGATGCAGTCAAGACGAGGGCGAGCAGAATGATCCGCAGCACCGTTCCGGGCCGCGTTCCACGGTCTACAATCGGCATGTGATAGTCACCTGCCTGCCGCAATTTCGTCATAAGGCCCTCATTTTTCGACCCTGCCATGCGCGTCCGGCCTGCCATGCGCGCCCGGAATGAACGCGCGGGTTGGGTCTTCATGCTCAGCTCAGCGGCACCCGGCGGCGAATCTTGCGCCCGCGCCGGCGGACCGCGAAACACCAAGCAAGAATCATCTTTAACAGCCGCAGGGAAGAGCAGAAAGCATCTGTTTGAGCGCCATTGCCCTGAATTCACAGAGAATGTCCCGCAAGGTCTCGCCGATGGTGGAAACCGCACTAGATTGGCGATAGGACAAACACAATTGGACAAAACCGTCACGACACTCATCACGGCTTGTATCAGTCTGAAAAAAGCCGTCAAATGAGCACAGGACACGCGTTCACGAAGGAGTATCGCATATGATCGAAGATATCGTTGGCAACAACGGTAGCCGTTTCATCATTGCCGCAGGCGCCGTTGCCCTCGGCTTGCTGTGCCTTGTGGCCGTGTTCTGGTTCATCCGCAACCGTCCGTCCTCGCCCTTTATCCGCGGCGGCAAGAACCGCCAACCGCGGCTGGCCGTGCTGGATGCCGCCGCGATCGATACGCGCAGGCGGCTCGTCCTGGTGCGGCGCGACGATGTCGAACATCTGATCATGATCGGCGGACCGACGGATGTTGTCATCGAAAGCCGGATTGCCTCCGCTGCCCAGCCGCCGATGCAGGCGATCGTTGCCGAGCCCCGGTCCGATGCCGCCCTTGCCGCACGCCCAACCCCTGAACGTTCCCTTCCGGAGCGACCGGCCGCAGACCGTCAACTCTCCGAACGCCAAGTGGCAGAGCGCCGCATCGCCCCGCAGCCGGACGCCAGACATCTTGATGTCAGGCAGCCTGATGTCAGGCAGGCGCCGGTATCCGCGATGGGGCAGGTCTTCTATGGCGAAAGCACCGAGGCTTCCACGCCCCCGGCGCGGGCCGTCCAGCCGGTGCAGCAGCCTAGAATCGATACCGCCACACCGCGCCAGGCCGTCCCCGAGCGGATGATTCCGGCGCAGGCGCAGGTTCGCCCGCAACCGGCAGCGTTAAGCACGCCGCCGGCCGTGACAGTCGAAACAGCCAGATCGCCGGAGGATATTCTCGATGCTGCCCGCTCGCGGGTGCTGACGGGAAATCAGACCGTTGCCGCAGAGCGGCCCCTGCCCCAGATCCCCGCAGCTGCCGCTACCGTGGCAGCGCAGGTGCAACCCGTTCAAAGCGAGCCGGTTCCACAGGCCCAGCCAACGCCTCCAGCCCACAAGGACGCAAGCGCCCTTGAATTCGAGCGTATCCTGGATGCCCAGATCACCGGCGACCTCGGCAAGCTGAGCGCCGACCCGGTCCGTGTCGATGGTGAAACGCGCGCAAGTCAGGCCGTGCCCACGCCGGCGATCCGCCAGGAGCCCCGCCTCGGCCCCGCCCAGGGTGGCCGCACGGAACCGTCCCTGGAAGACGAAATGAACCGCATGCTGAACGAGATCAGCGCAAACCGAAAAAACTGAACCTGTTGCCGCCGTCAGTCTGGCTGCGGCAACAACAGCACTCAAAACGCAAAAACGGCGCGATCATCTCGCGCCGTTTTTTATGCGTGTGACTGACAAAGATTATTCGTCGCGGTAAACTTTTTCCCGGCGTTCGTGACGCTCCTGCGCCTCGATCGACAGGGTGGCGATCGGTCTTGCGTCGAGACGCTTGAGCCCGATTGGTTCACCGGTTTCTTCGCAGTATCCGTATGTGCCCTCGTCAATTCTCTGAAGGGCCGCATCGATCTTGGAGATCAGCTTGCGCTGCCGGTCCCTTGCCCGGAGCTCGATGGCCCGGTCGGTTTCCGAAGATGCTCTGTCTGCAAGATCAGGGTGGTTTGCACTTTCCTCGGCCAGATGTCCGAGGGTTTCCCGGGCCTCGCGGAGGATGTCATTTTTCCAGGCGTTCAGCTTTGCTCTAAAATATGCACGCTGGTTGGTATTCATGAATTCCTCGGTCTCAGACAAGACAAAGGAACTAAGATCGATCTTCTCACTCAACGCGATTCTCCTGAAGAACATCTCATGTGCGGCGGTGTATAGACCCATGCACGCGCCGTTTCAAGTCTTTGAAAAACAGCCCACCGTTTTTTAAGCCTTGCTTACTTGGGAGGCTAACAGGCTAATATTTCATCAAAATTACAGATTTGAAATTTTTCTTGAAATTGTCTTGCTGCCATCCTTCGACATCCATCGTCAAACATGCGGGTCAACGACAGTAAATTTCGGCTAACGCTTTTTCTGGCGTTCTGCGCCGCACAGCAAATAGGCAAAACTTTTTTCATGCCCTTTCGAACTGGCCGCAAGGCCCGTCCATCCGATGCTTCAATGCCGTCAATCTTCAGATAATCCCTGCGGCATATCCGTTCGAAAAGAGCCTCTCCCGGCTTGATCTTTCCCTGCTCCCGGCGGACAAAGCAGTACCCTTATCGACGCCCTGCCTGGAACGGATAGCAAATCAGGCGGCAATACCATTTCCAGGATATCTCCCATGCCCGCTGCCTCCGCTCCGGTTTTTCGCCTTTATCTTCTCCGGCATGCCAAGGCCGCCTGGGCTCTGCCGGGCCAGAAGGATTTCGACCGGACGCTCGATGATACCGGCTATGCCGATGCCGAGATCGTCGCCGATATGGCGGCGGACAAGGGGTTGCGGCCCGATCTCGTCCTCTGCTCGACCGCCGTTCGCTGCCGCCAGACGGCCGATGCGTTGCGCCGGTCCATGACGGAAGAACTCGATATCCGCTATGTCGACGAACTCTATAGCGGCAGCGCCAATGTTTACCGCGATATCATCGGCAGCCAGGACCCGGCCCTCTCAGCCATCATGCTGGTCGGCCATAATCCGGTGATCGAAGACATACTGCGCGACGTCATCGGCGAGGACGCGGCAAACAAGGTTGCCGCAGCAGGATATCCTCCGGGCGCGCTCGCCGCGATCGACTTCAAGACACGCCCCGGCGACGGCATCCTGCCACTGGGTATTCTGGCCGCATGGCTCGATCCGGACGGCCGCAGCCGTTGATCCCGGCCAACAGCCGTGGCGTGAGTCACCTTTATTCGGCGGCGTGGCACACTATATGGCAAACGATACACATGGCCGTGAGGCCATGTTCCACGCATAGCTAGGGCCGCACCTCTTGCCACCATTCATGACACGCTTCACCGATGACGCGCGCCTTGCGCTGGACACGCTGACCGACCGCGCATCGGGTTTCGTCAACCCGACCTTGCGCCTGGGCGTCACCGGGCTTTCCCGCGCCGGTAAGACCGTGTTCATCTCGTCGCTGGTCCACAATCTCTTGAATGGCGGCCGCCTGCCGGTGTTTGAGGCCGTGCGCTCCGGGCGGGTCTCGAAAATCCGGCTGGAACCGCAGCCCGATGACGCCGTGCCGCGCTTCCAGTATGAGGATCATATTGCAGCGCTAGTGCGCGACCGGCTCTGGCCGGATTCGACACGCGCGATCTCGCAATTGCGCATCACGCTCGACTATGAAAGCGCCAGCGGCTGGAACCGGATGTTTTCGCCCGGCCGGCTGTCGATCGATATTGTCGATTATCCCGGCGAATGGCTGCTCGACCTGCCGCTTCTCACCCAGGATTTTCGCACCTTCAGCACGCGCACCGCAGATCGCGCCAAGACCGGTATTCGTGCGGAATTGTCGGCCGCCTGGCTGGCGCTGGCCGCATCGCTGGATGTGACAGCGCCCGCCTCAGAGGCGGATGCCCGCGCGTTGGCCGAAGTCTTCACCGGCTATCTGCGGGCCTGCAAATCCGACGAGCGGTCGCTGTCGACGCTGCCGCCCGGCCGCTTCCTGATGCCGGGCGACCTTGAGGGTTCACCGGCCCTGACCTTTTCGCCGTTGCCGGATCTGCCTGAAGGCCGGGCGCCAAAAGGCTCGCTCTGGGCAATGATGGAGCGGCGCTACGAAGCCTACAAGACCTATGTGGTCAAACCGTTTTTCCGCGAACACTTCGCCCGGCTCGACCGGCAGATCGTGCTGATCGACGCGCTGCAGGCCATCAACCGTGGGCCGGAATCACTGCTGGACCTGGAGAGCGCATTGGCCGACGTTTTGGCGAGCTTCCAGCCCGGCACCAATTCCTTCCTGTCCTCCTTTCTCACCAAGCGGATCGACAGGGTGTTGATCGCCGCCACCAAGGCCGACCATCTGCATCATGAGAGCCACGACCGGCTGGAGCGGATCACCGAGCGGCTGGTGCGGCGCGCCGTCGAACGCATCGGCATGAGTGGCGCCGGCCTCGAGGTCATGGCCATAGCCTCGGTCAGGGCCACCCGCGAGGCGACCGTCGAGCACGGGGGCCATACCTTGCCGGTGATCGTCGGAACGCCGATCGCAGGCGAAACCATCAATGGCGAGACCTTCGACGGCGAACGGAAAACAGCCATATTTACCGGTGACTTACCGAGGAATCCTGATGAGCTTTTTCAAGGCCTTGAGTCAAAGCCGGAAGAAAGCCTTGTGCCCGATCTGAGCTTCGTCCGCTTCCGGCCGCCGCCGATCGAGGAAACCGGCGGCGGCCTGAAATTGTCCGTCCCGCATATCCGGCTGGACCGGGCCATGCAATTCCTGTTCGGAGACCGGTTGGCATGAGCGACACGCCCAAGATTCCGCAGCGCAAACCCGCCGTGTTCACGATCGGCGATACCCCATCTGCGCCTGCCGAAAGGCCGGCGCCGGTCAAACGCCCACCGGCCAGTTTCGACGACAGGATCGTCATGACGGCGGATGCCGATGACCCCTTTGCTTCGACCACGACGGCTTTGCCCGACATGCCCGAGGCCGCGCCGCGCAAACGGCGCTTCTCCTTTGCCAAGCTTGCCGCCGGCGCGCTCAGCGTCCTGATATCCCTGGCTGCCGGCCTGTGGATCGATAGCCTCGTGCGCGATCTCTTCACGCGCGCGGACTGGCTCGGCTATCTCGCCATCGGCGCTGTCGCCATCGCCCTCATCGCCTTCCTGGTCATTATCACCCGTGAACTGTCGGGGCTGATGCGGTTGAATGCCGTGCAGGCTCTGAAGCAGGAGGCTGTCGATGCCAGCCTGTCGCAGACGGCAAAACCGGCGCGCAAGGTGATGGACCATCTCGTCCACCTCCTGGCCGCCAAGCCGCAGACGGCGCGCGGCCGCCTGCGGTTGAAGGAAACCGAGACGGAGATCATCGACGGCCCTCACCTGCTCGACCTCACCGAGCGCGAACTCCTGACGCCGCTCGACCGGGAAGCCAGAGGCCTGATCCTGAACGCCTCCAAACGCGTGTCGATCGTCACGGCCGTCAGCCCGCGCGCGCTGGTGGATCTCGGCTATGTCATCTACGAATCGGCGCGGCTGATCCGGGCGATGGCCGACCTCTACGGCGGCCGGCCGGGCACGTTGGGACTGTTGCGCCTGATGCGCGACGTCATTGCCCATCTGGCGGTCACCGGCTCGATTGCCGCCGGCGACAGCCTGATCCAGCAGGTGCTGGGCCATGGCCTGGCCTCGAAACTGTCGGCACGGCTGGGCGAAGGCGTCATCAACGGCCTGATGACGGCGCGGATCGGCATTGCAGCGATGGACCTGTGCCGGCCGATGCCGTTTCGGGCGCTGAAACGCCCCGGCATCGGCGATTTCATCGGCGACCTGACACCGGGATCCTCCAAGGCAAGGGCGCAGGACGAAAACGGCTAGCGCGGCTTATCCTTGAAGGCTCGCCCTTAAATCCCGCCATACCAATCGTAGCCCAGATCCTCCCAGAAGCCGCCCTTGCCACCGCCAAAGGGCGCCAGCGACGAGACGAGTTCGATGCCCTTGATATATTTCGCCATCTTGTAGCCGAGCTGCCGCTCGACACGGACCCTCAGCGGCGCCCCGTTGGCGACCGCCAGCGGTTTGTCATTGTTGCCATAGGCAAGAATCGTCTGGGGATGGCGTGCATCGATGAGATCGATCGATTCGTAATAGGGCACGGCGCCCTGCAGCCCGAGACTCATGGTGTCGTAACATTGAAACACCACGAAACGGGCCTCTGGTTTTACCTTGGCCTCATCGAGAATCTGGCGCAGCGGTACGCCGGTCCATTTGGCGATGCAGCTCCAGCCCTCGACACAGTCATGGCGGGTGATCTGCGTGCGCGCCGGCATGTTGCGCAACTCGTCAAGACTGAAGCTGACCGGCTTCTCCACCAGCCCGCCAACCGTCAGACGGTAATTGGCAAATGCCGCATCCTTCAGCGCAAGATAATCGGTATCGGTTGGATCCGTGGAGCCGTTCGGACGCTGGCCCTGGCGGATTTCGCTGGCGGCAAATTCCGGCACCAGCGTGTCGGCGCCGATCAGCGCGCGGTGCGCCCGGTAGGTGAGACCATTTGCCGAGGCGAGAAACTCGCGCACCCGGCTCTGTCCCGACAGCATGCTGTCAAAGGCATCGCAGCCGGAGAGCGGGATCGCAGACGCCGCAACGCCGGCCATCGTCAGGAACTTTCGCCGATTGATGATAAACCGGGTCATGCCGAATGCTCCTCGTTCTTCTGCTTGTCGGTTCGATACCAGCCGGTGACGATCGAGCGCATTTCGTTGAGCGGCCCCGCAGCAAGAACCATGACGATGTGAATGGCGAAGAATAGCACCAGCGCCGCCATGCAGAGAAAATGGATGGTGCGCGCCGTCTGCCGGCCGCCGAAAATATCAAGCAGCCACGGCCAGGCCGCGTTCATGCCCGGCGACATGGTGAGGCCAGTGGCGATGATCAACGGAAAGATGACCAGCAGCACACCCGCATAGGCGAGCTTCTGCAAACCGTTGTAACGGCCGTCATGGTGAAAGCGGAAACGCAGGTGATCGGCGATGCTGCGCGGCAACGCCTTGATATCGGCCATGGAGGGAAGGATATCACGCTTCAAATGCCCGCTGATCAGGCTGCTGACAAACCAGATCAGGAAGGCCGCGGAAAAGAACCAGGCAAAGAAGAAATGCACGACGCGTCCGGTCGCCAGATCCTGGTAGGACGGCAATGTCGCCCAGGCCGGAAAGCCGCGATAGGCGGGGTCGCCGGCCGGACCGCTCATCCCGAGCACGCCGGTCGTATCGAATGTATGGCCAAGCACCGTCGTATAGCCGCCAACCGTCCCGTCGGCCGCCTGCAGCGCGCGCATCGACAGCACGCTGTTGTCGAACTCGAAGCCGGATTGCTGGCCGATATAGAGTGTAGGATGGGCATTGAAGATCTGCAGCCCGCTCAACAGCAGAAAGAACAGCGCAATCGCCCAGGTCCAATGGGTGACGCGCGTCGCGATCCGGTGCCGGTAGATGACGGCGCCATCATCGTGCTTTGGTGGCGAGCGCGACTCGATATCATCAGTGATGGTCATCTCGTAACTCCCTTATATGCGCAACTACGTATCAAGCAGCATGACAGTTTCCAAAGCACATCCTGTCACCGCTTAACACGTCCTGGTGATGGACCCGTGAAAATGCTGGATTTCCAAGGGTTTCAACGCTTCGCAACCCCATGCATGAAACATTTCGTGAGCGTTGATGACCACGATCAGGCGAGCCAGCGAAACGCTCCATTAACCAATTAAGTGCAAATGTAGCCTCACATTCCTGACATCGACCATCAAGGATCGTTCATGTTCTCGCGCCCTTCTTTGATCGCTCGCGGCGTCGCCGCAGCCTCGCTTACCGCCCTGACCTGCGCAGCATCGCCTGCTTTTTCGAGCGACGACAAGGCGTTTTTCGAACAGGTGTCCGGCCAGTGGAAAGGTCCGGGCGAAATCGTTGCCGGCAAGTACAAGGGCACGAAATTCACCTGCGACCTGACCGGCGAACCGGCTGACGGTGCCGCCGCAGGCATCAAGCTCGACGGCACCTGCCGCGTCGGCGTCTTCAAGCAGCCCATGTCGGCTTTGATCACCCAAAAGGGCAAGACCTATACAGGCAAGTTCCTGGATGGCGCCAACGGCAAGGGTCTCGACATCGTCTCGGGCAATGTCGCCAAGGACAAGGTCGTGGTCGGCATCAATCGCAAGAAACTGAACGGCGCCATGATCGCCCGCCTGCAGGATCCGTCCACGCTGAACATCACCATTTCGGTCAAGGTCGAAGATGCGATGGTGCCGGTGATCGGCGTCAGCTTGAGCCGCCAGGTCGACACCATGGCCGTCGGTTCGATCGAGTAAAACGCGGAGACATCGCTACTCGAAGAGCCGGCTTGTCCGGCTCTTTTGCGTTCAGGGTGAAGATGTCTGCGAAATCTGCCGCCACCAGTCGCTGCGCGCATCGGCTGTTTCGATGCCAGCCACATCGGCATCTTCAAGCCAGTTTGCAACGGTGCGGCCGGAAATAACCAGATGCGGTGCAAAATCCGCCAGCGGCTTCAAGACGAACCCACGCTCGGTCATCCGCGGATGCGGTATTTCCAGCGTCTGCGAATGCTGCGTGCGGTCGTCATAGGTCAAAACGTCGATATCGATCGTGCGCGGCCCCCAGCGTTCCAGCCGTTCCCGCTTCATTTGCCGTTCGATCGACAGGCATGCCTCCAGCAGATCATCCGGAGCCAGCGTCGTGCGCACCGCAGCGCAGGCATTGAAAAACCAGGCCTGGTCGATTTTCCCCCAGGGCGGCGTACGGTAGAGTTTCGAGACATGCTCCACCGCGCAATCCGGCCGGGTGTCGAGAAGAACGAGCGCGCGCGCCATCGAGGCGGTGGGATCGCCGATATTGCCGCCAAGGCCAAGCGTCGCCAGATGTCCGTCCATGTCAGGCAAAATGCTCGACTGTCACTTCCACATAATCGAGCACGCCGGGAACGGGCGCGTTCGGCTTGCGAATCGATATTTTCGCCCGGCGGATCTGCGGAAAAACCGAACAGAGCGTCGTCGCCACTTCCAGCGCCAGCGCCTCGATCAGGTAGCGACGGCGGCCGGTGATGATCTTCTCGATCTCGGTGAAGGCGATACCGTAATGGACGGTATCATTGATCGAATCCTCAAGCAGCGCCGTGCCCTGCTCGACATCCAGTTCCGCATCGACGAAGAACCGCTGTCCCAAAAACTCCTCCTCGTCATGAACGCCGTGGCGCGCGAAAAAGGCGCAGTTCTTCAGGGTGATCGTGTAGATCGCTGTCATGGTCGATTTTCCTTCCCAGGCCGTTCCGGCATATTTCTTTTTGCGGCGAGCATAGCATCCGCCACCAGAAGCGCATCCCTGTTGATTGCGACATCATGTACCCGGAAAACCGCAGCACCCGCTATTCTGAGCAGCGCCGTCGTTGCAGCCGTGGCCGCATCCCGCTCCTGCGCCTCGCGGCCGGTCATGGCCCCCAGAAAGCGTTTTCGCGACGTGCCGGCCAGAAGCGGCAGCCCGAAACCCACAAGTTCCTCAAACCGCGCCATCAGCGCGATGTTTTCACCGGTGTCCTTGGCAAAGCCGAAGCCGGGATCGAGCACGATCCGCCGGCGCTCGACACCGGCAGCAGCGGCGATTTCCAGCGACCGTTCCAGGAACAGATATTGGTCGCGCACCACATCCGTCAGTTTTTCGCGGTCCCGGCCGGTATGCATGATGCACAGCCCTGCCCCGGTCGCAGCCGCGACAGCGGCCAGATCGGGCTCGCGTTGCAAGCCGTGCACGTCGTTGATGATGTGGGCACCGGCGGCAATGGCGAGGCGTGCGGTCGCTGCCCGGTATGTATCCACAGAAATGATCGCATCGGTCCGGCTGGCAAGTGCCGATATCACCGGCAGTACCCGGTCCTGTTCCTGCGCTGCCGTCACGGCGGCAGCTCCCGGGCGGGTCGATTCACCGCCGATATCAAGGATATCAGCGCCGTTTTCCAGGCAGCGCAAGGCCTGCGCTACTGCGGCTTGCGTATCGGTATAGCTGCCGCCATCTGAGAACGAATCCGGCGTGACGTTGATGATCGCCATCAACCGCCCGGCCGGGCCAAGCGTCAACGTCCGGCCATGCGCCAGGGCCCATTCGAAGGGGAGAAAAGGATCGATCATGATGGTTTCATTCCCTTTCTAGCACGGGACGGCCGGCTGGCTCCTCACCTTGCAAGCATACGCAAACCGGGTCGCAGCAAATATCCGAATTTCATTGGCTTTTCCGGATTGCCGGGGGCTGTTGCCTATTTGCTGTTGCGCTTGCGCTGGCTATGCCCCAAGCTCATGGGAAGTTCAACTGCCGAGACCTGTAAACATATGCCGACTGGCCGCATTTCCTTCGCCGCGCTTCTGATCGCCAGTATCGTGGCAAGCCCCTCCGCGATAGCCCATGCCGAAACTGTCGTGAACAAGAGCATCACCTATTTTTCGATCGGCGGGCGTACGGCAGAAGAGCTGGACAAGGCGCTGTCGGAAAACGGCCCGATGATGAAAAGCAGCGGCTCGCGCCATCCCGGCGCCACCAAGATCAAGTTCGGCGGCACGGTCACCTATGTGAGGCACGGCAGCCGCTGCGCCGTCGGCAGCGCCAAGGTCACGCTCAGCACCCGGCTGATCCTGCCGCGCTGGACAAACCGGCGCAAGGCAAGCCGCGACCTCGGCCTCGTCTGGGATACGCTGTCGAGCGATATCAAGCGTCACGAGGAACGCCATGCCGAAATTGCCCGCAACCATGCGCGCAAGCTGGAGAAGGACTTCCTGTCGCTGAGACCCGAGGCCGATTGCGAGCGGATGCAGGCCCGCGTTGCCCGGCTCAGCGAAACCGCCATCCAGGCCCATGACCGCGATCAGGCCCGCTTCGACAGGACGGAAGCCGCCAATTTCGACCGGCGGATGATCCGGCTCTTGCAGTACCGGCTGGACACGCTCACCAAGCGCTAGAGCCTCGCACAATCAAACGTCCGGTGGAGAACCACGTGGCTTGCGCAAAGCATGCGCGTCAACAGTATATCATTGGTGATTTCTAGCGATACAACAACGCTGCAGGATGATGTACAGTGCAAGCATAGAGTGAAGAACAGGAAACGATCCAGCTTCATTTCAGTCCGGACTACTGAATGCGCGCCCATAGAGGCTGCGCCGAACCGGAACTATTGCTTCGTGCCTGACGGTCTCTCCGGATTGATGTTTAACCGGCCGGAGCGATCCTGCAGACTATGTTTTCGCAGATCGTGTTCTCCTGGCGTATCCTGATGCAGCAGATGTTCCCTCCCTCATCTGCATGCGATGCGCCCTCCTGGCCCTGCTCGCCGATCGCGGCAAGCGGGGCTTTTTTTGCACATCGCATCAGGCTTGCGGAAAACTCAGGCCTGGCGCTCGGGAACATGAACGACGAGCCCATCCAGGGCGTCGCTCATCTTGATCTGACAGGACAGCCGCGAGGTCGGCTTCACGTCGTAGGCAAAATCGAGCATGTCCTCTTCCATCGCCTCAGGCGCGCCCACCCTCGCCGACCATTCCTCGTCCACATAGACATGACAGGTGGCACAGGCACAGGCACCGCCGCATTCGGCCTCGATGCCGGGCACCGAGTTGCGGACAGCGTTTTCCATGACGGTGGAGCCTGCTTGAACGTCCAGTTCGTGGCGCGTGCCGTCAAAGGCAATGATACTCAGTTTTGGCATTGTTTCTTCCGGATGCTTGGCGTTGTTTCGGCGTGCCGCAAGAACAAACACGCCGCCCCGAAACAGAGGCGGCGGCGGAACGCGGCGAATTCACCCGATTTCTTCCAACAAATCCCGCCACCAGTCAACTCAGCCGGTCAACTCGGCCATCTCGCGCCTATGGGATTTGGCACGGTCCGGCATCTCAACAACCCCATGCTGCCGAGATTTTCCCGTGACGGTTGCCGGCTTCCTCACCGGCAACGTTCAGTTACCGGCAGAGTTTCAGGATAAACAATTCGGCTTCAAGCACGGCTGCACCCAGCGCCGCAAGGTTTCCGGCGTCCTGCGGCGCCGCTTCGACTGCTGCCGCCGTCTCTGCCACGTTAAAAGCGCCGATGGCGAGAGCCGCGCCCCGCAGGCGATGGGCGGTAGCGAGGCGGGCATCCGAGCTGTCGGACGAAAGTTCCTTCATCAGCTGCCGGGTCTGGCGGGCAAACATCTGCAGAACTTCGATTTCGAGAAGCTTGTCCCCCATCGTCTGCGTCGCCAGATGCACGAGATCGATGGGCCGCGCCGAAGGGCAAGCGCCCCCGAAATTGTCGGGTGCTTCGAATGCGATCTTGAGAGCCGCCATGTGCCAATGTCCTTGTTGTGTTTTTTTCTGACGCACCGGCTCGCAACCGGACGTCCCGTTTTAAAAATCCGGTCTTCACCGTCATGACGCTCCGGATTGCCCGGATGTCTCTGGAAGTGCCTGACCCGTCTACCTATTATAAGGCTTCAAGATGGCGGAGACCTTTTGGCCGCCTGCCCTGCAAAGCCGCTATTTGCATCAACTCTGGCGCTGATTAAGCCGGAGTGGCGCTGCTATCTGATTAAAACGCGGCACAATGAGGGCAGCTTTCGCTTGGCATGGTTAACGGTCATTAAACCGCCTGATTACAAGGGTTTTTGGCCTAAACGCCTCCAATTTTCATTAAGAACTTGTTAGGATTTTAACGAATGCCCAAGGGGCTTAATTGTAAGAAACCGGTGAATGTGTCACTACGGTACGTTGAGGGATTTGTTCATATCTTCTGATAGGAACGGTCCTGGCAGAAAACTGTATTGAATGAAGCACCTACGGGTCTCAATGCGTTATCCGCCGGTGCGTGGTTGAAATGGGTGCATGTCAGGGTTCTGCGTAGATGGTATGCGCGTATCCTCATGTCACCGTCCGAGTTTCGGAGGTGTTCCCAATGCAGGCGGTGTTGCGGCGGATCCTTCCGAAAGGACAGTTTAGTAACGAGGCGTATCCGCATGGCGACAAATAAAAGCAATGAGTCGATCGACGACAAGGCATTTCAGGCGTTGGAAGACGCTCTGAAAATCGATTTTGACGAGCTTAAGTCTGCCCTCAACGACAAGGCCTCCCCGGATCATCCGGAGGACAATGTGTCCGGCGCGCCCAAACACGCTTCAGCGCCCAGTGCGGCGAAGAGCCAGAAGGCGCAGCAGGAGCAGGCCGCCAAGGCCGCCCGCGCCGCCGAAACCCAGAGAGCCCTGTCTCCGGAGCCCGCCCCCAAGGCCCCCTCCTTCGCGCCCGCAAACGACGACGGCCGCAAGACGCCTGCCGCGATCCTGCGATCGCTGGACGTCCGCTCCAGCCGCTCGGCCATGCGCATTGCCGCTGCCGTCTCAGCCCTTTGGATTGTCGGTGGCCTGGGTGTCGCCAATCTGCTCTACGGCCCGGAAATCTGGCAGATCCGTTCGCTGGCCGATCTTTCGGCTATGCCGGGCGCCATCGGCGTGGCGATCTTCATCGTCCTGCCGGTCATGCTGTTCTTTTCCTTTGCCATCATGATTTCGCGCGCGCAGGAATTGCGCAGTGCCGCCCGCTCCATGGCCGAAGTCGCGCTGCGCCTTGCAGAGCCCGAAACGGCGGCCTCCGAACGCATCATGACGGTCGGCCAGGCCGTTCGCCGCGAAGTATCGGCGATGAACGAAGGCATCGAGCGCACGATCGCGCGCGCCACCGAGCTTGAGACGCTGGTTCATTCCGAAGTCAACGCGCTCGAGCGCAGCTACAGCGACAATGAACTGCGTGTCCGCACCCTCGTGCAGGAACTGGGTCTTGAGCGCGAATCGATCGTCGGCCATGCCGAACGCATCCGCTCGTCGATCTCGGGTGCCCATACCCAGCTGAAGGACGAGCTGGCGATTGCCGGCGACGACATTTCAAACCGCATCGCCACCTCCGGCGAAGCTTTTGCCTCGATGATCGAAACCCGTGCCGCCGCCCTGATGGAGCGTTCCGATAACGCCACACAGACGATCGGCGCCATGCTGTCGACCCGCACCGACGCCCTGCTTTCGGGCCTGACCACCGCCGGCGTCTCCCTCAGCAACGAATTCGACACACGGCTGGACAATCTCAGCCAAACGCTGGCAAAGCGCGGACAGCAGCTTCTCGGCCAGTTCGAGACCCGCGCCTCCTCGCTCGATGCCAATACGGAAAAGCTGAATGCCGCGCTCAATGAGCGCGCCCGCCAGCTCAACGAGACGCTGATTGCCCGTACGCGCGATCTCAACGAGAGCCTCAATATCGGCCAGCAGGCCATTACCGGCGGTCTCGACGATATCTTGAATACGCTGAATGCGACGCTGGACGAAAAGGGCGCGAATTTCCGCCAGAGCCTGAAGTCCAGTGCCGATGACATGATCATGGACATCGACCTGCGCACCGGTTTCTTTGATGAGAAACTGCAGACGACCGTCGGTCACCTGGCCACCGCCTTCGACAGCCGCTTCCACGAATTTGCCACCGCCTTCGACAAGCGCGCCAGCCTGCTCGATTCCAAGCTGATGGAAAGCCTTGCCCGGATCAACCAGTCGGTGACCGGCGGTGCCGATTCCATCGGCGGCATTCTGGACGGCGGCATCGACCGCTTCGAAACCGCCCTGCAGGATCAGTCGCTGACATTGGCGACGACGCTCGGCACCACGCAGGATTTCATCGAGCAGACCATCAGCGGCAAGACAGCCGAACTCAGCGACGCCATCGGCAACGCCCATGTCCGCATCGACGGTGTTCTGTCGGAACGGTCCGGCAGCCTGATGGGCGCATTGACGGCGGCCCAGGACCGGCTCGAAAACGGCTTTGCGCAGCGCGCAATCTCGCTTGAAACGGCACTTACCGAGAGCCAGCAGCGGCTTGCCGACACGCTGGATGCCCGCACCAGCGCGATCAATGCCAGCAACCAGCAGCTCGCTCAAAACCTGGACACGCACACAACCGGCTTTATTGACGGCCTGCAGGCCATCCACGGCCGCATCGAGGAAACGCTGACCAACCGCGCCGACGAGATCACCACGTCGATTGCCGCCAGCCAGCTGCGCCTCGACAATACATTGTCGGAACGAACCGTCGAACTCTCCAGCCTGCTCGCCGCAAGCTCGGAATCCATCGACAGCGCCTTTGAAGGCACGGCGGAACGGATCGATACGATCCTGGCACAGCGCACCGGCGCCCTATCCAACGTCCTGTCCTCTTCGACAGCAGCCATCGACGGCGCTTTTGATGGCACCGCCGAGCGGATCGACTCAATCCTGGCGCAGCGCACTGGCGCCCTTGCGGAGGTGCTGTCCACCTCGACTGCAACGATCGACGGCGCATTCGATGGCACGGCCGAGCGGATCGACGCCATCTTGTCACAGCGCACCGGCGCGCTTGCCGAGGTGCTGTCCACCTCGACCGCAGCCATTGACGGCGCATTCGACGGTACGGCCGAGCGGATCGACACGATCCTGGCACAACGCACCGGCGCTCTTGCCAATGTCCTGTCCACATCGACGGCCGCGATCGACGGTGCATTCGACGGCACGGCCGAGCGGATCGACACGATCCTCTCGCAGCGCACCGGCGCCCTTGCCAATGTCCTGTCCACATCGACCGCCGCCATCGACGGCGCGTTTGACGGTACGGCCGAGCGGATCGACACCATCCTGTCGGAACGCACCGGCGCGCTCGCCAATGTCCTCTCCTCATCGACCGCAGCCATTGATGGCGCGTTCGATGGCACAGCGGAACGTCTCGACACCATCCTGTCGCACCGCACGGGTGCATTGGCCAACGTCTTGACCTCCTCGACGGGTGCGATCGAACAGGCCATCGGCGGCACTGCCGATCGCCTGGAGAGCGTCATGAGCGAACGCAGCCGCGCGCTCGGCGACACGCTCTTGACCCAGACCACCACGCTCGACATGCTTTTGTCGGAACGTTCCGCCGAAATCTCCGGCACCATGGCTGCCCGCGCCACCGAAATGACGGAAACGCTCAGCACCCAGACCGAGGAAATTGCCGACAGCCTGTCCTACCGCGCCAGCGCCATTGCCGAAACAATGGCCGACCGCGTCAGCGACATCGAAAAGGAACTCTCCGGCCGCGTTGCTGCGATTGCCGACGATCTCTCGGGCCGCGTCAGCGATATTGCCGGCACGATGACCAGCACCTCGGCGGAAATTGCCAGCGCCCTGTCCGGTCATGCCTCCGAGCTGGCTCTCGCCATGACCGGCCGCGCAGCCGATATCGAGCAGACTCTTGCCGGCCGCGCCGATCAGCTATCGACCTCGCTGTCCTCCACCCACGATCAGATCCGCGCAACGCTCGCCGACCGGATCAACGCGATCCACGTCGCCGTGGCGCAAGGCACCGGCCAGCTGTCCGATGTTCTGGCCGAACAGTCCATGTCGATCGCCACGACGCTTGCCACCTCCGCCAGCATGCTGGAAATGTCGCTGGACGAACGCCAGGCCGAACTGGGAAGCACGATCGACAGAAGTGCGCTTGCACTTGAGCAGCGCATGCTCGCCAGCACCAGCCACGTGGCCACCCAGCTTGGCGAAACGGCCGACCAGATCAGCCGCGCTGCCGACACGCTGACGCACCGTATGGATACGTCGCTCACCGCGATCAACAGCAGCGTCGATGAGACCGGCGCCCGCATCGAAACCAGCCTTGGCGCCCTTGAGGGCCGCATCCGCGAAAGTGTCGGTGGTGTCAGCGAATTCGTTGATAATGCCGGTCAGCGGATCGCCGATACGCTCTCTGCCAAGGTCTCCGAACTGGATGAAGTCAGCGACCGCGCCGCTGCGCGCATTGCCGGCAGCCTGTCCGGCCACACCGGCGAGATCGACCGCATCGGCAGCGTCGCCGCCGCGCGGATTGCCGATGCGCTCTCCAGCCATACGGCCGAATTCGACCAGATCAGCACGGCAGCTGCCGCCATGATCACCGACAGCCTGGCTGGACGGACCGAAGAGATCGACCGCGTCGGCAATGCCGCCGCAGCGCGCATCGCCTCGACCCTGTCCGACCACACGGCCGAACTTGACCGCGTCGGCACGCTCGCCGCCGACCGGATCGCGGTCAGCCTTTCCGGCCGCGCCGACGAGATCGGCCGCATCAGCGGCGAAGCCGCGACCCGTATCACCGAGACGCTCACCACCCATACCGCCGAACTCGACCGCGTCACGGCCGCTGCCGCGACCCGCATCGAAGCCAGCATCGAAGGTGGCACAGGCCGTATCGAAGAGCGCCTCGGCACCATGGACCGCGCGCTGTCAATCGGCCTCGACAATGTCAGCCGCACGATCGAGGGCAAGGCCGCCGGCCTCGTCACCAACCTGCGCGGCGCCGTCGGCGAAGCGGCCCAGGGCATCGACGCCGAAGCCCAGCGCTCGGCCGAACTGCTCGCCAAGGCCGGCGACGATTTTGCCCAGGCGATGGCGGCACGCCAGGCCGATTTCCAGTCGGCGGTGGAGCAGACGGCAGCGACCGCCGCGATGCGCAGCGCCGAGCTTGCCCGTTCCGTTGGCGAAGCATCCGATGGCGCTGCCGCCCGCATCGCCCAGACCCAGTCGCGCGTTGCCGAACAGGCGTCCTCGCTCAACCAGAGCCTTAGCGATGTCGAGAAGGCGCTGGAGACCCGTGGCAACTCGATCCGCACCACGCTTGACGACAGCACCCGCGAGCTCAACTCGATGCTCGCTGGCCGGTCCGCCGAGCTGACACGCATCATCGACGAGCAGGCCCGTCCGATCATCGACCAGTATGCCGCCACCGGCAAGGAAGCGGCCGACCGGATCAGCGAAGTGGCCCAGCAGAGTGCGCAGCGTCTGCGCGCTGAAAATGCCAGCCTGCTCGACAGCCTGACCGAGCGCACCGGCGAGACGCTGAATGCGATCTCCAGCCGTGCCGAAGAGACGGCCAAGGCCATGAAGATGGTCGAAAACCGTCTGCAATCGACGGCCATGGGCCTGATCGACCAGCTGGCTGCCAGCAACAGCTCGATCGCCGGGGTCATCGAACAGGCCAGCACCAATCTCGGTGCCATGGACGAGCAGCTGGAATCCACCACCGCGCGCTTCTCCGAATCCGCCACCCGCGCCTCCGACATGCTGTCCACCTCGACCCGGCTTCTCGAAGGCAAGGTCGATAAGCTGGCCGATATTTCCGGCTCCACCCTGTCGCAGATCGGCGGCATTGTCGGCCGCTTCGAAGACCATTCCAAGGTTCTCAGCCAAGCGTCCGATCTGCTTGCCGCCGCCCAGTCCAATCTGGTCAGCACGCTCGAGGAGCGCCAGGATGCGCTGCGCACCCTTTCCATCGGTCTCGTCAGCCGGTCCGAAGAGATCGAAAAGACCATGCATGCGCTTGAAGGCTTCGTCGATGGCGCCTTCCAGCGCGCGGAAGACCGCTCGGCCCAGGTCGCCGGAAACCTGCGCTCCGGCATCCAGTCGTCCTTCAGCGATGTCGGCCGCATTCTGAGCGAAGCCGAACAGCGCGCCGCTTCGGCCGCCGAAGCCATGCGCAACGCGGTGGTCAAGGCTGGCGACGAAGCGAGCCTGTCGGTCGAATCGGTCTTCGTGCGGGCAGAGGAACGCTCCAACGAGATCGCCAGCAACCTGCGCGCCGGTGTCCAGTCGTCCTTCGCCAATGTCAGCAAGACGCTTTCGGAAGCCGAAGCCCGCGCCGCCTCCGCCAGCGAAGCCATGCGCGCCGCCGTCACCAAGGCCGGCGAAGATGCAAGCCTCTCGGTCGAAGGCGCCTTCGTGCGTGCCGAGGAACGGTCAAAGGAAGTTGCCTCCCGCCTGCGCGGCAGCGTTGGTGCATCGCTCTCGGACATCGATCGCCTGATGACCGAAACCAGCAAGAAATCCGATGGCACAGCCGAGCATATGGGCACGGCCATCCGCCAGGCCGTCGAAGAGGCGGTCAGCCGCTTCAGCGGGGCCACCGACGAAATCCGCCGCTCGGCGCACGAGATCCGCAAGGAACTCGACATGACCCGCGAGGAACTGAAGCGCGGCGCCTTCGACCTGCCGGAAGAAGCCAAGGAAAATGCCTCGGTCATGCGCCGTGCGGTCGCCGAACAGATCAAGGCGCTGCAGGAACTGTCCGACATCATCGGCAAATCCTCCGGCCAGCTCGAGATCGCCCAGCCGTCCGTCCGCCAGCCGACAACGGCCCAGCAGGCCATCCAGCAGGCCGTAGCGCCCGCCCCGGTCCGCGCCGTAACCCAGCAGCCCGCGCCTGAGCCACGCCGCCCTGAGCCCGCCCTTCGCGGCAGCCTCGGTATCGAGCAGCCGCGTCCCGCAACGCCGCAGCCCGTTGCCCAGCAGCCGGCCGTTCAGCAGCCTGCCCTTCAACAGCCCGTTGCCCGTCAGGCGGAGCCACAGGCAGCAGGCAGCCAGCGGACGGAAGAAGGAAGCGGCTGGATGCGCGACCTCCTGCGCGGTGCTTCGCGTGACGAGGACCCCGCAACCACAGCAGCACCGGTCCAGCGCACTGCGGAACCGCAGCCGGCAGCGCCTGCGGCCCGCTCCGGCGACACACGCAACCCGCGCCATGTGATGGAATCGCTGAACTCGCTGTCGGTCGATATCGCCCGCGCCATCGATCACGATGCCTCCGTCGATCTCTGGCGCCGCTACCAGCGCGGCGAACGCGACGTGTTCACGCGCCGCCTCTATACGCTCAAGGGCCAGCAGACCTTCGACGAGATCAAGCGCAAGTATGACCGCGAACCGGAATTCCGCACCGCCGTCGATCGCTATATCGCCGACTTCGAAAAACTGCTCGGCGACGTCGCCCGCAACGACCGCGACAAGGTGATGACGCAGACCTACCTGACGTCGGACACGGGCAAGGTCTACACCATGCTCGCTCATGCCGCCGGACGGTTCAGCTGAAAGCGTTGAGCGCAGTCTGAGACATCAAGGCCCCGGAGGAAACTCCGGGGCCGTTTTATTATCGACAAGGCCTCTCAGGATGTCCTCTTTGACCGGAGGCGGAGATGTTGTCAGGGGTCGATGATCGGCTACCATACCTCGCCTAGACCCCTCCGGCACAAGCGAGCCAGCATGGTTCCCCAGGTGAAAATTTCCGATATCGCCATTTGGATCAAGCATGTCGAAAACCCGCAACTCCGTGCGCGGTTGAAGGCTTTGCCGGACGAGGAATTCATTAATCTGGAAACGGATGGAGTTATCGGCCGGTGGGTGCGCATGAAAAGCGGAAAAGACGGCCGTCCGACAGAAGGCATCCGGCCAGACGGGAATATGAAAAAAGTCTGGAACGATTGGTATAAAACCAGAAGAGGCGAACTCGTCTCGATCCGCGAGGTGCAGTTCGCAGACGATTATCTGGTCAATGTTTCCAAGCTATTTGTCGAATGGGACAGCCCGGAGGATAAGGAAGCATTTCGTGATCTGTGAAAGATACGAAACCATTGTCGTCCCCTTTCCCTTCTCAGACATTCCCATTTTAAAGCGGCGCCCGGCAGTGGTCCTTTCAGGAGCAGCATTTAATCATGTCAACCAATCACCGTAGTCGCGATGATTACTACGGCGAAGGCGACATCGTGGCCAAGCGACGTCGTGCTTAAAGACCTGTTGTCCGCAAATCTCCCGCAGCCTTGCCTCGTCCGGTGGCGACTGGCCACGATCCCCAACGCTCTTATTCTCAGAAAGCTCGGCGCATTGGCTGTTATTGATCGGCTGGCGTGTGAGCGCGAGTTCGCCAACATTTTGACTTAGAGCCTCGGACGGCCCGAAATAATGGGCACAAAAAAAGGCGGCCACCCGGACCGCCTCTTGTCGTTCGAAAGCCGTGACAGGCCTCAATGTTCCTTGTTGGCGTAAACCGACTTCTTCGTCAGGTAGATCAGGCCCGTAAAGATCAACAGGAAGATCATGACCATGAAGCCGGTGCGCTTGCGCGCTTCCAGATGCGGCTCTGCAGCCCACATCAGGAAAGCGGAGACGTCGCGCGAATATTGCTCGACCGTCTGCGGCGAACCATCGTCATAGGTGACCTGATCGTCGGAGATCGGCTTTGCCATCGCAAGTGCCGCCGCATTGGCGAAATACGGGTTGTAATGGGTGCCCGGCGAAATCTCGACGCCTTCCGGCGCATCCTGGTAGCCGGTCAGCAGCGCGTGGATATAGTCCGGGCCGCCTTCCTGATACTGGGTGAACATGTCGAAGATGAAGGTCGGGAAGCCGCGCTCGATACCGCGCGCCTTGGCGATCAGCGAGAAGTCCGGCGGTGCTGCACCATTGTTGGCGGCAGCGGCAGCCTCGGCATTCGGGAATGGCGAGGGGAAATGATCCGAAGCCACGGCCTTGCGGGTATACATTTCGCCGTCGGCGTTCGGGCCGTCCTGGACTTCGTAATTGGCGGCAAAGGTCTTTACCTGGGCCGGCGAGTAGCCGAGGCCTTCCAGCGTGCGGAAGGACACAAGGTTCATCGAGTGGCAGGCGGAACAGACCTCGGTGTAGATCTTCAGGCCGCGCTGCAGCTGGCCCTTGTCATAGTGGCCGAACGGTCCGGCAAAGGACCACTCTTCCTGTTCCGGCTTGTGGATCGGGTAATGCGGCGTGCCGCCACCATGCTCTTCCTCAGCGGCAGCACCGGCAGGCTTGGCTTCACCGGTCTCAGCGGCGAACACCATGCCTGCACCAAGACCGGCGACGACTGCGAGCGAAAGAATGCCTGTAACAAGCTTTTTCATTGTTTTGGGTTCCTTGATCTTCGCAGACATCACGCAGCAACTGGCTTTTTCTTCGCAGCCTGTTTTTCCAGAACCGCTTCGGTAATGGAATTCGGGATGCGCTTCGGCGTCTCGACCAGGCCGAGAACCGGCATGATGACGAGGAAGAAACCGAAGTAATAGAGAGTGCCAAGCTGCGACATCACGACGTAGAGGCCTTCAGCAGGACGCGAGCCCAGCCAGCCGAGCAGGATGGCGTTGATCACGAAGAGCCAGAAGAACAGCTTGTACCAGGGGCGGTAGACGGCGGAGCGAACCTTCGACGTATCGAGCCATGGCAGGAAGAACAGGATGATGATCGCACCGAACATCACCAGAACGCCACCGAGCTTGGAATCGATCGGGCCGACATTGAAGGTGATGGCGCGCAGCATCGCGTAGAACGGCAGGTAGTACCATTCCGGAACGATATGGGCCGGTGTCTTCAGCGCATTGGCCGGGATGTAGTTGTCGGGATGGCCAAGGAAGTTCGGCATGTAGAAGACGAACCACGCGTAGAACAACAGGAAGACCGATACGCCGAGCGCATCCTTGAGGGTCGCGTAAGGGGTAAAGGCAACCGTGTCCGTCTTGGTCTTGACCTCGACGCCGGTCGGGTTGGTCTGGCCGACCACATGCAGGGCCCAGATGTGAAGGACGACGACGCCGGCGATCATGAAGGGCAGCAGGTAATGCAGCGCGAAGAAGCGGTTGAGCGTCGGATTGTCAACCGCAAAGCCACCGAGCAGGAACTGCTGTATCCATTCACCGACCAGCGGGAAGGCCGAGAAGAAGCCGGTGATAACCGTGGCGCCCCAGAACGACATCTGACCCCAGGGCAGAACGTAGCCCATGAAGCCGGCAGCCATCATCAGAAGGTAGATGACCACGCCGAGGATCCAGAGGATTTCGCGCGGCGCCTTGTACGAGCCGTAGTAGAGACCGCGGCCGATATGCAGGTAGACGGCGATGAAGAAGAACGACGCACCGTTGGCATGCATGTAGCGCAGCAGCCAGCCCTGGTTGACGTCGCGCATGATCTTTTCGACGGAATTGAACGCAACCGTCGTTTCGGCGGCGTAATGCATGGCCAGAACGACACCGGTCAGGATCTGGATGATCAGCATCACCGAGAGCATGGCGCCGAATGTGTAGGCGTAGTTCAGATTGCGCGGAACCGGATAGGAAACGAAGCTGTCATGCACGAGCCGCGGCAGCGGCAGGCGCGAATCCACCCATTTCTCGATACCGGACGTCGGCGTATAGGTTGAATGATCACCACTCATAATCAGTATTCCCCTCAACCGATCTTGATGACTGTGTCGGTAGCGAACGCAAATGTCGGTACGGCGAGGTTCTGCGGTGCCGGGCCCTTACGGATACGGCCGGCCGTATCGTAGTGAGAGCCGTGGCACGGACAGAACCAGCCGCCAAAATCGCCGGCCTGGCCAAGCGGTACGCACCCCAGATGCGTGCAGGAGCCGACCATGACGATCCAGTTTTCTTTTTCCTTGCCGGCGGAGCGGTCAAGGTCGGTCGCCGTCGCATCGGCCGGCAGGTTGGCGTTGCGCGCAACCGGGTCCTTCAGGTCGGCCAGCGCCACCGCATTGGCCTCCTCGACTTCCTTGTCGGTCCGGTTGCGGATGAAGATCGGCTTGCCGCGCCATTTCACCGTCAGCGACATGCCCGGCTGCAGGCTTGCGACATCGACCTCGATCGAGGCCAGCGCCAGCGTCGAGGCGTCGGGCCGCATCTGGTCGATGAACGGCCATGCAACGGCGGCTGCACCAACCGCACCGG
The DNA here is from genome assembly GCF_001426685.1 of Rhizobium sp. Root483D2. GTDB lineage: Bacteria > Pseudomonadota > Alphaproteobacteria > Rhizobiales > Rhizobiaceae > Pararhizobium > Pararhizobium qamdonense. The sequence continues at coordinate 151,625 of NZ_LMFB01000041.1, read as the reverse complement.
CCATGCCGGTGGTCAAATACAGGAAATCGCGGCGAGTGGGCTCGCCCGAGGTTTCGCTTGATATCTCGTGTTCGCTCACGGCTAAACCATCCTCTCACGCAATGTTTTGCGGAAACCGCACTGTCCCCGGCGTCGATCCGCGCCCCGTGCTGACACTTGAGCGAAAGAACAGCGCCAAATCAATAAGCCTCTATGCACGATTCGAAGAAAACTTTCGCCTTCTCCGCTCATGCACCAAAACCGGGCAAACCTCGCCCATCAAAAAAACGGCAGATTCCCCCGGCATTCCGGCGCGTTCTATGCTTGATCGCTGGGGATGTCTAGCCTTGGGTGCAAGGGGTGAGCCACATTGTCGCGGGAAAACCGAAGCCGATGTTCGCAAACCGCTTTTTGCCGCCCGGTGCGATCGAAACGCGGCATTGCAGGGCCGCTTGACGCCACGCCGGTGCGTTATTCGGCCGCAGCCTCGCGGGCCAGAAAACCGCCGGACTGGCGCAGCCACAGATCGGCGTAGAGACCGCCGGCTGCGATCAGCTGGTCATGGGTCCCATCTTCGACGATCCGGCCCTGATCCATGACGATCAGACGGTCGAGCGCTGCGATGGTGGACAGGCGATGCGCAATGGCAAGCACGGTCTTTCCGTGCATCAGCCGGTCAAGATTGGACTGGATGGCGGCCTCGACTTCCGAATCAAGCGCCGAAGTCGCCTCGTCGAGCACGAGGATCGGCGCGTCCTTCAGCATCACGCGTGCTATCGCCACCCGCTGGCGCTGCCCGCCGGAGAGCTTCACTCCGCGCTCGCCCACATGCGCGTCAAATCCCCTGCGGCCCCTTTGGTCCTGCAGATTCTCGATAAACTCCAGAGCCTCTGCCTTTTCGGCGGCGTCGCGCAGGCCATGCTCATCGGCATCGGGACGGCCGAACAGGATATTGTCGCGGATCGAGCGGTGTAGCAGAGAGGTATCCTGGCTGACGACGCCGATTTGCATGCGCAGCGATTCCTGCCGCACCAGGGAAATGTCCTGCCCGTCGATCAGGATGCGGCCGGATTCCAGATCGTAAAAGCGCAGCAGCAGATTGACGAGCGTCGTCTTGCCAGCACCTGAGCGGCCGACAATGCCGATTTTCTCACCCGGCCGGACCACGAGAGACAGGTTATCGATAACGCCCTGCCCCTTGCCGTAATGGAAATGAATATTCTCGAAACGGATCGCGGGGCTTTCGACGACAAGGGCCGGCGCATCCGGCTGGTCGACCAGCTGGACCGGCTGCGAGATCATTTCGGCGGCGTTCTGGATCGTGCCGATATTGCGCATGATGCCGTTGAACTGAACCATCATCCGGCTAAGGAGAAAATTCAGCCGCAGGATCAGCGCCATGGTAAATGCGACGGCGCCTGAGCTGATTGCCCCGGACAGCCAGAGATCGACGCTCAACCCCGCCATGGTGACGATCATGATCCCCGACAGAAATGCCATGGAGGCGCGAACGCCGGTGATGAACCGGGTGAAGCGCAGGATCGTATCCTGATAGATATCGAAACCCTGCCGCATGTAGCGGTCGTTTTCCTCGTCGCGCGCAAACAGTTTCAGCGTCTGCATGTTGCTGTAGGCATCGACCATGCGGCCGCTCAGCATGGACGACGCTTCGGCCGTTTCCTTGGAATGTTTGCGGATGCGCGGCACGAAATAGCGCGCCAGGAAGGCAAAGCCGATCAGCCAGAGCAGAACGACGACGGCAAGCGACAGATCGAGCTGCCCGACCAGCACCAGCGTCGAGACCGAATAGATGCCGACGAACCAAACACTTTCCATCAGCGACGTCACGACATCGCCGACCGCCTGCCCGCCCGACCAGACCTTGGTGACGATGCGGCCGGAAAAATCGTTCTGGAAGAAAGAAAGCGACTGACGCGAGACATGCAGATAAGACTGCCAGCGCACCAGATTGTAGAACCCGGGCGTGATCACCTGCTGATCGACCAGCGCCATCACCAGCGACACCACGAAACGGACAATGCCGATCAGGACGAGCATACCGAACAGCTCGGCGCCGTGCGCCGCCAGAAGCCCGCTCCAGCCGTCGGCCGGTTTGACCGTTGCGAGGATATCGACGACGCGGCCGACAAACCAGAACAGCGTCGCCTCGATCGCCGCCGTCAATCCGCCGAGAATAAGCATGGCGATGAATGGCGCCTTGGCCTGGCGGATGTAGAACCAGATATAGGGGATCAGCCGTTCCGGCGGCTGCAAGCCGTCGCGAACAGCGAAAGGCTGTATCCAGTTCTCGAAATAGGCAAACAGGGCGCGCAGCAGCATCTCTCCGATATAGGCAGATTCGCGCGCGCGGCAATCCGGAATCGGCCGCAACCGCCGATGATCTCGATTACAAATCCGTCATGTTCAAAAGCGGTGCTTCCAGCCCCCAATTTTCAGTCGTCATCATGGCCGGCGAACGGATAGACGCAAAACTCGAGTTCATAGCCAAGCGCCGAAACCCGAGCCATGGTCGAGGGCTTGAGGCCAAGGCTGAAACCCGCCGTCGTCGCGCTGTCGAAATAGACGGCGATGCGAATGCAATGACCATGCCCAAGATTTCTAAGCAACGACAACTGGGCCGCATATGCATCGAGATGCAGCGCCACGAAACGGCTGGCATCCGTTTCATCCAGGGTCAGCTGAGGCGGCTCACTGAGGAAGCCGCCATTCTTTCCGTAGCGGCAGGTCCAGTCCGGATTTCCAGCGGTGAAGACATCGAATGCCGCCGTGCGCTCACCCTTTATCAGGACGTCGAATTCAAAACCGATATCGCTCACGCCGATCGCCCTAGAAGTTGACATGCAAGGCTTGGAGGCGGCCTATTCGGCCGCCTCCTCCTTTTGTTTGTCCGTGCCATCGCCATCATCGGCGATGAACCCGCCGGATTGCCGCGACCAGAGATCGGAATAGAGACCGCTGCGGCTGATGAGCTCGGCATGGCTACCGGTCTCGACGATCTTGCCGGCTTCGAGAATGACCAGCCGGTCCATCTCCGTCAGCGTCGACAGGCGGTGGGCGATGGCGATTACCGTCTTGCCCTTCATCAGCGCAAACAGGTTTTCCTGAATGGCCGCTTCCACTTCCGAATCGAGCGCCGAGGTTGCCTCGTCGAGGATGAGGATCGGCGCATCCTTCAGGAAGACCCGGGCGATGGCGATCCGCTGGCGCTGACCGCCGGACAACTTGACGCCGCGTTCGCCGACCTGGGCATCCAGTCCCCTGCGCCCCTGGTTGTCCTCGAGCTGTTCGATGAAATCCAAGGCATTGGCCCGCTTGGCGGCGGCGATAATGTCGGCATCCCCGGCTTCCGGGTGACCATAGGCGATGTTGTCCCGGATCGAGCGGTGCAAGAGCGAGGTATCCTGCGTTACCACGCCGATCTGGGCGCGCAGGCTGTCCTGCGTCGCCGCAGCGATATCCTGCCCGTCGATCCGGATCGTACCCGATTCCAGATCGTAGAAGCGCAGCAACACGTTCATCAGCGTCGTCTTGCCAGCGCCCGAGCGTCCAACCAGGCCGATCTTCTCGCCCGGCTTGATCGCGAGCGAGAGGTTTTCGATCACGCCCTTGTTCTTGCCGTAGTGGAAGCCGATATTTTCGAACGCGATGGCCCCCTGCGGCGCCTTCAGCACCTTGGCATTGTCGTTATCGACAATGTCATGCGCCTTGGTCATCATGCTCATGCCGTCATAAACGGTGCCGATATTCTCAAACAGCGCCGAGACTTCCCACATGATCCACTGCGACATGCCGTTGATGCGCATGGCGAGCGATACGGCAATGGCGATCGAACCGACCGACATGCCGCTGGTCATCCAGAAATAGATGCCGAGCGCCGAGATCGCAAACAGCGCGATGCAGTTGTTGGTGTAGACGAGCACATGGAACAGCGTCACCTTGCGCATCTGCCGGTGCACGGTCTGCAGAAACGCATCCATGCTTTCCTTGGCATAGATCTCCTCGCGGCCGGCATGCGAAAACAGCTTGACGGTGGCGATATTGGTATAGCTGTCCACCACGCGGCCGGTCATCATCGAGCGTGCATCCGCCTGATCCTTGGAGATCTTGCGCAGACGCGGCACGAAATGCGTCACGATGCAGATATAGATGATGATCCAGACGATCAGCGGCGCCAGAAGCCGCCAGTCGGCGGCGGCCACAACGACAAGCATCGAGATGAAATAGGCAACGACATAGACGAAGACGTCGAGGATCTTCATCACCGTTTCGCGCACGGCAAGCGAGGTCTGCATCACCTTGGTGGCGACGCGGCCGGCAAACTCGTTGGCGAAAAAGGTCATGCCCTGGCGCAGCAGATACCGGTGCATCTGCCAGCGCGCGATCATCGGATAATTGCCGAGAAGCACCTGGTGCATGATGATCGAATCGATCGCGACGACCGTTGGCAGGCCAATCAGGATGAGCGCGCCCATCCAGATCAGTTTGGTGCCTTCGCTTTGCAGGAACGTGTCCTGCCTGGCGGACGACAGCCAATCCACGACATTGCCGAGAAACTGGAACAGTGCCACTTCGCCGATCGCGATCAGCATAGTGCAGACCGACATGGTCAACAGCCAGGGGGCCGCCGGCTTGGTATAGTGCCAGCAGAACGCAAACAGACCCTGCGGCGGAACCGTGGGCTCCTCGACGGGATAGGGATTGAGGCGGGATTCAAACCAGCCGAACATGCTAAGCTCCTTCAGGAAGCCAATGAAGGAAGGCGGGACATCCCGCATTCATCGATCAGAAACATAAAAACCCGGAAAACAGCTCAATCGTGAACGCGAGACGTGTTCGTCCGGAATGCGGGCGGTCGAGCGCAAGGATGCCGTAAAAGGAAAAGCGCGAAACCGGTCAGCCGAAAAGGACTGGAGGCACAGCCTGGAGGCTGGTGGTCATTCGAATATCCATGCATGCCTCCTATGGTTCGCGTTGAAGATGAAGCATGACTAGAATGATTTGCGCCGGTACGCCAGATTGTCCATGGCGTTTTTTTCATCATTTTTGTCTCTGGCAGGATTCTGTTGCCATTACGGCACAGATTGATTACGGCCATTGATGAAGCCCATAAGACTTGTTGATATGTCGCCACATTCACTGCGCATCGCCCTCTACCAGCCCGATATTCCCGGCAATACCGGGACGATTCTGCGCCTTGCCGCGTGTCTGGGCCTTGCCGTCGATATTATCGAGCCCGCCGGGTTCGATCTGTCCGACAAGAACCTGAAGCGCGCCGGCATGGATTACATCGCCTCTGTGACCCTGACCCGCCACGTCAACTGGGAGTGCTTCGAGGCGGTGCGTCTGCGTGAGGGCCGCCGCCTGGTGCTGGCCTCCACCAAGGCGGCAGAGCCCTATACGCGGTTCTCCTTCCAGCCCAACGACACGCTGCTCTTTGGCCGCGAAAGCGCCGGGGTTCCCGATCACGTCCATGACAGGGCGGACAGCCGCATCATCGTCCCGATGGTCGAGGGCCAGCGGTCGCTGAACGTGGCCATGTCGGTGGCGATGATCGCGGGCGAAGCGCTCCGGCAGGTCGCCGGCTGAGAGCGACGCTTCCGCGTCACGCCGCAACGCCCGCATAGGCGTTTTCGGCCCGGGCCGCTTTCAGGGCGCTCGCCCACCATTTCAGGCGCCGCAGCATCACCATCAGCCCGGCCTTGGCTTCCGCCGCCTTGAACGGATTGCCGGCGGCATCGAACTGGCCCCAGACATTGGAAAAGCTGACGGTGTCGCGGATGGTGACGGTGTGCAGTTCGGCAAAGACCTGGCGCAACTGCTCGACGGCGCGCAAGCCACCGGAAATGCCGCCATAGGAGATGAAGCCGACCGGCTTTGCGTGCCAGGGCTCGTAGCAACTGTCGATCAGTTCCTTCAGGCAGGCCGGATAACCGTGGTTATATTCCGGCGTCACGATGATGAAGGCGTCGGCGGCAGCGATCTTGTCTTCAAGCGCCTCACCGTCGAGCACCCCGTCTCCGGCGCCACCCTTCAGCTCCAGAGGATCGATCAGCGTGATGCGGAACCCGCATTCGGCCCACAGCTCCGTCAAGGCCCAGTTGACGACGGTGTCGCAGAAGCGCCCTTGGCGTGCGCTGCCATAGACGACGGCGATGGTCATTTTCTCGTTCATGTCTGCAAAAGCTCCGTTGCCGATAGAATGGAGCTCATGGTATAAAACCTCAACTAAAGTTGAGGTCAATAGAGATGCCGGAAAAAAACCAGGGCCAGCTGCCACGCCGCGAACTGACCGTCGGAGAAGTCGCTGCCCGTAGCGGCGTCGCGGTCTCGACGCTGCATTTCTACGAGACCAAAGGCCTGATCCAGAGCATGCGCAGCCGCGGCAACCAGCGCCGCTATCCCCGCAGCGTCCTGCGCCGCATCGCCGTCATCAAGATTGCTCAGCGCACGGGCATTCCGCTCGCCGATATTCAAAAGGAGCTTTCCGCCCTACCGAACGACCGGCAATTGCTGGTCAGCGACTGGGAGCGTCTGTCGGAACACTGGAAGGCCGATTTGAACGAACGGATCGCCAAGCTCACCGCGCTGCGCGACCAGCTGACGTCCTGCATCGGCTGCGGCTGTCTTTCCATGCGCGACTGTCCGCTGCGCAACCCGGATGACACATTGTCGGAAAAGGGCGCCGGCGCCTATCTGATCGAACATGCCGGCGAAGAACAGGGCTGATGCTGGGGATGGAGAATGTTATCGGCCGTCAATCGGCGCTGGGCAGACGCCGCATGGTGAATTCGATCTGGTCACCGTCCAACAGCCGCCAGCTTTCCACCTCAGTCCAATAGGCGGCTTTTGGCCAGGCATCGAACCATTCCTGCGCTTTCTGCCGCGCATCGCTCCGCTCGAGCCGGAACGTCTCGCGCACGAACAATCCGTCATTGCGTTGCGGATTGTCCTTGCGGTGCCGGTCGATCTGACGTTTCAACCCGTCGAGCGGCGGTGCTGCCGGAAGTCTTGCCATGAGCTCCTACCTTTCGCCAGTCGAACTCGCCTGTTGAAGATAGGGAAATATTCCGGGTTTTGCGAGTCCGAATCAAAGGGTCGGCCCCTGCGGCACACTGACCGGTTCGCGCCCTGCGCCGTTGCCAGCTGTGGCAAAAATCTGAACTGTCGGCCAAGATGCGAATCGGCGCGCTTTGTTGCCGCTTCAGGCCACGCCAAACAGGATTACTTTCATGGAACGACCCAACCTGCCGCAAGGATTGCCTGCGGATATCGAAGACAAGAAGGCGAGAGCAACGGCTTGGTTTCAATCCTTGCGCGACAGCATCTGCGCCGCGTTCGAGACCATCGAGGACGAACTGGCAGGCCCCTTGTCCGACCGCGAGCCGGGGCGCTTCATCGGCAAGGACTGGCTGCGCGACAAGGGTGCCGGCGGCGGCGGCCGCATGTCGATGATGGACGGCCGGGTTTTTGAAAAGGTCGGCGTTCACACATCCACCGTCCACGGCGAGTTCTCGCCGGAATTCCGCAGCCAGATCCCCGGCGCCGAGGAAGACCCGACCTTCTGGGCGTCCGGCATTTCGCTGATTGCCCATCCGGTCAATCCGAACGTGCCCGCCGTGCACATGAACACCCGCATGGTCGTCACCACCAGCCACTGGTTTGGCGGCGGCGCCGATCTCACGCCGGTGCTCGACAGCCGCCGCACGCAGACCGATCCGGATACGATGCTGTTTCATCGCGGTATGGAGATCGCCTGCCGGCGCCACGCCGTTGCCGATTACCCGCGCTTCAAGGATTGGTGCGACGAGTATTTCTTCCTGAAACACCGCAACGAATCCCGCGGCATCGGCGGCATCTTCTTCGACTGGCTGCATTCCGGCGAGGAAAAAGGCGGCTGGGAGGCCGACTTCGCCTTCACCCAGGATGTCGGCAAGGCGTTCAGCCTGATCTATCCCAAGATCGTGCGCGCCAATTTCAACAGGCCTTGGACCGAGGAAGATCGCGACGAGCAGCTGGTGCGCCGTGGCCGCTATGTCGAATTCAACCTGCTCTACGATCGCGGCACGATCTTCGGCCTGAAAACCGGCGGCAATGTCGATTCGATCCTGTCCTCGCTGCCGCCCGTGGTTCGCTGGCCCTGAGAAGTGATGCCTGACGCAAAAATCCGGCCGCTGTCAACGGCCGGATTTTTGTTGCCTGAAGAGTGCGTATCAGTCGCAGATCTTGATGCGGCGGATATGCAGGTTACCCCAGCGGTCCCAGCGCTTCACCTTCTTGGTGTAGCAGGATGGCTGATAGTAGCCGCCGCCATAATATCCATCGCCATAATAGCCCGTGTTGTAGAAGCCGATGGAGAATCCGCCATGGTGACGGCCGTGATGGTGATGTCCGCCGGCCTGCGACGGTGCGGCAAACGAGATGGCGGCAATGACTGCGACGGCGGCGGAAAGAATGAACTTGCGCATGCTGAAATCTCCTCTGTTGGTTCCTGATGAGTTCGTCTCATCCAGTGATCCAACAGTCTCACGCGCCGCTTATCTGCGCTGTTTCGAATGGAACAGGGCTGAACAAAAGGCTCAATGCCGCGTTATCCGCGCATAACCGCATCGGAGCACAAAGCCATGGTTTTCAAAGAGCGCACATTCTACGGCAAAACGCCCGAAGAGCTGATCGAGGGCGATGAGGCGGATCTCGAAACGCGGGTCGCCAATTGCCTGGCCACCGTGGACGGACTGGACGCATCGGATATTTCGGTGGTCTCGAAGGGAAACACGATCGTGCTCAACGGCACGGTAGCGACCATCGAAGAGGTGGAGCGGGCAGAAGAAGCCGCAAACTCAGTAGAAGGCGTTGCGGAAACCGTCAACCGGATCGTGGTGGCTTGATCCCGGTTACCTGATCGGGTTCTTGTCCGATCAGATCGCTTTCAGCGTCCAGCGGACAATCTCGCCGGCAACCTGTGCAAATGCACCGTCAAGACCCGCGACGAATGCCGGCGCTCCGCTCCCGCGCACCGGAACGGTAGCGCGAAATGCCTTTTGTGCCCCGACAGTGCCGGTGCGATCATTGAGGATCTTGGCGAAAATTTCCACGACGGCGGTATCGGAGCCAGCCGTCGATATTTCGAACGAGCGGATTTCGGTGATCACCTGATAGTCGATGGCGAGTCCCTCGCCCGGCTTGCCGACGCCGCCAATCTTGCCGGTATTCTCAAAGGCCTGCACCAGCTTCGCCTGCACCATTTTCGGCAAGCGGTCGCTCCACTGCGATTTGGCCAGATACTGGATTTCCGAACCCGACAGCCGGATCACCACCTGGTCGCTATCCAGTGCCTTCAGCGCCGTCGGCTCGGGAACAAGGATCTGCTTTTTGCTCGAAGAAGGCCCTTCGACAACGGGGGAAGCGGACAGGCTATAGGTGTCGTTATTGGCCTTGCCGGCACAGGCGGAAAGCGTGGCGGCAAGAAGGAGTGCAGAACAGGCCCGGATCAAACCTGCCTTACGACCAAACGACATACCGGGAAAATTCATTGCAAACACTATCCTTCGCCAATCAGCAGCAACGTAGAGGCTGATCCGGTCAAAACAAGCCAAAAAAGCAGTGAAACCGCTGCGGATAGGTTAAAAAACCGCCAAGGCGTGCAGCCTTGCCACGCAAACGTCACGTCGATGGAAGCAAAGCGCTGTTCGCTGGTGGTCTCAGCGCCAATTTCCCGTCCCGATGATTGCCGTTATGCTCGAATCAGCGCCGCGTGCGTCCGTCATATTGCTTGACCGTTTCGCCTCCGAACAGCAGCCGCTGCGGATTCTTGTCGAAGGTCGAAATCGTCGTATCGAGCGAATTGACGGTCCGGCGGGTATCGCTGACCAGTGCTTCGATATCGCGCAGGCCAGACCCCGAGAAACGCTTGAGGTTTTCCGCGATCGGACCGATCTGCGCATTCAGATTGTCGGCAACCTTGCGGAAGGACTGAAGCGTCGCGCGGGCGTCCGCTGACAGTGACGGCGCATCGGCATCGCCCAGGAAGCCGTCGAGCTTGACCAGGATACCATCGACGCGGCTCGACGCGGCATTCAGCTTGTTGGCCATCTGCGTGACATCGGTGATCGTCTGGTCGATATCGTTCTGGCGGCCCTTGATGCTCTCGGCAAAATCCGCCACCGACGCAACCGCCTTGCGGGCATCGGCGCTGGCCGCTGAGACATCGTTGACGACGCCGGAGACCTTCTGCGTGTCGATGGAGGCAATCAGCAGATCGACACGATCGAGCGATGCCGTCGCCTTTTCGCCAAACCGTTCATAGGTATCGGCCGTCTTCTTGAACGAGGCGATGGTATCGGCCACGCCGGAGGAAGCAGCGCTCAGGTCGTTGCTCATCTTCTCAACATTGGCGACGATATTGTCGATCTTCCTTGGATCAACCGATTTGACCAGCGTATCGGCGGCAGACAGGGTGGAATCGAGCTTGCTCGCCGCTGACGTGATCGAGGTCGATAGCGCGCTGACGCTTTCCAGGAATTTGTCGATGCCTTCCGAATTGTCGGCCAGCGACCGGGTGAAACGGTCGGCATTGGAGATCGTATTGGTCAACGGCCCGCGCACATCCTTGACGAAGCCCTGGATGTCGCCGATCGCGTCATTGGCACGGTCGAGGATTTTGTCGGCGGTGGCCAGAAGGCTGGTGACGCTGGACTGGTCGGCGGTCAGCTGTGCGGATGTGCCGGTGTCCAGCGCCTTGCGCAGGATATTCTCGTCACCCTTGTTGCCGCCGCTGAGCTCGATATAGGCAGCCCCTGTCAGACCCTGGATTTCCAGGGTTGCCGTGGTCGATTTCAGCACCGGCGCATCGGCCGACACCTCGGTCACGGCAACGGAATAGCGCGGATCGTTGGAATTGATGGCAAGGCTGCGCACCGAACCGACGGGAATACCGTTGAAGCGCACCGGTGATCCGACGCTCAAGCCGTTGGCCGAGCCAGGAATGCTGATGACAAGCTCAGCCATTTCGCCGCTTCTGCCATATTGGGACATCCAGTAGACAAAGCCGAAGGCCGCGAAGATGACCGCGACGGTGAAAAATCCGACGATGGCGTAATTGGCTTTTGTTTCCATTGCTACCGGTACCCTTGGGGGACGCCGCCAACGCGGCTCCTTGCTTCAATTAATCAGTCGGCTTCAATTCGTCGTTCCTGTCATGCAGCGCTGTCAGGAGGCTTTCGTGTCATCGTCGCGCACGATCGAACGCGCGCGCTTGCCCTGGAAGTAGGAGGTCACCCACTCGTCGTCGCAGGCCAGCATGTCCTCGATCGTGCCTTCGACCAGAACCTTCTTCTTGCCGAGCACCGCAATCCGGTCGCAGACCGAAAACAGGCTGTCGAGGTCGTGAGTCACCATATACACGGTCAATCCCAGGGTGTCGCGCAGTTTGGCGATCAGATTATCGAACTCCGCCGCCCCGATCGGGTCGAGCCCGGAGGTCGGTTCATCGAGGAAGACAAGGTCGGGATCGAGTGCCAAAGCGCGTGCTAGAGCCGCGCGCTTGATCATGCCGCCGGAAAGTTCGGATGGAAACTTGTCGGCCGCTTCCGGCGCGAGGCCCACCATATCGATCTTCAACCGGGCCAGCTCGTCCATCAGCTCCTGCGGCAGGTTGAGATATTCCCGCATCGGCACCTGGATGTTTTCCTTGACCGTCAGGGAGGAAAACAGCGCGCCGTGCTGGAACAGCACGCCCAGGCGCATGTCGAGCTCCATGCGTTCCTCCTCGCTGACGGCATCATATTCGACGCCGAGAATCTTGATCGAGCCGGACCGGCGCGGCAAAAGCCGCAGAACCGTGCGCATCAGTACCGATTTGCCGGTGCCCGACGCCCCGACGAAACCGAGAATTTCGCCGCGATAGATATCCAGGTTCAGCTTGTCGAGAACGATATTGGAGCCGAAACCGACGGTCAGGTCCTTTACCGACAGGATGACTTCCGTGCCGTCTTCACCCGGCTGTTTCACCGCGTCGTCTGTCATCTCGTCCTCTACATCCACCGGCAAAACCTCTCCCATCAGAAATTGATCGCCGCATAGAAGATCGCAAACAGGCCATCGACGAGAATGACCACGAAGATCGACTTCACCACCGACTGGGTCACGTGCTTGCCAAGCGATTCGGCGCTGCCGCCGACCTTCAAGCCTTCAACGGCGGCAACCACGCCGATGATCAGCGCCATGAAGGGCGCCTTGATCATGCCGGCCAGGACAGAGGAAAAATCGACTGCTTCCTGAAGGCGCGCCAAAAAGGTGGAAAACGTGATGCCGGAATAGCTCCAGGTCACCACGGCAGCACCCGTGAGCGCAGAAAAATTGGCGATGATCGTCAACAGCGGCAGCGCCACGGTCAGCGCCACCAGCCTTGGAAATACCAGGACGCCGATCGGGCTCAGTCCCATCACTTTCAGCGCATCGATTTCCTCGCGCATCTTCATCGAGCCGATTTCGGCCGTGATCGCGCTGCCGGAACGGCCGGCGATCATGATGGCGGTGAGCAAAACGCCGATTTCACGCAGCTGCAGGATGCCGACGAGATCGACGACAAAGAGTTCGGCGCCGAAATAGCGCAGCTGGAACGCCCCCTGCTGGGCAATGATCGCGCCGATCAGAAACGACATCAACAGGATGATCGGCACCGCCTGGACACCCATGCGATCGATCTGGTTGATAATGGCCGCCGGCGACACTCCGCTCTGGCGGCCAAGCTTCAATTGCGCACCGCGCACCGCCGACCCGAGAATGAACATCGCGGCAACGGTGTCTTCCCAGGCGGAGACGACCGAATTACCGACCGGGGTAAAGATGCGGACAAACAGTGATCTGGCGCTCTTGCCGTCTTCGGCCGGCTCGGGCAGCGCTTCCGGCAAGGCGCTCAGGAGTTCGATATAGCGCGGCTTGTCGCTGGTGAGCTTCACGTCGCCGATCTGCGTCATGAAGCGGCGGATGACCCAGGCGCCGGCCGTGTCCATCGCGGTGACGCCGCTCAGATCCACCTCGCCCGCCTCGCCGCCCTTGGCCGCGAACGCATCCAGCTTCGGCGTCGCCAGGTGAATGGAGACGCTGCGCCAATCGCCGCTAAACCGATAGGCCCGGGTGCTGCCATCGTCAGCTTCTGCGAGCTCGACGTCGGTATCGGTTTTCAGTTGGGAACGCGTCACGTGTGTTAGGTCTTCCGGAGATGGCTGCATTTGATAAAACGTCAGCGACTCATAGCCGCTAGAACCCGGTCTGTCACCGATTGAAACGTTTCCGTACCAAACGGTTGCCAGCTGCGCCATGGAAGACACAGGAGAACGCCATGACCCGCCAGATGAAAACCACTGCCGAACACTTTCCGATCTCAGGCAGTTTCACGATTTCGCGCGGCAGCAAGACCACCGCCTCCGTGGTGACCTGCCACGTTTCCGACGGCGGATTTTCTGGCATCGGCGAATGCGTGCCCTATGGGCGCTACGGTGAAACCATTGACAGCGTTCTGGCGGCAATCGAAGCGATGCGCCCGCAGATCGAGGCTGGCATCGGCCGCGGGGAGTTGCGGCAGATCATGCAAGCCGGTGCGGCGCGCAATGCCGTCGATTGCGCGCTTTGGGATCTGGAAGCGAAAAAAGCCGGGATTCCCGTCTTCACGCTTGCCGGACTTGCTGAGCCCCGCCCGCTGACCACCGCCTATACGATTTCGCTCGGTGAGCCCGAGGCCATGGCGGCACAGACCGCACATTATGCGCACCGGGCGCTCTTAAAGGTCAAGGTCGGAACGGCCGACGATGCCTCGCGGATCCGCGCCGTGCGGGCGGCGGCCCCAGATAGCGCCATTATTCTCGATGCCAATGAAGGCTGGACGGAAACCAACCTCGCCTATCACTTCGCCGTCTGCGCCGAATCGGGAGTATCCTTGATCGAGCAGCCGCTTCCCGCAGGACACGATGCGCCGCTCGCCTCCATCAGCCGCCCCGTCCCGGTCTGCGCTGATGAAAGCGTCCACAAGACCGAGGACCTGCCGAAGCTTGCAGGGCTTTATGACGCCGTCAATATCAAGCTCGACAAGACCGGCGGCCTGACCGAGGCGCTGCGCATGCGCGATGCGGCGCGGGCACTCAACCTGAAAATCATGGTTGGCTGCATGGTCGGCACGTCGCTCGGCATGGCGCCGGCGGTGCTTTTGGCTGAGGGCGCCGAGTTCGTCGATCTCGACGGTCCGCTGCTTCTCGCCCGTGACCGCGAGCCCGGCCTGCACTACGAGGGATCGCTGGTCTACCCGCCTCGTCCCGCTCTCTGGGGCTGAAGAACCCAGGCGGCAAAGGCAGAACAGCAGCCGATAAAGGCAACGACCGACATCGAGTAGAAGCCGTGCACGCCAAACCAGGTGTAGAAATAGCCGGAAGTGAACGTGAAGATCGCCGTGAAGATGCCGGTATAAAAGAAGTACAGCCCCTGCGCCGAGGATTCCTGTTCCTCCGGAACGCGCTGCACCAGGATATTCTGCATCCCCGTATGCATGATTGCATAGGTGAAGGCGTGGAAGCATTGGAGGGCGAAATAGCCCCAGAAGCCGAGATCCATCGGAAAGATGATCCAGCGTACGACGGCAAGGAGGCAGCCTGAAAAGATCATCGTCCACAGGCTGAACCGCCGGATGATCATTCTCGCGCAGAAGAACATCGCAACTTCAGCGGCAACCCCCGCACTCCAGAGAAGACCGATTTCGGTGCCGGTAAAGCCGATATGCTGCCAATAGATCGCCGAAAAGGCAAACAGCATCGCATGGCTGCCGTTGACCAGCGTCACGCCGATCAAAAGCAGCTGCAGATCCAGTTTGCGCAGCGCCTTGGGTGGCGGCTCCGTGAGCGTCGTCAGGGTGGACGGACGGCGCGGCTTGCCGACGCGTGGCGCAATGAAGGTCAGCGCAATCATCAGCAGAAAACCACCGGCCATGGCAGGCAGCACCATCGCGCCGCCGTAAAGGCCGATCATCACCCCGCCCAGCATGGTCGCCCCGATGAAGGCGACGGAGCCCCAGACGCGCATCGTCGCATAATCGAAACCCCAGCGCCGCACGCCGGTCAGCGCAATCGCCTCGACGATCGGCACATAGGGCGCATAGACGCCGCCCTGGACGGCGTAGATGATCAGCACGAACCAGAAACTGTGGGAGACGAAGAGCGCGAGTGCCGTCAGCAAGGACAGCACGGCCGACCAGATCAGCACTTGCGCCCGCTCGCCGATTTTGTCGGCCAGAAGCCCGACCAGCGGCGCCGTCACGACGCGCACGAACATCGGCACGGCGAGGATGATGCCGATCTCGAAATCGCTCAGCGACAACGTGCTCAGCCAGACCGGAAAATACGGCATGGCAAAACCATTGACGACCAGCGGCGCGCAAAAGAGCAAGGCGATCCGCACCACGAAATAACGCGGCGCTTCCTCGCGAACGGGAGGCGGAGACAAGGGAATCATGGAAGGACCTGACAGTAACGTGCAGGATTTATCACGCGAGCTGAGAACAGCGCCAGCCGCTAGTTTTCCCTACAGGGCCTGCCAACCACAGTTTTAGGCCGCCTGTTGCGAAAGAGCCCGCGCCATCATGATTTCGACCTCGGTCGTGTCTTCGCGCGTAACCGGCGCGCTGCTCAGCTCCCGCCAGGTAATCAGCTCCATGGTTCCGTCATGATGCTCGGCGATCGCCGTGCAGCTCTCCACCCAGTCGCCGGTATTGATGTAGCGGATGCCGCCAATGTCTTCCATCACGGCATGATGGATATGGCCGCAGATGACACCATCGGCATTTTCGCGGCGGGCCTCGTCGGCCACCACGCGCTGGAATTCGCCGATGAAGTTGACCGCGTGCTTGACCTGCAGCTTCGCCCAGGCGGAAAACGACCAGTAGGGCATTCCAAGACGGCGGCGGATGGCAGCCAGGCCGATATTGATGACGATCGCCGTGTCATAGGCCCAGTCGCCGAGATAGGCGAGAAGGCGGGCATTGCGCACGACCACGTCGAATTCGTCCCCGTGCAGCACCAGATATTTGCGGCCGTCGGCAGCCTCGTGCATGTGGCGCTGGGCCACCTCGATGCCGCCGAAATGCACGCCTGGAAAATCGCGCATGAACTCATCGTGATTGCCGGGAATGTAGATGATGCGGGTGCCCTTGCGCGCCTTGCGCAGCAGTTTCTGGACGACGTCGTTGCACGATTGCGGCCAGTACCAGCTGCGCTTCAGCCGCCATCCATCGACGATATCGCCGACAAGGATGATCGTCTCGGCCTCGGTCACACGCAGGAAATCGAGGAGATAATCGGTCTTGGCGGCCTTTGAACCCAGATGAACGTCGGAAATGAACAGGGTCCTGAAACGCTGGGGTTCTTGCTCTTTCTCGGTCATGCTGCCTCGCAACGGTCTGTCGTGCCTCTCTTGTAAGCCTTCAAAAACAGACTCTTGTTTCAGGATAATGACAGCCTGTGGAACCAGCGGCATGCCCGGAGAAACACCTGTTCCCGAAAACCGGGGATAAACGCCCGTTTCGAAACTGTACGGAGCCGACTTTTCATGCAAAAAGAGCCGCGACGAATAGGTAGGGAATGACGATATGAGCACCGGCGACAAGGCCAAGACCCCAGCGGCCCCAGCAAGCGGCGACCTCGACGAGCAGGCGCTGTTTTTCCACCGCTATCCGCGCCCAGGAAAGCTCGAGATCCAGCCGACCAAGCCGCTTGGCAACCAGCGCGACCTGGCGCTTGCCTATTCCCCCGGCGTTGCAGCCCCCTGCCTTGCCATACGCGACGATCCGGCAACCGCTGCCGACTATACCGCGCGCGCCAATCTGGTCGCCGTCGTCTCGAACGGCACGGCGGTTCTGGGCCTTGGCAATATCGGCCCGCTCGCCTCCAAGCCGGTCATGGAGGGCAAGGCCGTCCTGTTCAAGAAATTCGCCGGTATCGACGTCTTCGATATCGAGATCGATGCGCCTGAAATCGACCAGATGGTCAATGTCATCTCGGCGCTGGAGCCGACCTTCGGCGGCATCAACCTGGAAGACATCAAGGCGCCGGAATGTTTCGAGGTCGAACGCCGCCTGCGCGAAAAGATGGATATTCCGGTTTTCCACGACGACCAGCACGGAACCGCAATCATCGTTGCCGCCGCCATCCTCAACGGCCTGGAGCTGGCCGGCAAGGACATCGCCAAGGCGAAGATCGTTACCTCCGGTGCCGGTGCCGCAGCCCTCGCCTGCCTCAATCTTCTGGTGACGCTCGGCGCAGAGCTTCAAAATATCTGGGTGCACGATCTCGAAGGCCTCGTCTATACCGGCCGCGAAGTGCTGATGGACGAGTGGAAGTCGATCTATGCGCAAGATAGCGACAACCGTGTGCTGGCCGACAGCATTGCCGGTGCTGACGTCTTCCTCGGCCTCTCTGCCGCCGGCGTTCTGAAGCCGGAACTTCTGGTCCAGATGGCGGAAAAGCCGCTGATCATGGCGCTCGCCAACCCCAATCCCGAAATCATGCCGGAGGTTGCGCGGGCAGCCCGCCCCGACGCCATGATCTGCACCGGCCGCTCGGACTTTCCCAACCAGGTCAACAACGTCCTCTGCTTCCCCTATATCTTCCGCGGCGCGCTCGATTGCGGTGCCCGTACGATCAACGAGGAAATGAAGATGGCGGCCGTGCGCGCCATCGCAGCTCTTGCCCGCGAAGAACCTTCCGATGTCGCCGCCCGCGCCTATTCCGGCGAAACCCCGGTCTTCGGCCCGGACTACCTGATCCCCTCGCCGTTCGACCAGCGCCTGATCCTGCGGATCGCGCCGGCTGTTGCCAGGGCCGCCGCCGATAGCGGCGTCGCCAACCGGCCGATTACCGATTTCGACGCCTATCTCGATCAGCTCAACCGTTTCGTCTTCCGCTCCGGCTTCATCATGAAGCCGATCTTTGCCGCCGCCAAGAATGCTCAGAAGAACCGGGTGATCTTTTCGGAAGGCGAGGACGAGCGCGTGCTGCGCGCCGCCCAGGTACTCTTGGAAGATGGCACGGCCCGCCCGATCCTGATCGGCCGCCCGCAGATCATCGAAACCCGCCTGAAACGCTACGGCCTGCGCATCCGCCCGGACGTGGATTTCGAAGTCGTCAATCCGGAAGGCGATCCCCGGTTCCGCGACTATGTCGATGATTATTTCGCGCTGGTCGGCCGCCTCGGCGTCATTCCGGAAGCAGCCCGCACCATCGTTCGAACCAACCAGACCGTCATCGGCGCGCTTGCCGTGCGGCGCGGCGAAGCCGATGCCCTCATCTGCGGCGTCGAAGGACGCTACAGCGCCCATCTGCGCGCCGTCTCGCAGATCATCGGCAAGCGTGAGGGCGTGCTGGACTATTCCGCGCTCAGCCTGCTGATCTCGCAGCGCGGCGCGACTTTCCTTACCGATACCTATGTGACCTTCAATCCGACGGCCGAGGAAATCGCCCAGAAGACGGTCATGGCCGCCCAGGAAATCCGCCGCTTCGGCATTACCCCGCGCGCGGCCCTGGTCTCCCATTCGAATTTCGGCTCGCGGGATTCGGAAAGCGCCTTCAAGATGCGCAAGGCCATGCAGATCGTGCGGGAACTGGCGCCCGATCTGGAGGCCGATGGCGAGATGCACGGCGATTCCGCCATTTCGGAAGCCCTGCGCCGCCGCGTTATGCCCAACAGCACACTGGCCGGCGAGGCCAATCTCCTGGTCTTCCCCAATCTCGACGCAGCCAATATCACGCTCGGCGTCGTCAAGACCATGACCGATAGCCTGCATGTCGGACCGATCCTTCTGGGTACGGCCCTGCCCGCGCATATCCTGTCGCCATCGGTCACATCGCGCGGCGTGGTCAACATGGCCGCACTGGCGGTGGTGGAAGCCTCCTACCCCGCCTAGTAAAAAACGGATCAAACCGGCGTAAAAACCGGTTTGATCAAAATAAATCCACAATCTAAACTGCAATTTATAGTTTAGTGTATCAAAAATACACAGTTAACCAAAGATTGCACTGGACAAAGACTGAAACGGTTATCATGCTGAAACCCACAAAATAACAGGGTATCGTAGCATGGCTGACCAACAGGCATTCTTTGACCTGCTGGACATTATGGAAAACGAGGAACTCGTTGAGCCGACACGGTTTTTCGACCTGATGTGCAGCACTTTCAGCATTGCAAACCTGCTTTACCTCGACGTCGGCATTCTGACGGCCGGTGTGGTTATCCACAGGCTGCACCACACGTTCAGCGCCCGCAGCCTCTCAACCTATATCGACAAGCAATACCAGCGTATCGATCCGATCCTGCGCATGACCATGGGCGGCTTGCGGCCCGTGGATTGGGCAACGGCGCGCAAGCTTCATCCCGAAAGCGAGCCCCTTTTCTCCTCGGCCACGCAGCTCGGCCATGGGCTCGACGGCGTCACCCTGCCGCTTGCCACACCGCCGCGGCGGCTGGCCTTTTTGGCAATCCAGGCCGATGTCCCCGCCGACGAATGGCCGGCCTACAGGCGTCTGCACCTGCGCGATTTCCAACTGCTGGCCAATCTCTTCCACGCCGCCCTGCTGGAAAGCGACGAGGAGTGTCAGCCGCCCGAAGAATGCGCCAAGGCGTTAACCCACCGGGAAACCGAAGTGCTCGGCTGGGCTGCCGCCGGCAAGAGCTACTGGGAAATCGCCACCATCCTTGGCATTTCGGAGCGCACCGTCCGCTTCTTCATGACCAATGCCCGGCGAAAGCTGAACGTCGTCTCCAACAGCCAGGCCGTCGCCCAGGCCGTCCGGCGCGATCTCATCCCCACCTTCTGACATCGTCCGCAAGGGTTCGTCGTAGCCCGAAGCCCCTTCATCCCTTGTTTTCCGTCTTCTCCTGATCGGAGGTCCTTTTGGACCTCCGATCAGGAGAAACGCATTGGCGTGCATTGGAAACCTGTCACTACCGACAGTTATGCCAACCCATAAAATTTGACAGCATTTGCTCCTGAACCATCAACACAGGAGCAAACCATGATCAGGATTTTCAACCGCAACACCGGCAAGCAGAATCCCGGCGACCTCGATGCCATGTTCCGGCTGCGCAAGCGCGTCTTTCACGACCTGCTGAAATGGGACGTTTCGCTGCGTGGCGATTGGGAAATCGATCACTACGACGACGCCAATCCGCTCTATGTCATGTCCTATTCGGACCAGACGGGCCGTCTGCGCGGCGCGTTGCGGCTGCTGCCGACGCTCGGACCGAACATGCTGGATGATACGTTTCCGATCCTGCTCGGCGACAATCCGCAGGTGCGCAGCGCCTCCATCTGGGAATCCAGCCGCTTCTGCATCGATCCGGCCATCTCGCAGGATCGCGGCTCCAACCAGGTGACGATCGCAGCGGCGGAGCTGATGTGCGGCGTCGGAGAGCTCGGCCTGTCCTCCGGCCTCAGCCATATCGTCACCGTCACCGATGTCTTCCTGGAGCGCATGTTCCGGCGCATGGGCTGCCCTGGCGAGCGCATCGGCGAACCGCAGCGGATCGGCTCGGTGTTTGCCGTTGCCGTTGCCTGGGAGGTCACAACCGGCCTTCTGGAGCAGATGAAAACTGTCGCCGAAATCGGCGGTTCGGTGCTGGAGCGGCCAATGTCGCTTGAAACCGCCCGGGCGGCATGACCGGATATCCGGGAGAGCCGCCGATTGTGGCTCTCCCGCCTCGCCCCGCATTTATCTCCCGCTTCCCGTTAACGCTGGCAACGAGACTGCGTTGCAGCAGCGCCGAATGACGCTATGATGGGCAAAAAGTCAGAGTGCGAGGATGTTCCTTCGCACCCGGCAGGGAGCCGGTATGCTCAGGCGAGAGAAACACGTGATTTTCCGTTCGATATCCACTGCGGCGCTGATCGCTCCGCTTCTTCTGGCCATGACGGCAACCGCCAGCGCCTCGGCGGTGTGTGAACGGCTGAATGCCCGTCTTGCCAGCCTGCCGAGGATCGTCGCCTCCAATGCCAATGTGCGCGACTATACCGGCGCAATCTCCCGCCAGAATCTCGACCTGCGTCAGGCGCGCAGCGATCTCAGGCGGATGGGCTGCAGTTCGGGCAGCGTCATCATTGTCGGCGGTCCGAATGAAGACGCCTGCGATAGCCTCAGCGCTGAAATCTCGCAGATGGAAATGGATCTTCAAACGCTGAAGGCCCGCCGCCAAAGCCTGGTGACGGGAAGCGACAGCGACGTCATCCGCCGCCGCATCGAGGCCGCCCTTGCCGTCAATCGCTGCTTTGACGATCAGGACGAGGTTCTGGAAGCCGCCATTGAAGAGCCGGAAGCCCACCGCAATATCCTGAACGGCCTGCCGCCGATCAGCGACGGTTACGATGACATGCGCGGCAGCGATACCGACTTCACCACGCCGCATGACAACTACGGCCCCGGAGCCACCGGAAGTTTCCGGACGCTCTGCGTGCGCACCTGCGACGGCTCGTTCTTCCCGATTTCGTCCGATGCCTCACCCGCCGATTTCCAGCGCGATGCGGAAACCTGCCGGCAGCGGTGCCCGGGCGCAGAGACGGCGCTGTATTATCACGCGCTGACGACCGAAGAGACCGACCAGATGGTGTCGGCCGCCACCGGCGAGCCCTATGCCGACCTGCCCTCGGCATTTGCCTACAAGACCCGCGACCGCAGCCAGAACGGCCAGTGCGGCTGCCGTCCGCTGGGTCAAACCGCCATCCAGCAGAGCACGCCCGACAACGGCAAGGGCGTCGTCGATCTGCGCGCCACCAAGAAGACGCAGGACACTGAGGCAACGCAGGTGAAAAACACCGTTGCGGACCGGCCTTACAATCCGCAGGACAACAAGGTTCGCGTCGTCGGCCCCAGCTTCCTGCCATCGCAGGAAACCTCGATCGACCTCAGGCATCCCGCCGGCCCCGGCTACCAGCAGCAGCAGACGAATTGATCAGGCGCTGCGTGTGACGCCCCAGGCGTCCTGAAACACCAGATCCTCAAGCGGCAACCGCTGGCGCCAGCCTTTGACGGCCAGTTCCGGCTCGGCGTAAAGCGTATCGATATAGCCGAGGCACAGCCAGGCGATGATCTCGATGGAATCGGGAATGCCGAGCACGTCCTTGATATCGCGCTCATGGAAGATGCTGACCCAGCCGACTCCAACACCTTCTGCCCGCGCAGCCAGCCATAGGTTCTGCACGGCGCAGACGGTCGAAAACGCATCCATGCGCGGATTGTGCGTGCGCCCCAGAACCACCTTTCCTGCCCGGGATGGATCACAGGTCACGCAGATGCTGGCCGGCGCCTTGCGGATGCCTTCGAGCTTCAACGACCGGTATCTGTCACGCGCCGCGCCCTCAAACATCAGCGCCGCTTCCTCGTTGGCGCGCTGGAAAGCGTCGAACACCCGTTCGCGGCGGCCCTCGTCGCGCACCACGATGAAGTTCCAGGGCTGCATGAAGCCGACGGATGGTGCGCTATGGGCAGCGGCCAGCAGCCGCGCGATCACCTCATCCGGCAAAGGCTGCGGCAGGAACTGGTCGCGCACGTCGCGGCGGGTTTCGATGGCGCGGTAGACGGCGGCGCGCTCGTCCTGTGAAAAAGCATCCGCCTTCACAAGGCGGTCTTGCGGTTCAGTTTGCATCGTTTGATCCCCAACAATGCGAAACCTCCCGCCGTCCGCGCGGGGCTGGTCTATCTCGTCAGGCCGGTCTTCTGACTGCGGATCAACCGGCTTTGCGACCTTCCCGGATCGCTTGAAGATCCAGTGGCAGAACGCTGAAATGATTCAGACATTCATAAATACAAAACCGTCCCCGTCACAGCGTTGGGCACGTGCCGGATTTTCACCGGCTTCCCGATTCTCCCGCTTGCGCGGGCACCTGAGCAAGACCGATATGGGCATGGCGGGCCGCCAAATGCAAGACGGCCCACCCTGATCCCGTCAAATCGCGGCAACCGGATGCGGCGAGCCGTCATAGGCACCCCAGATCGACTGGTCAAAGCAGATCACCGAGCCGGTCATCAGGCCGGATTCACCAGATGACAGATAGGCGCAGGCCCGCGCCACCTCGGCCGGATCGACCAGACGGCCAAACGGCTGGCTTGCCGCAGCCTTGTCCAGCCAGTCGCTGGCTGCACCGTGATATTCCCGCTGGATGCGATCTTCGCCTTCAGAGGCCATCCAGCCGATATTGAGGCCATTGACGCGGATCCGGTTGCGCAACACGGCATAGGCGGTGTTCTTGGTCAGCGTTTCCAAGGCGCCCTTGGAGGCGCAATAAGCTGCGATGAACGGCTGACCAGCCTTAGCCGACATCGAGCCGATATTGACGATGGTGCCCTCGATCTTTTCCCGGCGCATCACGTTGATCGCCTCCTGCATCAGGAAGAACGGCGCGCGCACATTGACGGCAAACATCCGGTCGAACAACTCCGGGCTTGTATCGAGGATCGTGCCGCGATCGGTGATCGCCGCCGCATTGACCAGCGCATCGACGCGGCCAAACGCACTGTCGCAGGCAGCCACAACCTTGCGCGCATCCTCCACCTGTTCGAGATCGGCCTGCACGTAGACGACCTTGGTGCCGGTCGCCTTGCCGATCTCTTCGGCCTTGGCCTCGCCCTTGATGGCATTGCGCCCGCAGATGACGATGCCGGCCGCACCGCGCTCGGCAAACAGCGTCGCGATCGTTGCCCCCAGCCCTTGCGTCCCCCCGGTCACGATCGCGATTTTGCCGTCCAGACGGCCATGGTCATTGCTCATCCTATTTCCTCCGTTTCGATGTCGCTGATGTCAAAAAACTCCCGCCCGGCATCCGGGCAGGAGTTCAAATTGCAAGATGTGGTGGCTCTAACTGAGCTTCTTCTCCGACTGGTCCGCAAGTGCCTTCGTAAACTGCGCCTCCTCCCAGTTGCCTGACAGCGCCTCATGCATCAACTGCGCCTGCGTCTTCGGCGCAAGCCCGCCGACCGGCGGATCGCGGTCGAGATTGGTCGGGAAGGAATAGCCCTCGGCGCAGGAGGCAATAGCGCACGCCGCTTGCGCTGCGGACAGCCGGCCGTGCGCAAGCATTGCCTTCAAGGCAGGATAGAGAACGCCGCTCATGCGCTCCCGGTTGACCGTCTCCATCGCCCGGCCAAAGGCGGAGGACACCTGCAGGAGGTTCGCCACCCGCTTGATACCCTCGGAGCGATTGGTTCCTGCGGCGTGAAACAGCGCTGGATTGAAGAATACCAGATCACCCTTTTCCAAGGGCAGTTGAACATGGTGCTCATCGAAATACGCACGGAACTCCGGACGTTTCAGCGCCAGATAGCCGGGCACATAAGTCTGGCTGAACGGCAGGAACAAGGTCGGCCCGCTTTCCAGCGGCATGTCGCAATGGGCAACGGCGCCCTGCAGCGTCAGGACCGGCGACAGCCGGTGAACATGCGCCGGAAACTGCTCGATCACTGCGGAGGACTGAAAACCGAGATGGTAATCCCGGTGCGCCGATTGCGCCGCACCGCCCGGATTGACCCGGTTGACCTGCGCGGTCATTTGGTAGCCCGGCCCAAGCCAGGCTTCGCTGACCAAGGCGATCAGCGCATTACCGTAATAGGCGGCAAAATTCTCCGGCGCACGCAGGCAATGCTTTTCCAGCGAATTCCAGATGCGGTCATTGGCCCCCGGCTTGGCAAAATGATCGCCGCCGCCGCTATTGGTGCGGTGCTGTTCGTTGATAATATCGTCGAAAATGCCGCTGGCCGCATCGATCACGGCCGTGTCCTCGAAAGCTTGCTTCAAGACGATGACGCCCGGCCCGGTCGCAAAGGCCTCGCAGATCTCAGCCAGCACCGCCCGGCGCCCGTCGGGGGTGGCGGCCGCCTTCAGCACGCTGGCGCCATTGTAGATCAGAACGTTCTTCTCGGCGCGCTCAGCATGCGGATAGTCGGCAAGCGACACCGTGCGCTCCACCTCGGCCCGGAAATCCTCCAGATCGCAGCTGGCCTCCGTCAGCCAGACGCGGTCGGCGCGCTGCTTGATATTGTTGTCGGTCTTCATCCCGTTTTCCTCCCACCGGATCTCTGTCGTTGCCAGCACTATACGCGGGGACAAAAGCTGATATAGAGCAGAAACCCATCAAAAAACCATCAGAACGGAGCCGCGATGGCGCACGAGTTTCTGGTCAAGGACATCGCCTTTCAGGCCGGATTGAGCGCTGCCACGGTCGATCGCGTGCTCAACGAACGTGCGGGCGTGCGGAAACAGACGGAACTGCGCGTGCGCGCCGCCATCCGCGAGCTGGAAAAACAGCAGGCGGGCGTCGAAATCCAGGGACGCAAGTTTGGCATCGATATCGTCATGGAGGCCCCCGACCGGTTCACCGACACGGTGCGCGATGCGTTCGAGAGCGAAAGCCTGACATTCCTGCCGACGATCTTCCGCTCCCGCTTCCATTTCGCCGAAATGATGCGGCCGGGCGACATTGTCCAGTTGCTCGACCGGATACGCCTGCGCGGCACCGACGGTGTGGTGCTCAAAGCGCCGGATGTGCCCGAGATCAGCGCCGCCGTCGCGCGGCTCGAACAATCCGGCATTCCCGTGGTCACGCTGGTCACCGATCTGCCCAACGCGCCGCGCACCGCCTATGCCGGGGCGGACAACAGGGCAGCGGGCGAAACCGCAGCCTACCTGATCGGCGAACGTTTCTCCGGCCAGCCGGCCACGGTGCTGGCAACCCTGTCGAGCAGCCGGTTCCGGGGCGAAGAAGAACGCGAAATCGGCTTTCGCCGCACCTTGCGCGACCGCTATCCGTCGATCGGCATCGTCGAAATCAGCGAGGGTCTCGGCCGCGACGATGCGACGGGTGCTCTGGTAACGGCAGCGCTTTCAGCCCATCCCGGCATCAACGCCGTCTATTCGATCGGCGGCGGCAATCGCGCAGTGCTTTCTGCCTTTGCGCAAGCGAACCGGACATGCGCCGTGTTCCTGGCCCATGATCTCGACAGCGGAAATCTCGACTTGCTGCGCAACGGAAAAATCCATTTCGTCCTGCATCACGACCTGAAAGCCGACGTGCGCACCGTCTTCCGGGCCATCATCGGCCGCCGCAGCGCGGTTACGGCACCCGGCATCGCCCGCCTCTCCGCCGTCGAGGTCATCACGCCCTACAATATTCCGCTGTCGCTGCGGTGATGCCGTGAATGGGTCCAAAAGCATGCGCGCCAAAACCTCATTGGAACAAACGGGCCTGAGGACCGCTATTGGTCCGCAGCCGGCTCGTAGCGCAGGAAAGCGAACGCAGTGCCATCGGGCGACCAGTTGGGAACGTTGATCGTGCCCTGCCCGCCAAACAGGCTGAACAGCACGCGCGCATTGCCGCCATCCGGATCCATCAGCCGCAGCCGCACGTCGAGATCGCGCGGATGGTCAAAGACGTCGCCGTCATAGGAGAGGACCAGCAGGTGTTTGCCGTCGGGAGACGGATGCGGGAACCAGTCGCCATATTCGCTGTCGGTCACGCGCGTCACATCCGAGCCATCGGCGCGCACCCGCCAGATCTGCATCCGGCCGCTGCGGCTGGAGTTGAAATAGATCCACGCACCGTCATGACCGTAGTCGGGACCGTCATTGCGCCCCTCGCCGAAGGTCAGCCGGGTCTCCTCGCCGCCCTCGACGGGAATGGTGTAGATATCGAAGACCTGATCGCGAATGCCGCAATAGGCCAGCGTCTTGCCGTCAGGCGACCAGCCATGCCAGTAGGACGGCCGGTTCAGCGTCACCTGCCGGGGTACACCGCCGGCCGCCGGCAACGTATAGATCGTCGATGCGCCGAATTCCGTCTTGTCGCTGATGACGATTGTTGATCCATCCGGCGAAATGCCGTGATCGTTGTTGCAGGTGCGGGCAAAGCCGGTATCGATGAGCTGGGGTTCGCCGCCTGAAAGGGCTAGGCGATAGAGCAATCCATCGCCGTTGATGACAAGCGACTGCCCGTCCGGCGACCAGTTCGGAGCCTCGACCAGCTGCTGGGTCTGCCAGACGATGTGGGTTTCGCCCGTGGCAATCGTGTAGATTTCGACCGAACTGCGCATCGCCTCGTCTCCAGGTCTACCGGTCGCGAAACCGGTTGGTAATGGGATAGCGCCGGTCGCGGCCAAAGTTCTTCTTGGTGATCTTCACGCCCGGTGCCGACTGGCGGCGCTTGTATTCGGCGATATAAAGCAGATGCTCGATCCGGTGCACGGTTGCCTCGTCATGGCCGCGCGCGACGATCTCTTCCGTGCCCATTTCCTTTTCGACCAGGCATTCGAGGATATCGTCGAGCACCGGATAAGGCGGCAGTGAATCCTGGTCCGTCTGGTTGGGGCGAAGCTCGGCCGAGGGCGCCTTGTCGATGATGTTCTTCGGGATCACCTCGCCCGATGGCCCGAGCGCACCTGGCGGTACGGTCGTGTTGCGCCAGCGCGACAGGCCGTAGACCTGCATCTTGTAGAGGTCCTTGATCGGATTGAAGCCACCATTCATGTCGCCATAAAGCGTCGCGTAGCCAACCGACATTTCCGACTTGTTGCCGGTGGTCACCACCATCGAGCCGAACTTGTTGGACAGCGCCATCAGGATGGTGCCGCGCGTACGGCTCTGCAGGTTTTCCTCGGTAATGCCCGATTCTGTTCCCTCAAACATTTCCGACAACGCGCTCAAAAAGCCCTTTACCGGCTCTTCGATCGGAACGATATCGTAGCGGCAGCCGAGCGCCTTGGCGCAGTCCTCGGCATCCTTGAAGGAATCAGCTGAGGTATAGCGGTAGGGCAGCATCACCGTGCGCACGCGCTCCTCGCCCAGCGCATCGACGGCAAGGGCCGCACAGATCGCCGAATCGATGCCGCCGGACAGGCCAAGCACGACATTCTTGAAGCCGTTCTTGTTAACGTAATCGCGAAAGCCCAGCATGCAGGCGCGATAATCGGCCTCCTCCTGCTGCGGCAGCCTCGACATCATGCCGTGTCGGCAGACCCAGCCATCGCCGTTTCTGTGCCATTCGGAAATGGAAATGCTCTCTTCGAACTGGCTCATCTGGAATGCGAGCTGCCGGTCGGCATTGAAGGCGAAACTTGCGCCGTCAAACACCAGTTCATCCTGTCCACACACCTGATTGGCATAGATAATCGGCAGACCCGTCTCGATCACCTGGCGAAGCACCACCTGATAGCGCACGTCGATCTTGCCGCGATAATAGGGCGAGCCGTTCGGCACCAGCAGGATTTCAGCACCGCTCTCCGCCAGCGTCTCGCAGACACCCAAATCGTTCCAGACTTCCTCGCAGATCGGAACGCCGAGCCGTACGCCGCGAAAATTGACCGGTCCCGGCATCGCGCCTTCGGTAAAGACACGCTTTTCGTCGAACTCGCCGTAATTGGGCAGATCGAGCTTGTCGCGAACAACGAGCACCTCACCACCATCCAGAACCGCAACGGAATTGTGGCGCCCCGCTTCCCCCTGCCGTGGATAGCCGACGATGACACCCGGGCCACCATCCGCTGTGTCCGCTGCCAGCGCATCGACGGCCTTCTGGCATGCTTTGAGAAACGCCGGCTTCAGCACCAGATCCTCCGGCGGATAGCCGGAGATGAACAATTCGGTCAGCAGAAGCAGGTCGGCGCCGCTGCGCGCTGCATCAGCGCGGGCTTCGCGTGCCTTGGCGAGATTGCCTGCGACATCGCCAACCGTTGGGTTGAGCTGGGCAACAGCGATACGGAACTTCGTGGAAATGGTCTTTTGCGCGGTCATGAACAGGCCTGTGCTTGATCTTGTTATCGCGGATACCGGGGCATCCAAAGAGCTGTTTATCGCATTCCGCAGCAAAATACCGCGTGCTTGCCATGAAGTCAGAAAAAAATCCGCTCTTCGTTGCCGATGACCGCCTCTGCGCGGCGCAGACCCCGCGTTCCCGCAAATGTCCGATGCCATCACGCGCCGAAAAAGCAGTGGAGAACGCCACTTGAATTATTCATCCTCCGTTCAAGATGACAACTGTATGACATTAGAACGACAGTTTTATGAAATTGGAGACGGCCTTGGCCAGTTTTGAATCGGCAGCAATCGCTGCCACTGCTTCCAGGGCATATGGTCCGCACATCAGTTTTGGCGCCCGCCATGCCAAGACGCTGTCGATTGCACGGCATCTCTCGCTGTCTCTGCTTTTGTCTATCGCATTGATTTTCTGTGTGGAATGGATCGCCCGCAATTCCGCAATGGAGGCGGTGCGGTTTTTCCTCGATCCGGCGCGCCCGGCCTGGACGACCATCGGCGTATTCTTTCTGCTCTTTCTCGCCGTCGATGCGATTTTCGCGCGCGAAAATTTTGGCGTCATTCTGCTTTCGCCGCTGGCGCTCGTCCCGGCACTTGTGAGCCGCCAGAAGCAGATCTTTCTGTCTGACCCGCTTTACCCCACGGATTTCCTGTTCGGCCGCCAGATCATGGAGTTGATGCCGGTTCTGGTGCGCGACCGTCCTTGGACGGCTGTCGGGATCGTCGTCGGCCTCATTGTGGCGCTGGTTGCCCTTGCCTGGCTCATCCGTTTCGCCTGGCGCCGTTTTCCAAACCTCTCCCGGCGCCAGCGCCTGGCGCGCTTTGCCGTGGCCTTGCCGCTGCTTGGCGCATTCTATCATCTGATGGACTACAACACGTTCTCCTGGGTGCGCGATCGCCTGCAGGTCATTCCGATCATGTGGGACCAGACCGAAAACTATCGTCACAACGGCTTCACCATGGCCTTTGCGCTGAACCTGCCGATGGCCAACGTCACCGCACCGCAGGGCTACATGGCGGACGCGATCGACGAGATCCCGACCAAGCCGATGCCGGCCGGCACGTCGCATCGCGGCAAGCCAGACGTGATCGTGCTGATGAGCGAATCCTTCTGGGATCCGACCCGCCTGCCGAATGTCAAACTGTCGCCCGATCCGATGCCGACGATCCGCGAGATGCAGTCGGGCAATGTCTTTTCGCCGGAATTCGGAGGGATGACCGCCAATGTCGAGTTCGAGGCGCTGACGGGTTTTTCGAATGCCTTCCTGCCCTATGGCAGCATTCCCTATCAGCAATATATCCGCAATCCGATCCCGTCGCTTGCCACCTTCTTCCGCGGCGAAGGCTATGTGGCGCGCGCCGTGCATCCGTTCCAGAAATGGTTCTGGAACCGCAGTGCCGTCTACAAGGCGTTCGGCTTTGATCAGTTCAAGTCGGAAGAGAATATGCCGGTCATGCAGAAGCGCGGCATCTTCGCGTCGGACGAATCGCTGACCAAGGAAATCATCCGCCAGGCCGATCAGCTGCGCGACCCGTTCTTCTTTTTCACGGTCACCCTGCAGGGCCATGGCCCCTATGAGGCCAACCGCTACGCCAAGAACACCATCAAGGTCGAAGGCAACCTTCCGGCTGCCGACAAGCAGGTGCTCGAAACCTATGCGCAGGGTATCAAGGAAGCCGATGACAGCCTGAAGATGCTGATGGACTGGGCGAACGAGCGCGACCGCGAAACCATCATCGTGCTGTTTGGCGATCACCTGCCGCCGCTCAACACGGTCTATCCGAACAGCGGTTTCATGAACGACGTCACCGCCTCGCGCAAAGGCTCGCTCGAGCAGATGAAGGCGCAGCACGAAACGCCGCTCGTGGTCTGGTCGAACAAGACAGGCCCGGTCAAGGATATCGGCTCGATCAGCCCGGCCTTCCTGTCCTACCAGATCCTCAAGCAGGGCGGCTTCGAGCATCCCTACTATACCGGCTTTCTAGGCAATATCTTTGAAAAGTACCCCATCATCGACCGCTACATGCTTGTCGATGCCGCAGGCAAGGAGACCGCAGGTTGGGGCCGCAAGAAGACCATCCCGCCGCTCATCCGCGACTATCGCTTCCTGCAGCATGACATGATGTTTGGCCAGCGCTATGCGACGGACCGGTTCTTCCAGTCGCACGCCGATCTGTTTGCAAACGCACTGTAAAAAAGAAGCGGGGACGCCAACTTCCGGCGTTTCCGCAAATCAACGGCATAGGCTAAAACAGGGCAACGTTTTCTCAACGGAGCACGCCCATGCCGCATCTTGACGAAATCTCCCGCACCCTCTTTGGCAAAGCCAGCAGCGAACTCGGAGCCATCGAGCGCCGGGTTCTGCACCATGCCAAAGAACGCAAGATCGTCTCCGAGGACACCAATGCCAGCTTCATTGCCGGACAAGGGTTTGGCGACCGGATGGCCGACAGCATCGCCCGGATCGGCGGTTCCTGGGGGTTCATCATCGCCTTCCTGATTTTCCTGGTTGTCTGGGCCTTCGCCAATACGGTCTTGCTGACGCGCGATGCCTTCGATCCCTACCCCTTCATCTTCCTCAACCTGCTCTTGTCGATGATCGCCGCCATCCAGGCGCCGATCATCATGATGTCGCAAAACCGCCAGGCGATGAAGGATCGCTTCGATGCCTCCAAGGATTACGAGGTCAATCTGAAGTCGGAAGTGGAGCTGATTTCGCTGCACAACAAGATCGATACGGTGCTGTTGCGCGAGATATCCGAACTTCGCGCAGATGTCGCCCGGTTGCAAATTCAACTCGCGCAATACAGAGATAAGGACAACCTGTAGATGTGAACAGGGTTGTACAATTTACATGCAGTTGATGCATTCTTCATCACACTCAACCAAAAATGTCGCAACTTAAAATCGAAATTCAGTAATTTTTTGGGGTCTAAACCTAAAAACCGATCTTTAGAGCAGGGAAAAAATTAAGAAATACAGCACACGATATAGGTGTAGAGGCCCTGGCATAACGGCTTCCTACAAACCTGGGAGTGTGTTTGATGTCTCTGATATCGCGGATGCGCGGCGATACCAAAGGTGCGGCGGCGCTGGAATTTGCCCTGGTCGCCCCACTGTTCTTCCTGACGATTTTCAGCATGATCGGCTATGGCATTTATCTGAGTGCCGCGCATGCCGTGCAGCAGATCGCCGCCGATGCGGCCCGCACCGCAGTCGCTGGCCTGTCGCTGACGGAGCGAAAAAGTCTCGCGCAAAGCTTCATCCAGTCATCGACGCTGAAGTACCCCTTCATCACCCCGGCAAAGCTGAAGGTTGATGTCGCAGATGACGCAAAGAACCTCAACCAATTCACCGTGACCATCGTCTACGACGCGAGCGACCTGCCGATCTGGAAGCTGTTTTCCTTCGCGCTGCCCGACGAAAACATCAGACGTTACGCAACCGTAAGGCTGGGAGGCATTTGATATGATCCGCGATACGCTGAAACGCTCCAATATTCTGACCAACACATCCGGCAATATCGGAATGTCCGCAGCCCTCGTTCTGCCCCTCGTCGTTCTGTCCCTCGGGCTTGGCGTCGATTTCGGCTATCTGACGCTGCAAAAGCAGGAACTGCAGGGCGTCGCGGACCTCACCGCCATCGTCGCTGCCTCCGATCTGCCCAATCTGGAAACTGCGGCGCGCAACCACTTCAAGACCAACGGCCTTTCCATGGCGATCGCAACCAAGAACGGGCTGATCAACCCGGACGGCAAAGTCATCCCGAAAGATCAGTTCGCAGCGAAAAACGGCATCGCCACGATCGTCACGGGGCGCTACGTGCCCGACCCGTCGCTGCCAACCGGACAGCGCTTCATCGCCAATGCCACGCCGGCGGATGCAGCCCAGGTCACGATCGAGAAGGAAGGCACGATCCACCTCGCGGCCATGTTCAGCAAACCGCCGACGATGAGCGCGACCGGCACTGCAGCCAGCACCAAGCTTGCCTCCTTCTCCGTCGGCTCAAGGCTCGCCAGCCTCAATGACGGAATTCTCAACCAACTCCTCGGCCAGATGCTCGGCACCACCATTTCCCTGAAGCTGATGGACTATCAGGCTCTGGTGAATGCGGATATCAACATCCAGCCCTTCCTCAAAAACGTCTCCACCCGTCTGAACCTGACGGCGGCGAGCTATGACGATGTGCTGAAGGCCAATATCACCATGCCACAGCTGCTTGCCTCCATGCAGGCGGTGCAAGGGGTCTCCGCTGCCGCAAATTCCGCGCTCAAGGCGCTGGAAACCGCGACAAAACTCAACAAGAAGACCTTCACTCTTTCGCAGATCCTCAACATCGACCCGAAGAAGGCGATCAGCGTCAATGCCGGCTCGAACTGGGCCATGAAGGTCAGCGCGCTCGATATCGTTTCAACGGCCGCAGCTCTTGCCAATGGCAACAAGCAGATATCGCTCGCCGCCATCGCCGGCCTGCCCGGCATTGCCTCCGCCAGCGTCAATCTTGCCATCGGCGAACCGCCGGTTACCACGCCCAGTCACAGGCTCGGCGCACCGGGTTCGGCCGTGCGCACTGCACAGACGCGGCTGATGATAGAGGTCAATATCGACGGTCTGGCGCTGCTGGCCGGTTTAAAGATCAAGCTGCCGATCTATGTTGAAGTGGCTTATGCCGAGGCCAAGCTTGCCGATATCCGCTGCTATGGCGGATCGGCCACCAACGCCAGCGTTTCGATCGATGCCGTTCCCGGCGTCGCCGAGATCGCTATCGGCACGGTCAATCCAACCGTATTGTCAAACTTCAGCAGCGACGCAAGGGTGGAAAAAGCGCGCATCCTCGATTCCCTGCTGGTGAGGATCGACGGCATTGCCCATGTCGAAGCCACGAACCTGAAGCCCCAGAGACTGACCTTCAGCCCGTCCGAAGTTGCGGCAAACTCCCTCAAGACGGTTTCGACCAAGGATATCCTGACCTCGGCGACGCAAACGCTGCTCAACAATCTGGACGTCGATATCCAGGTGCTGTTCCTGACGCTCGGCAGCCCCAAGCTCGTTCAGGCAGCGCTCGCCCAGACCTTGGGCGCCGTGACCCCGGCGATCGACACGCTGATCTACAATCTGCTGCTGGCGGTCGGTGTCCGGGTCGGCGAGGCCGATGTGCGCGTCACCGGCGTCAACTGCCTGCAGCCGGTTCTGGTTCAATAAACGTAGAAACGCGCTTTTCTCCTCTGACCGGATGGCAATATCGCTATCCGGTCTTTTTATTTGAATAGATCGCCCCTTGAAACCGTCTCTTATTTACACGCTTTGGTGAAACAATTGATGGACTTAAACCGTTTTGCAAGAGACATACCTTCACAATAGGATCTCAGCCGATTCCCGGCGCGACGCAGCACCCGTAGGAACTTTCGCCAACATCATGACCGGCAAGCCGTCATCCGCGATCTATACTGACGAAACCGGCCTCGCCTCAGAGGTTGATCTGTTTGCGGCCAATCCTGCCCTGTTCCCCATCCTGCAGCAGGGTGCGCGGCACATGATCGAGCTTTACGATCACTTTCCGCGGGTCGCCCGCCTGGTCGCCGCCCAGCAGAAATGGCTGCTGACGCAAGCTGCGTATTCCTTGCATCTCGAGCGCGATCCCTCAGATCCCCTTTCCGGCATCACGGCCGCACGATTGCTCGACCTCATCGCCCAGACCAGCCTTGCCAGCCGCAACACGGCGACTGCCTTTCTCGCCGAATTGCGCGCCTATAAGCTGGTGCGTGACGTTCCCGGATCGCCCAGCAAGCGCAGCCGCCCGCTGGAGCCAACGGACATCAGTCATGAGGCGATGACCTTGTGGTTTCGAGCCCAGATGCGCAGCCTCGACCTGATCGACCAGGGCAGCCGCGTGGCGCGGCTGGAGGCGGATCCTGATGTCTTCCGCTATGCCCAGCCGATCGCCGCAAAACGGCTGATCGCCGATCCCGCATGGCGCGAACCGCCGCTCAGCATCTCCTGCTTCGTCTGGACAGAATATGGCGGCTTGATTCTCGATGATTTCATCACCCGCATTGCCAATGCCGAACCGGAGGACGGGCGCCACTGGGTCGAGGACCTGCGCTTTTCCGAGCTCTCCAGCCATTATTCGCTCTCACGCACGCATGTGCGCCGTCTCTTTGCGCGCGCAGAAGCGCAGGGCTGGATCGGCTGGCTGGATCGCAACGGCAACCGCAACCGGATCTGGGTGACAGCCGATTTCGTGGAGGATTACAAACGCTGGCAGTCGATCAAATTCTGCGCGCTGGACCGGGCTTACAGGGAAGCCGTGCGCCTGATCGACGCCGGCGCGCGCTAGAACGCCCACCTCCCCCTTGAGGGGGGAGGTCGCAGCAACGCTGCGGGTGGGGGTGACGGTCAGAGACGCACAAGTCACCCCACCCCGGCACTGCGTGCCGACCCTCCACCTCAAGGGGAGGGTAAAGTTCAGGCATCCGACTGCGCAAATTTGGGCAGGTCATCATCGATTTCGTAGAAATCGCCCTTATCGGCACAGAAGATGTGGATGCCGAATGCCAGGCCGGTCGGAGTGTCGAAGGCTCCGGCCATGATCGATGAATAATCGTCGCCGTCCCGCTTCCAGATGAGCGCCGAGCCGCATGTCCGGCAAAAGCCCCGGCGGGCTTGCGGGCTGGAGCGATACCAAGTGATGTTCTCCGCGCCTTCGATCTCCAGGTGGCTGTCCGCAACATTGGTGGCGGCGTAGTAGAGCCCGGTCTGCTTGCGGCACTGGGAACAATGGCAGGCGGTCACGGCGCGCAGTGGCCCCTGTGTGCGCAGCCGCACCGCGCCGCAATTGCAAGATCCCGTATGGACATCCGTCATGCTCATCCCTCTCGACAGTTCTTGGCCCCGCAACCGGGCATGAAAAAACCGGGCCAGCTTCGTCAGCCAGCCCGGTTCTGTCAAATTCAATGCGCGAAAGACTGTTATCAGCCGCGCTGATCAGCCGTTGACGACCATCCGCTTTTCGTCGCGGCCGCCCTTCATGCGCTCGGCAAGAAGGAAGGCCAGTTCCAGCGCCTGGTCGGCATTGAGGCGCGGATCGCAATGGGTGTGGTAGCGATCGGCGAGATCGGCGCCCGACAGCGCGCGCGCGCCACCGGTGCATTCCGTGACGTCATTGCCGGTCATCTCGATATGGATGCCGCCCGGATGCGTGCCCTCGGCGCGGTGGATCTGGAAGAAGCTTTCGACTTCTGACAGGATCCGCTCGAAGGGACGCGTCTTGTAGTTGTTGAGCGTGATCGTGTTGCCATGCATCGGGTCGCAGGACCAGACGACCTTGCGGCCTTCCTTTTCGACCGCACGAATGAGGCGCGGCAGGTTTTCAGCCACCTTGTCATGGCCAAAGCGGCAGATCAACGTCAGACGGCCGGCTTCGTTCTGCGGGTTGAGCAGGTCGATCAGCTCGATCAGGCCATCGGCCGTCAGCGACGGACCGCATTTGAGGCCAAGCGGGTTCTTGATGCCACGGCAATATTCGATATGCGCGTGATCGGCCTGGCGCGTCCGGTCGCCGATCCAGATCATGTGGCCGGATGTGGCATACCAGTCGCCCGAGGTCGAATCGACGCGGGTCAGCGCCTGCTCGTAGCCGAGCAGCAGCGCCTCATGGCTGGTGAAGAAATCGGTCTCGCGCAGGTTCGGATTGGTTTCCGGCGTAATGCCGATCGCCTTCATGAAATCCATGGTTTCGGAAATCCGGTCGGCGAGCTTGCGGTAGCGCTCGGCCTGCGGGCTTTCCTTGACGAAACCGAGCATCCACTGGTGCACGTTGTCGAGATTGGCATAGCCGCCCATCGCGAAGGCGCGCAGTAGGTTGAGCGTCGCTGCCGACTGGCGGTAAGCCATGATCTGGCGCTCGGGGTCCGGAATACGGGCCTTTTCGGTGAATTCGATACCGTTGATGATGTCGCCACGATAGCTCGGCAGCTCGATATCACCCTGCTTCTCGATATTGGAGGAGCGCGGCTTGGCGAACTGGCCGGCAATGCGGCCGACCTTGACCACAGGCTGCTGCGCGCCGAAGGTCAGCACGACAGCCATCTGCAGGAAAGCGCGGAAGAAATCGCGGATCGTGTCCGCGCCATGTTCGGCAAAGCTCTCGGCGCAATCGCCGCCCTGCAGGAGAAAACCCTTGCCTTCCGAAACATTGGCGAGCTGGCTCTTCAGGCGGCGTGCCTCACCGGCAAAAACCAGCGGCGGATAGGTCGCGAGCTGCGCTTCGGCGGCTGCAAGCGCTGCCATATCCGGAAAATCCGGCACCTGCTGGATGGGCTTCTGCCGCCAGCTGTTCGGGGTCCAATTCTGTACCATGTCGATCACCTGTTCTCTTGCGCAAGGTCCGCCGCAGCAGCAGTTGCATCACCGGATCCCCTCCGGGCAATGCCGCCTGAAACCGGTTTTGAACCGCGTATCAACGGCACAATTCCTGAACCGCAGCCTTCCCTTTCCGGAAAGCGGCGATTTTGCGGATGCGGGCTTATAAACGTTAACATGGGGATTGCAAAGCCATTGTGCCAGCAAAGTGCGCCGACCCTCCAACGCACCCTGCCCTATAGTGCCATGCGTATGGCGGAAGAGGCCGCCGCCCTAGCTGATCCGCTCGCCGTTCTTGATCCGGTAGCTCGGATTGTACATGGTCACAAGCTCTTCCGACGCCGTCGGGTGCACCGCCATGGTCCGGTCGAAATCGTCCTTGGTGCAACCGGCTTTCAGCGTAATTCCAAGCAATTGCGCCATTTCGCCGGCCTCATGGCCCAGAATATGCGCCCCCAGAACCTTACGGTCGGCAGCGTTGACGATCAGCTTCATGATGGTTTTTTCGCTGCGCCCCGAAAGGGTCGCCTTCATCGGGCGGAATTCGGCGCGGTACACTTCAAGGTCCTCGAATTTCTTTGAGGCATCCTCTTCCGACAGGCCCACCGTGCCGATTTCCGGCTGCGAGAAGACGGCGGTGGCGATCAGATCATGATCGGGAGACGTCGGGTTGCCCTTGTACTCGGTCTCGATGAAGCACATCGCCTCGTGGATCGCCACCGGCGTCAGCTGCACGCGGTCGGTCACGTCACCCAGCGCATAGATGCCGGGCGCGCTAGTGCGCGAAAATGCGTCGATGACGATCGCGCCGCGTTCGTTGACGGTCACACCGGCCGCATCAAGGCCGAGCCCGGTGGTGTTCGGCACGCGCCCAAGCGCCAGCATCACCTGGTCTGCGGTCAAGGTGCCATGCTTCATCGTCTCGGCCACCAGCCTGCCCTCGGCATTCTTGGTGACGGACTGGATCAGGTCCTCGCAGAGGATGCGGATGCCCTTCTGTTCCATTGCCACATGCAGGCCGCGCCGCATGTCCTGGTCGAAGCGCGACAGGATTTCCTTGCCGCGATAGATCAGCGTCGTCTCGACGCCGAGGCCATGGAAGATATTGGCGAATTCGACGGCGATATAACCGCCGCCGGCAATCACGATCGATTTCGGCAGTTCCGGCAGATCGAAGGCTTCGTTGGAGCTGATGCAAAGCTCATGGCCCGGCAGCGCTTCGTGCGGCGTCGGATGACCGCCGACCGCAATGACGATACGCTCCGCCGTGACGGTTTTGCCGCTGTCGAGCAGTTTGATCGTGTTCGGTCCGGTCAGTTCTGCCCTGGTGTGCAGGATCTCAGCGCCGGCATTGGCCAGCCCCTTCTGGTAGAGACCCTCCAGCCGGGTGATTTCCGTGTCTTTCGCCGCAACCAGCTTTTTCCAGTCGAACGTGCTTTCACCGACGGTCCAGCCAAACCCTTCGGCATCCTCGAAATGCTCGGCAAATTGCGAGGCATAGACATAAAGCTTCTTCGGCACACAGCCGCGGATCACGCAGGTGCCGCCATAGCGGAACTCTTCGGCGATCGCCACCTTCTTGCCCATGGACGCGGCAAGCCGGCCGCTGCGCACGCCGCCGGAACCGCCGCCAATAACGAAGAGGTCATAATCGAAAGAAGCCATGATGAGATACTCCCGGCCGGGTCATATGCGAAGGAAGGCGGAGCGCGGGGCAAGACTGGCGATTCCACCGTGTGATGTGTGAAGGTGATATAGGGTGGCAGCCACCAAAATGAAAAGCCCGGAATGACCCGGGCTTCAGCAAATCGTCGTGACAATCACTGCCGGGAACCGGCGGCGGTGTCTTATTGGGCAGGCGTCGCAGGCGCTGCGCCATCGGCCGGCTGCTGGCCGGCACCGAGCGTCGCGCTCAGTTCCTTGGTTGCAGCCGCGTTCAGATCGCGGGAAATGCCGGCCCCCCAGATATTGGCGGCCTTGACGAGTTCGCGCGAGGCGATCGGGCCGTCGTTCAGCAGCTTCTTGCCGGCATCGGACGTGTAGAATGCGGTGATTGCGTTCAACTGCTCGACGGAAAAGGTCTTGGCGTAGATGGTCGCCGCTTCGCGCTCCAGATCGCCACGGCGGGCAGCCAGTTCAAGCGCCTTGGCATCAACCGTCTTGGAGATCAGGTCCTCATAGTTCGGCGAGGACTGGATGAGCGTCGTCTTCAGGCGTTCGGCGAGACCCGGCAGGATATTGTCGAAGCCGCTGGTGGCGTTGATAGCGGCGATAGCGGCGCGTGCGGCCTTGATCTGGTCGTCCGTCACGTCCTGCGCCCGCAGCGTGGGGACCATAACGGCGGAAAGGATAATGGCCGTTGCAGCCACTGTACGGCCGAGACCTGCGAAATTCATCATGTCTGTAACGCTCCTGTCAGTTGATGCCGGGTTGCGCCCGCCTTGTATCTGCGAACCCTGGCATAATTCAAATTTAAAGCGGCCGCCACTGCACCGGACAAGTCCGGCCGGCGGCGCTGCAACAATCCTGCACGGCCACGGCCGCAAGTCTCACGCAGCCACGGCCGCAAAGCCTCGCGCGGCCCGGCCGCAGCCGGTCAAACCGTCATCACCCTCGCCCCCGCCGGACCGGCGATGATGGCCAGAGATGCGATGCCGATGAAAAGTCCGTGTTCGACAACGCCGGGAATGGCGTTCAATTCGCGTGCCAGCGCATCTGCATCAGGAATGCGGCCAAAAGATGCGTCCAGAATGAGATGTCCGCCGTCGGTCATGAACGGCCCGTCGCCGGACGCGCGCACGCTGATCTCGCCGGAAAGTCCGTGCCGCGCGGCCAGCTTTTCAACGGCGATACGCGTGGCGCCCAGGCCGAACGAGTTGACCTCGATCGGCAGCTTGAACGCGCCGAGTGTTTCGACCACCTTCGTTTCATCGGCGATGACGATCATCCGCGCCGACGCGCAGGCGACAATCTTTTCCCGCAAAAGCGCACCGCCGCCGCCCTTGATCAGACGCAGCTGCGGATCCACCTCGTCGGCGCCGTCGATCGTCAGGTCAAGTTCGGGAAGGTCCTCGAGCGATTTCAGCGGCACGCCCAGTTCCAGGCAAAGCCGAGCCGTGCGCTCCGATGTCGGCACACCCTCGACCCGGAAGCCGGACGCCACCTTTTCGGCGAGCAGACGGACGAATTCTTCCGCCGTCGAGCCGGTGCCGATCCCAAGCCGCATGCCGTTTTCGACATAGTCGAGCGCTGCCGCAGCAGCCTTGATCTTCATTTCACGGGCGTCCATGCGCCGCAATCTCCCCAAAAACGCACCGGTGGGCGACGGTAAAACCTGCCGCCGCTTCGTTCCGTTGAGACGTTTACACGGCTGCAACACCAAACAAAAGCCCCCATGGCGGCCAGAATGCAAAAGCAAACCGGCGCTGCCGCAGAAAGTTGCGATTGCTTTTCCCGCCCGCTTCGCCTACCCGGATGGCAAGATTTTTCGCCAATTTCAAGAGGTTCCAGTGTCCGCATCCGTTGTCGTCTTTGATCTTGATGGAACCCTCGTCGATACAGCACCCGATCTGGTGGCAAGCCTCAACCATGCCGTCACGCAAGCCGGGCTTGCGCCAGTGACCTATGACGACCTCACCCATCTCGTCGGCCACGGCGCCAAGGCGATGATCGAGCGCACGTTCACATTGCGCGGCCAGACACTCTCCACCACGGATCTGGACTGGCAGATGAAGGAATTCATCGATTTCTATCATGGCTCGATGCCGGGCGATTCGTTTCCCTATCCGGGCGTCGTGACCGCCATGGACCGTCTCACCGATGCGGGCTATACGCTCGCCGTCTGCACCAACAAGCTGGAAATGCTGGCGAAAAGCCTGCTCGAGGGCCTGGGCCTGGCGTCCCGCTTCGCGGCCATCACCGGCGGCGATACCTTTTCGGTTCGCAAGCCCGATGCCGAACATCTGCTATCGACCATCCGCCTTGCCGGTGGATCACCGGAAAAGTCCGTCATGATCGGCGACAGCCTCAACGATATTCTCGTCGCCAGGAACGCCTCCATCCGCTCGATCGGCGTTCCCTTCGGCTATTCCGACGTGCCCATCGAAAGCCTTCAGCCCGATATCATCATCCGCCATTTCGACGAACTGACCCCGGCTTTGATCGAACGCCTGATCGCACGGACGTGATAGTCGCTCAGTTATAAGGGCGGCAGCTTAAAAGCTCTTTTCAGACCGCTCGTAAACTCAGAACACAAGGGTTTGGCAAGAGCCGTACCCCACTCTCCGTCATCCTCGCCCCCGTGGCGGGGATCCAGCGACCCGGCGTCCGTCGGGTCAAAAGACTCTTTCAGCTCAAGGACTTGAGCTGACTGGATTCCTGTGACAAGCACAGGAATGACGGAGGATTTGGCAATCGCCCGATTTCCCAAGTAGCCTACGGGGAACGAATTTATGCATAGCTTGAAGCCGGCTCAACACCGGCTTCGGGAACGGATCAATCGTCTCACCCCTCGGCGCGGCGGGCGAGGCGAGTGGCCTCAAGGGCGCGGTCCATATACATGTCGCGATCATAGACATCATGGAAATATTCGACCGTACCGTCCTTGTTCGGCCATGCGGTGAAATAGGCTACGTAGACCGGGATTTTCTCCGGTACCGACACGCCCTTGTTGCGGCCACCGGCAATCTGCTTGCCGACATCCTCGACCGTCGTTCCAAGCACGGCTGCCGCCATCTTGCGCGGATCGGCCAGGCGCACGCAGCCATGGCTCAGCGCCCGGTCGTCCTTTTTGAAGAAGCTCTTTGACGGTGTGTCGTGCATGTA
Organism: Rhizobium sp. Root483D2; assembly: GCF_001426685.1. Lineage (GTDB taxonomy): Bacteria > Pseudomonadota > Alphaproteobacteria > Rhizobiales > Rhizobiaceae > Pararhizobium > Pararhizobium qamdonense. The sequence goes on along the minus strand of NZ_LMFB01000041.1, from coordinate 109,615 downwards.
GATGGCATGCGCATTCGGGAACAGGATCTTCAACTCGCCCAGCGCATTGTCGCTGCTTGGCGGCTGGCGCACGGCGACGCCGGCGGTCGAGCCGTTCCAGTTGACGTCGTAGGACGAAACCGGCCGCCCCTTCACTTCCACCTGGTAGCCGAGACGGTCGAGATAACCGGGATCGTTGCGCAGCTTGGGTAGCATCTCATTGATGATGATCGACTGCGGTACGCCCCAATAGGGATTGAACTCGACCGTCTGGATCTCGTCCTGGAAGAAGAATGTCTGGTGCGCCTTGGAGCCGACGACCACGCGCATGGCAAACTGCTCAGCACCCTGATCGTGGTAATACACCATGAAGGCGGGCTGATTGATGAACACATAGCGGCTGCCGAGATCGCCCGGAAGCCAGCGGGCCTGCTCCATGGCGATCCGCACCTTGGCGGCTTTGCTTTCTGTCGTGTCGCCACCCGTGAGCAGGCGGATCGACGCCTTGCCGACGACACCGTCAGGCGTCAGGCCGTGTTCTTTCTGAAAACCTTCGACCAGCGCCACCAGGTCCGGCGTATAGTCCGGCGTACCCTGATAGGCCGACAGCGTCAGCGCGTGTTCGACCTTCAGCGCATCCGAGCCCTTGGCGCGGATGGCAGCGACCACATTGGCCAGCTCCGGATTGCTGATCCCTGGCTTCAACAAGGTGCCCGGCGCAATCGCAATCCGCGGTGCATCACCGCTCTCGGCCTGAAGGGCCGCCAGTTCGCGCTTCAGCGCCTGAAATTCGACACCGGTCGGCGTCTGCGAATTCAGATAGGCGGCAACGTCATGGCTTCTGGCGATATTCTCCATCTTGCCGGTGAGGTTGACGTCCTTGCGCTTGAAATCGTGATAGCCGGAAATCTTGTTTGGATCGATGCGGCCACGCACGGTGTCAGCGATATAGGTGAGCGTTGCGGCAGACAGTTGGATTTCGAACTCGACCAGCGCCTTTTCGCGCGCGGGCATGTCGTTGCGGTCGAACATATCGGATGGAACCGTGACGGCATAATCCTGCGGATCAAGACCGACGCTTGCCGCCTGCCCCAAAACAGTCAGCGCCGCTTTGGCGGCTGCATTCGGCGCTTCGCCGTCGATCCAGACGAAGCCGTCGCGGCCCGTGTAAAAAGCCTCGACCGCCTTTGCGATATCGGCCGGAGCGTAAGCGGTGACGTCTGGAAGAAACTGGCGCGCACCGGCTGGCGCGTCCACCGGCGCCGTTGCCGAAACGTCGGTACTGACGGAACCGGTCACCACAGGATCGACGAGCTTTGCCGTGGCGATCCGGCGCAGCGGCTCGGCCTTATAGGTATAATATTGCGGCGACGTCACCTTGGGCAGCGGCCGTGCCGCCTGTTTCTGCACGGGCTGTGTCTGCTCGACACCCGGCAAAGGCTGGTATTCCTCGGCAACCGGCCTCTTCTTGCGGAAAAGATCCATGAGGGTCAGCGCTTCGGCATTGTGCACACCGAGAGAGGCAAACGCGCACCCGGTCATCAGTGTCACGATCGCAGCAGTCTTCATCAACTTCATTGGCTCACTCGTCCCCGTATCGCATTGCCGCCACCAGCGGTTCGCGCCTGATGCTCCGTCATGTCACCAGGCTTTCGTACTTATAAGAAAGGATGGTGAATGAAAAGGAAACGGCCAGCTGGCAAGACCCGCGCAGACCGTCACAAATCTGTGAGAACGGCTGCATGAAGAAGACGGATGAGGGCATCCAAAAATTTGAAATCCTTGCATTATTTTTCAACAATGCGAGAAAATCGGCCTGCCGCATTAAAACTGCTGAGAATGCCGGTAAAACTATCCCGGCGCTTGTGTCTGAAAAGGCACAGGCAGGCGTGCGGGAGGTGCGGCGAATAGCCATCTCCACGCGCAACCACCGGAAAGACCGGCGGGATGATATTTTAAACGATTGTAGCATGGCGCCCGCCCTCACAACCTCTTTACAAGCACCGGGCACCTGGGCCAGAGAGAACCGCATCACAGCTTTAGACCGCCGCACCCGGCGGCAAAATCCACCTTCCGGTGTCAACCGCCCGGCCTTGAAACCGCCCCGGTCCTCCACCGCATGACGAAAGCAGGGATTTCAGATGACTTCAACGCGCACGGAAACAGATACGTTCGGCCCGATCGACGTTGCCAGCGACCGCTATTGGGGCGCACAGGCACAGCGCTCACTCGGCAATTTCAAGATCGGCTGGGAAAAGCAGCCGCTGTCGATCGTGCGCGCCTTGGGGATCGTCAAGCAGGCCGCCGCCCGCGCCAACATGGAACTGCAGGGCCTTGACCCGACCGTCGGCAACGCGATCATCGCGGCCGCCCAGGAAGTCATCGACGGCAAGCTCAACGATCATTTCCCGCTCGTCGTCTGGCAGACGGGCTCCGGCACGCAGTCCAACATGAACGCCAATGAAGTCATCTCCAACCGGGCCATCGAAATGCTCGGTGGCGTCATGGGCTCGAAGAAGCCGGTGCATCCGAACGACCATGTCAACATGAGCCAGTCGTCGAACGACACCTATCCGACGGCCATGCACATCGCCTGCGCCGAACGTGTCGTCCATGACCTCCTGCCGGCCCTGAAGCACCTGCATGCCGCGCTCGTCGCGAAGGTGAAGGCCTTCGACCATATCATCAAGATCGGCCGCACCCACACGCAGGATGCCACGCCGCTGACGCTCGGCCAGGAATTCTCCGGCTATGCCGCACAGGTCGCCTCCTCGATCAAGCGCATCGAAATGACCCTGCCCGGCCTTTGCGAACTGGCACAAGGCGGCACGGCGGTCGGAACCGGCCTCAACGCGCCGATCGGCTTTGCCGAAAAGGTTGCCGAGGAGATCGCCGCGATCACCGGCATCGCCTTCGTCACCGCCCCCAACAAGTTCGAAGCGCTCGCCGCCCACGATTCGATGGTGTTCAGCCACGGCGCCATCAATTCGGCCGCAGCCGCCCTCTTCAAGATCGCCAACGATATCCGCTTCCTCGGCTCCGGCCCGCGCTCCGGCCTTGGCGAACTGTCGCTGCCGGAAAACGAGCCCGGATCGTCGATCATGCCGGGCAAGGTCAACCCCACCCAGTGCGAAGCGCTGACCCAGGTCTGCGTTCAGGTCTTCGGCAACAATGCCGCCCTCACCTTCGCCGGCAGCCAGGGCCATTTCGAACTCAATGTCTACAATCCGCTGATGGCCTATAACTTCCTGCAGTCGGTCCAGCTGCTCTCCGATGCCGTGGTCTCCTTCACCGACAATTGCGTCGTCGGCATCGAGGCGCGCGAAGACAATATCAAGGCGGCCCTCGACCGTTCGCTGATGCTCGTCACGGCGCTTGCCCCGAAGATCGGCTATGACAATGCCGCCAAGATCGCCAAGACCGCCCATAAGAACGGCACGACACTACGCGAAGAAGCTGTCGGCGGCGGTTACGTCACCGATGCCGAGTTCGACGCGGCGGTGCGCCCCGAAACGATGATCAGCCCTTCCTGAGACGGCAAGCACGCAATCTCCGGTAGATCATTCGGGCAGTCCTCAGGGCTGCCCGTTTTTGTCTGCCAAGGTGTGAAAGCATTTTTTCATGGCCGGATTTGCCAAACGTTAAGCCTTCCAAAATCTTTAACCCCTAAAACTAGCGGCTGGAGACAACAAAACAGGAGCTTGCCATGCAAGCGACTTCTAATAAGGCGCAAATTCCGGATATCGCGGCGCAGGTAACCTACGCTATGCGGATCATGGGCATCTCACCGCTGCCACGCAACTATGAGCTTTATTACGAAGCCTATATCGGCTCCAACCCGAAATTGACCAAGGAACTGGCAGCACTCGGCAGCCGTGCAACACAGGAAGAGCTTGACGAGATCGGTGCCCGCTATTTCAGTCATGTCCATCATGCCGCCGGCATCGACCGCGCCCATAACCATCTGACCACCGAACTTGCCGAACTGCTCAAGCTGTTGCGCGACGAACAGTTTGCGCTGGAGAACTACAACAAGCTTCTGGACGAGACCTATCAGAACATTACCGGCAAGAGCAGTTCCAGCGCCGAAATCCTGCGCCAATGCGTCAGCCTTCTGACCGAGGCGACGGCGGACACGATGAGCCAGGGCAAGGAGCGGGCCGAAAATGTCTCGCTGAAATCCTTCGAAATGGAGATCATCCGCCAGGAACTCGACGAATATAAGCGCATCGCCAACACCGATTCCCTGACCCGCCTTGCCAACCGCCGGGCTTTCGACGAAAAACTGGCTTCGATCTACAATTCCGACCAGCAGCGCAGCTTCACCGGCTTGCTGATTGCCGATATCGACCATTTCAAGAAGGTCAATGACAGTTACGGCCATCCGGTCGGCGACAAGATCCTGGCGACGGTCGGCACGGTCATCCGCGCCAATCTGCGCCGCGACGCCTTTGTGGCGCGCACCGGCGGCGAGGAATTCGCCATCATTCTGAGCGATAGCAGCCTGGAGGAAAGCCTGCAGGTGGCCGAGCGCATCCGCAACGCACTGGCGACCACGCCCTTCAAGAACTCCAAGACCGGCGTCAATTACGGCCCGATCACGCTCTCCGTCGGCGTCTGCCAGGCATCGCATGCCGACGACCCGACCGACCTCTACAACAAGTCCGATATCGCGCTCTACTGCGCCAAGAATGCCGGCCGCAACAGGACGATCCTGTTCGAAGAGGGCATGAAGAAGGATACCGGCAAGAACTGGCTGATCTACCGCAAGTAGACGGCGATGCGATTCCCAGCTCCTTAAGCGCTACCGGCAGGCCGCAGCGCCGGCTGCCTTGCCGATGGCGATCAGTTCGGGCCGGTATTCGAAATGCATGGTGTCGTAGTGATACCAGCGCCCGCCCCAGATGAAACCGTGCCGCTCAAAGACATCGACGATCTCCATCGGATATTGGTTGCGGTATTGCGCCACCCTGCCCGGCTTGCCGCCGGCCCAGATCCAGTAATCGGCATGTTGGGTATTGAGATCGATCGCCGCCCCGAAACTATGGACTGACATATTCGAGGCGCCAGCCACCCTGCGCCAGTTGAAGGTTCCGGCCGATGGCGTGAGAAACGCCTTCAGTTCCGGCATCGTCTTCAATGCGTCGCGCACCTTTTCCAGCGCTGCGGCAGCCCCTTGACGTTTGGTCACGCGCAGCACCGTGCCGAACCAGTCGACGGGGACGAGAGACGCCTTCACCTCATTGGCCGATTGTCCATAAAGCTGCATCATCAGCACATCGCTGCGAATGCGGCCCGGATCGAAATTCACGTCCGGCTTGATCGCGCAGGGACCGGCGGGATAGAGCTGGGACAGGCTGTCCTCGATATCGCCGTTAGCCAGTTTTTCCGCATGATCCTTGACCTTGCCGTCATCGACCGGCAGCGATCCGCCCGAGCGCAAGGCAACGGAGCCATCTTCGGCTTTGGAAAGCGTTGCGGGATAGGCCGCGATCAGCAAATTCACTTTCTGTTCAAGCGTCAGTTCCGAGGCCTGAGCTGGAAAGGCGGTAGCCACCGTCGCTGCAACCGCCAGCCCGGCGAACACCCGCCTAATCGACGGAAACATTTATATAGTCGCCATCGGCACCCCTTAAAATCTGCACATCGATGACGGACCCGCCCCGCAGCAGCGCGCGGGCGGCGCGGTAATCGATCGTGCCATACTCGATCATGCGCTCGGCCTTTTCACGGTTTTTGGGCGAGGCAAAGAAACTATCGCCTTCATCGCCGGGCTGGCGGACGCCGTAGCGGTGATAGTTCGCCCGGTCCTGCCGGATCACCTGCCAGGGCTCAGTCAACGCCTCGCCATTGGAGTTATAGAGATCCTCCTCGCCGATATAGGCACTATATTCCTCGACGAGCCTGTCGGCTTGTGCGGCGCCCGCTGAAAAGCCAAATGCGGCGATCATTGCCAGAAATGCGGTCCTGTATGTCATATCTTCCCCCCAACAAACGGCAACTGTTGCATCATCAAACGAACACCATGCCTGTTGCTGGAAAAACGATTTGCGACCCGGTTTTATTCGCCAGCGACCGCGTTTTTTACCACATGGTCTTTGCGGCGCGCTCCGGCCATTCGCGGTCATAGCTGTCCTTGTCGAAATCCGCTTTGGCGGCCTTCAACAGCGTGCCCGGTGTGGGCAGCGACTGCGGATCGACGAAGCGTTCGGGATCCCAGATTCGGGAGCGGATGAGGGCGCGGGCACATTGGAAATAGACCTCGCCGACGGTGACGACGATGACGCTGCGCGGATGTTTGCCATCGACCTCGAACGACTGGGTGAGGTCCGGATCGACGCTGACCACGGCGGTGCCGTTGATCCGCATCGTCGTCGTCGAGCCCGGCACCAGGAACATCAGCGCCACCCGCGGGTCGCGCACGATATTGGCCAGCGAATCCACCCGGTTATTGCCGCGCCAGTCCGGCATCAGTACGGTCTTGTCCTCTGCGATGCGCACCACGCAGGCGTCGTCGCCGCGCGGAGAACAGTCGAGCCCTTCCGGTCCGACCGTTGCAAGTGCTGCAAAAGGTGACGCCTCGATCATCCGGGCATAGTCAGGCGTCAGCCGGCTGGTCACCTTGACCATCGATGCCTCGCTCGTGGCGCCATACAGCGCCGTCAGTTCCTCGACCGTGCGAATGATCGTCATGCCGCTCTCCATATCGAACCCGCCTTCGTCAGGGCCGTAAGCCCTGGCGATCCTTTCGACCGATAGCATGACGTCATTATGACAGCACGCGCGAATCGGTCAGGCAGCCCTGCGCTGCCCGGCCTCACTCGCATGAAGGAAGGCATTGATGCGCGCGATCACGGCTGGAGCAGAGACGATCCGGCGGTGACCGAGGCCGTTGGCCCATTCGAGATCGATATTGCCGCCCGCCGCCGCATACCGGCGCGCATGATCGGCACTGACTTCCTTGTCGTCCTCGGCATGGATCACCAGCACCGGCGTGCCAAGCATTCCAACGATCCGTGCTGCATCGAACTCCTCGATCTTCCGGCCGGAGAGACGCATCACCATATCCTCAAGTGCCGCCTGGGCCTTGGCGGATAGCCGGAGATACCTGCCAAAGCCTTTGAAAAGCCAGGTCATCTCGCTGGGTGCGCCGATCAGCACCATTTTCCCGGCAACGTGGGAGGGCACATCGTCCACCACACCGCCCGCCGCACAGGCAAGGCTCGCACCGCCGAAAGAATGCCCAACGGCGGCATCGAAGCCGCCGAACTGCCGCCATGCCGCATCGATCGCCCGCACGGCCGCCGGCATGGTCAAGGTGCGTCCCGGCGAAGCGCCGTGTCCCGGCCAATCGAGAGCAACCACCTCGGCGCCACCGGCCGTCAATCCGTCGATCATGGCCGCCAGATAATTGCTGCGTGATCCCCAGCCGTGAACCAGGAGGACACGGCTTTTCGCGCCGCCTGCCGGTTGCGCGTCAAAATGCTTTGCCGTGATCCAGCCGCCGGCAAAGGACAGCGTCACCGGCCGCGCCCTGGCCATCACGGGTTCCGCAGCCGCAAGTGCTGCTTTTTCCTTGGGACTCCTGGGCTTGCGCGATGGCGTGATGCTGAACAGGCGGAAGGCCATCTGGCCCGCCATCTCCGGCGAAACCGCCGAAACGCATTTCAGCGCAAGGCGGGTGACCTTGACCGCAAAGGATGCCATAGTGGGATTCCCTTTAAATGTTCAATGATGAACATTATTGTACAACGATGAACAAAAAGCAAGCGACGATCGAACATCCTCAATTTCCCTGGGATCATCCGCGTTTCCGCAGCTGGATCGCCGTTGCCCGTGCCTGCCAGCTGATGCAGCAAACGCTGACGCGCAGGCTCGCCGAACTCGATATCAAGCCGCCGCACCTGGATATCCTGATCAATCTTTATCGCTTCGACGGCATCTCGCAGCAGGAGCTGGCGCGAAAACTGCTGGTCGGCCGCTCCAATATGAGCATGCTGCTGCCGCAGCTGGAAAAGCGCGGCCTGATCGAGCGGCGCGGCGACGACAAGGACAAGCGCGTGCTGCGCCTGTCGCTGACGGCAGACGGCCGTCTGCTCACCGAACAGGCGATGGAAATCCAGACGGCCGTGATCGACAAATCGCTGGAGAGCGAGCCAATCGAGGAATGCCTGATGGTGGCGCAATCGATGGAACGGCTGATCCAGCGGCTGCTGAAAGACGAAGCCGACCTCGGCTGATGGCGAAGCACACCGTCAGCGCGGCTTTTCCGCCTTGTCGCGCGTCATGCCCTTGTCAGAGAGATCCTGTTCGTAGGCCGCAAACAGCGTTTCTCCGGTTGCCCCCAGCTCGCGCAGATAAGTCCAGGTGAAGATGCCGGTATCGTGGCCGTCGTCAAAGCCGATGCGAACCGCATAGTTTCCGGTTGGGGTCATCGAGATGATCGCGACATTGCGCTTGCCGGGCACGGTCAATCCCTGCCCCGGTCCATGGCCCTGGACCTCAGCCGACGGCGACAGGACGCGCAGCATTTCAGCCGAAAGATCAAAGGACGTGCCATCGTTGAAAGCAACCGTCAGCCGGTGGCGGTCCTTGGATACGCGCAGTTCGGTCGGCCAGATATCGCTCATGCCATGTCGTCTCCATTGCTGCGAGAGCACTAGCGCAGTTTCGAACCGGAGGGAATTGCCCGCGTCGCCGCGATCGCAAAGCCGCACTTCCCTCTCATCGGAATAAACTGTTTCTCGCCTGTTTCTCAAGCATTTGACCGCTTGCGCCTTGACGCCGCCTGTTTTGGTCACGACATTGAAGGAACAGGAGAATTGTGTTGAATACCGTCACCATCGACAGGACCGGCGCCCAGAGGCTGGCCGATGCGAAAACACCGATGATCGACCCCTTCGGGCGGGCCGTAACCTATTTGCGGGTTTCGGTCACGGATCGCTGTGACTTCCGCTGCACCTATTGCATGGCCGAAAACATGACCTTCCTGCCGAAGAAGGACCTGTTGACGCTGGAAGAACTGAACCGGCTCTGTTCCGCCTTCATCGCCAAGGGCGTGCGCAAGCTGCGGCTGACCGGCGGCGAACCGCTGGTGCGCAAGAACGTCATGTTCCTGGTGCGCGAACTGGGCAAGCATGTGCATGCCGGCGATCTCGACGAATTGACGCTGACCACCAACGGCTCGCAACTGTCGAAATTCGCAGCCGAACTCGCCGATTGCGGCGTACGCCGCATCAACGTCTCGCTCGACACGCTCGATCCGCAAAAATTCAAGCAGATCACCCGCTGGGGCGAGTTGGCGAAAGTCATGGAAGGCATCGATGCCGCGCAGGCAGCCGGCATCCACGTCAAGATCAACGCCGTCGCGCTCAAGGGCTTCAACGATTTGGAAATCCCCGCCATGATGCGCTGGGCGCATGGACGCGGCATGGACCTGACACTGATCGAAACCATGCCGATGGGCGAAATCGACGAGGACCGCACGGACCACTACATGCCGCTGTCCGAACTGCGCGATACGCTTGCCGAAAAATTCACCTTCTCCGACATTCCCTACAAAACCGGCGGCCCGGCACGCTATCTTCAGGTCGCCGAGACCGGTGGCCGCCTTGGCCTGATCACGCCGATGACCCATAATTTCTGCGAGAGCTGCAACCGGGTGCGCCTTACCTGCACTGGCACGCTGTACATGTGCCTCGGCCAGAACGACGCCGCTGACCTGCGCACGGCGCTGCGCGCCTCCGAAGACGACGCCTACCTGTCCACCGTCATCGACGAAGCCATCACCCGCAAACCCAAGGGCCACGACTTCATCATCGACCGCACCCGCAACAAGCCGGCAGTTGCAAGACATATGAGCGTTACGGGCGGCTAAATACAGACCTCCTAGGATAGGTGCGCGGTTATCGATGCCGGTTAAAAGGATGCATCAGGACGAGCTTGATATCGGTAAGCCGCTTGTAAGCCGCCTGATCGCGGAACAGTTTCCAGCTTGGGCCGCTCTTCCTCTAAAACCTGTGCTTTCGGCAGGCACCGACAACGCTATATATCGTTTGGGAAGCGATATGGCCGTGCGTCTGCCGCGCCACGCAGGCGCCGCGCTGCAAATAAAGAAAGAAAGCCTCTGGCTGCCGCGCCTTGCCCCGCACCTGCCGCTCGCAGTCCCTGTCCCGCTGGCACTCGGCATGCCGGCCTCGGGTTACCCCTTCCATTGGTCGGTATGCCAATGGCTGCCAGGTAAAGACGCTGTGTCCAGCCCGATCGATGATCTCCACGAGGCCGCAATCAGTCTTTCCCGGTTCATCAGCGCCCTGCGGAAAATCAATATCACCGGTGGCCCGCCACCCGGCGCGCATAATTTCTTCCGAGGCGCATCTCTTACAAGCCGGGACGTGCAGACTCGCGCCGCCATTGAAAGCTTGACCGGCATCATTGAAACGGCTCCGCTGACGCACGCCTGGAATGCCGCCCTTAAGACGACGCCATGGGACAGGCCCGCAGTCTGGCTGCATGGCGACATCCACGCCGCAAACCTGCTTGTCGATCAAGGCCGCATCACCGCCGCCATCGATTTCGGCGGCCTTGGCATTGGTGATCCCGCATGCGATCTGATGGTTGGCTGGAACCTCCTGGATGCTGGAGCCCGCGCCACATTCCGCCAACACTTGTCCGCCGACGACGCAACATGGAACAGAGCCAGAGGCTGGGCCCTCTCCGTCGCGGTTGTCGCGCTCCCTTACTATTTGAACACCAACCCGGTCCTCGTCAACATATCCCGCCATGCCATCAGCCAGGTCCTTTCCGATTATGGGGATGAATTGGACGGCTGACCCAGCTCAACAAAAAGCCGCCCGGTTTGGGCGGCCTTCATTCGCATCGGCATTGTCAGCGCTTACGCAGCGTAACTCCGGCCATATCCCTGAACCCGGCCACCCGAGACCGAGCGGCTGGTGCCTGTCTTGAAGCGTTCGATCTTCTCGTTGAGAATATCGACCTGATGGCGAAGGCCGTGGATTTCGGCGGTGTTTTCCTCGACCATGGCCGCGTTCTGCTGCGTGATCAGCTCGACTTCGCGCACCGCCTGATTGACCTCGTTGAGGCCGCGATACTGGTCGGCGGCAGCCGATTCGATGTTGCTGACCAGTTGGTGGATGGTCGAGATATGCTGGTTGATGACGGTGAGCGCATTGCCGGTTTCCTGCACCAGTTCCACGCCGCCGCGCACCTGCACGGAGCTTTCCGAGATCAGCCCCTTGATCTCGCGGGCAGCGCCTGCGCAGCGCTGCGCCAGCTCGCGGACTTCCTGGGCAACGACGGCAAAGCCGCGGCCCGCCTCGCCGGCCCGCGCCGCCTCGACCCCGGCATTCAGCGCCAGAAGGTTGGTCTGGAACGCAATTTCGTCGATGACGCCGATGATCGTCGAGATCTTGTCGGACGACTTGTTGATCGCCGCCATCGCATCGATCGCCTTGGCGACGACTTCGCCGGAATGCTTGGCATAGCTGTGGGTCTGATCGACCGAGACGGTGGTCTTGCGCGCGCTTTCCGCCGTCGAGCGAACGATCTCCGTCAGCTGGCCAAGGGCGCGCGAGCTTTCCTCCAGCGCTGCGGCCTGCTGCTCGGTGCGGCGCGCGAGGTCGTCAGCCGAGGTCGCAAGGTTGCCGGTACCGCTGGTGATTTCGTCGGTCACCGTGCGGACGTCGATCAGCGTCGCGCGCAGCGCGTCCACCGCATTGTTATAGGTGCGGGCCATGACGATGTAATCCTCGGAAAGATCTTCCGCCATGCCCTCTTCCAGATTGCCGTCGGCAAGCTTGGCCAGCACGTCCGACAGCGCGGTGAGCGCTTCCATCTGATCGGCCTCGATGCGGGCGCGCTCCTTGCGGCGGCGGCCTTCCTCTTCGGCCGAGAGCGTGCGGGCCGCTTCCGCCTCCTGCCCCAGCCGGACATTTTCAACCGCATTGTCGCGGAACACGGCAACCGAGCGCACCATGTCGCCAATTTCGTCGCCGCGGTTGCGGCCTTCGATGGCAACTTCAAGATCGCCATTGGCAAGCCGCGTCATCGTTTCGGTCACGCGCTTCAACGGGCCGCGCAGCGTTTCGATCAGCATCAGGCCGCCGACGATGGCAAGCAGCGTGCCGGCAACCATGGCTATGATCGAGACATCGGCGGAACGCTGGCTGTCCTTCTTGCCGGCCTCCTGGGCGCTGCTCACGAAATTCTCAAGGGTCTGGCTGGCATCGGCCACCAGCGCTGCGGCGTCAGCTTTTGCCGCCTGCCAGCGGGCGCCGACATCGATCAGCTGGGCTGTCCCGGTATCGATCTGCGTCAGCGATGGCGCAAGCTTGCCGGCGAGATCGCGCAAAGCCGCATTCTTGGCGCCGAGGTCCGACAGTTTCGCCACGCTTTCGCGCACCGACGCAATATCGGTCATGACACTGGCGCGGCTTTCCGTATCCAGCTTGCGGTGCAGTTCGCTGATATGCAGGCGCGTGTCGTCGAGGCCCTTGAAGGTCTCGTTCATCAGGCCGATCAGCGTTTTCAAGGTGGAGATTTCGCTGTCCATGCCGACGAAGCGCTTGGCGGCCGTGTCCGAATTGGTCACGGCTTCCTTGGCAAAGTCGGATTCATATTTGGAAAACTTGATCAGCGCCGAACTCAGCTGGGTCTTCTTAACGTCGTTGGGGTCGCTGCTGGCCAGAATATCCTGAATGACCTTCGTATCCGCCTTCACCTCGGCGATCTTCGTCAAGACCTTGTCGGAGGCGATCTTCTCGGCCTCGGTAATCTGCTTCAAAAGATGCGGCGTCAACGTCGTCGCCTGCTGCACCTTGGCATCCGGGGCGATCGCCATGGTGACCGGCAGGCGGAATTTCTTGATGCGTTCGGCAAGGCCCTGGTAAGCGGCGGCATCAAACAGCAGCGCCTTGGCAAAGGATTCCTTTTCGCCGGATTCCTTGCGCAAAATATCGATCTGCTTGAAGGCAGTGTTGCCCTGCGCCGTCATATCGGCCAGCGCCGCATCAAGCGATGCCGTGACCGCGTCGCGCTCGGTCTTGATCGACCAGAGCTTGTCTAGTTGACCCCGCATGGCCTCACCCAGCGACACGACCGGATGAACCTTCGCCTTGTCTTCGCCCGCCGTCAGCAGGCCGTCAAGCGTGCGGATGCCGCTTTCCTGCTCGTCGATCTGGCTTGCCAGCGCGGCGCGCGTCTCGTCGGTCGGATTGTCTGAGAAATTCTGCAGCCCGCTGCGCAGCGACTGGAAGTCGGAGAGATTGTTGATCGTCTCGCGCGTCACGGTCATATGGCCGTTGAGCGTGCTTGCGGTAAAATATCCGACAAGTCCGATACCGGCAATCAGCGCCACCAGCGGCACCACGAACAGCAAAACCTTGGTGACAATGCGCAGACGCTGCAAAGAGCGATCGATCAGGGACATTCCGAACTCCAGATGTTGAGCAAATCGGACATTTCCGCCAGATTGCTCTCTGGTTGAGAACGAACGAACCGGGGCGCAGCCATGGCGCTGATCGGAATGTCATCCGGTTGAGGCGAGCGGACATAGGTGTCCGTTACGTCAACCTTATTCGCATCATGCGAAGGGCAGCGGAATTTGATCACGATAGGCAGCGAAACTTAATATTTCGCCAAAAATCCCAGGGTTTAAAAGCGCGCTCAAAATTTCGGCAGGGCCATATTTCACGGTTCTACAAAGAGAATGGAATTGGCTATTCTTGCAGTGCTGCCATCAATTTAAACAGAACCGGGATAGCAGTTGCATAAAACAAATGCCGATGCTTTAGAGATAGGCAAAGACCAGCAGCGCAGACTTGAAGCCCGCCGCATCGCTGTTTCAAGAAACCGGGCAGCGATGAGAACGGACCTGTAAAAAGAATGCAACCCACCGCAAATTTCCGCGGCGCCATCTTCATGTGCCTGGCCATGGCAGGCTTCACCTGCAACGACGCGCTGATCAAGTCCGTCACCGGCGTGATGAATGCCGGCCAGATCATGCTGGTGCGCGGCTTCTTCACATCGGTGCTGGTTCTGCTCTTGGCGCGCCATTTCGGCGCGTTGCGTTCGTTCCGGCTGATCCGCTCGCCGGTCATTGCGCTGCGGATCGCCGCCGAAGTCGGCGCCTCCATCTCCTATATCTATGCGCTCGGACAGATCCCGCTCGCCAATGCCTCGGCGATCCTTCAGGCGCTGCCGCTGGCGGTCACTTTGGGGGCGGCGTTGTTTCTCGGCGAACCCGTCGGCTGGCGGCGCTGGCTGGCGATCCTCATCGGCTTTGTTGGCGTGCTCATCATTCTCAGACCTGGCCCGGAAGGCTTCACAGTCGCGGCTTTAAGCGTCGTCGTCTCCGTCGTCTGCGCAGCGATCCGCGATCTGTGCACCCGCCGGATCGATCCTGCGATTCCCTCCCTGTTCATCTCCGTGATCACTGCCACCGTCATCACCGTAACAGGTGCTATTCTCATCGTACCGCTCGGCGGCTGGCAACCGATGTCGATGACCTCGATCGGCATTTTGGCCGGGGCCAGCCTGCTGCTGTTAGTCGGCTATCAATGTATTGTTCTGGCCATGCGCAACGGCGAAATCGCCATCGTCGCGCCGTTCCGCTATACCAGCCTGATCTGGTCGATCAGCATCGGCATCCTGTTCTTTGCCGAAGAGCCGGATGTATGGATGGTGACCGGCGTTGCGATCATTATCGGCTCGGGGCTTTATACATTCGCCCGCGAAAACAAGCGGCGGATCGCGCTTGCGCAGCAATCGCAACCGGGATCGCCGAAATGAACCTCTTAGAAAACAAGACTGTCTCATGAGCCTACCGGCAAGCCCGCCATCCCATCTCCCGCGCGGCGTCGTGCTCGCCGGCGGCCTGTCGTCGCGCATGGGTGAGGACAAGGCGGCGGTGATGCTGGGGGGTAAGCCGCTTGTGCACCATGTCATCGAACGTCTCGCGCCCCAGACGGACGGCCTCAGCGTCAATAGCAATAAAGGTGGCTTGAACCTTTCGCCCGGCATCGCCGTCTTTGCCGATACGGTTCCCGGCCATGTCGGGCCGATGGCAGGGGTGCTGTCGGGAATGCGGCATGCGGCGCGGCATTCGCCGATTGCCAGCCACATCGCCACCGTCCCGACGGACACGCCATTCTTTCCGCGTGATCTCGTTGCCCGGCTTCAACAGGCGCTCACCCGCCCCGGCCAGATCGCCGTTGCCTCTTCGGCCGGCATCATGCATCCGGTCTTTGCGCTTTGGCCGGTTGCCCTGGCCGATGCGCTCGAACATTGGCTGCTGACCGACGCAAAGCGCCGGGTGCGTGGTTTCATCGAAAGCCACCCGTTTGAAAAGGCCGAATTCCCGGTGATCGAAACCGTGGACGGCCCGATCGACCCGTTCTTCAATATCAACACAAAGGCAGACCTTGAAACGGCACAGCGCTGGCTGCCGCTGATCGAGGGGCTTGAACGATGACAGAGCTTGAAACCAAGGGTCCAAAAGTCTTCGGCATCGCCGGCTGGAAGAATTCCGGCAAAACCGGTCTTGCCGTGCGCCTCGTCACCGAACTGACGCGCCGCGGCTACCGCGTCTCGACGGTCAAGCACGCCCACCACGATTTCGACATCGACAAGGTCGGCGCCGACAGCTTTCGCCACCGTGAGGCAGGTGCCCATGAGGTGACCATCGTCTCGGGCACGCGCTATGCCATCATGCACGAGCTGCGCGGTGCGCCCGAGCCGACATTCCCGGAAATCCTCGCACGCCTGGCGCCCTGCGATCTCGTGCTGATCGAAGGCTACAAGCGCGAGCCGATCCCGAAGATCGAGGCCCGGCGGCTGGACTCCAGGAACCGCGAGCCGCTCGCCCCCACCGATCCGCACATTGTCGCGATTGCCGCCGATCACCCGGTCGAAGACAGCGGCCTCACGGTCTTCGACCTCGCCGACACGCTGGCGATCGCCGATTTCATCGAGCAGACCACGGGACTGGCAAAACAGCCGGAATGATTTTCGGCGATCAGTTCGTCGTGTCGTCGCTGCCGTCCTCGGTCGCCTCTTCGAGACGCACGAACGTGTAGCCCTTGGTTTTCAGGTCGAGGATGCCCTTGACGACGCCGTCTCCGGCCGCATGCGCCGGCTGGTTGATATGGGCAATGATCACGTCGCCGTCCTTGGCAGAGGCAAACCGCTTTTGTGCAGCGCCTGCCGCAAGCAGCGAACCGCCATCGCCATTCACCGAATAGCCCGCAACCCGAAATCCCATCTGCCGGATCTGCCCGATCGACGACAGGGTATATTTCGCTGTTGCGCCCCGGAACCAGTGCGGCTGCAGACCTTCGGCTTCGATCGCGCCCGCCCCGCCGGCAACTTCCGCCGCAACCGCCTGCGCACTGCCGGCCGCCGCAATGCCATAAATCGAGACCGGATGATCGACCGCCGGAACATGCATCGCCCCGTGATTCTCGATCTCGAACAGATCAGGATGCGCCTTGAAGATGGCCATGGTTGCGGCGTTGCGTTTCAGCCAGCGCGCCGTCACGAAGATCGTCGCGGGGATGCGGTTCTCGATCAGGGTCGACAGGATGCGCACGTCGGTCTTGCCGCTGCAGGCATCGAAAGTCAGGGCAACGCGCGGTGCGGCCCCCTTCGCCTGGCTTTCAAGCTGCAGCTTCGGCTCCACCAGCCGGGTTGCAGCAAGACAGGCGTGACCGGCGGACATGCTGATCAGGAGAGCGGCAAGAACAGTTTTCATCGGAAACTCGCGAATGCAATCCGGCAGGAGTGCCGGGATGGAATAATACACGACGCAAAACGGCCCGGCGCTTGCGCATCGGGCCGTCGCTCAGGGCATCTCTAGCAGAGAGACCGGACTATGGCTATTTCTGGGCCACCGGACGGACCAGCGGCGTCACGCGGCGGATTGTCACGCGACGGTTCTCCTGCTCTGGCCCTTGCGTGCGCACCTTGAGGAAACGCTCGCCATAGCCCTGTGTGACCAGGTTTTCGGCCGGAATGTCATAGACTTCGCTCAGCAGCGAAGCGACCGATTCGGCGCGCTCGTCCGAGAGCACCAGGTTCGGCTCGTCGCCACCGACGGCATCCGTATGGCCTTCGATGAAGAAGGTTTCGCCCGGATCCTTCTCGATCACTTCCAGCATCGCATCGGCCACCTTGCGCAGGGTTTTCGCCTGCGACAACGGAACTTCGGCGCTGCCGGTCGCAAAGGTGATGGTATCAAGATCGATACGGCGCACCTTGTCGCGGATACGGGCAGAGTTCTTCACCTCGTCGATCGTATAGGTACGCTCGACCTGCTCCACCGGAGGTTCGGCGAGGAAGTCGTAGTAATCGCGGTCTGGCTCGCTCGACGTATCGATGATGTAATCGCGAACCGGCACGCGCAGGCGCATCGGCGGCAGATCCTCACCCACGTCATAGGCCGGCGGGCGCGGACCCTCATCGGCTTCCGGCGCATAGATCATCAGATATTCGCGGCCGTCCTGGTCAATCCGCGAGCGCTGCATGATATCGCCGTAGCGATTGTAGATCGTCACGATGCGCACGCCGTTCGGCCGCTCGATCGTCTCGCGGGACCGGCCGCGCGACAATTCTTCATAGTAGGTTTCCTGCGCGTTGCGGCGCAGACGCGGGCGGTCGTCGCTGCGAACGATGATCTGGTCGCCGAAATCGATAACTGTGCGGTTGTCGCGGCTCTCATCGATGCGCGGACGCCGTCCGCCATTGCCGGTAAAGGCATCGATCAGGTCGTTGACGCCGAATTCCGGCTCCCGGTCGACACGGCGGCCTTCCTCCTTCAGATTGGCGCCGAGTTCCTCGCGGGTCGGACGGCGGTCGTTGCGCCGCGACTGCGCTTCGGCATCGCTCTTCGGAACTTCGACATTATCGTCCTCTGCACGGGCACGCTCACGCTGCTTGCGGCGATTTTCGCGCGCATTGCCGTCGGCATTGTCGGCATCCTTGTCGCTGTCGAGAACGGCTGCGCCATTATCGACCGGAAGCACGACGGTTTCGTCGCTCTTGGATGGGTCGCTGGCGATCTCCTGCTTTTCCTCCTGGCTGCGGGTATCGACAACCTCCGGGATCGGCTTGCGGCGATCGGGACGCTTGGCGGGCTCCGCATCACCGTCGATGGCCGGACGCAAAGCGCCCTCGGCTGCCGGCTCCTGGCCATCCTGCTGACCTTCCTCCTGCTGCTCGGCCTGTTCGCGCGCCTTTCTTTCAGCGCGGATACGCGCTTTCTCCTCGGCGGCTTTCTGTAGTTCCGCGTCGTCGCGCGAGGGAGCAGTCCGCTGCTCTTCCTCCAACTTCTTCTTGCGCTCGGCACGATCCCTGGCTTTTTCCTGCCGGGAAGCCTTGCTGTTGTCATCATCAGACGGCTGGGCCTGTTCTTCCTGCTGCTGCTCGGCCTGCTGTTTTTTGCGTTCAGCACGGGCCTTGGCCTTCTCTTCGGCAGCCGTTGCCGCCCCATCGTCACCGGAGGGCTGCGCCTGTTCGGATTGCTGCTCCTGCTGTTGCTGCTCAGCCTTCTGCTTGCGGCGCTCGGCACGGGTCTTGGCCTTTTCCTCGGCAGCCGCTGCAGCGCCGTCATCACCGGAGGGCTGCTCCTGCTGCTGTTCGGCCTGCTGCTTCTTGCGCTCGGCACGCGCCTTGGCCTTTTCTTCGGCAGCCGCTGCGGCGCCATCGTCGCCGGACGGCTGGGCCTGTTCCTCCTGCTGCTGCTGTTCAGCCCGCTGCTTGCGGCGCTCAGCGCGGCTTGGCTGTTCTTCCTGCGCCGGCTGGGCTTCCTGTTCGGGCTGAGCCTGCTCCTGCTGCTGTTCGGCGCGCTGCTTGCGGCGCTCGGCGCGGCTCGGCTCCTGCTCCTGGTTTTCCGCCGGCTGTTCTCCGGACTGTTCGGCGCGCGGGCGGCGCTTCTTGATCACGTCTTCCGGTGCCTGTTCGCCGCCATCGGCTTGCGCTGCGCCATCTTCCTGCGCGACTTCGAACGGCTTCATCAGACTGTCGGCCAAAGCCGGCTGGATGGCGACCGAAATCGACAGCATGGGAAACGCCACGGTGGCGAAAAGTTTGGATCGGATGCTCATAAATGTCTCCTCCTTCAGAGGTCCCGTTTTCGTTGCGTTGAACCGGAGGGGCATCCCCACCGTCCGTCCCTCACCGCTCTTTGGACAGGCCAGGCGGTGAAAAAAAGGCGAACCGGCTCAAATCAGACATGGTTGATTAGCGAAACCTGCATTAACTCAGCATGAATGTTGCGTTCATCTTCGCCAGACATAGGCCTGCATCCCGGCGCAACCAGTGCGACGGCATGAAGATGTGCAGACTTTTCATCAAGGCAGCACTGCTTTCCTGTTGATTTTTCCATTTAAAGCGTAGGAATATCGCGCCAGCCCGACCGCAAAGACGGTTGGCTTACCGGCGGCCGTTAAGAACAAGAAACCGGCTGTCCGCCAACAGAGAGGATCACAATGCGTATTTCCAGACGTCTCGCCATGGCCGCTTCCGCTGCCGTTTTCGCGCTGATGGCAGGCTCCGCCATGGCCGATGGCGAAAAAATCGTCATCGGTACGGAAGGCGCCTACCCGCCCTTCAACAATCTGGAAGCCGACGGCACCCTGACCGGCTTCGACGTCGATATCGCCAAGGCGCTCTGCGTCGAGATGAAGGCCGAATGCACCTTCGTCACCCAGGATTGGGACGGCATCATTCCGGCTCTGCTCGCCAAGAAGTTCGATGCCATCATCGCTTCGATGTCGATCACGCCGGAGCGGATGGAAAAGGTCGATTTCACCAACAAATACTACAATACCGGCCCGGCCATCGTCGTTCCGAAGGATTCGCCGATCACCGAAGCGACCGAAGCTGGCCTCGCCGGCAAGTCGCTGGGCGCACAGTCCTCGACGACGCACTCCAACTATGCCGAAGCCTTCTTCAAGGAATCGGAGTTGAAGCTCTATCCGACCCCGGACGAGTACAAGCTTGACGTCGCCAATGGCCGCGTCGATGCGGTCATCGATGACGTCGTTGTCCTGACATCCTGGCTGAAGACGGCCGATGGCGCTTGCTGCAAGCTCCTGAAGGCCCTGAAGCCCGATCCGGAAATCAACGGCATCGGTGCCGGCATTGCCGTGCGCAAGGGCGATACCGCGTTGAAGGACAAGTTCAACACGGCGATTGCAGCCATCC
Source organism: Rhizobium sp. Root483D2 (assembly GCF_001426685.1). Taxonomy (GTDB): domain Bacteria; phylum Pseudomonadota; class Alphaproteobacteria; order Rhizobiales; family Rhizobiaceae; genus Pararhizobium; species Pararhizobium qamdonense. The sequence continues at coordinate 89,416 of NZ_LMFB01000041.1, read as the reverse complement.
GCGCCAATGGCAAGTACAAGGAAGTCGCCGATAAATATTTCGACTTCGACGTTTACGGCGATTAATCTTGAGTTGTTGCTGAAATATGATGGCGGAAGGCCTGCCCTTCCGCCATTCTAGATTCTCGTGAGTTTAATGCGGCGCATTCTGGTGCCGCATTGATCTGACGAGTGTCCGGTTTGACAAAGCAGAATAACAATAAGCGCGCAAAAGACGCGATACAGGGGAAATCAGACTGATGCAGGCTGCTTTTGCTGCCCTCTCTTCCATTGTCTCGTGGTTCGCCAGCATCATCGATCCGATGTGCGGCCCGATCGGCATCTTCCGGCTATTCGCGCAAGAGACGCTGTTGGCCTGCGGCGATACCGGCTGGGGCGACGAGATCGCCTATGGCTTCATGATCACCGCGAGCCTGGCGATCTGCACCTTGCCGATCGGGCTTTTCCTCGGCTTCTTCATCGCGCTGGCAAAACAATCGGAAGAAAAATCTCTACGGCTGGCGACCAATATCTACACGACGATCTTTCGCGGCCTGCCGGAGCTTCTGACGCTGTTCATCGTCTACTATGGGCTGCAGATCGTCGCCCAGCAGGCGATGGCGGCCATGGGCTATGAAGGGCCGGTCGAGATCAATGCCTTCATCGCCGGCATGATTGCGCTCGGCGTTGTCTTCTCCGCCTATTGCTCGGAAGTGCTCCTCTCCGCCTTCAAGGCCATTCCGCGCGGCCAGTACGAGGCCGGCGATGCGCTCGGCCTGCATCGCGGCAAGACCATGCGGCTCATCGTTCTGCCGCAACTGGTGCGTATCGCGCTGCCGGGACTTGGCAATCTCTGGATGGCGCTCTTGAAGGACACGGCCCTCGTCTCCGTCATCGGCCTGCCGGATATCCTGCGCCAGACCGGTGTCGCTGCCCGCGTGACCAAGAATGCCTTCGAATTCTTCTCGATCGCCTGCCTCCTGTTCCTCATCCTGGCGATGGTATCATCGTTCGTCTTCTCGGCGCTCGAACGCTGGACCAAACGTGCGGAGGTTGCCCGATGAGCCATGCCGAAACCATGCTGCCTGCCCTGCCGCCACCGCCGGAAGCGGTGAGGCGCTACACGTTCAGCCGCCTGCTTGGCCGCGCCCTGCTCGGTGTGTGGCTGGCTGTCTCCGTCGGCATCTTCCTGTTCGTCGTCGATTCCTGGAGCCCTGAAAAATTCGCCAAATACGGCCCGAGCTTCCTGTCCGGCTTGCGCGTCACGCTGACGCTCGTCAGCATTTCGATCGTGCTGGGCGCAATCCTCTCGCTGCCGATCGCCTATGGCCGGATGACCAAGAACAAGGTTCTGTCCTGGATCGCCTATGGCTATGTCTATTTCTTCCGTGGCACGCCGCTGATCACCCAGCTCTTCCTCGTCTATTACGGCCTGGGCAGTTTCCGGCCCTATCTGGAGGCCGTCGGGCTCTGGTCGCTGTTCAAGGATGCCTGGTTCTGCGCGCTCTTCACCTTCACGCTGAACACCGCTGCCTACCAGGCCGAGATCCTGCGTGGCGCCATCGAAAGCGTGCCGCGCGGCCAGCATGAAGGCGCCGCAGCCCTTGGCCTGCCCAAAGGCGTTGCCTTCTTCAAGATCATCCTGCCGCAGGCGATGATCGTCGCCCTTCGGCCCTATGGCAACGAGATCATCCTGATGATCAAGGGCTCGGCCATCGTCGCGATCGTCACCGTCTTCGACCTGATGGGCGAAACCCGCCGCGCCTTTTCCCGCACCTATGATTTCCAGATGTACCTTTGGGCCGCCGTGCTCTACCTGATCATGGTGGAATTGCTGCGCAATCTCTGGGCCTGGATCGAAACCCGCCTGACGCGGCATTTAAAGCGGTGAGAGCAGCGAACCGTTTGGCAGCACTCTCCAACTCATGCTGCCAAACACTTGTTTTTGAACGTTATTTTGTTTTCCCGTGACGCATTGTTAATATCCAGCTAACCATTTCCATGCTTCAATCGTAGGGACCATCATTGAACAAAATGAGGTCCGGCATGACGAACGAAATGGAACTGCAGCTCAAGGGTTATGGCCTGACGACGGCCCAGATTCTGTACCGGATGCCCGATCATCCGGCTTTCCTGCAAACCTATATCTGGCAGCACTACGACCTGGCGCCAGAATTTCCGGAAATGAAAAGCTTTCTCAAATTCTGGCAGGAAAAGCTGGAAGGGCCGCTGCACTCGGTGCGCTATGTCCACCGCAGACTGATTTCGGCCACCGACTGGCGTGCGCTCAAGGGCGAGTTCATCATCAATTGATGCCCCCGCCCCGCGCCCTGAGTACAACCCGCGCTCTGAGTACAATCAGACCGACCGTGTAATGCCGCCGTCGATGCGGATGTTCTGGCCGGTAATGTAGCCGCCGCGGTCGGTCGCCAGAAGCGCCACCAGCTCGGCCACCTCTTCCGATGTGCCGTAACGGCCCATGGGAATGCGCAGGCGCCGCTCTTCAGTCGCAGGCAGGCTGTCGATGAAGCCCGGCAGGACATTGTTCATGCGGATATTGTCGCCGGCATATTTGTCGGAAAAAAGCTTGGTGAACGCCGTCAACCCGGCGCGAAAAACGCCGGATGTCGGAAACAGCGGGTCGGGCTCGAAGGTGGCATAGGTGGAGATATTGACGATGCTGCCGGATTTCTGCTCCAGCATGATCGGCGTCACCAGCCGGGTGGGCCGCACGACGTTGAGGAAATAGACCTCCATGCCCTTGTGCCAGTCGTCGTCGCTCAGATCGAGCACAGGAGCACGCGGGCCGTGGCCGGCGGAATTAACCAGCGCATCCACCCTGCCCCATTTGTCATGGGCCGCATCCACCAGGCGCTTCAGATCGTCATTCGACTGGTTCGAGCCGGTCACACCGATGCCACCGAGTTCCTGCGCCAGGGCTTCACCCTTTCCGGACGAGGAGAGGATGGCGACATGATACCCTTCCGCCGCCAGCCGGCGCGCCGAAACGGCGCCCATGCCCGATCCGCCTGCCGTGATGATTGCAACCTTTTGATCCGTCATTGTCGTCTCCTCATGTCCATGGAGGCGCGATAAGACCAGCAGCCAGCAAAGATCACAATCAAGAAATCCTGCACATGCCATCAGCGCACCTGTTTTGAGCGCCAGAATGCCCTACTTTGCGGGTTTTTCATTGCCAAACGCCGATCTGCGCCGTAAACACGCCGCCATGCAGAAGATCGATGAAGAAGCCCTCGCCGAAGCCTATAACCGCGCGCTCGCCCTGGAAAAGTCCGGCGACGTCGAGGCGGCTGTCAAAGCCTATGAAGAAGTTCTCGCGATCGACCCCGACGATCACGGCGGCGCTGCCGTCCGGATTGCCTCGATGGGGCGCGGGGAAACGCCCGACAAGGCGCCCGATGCCTATGTCGCCACGCTCTTTGATCAGCATGCCGATGTGTTCGAGGATGTTCTGGTCGAACAGCTCGACTACCACGTGCCGATGCTGGTGCGGCAAAGGTTGCAGGCGCTCAACCTCGGCCCGTTTGCGCGTGTGCTCGATCTCGGCTGCGGCACGGGCCTCACCGGCAGCGCCCTGCGCGACATGGCCGAGGATATTACCGGCATCGACCTGTCGGAAAACATGGTCGAGATCGCCCATGAAAAGGACGTCTACGAGACGCTCTATGTGGCCGAGGTCGTCGATTTTCTCGAAGACAATGACGATGAGCCCTTCGATCTCGTTACCGCGACCGACGTGCTGCCCTATCTCGGCGCGCTCGAAGCCCTGTTTTTCGGCGCCGCCGAGAATATGAATGCGGGTGGCCTGTTCATCTTTTCAAGCGAGACCTTGCCTGCGGACACCTTTGCCGGCCGCAGCTTCATGGTCGGTCCGAACCAGCGTTTCGCCCATGCCGAAACCTATGTACGCGAAAGGCTCGATGCGATCGGCTTCGATATCGTCGAGCTCACGGATATCACCGTGCGCAAGGAAGAAGGCGAGCCGATCGCAGGTCATCTGGTGATCGCAAGACTGCGCTGAGGACGGCGCTCAGGCGCCGTGAACCTCCGGCAGCTCGTACCAGTCGCCCTTGAACTCCGTCAGGATGTTCTTGACGATCTGCTTGCCGGTATCGCCATCGATGACGCCGGCCGAGACCATCAGGAGGTCGGTTCCGATATTGTCCTTCAAAAGCCGGCTGCCGCAGGTCGAGCAGAACCCGCGCCTGGCCTTGTCGGAATAGCCGTACCATTGCAGGGTGCCGTCGGCCTCGAACTGGACATCGTCGCGCGGCGCACCAATTACCGCCATGTAATTGCCATGCGCCTTGCGGCAATCGCCGCAATGACAGCAGAACACTCCGGCGGATTCCACCGGAATTGAAAATTTGACACCGCCGCAGCGGCACGAAGCGTTCAGACGATCGGCCATGGAATTGTCCTTCCGAAGATCAACAGGAATACGGCAGCCGCGATACGTCTGCCCCGGGGGGACATACGGCGCAAACGCCCGTCTTCAAGCACCGGTTAGAAGCAATCTCCAGGGATCGTCGTCATTTTCGACGCATCTGCTATGACCAAGTCAATCCAAGCCGTTGTATCAAAAGATTTTTTCGACCCGGCGCAGGCCGGGTCGCTGCATCAGCATCAATCCCGGCATTAAACCCGAGGCAGGGATGCCGGAGTGTGGCTGACGGCCGCGCGCCGTCTCAGCTTGCCCGGCCCTTCCAGATGATATCGCTGACCGTCAGCTTTTTCGGAATGATCTGCAGCTGGAAGAACTCGTCGGCCAGCGCCTGCTGGTAGGCGGCCGCATCCGGGCCGAGCGTGGACACATCCGCAAGACTGAAATCCTTGCGCGTCAGCACCACGCGCTGGATCTCCTCCGGTACGCCTGTGATCTTCGAAAGCGCCGCAACCGTGCCGTCAAGATCGTTCTGCGCAGCCGCCCCGACCTTTGCCAGTTCGTCGAGAATGTCGCCCAGCACGTCGCCATGGTTGGCGGCAAAGTCGCCATTGCTGAGGAAGTAGCTCCAGGATTCAACGATCCCCTCGGCCGTGGTCAGCACCCGCGTGTTCGGGTCCTTTTCCGCCACAGCGAAATACGGATCCCAGATCGACCATGCGTCGATCTGCCGGCTGGCAAAGGCTGCGGCCGCATCCGAGGGCGAGAGGTCGGCAGCCTCGATGTCGGTAATGCCAAGACCAGATTTGCGCAGCGCCTTGACGGTAAAATTATGGGCGCTCGAGCCCCGCTTGAAGGCGACGCGCTTGCCCTTGAGGTCGGCGACCGTCTGAAATGGCGAATCCTTGTGCACCAGAATAGCTGACCCTGCCGATGATCCCTTATAGGTGCCGGCATAGAGCAGGTTGCCGCCAGCCGCCTGGGCAAAGAGCGGCGGCACGTCGCCGGTCGGGCCAAAATCGATCGCGCCAGCGCCAAGCGCCTCCAGCAGCGGCGGGCCGGAGGAGAATTCCGCCCAGGTCACCGTAATGCCGCGATCGGCAAAGCGCTTCTCCAGGGCACCAGTGCCCTTGGCGAGCGCCAGAACGCCATTCTTCTGCCAGCCGAAGCGCAGTTCCTTGAGCGGCTCGGCAGCCGAGGCGCTGCGGGTCGAGGGCAGGACTGCGACCGCTGCGGCCGCGCTCAAAAGTGACAATGTCTGTCTGCGGGTAAACATCAACGTGACCTCTCCTGTCGTGCCTGCCCGGCTGTCCAGCAGGGCCTTCGAAACCAAGGATGGATCAATCTATAAATTCTATCGACATTATAAATATTCAGAATGGGCGGATTACGGCAAAATTTGACGTGGCGGATTTGCTTTTGCCGCAAAACCGTTTCGAAACCGCTTTTGACTGGCCGCGATCACAACGGCCCTTCCCCGCCTGATCCGCATCGGCTAAGTCTCGGAGAAATGGAATTTCAGGAGTTTTCGAATGGCAAATGTCGCGTTCATTGGTCTTGGCGTCATGGGATATCCGATGGCCGGTCACCTCAAGGTCAAGGGCGGTCATGCGCTGACAGTCTATAACCGCACGGCCGCGAAATCCGAAAAATGGGCGGCGCAATTTGGCGGACGCGCGGCTGCGACACCGGCCGAAGCGGCGGAAGGCGCCGATTTCGTGTTCTGCTGCGTCGGCAATGACGATGACCTGCGCTCGGTGACGACGGGCAAGGGCGGCGCCTTCGAAACGCTGAAGGCCGGCGCCATTTTTATCGACAATACCACGGCCTCCGCCGAGGTCGCCCGCGAACTTGATGCGGCCGCCACCGCCCGCAGCGCCCATTTCATCGACGCGCCCGTCTCCGGCGGCCAGGCGGGTGCTGAAAACGGTGTGCTGACGGTGATGTGCGGCGGCGATCCCGCCGTGTTCGAGCGCGCCAAACCCATCATCGACGCCTATGCCCGCATGGTCGGCCTGATGGGCCCGGCAGGCTCCGGCCAGCTGACCAAGATGGTCAACCAGATCTGCATCGCCGGCCTCGTCCAGGGTCTTGCCGAAGGCATCCATTTCGGCAAACGGGCCGGTCTGGACATCGAGAAGGTTATCGAGGTGATTTCCAAGGGCGCCGCCGGCTCCTGGCAGATGGAAAACCGGCACAAGACGATGAACGCAGGCCAATACGATTTCGGCTTCGCCGTCGATTGGATGCGCAAGGACCTCGGCATCGTCCTGACCGAAGCCCGCAGCAACGGCGCAAAACTGCCGGTCACGGCACTCGTCGATCAGTTCTACGCCGATGTGCAGGACATGGGCGGCAAGCGCTGGGACACGTCGTCGCTTCTGGCGCGGCTGGAAAGTAAATAGGGACCGTTCAGCGGAGCGCAGCATGTCGACAAGCCCCGGCAGGTTGACTGCTGAGAGCCAACCCTTCCTCCTCATCCTCGTCCTTGTGTCAGGGGACATAATGACCCGACGTCCGTCAGGCCAAAAGAGTCTTTCAACTCAAGGACTTGAGCTGACTGGATTCCTGTGACAAGCACAGGAATGACGGGATTTGGCAATAGCGTTTTCAAACTTGAGCATGACGCCCGGTCTCAGTCCTCGCTGGACTTCGCCTGGTCGATCACCATGTAGTCCAGCGGCAGCTGCGTGGTATATTTGATCTGCTCCATCGCAAAGACCGATGAAACGTCGCGGATTTCGATCTTGGTGATCAGCCGCTTGTAAAAGGCGTCATAGGCGGCAATGTCGGGCACGACGACGCGCAGGAGATAATCGACATCGCCGCTCATGCGGTAGAATTCGACCACTTCCGGAAACTCGCCAACCACTTCGGAAAAGCGCTTCAGCCATTCGATCGAATGGGTGTTGGTGCGGATCGACACGAAGACCGTGACTTTCGTATTGACCTTCGCCGGATCGAGAAGCGCCACACGGCCCCGGATCACGCCATCCTCTTCCATCTTCTGGATGCGGCGCCAGCAGGGCGTGGTGGACAAGCCGACCTTTTTAGCCAGGTCAGCAACGGCGAGCGTGGAATCCTCCTGCAACAGGCGCAGGATTTTGCGGTCAAGACGATCCATAAAGACACCCCTTCGAATATTATTCTCTCTATAGCGTCAAATTCAGCAAATGAAAGAAAATTGTTTCAGATTATCAATTTTTCCACTCGCTCCCGCAGTACCGGTAGGACATCCTCGGCAAACCAAGGATTTTTCTTCAGCCAGCCGGTATTGCGCCAGCTTGGATGCGGCAGAGCCAAAACCGGCGGCCCGGTATTGGACCCAAGATGCGCGCGCCAGTTGCGCACGGTTTCGGTCATGGTGCGGGCCTGCCGCTCACCCAGATGCCAGCCCTGCGCATATTGGCCGATGGCGAGCACGAGTTCGATCTGCGGCATGGCATCCACCACTTCGCGGCGCCAGCGCGGCGCGCATTCCCGGCGCGGCGGCAGGTCGCTGCCATGCGCGTCATACCCCGGAAAACAGAAACCCATCGGCACGATGGCAAAGAGGTTGCGATCATAGAACGTATCGCGGTCAACACCGAGCCACTGCCGCAGCCGGTCGCCCGACGCGTCGTTGAACGGCAGACCGCTTTCGTGGACGCGCAGTCCGGGCGCCTGGCCGGAGATCAGGATGCGGGCTGCCGATGAGATCACGGCGACCGGGCGTGGTTCGTGCGGCAGGCGGTCGTCAGGCCCCCGTACCGGCGCATCGCGGCAGATCCGGCAGGCTGAAATCGCCGCCCGCAGGCCGTCCAGCCCATCCGCCTGCCCGTCACGTCCATCCTCCCGGCCGTCACTCATGCCATACCTTTGACATTACAGTCCCGATCCCCTCGCCGATCCGTGACACAAGCTTGCCCAGCCATCCCTCCGGAATATGGGGCATCTCGTCCATTCCACCATGCGTCTGGCGCCATGTGCGCGGTGCGTCGAACGTGCCGTCCCAAATTCCGAGCCGCTTTTGCCGGGCAACGGTTTCCTCGCTCTCGTAATCCCCGAATGCCACGGCATAACCGCCATCGACCATCGCCGCGTTGAGGCTGCGGTTTTCGACCCGGCAGACGGCAAGAAGCCGTTGATATCGATCGCTGCCCTCGGCATCGCAGGTTGCCTGGGCATTGCCGATCAGGTTTGCAAGATAGGTTCTGGCCGCGCCGCCGCAGGGCCATTCCTGCTGGTTTCGCCGGCAGACCTGCCGCAATTCCGGCGCATCGATCCCCACCAGCCGGATACGCTGGCCGTCAAGCACCAGCGTATCGCCATCGACAACCCGCACGCGGCCGGACAAGGCCTCCTGCGGCGCCTCGAGCCGCACCGCCACAAGCCCCACGAACAAAAGGATCAGCGCGGTCAGGAGCAGGTCGCGGATGATCAGGAATACGCGCTTCATGACAGTTGTGAGCTACCCTTGTGACCTACCCTTGCGACATTGCCAATTCGATTCATACCGGGACATATCCGATGAAAAACCAGGACATCGCAGCAACTTCTTAAGGATTCCCCCTTACAGTTCAACGGATTCCGTTAACGCGTATGAGATCATGAGTAAGGGCGTCAGCACATCGGCCGACAAGAATATCGTCGATAAATCGCGCAGCCACCGCAACACTGCGGTGTCCAAAGCTGTGCGCACGACCCGTGAACGCCTGCAGGCCGGCCCCTCCAATGCCTCCGGCTTCGACAAGGAGATGCTCGGTCTTCACGTCGATACCATGCTGCACGGCGCAGCCGCCATGCCGCTCTTCATCATCGTGGTCACCGGCATCGGCATCTACCTGTCGCAACAGCTCGATATTCTCCCCTGGGGAATTGCGGCCTTATGCGTGAATGCCATCGGCATTCTGATCGCGCGCCGGGCAAAGGCGGTGGAAATCGCAGCAGACAAGGTGTCCTACTGGCGCAGCCGTTTCCTGTTTGCCCAGATTGTCATCGGCTTCTGCTGGGCGGCATTCGTCTTTCAGGATTGCGATAGCTGCGGCGAAACCAATTTCGGCATCTACAAAGCCGCCGTGCTGCTGATTGCGCTCGCGGCCACGGCCATGGGCACGTTTCTGCTGCGCAATGCCCTGCTCTTCACCTTTGTGCCGGTCATTGCCGCGCTGAGCGGCCTGACCTTCAAAACCGGCAATTCCGGCTATTTCTCGCTGACCGTCGTGCTCCTGACATTGCTGCTCTTCCTCGTCTTCATGACCAACCGCATGCATCGCGGCAATGTGCATATCCTCTCTGTCCAGTCGGAAAAGGACGATCTGATCGCCGAACTCGAAGTTGCCAAGTCGATGTCGGATGAGGCCCGCCGCCGCGCCGAGGAAGCCAATATGGCAAAATCGCGCTTCCTCGCCTCCATGTCGCATGAACTGCGCACGCCGCTGAATGCCATTCTCGGCTTTTCCGAGGTGATGTCGACGGAAGTGCTCGGGCCGCTCAACAATCCGATCTACAAGGAATATACCGGCGATATCCATCGCTCAGGCCAGCACCTGCTCGATCTCATCAATGAAATCCTCGACCTCTCGCGTATCGAGGCCGGCAAGTATGATCTCAACGAAGAGGCCATCCATCTGGTCGAGATCACCGAGGATTGTATCGGCATGGTGCAACTGCGCGCCCGCACCAAGAATATCAGCATCACCGAACAGTTCGAATATGGCATGCCGTCGGTCTGGGTTGACGAAAAGGCGATGCGCCAGGTCGTATTGAACCTATTGTCGAATGCGGTGAAGTTCACGCCGTCGGGCGGCGAGATTTCGGTGAAGGTCGGCTGGACGGCTGGCGGTGGCCAGTATCTGTCCATCAAGGACAACGGCCCCGGCATTCCGGAGGACGAAATCCCCGTCGTGCTGTCGGCCTTCGGCCAGGGCTCGATTGCCATCAAGAGCGCCGAACAGGGAACGGGGCTTGGCCTGCCTATCGTTCAGGCGATCCTTGCCAAGCACAATGGCGACTTCATTCTGCGCTCAAAACTGCGCGAAGGCACCGAGGCGATCGCCATTCTGCCGTCAAAGCGCGTCCTTCAGAGCATCCCGGCCATCGAGGATGCCCCGGCCGTCGAGCGCCGCCGCAAAAGCTTCGCTTAGAAAATGTCAGTCCGGCAGAACATGTGCCATGCCCTGCACGCTGATCCCGACGAGATCGCCGGGCTCGGGAATGTCGGCGCCGACGCATTTGATCGACAGGAAGTCGGGCATGGCCCGATCGATGCGATCGATGCGCACGAGAACCATGCAGTTGCCGCCGCCGAACTCAACGTCATCGACGCGCCCGAACGGGCCTTCGATCTTGGTCCCAGTGGCGGCGGTCTTCAGCCGGATCTGCTCGGGCCGCAGCATCACGGTCGCCTTGCCTGATTTCAGCCCCGCTTCGACCGCCAGAGATCCCAGAGCGCATTGCGCACGCCCGGAGGCAATGCTCGCGTCCAGCAGGATGGCCTCGCCGAGAAAGGTCGCCGTTTCCCGGTCTTTCGGCTTGCCGTAGAGGGCGCGTGGCGAGCCGAACTGCACGAGCCTGCCCTGCCGCAACACGGCCACCTGATCGGCAAAAGACAAAGCCTCGGCCTGGTCATGCGTCACCAGGATCGCCGTCGTTCCCGCCGCCCGCAGCACCCGCGCCACCGCCCGCCGCAATGTATCGCGAAGTCCGGTATCCAGCGCCGAAAACGGCTCGTCGAGCAGCATCAGCCGGGGTTTCAGCGCCAGCGCCCGGGCGAGCGCCACCCGCTGCTGCTGGCCGCCGGAGAGCTGATGCGGCCGCCGCGAGGCCATAATGCCGTCAAGCTCCACCATCTCCATCAGCTCGGTGATCCGCTGGCTGCGGCCCGGCGCATTCTTTGGCAATCCGAAGCCGATATTGTCGGCCACCGTCAGATGCGGAAACAGCGCGCCATCCTGGGACACGATGCCGATGCCGCGCCGGTGCGCCGGAAGCAATGTGCCGGGACCGGCAAGCATCTTGCCGTCCAGAACCAGCGAGCCGCTATCGGGCGTCTCGAAACCGGCGATGATACGCAACAGCGTCGTCTTGCCGGATCCGGACGGCCCGACGATCGCCGTTCGCCCGCCCGCAGCAATGTTCATTCCGATGGCGTCGAGCGCCACCGTCGGGCCGTAGGATTTGCTGATGGCATCGAGTGTCAGAAACGTCATTGTCCGGTTGCCCGTCTGGATTGCACGTAAAGAAGAAAGGTGAGCGGCAGGGACAGAAGCACCATCATCACCGCATAGGGTGCTGCCGCCACATAGTCGATCTCGCTGGTCAGCGACCAGAATTTCGTCGCCAGCGTCTCGACGCCGGTGGGCGACAGCATCAGCGTTGCCGTCAGCTCGTTGGTGATGCCGAGCGCCACCAGCGCGGTGCTGGCGGCAATGCCGGGCGCTGCCAGCCGCATCGTCGTCTGGCGCACCGCCTGAAACGGCGTGCGGCCAAGCGCCATGGCGGCCCGCTCGAGCTCGACCGGCGCCTGCGCGATGCTGGTGCGCAACCCGACCATGGCACGCGGCAGAAACAGCATGATATAGGCAAGAAACAGTGTCGCAAATGTCTGGTAGAGCGGCAGCACCAGCCGCACCGTAATCGTCACCAGCGCCAGCGCCACCACGACGCCGGGCAGCGAGCCGACATAATAATGGCAGGCTTCCAGCACCCGCTGCAGCCGCCCCGGCGCACGCACCGACAGCCATGCCATGGGGGCCGCCGCGATCGTTGCGAGCATGCCGCCGGCAATGGCCAAAAGCACCGTCTGCCCGAAAGCGCCGCCGACAAGATCGATCCGCCAGATGTCGCCGCCGCCGATATAGAGCCAGCGCGTCAGCGTGACGAACGGCACGCCGATTGCAAGGGCGGCCGTTGCCGCATTGAGCGCGAGGGCGGGAACGAGCATGCGCCCGAGCCGGCGTTTGTCGGCCGGCCGCGCCGCGCCGGACCCTACCCGCGCATACCGCTCGCCGCCGCGCGCCACCGCCTCGATGACCAGAAGCAGCAGGCAGCACGACACCAGCACGCCGGCCAGCATGTTCGCCGCCGGGCCGTTGAAGGCCGACTGGAACTGATCGACGATCGCGGTGGAGAACGTGTCGAACCGGATCATCACATAGAGCCCGTATTCGGCCAGAAGATGCAGGCCCACCAGAAGCGAGCCGCCACAGATCGCCAGCCGCAGCTGCGGCAGCACGGCGCGGAAAAACACCTGCCACGGGTTGAGGCCAAGCGACGCCGCCGCATCCTCGATCGCCGGGTCGAGACGGCGCAACTGTGCCGCCACCGGCAGATAGAGAAACGGGAAATAGGCGAGAACCGATACCAGCACGCCGCCGGTCAGGCCATGCAGGCCCGGCACCAGGCTGATCCAGGCATAGCTGTGTACGAAGGCCGGCACGGCAAGCGGCGCCACGGCCAGCATCGACCATAGCCGCGCACCGGGCAGGTCGGTGCGCTCGGTCAGCCAGGCAAGCGCGACGGACAGCGCGATGGTGATCGGCAATGTGCACAGTTCCAGCAGCGCCGTATTGACCAGCAACTCACCGACACGGCCGCGAAAAATCAATTTCGCGGCGGTTTCCCAGCCGGTCTGCACCGAAATCCAGGCAATGAAGCCCAGCGGCACGAGGCTGACCAGCGACACGAAGGCGGCAACGATCGTGACGACGAGATAGGGAACCCTGGACCGTCCCCTGGCGGCGATGATCAGCCGGCGCAAGGCGGAGGCGGGCTCGGCAGGAAACGCGGTGGCGCTCAAAATTTCTGCTTTCAAACCAAAACGGCATTCGCAGCCGCCCGGATCGAGCGGCTGCGAATGTCACCGGTAGTCCGGAATGACGATACCTAACCGGAGCGTTCCGATCAGGTTTAGCCTCTGCCTATCACAGCAGACCGGCGTCCGTCATCAGGTCTGTGACTTTTGCGCTGTTGAGTGTGGCCGGATCGACCTTCGGATACTGCAGCTCGGAGAGAGCCGGCAGGGCCTTGTTGGAGGCTTCGCCATTGCCGACGGCATATTCGAACGAGGTGCCGTCGCGCAGGATGCCCTGCCCGCCCTTGCCGGTGATCCAGGCGAGGAATTTCTGGGCATTCTCCTTGTGCTGGCTGGACGCGAGCACGCCGCCGCCGGAAATGCTGACGAAGGCACCGGGATCTTCGTTCTTGAAGAAATGCAGCGCGACATTCTTGCTGTTTTCGCCGGTCTTCGCCTGATCGCCGAAATAGTAGTAGTGGTAGATCACCGCCCCTTCGACTTCCCCGGCATTGACGGCCTTCATCGCCGTTGAATTGCCCTTGTAGGCGGTAAAGTTTTCCTTCATCGCCTTCAGCCAGGCGGCCGTCGCCTCTTCACCCTTCAGCGACAGAAGCGCGCTGACGATCGCCTGGAAGTCGGCGCCGGACGGCGAAGCGGCCCAGCGGCCCTTCCAGCTCGGATCGGCCAGATCCAGCATCGACTTCGGCAGCTTGTCTTCGGTCAGCTTGGTCTTGTCATAGGCAAACACGGTCGAGCGGGCGGCAACGCCGGTCCAATGGCCGTTCGACGGGCGAAAATTCTCGGGCACCTGCGCCAGCGTATCGGCGGCAACCGGCTCGAACAGCCCGGCGCCATCCACCAGCGACATGGCCGGCGAATTTTCCGTCAGGAACACGTCGGCCGGCGATGCGGCCCCTTCCTGGACGATCTGATTGGCGAATTCCATATCGCTGCCCTTGCGCAGCGTCACCTTGATACCGGTTTCCTTGGTAAAGGCTTCGGCCCAGGCGACGCCGAGGCTTTCGTGCTGCGCATTATAGACGACGATGCCGATATCGTCCTGAGCGAGCGCAACGGTGGCTCCCGTGCTGGCGAAAAGGGCCGCGAGCGCCAGCGCGCCTGCTGAACCTGAAAAGGAAATTGTCATGGAAACCACTCCGAGTTTTCTGCGGACCATCTTGTCCGGCGGCCCCGGTATATAATCCTGATACTTGCCGTCAACTTTGATAAGCGTCAGGAAAGAAAGAAATCGCTCAATTAAATTTGACTGTTGAAGAGGGAATAAAATCAGCACCGGCCATTTTCAAATACCGAAGAGATGGGAGAGAACCACGACATAGGCGACATAGCCCGCATTGGCGAGGATCATGCACAGGCAGGCGAGCGAGCCCAGATCCTTGGCATTCTTGCCCATTTCTGAAATTTCCGGCGAAACGCGATCGACGATTTCCTCAATCGCCGTATTCAGCGCCTCGAATGCGATCATCAGCAGGAACAACACGAAGGCCGCGACATACTGGAACAGGGTTGCACCCGTCACGGCAAATGCGACCATCGCGATGGCAAAGGCGCCGAGTTCATGACGAAACGCCGCTTCGCCGAGCAGACGCTTGGCACCGCCGAAGGAATAGGTGGCAGCCGCAAAGAAATGCCGGATTCCCGTCTGCTTTTTTACCGGCTTCTCACTGGCCATTCCACGATAGTCCTCGTTCAGATACATGCTCGCTCCTTGCTCTCTACACCGCCGCAAGGAACACGCGATACTGACATCAGCCTGAATGCACCGTGAATACGGGCAGAATGGGCCACCATCATTCGAATGGATCGCCGCTCCCGAATAGGTGAGAAGCCCTGGCCTATCAAGCCCCGGCATGATGGCCGGAGCCGGCATGACCCACAATTGCAGGCAACTTTTGAAAGATCAGCTCTTGTTGCTGACGCCGGCCTGCGCGAAGGTCGCCATGCCGGAATGGCAGGCAGCCGCCGCCTTGACGATGCCGGCAGCCAGCGCCGCCCCCGTGCCCTCGCCCAGCCGCATGCCAAGCGCCAGAAGCGGCGTCTTGCCGAGCATTTCGATCGCCTTCATATGGCCGGGCTCTGCCGAGACATGGCCGATCAGGCAATGATCGAGCGCTGCCGGATTGGCAGCCTTCAGGATCGCCGCCGCCGTGGTTGCGACATAGCCGTCGATGATGACAGGGATTTTCTGCATGCGCGCGGCAAGGATGGCACCGGCCATCGCGGCGATCTCGCGGCCGCCAAGGCGCCGAAGCACCTCGAACGGATCGGCAAGATGGTCGCCATGCAACGTCACCGCCTTTTCAACGGCAGCGATCTTGCGGGCGAGAACCTCGCCCTGCGATCCGGTGCCAGGACCTACCCATTCCTCGGCGGTACCGCCGTAAAGCGCCAGATTGATCGCGGCCGCGATCGTCGTATTGCCGATGCCCATTTCGCCGATGCACAGAAGATCGGTTCCACCGGCAACCGCCTCCATGCCAAACGCCATGGTCGCCGCACAATCGCGCTCAGAAAGCGCTGCTTCCTCGGTAATATCGCCGGTCGGATATTCCAGCGCCAGATCGAACACCTTGAGGCCCAGATCATGGCTGACGCAGATCTGGTTGATGGCAGCGCCGCCGGCTGCGAAATTCTCCACCATCTGCGCCGTCACCGAAGATGGAAACGGCGTGACGCCCTGGCGGGTGACGCCGTGATTGCCGGCAAAGATCGCCACTAGCGGCCGGTTGACGGCTGGCGCCCTGCCCGTCCAGGCCGCCAGCCAGAAGGCGATTTCCTCAAGCCGTCCCAGCGCACCCGGCGGCTTGGTGAGCTGCGCATCGCGCTCGCGCGCGGCCACCAGCGCCGCACTGTCGGGACCCGGCAGGTTTCGCAGCAATTCACGGAAATCGTCGAACGGCAGGCCGCTGGCACTCATAATGAAAATCCTTGTATCGTCTCGTCATCGGCAAAGCTTGGCTTCGCAAAGGTGCTTCCTCATAAAGGGCTGCGATGAATCCGGCAACGGGGTTTGCGCCGGTTCGTGCCGCCGTCGCATGATCAGCTTGAAAACACCGATTCGCCGGGGGCGGCCCGGTCTGGGGGACGATGTTCATGTTCGATATCCGCGATTTCATCGATGACCTGGCCCGCTCGGTGGCGTTTCTCAGCCGGATCCACATGCCGCAGCGTCATTTCGTCAATTTCGATGGCCGCCTCAGCCGCGCGGTGCGCGCCTTTCCGCTGGCTGGCCTGCTGATCGTTCTGCCTGCCGCCGCCATCGTGTCGGTCTTCAGCGCGCTCAATGTTTCGCCCCTGTTCACTGCCTTCGCCGCAGTTGCCGTCCATGCGCTGATCACCGGCGCCCTGCACGAGGACGGCCTCAGCGATACCGCCGATGGCCTTGGCGGCGGCAGAACCCGGGAAAAGGCGCTTGTCATCATGAAGGACAGCCGCATCGGCTCCTACGGTGCCGTCGCCCTCATCCTCTCCTTCGGGCTGCGAGTATCGGCGCTCTCTGCAGTGCTGCCGCTGGTATCGCCGACGGGTGCCGGATTGCTGGTGCTGGCCGCTGCCGCGCTGAGCCGCACCGCCATGGTCTGGCACTGGTCGAAACTGCCGCCCGCCCGGCACGACGGCGTTGCGGCGTCAGCCGGCGAACCGCAGGCATCGGCAGTCACATTCGCGCTGATCTCCGGCGTCGTGTCGTCCGCAATCCTGCTGCTTTTGTCCGGCGCGTCGCTGCCGGCCACCGTCCTTGCCATCGCCGCTTTTGCCGTCACGGTCCCTGCCTTCAGCCAAATTGTCGATGGCAAGATCGGCGGCCATACCGGCGACACAATCGGTGCCACACAACAATTGACCGAAATCGCCGTTTTCGCGGCCCTTGCGCTGGCAATTTGAAACGACGATATAAGTTAGAACAACTGTTTGCCCGGATCACCGCACCTGATGGAAACACCCTGCATTCTCGTCTGTTCGATCGACATGAAAACCGGATATTGCTTCGGTTGCGGCCGCACGCGCGATGAGATCGGCGGCTGGACGCTCTATACGCCGCAAGAGCGCCGCGACATCATGGAGAGCCTCGGCGCCCGGCTGGAGACGCTGGAGCGCAAGCCGCGCCGCGAAACGCGCCGGACCCGCATGGCACGCGAAAGGGTCACCGGCGAATGACGAGACTGACCATTGTTCTGGGCATCCTTGCCGTCGGCCTCGTCTTTCTCATTCTCAACCACGACAGCGGCCGCACATTCGGCATCATGAACGACGATTTCGGCCGCCTGGTCACGCTCGGCGCCATCGCCACGATGTTTGCCACCGGCATCGTGCAAAGCCGCCGCCACAATATCGGCGAGACGCTGCGCCAGTTCGGCGTCTGGGTGCTGATCATCCTCGTTCTCGTCTCTGCCTATCTCTACCGCACCGACCTGCAATCCTTCGGCAACCGCCTGGTCGCCGGCCTTATTCCCGGCCGCGCCGCCGTCTTCACCGATAATGAGGGCATCCAGGAGGTCGTGCTGCACAAGGTGCTGAACGGCCATTTCGAAACACCGGTCACGGTCAATGGCGAAACCGTCCAGATGCTGGTCGATACCGGCGCCAGCCGCGTGGCGCTCTCCTACGAGGATGCCCAGACGCTGGGCCTCAACCCCGCCGGCCTCGCTTTCACCCAACGGGTCTCCACCGCCAACGGCGAAGCCCGCGCCGCCCCCATAACCCTCGCCGAAGTCGCCATCGGCCCGATCGTGCGCAACAACATCCAGGCCATGGTCACCGAGGAAGGCAAACTCGACCAGAGCCTGCTCGGAATGAGTTTTCTGTCGACACTCGATTTCCTGCAAATGCAGACGGATGAGTTGCGCCTGCGGGATTAACGGCCCTCCCTCTCACCTCGCGGGAGAGGACGCAAAATCAACATCTTAGCTTCAGCTAAGTGTTAGATTTTGCTGGTGAGGGGCTCGCTTCGTTTCCCAGCCCTACCCCTCTCTTGCAATTTCTAGCACTTAGCTAAAGCTAAGCTGCTGAAATTGCTTTCTCCCCCGCAAAGGGGGAGACAAGTCCGCCCTCCCTCTCCCCTTGCGGGAGAGGACGTAAAATCAACATCTTAGCTTCAGCTAAGTGTTAGATTTTGCTGGTGAAGGGCTCACTTCATTTCCCAGTCCTACCCCCTCTCTTGCAATTTCTAGCACTTAGCTAAAGCTAAGATGCTGAAATTGCTTTCTCCCCCGCAAAGGGGGAGACAAGTCCGCCCTCCCTCTCCCCTCGTGGGAGAGGACGCAAAATCAACATCTTAGCCTTAGCTAAGTGTTAGATTTTGCTGGTGAGGGGCTCGCTTCGTTCCCAGCGGCGCGCCTCTTTAAAGCACCGCCTGTCATCCGCGCGTCATATGACAATGATGTTGCTGGACAGCTCAGCTGCTGCGGATTCGTCAAGAAGCAGCTGTGCGAGCAAGGGGACTGTGTATGATCATCGCATTGGCCGCTGCGGCCGCAATCCTCATCCTGGTCAATGTCGTCAGCATCATCATCGCCGGCTGGCGAATGGCGCCAAGCGGGGAGCCGGCTCCGCCAGTCCAGAAGCGGCCGCCGGTCTCGATCGTCGTGCCCGCCCGCGGCATAGAAGCATTCACGCCCGAAACGCTCGCGCGCGCCTTTTCGCTTGATTGGCCCGATTACGAGCTGATCTTTTGCGTCGCCAATCCGCGCGATCCTGTCATCGGCGAGATACGCCGGGCGATGGCCGCCAATCCCGGTATTCCCACGCGCATCCTGACCGGCGACGACCGGATCAGTGCCAATCCAAAACTCAACAACTGCGTGAAAGGCTGGAAAGCCGCCCGGCACGACTGGGTGATCCTTGCCGATTCCAACGTGCTTATGCCGAAGGACTACGTGGCTCACCTGATGGCGGGTTGGCGCAAGAACACAGGTGTGGTGTGCTCGACGCCGATCGGATCACGGCCGGACGGTTTCTGGGCCGAGGTCGAATGCATGTTCCTGAACACGCATCAGGCCCGCTGGCAATATACCGGCGAAGCGATCGGGCTCGGATTTGCACAGGGAAAGAGCATGTTGTGGTTCAAACCTCTCCTTGACTCAAATAACGGCATTGAAGCGCTCGCCGCCGAGATTGCCGAGGATGCCGCCGCAACCAAGCTGGTCAATCGTCTCGGGTTGAAGGTCCATCTTGTATCCTCCCCCTTCGACCAGCCGCTCGGCAGCCGCACCCGCCATGACATATGGTCGCGCCAGGCACGATGGGCACGCCTGCGCCGCGTCACCTTTCCGCAGTTCTTCGCACCGGAAATTCTGCTCGGCGCGCTGCCGCCCCTCCTCCTTGCAATCGCCGCAGCTCATCTCGCAGGCGTCAATATCTTTGCCGTCGCCTTAGCCGTCGCCGCTGCGATCTACTTGCCGGAACTGGCCCTTGGCCTGGCCAAGGGCTGGCGCGTATCGCTCCTCTCCCTGCCCGCCATCCTCGTTCGCGACATCATGCTACCGCTGGTCTGGATCCGGAGCTGGGGCAGCGGCGCCTTCGTCTGGCGCGGTAACGCCATGACGATCGACACGAAGGCCTGTGAACTGGAAGAAGTGGTGCAGTGAGCGGATAGTGAGTAGTGAGTAGTGAGTAGTGAGTAGTGAGTAGTGGGTAGTCCTATTCACTATTCACTATTCACTATTCACTATTCACTATTCCCTATTCACTATTCTCTACTCAGTTTCGCAGCCGGTATCCTGTCTTGAAGATCCACGTCAGCAGCCCCATCAGCACCGCCAGAAACACGATGATGATCGCAAAGCTGACCACCGGGTTGACGTCGGCGATCTCGAAGAAGCTCCAGCGGAAGCCGCTGATGAGATAGAGCACCGGATTGAAATGGCTGACCGCCTGCCAGAACGGCGGCAGCATGTTGACCGAATAGAAACTGCCGCCCAGGAAGACCAGCGGCGGGATGACCAGCATCGGGATGAGGTTCAGCTGCTCGAAATCCTTGGCCCAGATGCCGATGATGAAGCCGAACAGGCTGAAGGTCACGGCCGTCAGCACGAAGAACAGCAGCATCACGAGCGGATGGGCGATCGACAGATCGACGAACAGCGAGGCCGTTCCGAGGATGATGAGGCCGATCATCATGCCCTTGGTCGCCGCCGCCCCGACATAGCCAAGCACGATCTCCGTCATCGAGACCGGCGACGACAGCAGCTCATAGATCGTGCCCGTGAATTTCGGGAAATAGATGCCGAAGGAGCCGTTGCCGATGCACTGCGTCAGCAAGGTCAGCATGATCAGGCCGGGTGTGATGAAGGCGCCGTAGGAGACGCCGTCGATTTCCTGGATGCGCGATCCGACGGCCGCGCCAAAGACGATGAAATAGAGCGAGGTCGAGATGACCGGCGAAACGACGCTTTGCAACAGCGTGCGGCGCGTACGCGCCATCTCGAAGAAATAGATCGACTTGACCGCTTCGAGGTTCATGCTTTTGCTCCCACCAGTTCGACGAAAATATCCTCGAGCGAACTCTGCCGTGTCGAGATGTCCTTCAGCCGGATGCCAGCCTCCGCCAGCGCCGTCAACAGCGTGGTGATGCCGGTTCGCTCGCCGGACGTATCATAGTCATAGATCAGGCTCTGGCCGTCGTCCTCGATCGTCAGGTCGTAGGATGACAGCGTTTCGGGAATAGCCAGAAGCTTCTCCTGCAGGTCGATCCGCAGCTGCTTGCGGCCGAGCTTTTTCATCAGCTCCTTCTTCTGTTCGATCAGAAGGATCTTGCCGCCATTGATGACGCCGACGCGATCGGCGATCTCCTCGGCCTCCTCGATATAATGGGTGGTCAGGATGATGGTGACGCCGGTTTCCCGCAGCTTCTCCACCACCTTCCACATGTCCTTGCGCAGGTTGACATCTACCCCGGCGGTCGGCTCATCCAGAAAGAGCACGCGCGGCTCGTGCGACAGGGCCTTGGCAATCAGCACCCGGCGCTTCATGCCGCCGGATAGCTCGCGCAGCATGCTGTCCTTCTTGTCGTACAGCGACAGGTCTTTCAGCACCTTCTCGATATGGGCCGGGTCCGGCTTCTTGCCGTGCAGCCCGCGCGAAAACGATACCGTGTTCCACACCGTCTCGAACTGGTCTGTGGTCAGCTCCTGCGGCACCAGGCCTATCATCGAGCGGGTGGCGCGGAAATCCTTGACGACATCGTGGCCGCCGACCAGCACCGTGCCGCCGCTCGGATTGACGATACCGCAGATGATCGAGATGAGCGTCGTTTTGCCGGCGCCGTTCGGCCCCAGCAGCGCCAGAATTTCGCCCTCCTCGATATCGAGACTGACATCCTTCAGCGCCTGAAAGCCGGACGCATAGGTCTTCACCAGATTGGAAACGGAAACGATGGGCGCCATGAAATATGTTCCGGGGAAAAGGAGGCGGAAAGAGATGCTCTATATGGGGCGTTCTTTCGAAAATTTCAGCTGCTAAATCAAGAAAAGACGAAAACACATCGCCAAGACCATCCGCAACGCCGCAACCGCCTGTTCCCTTTGGTTTCAGAAACCGCGTTTTTTCCGCTTGAGCCCGTCTGTCATCAAACGGTGACGCACCGGCGTCATGGTCGCGCCATGAGACTAAGACGACTCACGTGATTTGCAAGAACCTCCGGCAGTCCCCCTTTCGGAAAGGTTCATTTAGGCCGGTTTTCACCGGCCATTTTTTTTGCGCGCGGCTGATCGAAATGTGGCCGCCCGGCCCGCTTCACTGCCTGCCTATTTATCATAATTTGCACGGCAGAATGGTTTGTCTTACATTGTCTTACACAGCCAAGGAGATGGTCATGCCGCATGCGAGTACCTCAGAATCGGTCACCCTTCGAATACCCTCGGATATCGTGTCGGACATCGAAACCATTGCCGAAGCGACGGAGCGCTCTAGGAGCTACATCATCGTCCGGGCGCTCAGAACCTATCTCATGAACGAGGGTTCCGGCATCTTGGCCGCCATCAAGGGTCGTGACCAAATTCTCAACGGCGAACACGAAGACATGGATGACGTCCTTGCCGATATCGATCGGATCGTTTCCGGCAAGGTGGCATGACACCCGTCAGGCTTTCAAAAGACGCTGCGAACTACGTCCGGCAGGAAGCGGACTACTTGCGCCGGCGAAACACTGCTGCCGCGAGAAACTTCGCACTCGCAATGAAAAAAGCTCGGGAAACACTTCAAAACT
The DNA here is from genome assembly GCF_001426685.1 of Rhizobium sp. Root483D2. Classification (GTDB taxonomy): domain Bacteria; phylum Pseudomonadota; class Alphaproteobacteria; order Rhizobiales; family Rhizobiaceae; genus Pararhizobium; species Pararhizobium qamdonense. The sequence continues at coordinate 67,034 of NZ_LMFB01000041.1, read as the reverse complement.
TTCCTCAATCGGGAAACAGAATGCACGGTCTTGGGATCGCCGGCAGCCTGACCTTGGTCGTCGGCGATTATCTTCTCGATTATGTCTATGATGGTTTCCGCGTTGACGTGATCCTCATCCGGCATGGACGAATGCTGACACCCGCCCCGGAGATTGAATTGGAAGAGGATCAGGAAAGAGCGCCCGCAGACACCAAATCCTCCGTCTGAAAACCGGAATTGGGCGGCCTTTCAGCCTCTCGCCGCATTCGTTCCCCTCGGGAAATCTTCGATTCGTGGCCACGCGCCACCAAATCTTACCGCGCGGCACGGCATGCAGGCCACCCAGCCGCAGCGACCTACGGGCACCTCACCTCAGTCGCAATGCCGGTATCCGGACTTGCGCTCTCTCAGGTCGAAATGGAAATGGTCCTTGTGCTGCGGATCGCTGCCGGGGCCGAGCACCGTGTTGAAATATTTGCAGCTGTCGCTGCGCACCGCCTTCAACAACCCCTTTTCGCGGAAGGCGAAGAAGCCGGGCTTGCGCACGTCAATTTCCTTGCCGGAATTCAGCACGAACTTGCCGACATCGATGGCGTTGCCATGGGCATGTTCCGACATCGGATTGCCGCGCTTGGAATTCATCGTCCGGCAGGAATAGCCCCCAAGCGGCTTGATCGTCTTGATGCCGGACAGGTAGCGGTAGCGGGCCGAGGGTGCGAGTTCGTTCTTCACCCATTTGGCAAAGGCTTCCGTCACCTCGCAATTGAGCTTAACGGCGGGCTTGACGTCGATGCCGCCGGAAAGGCCGGTCAGCTGGATCGGGTAGTCGATGCCACAGGATTTTCCGTTGGAAATGCGGGGAATATCGGTGAATTCCACCCGCAATTTCTTCAGCCGTTGGCGGCAGGCCACTTCGGAGGCCGGCATGCGCCCGGTGAAATCAGGCTCGGATTCCAGCGGATTGCCCGCACGCGGCAGGAACGCCACCTGCTGCTCCTGCTGAACTTGGTTCTTGCGCAGCATCACGCGCTGCTGCTGGTCCAGAAACTGCGCCTTGCGCGCCTCCTCAGCCGCCTGCTTTTCAGCGCTGAGCGGCGGCAGGTCGGGGTCATAGCTCGGATCGGCGGAAGCCACCTGCATGGCCTGTGACCCGCCAAGCTGTTCGACGCTGTCGCCGCCAATCCCGCCAACCACCGGCTGGCTGGCATTGCCCTCGGCAATCTCATTGCCGCGGCCGTAATCGCGGTTCTGTTCCTCGGCTAGGCCGACAACCTGCGTCGATCCGGTTTCAACGCCCATCATCGCGTCCATGTTGACGCCTTCAGACGGCACCGTCATCGGCTGTCCACCGGCCAGCGGCTGTTGCGTGGGTTCACTGTCGATCATCGGCAGGCGCCGGTTGCCCCCCTGCAGCCCCGGATCGGCCGGGACCGCATCGTCGGAATTTTCAGAAAACGTCGCAACCGGTGTCTGAGCTGCCGGATAGGGATTTTCGCGCGAACCGCGCGCATGACCGTTCACCGGCTTGATGGCACTCACCCGTGCCGACGAATCGACCCGCCCAGGCGGCGTCAGATCGTCCGTCGAACAAGTGGTCAGCGATAACGACAGCAAAAACACCGCCACCGGCCGCCGGAAAAGGGAAACATACGCCATACTCACTTGCCGCCTCTACCGATGAGGATGCACCAGAATGCACCATCGCGCCGCCCCATTCCCGCCTGGCCCACAAGAACAACCTGCGGTCCGCCTGTGTCGAAAGGCGGGCGCCGGGCGGGAATGGCCGTCACTGAAACGGATTTTAAGCAAACATGGTAAACGAAGGCTTTCGCTGCCGTCACCGGAAATGGGTGACGGCAGCAGACGGCGGGTTGGAGGCTCCGTGCTCAGACTGCGCCCATGTCCATCCACATCAATTCGAGGATGTGGCCGTCGGGATCTGCGACCGCACGGTTATACATGAAGCCGCTGTCCTGGCGCTCGCGAATGTCGGCCTTGCCGCCCGCAGCCGCCGCCGCGTCAGCCAATCTGTCCACCTCCTGCCGGCTGTCGATCGACAAGGCGAGCAGCACCTCCGTCGTCGCATGCGCGTCGGCAATCGCCTTCGGCGTATAGGTTGCGAAATAGTCGGGGGTCGCCAGCTGGAACGTAATCGTCTCCGACCACACCATGCTGGCCGAACTGTTGTCGCTGAACTGCTCATTCTTCTGGCATCCGATCGCCTGATAGAAGCGGATCGCAGCCGCCAGATCGCGCACCGGCAGATTGACAAAAATCATCTTGGGCATTGCCTGTCTCCTTGAGGGTCCATGTGTTGTACGGGCTTACGGCCCGTATCATCACGACGAACGGCCCTGCTGCGGATCGACACGGCAACGGAAAAAATTTGACAACCGGGTCCCTCACACGATGATTGCTGCCCCGCGTTCGGCTTTCCCTAACGCATCTCCAGAAGCAGAGCGCGATGATCGGACACCTCCGGCTTGGGCACCGCATCAAAGGCGATCACTTCAATATCCGGCGTGACCAGCAGGTAATCGGCAAAACGCCCCGGCTTTTCATAGTAGGACGTGCGGGTATCGGCATGCCCGCGCGACGTGATCAGATCCGTCAGGCCGAGCGCCGCAAGTTCGGAAAACATCCGGCTGTCCGGCAGCACGTTGAAATCGCCACAGACCACCAGCCGCTCATCTGCACTCCATACCCGCCCGATCAGTTCGATCAGCGCCTGCGTCTGGGCATCGCGCGCCGGCGTATCGCCCTTGCCCGCAACCTCTCTTAAGCCATGCATCTGCGCGACGGTGAACGCAAACCCGTCCTCATGGTTGAAAAGGCGCAGGCAATGAGCGTTGCGGGCGCGCGGATGCGGCCCCCAGCCATCGGGCGAAAACGTGCCATGCACGAAATCCTGCGCCTGCGCGATCACCGTCAAAGACTTGCGCACAAAGGTCGCCAGCCCGAATTCCGACGGCACCGCCCGCTCGCCATCAAACAGAGGACCCCGCGCCGTCGGTGCGAAGAACCCGTCATGATCCGGCAGAAGCGCCCGGATTTCCTCGAACAGATTGGCCCGTTGCGGCAGTTCGACACCCTGGTCGCGATAGATCAGCCAGTCGGAAGGGGCATCCGGCGTGCGCGCCACCTCCTGCAGGCAGATCACATCCGCATCCACCTCGGCGAGATAAAGCATTAGCGGCGCATGGACCCGCCCGCCCCAGGCATTCAACGAAAGGATGCGCAGCATGCCCAGCTCCAGCCGTCAGCAACAGGAAGAGGACCGGGCAAAACGCCCCACGCGGGCGCATTGTCCGGTCCGCCAATTCAGATCAGCGGCAATCCCCGTTGCCGATCACACGAAACCCTTGCGCCTCAGCCATACAGCCATTCGCAAAGGTCTGCTCGCGCCGTCCCTGGCGGGCGCAGACCGGCGCATATTCGCGCGTGCAGACCTGCGGCCGGTCGCCGCCAAAATCGGGCCTTTGCGGCCGGCACTCGCCCCGGCCGATAACCCGGAACCCTTCCGCCCGCGCCTGGCATTCATTGCCGAAAGTCCGGCTGGTATTGCCGCGCGCGCCGCAAACCGGATCATATTGCATCGTGCACATCTGCGGGGACGAAGGCTGCGGCCGCGGATAGGGCCGCCCGCCGGGCTCATCGACAGCGACGGTGCAGGCACTCAAAACCCCGAGCGAAAGCGCCATCAGCGCGGCAATACGGATCATAACACGTTGAAACGGCGTCATTCGCAGTCCTCCCCTGGCAACAGCACCCAAGCGATAAACGCGGAGCGGCACTGTCGCACTTTAAATCACCCCGCCATTCTCATGGGAAATCCATACGGGTCAACCCGGCAGGCATCTTGACGGCACCGGGGGAGGCTTGGAGCGGCTTAACCTCAAGCCGATCCCAGCGATTTTAACGATAACCGCCCGCCAAAACCCCGGCGGGCGCGAAGCCCATCAGTTCTTCGCGAGATATTCCCAGAACGAACAATTATGAGCGCTGCGGAAGGCGGCCTCGGGAATGAGAACCGCATCGCCGGCACCGCGAATGGACAGGAGCGGCCCGTTTCCAGACGTGTAGGACGTCCATGGTGCCTGACCTTCGACCGCCGGATCACCATTGCGGATGAAAGCACCCCAATAGCGGACCATCTCGCTGGAAAGCTGCCATTCCTGATCGCCGAACGCGTTGGAATTGATCCCGGACGAGGCACGCTTGGGCATCAGATAGGGCAGGTCTGCCGCATGGGCGGCACCCCAGGCGTAGCCATCGACGGCGAACCAGCCCGGTCCCCTGTCATAGGTGAATTCATAGGCGAATGTGGGCACGCGTTCCGCCAGCGCATTGGTGACATTGTTGATGGGGCACGATCCGAGGCCACCCCCCGTCCCGGCAAGGCTCAGGTCTGCAACGAGATAGGTCCCGGTATACCGGCTGACATCCGTCGGCCACGGATAGACGTTCAGCACCGCATCGGCGTCCGTGCCGAAGCGTTCGCGGACAAACTTGACATAGGCGGCCTGGTCATATTGCGGAACGGAGGCTGTGCGCCAGTCGGCCACGAAGCCGCGCGCCTCGTCGCGCTGGGAGCCGATCAGAACCGGAACTTGCGCATGGTCGCCGCTTTGCAGGGCCCTGAAAGGAACGGATGGCAGGAAGGGCGTGCCGTGAGATGGCAGAAAAGGCGGTATGCCGGCGACCGCGGGCCGCGATTGCGCATCACCCCGCCCGCTCATGACCGTCTTCGCATCCAATACCTGCGCGACCGGCGTCCGGCGCAGGCAGGCAAGGATCGCATCATCGGTGCCCGTACAATTGAGTTCGGTAGCCAGCGCGACGCCGGCGTCTTCGGCCGTCGCGATCGGGATGGATTCGCAAAGCGTGCTCTGCATGATGGCTCCGGCAAACAACCCCTTTGATCCGGGGACTGCGAGTTGCACGCAGACGGATCCTGCACCCGCCGACTCACCGGCAATCGTGACGGCCTTGGGATTGCCGCCAAAACTGGCTGCATTGTCCTGAACCCAGCGCAGGGCCGCCTGCTGATCCATGAAGCCATAGTTTCCAGACTGCCCGGCGGACGCGCTCAGCGCCGGATGGGCCATAAAACCGAGGCTGCCGAGCCGGTAGTTGATCGCAATGCCGATGATCCTGTTGTCGCGCACGAGCTTTTCAAGATTCTCGACATTACCGCTGCCTCCACGCCATCCACCACCATGGATGTAAACCAATACCGGAAGGTTGGCATCGGCAGCTGTTCCGGCGGGCCGCTGCACGTTCAAATACAGGCAATCCTCATTTTCGACTCGCACGGATTCGAGACCGTCTCGCTGCGCGCAGTTCGAACCGAATTCCACCGCCGGCCGGACACCTTGCCAGCTTTTCGCCGGTGCAGGCGCCGCCCATCTCAAGTCTCCAACGGGCGGCGCGGCATAGGGTATGCCATAGAAATTCTCGACACCGTCGACGACCTCTCCCTGAACTGCACCCAGACGGGTCTGCACCACCTCGGTTAATCCCTGCGCAACCGCCGACCCGAGCGGCGAGACGATTCCCGCCAAAACAGCCAAGCCGAAAAATTTCCTCATCCTCATTCCTCCTCCATGACAATCTGCGCCTGCCGAAATTCAAGCCTCGCGCCGGTCACCGGTGCTGTCGCCATTACGCATTCGCTGAACGTGCCCGCCGCAAAACCGGCGGGCACGTCCGTGACCCGGATTATTTAGTCGCGAGATAGGCGCTGAACTCACAATTGTAGGAGCTGCGCAGCGCGGCCATGGGAATAGGCACCGCATCGGCCGGACCGCGGATCGACAGGATCGGTCCGCTTCCGGCCGTATAGGCCGGCCATGCCACCTGACCTTCGACGGCCGGATTGCCATTCTTGATGAAAGCGCCCCAATAGCGGACCATCTCGTCTGAGATTTGCCGTTCGGCCGGGCCGAATTCGTTGGAATTGACGCCGGGGGAAGGACGCTTCGGCATCAGATAGGCCAGGTCCGTTGCATGGCTCGCGCCCCAGACATAGCCCTCAACCGGGAACCAGCCCGGTCCACTCTGGTGGCTGAACAGGTAAGCGAAGGTGGGGGCATGCTTGGCAAACACATTGGTCATGTCGTTTGTGGCACATTGTCCGAGGCCCGTGGCCGTGTTGGCATAGCGCAGCGAGGCGACGAGATAGGTCCCGGTGTAGCGCGTGGCGTCCGAAGGCCAGGGCCAGACGTTCAGCACGGCGTCGGCGTCCTCGCCGAAACGGTCGCGGACAAACTTGATATAACCCTCCCGGTCATATTCCGGGATATGTTTCTTCCGCCAGTCGATGATCATGCTGCGCCCTTCGTCGCTCTGGGAGCCGACCAGGACCGGAACTTTGGTAAAGTCGCCATTTTGAAGGGCCACCAAAGGATCCGTTGGCAGGAAAGCGGTGCCGGTTGCCCGTTCCGTGGTCACTGTTTTTGCAGCGAGGAGTTCAGCGACCGGCTTGGCGCGCAGACAAGCAAGGATCTCGTCATTGCTCCCGGTGCAATTCAGTTCGGCGGCCAGCTTTTCGCCGGTCTGTTCGGCTTTGCCCACCGGCGGTGAACCACCACATCTGGAGCTCTGCAAAATTACTTTTGAAAACAGCCCCTTCGACCCGGGCGTTACCATTTGCACACAGACGCTGTTGCCCCCTGCCGACTCGCCGGCAATCGTGACGGCTTTGGGATCGCCGCCAAAGCTGGCCGCATTCTCCTGCACCCAGCGCAAGGCCGCCTGCTGATCCATGAAAGCATAGTTTCCAGACTCGCCGGCGGCCGCAGTCAGTGCCGGATGAGCCAGGAAGCCGAGGCTGCCAAGACGGTAATTGATCGCAATGCCGACAATATTGTTGTCGCGAACGAGCTTTTCGAGGTTCTCGACATTGGCACTACCGTTGAAAAACCCGCCACCATGAATGTAAACCAGCACCGGAAGGTTGGCTTTCGCAGCCGTTCCTGCCGGACGCTGCACATTCAGGTATAGGCAATCCTCATTTTCCGATCGCGGCGCATCAAGGCCGTCCCGCTGCGAGCAGCTCGGTGCGAAATCGGTCGCCGGGCGGACGCCCTCCCAGCGTTTCGCCGCTTGCGGTGGCGCCCATCGCAATTCTCCCACGGGAGGCGCGGCAAAGGGTATACCATAGAAATTCTCGACGCCGTCAACAACCTCCCCCTGGACGGCACCCAGGCTGGTCTGCACGATTTCAGTTGTATCTTGCGCAATCGCTGATCCCAGGGGAAAAATAAACCCTGCCAAAACAGTCAGGCTTGCAAATATCCTCATTTTAACTCCTCCTCCATTAATATAAATCCGCAGCGCATAAATATAGAATTGCGACGCAGCGCCTTTGTCCGCCAAATTTGCGAAGGCAATACATAACGCATTCAGCTCAGCCGACGGCTAAGCTTCTCTCCAAATCAATTCTGTTGAAATCGCCTCCCAGCGCTGCAACCATAAATGGCCTCAAGAACGCTACAACTCTTATCGGAATAATACAACCAAATAGTTGTAAAAAAATTCTATTTCTTGTTGCTGCAGCGCACCCTTCCCGTACGTCCGCTGCCAGCATATTCGGCTGCAGCAATGGCGTGTTCTGCAGAACGGCAACGTGCAGCTCAGGGGAAAGGTCGCACCAGAGACAGTCACGAAGCTGGCAAGGTCAGTTGCAGACGCGCTGCTTCAGGCAATGCAATAGGTTGGGAAGACAGGATATTGCAGCACTCACCATTCCCTCGAAAACCCAACCCATCACACACAAGAAAAAGCCCGCGTCTTGTCGAACGCGGGCAATTGGCATTTCCGTCTTTTGGATGCGATCAGGCCGCGCGGCTGTAGTTCGCATGCCGGTTGCCGGCGGTCAGGCGGAAGGTCTGCAGCAGGCTTTTCAGCTCGCGGCTCTCCTGTGCCAGGGTCTGGCTGGCCGCCGTCGTCTCCTCGACCATGGCCGCATTCTGCTGCGTCATCTGGTCCATGCTGTTGACGGCGGTGTTGACCTCGGCAAGCCCCGTCGCTTGTTCGCGGGCAGCCGTGGCGATCGAGGCTACGTGTTCGTTCACCCGGTTGACCAGCTTTTCGATTTCCGTCAGCGCCTCGCCGGTCGAGCGCACCAGCGTCACCCCGGTTTCGACTTCGGTGGCCGAGTTGCGGATCAGCTCCTTGATCTCCTTGGCGGCACCGGCTGACCGCTGCGCCAGTTCACGCACTTCCTGCGCAACGACGGCAAAACCGCGCCCTGCTTCGCCCGCACGCGCCGCCTCGACACCGGCATTCAGCGCCAAAAGATTGGTCTGGAAGGCGATCTCGTCGATGACGCCGATGATCTGGCTGATTTTCGTGGAGGAACCTTCGATCCTGGTCATCGCGGCAATGGCGTTGCGGACGATATCGCCGGATTTGGCAGCGCTGCCCTTGGTCTCATCGACCATTTCGCGGGCTTCGGCCGCGCGGTCGGATGCGCTTCTGACGGTTGAGGTGATCTCGTCGAGTGCCGCCGCTGTCTCTTCGAGTGCGGCCGCCTGCTGCTCGGTGCGGCGCGACAGGTTGTTGGCCGCTTCGGAAATGTCACCGGCGCTGCCATAGACCACCTCGGTCGAATGCGCGATCGATTGGATGACGCCGCGCAGGGCGCCAACGGCCGTGTTGAAATCATCGCGCAGCTTGGAATATTCCGGTGCGATCGTGGCGATCTCGGCCGTCAGGTCGCCGCTGGCCAATTTCTCCAGCGCACTGCCGATCGCCCCCATGGCATCGGCCTGCGTCTGCGCGTCCGATTGGGCGCGGTGTTCGTTGCTGCGCCGCTCGGCATCGAGCTGGCTCTGCTGCTCGGCCTCGCGCTGCCGCAGCCCGATGCGCTCCTTGACGGAATCGCGCAGCACCACGAGAACACCGGCCATCTGGCCGATCTCGTCCTTACGCCCGGTTTCCGGAACGGCAGACGACACGTCCTCATCGGCAATCGCCCGCATCGAAGCCTTCAGCCGCTCGATCGGACCGACGACGCTACGCACGATGGAGAAAGCCGCAAGCAGAATGACCAGCGCGGCGAATGCGCAGATGACGGCGACCTGGATCAGGCCTTCGGTAAACATGGCGGCCAGGTCGTCGGCATAGACGCCGGTGCCGACGATCCAGCCCCAGGGCGCAAATCCTGCCACATGCGAATATTTCAACACCGGCTCCTCGGCGCCGGGCTTCGGCCAATAATAATCGACGAACCCCTTGCCCTCGGCGGCAACCTTTTTGGCAAACTCGACGAAGATGCGCTTGCCGGTCGGATCCTTGTTCTCCGTCTGGTCGGTGCCATCAAGGGCCGGCTTGATCGGATGCATGATCATCATGCTCTTCATGTCGGTGATGAAGAAGTAGCCGCTATCTTGATAGCGCATCGCCTGGATCGCCTCGATGGCGCGCGCCTGCGCGTCCTTTTGGGTGAGCGTTCCGGCCTGTTCCTGCTTGTAATAGGCATTGAACACCGTCACCGCGTTCTCGTTCATCGCCTCCAGCATGGCCTTGCGCTGCGCCACCAGCTTGTCCTGTTCCTGGAACAGCCCCAGCGTCATCACGGCCGCCATCATCAAAAGCGCCAGCCCCACCAGCGCATACAGGCGCACGGAAATACGGAAATGTTTCATACAGCCAATCCCCCTTAGATTTATGGCCGCACGATACCGTCTGGAATTTTCGAACTTCCTAACAGGATACCCCTAAAATTGAGGATAGCCGGTTTACCCTTTGTTCATTCCGGAGTTCTGAAGCACAAGGCCGGGATATTTGCTACGGGGGTCTTTTCCGATCGCGGCTCCTCAGGTTACATCGCATCAAACGGAGAGCGATGACCATGGCCAAACCGAACGGCGACCTCACCCTGCGCACGCTGGCCATGCCGGCCGATGCCAATGCCGCCGGCGATATTTTCGGCGGCTGGGTGATGGCGCAGATGGATCTGTCCTGCGGCATCCGCGCCGCCGAGCGCGCCCGCGGCCGCGTCGTCACCGCCGCCGTCAAGGAAATGGCCTTCGAAATGCCGGTCAAGATCGGCGATACGCTGTGCATCTACACCGATGTCGTCAAGGTCGGGCGCACCTCGATGACGCTGAAGGTCGAGGTCTGGGCGCAGCGCTATCTTTCCGACCGGATGGACAAGGTCACCGATGCGCTGTTCGTCATGGTGGCGCTCGACGAGACCGGCCATCCGAAACCGGTGCCGCCCGAGGCCTGATCTTGAAAGCCCGGCACTCATAAAGGTCCAAGCCATGGACCAGCCCGTCGATCCGCAGATTTTCTCGCATATTCGCGTCGTCATGGGCATGGTCATCAGCCTCTCGATGGCCCGGCTGCTCACCGGCCTTGCATTGTTCGTCCAGCATCCCGGCAAGACCAGGATCTACTGGCTGCACCTTGGCTGGGTGCTCTTCATGTTCCTGTTCCTAATCTATTTCTGGTGGTGGGAGTACCGGCTGCATTCGGTGCCGGTGATCGATTTCAGCGTCTATCTCTTCGTCATTTCCTATTGCTGCATCTTCTTTTTCCTCTGCGTCCTCCTGTTTCCCACTTCGATGGAGGATTACAGCGGCTATGAGCATTATTTCATGTCGCGCCGCGCCTGGTTCTTCGGCTTTTTGGCGCTCGCCTATGCCGTCGATCTCATCGACACCGCCGTCAAGGGCAAGCAGTATTTCCTGTCCTACGGCGTGGAATACCCGCTGCGAAACGCCGTCTATATCCTGCTCTGCATCATCGCGGCCCTGACCGCCAACCGCCGTTTTCACGCCGCCTTCCTGATTGCCGGGCTCACCTATCAAGTCGTCTGGATTTTCCGCGCCTTCGATTTGCTGGACTGAGCGGCGGAAAAATCCCCCAATGTCCTGCGCTCACGGAAAAGCGTTTCGCTGCGCGTCCAATCTACAAAATAAATAAACTCTATAAGCACGCTAGATTTCACTAGCATGATCCCACATCACGCGGAGAAGCGTCTCCGCCAACGACTAAGAGGGATCGATGCTCACACTGACAAGACGCCTGTTCGGCGCCGGCCTTGTTGCCGCCAGCCTGCTTTCCGCCACCGGCCTGTCTGCAACAGCCGCGTTCGCCGCCGAACTGACCGAATTCAAGATCGGCTATCAGAAGACCGGCCTGCCGGTCATCGCCCGCCAGCAGCAGATCATCGAAAAGGCACTTGAACCGAAGGGGATCACCGTCTCCTGGGTCGAATTCACCGCCGGTCCGCCTTTGGTCGAGGCCTTAAATGTCGGCTCGATCAATGTCGGCTGGACCGGCGATGCGCCGCCGATCTTCGGCCAGGCCGCAGGCTCCGCCATCACCTATGTCGCCGCCCTTCCTGCAAATGGCGCCGGTGAAGCGATTTTCGTCAAGCCGGACTCGCCGATCCAGTCTCTCGCCGATCTGAAGGGCAAGAAAATCGGCGTCGGCAAGGGCACTTCGGCCCATAATCTCGTCGTCGCAGCGCTCGAAAAGGCCGGCATCGAATTCAAGGACGTCACTCCGGTCTATCTGAGCCCCGCCGATGCGGCGGCCGCCTTTGCCAGCGACAAGATCGATGCCTGGGCCGTCTGGGATCCCTTCTTCGCCATCGCCGAAACCCGCTACAAGCCGCGCGTTCTGACGACGTCGGCGCAGGCGCTGGATGTCAAAACCTATTTCCTGGCCAATCGCGACTTCGCCAAGGACCATCCCGAAACGGTCACCACCACCATCGCCGCCCTGAAGGAAGCCGCAGTCTGGGCGGATGCCAACCGCGACAAGGTGGCCGAAGCCCTGCACGAGGTCACCGGCGTGCCGCTCGAAGCCCAGACGATCGCCGCCAACCGCACCAAGTTCGGCATCGAGCCGATCACCCCGCAGATCGTCGCCAGCCAGCAGCAGACTGCCGACCGCTTCTTCAAGCTCGGCCTGATCCCCAAGCAGATCACCATCGCCGATGCCGTCTGGACGGCACCGTCGAACTGATTTCCTCCCAGGAAATGCGGCAGCGTGCCGGCCGATCCGGGCCGGCACGCAAGAGAACGTTCCAGCGCGCATCCGCTGCGGTCTTGCGATGAACAATCAGACAGGGTGTTTTCGCGTTTGCAGAATGACGAAAACGCGCGAAGTAAAGGGCAGATGATGAAATCCACCGGTCAATCGATCCTGCGCAATGGCACCGGCTGGCTTTTGCCGGCCCTGATCGTGCTTGCCTGGGAAATTGCCGCCCGCACCGGGCTGATCTCGCCCAATGTCATGGCCGCCCCCTCCGCCGTTGCCGAAGCCTTCTGGCGTCTGCTGCTGTCCGGCGAACTCATCCGCAATATCGGCGTCAGCACCGCCCGCGCGCTGTCCGGCTTTGTGATCGGCGGCTCGATCGGCCTGATCTTCGGTCTTGCCAATGGTCTCTCGGGCCTGTCGCGCAACCTGACCGATACGACCCTGCAGATGGTCCGCAACATTCCGCATCTGGCGCTGATCCCGCTGGTCATCCTGTGGTTCGGCATTGACGAGGAGGCAAAGCTCTTCCTCGTGGCGCTCGGCGTGTTCTTCCCGATCTATGTCAACACCCTGCTCGGCATCCAGAGCGTCGATCCGCAGCTGGTCGAGATGGGCCGCGTCTATGGCATGTCGCGCACCACGCTGTTCTTCCGCGTCATTCTCCCCGGCGCCCTGCCCGCCATCTTCGTCGGCCTGCGCTATGCGCTGGGCATCATGTGGCTGACGCTGATCGTCGCCGAAACCATCGCCGCGTCTTCCGGCCTCGGTTACATGGCCATGCAGGCGCGCGAATTCCTGCTGATCGATGTCGTCGTCTTGTCGATCTTGATCTACGCGCTGCTCGGCAAGCTCGCCGACAGCTTTGCCAGGCTGCTGGAACGGTTGACGCTGCAATGGCATCCCGCCTTCCAGACCGCCTGACCCATCGCGAAACGAAAAATACGGAGTACCGAACATGTCCGTCATCGCCCTCGATCAAAAAAACAAGCCAGCGCATCCGGCCACAGTACACCCAGCCTCAGCGCACTCGGCAAAAGAAACGGCGGAAGCGCGCGCGCTGCGCGAAACGGCTCCGGGCCAATGGTTTCCCTATGCCGCGCCCCAGCCGCGCGAACGCGAAAACCGCGACATCGCCTTTTCCTTCCGTGGCATCAGCCGAAAATTCGGCGACAAGACCGTGCTGGATAATATCGATCTCGATGTGCCCGCCGGCCAGTTCATTGCCGTCATCGGCAAGAGCGGCTGCGGCAAGAGCACGCTGCTGCGGCTGTTGACCGGCCTCGACAAGCCGACATCGGGCACGCTGACCGTCAACAAGGGCGCGGAAGGTGAAAACCGCACCCGCATCATGTTCCAGGAACCGCGCCTGCTGCCCTGGGCAAAGATCGCCAAGAATGTCGAGGTGGGCCTCACCGGCATCGCCAAGGGCGCGCAGGCGCGCGAACAATCGCTTTCCATCCTCAGCGAAGTCGGGCTGGCCGACCGCGCCGAAGAATGGCCTTCCGTGTTGTCAGGCGGCCAGCGCCAACGTGTTGCGCTTGCCCGCGCGCTGGTCGCCCATCCCTATATCCTGGCGCTCGACGAGCCGCTCGGCGCGCTCGATGCGCTGACCCGCATCGAAATGCAGCACCTGCTCGAAAGCATCTGGCAGCAGCAGGCGTTTACCGCCGTTCTGGTCACCCATGATGTCGCCGAGGCCGTGGCGCTCGCCGACCGCATCATCGTCATCGATCACGGCAGGATCGCGCTGGATCTGGATATCCCGCTAGAACGCCCCCGCCGCCACGGCGCGCCTGAACTGGCCCGGCTGGAAGGCCAGATCCTCGACACGCTGTTTGGCGGTTCGAACTGATTCCTACGCCGCGGCCCGGCGAAAGGCTGCGGCGATCTGCCGGCTCGCCCATTGCACTGTGACGGATGCCAGCGACGAGATCAGAAACGCGATCTCGGCATTCTGTCCGGGCAGCGTCCAGATCAGGCACAGGCAGAAGGCCGCAAACGAAAACCGTCCGAGCACCATGCCGCGCAGCAGCCGGACGACAAAATCCGGGCCATAGGCGCGCTGCGACGATACCGACAGGATCAGCCCGAGCAGCGGAAACACGCTGAGTACGCCGCTCCACTGTGCCCCCAGCGACACCGACAGCATCGTCACCGCCAGCGTCAGCACCGCGCCGGAGATCATGCGCATCACGAGATCGGTGCGGGTGATCGATATGACCTTGGCGGCGGCCTGGGTTCGCGGCAGGAAAGTCTGCGCACAGGCGACGCCAAGCAGCGCCGCGCCCAGCGCAATGGACGGCGATCCCGGCAGGCTGGTGAGAGTGAAGGCCGCGATGAACCACGCGGCAAGTCCCATCACGGCCGCGACGGCATAATGATATTTCCGGCATGTCCAGGCATAGGCGAGGTTGAACGCCTCCGATGCGAAGATCGCCGACAAGGCCGCCGCCGCAGCCCCGGCGCCGAACACCGGCCCATGTTCCAGCACCAGCAGATAGAGGATCGGCCCGGCCACGATCGGCAGGCCGGCCAGCCAGCCGGCCACACCCGGTCCCCAGCGCACGGCGGCCATCGAGACAACGAGAAGAAAGAACGGAACGAGCGTGAGTTTCAGAAGCAGCATGCCCGTCCGGTATCACATCCTCGCCGATAGACCAGCCCTGATGTGAGAGCCTCGTACGATCCGGCCGGAGCGGAACTCAGCCCTTGAACACGAAAGCCGCACCACCCGCGATCATGCAGAATCCGATGGCATGGTTCCAGGTCAGCGATTCCTTCAGCCAGAACACCGAGAAGATCGCAAACACCACCAGTGTGATCACCTCCTGCATCGTCTTCAGCTGTGCAGCCGAATAGACCTCATGGCCGATCCGGTTGGCCGGAACCGCCAGGCAATACTCGAAGAAGGCGATGCCCCAGCTGGCGATAATCGCCATGTAGAGTGGCGACGAGGTGAATTTGAGGTGCCCGTACCAGGCGAAGGTCATGAAAATGTTGGACAGGACGAGCAGCACGATCGGCAGGACGGCCGCCGTATTCAATGAAAAAGGCATATTCGAATCCTTGGGAGTGCGATGGCAAACGGTGGCAAGCATGTACCGTTCCCGCAAACAACTTCAAGGCCGAATTTCAGAGCGGATTGCGGCTTTTTCAGACGGGCCGGAAGGCGCCGGGCGCGGTGGAACTTTTACCGCTTTCCGGCATTTTCGTCTCTGCCGGAAACTGAGCGAATGCAACGCTCAAAGACGGCCCTCTGACAGCCTGATATTGCCCCTGACAACCCTTCGCTCATCGCCACCGGGAGACTTCGCGTGTCGCCATCCTCCACCTCTGTCAGGGCGGGAACGCCGCTGATCGCGCTTGCTGCGCTGAACTTCTTTTTGGCAGATGCCCGCGATGGGCTTGGCCCCTTCCTCGATGCCTATCTGGCGACAAACGGCTGGTCGCCGTTCTCGCTCGGCATGATCGCCACGTTCGGCGGCATTCTCGGCATGGTCTCGACGCCGCTGTTCGGGGCACTCGTTGATGGCACGGTGTACAAGCGGCTGCTGGTCATCGTGCCGGTGATCCTGGTCACCGTGGCGGCACTTTTGACGCTGGCCATTCCCAATGTCTCCGTCGTCGTCGGCGGCCAGACGGTCACGGCGATCGTCGGTGCCGTCATCGGTCCGGCGCTGATGGGCCTGACGCTGGGCATTGTCGGCGAGGCGGCCTTTCCGGCACAGGTCTCGCGCAACGAGTTCTGGAACCATGCCGGCAATGTCGTGTCGCTGGCCGGCGTCTATGCAGCCACCGTGTTCTTCGGCATGGGCGGCATCATCGCCTTGATGATCATCACCGCCATCGGCGCCGTCGGCGCAGCCCTGATGATCGATCCCGCGAAGATCGACCATAAGGTCGCCCGTGGCCTCGGCCATGACGACGGCGCGCCCGGCCCGTCAGGCTATTCGGTGCTGATCGGCACGCCCGGTCTCGTCGTTCTGGCCGTGGTCATGCTGGTCTTTCATTTCGGCAATGCGCCGATCAGCCGGCTGGTAGCCCAGCAATTCTCCGTCGAACTGGGAACACCGTTCCGCACCACGGCGCTGATCACCGGCGTCGCGCAGCTGACGATGATCGGCGCGGCCATCGCCGCCCCCTTTCTGATCCGCCGTTTCGGCCTGGCCGCCGTCTTCATCATCGCGCTCTGCGCCCTGCCCATCCGGGGCGCGATCGCCGGCAGCATCGGCGATTTCTGGATGGTCTATCCCGTGCAGATCCTCGATGGCCTCGGCGCCGGGCTGATCGGCATCGCCACGCCGATTGCCGCCGAGCGCATCCTGTCCGGCTCCGGCCGCTTCAATGTCGGCCTGGCCGCCGTCATGACGGTGCAGGGCATTGGCGCCTCCACCAGCAATATCGTCGCCGGCTGGCTGGTACAGACCTATGGCTTTGCGCTGGCCTATTGGGTGCATGGCGCGATTGCCGTCCTGGCGCTGGTGCCGTTTCTGATCTGGCGCAACAGCGTCGCACCACACGCGCCCGAAGGCCGGACCGCCTGATGCCGGCGCAAACAGCTCATGTCAGAAACTGGCAGTAGCCCGCCATACCCTTTCCTTTTCGACCTCATCGCCCCCTTCACATTTCACCGGACTCTCTCCATATTCCCCGCATGTCGAAAGCACCAAAAAAATCCCCCCGTCCCGACCTTAGCGGCTTCGAGGAGGCCCCCCAGGCGTCGTTCGAAGGCGCCCCCCTGTCGTCGAATGTGTCCGATTGGGCCAACGAACTGCAGCGCATGGCCGAGGCCGAGACGATCGAGACCCGCCACGACGTCGCCTCCAAGGCGGGCAAGCACCGCAAGAAAGTCGAGATCGCCGCCCAGAAGGCGAAGCAGGACAAGGCCGGCAAGGACACGGTCGGCGCCAGCCGCTCGGCCCGTGGCACCTCCATGGGCGGAACGTCGGACCCGAAAGCGCGGGCCGCCGCCGGCCTGAACCCCGTGTCCGGCATGAACACCTCTTTGGAGGACGCAGAGGCGCTGGCATCCGGCTCCGTCACCGCCACCGTCGAGGCCCTCTCGGCGCTGATCGAATCCGGCAATCCGTTGTTCAAGGACGGCAAGCTGTGGACGCCGCACCGGCCGGCCCGGCCGGAAAAGTCCGAAGGCGGCATCGCCATCCGCATGCAGTCGGATTTCGAACCGGCCGGCGACCAGCCGACAGCCATCAAGGATCTCGTCGAGGGCCTGTCGAACGGCGACCGCTCCCAGGTCCTGCTCGGCGTCACCGGTTCCGGCAAGACCTTCACCATGGCGAAGGTGATCGAGGCTACACAACGCCCCGCCGTCATCCTGGCCCCGAACAAGACGCTGGCCGCCCAGCTTTATTCCGAGTTCAAGAACTTCTTCCCCGACAACGCGGTCGAATATTTCGTCTCCTACTACGATTACTACCAGCCGGAAGCCTATGTGCCGCGCTCGGACACGTTCATCGAGAAGGAATCCTCGATCAACGAGCAGATCGACCGGATGCGCCACTCCGCCACCCGCTCGCTGATCGAACGCGACGACGTCATCATCGTCGCCTCGGTCTCCTGCATCTATGGTATCGGCTCGGTCGAGACCTATACCGCGATGACCTTCCAGATGACGGTCGGCGACCGGCTCGACCAGCGCCAGTTGCTCGCCGATCTCGTCGCCCAGCAATACAAGCGCCGCGACATGGATTTTCAGCGCGGCAGTTTTCGCGTGCGTGGTGATACGATCGAAATCTTCCCGGCGCATTTGGAAGACGCAGCCTGGCGCATCTCGATGTTCGGCGACGAGATTGACGGGATTACCGAGTTCGATCCGCTCACCGGCCAGAAGACCGACGACCTGAAGAGCGTCAAGATCTACGCCAATTCCCACTATGTGACGCCGCGCCCGACGCTCAACCAGGCGATCAAGTCGATCAAGGAAGAGCTGAAGCTGCGCTTGGCCGAACTGGAAAAGGGCGGCCGCCTGCTTGAAGCCCAGCGGCTGGAACAGCGCACCCGCTACGATATCGAGATGCTGGAAGCCACCGGTTCCTGCGCCGGCATCGAAAACTATTCGCGCTATCTGACGGGCCGCAGCCCCGGCGAGCCACCGCCGACCCTGTTCGAATATATCCCGGACAACGCCCTCCTGTTCATCGACGAAAGCCATGTCTCGGTCAGCCAGATCGGCGGCATGTACCGGGGCGACTTCAGGCGCAAGGCGACGCTGGCGGAATACGGCTTCCGCCTGCCATCGTGCATGGACAACCGGCCGCTGCGCTTCGAGGAATGGGATGCCATGCGCCCCGATACGATCGCTGTGTCGGCGACCCCGGCCGCCTGGGAGCTGGAACAGTCCGGCGGCGTCTTTGCCGAACAGGTCATCCGCCCCACGGGCCTGATCGACCCGCCCGTCGAGGTCCGCTCGGCCAAAACCCAGGTGGACGACGTGCTCGGCGAAATCCGCGAGACCGCGCAGGCCGGCTACCGCACGCTGGTCACCGTGCTCACCAAGCGCATGGCCGAGGACCTCACCGAATATCTGCACGAACAGGGTATTCGCGTCCGCTACATGCACTCGGATATCGACACTCTGGAGCGCATCGAGATCATCCGCGACTTGCGTCTGGGTGCGTTCGATGTGCTGGTCGGCATCAACCTGTTGCGCGAAGGCCTTGACATCCCCGAATGCGGCTTCGTCGCCATTCTCGATGCCGATAAGGAAGGCTTTTTGCGCTCGGAAACCTCGCTGGTCCAGACGATCGGCCGCGCCGCGCGTAACGTCGATGGCAAGGTCATCCTCTATGCCGACCAGATCACCGGCTCGATGAAGCGCGCCATGGAGGAAACCTCGCGCCGCCGCGAAAAACAGGTGGCCTATAACGAGGCCCACGGCATCACACCGGAATCGGTCAAGGCCCGCATTTCCGACATCCTCGATTCCGTTTACGAAAAGGACCATGTCCGCGCCGATATCGGCATTCGCGGCGTCAAGGGCGGCATCACTGACATGGTCGGCAACAACCTCGCCGCCCATCTGGAAGCGCTGGAAAAACAGATGCGCAACGCCGCCGCCGACCTCGACTTCGAAACCGCCGCCCGCCTGCGCGACGAAATCAAACGCCTCAAGGCCGCCGAACTCGCCGTCATGGACGATCCGATGGCTCGGCAAGAGGCAAGAGCGATGGAAGGCAGCGGCAAGCCCACCGGTTCGAAAAAGAAGGGTGCGGCAAACGGGGGCCCTGCCTCTCCCCTTGCGGGAGATGATAGCTTACCCCAACAGGCGCAGCCGATTGGCGAGGCAAGCGTGGTGAGGGGTCCCTCGCTCTTCGCCAAACCCAGCCTCGACGACATGGGCCCGGGCACCGACATGACCCGCCCGGCCCGCAAACCGTCACCCCTGAACGAGCCCGGTGAGCGTGGCGAGCCCGGTGAGAATCGTGATCGTGGCGATTCCGGTGAGCGTGGCGCGCCCGGAGACACCACCGTCCCCAGCACATTCCGCAAGCCCGGTCTCGACGAGATGGGCCGCGACATCGCCACGCCTGCCCGCCCGCAGAGCAGCCTGTTCCGCAAGAACAGCCTCGACGAAATGACCGTCGGCCGCACCGAAAAGCCGCTGAACACCACGGGCAAGCTGCCGGAAAAGCCGAAGACCGAGCCCGGAAACCGCATCGCACCGCTCCTGGAAGGCCAACCGCAAAAGCACGACCCCGCCGCCGGCGCCAAACCCTTCATCCGCGCCAAGCCGGGCGCCGGCTCCTACGAGGACGCCGGCGATATGAAGCGCCAGAAGAAAACCAAGGGAAAGACGGGCCGGCCGGGTCAGTAATCGCCCCCCGAGTCCGGAACCTTTTTTCTCCCCCGGCGGAGAGTCCGGGGCCTTTCCTCTCCCCTTGCGGGAGAGGATAGTTCGCCCCAAGAGGCAAAGCCGATTGGCAAGGCGAACTTGGTGAGGGGTATGATCCCGCCCAAGCTCAAGCGAATCTCGCTTTCCCCCAGCGGGGAGAAATGATGCAAAGTGCCGGATGACGGGGCCGAAGGCCACCGCCTCAAACTCCCTCTACGCCGAACCGCCCCCTCATCGCCTCGCTTCGCTCGGCCCTTCTCCCCGCTGGGGAGAAGGGGGAGCCCGCCGCGAGCCCCCTGCCTTACCTTCTCTCCAGCGGGGAAGGCCGTCGCTATCCCTACGCTCCCTCTTCTCCCCAGCGTGGAAGCCCCGCCGCTGGCCCCACGCTCCCTCTTCTCCCCAGCGGGGAGAAGGTGCCCGAAGGGCGGATGAGGGGGCCGGAGGCCACCGCCTCCATCTCCACCGCCACCCCAAGCCCCCAAAAATGCAGCATGGCCAGACCAGCCCCCATCGGCTACTCCTCCAGAAACACCCCAAGCCCAGGACCAAGCCCCATGCGCCTGCCCGCCCTCGCTCTCTTCCTGACCACACTGTCAGCCCTCTCAGCCTCTCCTGCTGCCGCCCAGACCTACAAGACGCCGCAGGCACTGCTGCAGGCGCTTTACCGCTACGACACGGCCCAGACCAGCGACGGTGCCCCGTCGCTCTATTCCCCGTTCTTCTCCGACCAGTTGAACGCCCGCTTCCAGGACGACGCCGACACCACGGAACCTGGCGACAGCGGCACGATCGACTTCGACCCGATCATCTCCGGCCAGGACGGCCAGGCCACTCATGTCGAGATCGGCGAACCGATCGTCCTCGACGGCACCGCCGAAGTCGAAGTCTCCTTCGAGAATTCCGAACCGGTGACGCTCTACTACACCCTCGTCCAGGAACATGGCGGCTGGAAAGTTGATGATATCGCTAACCAGCAGGGGGAATACCCGTGGAGCTTGAGTGCTTTGTTTGATGGAGCGCAGTAGCACCGTGGGGCAACAGTGGCAAAAGCACGAGCGATACCGCCCACGAAACTCTGCCCTTTCAACACCCTCTGCGGGGGTGAATTTACCCCAAAAAGCGCCGCAACCTTACCTCTCCCCTTGCGGGAGAGGACACAAAATCAACACCTTAGCCGAAGGCTAAGTGTTAGATTTTGTTGGTGAGGGGCACCCCCAGGCTCTCCCAAAGCTCACCCCCAAAAACCCGCCTCGCGATAAGCGCCGCTTCAACGCCTTCCGCCGCACGAGGGAAAAAATCCTGTCGCCGCCACGCCAACCGCAGCAAACGGCGTAAATGCGAAGCCGCTCCCAGAAAGAGACCCCGCAACACAACGCGCGCTCTACTCCGCCGCCGCCTCCAGCCGTTCCAGCTCGTAGGAATAGCCCTCCAGGATCGTATAGGCCTGTTCGGTCGCCTCGATCTGCGCCTCGGCGCTGCGGATGGCGTCGGCGATCGATTGCGAGCGGGTGCGCAGCATCGAGCCAAGAATATCGGCGGCCGGGCGGCGGCCCAGCCGGTCGAGATGCTGACGGACGCGGGCGCGATGACGCTCCAGTTCGAGAATGTGAAACCGGCTCTTGACGATATCATCAGACAGTTTGCGGCGCATGGCGGCGACGGGGTCGAAACTGCCGGGCTCGCGCTCGTCGAGGATGAAGTCGTTGACCAGCGTTTCCAGCTTGAGGATGCCCTGCAGATCGCGCGGGTCGGCCAGCTGCGGATCATAACCGGTATTGTCATAGACCTTGCGGCGCACGGGGTCCTTCAACAGGTCATAGCTTGCCTGCAGCCGGCCGAAGGCCTCCGGTTCGCCGCCGCTGTCGGGATGAACCGTCTTCACCAGCTTGCGATAGGCCGCCTTGACCGCCTGATCGTCGGCGCCGCGCTCCAGTCCCAGCGTTTCATAGGGGTCGATCACGACGCCACCTCTTCAGTCCAAGCATTCGTCCAGTCCGCTCCTGACCTACCCTTTAGCCCACCCGGCATCAACCCAAAAGCGGATGCGGCGCGGCCAACCGTTACCCTGACACGGCCCCTTAATCGGACATTGCCGGGACCAAATTGTGGTGAGATCGCGACACCGTCCGGTTTTCCCCGGCCATGGCGTCAGCGCCGCGCAAAACCCTGTCAATGTCCCGCCCTGGTGCATCCCGGACGCAGCACCGCCAGGCGGTTGAGTGCAAAGGATTAAACGCTTGCTATTTTCTTTTTTTGCTGCAAATATTTCCGCGTTCGGGCGTTTTCTATCCCGGAGACTGGACTGGCTGTATGGTCCCGGAGGTAATCCGGGCGTGTCGATAAAAACGGCACTGTAGACGTTCTTTCCCCGTTATCGTGACTTCACCGACTGGCTTTCCGAAATAAAGACAACACCGGAAAGAAAAACGTCTCCACCCTGGCAGGGGTGAAGACACATCATTAAGGGAAAAAAGGACTTCTCCCATGGCCACCAAGGGCACCGTAAAATTCTTCAACCAGGACAAGGGTTTTGGTTTCATCACGCCGGAAGGCGGCGCTAAGGACGTGTTCGTTCACATCTCCGCGCTGCAGGCCGCTGGCCTCCAGACCCTGAAGGACGGCCAGCAGGTCACCTTCGACACCGAGCCGGATCGCATGGGCAAAGGCCCGAAGGCCGTCAACATCCAGGCCGACTAAGCCTAGATCCGACTGCCTGCGAACACTGAATTAAACGGCGTCCTTCTGGGGCGCCGTTTTTTTGTTGGTGGGTAGGTTTTAGTGGGTAGGTTTTAGTGGGTAGTGGGTAGTGGGTAGTGGGTAGTGAATAGCGAATAGCGAATAGCGAATAGCGAATAGCGAATAGTGAATAGTGAATAGTGAATAGTGCAATCTCTTCTATTCGCTATTCGCTACTCACTATTCGCTAAAAACTACTCACTACTCACCAATTCCTTCGCCTCTGCCGCAACAAACACCGCCTCAAACGCTGCGGCAATCACCTCCGGCCCGGCGCCTGCCCGCGTCGCATCCGCCGACAGGATCTGACGGAAGCGCCGGGCGCCCGGCCAGCCCTGGAAGAGGCCGACCATATGACGGGTCACATGGATCAGCCGCCCGCCGGAGGCGATATGCCGGGCCGCATAGCCCATCATCGCATCCCGCACCCCGCCCCAGAATGCCAGCGACTGCCGGTGTCCGTTGGCGGTAAAAGTCTCACTGCTGACATCCAAGGGCGCAGCCCCCGAGACCGGATGCGGAAACACACCATCCACCGCCGTCAGCATGGCACTGTCATGATAGGGCGCCCGCCCCAGCATGACGCCGTCGAGAGCAGCCCCCTTGTTCAACTCTTCGAACGCTTGATTCAAACTGCCAAGACCGCCATTGATACCAATGAAAAGACTGGGATTTTCCGCCTTCAGCCGGTGAACGAGATCGTAATCCAGCGGCGGGATATCGCGGTTTTCCTTGGGCGACAGTCCCTGTAGCCAGGCTTTGCGGGCATGCACCCAGACCGCATCGGCGCCAGCCTGCGTCACCCGCGATACGAGATCGCGCAGCGCAAGCTCCGGATCCTGATCGTCCACCCCGATCCGGCACTTGACCGTGACGGGAATAGACACAGCAGCCTTCATGGCCGCCACGCATTCCGCCACAACCGCAGGCTCGCGCATCAGGCAGGCACCAAACGTGCCCGACTGCACCCGGTCGGAGGGACAGCCGACATTGATATTGATCTCGGCATAGCCGAACTCTTCGCCGATCCGCGCGGCGCGCGCCATCTTGCCGGGATCATTGCCGCCCAGTTGCAAGGCCACCGGATGCTCCACCGCATCGAAACCCAACAGCCTCTCCCGGTCCCCCCGCAGGATGGCCTCGGAAACGATCATCTCGGTATAGAGCAAGGCATGTTTGGACAGCTGGCGGGCAAGAAACCGGTAGTGCCGGTCGGTCCAGTCGATCATCGGAGCGACGGCAAAGACGGGGTGCTTGAAGTACCCTGTCTGGCCTTGATTTTCACTATACGTTTTCAATTCGTTCACGTCTCGTTTTATATCGTTATCGCTCTTTTCCGGCCGTTTCCTCCATGCTAATGCTACGCCGTAGCACTGAGAGAAGGCGTGTAGCACCGGCAATGGGTACGATAACCGAGAGAAAACGAGCGAATGGGTCGAAATCTTATACTGCGCAAATCAGGATAAAGCGAGACGGCAAAATCGCTCACTCGGAGGCGCAAACCTTCGAGCGCCGTCCGGCGGCCAACGCCTGGCTGAAAAAGCGCGAAAACGAACTGAGTGCGCCTGGCGCGCTTTCGACCGGCAAGAACCCTAATATTACCTTGGCGGATGCCATCGATCGTTACGTTAGCGAGAGCCAGAAGTCATACGGCAAGACGAAGGCACAGGTGCTCAAATCCATTAAAGATTTTCAAATCGCCTCTATGAAATGCCGAGATATCGGAAGTGCCGATATCGTTGAGTTCGCGCAGGAATTAGGCGACGGGCGGCAGCCGCAAACGGTTGGAAATTATCTGTCACACCTCTCAACCATCTTCGCTATTGCCAAGCCCGCCTGGGGTATTGAACTAAACTATACCGCCATGCTCGACGCGCAAAAAGTGCTGAAGCGCTTAGGAACAGCAGGCAGGTCAAAAGAGCGTGACCGGCGGCCAACGATTGAGGAGCTGGACAAGATACTTGCTCACTATGAAGATCGACAGATCCGCGTACCAACCATGGCGCCGATGTCATCAATCATATTGTTTGCTCTGTTTTCGACGCGGCGCCAGGACGAGGTTTGCCGGATAACTTGGTCTGATCTCGATGTCGAACATGGACGGGTCCTGGTGCGCGACATGAAAAATCCGGGTGAGAAGATCGGTAACCATGTCTGGTGCGACCTAGTACCCGAGGCCTTGGCAGTTCTAAAGGCTGTTCCTCATCAGAACGATGATCGCATCTTTCCCTACGAAGCTAAATCAGTCAGCACCTCGTTCACCAGGGCCTGCAGCCTTCTGGATATCGACGATCTTCATTTTCATGACCTGCGCCATGAAGGGATATCACGCCTCTTCGAGTTGGGATGGTCCATACCGCATGTTGCGACCGTGTCAGGACACCGCTCATGGAATTCCTTGAAACGTTACGCTCACCTGAAATCCCGTGACATAGACAAATACGTGAATTGGGCACGGAGACCGCCCTGTAAGGAGTAGTCGCCATGTATCACATGACTCATGCAATGAGCGCGCAACGCTGGTACAGTACTATTCGTGCGATATAACGGTATCTTACGACGGGGTAACCCGCGCCGTCTCAGATTGAGTATAATTTAAATCGGTACCGAAAATGGCAGAAATAAACATTATCGAATTTAAGACTGCGAAAGAACTGCTTTCCGCATTGAGGCTATCAAATGACTTATGGTGGGATGGCGGTCAAATTTCGACAAGAAGTTACTTTCGAGGGCATGCCAATGCAGACTGGTTACTTCTCCCGTCAGGGCATCGCGAACTGGGCGATCATAATCTTCTCACGCCACTCATCAACAGGATTGAAGAACGAATTAGAAACGGAAGCCTGAAATATGCAAATGATGAAAGCGATGATGATAAAAAACTAATAGCTTGGAACAACGCGCTTGCCGACGCTCTAGCAATTTTTTCGGAAACATGCCGCAAGATAGGGCTACCGGTGCCTTACTTGCATCGGCAACCGACCGATCGGTCCAGCCTAATATGGCCCCCATCGCCACCACCTCAGACTCTCTCTGCGATAGCCCAACACCACGGCATTCCGACCGGACTACTCGACTGGACTGAAAACCCTTTGGTCGCTGCTTTTTTTGCCGCGGAAGAGCCCAGAGGCGAAAAGATTTGCGTTTGGGCAATCAAGGAATCGATACTGTTCCCTAGGGCGTCAAAAGAGATAGGCTTTGACAATATTGGCATCCATCTCATCAAGTTCCATGAGAGGGACAACCACTATTTATTTGCTCAAAAAGGCCTATTTTCCGATATCCAAAACTCGACTCAATATTTCCTTGGAAGAGGAAAATGGCCAGACTTGGAAACAGTGCACGCGTTTTTGGACGAGCCAATTTTAACAAAACTGACGCTTCCCAGTGCGGAAGCAAAATCCTTGATTGGTCTTTTGGATAGAGAAGGCATAAGCCGCGCCCAGTTGACGCCGAGCTACGACAACGCAGCAAAAGCGGCGATCAAAGGATGGAGTTAACCCTGCGAACGGGGATTATAGGCCGTGCCGTCCGATTGCATAGGTTCAGTGCAGTTCGTGCTATTCATGGGTTGCTGATCAGAGTGAAAAATAGTCCTCCGTGCCGAGCTACGGAAAGTGAACCTATCCAACGGCTCGGCGATTTTCTCGACACTGATTGTTCGTCAGCATTCATTATGCTTTTCGAAATTGTGTCCAGACGGTATCGGTAGGCCTCGCCTTTTGACCATCGCTCTCTATCCTCCATTCAGGAGGAATTGCCATGCGCGCCATCATGCCCCCTGCTCAGTCCGGCCCCTACCCCGACCGTCACCTTCACTGCCAGATGTTAATGGAGGAGCGCTTCAGGGCAGTGCTCGATGATGCCGTCGCAGCAGGATGGGCACTCGACGAAGCGGCAACGGCCATGGTCGAGCTGGCCGATAACCAGGTCCTCATGATCATGGCGAACGCTGAGACAGACGACGAGATTGCGCGAACGATAAAAAGCCGATGACGGACTACCAGCCCAAATACAAATGGCGCCGCACCCAGCTAGATGAAAACGACCCGCCCACGGACTTGGATTGGATCGGAATGGATGGCGTGCTGCCGATCGGTCGGATCAGGAAGGAAACGGCTGGGCCGACGAAGGGGAAATGGCACTGGGCAGGCTGGTACCCTAAAACACACATGGGCAGCCCGCCAACTCCGAACGCTGGCTATGAGGCGACAGCTCGGCTTGCCACGCAAAAGGTCGAGGGATACTGGGAGCTGAGCTTGCGTAAAATGAAATCGCGCAATTGAACCCTCGAACAACTCAATCCTGAACGTAGCGGCGCGTGTCGCCTCTTTTTTTGAATGGACGCATCCGTGAAAAAATACGCTATAGATTTTAGACTAGTTAGAGAAAAACTGGAAAAAGTAACTGATTTCGCGGATTTTTGTCGGCTAATACGGCAGTATGATAGCTGCTGCTCGACAAGAAATGATTTAAGGTCTGCAAGTAACTCAATAACTACATTGAAGAACATACATGAATTTGCGGAAATGAGAAAAGCCTATGGAGAGGCCTTGGTCACACATGCCGTACTTATGTACACTCGTTCATGCCATTCAAAACAAAGCCGCAGATCTAACGTCGGCGCTACAAAAGATTTTACGTCGCGTCACAAAGCCTGCCATGCACGGGTCGTTGACCTTCGGGACAAAGTGATCGCTCACTTTGGAGATCCGATCTTCTTTTCGGGTCGTGATTGGGTCAAAGAAAGACCGACGTATATTGTTACCGATGATCATGAAGGCCTCGCTTTCTGCTCGATACGGTCCATTTACAACTTAGATATTGTCGCCGATCTGACTGAGGTGATTTCCAGAAGCTTAGAAACAATCACCAAAATCATCGAAGAAAAAGACGCCGCGCTTTGCGTTCAAATAGAAGAACGTATCTCCGACTTAAGATTAAAAAATGCTATTGAAAGCTCACCGTTTCAACCAGAGAAATTCTACCACTCCGCTGAAGCTGTGCGCTCATATTGGGAAAATACGTCAGGAAGCATCCATACATCTGGCTATAACCTACCGAACCGAGCGGACCCAGACGAGTGAGTTCGAGGTGAAACCGAGTGGCGCTGCACAGAGCACTTACGGCTGATTATTGGGAAGGTCGAAAGAGTAGGAGTGACCATCGCACCATACTTACCTCCGGTCCGGAATACGCTCGAGCAAATCTTCCAGCGCGTCCTTGATGTCTGCTCTCTCCCGATCAGCCAAAATCGCAAGGCTAGCCGCCACGCCGGCAACGCCGTCGGCAACTCGTTTCGTCTCCACTATCAGTTCATCCATCTGCATTCGATTGCCAAATTCCAGTCCGACGCTGGCAACCACCGGATCAACTGCATTCTGTGTTGGCTTCTTGCGGTATCCGGCGAGCGCCATGAGTAGCCCGCCGAAGAACACGCCGGCGTAGGTCAAAAATTCATTGATCGTCACCGGCATTTCTCCGCGCATGAGCATGATCTATCGAGCGGGCATCGCCCATGGCGCACATGATGTTGAGCATATCCATGCCGAGGAAGCCCACGGCCAGGATGAAGGCGAAACCAAACGTCTGGGCAAAAGAAAGAACAATCTGCGTCCACAAGAAGCAGGACAAGAACGCCATCGCCGCCCGCATGTAGGGGCTTCGTCGCCAAGCCCCGTTGACCAGGAGGACAAGAAGGCGGGCGAACGCAAACACCATCAGCACAACGGACCAAACCGGCTGCGGAGCTATCATCTGCAGCAGATTGTAGGCCTGTGTCTTTGCGGTCGCCATAAGGTCGGGATTTGCCGAGAGCATCCACCCCGTTCCAAACAGAGTGAATGCGGCAATCCACTCCGAGCGCCTTGGATAGAAAGACGCTGCGAAGTTTTGGCGGATGTGGGTGATAAGCATCCGGTTATTTCTGCCCCGGCGCCGACACCGTGATGTCGGGCGCGTTGCCAGGTGTTTTGATCACCACGTCTTGGTTCGCCGGGATCTGCGAATCAATTTCCTTGGCAGCCTCCATCGCCTTCGCGGAGGGGCGCTTCACCAGAGCCCAGACGACGGTCAGCAGACCGACGAGCGCGGAGACGATGATATCGAGATTTTCACCCAGGATGGCGTTGTGCTCGGGCGAAAGCCATCCATGCGTGAACATGGCGGCCATCAGCGAGACGATGGCATACCGGACGACAACCGGGACGTAGCTGGTGAGGTTCATAGCAGTTTCTCCAATTATTCGGCGGTCTGCGCTTCCTTAAGCGCGGCCGAGATGATGACGGAAGCGGAGACGACACGGACAAGCGCATCAGCGGCCGTGACGCCGGCAGGGTTGGCGCAGATGATGACAACGCCGCCATAAGCCGCTTCCACCTTCGCAACGGTGCGGGGTTTGACGTTGCCGGTTGCCGCAGCGGCCAAGAACGCCACGCGGGCCGTCTCGACGATCTGGCAGGCTTTTGGCAGATTGGTCTGGATCGCAGTGTCGATCGATGTGGTGGTGCAAGCGGACAGCGTAATGCATGCCGCTGCTACGATGAGCAGAGAGCGCATGATAGTTCCTTGATGTTAAGGGCGGGTTAGGCTTCGTTGGTAGAGAGTTTGCCGTCGCTTTGGACGGTCGGGACCGCGCCTTCCGGCAACGGTTCGCCCTTCGGCCACCAGTAACCGGTGACGCGGGAGACTGCGAAAGGTTTAATATTGACGGCGTCGGCCTGGTTTCCGCCGAGAACCATCAGATTGCCAGCGCTATCCCGGCCGACGACAAACCCGACATGACCGCCACCAGTGCGCTTGAACGTGACGACGCAACCCACGGCCGGGCCAGCGAGCTTCAAGCCCCACTTTTCATAGGATCGAGCCATGCCGGAGCGTGTCGAGGTGATGCCGGAGCTTTCCAGAACAAACCCGATGAAGCCCGCGCACCAGGGCGTTTCATCGTCCTTGAAAGGTAGGCCGAGCGTTTTCCACATTTCCAGAATTTCCGGGGCGTGGTTCTTGCCCTTGATCTCCCGTAGGCCGGAATAACGGCGGGCAAACGTCAGCCATCGCGGCTCTCCGGAGCCCAAAGGCTTCTGCCCCGCGACCGGGTAACCGAACAGCTTTTCAAGCGTGAGCGGGCCAACGTATGGCCGCGCCTGCAGGCCAACCGACTTTTTGAAAGCGGTGATGGCCTTCTCAGTGTCCGGCCCCATGATGCCATCGGCACCGGACTTGCCGACCTTGAAGCCAAGCGCAAGCAGCCGCCGCTGAATGTCAGCGATCGTTTTCATGGTGATTTCCTCAAATTGTGGGGATTGACGTTTTGCCCGCTCGCACCAAATTTGTGCAAATTAGCGAGGGGCAGGAATGACTTACGATTGGGACGGCCGGAAAAACCGGCTCGTTAAAGCCGTCAAGCTGACGACGGGTGCGGCACTAACGCTGTTTGTGCTTGGAATGCCGCTGCTAATTTTCAGCTGAAAGGGGATTTGCAGCAGTTGCAAGCTGCTCCGTAAGCTCGGCGATCAGCGCGAGCCGCGATGTTGCCTCCTCCTGCAGGGCTGAGACAGTCGCCTGCGCTTCCTGCAGCTGGGTAGTTTTCTGGTCCAGATTCGTTTGTAGGATCGTAGCCTGCATTTCCGCTGCCGACTTTGCCTCTAGCGCCTGGTCGCGACCTTGATGGGCTGCCTCGATTGCGGCGAGAGCGGCCTCCAGATCACCCTGCAAAGTTTCGACCTGCGCATTCAGTGCAGTCACCTGCGAAAGCGCCGCCTGCGTCGCCGTCGTCATGATCGCGCTGGTCGGAAAGCCTTCCATCTGGAGCGGGGCCGCCGGCAGTATTTCATCCTTCAGCACCTCGCCATCAAGAATGACGCGCCGGCGGCTCTGCACGTGCGCACCTTTCGGGGCGCCCTCCTCGTCGAAACGGACGAGGATTTCATAGGGGATCGTCTGGTCGGTAAGGGGCATTGGAGTTCCTTCAGTGAATGGAGTTTAGGAAACGATTGCGCCATCGGGAAAGCGCCAGTTGGTGCCGTCAGAGACGGCAAGGCGCTTGTTGCCGGTGCCATTTGAGACGTAGGCTTGGCACTGCGCAAAGGCCGACGCCGCCGGGAGGGTGGCAACTGTGAATGAGGGGTTTTTCAGGGGGGCCAAAAGAGAGAGGACGCCATTCGTTCTGTCCACAGTCATCGGCGTATCGACAAAAACACCGCTGTCATTGTAGCGATTTAAAACGAAGTTATCGGTGGTGGCGCCGGATAGAAGCGCCCACCGGTCCACATTGGCGGAGCGGAACCTGAAAAGCTTGTTGGATGCAGCCGCACCGTTGATCAAAACAACGGATGAGGTTTCGGCATCCCCCCCAACGGTAACAGCAGACGCTCGCACATCCGAGTAGCGACGCGCGGCCGTTCCGAGCGCCTGCCCCTTGTCTGCCGTTGGCCCGGCTACTTGAGCGTAGACGGGGTTGAGAAAAGCAGCTGTGTTGTAGACAGCCTCCCAGGAACCCGGAACGCCGGCGGCGATGATGCGTGTCAAGCAGAGCGTCGATGATACGTGGTAGAACACTTGCACAGCGTATGACGCATCAAATTGGAGATGCAGGTACGTGCCAGAGTTACCAGCCGAGCCCGTCGCGCTCGCTGCAGCTTTGTAGACACCCGTTTGCGTCAATGTATTAAGATCCGTGACGGTCACGGCGATCGACTGCAGACCGGCGCGAAGGCGGGCGTCAGGGAGGGTGCCCGTCGTCAGATCGGTCGCCGATCCGGACGCGGCCACCGGCGCGAGCCCCAGAACGGTACGCGCCGCCGCTGCACTGGCCGCAGCAATCAAAGATCTGCCAAATGCAGTGAAGGTCGCCAAAGCGGCAGTGCCGGTCCCTGTAAAATAAGGAACCCGATCCGCAACCGTCGCCAGACCGGCAATGGCATAAAGG
>NZ_LMFB01000041.1:35160-35497 GCF_001426685.1 Rhizobium sp. Root483D2 | reverse complement strand
GTGCTGTGCGGGTGGCGCCCGGCCATGGGTAGGCCAGGGTCAGGCTGGTATTGCTGACGACGGTCGCGACGCGGACATCGAGACCGGCAGCCGCGAACAAGTCACCCGCCTGGACGCCTGATGTCAGCCAGGTCGTTCCCTGTCCAACCACCGCCGTTTCGTTGGCATTGATCGTTGCTGTGCCGGTATTGTAGGTGGTCGGGAGCGCCATCAGTGCACCTGTGCCGTTTCTTCAAGCGCAGGCTCGATCTCAGCCGGGGGTGCAATCTCAGCTTCCAGCTCGCCAATGCGCCGATCGCGCTCGGCAATCACGGCCTGGCATTCTTCAACGGCCTGA
>NZ_LMFB01000041.1:34987-35102 GCF_001426685.1 Rhizobium sp. Root483D2 | reverse complement strand
CGGTCGTCATGTTGCACTCCTTTAAGCGTTGGATTTCTTGTCGCGTTTGGCGGCGAGACTTCGACGGCCGATAATCGCGGCGCCGGCGTTGACGCGGGCGATGACCGAATAGGTG
>NZ_LMFB01000041.1:34782-34894 GCF_001426685.1 Rhizobium sp. Root483D2 | reverse complement strand
CAGGATCTGGGTATCCACTTCTGTGGTTCCCTCCCGTAGCCTGACCTCTACTTCAGCCTGATTGTCGCCGAGTTTTGGTTGGCTTTCGATACGCACAACAGCATCGACCTCG
>NZ_LMFB01000041.1:34150-34681 GCF_001426685.1 Rhizobium sp. Root483D2 | reverse complement strand
CCTACCGTGGCAGAGAGAGCCGTCAAGGCGTCTGCATTGGCGGTGATTTGACCACCCTGCTGGATCACGGTCGTTGAAAGGGCATTGACTGCAGAGACATCGGCCTTTCCACTGACCGCATTCTGCAGGGTGGTGATGGCACCACTGTGCGAGCCGACGATACCGTTCACAGAATTGACGTATCCGATCAGTTCATTCGTCGTTGAGACATTGGTTTTGTCGGCCAGGGCGGCATTGACCGCGCCTTGATCCGCCTTTCCTCCAAGGCTCGCTTGCACGTTGGTCAGTGCTGTCGCCTGGCTCGAAAGCACAGAACCATGGTCTGAAACTGTCGTCTGCAGTGTCTGCAGGGCCGACGCGCTGGCCTTGCCCGCAACATCGGTCTGCAAGCTCGTAATCGCATTGGAATGAGCGTCAACGACATCGTTGATGTTCTGCACACGCGTATCGAGCAAAGCCACTGCAGAGGCTGCGGCCTTTCCGGCAACGGCAGTGTTCAGGTTTGTGATAGCCGTGGCCTGGCTGCTATTC
>NZ_LMFB01000041.1:33952-34062 GCF_001426685.1 Rhizobium sp. Root483D2 | reverse complement strand
CACAAGAGCTTGAGTTGTGGAGCTGATATCTTGACCTTGCTGGGTGACCGTTCCCTGCAACGAAGATAGTGCGGTATTCGATGCCTTTTGATCGAGCGCGGCTTGCACGT
>NZ_LMFB01000041.1:33282-33919 GCF_001426685.1 Rhizobium sp. Root483D2 | reverse complement strand
AGAACTTTCGGTTGCTGTCACGCGGCTGCTGAGAGTTTCAACCGCGGTCGTTTCCGCCTTTCCGGGTAACGCCGCCTGAACCAGCGTCAAGGCCTGAGCCACGATCTCAAGAGAGCTTTGGTTGCTTTCGATCCTGGTGGTAAGCGACTGCTCTGCCCTCGTCGTCGCTTCCAGTCCTTTCTGATCACCGAGGAAATTGGAAAAGTCCTGATCAAGCATTTCGGACGCCAACGGAAACAGGCTGTTGCGAACCGCTGTGACAGCTTCACTCTGGCTGACGACGCCGCTGCCGATCGCCAAGACTTCGGCCGTCAACTGGCTGAGTGCGTCCGCACTGGCCTTGCCATCAACGTCAGCTTCAAGTGCAGTCAGCGCCTGCGCTTGCGCGGCAACCCCATCCTCCAGATTGGTGACGTTGGTTTCCAACGCTGAGACGCCGGAGGCGAGCGAGGTGATATCGCCCTGCGCATCGACCAACGATGACTGAAGCCCGGTGATTTCAAGCGCGTTGGCCGCATCGCCAGAGGCACGTGCCTGCTGTTCGAACAACAATTCCGACCGGGAAGCACCCGGCGACGGAGAGCCAATCGCGATCCAGTCGATGATGAAATAATCGGTTGCCGTCTGCGCTGCCGAG
>NZ_LMFB01000041.1:32005-33276 GCF_001426685.1 Rhizobium sp. Root483D2 | reverse complement strand
CCATCTGCGCGGTGATCAGGCCAACACCGTTGAGGTCATAGGCCGGTTCAACGATCGCGGTGAGGCGTCCAGGCGTCCATCCAATATCGGTCGACCTATTCCACCAAACGCCGCCATCCCAGATGGGAGAACCGAACTTACGGATGCGGGCACGCACCTGGCGGTAAACGTTCGCTGTCACGCTCAATCCGGCGGGAGATATAACGTAGGGATCGGCCACAGCGTTCGCTGGTCGCAAATACCCGTCAACAACGGTCGGATCGCCATTGCCCGTCCAGCCTTCAGCCGTGATGTCGAACATCCACAGCTTGGCCGGGTCGAACTGGTTATCTGTCCCGGCCGACAGAAGCCCCATACGCTGAGACAGCGCTTCATAGTCGCTGACCCGAGCCGTATCGACCGCGGTAATTGCCGCATCCAGCGTATCCGTCTCGGCTTCCAGCGTCGTCACCCGCTGCACTACGGCAGCCGTGGCAGCCACGGCGACGGTGATCTGGTCGGTGAAGCTGGCAACAGCCGACCCGATGGTGACCGTCAGGACATTGCGAACCTGCTCGATATGCGTGAATTTTGCATAATCGAGTTCGGCCACAGCATCTCGCAGTGCGCCGATCTCATTGAGCATCGCGCGGTAACGGTCGGCAGCTTCGAACGCACTGGCAATCCTCTCCGCCTGCTCGACGCCCAGAGCATCTGCCTGCGCCTGCACGGCAGCGATGCGCGCCTGCTGTTCTGCCAAGAGCGCCGCAGCCTGAGCTTCGATGGCTGCAATCCGCGCCTGCGTCTCGGCTACGAGCGCCGCCGCTGTCTCCGAGGCGACCCCGCCCACGTTCTGCTCGATCCACTCTCGCAGTACCTCAAGAGACGCCAGGACCTCACCGGCAAGATCATCATCACCAAGCCTGACATCCGGCGTCAGGACATCGATCCATTCCGACCACTCGACGTTTCGACCGGAATATGGAACCTCAATGCCCTTTATCTGGTAGAGCGTCGCCGGGAGGCACCAGGCACCAGATATCACCCACTCGTATGGCGGGGCATATGCGACGGCGGCGCTATCGAAAACAACGGCACCCGTCGTTTTGACCCTCGCCACGATGCGCACGCTCAAAACATCGTTGAGATCATCGGCGGCCTTGACCTTGATTGCGGGACGACGCGCTGCGCCGGCGTCATCCCTGATTTCCCACGGCTCCGCTTCCCAGCCATCGATGACGCTGATAGGCGGATAGATTGGCCCAAGCGGCACAAAATCGGGCGGAATGTAT
>NZ_LMFB01000041.1:0-31970 GCF_001426685.1 Rhizobium sp. Root483D2 | reverse complement strand
GAGATTGGCTTTGTCGGCAACGCCCTCAACCCTAAACTTCTTGGTCGCATAGCTTTCGCGTTCCGAATTCCACTCGACCACATCACCCGGCTCAAGCAAGCAAGCCCACGGCGGCAAGGTCTTTGTGTGCCTGCGCTCTCGGCGCGCCTCGGCCAACGCCGCAGTCATGATGCGCTGCACCTGCGAAAAACGTGATACCGTGCCCAACGGCAGATCGACGGTCAAACGGCGCTTGCCGTCACGAGCTTCGAAACTGGCATTGTAGAGGGGCGGCGCTGGCTGAGTGTTCCAAGCCTTGGTAGGCTCTGGATAACTGGCCGTGACGCCGTTTATGGAATTTGCAAGGCTCGCAAAGGGCTTACCCTTCTGCTGTTCGGTAGATAGAATATCGGCATCCGTAAACGACAGGACAGGCGCCCCGGGCTCGCCCATCTGCAGCTTGTAAACGCCACCGACCTCGATCAGCTTGCCATGCGCACCCTTCAGGATTGCGTCAATCGTGGCGCTCAGCTCCGTATCAACGGAAATTTCAATCCCCGTCATATATTGCGTTTCCAAACCGTTCGGACCGGAAACCTTGGCGCGGCACTGATTAATACGGGCGATCCAGTGGGCGACGGGCAGCGATGCAGCCTTCAGTGTCTGAAGACCATAGAGCCAGGCGCCGTCGTAGGTGATCCCCAGCAGCAGATTGTAGGCCTGGACAGCCGGAAAATCGTCGCCGTCGCCGCCCCATGTCGCCCGATTGTTCAGACGATGCGAACCTACCCCGCCGCGTGTCGAGTCTCTGGATGGATCGTAGAGCCGCATTCCTGCGACTTCGAAGCGAAACGAAGGAAATCCCGAAAAGAAGCTGTCCTTGATCTGCGACGTGACGATCGCATAGGCGCAGCCGCGCCCTACGCGCGTGCTGGCATAGGGACGATCTTCCGATGAAACGGTATTGACCAGAAATGGGTCCGCGACGGTTTGGGTACCGTCGTAGATCTTGACCCACATATTGTTGCCGCCATCGCCGGTCTCATAATCAGAGACGGGAAAGCCCCAGTCGCCGTACGACGTGTCTGCGGTGTTAATGGTAACCGGCGAGCCATTCACCCACATTGCCGTCACACCTTTGATGGGAGCGTCGGATAGCTGGATCACTTGCGTAAGGTAAGCATTGGGCGTCTTGCCAGATTTTCCCCAGGTGTTCGCATATTGCAGGGAGCCAGATGTCGCACGGGTTCCCAAGATGAACGAGCGCGGAACGTCGCCGCCCGATTGCAGCTTGCCACGGACGCCGCCAACTTGTGGCTGATCGACCTTGGTCAACTGCGCCACGGCCAGGTTCAAACCGACGCCGACCGCAGCATTGAGCGCAAACGTGCTGACTGTTGCCAGAAACGACGTTTCAGCCACGGCAAGAGCCCCGGCGACAGCGGCGGTTGAAAAGACGGCCATAATTTTCCTGAGATGCCGCGAGCGGCTAGAGAGATTTCATGAAGTGACGCTCGGCGGCCTGATAGCCGCAGCGCTCGTAAAGCCGGGAGGTAAGCGGATCGCCACCAAGCCCAACCATGTGAATGAAGGCGCAGCCGCGATGGCGCGCCCACGTCTCATAGGCGTCAAGCATCGCGCCGGCGTGGCGGCCGCGATGCTCGGGGTCGATCCAGAAGATCAGCTCAAATGCCATCTTGACCGGCGTGAACCGATGCGGCCGCGCTTCCGCGACAATCACGCCTCGCGCTGATCCTTCGGCGTCTTGGACCAGGCAAAGCATGTCCGCATCAGCCAGAGCCGAGTGAAACAGCGCATCGGCCATCGGTGCGGAAAACGGAAACGGAGCGCCCGACGCACGATGGAACGCTTTTGCCATCGCCAGAACGCGCATGCGATCCACGATCGTAGCCGCCCTGATCATCGCTGCGAAGGAATACTGGAACTGATACGTTCCGGCGCTGACGTGCTGATCTTGCCTGATTTCAGACCCCAGAAAAGCTCCCACTCGCCGACCGTTGCCGCGTCACGATGGAAATCGTCAGTCGCCGAACGCAGTTTTTGGCTATCGACCGAGCGCGTGTCGGAATTGGTTCGGGTCATCTCCTGCGTATGAGAGACGCAGGAAAGGATGATGGAACCCTCTTCATTCTCTGAAGGCGTGGTAATGTCCGGATCATCGACAAAACCGTTGAAACGGCAAAGCGCCGGCGCAACAACCTCGCGGCTGACAGGTGAGAACAGGCCGCGATAGATTTCCACCACGGCCTGTTTGAGATCGTACCCGCGAATGAGGTTGGTAACGGCGTCATCGATCTGCGACAAGGCGATGGTGACGCTTTGTGCCTCAGCATTGGAGACTAAGGGAATATCGCTGATCGAAATCAGCGATCCCGCGCCTTCGAAATTGCGAATGACCGAGCCGCCCTCGACGGCATTGTCCGGGTTTTCGACAGCAGCGGACACATTCCCAACATCTGACCAAAATCCGTATTCAAACGGCGCGCCGGTCGCGAACGTGCGAGCCTTGAACCAGATGAAATCACGGGCAACAAGCTGCCGCTGCTGAAGCGCTGCATAATTATTGGCCGACAGATACCGCATGTCAGCTTCTCGATTCTATCGCTTGAAACGAAATCTTGCCCCGGCCAGTGATCGGATCGGCAGCACTGCTAATTGACCCCGGCACAATGGTCATGAGGCAGAACGGCTTAAAAGCCTTCAAAACAGACCCTGCCGCGACGCCTGGCCAAAGATGCGGCCGGATTTCGAACTGCCCTGTGGTGGCATTTTCGATGATCTGATGCAGATCGCTCGATCCGATCTGCACATAATCCCCAACCGAATGCGTGTAGCCAACTGGAAATCCGGCTGCGGAAATTGCCTTCCGGTTGGCGTTAATGGTCCCGACTGTCCCCGAGCCGGAAAAAGCGCTGCCAGTCGGCCATGAACCGTTCGGATAAGCGATGGGATAATATCGGCTCATGGGGATCGCCCGAAACTCGACCAGCCCGTTTTCGAGAGCCTTCAATCTGGCGCGCCAGCTATCGAGCTGGTTCGCGTTGAGGGTGGCACTGATCCAGCTCGCAGCCCAGAGCGGTGAACCCAAATCCTTGACGTAGGTTTTCCCGCCCGCTGTCCGGCTCTGTTCCTGCCGGTACATCAGGTCGAAATCCGTAGACCAGCCGGGAAAGCTGGTCAGGATATTGAGAGCATCGAATGCCATCAGTGGAACTTTCCAAGCTTAACGCCGCTCTGATTGGCCTTGCGGATCGTCTGCACAACGTTGGCGCTGAAGTCAGCCTGCTGTCGCGTAAGTGCATGCTCCAGGCGGGCGACGGCTTCGACGGATGCACCGCGAGCATCAATCTGAGGAGCGAACGTGACACTCACGGGATTGCTACCCAACTTGCTCGGCGCAACGATGCTGCCCTGGACGCCCGGCATGAACAGCTCTTTTTCATGTTCGTTGATCTGGTAAATGCGACCAGGCGAAACGTTCCCTCCGCCGGCACGGGCGCCGCCAAATCCCAGGATATTTCCGGGTGTGACAGCCGGTTTGGCACTGGAGCCCAAGATGCCAGTCTTGCCCTCGCCGAAAATAGAACCAAAAAGTCCGGCAAAAAGGCCTTTGCCGCCCGTAGCGGCACTCAGCAACTCCTGAAGAAGGGCTGCCAAGGCATCCTTCGCTTCGAACGTACCGTCGATAATCCGGCCCAACTGATCATCAAGGGTGGCGCCAAAGTCCTCGGCTGCCTGTTGCGCCTGCTCACGCTTAGCCTGCAGGGCATCCTCGGCCGCTTCTTGCCGGTGCTTAAGCTCAATGAGTTTTTCGATTTCCTGCCCTTCTTTCGAAGTGGCGGAGACCTCGGCTTCCCGCAGCGATGTCATCTTCTCACGCTCGACATCGGACTTGCCGATCAGTTCAATTTCTTCCTTCAAAGCCTTGATGACGCCGATGTAGGCCGCCTCTTCCTCCTTGGCAGACTTGGCTCCAGATCCCCGCGACGACGATGATTGATCCACCTTCGGCGGCGTCCATGAATCTCCAGCTGGTTTGGTTTCGGCTTTGTTGCGCCCATTGAGGACGTTGACAATTTGCGCCTCCTCCTCCGCAACCCGGGCCAGTTCGGCCTGGAGGGAGTTTATCTGGCCCGTTACGCCGGCTACCGCATCGTTCTTGCTGTCTTCAAACCCCAAATTTCGGGCAACGGATGAAAGCTTTTCAGCCTCATCTCTCTGCTCCTGTTTTTTCTCAAGAATTTTGCTCTCTATGTCGAGGCGCCGCATTCCGAGTTCCGCCTGCTTTGTCTCTAGCGTCACAGCCATCTGGTTTTGAAACTCGCGGAAACCATCTAGAAAAATTGCGAGGCTCGCAGTGGCGGACACGATCGCGGACTTGAGGTTCGTACCTACCGTGCTGGCAATCAGGTTAAACCTGCGGTCGATCTCAGCGGCCTTGTCGATGAGGTCCTTGTTCATGACGATACCGAGATCATTGGCGGCTTTGATCGTCTCGCGAATTTTGGCCTCACCTTTGTCGATCAGCTGAACGAACTGCTCACCACCAGAACCGCCAAAAACTTCGTCCGCTATGCGGATCTGTGCCGCCTTGTCGAACTTTCCGAGTTTCCCGATAATCTCGGTAAACAACGCTGATGGATCTTTAAGCTTTTCCTTCAGGCTTTCCGCAGTCAAGCCGAGCCTTTCGAACGCATCGGCAGCTGACCCCCCGCCCGTCACAACAAACTCATCGGCTCTCAGGTTCAGTTCCTTGATCCCATCAATGAGCGCGTCCACACCCACTCGATTTTGTTCCGCAACAAACTTGAGCTCTTGGAAGGACTTCACGTCAAGGCCAGCTTTTCGAGCTTCATCTCCAACTGACGCTACCGCAGCTGCGGTATCGCGAATTACCCCTATTGTTGCGGTGAGCCCAATCCCGGCCGCAATTCCTGCTACTCCGCCAATCCTTGCCTTGAGAGCTATAAAGGATTGCGCGACGCTGGTTGCCGTAGTCCCTGCACGTGCGCGAATGCGTGCCATCGCGGCCTCAAATCCTTTTGGATCGCCACTGATCGTTACAGGAATGTCGGGACGGCTCATCATAATTCCTTTTGTTGCCGCTCGCTCAACGACACGACATTGGGATGGGATCGCAGCGAAGGTTTGGTCCCGTGCGCCACGGCCAAACGGCGAATTTCCTCACGGGAAATAAAGGGAGCGGCCTTGTAGTCTCCGGCAAGCCCCTCCAGGGCCATCTCAAGTTCCGCCCCTGTCGCGATCCAGAATGTCGCTGGCAACCAAGCCAGCCGCTCTGGTGAAACGGCAATGCGGAAAAGCATCTTAAGATGGGTGGAGATCAGGAGAGGCTTGCGGGGTTTCCCAGGACGGCCGTTTCAGCAATGTCGGCGGGTGTGATATTTTCGCGAACTCGCTTCCCGGCATCGATATGGGAATTGAGTGCGTGTTCAATGGCCGCAACCCACGCCAATTGGTCGGCGTACGAAATATTACCTTCCGCCAAGACCTTGGCGCATAGCGCCGACACTTCGTCGTCGGTCTCCGCAACAGCTAGGCAGCGGATTGCGCATAGGACCGCAAAGGGTTCAAAGCCCACGAGACGGACAAATATCTCATCCATTGTTTGGGCCTTAAGCGCTTGAGAGAGGCGGGCCAGCCCCCCGAAGGTGACAGCGATCCGGAAATCGATCGCCCCGATCCGGACATCCGCTTCACCTCGAAGCGGGTTTGCAGGAAGCGCGCTCATCATGCCGCCGCCACAAAGGCGATATCGCCAGTCATGGCGCAACGAATGTCCGCCTGCATCTCGTTTGTCTTGTCGCCGGAAAACGTCATGCTGATCAACATGTCACCTTCAAAGGTGCCGACGCCTGGCAAGGTCACCTGATATTCATGAATGACCTGGTTGATGGCGTCTGTCGAAACCAGCTTCATCGTGGCATTTGAAACAAAGGCACCCTGCCCGGAAAACCGGATCGACTGTGTTCCATACATCAGGGCCAGGACAAGCTTGCTGCCGGGGTCCATGCAATTCGGCTTGGTGATGTCGATCTCCTCGTTGTTGATTTCGAGGGATCGCTGTTCGGTGATGCAGGCAAGATCAAAACCGGCGCCTACGCCTTTCCGGGCAAGTGTGAGGGTACGGCCGAGTGCCATGGGAATATCCTTTCGAGGTTTAGTGTAGGCGCTGTGCGCCGTACAGTTTGAAAAAACTGCCGAATACGTTTTCACGGACTGTTATCTGGCTCGACTCCCGGTTGCTATCGTGCTTCTCTCCCGCTGTAACAGAGGAGCAAACATGACAACTTTTCAGGACCCAAAAATAACTTTCAATGATCAGGCCAATGGCAGGGTCGTAAGTGTCAATTTTAACAAAAACGTTGGGTTTCCAAACGTTTCGGCGACCTTCCTTGATGACGAGCGTCCCGACGAAACCAACGCTGAGGAACGCGCCAGAGTATTATTAATTGCCAAGACCTTTTTCGAGCAGGCGGCAACGAGCCTCTAAAGCTTTAACGCTGATAGACAGAGAGGTTAGGCTATCCCGCACGATCTGTAGATCGGCCGATATCCAGTGTTGAAAGTTTTTTACGCTTTCAAGAGTATCGTCTTTGAGTTCGCTCTGCGTAGAAGCAAGGCTGGTCATATCAAATCTCCTAGGAGGTCCTTCGGGACCTCCGATTGTTCCAGTTTCAATTTGAAGTCTATTATTGCGCCGCGATCTCTGGATTAGCCGCAACGGTCTTGTAGGACACCGAGTAGTCCAGCTTTCCCGCCAAAAGCGACATGCCAGTTTCCCGGTTGACAAAATATTCTGTCGAGCGAAGCAAGGTCTCAACAGTCAGTCCGGGAATTTCAATGATCCCAGCCATTCGTGCCTCGACCAGAACGCAGATGCGATCAAACTCTTCTTCCGGATCTTCATCCTTCAGATGAACGATGATCGAGAGTGGCAGCGTTCGATCGTAGCCGTCAGCACCATCGGCCGTCGCCATCGGCCGAACCGTTGCAGGCTCCGGACGGTCTGCCCACGTGAGGGTAAGAGCCGGCAAAAGATGCTCTGGTATCGATCCGGCCCGTCCCCGCTCCACCTTGCCCGGCTCGGCAAATTCGGTGATCGACACCATAACAGTTTTCACCGCGCCGAAAATTTGGCTGCGCAGATGTGCCACGATTAGCCCCGGCGACCGAGATCACGCATCAGCTGCTCTGCCGTTCTCGCACCGTAGCCCGCCGATATGAGTTGCGCGAGGCCTCCGGACGTTGCAAGAAGCGCGCTTGCGTCAACTCGCGCCGCAGTTTTCAGGCGGGATGGAAGCTGCTCCCATGGGCGCTCCATCGCGGAAATGAGCTGACGGGCAGCCGACTTGTCCTCGTCGGCGCCGGACACCAGCGCATCGCAAAGGCTTTGCAACGGGTCGATAGCCTGGGCAGGCATGAAATCGGCCGGTTTTTCGTCTGATGTATCAGGGGCAATTTTCATTATATGTCTCCCGTGACGAAGATACGCAGCATCGCGTGCCCGTCATCCATGTGGTTGCGCACCGGATAAACCTTGCCATCAAACAGCATTGTATCGCGCTGGCTGGTGAGACCAGGCACATGCACTGCGGCAACTCCGAGCGAGTAAGATTTGACCTCGACGCCCTGCCCCTGCTCGTCGCCTTCGTCGAGATCTCGGCCGTTGCGCAGGATGATCGGAACCGACGGACCGGGAACGCCGCCGATCGTGAACATGGCAGTTGCGTTCCCGAAGGCCCGGCTGAACGCCGGACCCATTTTCTGGAAGATGGTCGGACGCATGCTACGCCTGCGCCGCCGTCAGCTTTTCGATGTCTGCCTCCAGCTCCTTGATATGTTCGGCAAGGGCCGCGTTGTCGCCATCAGCTTGCGTCTTGTCCGTCTTCAGCTGCTCGACCAGACCAGAGAGGCGAACAACCTCGGCCTTCTGATTTTCGAGTTCCTGAAGGACGGAGGCCTTGACCGGCTTGGGCGCCTTAGCGATATCCGACGCAAGCCGCTCGTTTTCGACGGTCAGGCGATCCTTGGCGGCCTGGAGTTCGTCACGCTCCTGGGTAATCGCCTCGAACTGGCGCTGGAGTTCGGCGACATCGGCATTCAGCTCAACGGAAGAATTGATCTCCGGGCCGCTCCAATCGCCGAAATTGGCACGCAGGTTTGCGGCCTCAACCGCTGTGATGCCATCTTCCCCGCCAATGGGAACCAATTCACCTGGAGCATAACTCCGGCGGCCAGTCTGCACCGTGACGGCAAAACGTTCTCTGTTAGACATGATCGTGTTCCTTGGAAAAAGCGGCTGCCACGGACGCGGCAGCCGGCGGATGGGCTTAACGGACCAGCGCAAACATGCTGGCATTGGGGTTCGGGGCGATGGGCAGCGGCGCCGACTGCGTCTGCATGATCGTGCGCGATGGATTGCGCTCATGCCACATGTCGGGGAAGCGCTCGAGGGAACGCAGGACCTGGTTGTCGAGAATGGCGCCGTAGGCGAAGTGACCCATGAAACCGAAAGGATCAAAGATCCCCACACCATACGTCGGCCAGAAGTTATTTTTCGCACCAGCAACGGTGTAAGGCTGCGAATACTGGACGAACGTGATTTCGCCGATCGTGCCAAGAACGGCATAGTACTGGTCCTCGCCACCAGTCGAAACCGGGCCGAGCTGCATGTTGCCGCCATCCTGACGGCGATTGTCGAGCGTCTTCAGGAACCGTTCGGAGCGCTTCAGGTATCCGGCGGCGCCGCCACCCAGAAGGACTTCGCGACCCATGAAGCCGTCCGTGTCGGTCAGAAGCTGCAGCCACGTCTCGACATCGTTGAACGGATCGACGCCCGCCTCACCCCAGCGCGCAGCGCCCGCAAGGGCGATCGTCAGGGCTGCATCGCGGCCGTAGTTGACGGTCTGCGCCGGAAAGTCCTCGCTCTGCACCACGACCTGTCCGGTACGGAGAAGCTGCGAGCACATCGCCTCCTCGCGGCGGGTGATCCGCTTGTCCTGATCGTCGATGATGGTCGCGATATTGTAGGCGTAGCGCTGCGCCGGTGTGCTGTCGCCGCCAATGCGCTCGCCCGGCATACGGATCATGTTGCCGCGCGGACGCAAAGTGTTCTGCGGCTTGACATAGGCAGGCGCAAAGCTCGTCACCTTGAAGCCGCGATTGGCGCTGTCCTTGCCGGGCACGTCAGGATGAACAAACGGCGCCAGCTCCCGGTCAGGAATGATGGCGTCAAACACCACTTCCTCGGTGTCCGAAAGGACGGTTGTCGGGAAATACCGGTCGCGGAGGAATGCCTCCGGCCGGTCACGCGGCGGCAGAACCGTCAAGAGTTCCGCCGTATTGAGGAGAAGATCAGCCATGAAAATGGTCCTTATCGGTTGACGGCGGTTACTTCAGAACGCGCACGTAAAGCGGAGCGCCTTCCTTGCGGAACGCGGCCTCGACACTGGCGACGGTATGACCTGCCCCCAGAATGAGTTTGGTCGAATCGAAGGCACCGGAGGCATAGGCCGCCGCCACCAGGTCGCCGCCGCTTGCGTCGGCATCGATCGCCAACACCAGGCTCGGCGTCTGGCTGCCGTCGCCCGCCGCACTGGCGGACAGCGTGTACTTGTCGGATGCGGTGATGTTGCCAATCACCGCCCCGCGCTTCAGGTTCTGCCCGCTCAGGATGGTGATGTTGCGGGTGATGACCGG
The DNA here is from genome assembly GCF_001426685.1 of Rhizobium sp. Root483D2. Classification (GTDB taxonomy): domain Bacteria; phylum Pseudomonadota; class Alphaproteobacteria; order Rhizobiales; family Rhizobiaceae; genus Pararhizobium; species Pararhizobium qamdonense. The sequence continues at coordinate 22,250 of NZ_LMFB01000041.1, read as the reverse complement.
CACGTCGGAAACGAGCAGGTCGTTCGGTGCAGCTGTTGCAGTTGCCATGATCAGGCTCCCTTTCTGCTTTTTCGGCCGTGGATGGCCTGAATGGTAGCGGCGGCACTGGCGAGGACCGACTGCCTTTCGGTTTTAGGTGTCACCGGCGCGCTGTAGCCAAGCTTGGGGCTACGGCCCTGCATCCGGTCGCCAAGACGCGAACGCCCGCCTGCGGCGGCAGATGTCATGAGAACCCCGGCCACCTTCGACGAGTAGGCTTTGGTGCCGAAGGCAAGTTCGGCCGCGAGCGCTGGGTTCGCGTCCGCCATGGGATGCGTCAGGATGGACTTGATGCGGCCCTGCTCGGCACGGCGCGCGGATGCGGCGGCCTTTTTCGGATCGGCTTCATCCTCGGCAGAGGCTTCCGGGTCGGTCGCGTCGTCCTCGGCATCCGGATCGGTTTCTTCTGTTTCCGCGTCCGGCTCGGTGTCGTCGCCTTCGGCCTCCGGATCAGTCTGATCCTCTTCCTCGACGGCGTCGGTTTCTTCCGGCCGCTCGTCTTCGAGGCGATTGCCGTTCTTTTTTCCGCGCACGGCGGCGAGCACGCTCGCGGCGAGCGTGGTAGTACGTGTCAAACTCGACATCGTGGTCTCCAATTTTGGTTTGAGATCAGCCGGCTGACCGGCTCAGTTCAGCTTCGAAGGCTTCGAGAACCTGCGAAGGCCGTGCCACTGCATCGGCGAGGCCAGCCTCGACCGCTTTTTGCCCACGGTAGACACCCGCCTCTGTTGCCAGTGCGGATTTCAGATCGAGCCGACCAGCACGAAACCGTGCAACAGCCGACGCGAATTCGACACGAAGCTCTTCCAGCTCCGCCAGTTCGCGCTCGAGAACATCCTTGGGGATAGCCTCGTAGGGATTAAGGTCAGCCTTGTGCTGTCCAGCTTTGAGGATCGTCACGTTCAGGCCGTTCTGTTTCAGCCAGGCGCTCATGTCCACGTGCATGGATATGACGCCGATCGAACCACAGATGCCGGTTGTCGGGATAACAATCTGGCGGCAGGGGGCCGCCATCAAGTAGCCTGCCGAGCACGCATGGTCGGTCAAGACCGCAATGGTCGGCTTGACTTGAGACAGCTCGAAAATCCGTTCCGCACAATCGAATGCACCGGTGACTTCTCCGCCGAAACTGTCGATCTCAACAATGACGCCCTTGATACTGTCATCCTGCTGGCAGTCTGTTACCTGAACCGCGATAGCCTCATAGCTTGTCATGCCAGATGACTTTCCGATCCACTTGCCCTTGTTGACGAGCGATCCCTCGATCTCGATCAGAGCAATCCCTTCGCAAGCCCGGTCAGCGCCGCTGTAAACTTTATTGCCGTAATAGTCGGTAACCGCACGCAGCTTCTCGCCGATGATGCCCATCTGCTCGCCGCCGGCAACATTGGCTGCGGTGTCTGGCAGGCCGAGAATGCGAGGGCCGAATGCACGGGCGATAATGTCGCCTTTCGACGGGTGCAGCATCAGCGGCGTGTTGAACATGCGGCTGGCAATTTCGGGAAAATTCGTCATGCCGCTGCCTTTCTGCGAATAGACGGGATGCCGAGCACATGCCGGCGCGCCGATGTCTTGCCGTTGACGGCCTCTTCGATCTCGTCGTCCGCGCTGGTATCGTCCTGCGCCTGTGCCGGCTGGGATTTCTGCATGTTGACGGGCGTGCTATCGAGACCGAGTTCGCGGTAATAGGCCTGCTCTCGCGCACGCTGCTGTGCATCGACTTTCCAGTCGCGTCCCTGTTCTGCAGACTCCTGCTGCATCGTCGTCAGATGCGAGTTCAGCCGCTCGCCAGCAGCCTGCGCTTCCCGCAGAGGATCTATCCAGCCACGGCCAGGGCCAATCCAGTCGGCATGGCACCATGCGGCCGGGTTCCGGTCGAAGGGCACGACATTGTCAGGCAGCACATCGTCGAGCATGCCCTTGTCGAAGATCTCTTCCAGCCACGCCCGATAAATCGGCGCCATGAACTGCGATGCAAAACCGCCTTTCTTCGCCGTAAATCCGCGCCAGATTTCCAGAAGTGCGGCGCGGGCCGAGGAGTAGTTGACGTTGGACCAATCCATCGTCAGCTGCTCATAGGTGAGACCGATGGCACTGGCGACCTTGCGCAACGCCGCATTGACGAAGGCTTCGAAATTGGCGTTCGGATGCTTCGGATCGGTCAGCATCGCCTTCTCGCCGGGCTGCAACATGTTGACGCGAACGCCCGGCAGATCGATCGGCGCTGCCGAATAATAAGCCTGTTGGGCGTTGGCCATTTCCCCGTAAAGCTTCGAGACGCCATCCGGCGTCACATCGGTGCCCATCGCATCCAGAAATTCTTCCGGGTCAAAAGGCGTTTCGATGAAAGCGGCCATGACCGCGTTAAGCATCGCAGCCTGGCTTTCGAAATCCTCATAGTCGGTCGATTGCTTTATCGACCGCATGACAGGCGCCCAGTCGGAAACGCCGCGCGTCATGCCAGCGCGTTTTTGTTCGAAGGCATGAACAACGATCGGGCGGCCCCACTCTGTGGAGCGCTCGACGTAATCCCATTTCCACAGGTTGGCGTTGCCAACGATAACCTCGCCGGGGTGCGACTTGCGGAAATGGTATCCCTGCGGCGCGCCGTAGTCGTCGATCGCCACGCCATCGCGCAGAAACTCTTCGTCCATTCCGCCATTCGGGTTTGAGCAACGCGCAGGGTCGATGATGTGGACCGCCGTCTGAAAAGTTGGCGCATCCTCATGCCACACGATAACGCCGAACGCCTCGCCCTCGGGGCCAAAACGCTGGCGCGCCGCGAGGCCAAGAATTCCCGGCATCGTTTTCGTTCGCTCGGCGTCGCAGTATTTATCAACATCCTGCGTGTAGTCGCGCCAGAGAGCTTCGATCCTGTCCGAAACCGCGTCGGCCTGGTCGAATGTCATATTCAATGATGCATAGTTGGGCCGCGCCGCAAGCGTCCAGCCCGAACCGATGATGTTATCAACGAGGCGCGACGTACCAGCGGCACCCCAGCCGTCGTTACGCGCAACGTCGTTCAACCGGTCCACAAGGTCGGTGCGCGACCACGTGAGCGCTGCCTGTCCCGACCAGCTACCCGGCCGCCATTTAGCAAACGACGGATGCTCATGGGACGCGCCCTGGTAAGCGGCGGATGCCATCATCCTGTTTTTCGCAACCTGCGTGCGGGCCGCGTGGCGGACATGTGGCGCCAGTGGGCGCGCGTCGGGGCCGAGAATTTGAACCGCTCCGCTCATCCGAATATCACTCCTCGCGAACGCGCCCGAGGCGCCGAGCGGAGCCCAAGCTTGAATTCCAGCTGACGGATGTAAAGCCTCAGGTTTGCAGCGCTGGCCGCGCTATATGTGACGCTCTCGCCATTGTAGGCGAGGCTTACTTCGGACTGTCCTAGCTCCAGCCTGTGAAGCGCCGAACGCGCCTCGTCGAGCTGCGCTTGAACAACAGCGCGTTCAAGTTCGGACAAAGCCATTCGAGGGTTCCTAACGGTTTCGTTGCGTCACGCGCTGGGCGCGAGCGAGTGCGGCAGCAAGGCGTGCCGACTGTTTCGGTTCTTCCGACGAAACGGTCGGCCCGGTCTGGGCGGTCAAAAGCGCCAAGTGGTCTTCAAGATCGGCCTGCACCGGATCTTCAATCCGGTTGATACGGTCCTCGATCGCATCCCATTCCTCATCTGTGAGATAAGGAACCCCAAAGCGGTAGGCGCCGGCCAAGCTCTGGTTGAACATGTCAAGGATTTCGTTGCGCTTGCCAGCCGCAAGTTCCCAGACATAGCGGGTGTGGCCGCTTCTGGTTTTCTGCGCGACCCGATTTTCCGAGGTCGCTTGCTGGTAGAAATCGTCGCCGAGGCCAAACGCGAAGCGGATATAACCAGCCTGCTCCGCGTCATCCTTTTTGAAGTCTCGGTAGAGCCGGAGCTTGAAGGCCGACGCATTGAAGGTGAAAAACCGGGAAGACCATTTCTGCTTCTTCGGTCTGCCCCTTTTGTCGTACTCCTTCGTCTGCGTGATCGGCGGCGCAGCATCAACATTGCCGCCGCGCACCATGATCACCCGTGACTTCGGATGCTTGCGTATCCATGACCAGACATCGTCGGTGTAGGCATTGCCGTCGATCGCCAGGCGATCCGCGACCCGCTTACGTCCGGTCTCATCAGGCCACTTGCGCTCCAGCAAGCTGTCGAGCGTTGCGCGCACCTCCGTTTCGGAGATGTGGCCCGTATGCTCCTTGAACCCGGCCTTGTGACTTCCGGCCCGGCTGTCGATCACGCCATGATCGATGACGGCGCGATACCGGTTTCTGCCGTAGCCGACCAGCATCCATTCGACACGGTCGCCCTGGACATCGACACCGTAGACCAGAACGAGTGCTTCCGGCGGAACGACGCCCCGTGTGAAGCCGTGGTTGGCGGCGCGATCCCGCAGGACTTCCCAGTCGATGGCCTTGTTGTCCGCCTCGTAGGCTAACCCGAGCCAGTCATTCCAGAACGTCTGCTCGGCGCCCGAACCCTTTTCCCGGTTCTCCGGTCCGCCAGCCTGGACGGTAAGCCATTCTCGCGCCAGATTTTCCCAGCGCTCGAAGGGCGAATAGGCCATCCAGATGCGGAAAGAACGATGGCGGCGGGCGCGCTCCGGAAACTTGGCAATCCATTTTGCACCATTGGCCGGATCGACAATCCAGTCCCGACGATGCTCGTGGATTTCGCAGCCGCAATGAATACAGACGAAGTGTGCCTGTTCAGGATGCTCGGCATCGATATGATCCCGCATATTTTCCCAGCGCAGCTCCTGCAACTCGTGGCAGTGCGGGCACGGGACGTGATAGCTCTCCTGTGTTCCTTCCAGGTAATTGGCCGTGATCTTGCAGCCAGGCCAGACCATGGGGGTCGAAATCTTGAAGATCTTCCCGGTGAAGAATGCCTTCGTCCGGCTGTCTGCCTGCACCTCAGGGTCACCGGCATCGTTCATCTGCCATTTGGCGAGATCGTCCTGCACCTGCTTGCGCGGCGAGATCATCGACAGTCCGGCCGGCGAATTAGCACCGGCCGCCTGTATTGCACCGCGACCGTCAGCCCGCTCCTTGTAACGGATCGAGTTGCCAGCATCCCGGCTGTTCTGCGAGAACAGCGCGGCAATCGCAGGCGTTTCCCGAACCAATGGCATCAGCTTGGTTTTCGACCAGCGCTCAGCATTCTCCTCTGTCGGATGGACATACAGAAAATCGCCGGGCGCCATGTCGAGCGATCCAAGGGTGAAGATGTTGGCGCAGATCGTTCCGCCGATCTGCGCCGACTTCGCCAGACTGACGATGGTACACGGGTCCTCAGGCGACAACGCCCGCAGGATTTCCGAGAAGAACGGCACCAGCTTTTCGTTGTACGGGCCGGGATGGTCCGTGATGCGCTCTGAGAACACGATGTTCTCGGTTGCCCACTTCAAATAATCGACCGGCGGTGGCGGCTCGGTTACTTCCGCCAGCACCTCGTATGCGAGGCGCTGCGGATTGTAGAGCATTGTCATTCCGAGCAGTCCTCGATCAGCTCCGGCATCTGATCCGCAACCTCTCGGAACGCGGCGGCCTGTTTGGCGCGCGTGTCGCGCATGGCTTTATGAAGCGCCAGGAGTGCGTCACGCTGCGGCACACCGAACTGGGCTGCCATGGTTTTTGCCATTTCCTGAATGGCCTGGTCCATCACCTTGAAGGCTTCACTGACGGCCCGGCCGGTCTCGCGGCGGGCTGCATCGGTCAGCATGTAGCGACCGGTGGACAGGTCCTCATCCCGCTGTTCGCGCGCCGTTTTGAGCCGCTGCTGTTTCAGCCGCTCCTGCGCAATCTCATCGACGACAGGATCAGGCGCGGCCGATGGTGCCGTCTGCGGTTTCGTTACCGACATGACGGGCGCGATCGTCGCGGCGCCGTTCGCGCCGAAACGCTGGGCTGGATCGAGTGTCCGGCTCAGCTGTTGCAAAGCGACGGCCGTCCTGATCCGAGCTTTGCGACCTTCGCCGTCCAGTGCATCGCCAGTTAGCTTGCCCTCTGTGATGTACTGAGAAATGCGGCCCGGACTGACACGGATATGCGCCGCGAAGTCGCCTTTTGACATCGTTTCCGCAAGCATCGACATGCCGGACTTTAGCTTTCCTAGACTTGAGTTTAGGCTCTAACTTTAGGCTTCGAAAAACCGCTCACACTGGCCACATGCTGCCGTGCCAAATACCCGCAGGCCGGGTTTTGGGGGGAAGGACCCGCGACGGGGGTGGGTGGCCCTACCCCTCGACCGGCTCGGCTTCACCTCGCCGACCGCATCGCCTGCGCAAACGCAGCCTCGAAGTTGTCGATCAGGTTCGCCTTGGCATACCGTTCCACAACTGACTTCAGATGCAGCCGCACCTTGTATCCCCTGTTTTGCACGAACAGGATCACCGGCTTGATCGACTGATCTGATGGGTTGCGCTGATACACCCCCGGAAACAACGGCGATCCGGGCTTTGGTGCGAAGAATCGAGCGTTGCGGTAGTTCTTGTTGCGCTTCAACGAAGCGTCCGTCCGAACACGCGTTGCACCTGCACCGCGATAGTCGATCTTCAAGTCGGCCATGACGCGATTAAGAAACCCTTGCGTCATGTTGCCATATCGATCTAAAGGCGCGGCATTGGCGGGAACAGCAACCTGTCGCTTGTTCATCAATCCGCGCTGGATCAGCTGTCGTTCGAAAGCCTTATGCGCCCGCATGCCACCTTGGATCTGGGGGCCAAGGAATGCCGTTGCTGGCAATCCACCCTTTGTCCTGTCCCCCGTGACAACGACAGCAGACTGCATCTTCTGCTTGGTTGCCCGATCATACACCACACCGCGTTTTGCATATGGCGTCGGACGATCGAAGACCTTGTCCATTTCGCGTTGAACCTCGACACGGCCACCCTTGGCCGTCTCATTGAGCATCAGCACGATCGCATATGGCATCTGCTTGCGCTCGATGGACTTCATGTCCCGTTCAAACATTCGAAGATCGAACTTGATGTGAGCGTCGATCATGGTGGGTATGCCCCAATGGCTAAGTTAAACCCGCCCGATGATCGCCTCGCGACTACTGCCCGAGACTTTTGCGGATTTCTGCGGCGTCGGCCCGCGCCTGTTTGCCTGCATCTTCAGCTTTCTGAAGCTCCGCACGCAAGTAGAGGACGTGGTTTTCATGCCTTTCAGCCTGTTGTTCCAGACTTTCGACTGCACGCTTCATCGGCTCGTTAATGCTGCTCATGTCCAGTCCCCTATCGTGTGCCCGCAATGAGCGCAGGTCCAAAGGCGCTATTACCGCGCCGATTTCATGATCGCCTCCATCGCTAGAAACGAAAAACCCGCCGGCGTTTCCGCCTGCGGGTTTGATCGGTTGGTTTTCACCGTAAGCAAAATGTACTTTCAGTTCTGTCGCAGGTCAATAGGCTAAACTCAAATTAAAGATCACTAAATTCAATGCTTTACGCGTCTTCGACCAAATTCATTTGGGTCACCCATGGCTGGTAGTATGGGCGGAAAGGAAGCAAATCAATGCTGGAAAGCCGCCCGTTCAACAAGCCATGGAGCATCTCCAGTGCAGATTGCCAGAGTTGCCATTCCATACGCGCAATCACGGCCCCGCGGATCGGCGTAGCAAGTCTGAATTTCTGGAATGCCCCTTTCTTCGGGCGCCTAGTCCGCTTGTCAAAGCCGTTATCCAAATAGGTGACCGTGTTCCCAAGCCGATCCTTCTTTGTCCTGGTCACGAACCAGGCTCCCTTCCCTTTGTCGCCTTCCTTGACGATCTTAGGTGCATCGGAGACCCGCCAATCAGGGCCAGACTTCAGGATGGCGCAGCGGCGCACCAGATTGACGACATGGCGCCCATTCAGCCTCCCAGCCCTTCCCATCTCCTCCAGTCTGATCCGCGCCACAGCCGCTGCGATCAGCCCATGCTCGTCTGGCCATTCCGGAAAGGGTGCCCATGCCGGCGGAACATTAAATCCTTCAGTCTCCGCCAGTCGCGCAACGCAAGCGCTCACGATGTAAGCATCCGGATGCGCCTCACCATCGGAAACGAAGCCTGAAATGACACCATGCCGGTTCGGCTGGCGATCCACGATCGTGCCAAGAGAGATCATCTCCTGCACGGCGTTCCACGTCGAAGGCGCAGCACTAGGGCCACCAATCCCGGCATCGATTTTGGGCAACTCTTCGTTAAAAGCCCACATAAGAAGCTGCTCAATCATCATAGTCTTCATATTCAACTTCCCTGCGATAGTTTCGATAGTTGTTCGATAGTTATATCGATAGTTTTATTGATTATTTTCAATTACATCGCTAGTTTTCGATAGTATTTCTCACGCATATCAAGTTGATTTTGGGAATGGTGCCAAACCTCCCCTTTTTCTTATAATTACGCACGCGAAAACTATCGCAACTATCGCAACTCATTGAATTCATTCGCCCCTCACCCCCTACAACTGTCGCAAAACTCTCGCTGAAACTATCGCAACTATCGAACAATCGCAGTGGTTTACGGTCATTTGAGTGGTTCTCTGAGGGGTTGCGGGGAGCATCATGCGTACGGCTCATGAAGCGGCACATCGTCGAAGCGACCGTAGGGCGGCTCCGGTGTGACTTCTCGGCCGACTGGAACATTAACAAGGCGTATCCCGAGATAGACCACCAGGCGGCCGGATGTGTCCTTGCGGAACTTCTTGGCCATCGCTCGCCCGAACGCCGTGACATTCATGGGCTTGCCGCCCTGGTCGATCGTATCGTTGCAATAGGCGTGGTACAGGTCCTTTGCCTGAAGCGGATCGGCTGCCTCGTCTTTGATTATACATCGCGTTACAAACCCGGCGGTGCGGTCCATATCGTCTCGATATTCCTGGGTTGCCCGCTCGACAGCGGCCGGAATGACCAGCCCCTCCTTGAGGAAGATATGGATACCTTCGATCAACCAGTTCAGGATACCGGCATGCTCCGGCTCGAATGATGAAACGATCTCCTCAAATTCACGCCGCTCGGCCTTCGCCACCTTGATGGGCCAATGGATGACAGCCATGCGCCTCCATATGCCATCGTCGATACCGGAGATCCTTGGATAGCCATTGCCACTCATCATGGCGATGAACAGCGGCTTGAAATCCATGTAGCCGGAAAATAGGTCGCGAGCCGTGATGGTTTCGCCGCCCGTCACCTCCTTCACAAGATTTTCCCTGAGATCCTCGCCTTCGGGCAGTTCCTTAACCCGGAGCATTCGGCGACCGAGAAGTCGGGCCATGTCGGGGTTGGCGCTTCCTGATCCGCTACCCTCCCCGATGAAGCTGGTGGCTGGCAGTGTTACTGATACCTCTCCCAGCAAACGGCAGAGCGTTTCCATGTAGACGGACTTACCGTTAGCGCCGTCGCCGTAATGGAAGAACAGGTATTGAACTGTGATACCCAGAAGTCCGAGACCTGAACTCACCTGCACTAGGCGGCGGACCGCATCGTCGGGGATCATGGTGGTAAGAAACTTGGTCCAGAGCGGACATGTCGCTTTTGGCTTATAATCGACGGGAACGACATGGGTGATAAAGTCGGCGCGGCGATGCCCCTTAACGGTCTCCAGCGATGAATCGACGCATACATCGACGAAAGGCGGTACGTTCGGTGTATCGGCAGGGCTAATGAATTTCGGGTTCTTCCTTCGCTCCATTTTACGCACAAAGTGCAAGGTGGCATTTTTGACGGCCACTCTCATATTGTCGGCGTTGAAATCGTCCGCCGATTTCATGATGTGCGGCGCCAAGCAGGCCATGGCCGCATTCATCCGTGCTATGTTCTTAGACGAAACGGCGTGATCCATGCGGCGCTTGACGCGCTTGGCATGCGCTTCTGTCGCCTTTTCAGCAAGTGCCAGCAATCGACGCTCGACAGGGCCGCGATCGTCTTCGGCCATCTCCTCGACCAGCCGACCAGCCTCGATCTGCTTCTGTTCCCGTGCGGTCGGGGTCAGATATATGGTTTCGAGTGCGATACGGCTACCAAGGCGCTGCGCAATTGCGAGGGACTTTGGCCCGCCGTTGGCAACATCCCAATGAGATCCGGTCCAAACGGCGAAAAGAGGCTGTTTCGCCTTCTCCTGCGCAATCACGACCAGATCGCACCCGAAGTGAAGTTTCATGCGGATACCGTTATCCGTGTCGCTGTGATCAAGCGTCGCGCAATATTCGACACAAGCCGGATCAACGTTAACATCCACATCAACAGATGGCGGAGGTTCTCCATCCGCGACAATATCGGCTGATGCCTCATCTTCATCAGGGGTTTCGGGGTATCCCTCATAGGCCCGCCGTTGAGCTTCAGCCTCGGCAAGCAAGCGAACCACATCATCCGGCATTTCCGCCGGCGCATTCAGCTTCGTCACGCACGTTCCCCCATTGCTGTGGCAAGCATGTCGGAAAAGTCCGACTTTTTCCGTGGCCACCATGTCTTGATGGCGCGTCCGACGCGCCAATGTCTCTTCTCCGCTCGGGCCATGGCAGCGGCCGTAAAAACGGGTTCGCTGTCACCATCCGCCAGAAGTACCAGGCTGCTAACATGATCGGGTACGGGCATAGCCTCGTCAGCAGTTTGATCTGGCTTTGGCACGGCGCCCTGGACCCGAATGGACCGCAGTCGTGCTTTCGCATCAGCCTTCTTCAAAGTAGGATGCGTGAACGACGAAGCCGGATCAGCCGGGCCTGCCAGATTGTTGATGTCGCCAGCCGCAAAATAGAACGTGTCGTCTCGAAATCCTTCGGCGCCAGCAATTGCCACGCCATTTTCGATCCCTTCGCCGCCAACCCACCGTTCGGCATCGAGGCGCCCAAAAATTGGAATGAAATGACCACGCTTCGTGCCGCGCATCTTTTTCGTTGGCAACGGGGCGCCGTCATCGTCCAGGCCAAGATCCGGTCGGTACTTCGGCCCGCGCGACAGATCAATCCATGTAAGGTGGCAGGCCGTCACGCGGCCGTGCAATGTCACAAACGGCGCAACCATAGCTAGACCGCAATGTATTGACCGGTCAAAACCGCGATCGTCCTTGCCGTGCCAATAAGTCAGCTTCGGTTCGAGGCGAAGATTGACCAGAACACTGTCAGGCACGATGAAGCCGGTGCGAAGCTGTAGATACTCCCGCACCGCGCCACCGTTTTCAGTCGCATGAAAATAAATCCCCCGAGCCCGGTTGATTTCCTTCTCCCGATAGGAGTTCTGCTGCTCTTCGTTGACAGCGGCGGCCTCTGCGTTTTTCCGCTTCTGCTCGGCAATACGGTCGAGCCTCGCCTGGCGCTCTTCCAATGTCTCAGTTTCGCCTTCATCAGGCACGCCCCTCCCGAGCGCATCCGCGCACGCAAGCAGGAAACCACTGCGCGTCGAAAGCTGATGTTCGTTTGCTAGCGCCATCAGGCCTATGCCGTCCTTTCCCCCCGATCCGCAGCGGCGGCAGTTGAACGCCTGTTTCGAAGGGTTGATGGCGAAGCGATCCCTACCGCCGCAGGATGGGCAAGGCCCGGCATAGTTTGCCCGCGTCACGTTGATGCCCAGACGAGCGGCCGCTTCCGTAACAGTAACCCCGCGCGCTTCCTCGATAAATTCGTCGATGATGCTTGTCATCGGCCGCTCCTGATCCGTGTCGAAACAGATTTGAGGAATGGCCGCTCCTCCATCACCAAGGCAGGCGACCGCCAGCTGCGGCGACTGTCGCGCTCGGAGTGATCTTCCTGACGATAATTGGAGGCAAGCCGATTGATAGCCTGGAAAACACCAAGATCGAGGGCTGCGGCACGGTCGAAACGGTGCGCCATATAGAGATCGTACAGCTCGGCGCCCCGACGCTTACGGCGATTGTTGAAATCCGAGCGGCAGCCAGCTGAGCAGAAGTCACCGCTCTTTACTGTCGCGCCCCCGCATTCGAGACACGCGTGTACACGCACCTTCACAGACAGCGGAGACTGTTTCTGCGTGATACCTCTCATGGCTTGCCCGCGCTAATATGACGGGCCGCATGCAGCGTTCGATAGACGGCATCTTCACCAACCCGCAAAACATCGCTGATGTCTTTCGTGTCGAAATGGCCGCAGTTCCAAAGCACGATCGCCGCTAAAGCAGTCCGTTCATCCATCCGGCCCGACATGGCGGCGCTCTGTGCGCGCTGCGTATCAGCTTTCTGCAAGGTGCTCATCGCGCCACCTCGCTGGACACCACGGCGCCCGCTTCCTTGAGATCGCGAGCTTTGGCGATCCGCAATCGGCCCTGTTGCACAAGGATTCCCAGCACCGTGTCGAGGTCCTGGCCTTTCTTGGTAGCAGACCAGCTTTCCCGATCGTGCGCGATGAAGGGCGTACCCGCTCTCCATCCCCGAAGACGGCAAGCGTCGGTCACACTACGCATGCTGTCGGAAGCCACGCGTTCGATACCGTAATGCTTGGCGGTTTCGACGCATTGAACAAGGGTGGGACCAACCACGAGCAGAACGCGAGATGGCTTATCGAAACGTCGGTGCATGCCCATAGCGGTCTCCTTCAGGTCCAGCGCTGCGACAGAGGCATTTTCTTGAGTTCCGGTTCCGGCCGGACAAGAGGCGCCGCCGGTGCTTCATGCTCGACAGCAGTCAGTTGCGCCGTGATCCACTCTTCATCCTCATCACCAATGAAGGCGATGCCGCCCTGTCCGCGCCGCGCCCGCCAGGCTCTTTCCGCCGCTGACCGCTCGCGGCCCGAAAACATCATGCCCCGGCATTTTGCGCCGTCTGGAATGCTTGAGATCGCTATCGGGTCGGAAAGGGGAACAAGAAACTCCGGCCAGGCGCGCGGCGTTAACCCGAACAACAAAAGCACTGCGACGACAGGATCGTCGGAGATGATGTAAAACCGAGGCTCGCTCATTCGGCAGCCTCCAGCCCCAACAGCGCAAAGAGGGATGGCATTGCCTTCTCCTGCGCGATGGCTTCGACGTACTTGCAGCCGTCGAGAAAATAGCCGGAGTTCAACTCAACGGCCGATCCGCGCCGGCCGTGCTTGATGGCGCGATAAGGAACCGTCATCAGCCCTCCGAAAGGATCGAAGACCATTTCACCCGGTTCGGTGAATTGCTGGATAGCGCGATCGACGATGTCGAACTGCAGCGGGCAAAGATGCAACTCGCGGCCCTGTTGTGCCTGCAGCGTGTTCATTGACAGCATACGGGTGACATCGGTCCAGACATCATCGTGCTTCGAATGCGGCGGTAGGAGCATGAATGTCGATGGAAGCATGCCACGCTCCTCGAGCGCTTCGGCGACCTTCACGTGATGCTCGAAATCATAGACCGAATCCAATTGAAATGCTTTCCAAAGCTGGAAGATTTGGCTAGCATCAAGCCCAAGCAACTCTTCCGGCCGTAGGAGCCTTTCACCCGACGAAGGCTCGTAACCGTGCGCGTCGAGCTGCCAGCGGGCGCGTGAATAGCCCTCGCCGCTCCAAGCCTCCTGCTTCCATTCCCGCTTGTCTTTCTTGACGGGCTTGTCGGCATATCCGTTGGACGCGTCAGTCGGCGGCTTCCGGAAGATCAAGAGATATTCCGGAAGGCCGTTGCCCATCCGGGTGCCATCCTTGCATTGCTCGCTCCAGCCCAGCCGGTAGGTCTGATTATTTTCGCGAACAACGTCCGTGGTGATCGTCTTGCGTGACAGGAAGGCGAAGCCGTGTTTGCGAAAAGCCGTGGTACAGTCGTCGGCAAATGGGTAAACCGTCTGGAAGCCCAATCCGGTCATGCCGCCCGGAACGATGCGATCCTTGACATGGATGGCCGCGACCCGGCCCGGCGCCAGAACCCGGAACAGCTCGGGGATGAGGAAATCCATCTGTTGCCAGAAATGGCCGTTATCGTCGGTATGTCCGAAATCGGCATAGTTGGGTGAGTATTCGTACTGGGTTGAAAACGGGATGGAGGTGACGATCAGATCGACACTGTCGGCTGCCATCGCCTGGCACTCCATGACGCAGTCATTGTTGACGAGGCGATAACCCTCCCCGCTTACTTCGATCCGATCGACGCCCATTGCCCGTTGCAGCGTGTGGGCCATGGCAGCGGCCGACAGGCCATATTCCTTGATGATCCCAGTCATGATGGCCATCTGCTCCTCGTGGCGGCGCCATTTCCCCTCCAGGTTCTCGCGCACGGGACGTTCGGCCTCGGTGTAGATGAGGTCGAGGCGAACTTCGTGCGTCTGCAGGAACCGCTGGATGCGGTGGATAGCCTGAATGAAATCGTTGAATTTGAAGCCGATGCCGAGAAAGACTGCCCACCAGCAGTGGCGCTGGAAGTTGCAGCCGGAACCGGCGATGGATGGCTTTGCTGCCAGTTCCGAAAAACGGCCTTCCGAAAAGTCGATGATCGCCTGTTCGCGAGTGTCGAGATCCTGATTGCCGTAGACGCTGACGGCAGATGGTATGGCTTTCTCGATCGCTGCTCGCTCGGCTTCGAGATCGTGCCAGATCAGCCGGTGCGCGCCAGGGTCTTCCGCCCTGATTTCCAAGAGCTTCGCGATCCGGGCCGGGAGACTGTCCCGTTTTTCTCGCGCAGCGTCCGCAAGGGATGCCGACGTGTCCTTCAGGAGCCGATACTGTCCGCGCTTGTCAGCTCCCGCCGCCTTGTGGTCCGCCGGCAACTCGTGCCAGTTGATCCGCATCGTCGGCAGGTCATAGCCTTCATCGGAAAAGCCGAGATCGGACGGCCGTTGGACAAACAAGCCCCAGCTCGCAACCCACAACCAGAACTCTCGCTCCTTGTGCGGATGAATGGTGAGAGTATCGGCCTTCTCGCTGTTCCTTTTGAAGAACCGTGTCTTCGCCTGGCCGATATCCATGATTTCGAGATAGGCGGAATAGGCCAGAAGCTCGATAAACTGATTGGGCGACGGCGTGGCGGTGGCAACGAACTTGAACCGGATACCGGCAAAGAGCCGCATGAATTCCCGGAAGGTCTTTGACCCGCCAAAACCGCGAAGACAGGATGCCTCGTCGAGGCTCGTCGCCGTGAAATCGCGCGGATCGATCTTTCCATCGCGCACCGTCTCGTAATTGGTCATGTAGAGACCAGTGGCGGAAGCCTGGGCTACCGATCGAATGAACGTGATCGACGGTACGCGCTCCGGGTGCCCGTGCTGCCAGGCAGCCAGGTCTTCACGCTGCGCATCCGTAATCTTCGGATGATCGCCGGTCGCCAGGACATAAATGTCTTTCTTGAATTCCTGCCGCACACCAAGAGGCGCAACGATCAGCCCTCGCCCACCAAAGCGCACGGCGATGATGCGGAGGATTTCCAGCTGGATGATCGTCTTCCCAAGCCCAAACGAGGCGAAAATGGCGCGGCGCCCACCGGCACATGCCCACTTCACAATCAGTCGCTGATGGCCCTGCAGGATTGAATTGATCTCATCTTCTGCAACTTCAAAGCCGAGGACCGGTGCCATCTGGATTTTGGCATTGAGAAAGCTCGCGTAATCCATCATGCGGCCAGCTCCTGCTTCGGCAGGATCTTCCAGACGGTGCGAGCGCAACGATGTTCCGGTCTTTCGACCGTGATCATCTTTTTCCGCTCAAGAGATCGTGCTGCTTTGAAAACGATGGATGGATCGAAACCAAGCGCGTCACCGACTTCCTGATAGGTGCAACTCAGTTCGTCGGTTTGCCGTTTTGCCGCCTCTGCCGTCAGCCATCCGAATATTTCCTGTTGCCGGGCTGTCAGGCCGTCGTCGCGCCGGGAGAGCTGATACGGTGTCGCAATATCCTCGGGCCGGTCGCCATCAAGGATGTTATCGATCATCTTGTCGCGAACGACTGTGACCAGTAGGGCGACGACAAAATCGCGGGGATCGCACTTCAGGCGGCTCGCTTCGCGCCGAATGCCGGCGAGAAGCCTGCGGTCACCAATGCTGAGATACAGTGTGCCCAGCCTCATCATTCGACCTTCGTCAGGGCATAAAGGTATCCCCGGCCCTTCTCCGTCGGCGTGATCTCGCCCCGCGGCAGATCACTTTCAAGGGCGTATCCGTTGGCAAGGACCGGCTCGATAGCCACACGGTCGGCGAGGCTCGCAATCTGGACGCATCCGTCCCGGACGGCCAAACGCAACAGATGGCGGCCACGGCCGCAGACCGGCATCGTCGGCCGTACGGCCTGGCTGGTAACAACTTTCGGATTGATGGAGTTGAAATAGACATTGCTGGTCATGAGGCCATCCTCGCCATGATGGCGCGGAAGGCCTTGATGGCATCCTCAAATTCCTTGGCGACGGCACGCTTCTCGCTGGCATCCAGGTGGTTGTCCGCCATCGCGTCGTTGAACACCTTGATGGCATCCATGGCCTCGACCATCAGGTGGACTGCATCGCGCTGCGCCAGCGCCTCGGCCACATGCCCCGAACCTTCGGTATCAATGGGGACGAGCTGATAGCCGAGCATTTCCGCCATCATCGCGGTGATGATCGGGGTTCCCGCAAGCATGTCGATCTCGACCGCGACATCGATCGCGGCAAATGTCTTCTCATGCTCATCAGAACCGGACGCCTGCTTCGACAGGGTCTTTTCGTTGATACGGGTGGAGTGCTGGACGACTGATCCGCCCCCGGCCATGGTGAGGCTGCGAAGGGTCGCACCCTTCAGCATCTTGCCCTGTTTGTCAGAAATTGAGCGCACGTTTCCCTCCCCGAAAGTCAAGGAACTTTTTTCAGAAAATCTCTCAGTGATTGGCGCTTGCCGCGCCCGTAAGGTCAGCCCATCAGATCAAGGGGGACCTTATGAATACGCCACGTCATTCCGCAGCCTCCGTCTCTCTTACCAAGGCGTCGGCAGTGCCCGCGTCAGCGGCCTCAATCAAAATTTCAAGAAGACGCAAAACAGGCCCCCGTAAGGGCCTACCGTTCTCATAATGAGAAACGCTGGACCTATCCACGCGCAGATAAGCAGCGAGCTTATCTTGCCCCCAACCAATGCGCTCTCGCAGCGCCCGAACGTCGAAATCCTTTTTCATAGGTTTCAATATGCATAACGCACATTATAACGTCAAGTCGAAACGCACATCGTTAACGTGCTTTTTGCACACTATGGAATACGATGATCGTCCCGATGCAGCTAAACGGCTTGAAAAAGCTCGGATTTTACGTGGTTTTAAAACCGCGAAGGACGCCGCGCGGTTTTTCGGCTGGTCGTATGAGACGTATATTCAACACGAACAAGGGACCAGAGGCCTCTCTCGCGCGGCCGATCGTTACGCGAAAGCATTTCGTGTAGGCGAAGGCTGGCTTCTCACTGGTGAGGGTGACGGCCCTGACGGCGCTCCTACCACTGTCCCAATTGTTGGCTTAGCCGGCGCTGGACCTGAAGGTTCCGTATTA
The DNA here is from genome assembly GCF_001426685.1 of Rhizobium sp. Root483D2. GTDB lineage: Bacteria > Pseudomonadota > Alphaproteobacteria > Rhizobiales > Rhizobiaceae > Pararhizobium > Pararhizobium qamdonense. The sequence goes on along the minus strand of NZ_LMFB01000041.1, from coordinate 4,805 downwards.
TTTGCTACAGGGGATGGCAACTATGGCGAGGTCCCCGCGCCGCTCGATGCATCAATGAATACCGAAGCGTTAGAAGTACGGGGTGATTCTATGCGTGGATTAGCGAACGATGGATGGCTGATATTCTACGATGAGAAAGAAGCACCACGCCCTGAGCATCTCGGTGAAGTCTGCGTGTGTTTCCTTGAAGACGACAGAGTCCTAGTAAAAACTCCGTATCCGGGTTCCCAGCCGGGCCTTTATCATCTCGAAAGCGTTAATGCCGCCATGATGCTGGATGTGCCCGTTCGCTACTTTGCCTTTGTCACAGATATCAAGCCTCGGCGTTCTGCACAGCGCTTCGCGAACAGAAATCCTGAGCAGCCTATTCAAGACGTCCAACGCAATGGCAAGGCGGCGTCTTAGCTAGTTGGAGTTTCGATTATTGAGCATCCTTTGGAGGATCGCAGCCTGGCGCTCCGCTGCGTCTCTTATCGCCTTCAGCTGTCCCAACATCGAACCAAATGCTGCGATCACAACTCCACCAATAATTGAAGGTATCGCCCAAGGAAGCGCCGGTAAGAGGATCAGCGGGCTCTGAGCCCCTGCCACTAACAGCAACAAAGCGCCCAGCGTCAGTAGCACTATCGCGATACCGACAACCTCCAAAAATTTATCCATCCAGTTCAACTCCCGTTAAGTCGAACATTTTGCTGGAAAATTTCTCCTGTCAACAGCTGAAAAACCAGCGATAAAATGTGCATTCGTGCATAGAATATGCATATTGCACATTACATCTTGACCAGTTGATGTGCGTTATGCATATTATTCCTATCCATACAACAGGATTGGGATGAGGATGATACGCTATTGCACACAACCAGATAACCCCCTTGCCAAGATTGCCGCCGCGCCTCGCTGCATTCGCTCCTTGGAGGAGCGTATGGCAGACGACATGCGTGAGATGGCCTTCGCTGACCAGAATGTCAGCGTTGAGACATTGGTCCAGCGGGGATGGACAACGAAAACGGTCTCCCGTTTTGCCGCTACGGCCCGCGACATCGCTCGCCGCCAATCCGTCCGGCAGGTCGCCTAATGGATACAAATCATTTCACCCCCTTTGGCGCACGCGTGACCCCTCCCGTCATCGTGCTGCCCCGCCCACAGCAGCCGTATCGCGCCATCGCGGCCGCGTGCCCGGCGCTGTGGGCGGCGGCTGTTTTGATCCTGCTGTATCTGGCTTTTGCAACTGGGTCTGCGGCGATCGAGCTCGATCGCCAATTCGCCATGGCGGACCGGGTATGAGCGTTCTCGAACCATCCGCTTTCCTGATAGGCGCGTGCGTCCTGGTCATTGTCGGCCAGGCGCTCGCACTGCTGTTCTTCCGGCAGTTTCACCAGGTCGCATTGCACGACGCGGTAGCCGAAGGGCACGCAGCCGCAGATTTTGCCAGCCAGCTCTATGCCGGCCAAAGCGCCCGCTTCCTCAGCCTCTGGCGCGACGAGGATCGCGGCACCCTCGCGATCGAGTTTCCGGACTGGCCACCTTTTCTTAACGCATGCCTTTGGAGCCGCTGATGACCATTGCCCTGCCGCGCCTCTGCGCCGATAGCGTCCTGACCGTCTGGAACGGCGGATCGGTCATTGACATGGCGCAGCCGGACGCTGCTGTCGTCTGCTTCCACGAAATCGCTAACACGCTCTCCAAAATCTCGCGCTTCAACGGCCGCAACGACGGCCCGGCTCTTTCGGTCGCGCAGCACTGCACCATGGGCGCGCAGGCGATCATCAATGAACGGCACGGCACCCTGCCAGCCCGCCTTTTCCTACTCCACGATGCCCACGAGTGGATCCTCGGCGATCTCATTACCCCTGCGGCACAACTGTTTGCCAAGCGCGCCGGGTCACCCCAGCTGCTCGACGCGATTGCCCAGTGCAAAGCTGGATGGGACGAGGCGATATACCAGGCGGCAAATCTTCCCGTCCCGGCTCTGTGGACCAATCAGCAGCGAAAGCTGGTGAAGGACATGGATGGCCGCATGCTGGTTGCCGAGGCGGTTGCTCTCTTCGGTCCGGGTGCAGCGGGCAAATTCCCGCGCTGGAACAGGCCGAAAACCACGGGCGAAATCAAGCCATGGAAGGCCGAGCGCGCCGAAAAGGAATTCAAAAAACTTGCGTACCGATTGATCGGCGAAGACCTGATCCTTGAACAGGCATCGCTTTCCGCCCTCGCACGACAACTGAGGTAGTCATGAAAAATCCCAGCTTGAACAATGTTGCTGATACCCTGCAAATGCGCCATCCGGCGACCAAGACACTCGCCGCAAAGGCGTTGCATGATGCGATGGCTTCCTACGCACGCGGCCTGGCCGAAGAGGATGTGACCATTGCAGACGCCATGGCGGATTTCGCCCTGGTTTCCACCTACGCCATGATCGGCCTCGTCAGCGGCTTCAATACTGATCGTCCGGTGGAACACGGCGTTCGCGCGACCATCGAAAGCATGTCGCACATCTCGGATTTGATGATGGATGACTACCTGAAATTCATCCTGGCTTCGCGCGGCGGGACGAAGCACTGATGTCCGGCTCCGTCAACAAAGTCACCCTGATCGGTAACCTCGGCGCCGATCCAGAAATCCGCCGCACCCAGGACGGCCGGCCGATCGCCAACCTCAATATCGCAACCTCCGAGACTTGGCGCGACAAAACCTCGGGCGAGCGCAAGGAAAAGACTGAATGGCACCGCGTTGTCATCTTCAATGAAGCGCTCTGCAAAGTCGTCGAGCAATACGTGAAGAAAGGCGACAAGGTCTATATCGAGGGCCAGTTGCAGACGCGCAAGTGGCAGGACAATCACGGCCAGGACCGGTATTCCACAGAGGTCGTTCTGCAGGGTTACAGTGCATCGCTCGTCATGCTCTCCGGCAAGCGCGAGGGCTCAGGATACCGCGCTGGCGGCGATGGCGCTGGCGACTACGGCTATGACGCCGACCGCGCTGCTGGCGCATCCTCCTCGCGCTCCCAATCGTCCGGTACCAACGGCGGCAGCTACGCCAGCGACATGAACGATGACATCCCCTTCGCACCGGAATGGAGATAACCCATGGCCGTTTTCACGGAAGCCAAGCAGATTGTGTTTGCCAATGCCCGCCAGAAAGGCGTCCAGGAGTGGCTTGCCGCCACGGGTCTCGACCCGAAGACGTTGCCTGACCTGAAGATCATTGTATCCGTCAACGCTGGTCTGTCCGACTTCAGCGATGATGACATTGCCGATCGCTACGACGAGCTGTTTCCCTTGGGCGACAATGACACGCGATCTGTCGAGCGCGCCTACCGCTACCTCGCTGAAGGCGATGTCACGGCGGCCATGGAGGAGCTTTCGCATGCCTTCGGGCTTGCCCCCCCCTCGCACGAACGCGCCCTCGCGGATCTTCTCTCCAGCACTAGGACGGCCAATTATGTTCAAAGCTGAAAAATCCGCGCTGCTCGGAGCCCTGTCGTCGGTCAACGACGCCATCAACTCGCGCAACACCATCCCGATTCTCGCCAACGCTCTTTTCGAGAAGAGCGGCAGTGATCTCGTTGTGACAGGCAGCAATCTTGATATCCAGATTTCGGCGACCTGTACGGCCGCCTTTGCAGACACTTTCCAGCCTTTTACGGCGCCCTACTCCTTTTTCGAGAGCGCCGTCAAATCCATGGCCGATGGTCCAGTTGAGATCGCCAACCCCGACCAGGGCACGCGCTTTGACAATATCGTCATCAAGGCCGGGCGCGCGAAGATCAAGATGCCGACCCTGCCAGCACGCGATTACACCCGGCTGAAGACGGAAAACCTCACCCATGCGTTAGGACTGGATGCCGCTTGCTTGAAGAAAAGCCTTCATGCTGTCGAGTTCGCGATGTCTACCGAGGAGACGCGGCACTACCTGAACGGCATCTATATGCACGTCCACCCTGGCGGACTGATGTTCGTCGCCACCGATGGCGCCCGCCTGTCGCGCCGCCTGATGCCAATGGTCGAGATCGACGAAGACGAGCTGCCCGATCTACCGGCCGTCATAATCCCGAAGGATACGGTGCGCGCCATCACCAAGCGACTGCCCGAGGAAGGCGATGTTGCCCTGCGGCTATCGGACGAACGCATCGAGCTGACCTTCGGAAATCTCGTCATCGTGTCAAAGCTCGTCGATGGCACCTTTCCCGCCTACGACCGCATCACGCCGCTCAACAACGACAAGACCATCCGGATCAACGGAAAGCAGCTCGACGGCGCGATCGGCCGCGTTCTGACCGTCAACACGCTGAAGGGCTCAGCCGTCAAGTTTTACTTTTCCCCCGACGCCGTCCGCCTCACCAGCAAGCCAGGCGAGAACGGCGAGGCCGAGGACGAGGTGGAAGCCCAGGCCGATGGATCGGTCGAGGTCGGCTTCAACGGAAAATTTCTGCGCGACGTGATCGGAGCGCTTGGTGCCGGCGACATTGAGATGAAGCTCGGGCAGCCCGGCGATGCCGCGATGATCATGAAACCCGGCGAAACCGAAAGTTTCGCGATCCTGATGCCGATGAGGATTTGACCATGCCAGAGATTGAACACCAGGGCACTGTCGCAATGTCAGCAGCCGAGGATATTCCGTTGAATGATATCACCTCAAGACTTCGCCGTTATCGGCCGCGCGACGAATTCGGTGATCCGGTCAAGCACACGATCTGCGACGAAGCAGCCGACGAGATCGAACACCTGCGCACACCCCCACCCCAGGATCGTGTGCGGTCGCCGTTCGAACTGCGCAAGCGGGTCATGTTTGCCATTTTCGATCCCGGC
>NZ_LMFB01000040.1:7198-8477 GCF_001426685.1 Rhizobium sp. Root483D2 | reverse complement strand
CCGCTGCTCGTAACGACAGAGAATCACAACCACAGAATTTTGCAACGGTTCCCAGCGGGGAGAGCGACTGTCTTGTTAGTCAAGCGTCTTGCCATGGCTTTTGATCCCGGATGATGGCGTTTAGGATTGTGAGCAGTTTTCGCATGGTTGCGACGATGGCGACGATTTTGGGTTTTCCGGCGGCGACGAGGCGGTCGCGGAATGTTTTGAGTATCGGATTGTGTCGGCTGGCGACGAGGGCGGCCATGAACAGCACGGCCCGCACCTTGCCCCGGCCGCCGCCGATAAAGCTCTTGCCCTTCCATTGGCCCGATTGCCGGGTCCACGGCGCAAGCCCTGCCAGCGAGGCGATCTGGCGACGATCGAGACTGCCGAGTTCTGGCATTTCGGCCAGAAGTGTACGCGCTGTTGTCGAGCCTACGCCTGGAACCGAGACAAGTAGCCTCTCGCGCACCCGCCAGAGCGGCGACTTGCGGATATGGCTGTCCATATCTGCGTCCAGGCTTTCCAGCTCGCGCCGCAGAGCAGCCAGTAATCGCCTGATGCTCTTCTGCGCCTGCTGAGCCTGAACCATGCGCAGCCGGTTCTCCTCGGCCACGATCATCTGCACGATCTGGCGCCTGCGGGCGACAAGTTCGGACAGAGCCTGCGTTTCGGCATCCCGCAATGGCCTTATCTCAGGGTGTGTCGCCGCCACGAAGGCTGCGATCACTGCCGCATCGATCGGATCAGTCTTGGCCCTGCGGCCAATCGCATTGGCGTAGGCGCGGACCTGCGCCGGATTGACCACCAGCACCGCAAAACCCGCCGCTGACAGGCCCGCCACCGTCAGCGTTTCGAAGCCGCCGGTCGCCTCGAGCGCAACCACATCGGCGCGCTCCGTCTTCAAGCGAGACACCAGCTCCTCAAGGCCGGCATGGCTGTTATCGACGAAAAACACTTCGCCGGACGGGGTCACGGCGATGTCCAGACGATCCTTTGAAACGTCGATGCCAATAATGATATCCATCTTATCCCATCCTTGCCTAATCGGGCTTTGCTTTCGCAAGCGGCCCTGGCGACTGTTCGGGTTCGATGGAACGGCGGACGGAGAACCGGGCTCTCCCACGGGCTTGGTGTCCCAAAGGTGCGACGGTCTTCCTTCCGCCACCGCAACAGGCATTACAGCGCCAATCGCGGTCAAAGGGAAGTTACAAAGGTGGCGCGAAGCGCCGGATGAGGGGGCCAAGTGCTCAGAATGTGCCGAACCACCCCCTCATTACCTCGCATCCGCTCGGCA
>NZ_LMFB01000040.1:7009-7082 GCF_001426685.1 Rhizobium sp. Root483D2 | reverse complement strand
GCTTTACGGGTTGTCCGACATGGAGCTTGAGGAGGCGTTGTGCGACCGGCTGTCGTTCAAGCGCTTCGTTGGT
>NZ_LMFB01000040.1:6738-6842 GCF_001426685.1 Rhizobium sp. Root483D2 | reverse complement strand
TGCGACCATCATCGAAACGACGGCGGCAAGGCCGCCCGAAGGCCGCAATCGCGACTTCGATGCTACGGCCTCCGGCATGGACCGCGACGATCCTACCAGCCGGG
>NZ_LMFB01000040.1:6377-6684 GCF_001426685.1 Rhizobium sp. Root483D2 | reverse complement strand
GCGCAAGGGCAAGGCCGGTTCGGCCTATGGCTACAAGGCCCATGTCGGTGTCGATGAAGGCTCCGGCCTGATCCGCAGGGTTGTCACCACGCCGGCCAATGTCAACGACACCGTCGTCGCTGACCGCCTGATCATCGGTGACGAGGCCTGCGTGATGGCCGACAGCGCCTATCATACCCATGCCCGCGAACAGACCTTGAAGGACAAGGGCATCAAGCCACGGCTGATGCGCCGGCCCAGCCGTCACCATCGCGCTCTGCCGCCACGGCTTGAACAGTTCAACCGGCTGATATCGCGGCGGCGGGCG
>NZ_LMFB01000040.1:0-6330 GCF_001426685.1 Rhizobium sp. Root483D2 | reverse complement strand
GGGTGACAATGGCCGCCTGACCAAGGCCGCACTGCGCCCAAAACCTGAAAAAACCACCCCTAACCGGCCCAGAACCTGCTCAGGAGACTGAGCCAGGGCACAAGAACTCGCTTATCCTGCGGCCACATCAGTCAATTCGCCGATTATGCAACGGTCCCCGCTGGGAAGAAGTGGGAGATCGGTCGCAGGCTCGGTCATTCCGGCCCGTCAACCACCGTAATCTCCACGCGGTCGGGATAGAAAGCCAATGATCCCTGATGCCGGCAACCGCGTCATAGGGCGCCTCGTAGGACCAGACGGCATTGTCGAGCCGGGCACCGTCGGTTTTGATGCTGAAATAGGATGCCTCGCCCTTATAGGGGCAATAGCTGCCCTGGTCCGTGCGCTGGAGCAGCGTCATATCGGCGTCAGTGCGGGGAATATACTGCACCGGCGGATAGGCGGTCTCGCGCAGCGTCAAAGCATTTTGGCTATCGGCAATGACCTTGCCGCCCAGCCGCACGATGACGCGTGCCGGATTGGGCGTGACGGTGATCGGATGATCGGGACCGGGGATTTTCATCGGCTTTTCGGACATTGGCTTTTCGGACATGGAGCGCTCCTTATGCGGGCTCTATCGTGGCTGCACTATCGCTGATCCCAGCGGACCGGCAATGCCGCTTATCCCAGCGAACTGACAAGTTCGCGGTAGGCGGCTTCCGGGAAGGCCTTCAAGGTCTGGGTGCGCACATTGCCGGTCATGCCGAGCGACAGGGCAAACCGCGCCATCACCGCATCATACGGCGCTTCGCAGACGGCCACCATATCATATTCGCCCATGGTCAGGTAAAACGCCGTGAACGAACCGCCCATATCTTTCAGCAATTGCTTGGCGCCGTCGAGCCGCTTGGGGGTATCGCGGACATTCCTTGCCCCCTGCTCCGTCCAGTTGATCAGCATGACATAGGTGGTCATAAAAACCCCTCCTGCAGCGCGAGCGTCAAGGCAGCGTTGCGCCAGATCGCCCAAGGCCTGAAGTATAAACCTGCCAAGGCAACAAGGACATGGAAAAGTGTCGCGGATCAGGAACGCCTGTCTGGACGAAAATGCCGGTTGCACAAACGAAAAACCCGGCCAGCTAACACTGACCGGGTTTGATCTTCATTCCGCAGATGCGGCCGCCTAGCTGTCCAGGAAGCTGCGCAGCTTGCGCGAGCGGCTGGGGTGCTTGAGCTTGCGCAGCGCCTTGGCTTCGATCTGGCGGATACGTTCGCGGGTGACCGAGAACTGCTGGCCGACTTCTTCGAGCGTGTGGTCGGTGTTCATGCCGATGCCGAAGCGCATGCGCAGAACGCGTTCCTCGCGCGGCGTCAGCGAAGCGAGAACGCGGGTCGTCGTTTCGCGCAGGTTTGCCTGGATGGCGGCGTCGATCGGCAGAAGTGCGTTCTTGTCCTCGATGAAATCGCCCAGATGCGAATCCTCTTCGTCGCCCACCGGGGTTTCGAGCGAGATCGGCTCCTTGGCGATCTTCAGGACCTTGCGGACCTTTTCGAGCGGCATGGCCAGCTTTTCGGCCAGCTCTTCCGGGGTCGGCTCGCGGCCGATCTCGTGCAGCATCTGGCGCGAGGTGCGCACGATCTTGTTGATCGTCTCGATCATGTGCACGGGGATACGGATCGTACGGGCCTGGTCGGCGATCGAGCGGGTGATCGCCTGCCGGATCCACCATGTGGCATAGGTCGAGAACTTGTAACCACGGCGGTATTCGAACTTGTCGACCGCCTTCATCAGGCCGATATTGCCTTCCTGGATGAGGTCGAGGAACTGCAGGCCGCGATTGGTGTATTTCTTGGCGATCGAGATGACGAGGCGAAGGTTGGCCTCGACCATTTCCTTCTTGGCGATGCGGGCTTCGCGCTCGCCCTTCTGAACCATCGAGACGATGCGGCGGAATTCGAAGATCGAAATGCCGGTTTCCGTGGCCAGATTCTGGATCTCGCCGCGAATGTTGCGGATCATCGTGCCTTCGTTCTTGGCGAATTCCTTCCAGCCCTTGGCGGCCAGATTGGCGATCGACTTCATCCAGTTCGGATCAAGCTCGGCGCCGGAATACTGTTCCAGGAAACTGTCGCGCTTGACGCCGTAGGATTCGGCAAGCCGCAGCAGACGGCCCTCGTTCTGCATCAGGCGCTTGGAAATGTCATAGAGCTGCTCGACCAGGCTATCGACGCGGTTCTGGTTGAGCGACAGCGACTTCACAGCCGTGATCAGCTCGTCCTTCAACTCCTTGTAGCGGCGCTCCTGGGCGGGAGACAGCGTGCCGGTCGCAGCCAGGCGGGCTTCGACCTGCTGGTCCTGCAGCTTGCGCAGCTTCTTGTAGGTCTCGGCGATGATGTCGAGCGTTTCCATGACCTGCGGGCGCAGTTCCGCTTCCATCGCGGCAAGCGACAGGTTGGACTCGTCGTCGTCCTCTTCCTCTTCCTCGGCCGGCAGGCCTTCGCCGCCGACATTGGTAACGTCGTCGTCGCCGGCGCGCGGCTTGCGGTTCTTTTCCTTTTCCTCGGCGGCCTTGCGGTCGGCCTCGATCTTTTCAGGACTTTGGAACTGCGGTGCTGCCTTCGCTTCCGGACCGGAATAGGTGGTTTCGAGATCGATGATCTCGCGCAAAAGCGTATTGCCTTCGTTGAGTTCGTCGCGCCAGATGATGATGGCCTGGAACGTCAACGGGCTCTCACAGAGGCCGGCGATCATCGTTTCGCGGCCAGCCTCGATGCGCTTGGCAATGGCGATTTCGCCCTCGCGCGACAACAGCTCCACCGAGCCCATTTCGCGCAGGTACATGCGCACCGGATCGTCGGTACGGTCGGTCGGTTCTTTCTTCTTGGCGGTTGCCAGCGCCGTGCCGCTCGACGGGGCAAGCTCGCCACCCTCGCTCTCGCCATCGGCGTCGTTGTCTTCTTCCTCAGCGGCCGCGGTGCCCTCGTCGGCTTCCTCGTCCTCGACGACATTGATGCCCATTTCGCTGAGCATCGCCATGATGTCTTCGATGCGGTCGGGGTCAACCTGATCGGACGGCAGAACCTCGTTCAGCTCGTCCATGGTCACATAGCCGCGCTTCTTGGCGGCCTTGATCATCTTCTTGACCGCGTCATCCGAGAGGTCAAGAAGCGGGCCGTCGGGTGCGCCTTCGCGTTCGGCTTCTGCTTCTTCGTTCTCTTTGACTTTGGTTGCCATTTATATCGTCGCTTTCCTTGGACAGCACTCAGCGCGGGCGCGGTGCAAAACTCTCTCGAGGCTTGGGTGCGTCAATCGCTCCCACCGCGAATCATTACCCCTGACGTAACGGGATGATCTTTAATTCCTGATTAACCACGGCAGTCACCGCAGTTAAACCGGCAGACTGCGACAGCAGCGCCGTTTTGACATCACTTGCATAATGGATCTGTCCGCCGTACCCATTTCACTCACTGTATCAGAAATGGTGATTCCCACAATTTTCGGTCCCGTCAAGCATTTCCGGTGAAAAACCGTTCAAATCGGCAAAAAAGACTGAATCCGACTTCAGGCTTCAAAGATTCAAGTCCATGGCCGAAATGTAGGAACTGTTGATGGAAAGACAAGGGCCAAAGGAATCTCTGCTTGCACCTGTCCCGGGGCTTCAACCCGCAAGACCGCCTCGTTGCCCTCAGAAACTGCGCCCATCGACCTTGGTGATGGTCAGGGTTTCCAGATCGACATCCGGCAGGCAACGGACATTGACGGCGGCCATCGGACCGGTCTTGCTCTCGCCATCCGCATAGGGGGCAATTCCACAGTTGGCACAGAAATGATGCTGAATGACGTGCCTGTTGAATTGATAGGTGGAGACGGCCGACGCCGGCGTCGTGAGCTTGAACTTGTCACGCGGCACGAAGGCGAGAAGACCGCCGCGCCGCCTGCACATCGAACAGTTGCAGTCCATTGCCTGCGTAATCTCCGCCTCAACCTCAAAGGCGATGGCGCCGCAATGGCAGCTTCCCGAATAGATCATCAAACCCTCCCAAGTCTGCAGCTGTGAGAGATGATGCGCCGGGCGGCGATGTCAAGGTCCGGCCGTCATCGACGTCTGAAAGACTGCGTCCGGTCAGACCATCCCGCCGCCGGTCACCAGGATTTCGGTGCGGTTGGGCACCCGGTCGTGCAGATCGATCACATCCTGGTTGAGCATGCGCACGCAGCCCGACGATACCGATTTGCCGATCGTCCACCATTCCGGCGAACCGTGGATGCGGTAGATCGTGTCTTCGCCATTGCTGAAAATGTAGAGCGCGCGGGCCCCGAGCGGGTTGGTGAGGCCCGGATCCATGCCGCCATTGGCGATGCTGTAGGGTTCGAGATCGGGGCGGCGCGCCACCATTTCATCGGGTGGCGTCCAGCGCGGCCATTTGCGCTTGTACTGGATGACGCCGCGGCCCGCCCATTCAAACCCGGCGCGGCCAAGCCCGACGCCATAGCGCATCGCCTTGCCATTCTCATAGGTGAGGTAGAGGAAATGATTGGCGGTATCGACGACCAGCGTGCCGGGACGCTCGCCGGTTATGTTGTCGACCCACTGGCGGCGGAAGCGCGACGGGATCCTCTGATAGGGAATGGCCGGCAACGGAAACAGCTCGTCGGGGCGCGCGCCGTACATCAGGCTTTCGGCCGGGTTCAGCACGACGGGTTCGGCCACCGCGACCGGACGGGCGGTGGTGGCGCAGCCGGTCAGGCCGAGCGCTGCAAAAGCGCCGCCCGCCTGAAGGAAGGTTCGGCGGGACACATTCAAATCAGTCAATCTTGAACCTCATCAGCTTGTCGAAGGCCCCCGATTGCCACGCGCGGGCGCGCATGGGAAGCCACCTAACACAAACGTGAACGCCTTGTGATCCTGCAGCCCCACATCCTGTAATACCCTTGCAGGCACCGGCTGATGTGCCGATCCGGCACAGTCCGGCCGGGTGCAGGCGGGCTCGCAGCAGCCTCCTGTTTACCTTCTGATAACTTTCGGACGGTTGACTAACACGGCACGGCCGCCTGCCGGTCAGCCCATTCCCCTTCAAAGACGGAGATCAGATGTCCCTGAACCGACATATCCTCGCCGCCCTGGCCCTTGCCATCACCATCCTGCCTGCAAACGCGCAGCCGGTGATGGTCCAGACCTTTGGCCATTGGGGTGTTTATTCCTACGACAACAACGGCCAGACCGCCTGCTACGCGCTCACCATGCCGCGCCAGATGCAGCCGGCCGAGGTCAATCACGGCAACAATTTCCTGCTGGTCGCGCCGAAGGGCGCTGGCGGCTACATGCCGCAAGCCCAGATGGGCTACGGCCTCAAGGAGGGGTCGGAAGTCACCGCCAGGGTCGGCAACGAAGCCTTTGCCATGACGCCGCGCGGAAACGTCGCCTGGTCGAGCCGCGAAAACCGCGACAATGCGCTGGTCGCCGCCATGAAATCCGGATCGGTGCTGACGCTCGAGGCAACCTCCAGCCGCGGCACCAGCACCCACTATAACTTTTCGCTGAATGGCATCACCGCCGCTCTGCAACGGGCAAGCGCGTGCCAGTGAGGGCGTGCCGGGCAGCGGCGATAGCCGGGAGACGGGGCGGATGAAGGCGGCGATGATGGCCGTTGCCGCTTTCGCCGCGACGGCGCACCCGGCTGAGGCCTCGTCCGCGCACCAGCCCGCGCCCGCGCCGGTGCCGGTGGCTGAGAGCAGCGGCAGCCGCAACACCGGCCGTGTTACCGGCCTGAAACTGCCGCGTTTCGTGTCGCTGAAGAGCGAGAAGGCGCGCATGCGCGTCGGCCCCTCCACCGATTACGCCGTGCGTTTCGTCTATATGGTCGCAGGGCTGCCGCTGGAACTGATCGAGGAATGGGGCAACTGGCGGCTGGTGCGCGACCACGACGGATCGTCCGGCTGGATGCACGCGGCGCTGTTATCGGGCCAGCGCACCGCCATGATCGCGCCATGGCTGAAACAGGGTGCTGCCTTGCGAAACCGTCCCTCCCCGAATGCTGCCGTCACCGCCAGCATGCAGCCGGGCGTGCTCGTAAAGATCGAAAGCTGCGGCGGAAGCTGGTGTACGGCGGCCGTGCAAAAGCCGCGCCTCACCGGCTATGTGGCGCAGACGGCCCTGTGGGGCGTCTATCCGCATGAGGTGGTGAATTAGAGCCTCGTACGATCAATGAGGCGCATTCTCTTGCCTCATTGATCGTACGAGGCTTTGTGCCTTACCAGTCCATGACCACCTTGCCGGAATTGCCGGATCGCATGGCCTCGAACCCCTCGCGGAAATCGTCGATGCCGATGCGGTGGGTGATGATGGGGGTG
>NZ_LMFB01000039.1 GCF_001426685.1 Rhizobium sp. Root483D2 | reverse complement strand
ACGCGGCGTCGAGCGAACGCTGGCCGAGCTCGGCGAGCATCGTCTGGTACATGAGGTCGATGGGTTTCATCAACTCGACTCCGAGTTATACTGTTTCTCAAAAACAGTATAACCAGCGAGAGGGCGCGAAACAAGATGGGTGCTCAACAGCCCTAGCTGCAGGGTGTCGCGTGGCACATACCTGTGTGCTGGTCCTTCCGGGAAGGCAGACACCGAACTGGGTCGCCCTCCCAGGCCTAACCGTATCCAGCGACAACGTTGTCGAGAGCTTCCAGGAAGTCTGGCGCAAACAGCCGCCGCGGGAGGTCCTTGTCAGCGTCAAGCTTGTAAAGAATCACTCGCCTTTATGAATACTGACCGGAACGCATCAGCCACCAGCAAATATCGATAGGCGACACTACCTATTGCACCTTCGCGGCGATTTCAGCGCCAGTGGACGGACAGATTTCAGAAGCTGGTTAGAAGCTTTTTACGCCTTGATAGGACTCGAACCGGCGCCCGACCGGCCCAATTTTTCGTAGTCATCCGGCCGCATATCGTTCTTTCGTTCTGAAACAATAGTCGCTCGCCCGACCAGAAGGCGGCGACAGCAAGCCGGCAACGCCGCCATTGACCCAGAGTGGAGCGGGCACACGTCCTGGGCTGGGCTGAGATCTCCGATGGGTGAAAGTGAAAATTAGCATCGCCTACTGCCTCAGGTTCTTCAGATAGATCGACAATAACTGGGTCTGCGATGATATGCCGAGCTTGCGGTAAACGTTGCGGCGGTGAACCTTTACGGTTCCGGTGGATATGCCGAGCCGCAGACCTATCGATTCCGATGAATGGCCTTGCAGCACAAGCTCGATGATCGAGGCTTCACGCTCCGTTAGATTAAGATTGCGCCAGACCCGGTCAGCTGCCGGATGCGCCGATTTTCGTCCGCCGTTCTTACGCTTTGCCAGTGCCGCGTCGAACCGTCGCCCGAGTTTCGGCCAGGCGTGATGGACGAGCCCGGCCACCATCGGCTCGGCCTTTTTCAAAAGCGCGAATTCGGCGCCGGAAAACACGCCCGATTTTTCCCCGCGCATTAAGGACAGCACGACCGTGATTCCATCCTCCAAAGCAATGAAAAAGCCGATTTCCTCCGCCAGCCCCGTCTGCGTGTAGTAGCTGCGGAAATACTCGCTCGAAAAGAAGCGATCCGGGGCAAGTTCGCGCATGCGCCAGACGCCCGGCTTCGGCTCCCGGGCGGCGTGATAGAACGGGTCGAGCAGGAACGGCCCGGCCTGGTAAAGGCTGACGAAAACAACATGCTCTTCCGGCGTGAACGTGCTGTAGACGTTGATCGGCCGCTCCTTCTCCCGGTAGGCGAAGATTACGGCATAATCGAACGTCACCAAGGACCGCATCAGCGAACAGAAAACGCCGCCGGCCTCTTCGTCGCCGGTGCCGGTATTGCCGATAATCGGACCGATCGTCCTGAACAATGCTTCCAGATCAATGCCCATGTATTCAAGTCCAGCTTTGCAAAAAAAGTGCGGCAGTTGCTTATTGGGTATACACCTTCCAGAGCAGCAAACGTCTTGAAATACCCCTTTCGGGGTATATACCGTAAACAGCCAGCTTGAATAGGTTGATGACAGACGGTGAGAAACGGGGCAGTCGCAGGATTGTCCGGTATTCTAAAAAACAACCGCAGGGAATTAAGACGTGACATCCGCTTCAGCGAACGACATCGAGTTCCGTTCGGTCACAAAGCGCTATGGCAGCGTGACCGCCGTATCGGACATCAATCTGGCCGTGCCCAAGGGCGCGTTTGTAGCGCTGCTTGGTCCTTCCGGCTGCGGCAAGACGACGTGCCTTCGAATGATCGGCGGCTTCGAGCAACCAAGCGATGGCACCGTGCTGATCGACGGTCGCGAGATGAACGGCGTGCCGCCCTACCGTCGCGCCGTCAACATGGTGTTCCAGCACTACGCGCTCTTTCCCCATTTCGACGTCGAGCAGAACGTCGCCTATGGCCTGAAACAGGCGCGGCCGAAGCTGGCCGCATCCGAGATTTCCACCCGGGCGCGAGAAGCGCTCGAGATGGTGCGCCTCGGTGGCTTCGAGAAACGCCGCATCCATGAAATGTCTGGTGGCCAGCAGCAGCGCGTGGCGCTCGCCCGCGCCATTGTCAACAAGCCGTCGGTGCTCCTGCTCGACGAACCTCTGGCGGCTCTCGACAAGAAGCTTCGCACCGCCATGCAAATCGAGCTCCAGACCTTGCAGCGCGAACTCGGCATTACCTTCGTGCTCGTCACCCACGACCAGGAAGAGGCGCTGTCGATGAGCGACATGGTCTGTGTGATGAATGCTGGCCGCATCGTACAGATGGCCAAGCCGCAGGACGTCTACGACAAGCCTTCCGATCTCTTCGTCGCCGATTTCGTAGGCAAGACCAACCGCATCATGGCGACGATCGATGCTGATGGAGCGACGCTGCGTCTGTCGAACGGTATGGCGCTTCAGGCTGGATCCGGCCTGAAGCCGGGCGTTGCGACCGTGGCGCTACGCCCGGAAGCGATCGGACTGACACGACAGGCGGGCAAGGCCGACGGTACGCTTACCGGCACCGTCACCCACCGCATCTTCCTCGGCTCCACTGCCGAATACCAGATCAGCGTCGATGGCATTGGCGAATTCCTCGTCACGGCCGACCGGCGCAGCGTGCAGGAAAGCGACCTCGTCGAACCGGGCGAACGGGTCGTGCTCACTTTCGACCCCGGCAAAGTGCATGTTTTTCCGGCCTGAGGAACGGCCGTACACGTCAAGACAAAAAAGGGAACACAGTCATGACAAAGTGGTACAGAGAAAATGCCCCGATCACTGCCGAAATCCTCACCGATGAATGGATGCGCCTGAAGCGCGGCTCGGTTACCCGCCGCCACTTCCTCGGCGTCACTGGCCTTGGCCTTGCGGCTACGGTGCTGGCCCGCCAGCCTGGTTTGTTCAATTCCGCCGCCTATGCCGAAGACCTCGGCACGACCATGTCGCTCGCCACCTGGCCGAACTACCACGACCCGGCAACCTTCGAGGCCTTCACGGCTGCGACTGGCGTTGCTATCGAAGTCAACGTATTCGGCTCGAACGAGGAAATGCTCGCCAAGCTTCAAGCCGGCGGCACCGGCTGGGACCTGTTCGTCCCGACCAACTATACTATCTCGACCTATGTCAAACTCGGCCTGATCGACCCACTCGACATGTCGAAGCTGCCGGCCTTTTCACAGGCCTCGGAATCCGTCCGCTTCACCTCCGAAGGCGCCGTCGAGGGCACGACCTATGCCCTGCCGAAGAACTGGGGCACGACCGGCATGGCCGTCAATACTTCTAAGATCAAGACCAAGATCACCTCTTGGAAGGACTTCTTCGAAGTTGCCATGACGGAAGCTGACAACCGCGCCATGGTCCACGACTACCAGCTGACCACGATCGGCAGCGCGCTCGTCTCGCTTGGCTATTCCTTCAACTCGATCAAGCCGGAGGAACTGGCCAAAGCCGAGGAACTGCTGATCAAAGTCAAGCCGCATCTCTACGGCATCAGTAGCGACTACCAGCCCGGCATGCGCGCGGCCGACGCGTGGATGACTATGTGCTGGACCAATGACGGTGCTCAGCTCAACCGCGACATGCCGGAGATCGCCTATATCCTCGGCACCGACGGCGGCGAGATCTGGACCGATTTTTACGCCATCCCGAAGAGCGCCGCCAACAAGCCGGCGGGCTACGCCCTGCTCGACTACCTGATGACGCCGGCAAATGCCGTCAAGGAGCACATCGCCAACGGCGCGCCGACGACCGACAGCCGCGTGCTCGCCCTGCTGCCGGGCGACGTCACGTCGAACAAGATCGTTTATCCGGACGAAGCGTCGCTGACCAAGCTTGAATTCGGCGCTGCCGTTACACTGACCGACCCGGCCCGCGCGGAAGTGATGGCCCGCTTCAAGTCGGCTTGATTTCTCTTCTCCCCAGCGGGGATAAGGCCACTATCTAAACACGAAGCGTGGCTCCGGCTACACCGTCGCCCCTCATCGAATCCCTGCGTTCTGCACTTCTCCCTACTGGCGAGAAGTGGCAGTTCGCAGCTGACATCCAATTCATATAACCGACACCAAAGACACATCCCGAAAGTCGAAAAACGCCATGGCCCTAACCCCGGAAAGAAAACGACAGCTGACGACCGCCGCGCTGGTAGCGCCGGCCGGCCTGTGGCTGTTTGTCTTTCTCGTCCTGCCGTTCATGGCCATGGTGGTCTTCGCCTTTGGCGAGCGGGCGCCGGAGGGCGGCTATCGGGCGGCATTCACCTTTGCCCAGTTCGTCAATCTTCCCTCCCGCGCGGCCGCGTTCTGGAACACCCTGATGATCGCGCCGGTCGGTGCCTTTCTCTGCCTGATCGTTGCCTATCCCGTCGCCTATTATCTGGCGATCAAATCCAATCCGAAATACCGGCTCGTGCTCGTCTCTCTGTCGGTCGTTCCCTTCTGGACAAGCCTGCTCGTGCGCACCTATGCCTGGATGTATATCCTTGGCTCGCGCGGCATCCCCAATCTGCTTGGCATGATCGGCATCGAGGATGTACGCTTGCTCAACACGCCCGGCGCCGTGCTGCTAGGCATCGTTTATGGCTACCTGCCGCTGATGATTATGCCGATCTATGTCAGCCTCGAAAAGCTCGACCGCCGGCTGCTCGAAGCCTCCGCCGATCTCGGCGCCAAGCCGGTCTCGACCTTTCTGAGTGTCACCCTGCCGCTTTCGCTTCCCGGCGTCATGACCGGCGTGGCGCTGGTGACCATTCTCCTGCTTGGCGAGTACCTGATCCCGCAGCTTCTTGGCGGCGGCAAGGTGTTCTTCATCGGCAATGCGTTGGTCGATCTCTTTCTGCAATCGCGCAACTGGCCGTTCGGTTCGGCGATCGCGGTGACGCTGGTCGTCGTGGTGGTCATCGTCCTCAGTGTTGCCATGCGCATCGCCTGGAAAGTCTCCGGCTCCAGACAGGTGGATCTCGTCTGATGCGCGCGCTCGTTACCTTCGTCTACCTCTTCCTCTACGCGCCGATCGCGCTAGTGGTGCTATTCTCGTTCAACGCCGGCCGCAATGCCAGTGAGTTCACCGGCTTCTCGACCATCTGGTACGGCAAGGCACTCGGGAACACGTTCCTGATCACCGCCCTGCAAAACAGCCTGATGATAGCCTTCACAAGCGCGGTGCTGGCAGCGGTTTTCGGCACGATGGCAGCGCTCGGCATGCAGCGACTGAGCAGCCGTGTTCGCGCCGTCTTCGACGGGTTGTTTGCCGCAGCCATTGTTGTTCCCGGCGTCGTCATCGGCATTGCCACGCTGGTGGCGCTGGTTGAGGTCTTCTCCTTCCTCAATCCGGCATTGGTTTCGATTTGGCCCGGCGAAAAGCCACCGCAATTCGGCCTCGGCTATGGCTCGATTATCGCAGCGCATGGCCTGTTCTCGCTGGCGCTCGTTACCATGATCGTGAAGGCCCGCATTGCCAGTCTCGGCCACGATATCGTCGAGGCCTCAAGTGATCTCTATGCCACGCCCTTCACCACGTTCCGCCAGATCGTGCTGCCGCAGATCCTGCCTTCGATCCTCGCCGGCTTTCTGCTCGCCTTCACCTTCTCGTTCGACGATTTCATCGTCGCCTTCTTCGTCGCCGGCTCGAAGACAACGCTGCCGATCTATGTCTTCGCATCGATCCGCCGTGGCGTGACGCCGGAAATCAACGCGATCGCCACAATGGTGCTGGTCGCCTCACTTCTGCTCATCCTCATTGCCCGTGTGCTGATGCGGGACAAGACAACAAAAGCGCAGGCCGGGGAGTAGACCATGATCTTGAAAGACCGGGTGGCCATCGTCACCGGCGCCGGCTCCGGCATCGGCCGGGCAGGTGCGATCATCATGGCCAGGGAAGGCGCCCACGTTGCCGTTGCTGACCGTAGTGCTCCGGGTGCCGCCGAGACGGTATCGATGATCCGCGACGCCGGCGGCAGCGCCGAGAGCCTGATCCTAGACGTCACCGACGACATATCGCTGGAGGCCGGCATTGGCGCCGTGCTGCGGCGCCATGGCCACATCGACATTCTTCACAATCATGCCGGTGCGCAGATTGCCGGCGACCTGGAACAGGTCGAAGTTGACGGTTTCGATCGGTCCTGGTGCTTGAATGTCCGGGCCCACTTCATGGCCGCCCGCTTCGCTATGCCGGCGATGAGGGCGCAAGGCTCCGGCGTCATCCTAAATACATCCTCCTCCTCAGGTGTGCTCTACGACCGCGAGATGATTGCGTACACAACCACCAAGCACGCCGTCATCGCCATGACCCGGCAGATGGCTGGCGACTACGCGCGGTTCGGCATCCGTGTGAACGCGCTCTGCCCTGGCTGGGTCGATACGCCATTCAACGGCCCCTTCATCGCCCAGATGGGCGGGCGCGATGCGATCGAAGCCTACGTGCGCGAAAGAGTGCCGATGGGACGATGGGCCCAGGTCGATGAAATAGCCGAGTCGATCCTCTTTCTTGTGTCGAACCGTTCATCCTACATGACCGGCCAAATCTTGGTGGTTGATGGTGGTGAAGCCGTAGTCTGACATTCTGTTTTATTGGCTATCGGCTAAAGCCGCAGCTGCTTTGACGGGATTGAACCGTTGGCCCTCTCACTCAATTCAGCTAAAGTATTGTTTTCATTCGAGTATTTTCACTTTTTTGTGATCGCCAAGTCCGCTACCCCGACAATCCCTGCCCTTAGCCCCAGACTTGCCGCATGTAGTTCCGGCATTGCCAAAGGGCCAATGGCTGCGATCTCAGCCCTCACTCTATCAAGGAAACCTGTGGCAAGACCGACGCCTGTGCCTCCGAGGATCCGTGATGGATTAGCGCTTGCTTGGCCGCAGCCGCGGAAGCTGTAAAGCTTCGATGGAACCAATGCGCTGACTTTCAGTTCAGATGCATCACAAACACGTGAGCGCGAGGAACCAAGGTCAAGACGGCTCCTGTACCAATCAACCTCTTCCATGATCCAGGGTGGGGGCTGCATCATCGGCAAGCGCCGCCCGCAACAAGGTTTCTTGGATATTCGATGTTTCTGCTCGCGACATCTTGCAATTACCAGCCGCTCGCATTGTGCCGGTGGCCTCAACCAAAGAACGGAAATTCCAGTGGCCGAAGCAAAAAAACTCCGAGATCTATTTCTGGACACCCTTAAAGACGTTTACTTCGCCGAACAGAAGATTGTTGAGACGCTTCCCAAAATGGAAGAGGCTGCCACAAGTGTGCAGCTCAAGGACGCTTTCACAAAACACCTTGCTGAAACAAAGGTTCATGTCGAGCGCCTCGAGCAGGTCTTTGAGATCATCGGTGAGGAGCTGGAAGCCAAGACGTGTGACGCAATTCTCGGCATCACAGACGAAGGCGCGGAAATCATGGAGGAATACGAAGGCTCCCCTGCCCTGGATGCGGGCCTTCTCGCCGCAGCTCAAGCGGTCGAACACTATGAGATGTCGCGATACGGCACTCTCCGAACCTGGGCGCTTGAGTTGGGCTTGAACGATGCCGCAGGACTGCTTCAGACGACCCTCGATGAAGAGCAGGCCACCGATCTGGCGCTGACCTCCATCGCGACATCTGTTGTCAATCAGAAAGCCGAAGGCTGAACGACCAATTCCTTGGATCCACCGTTTTGGCGGTGGATCCTCTCATGGAACTTATTGACCGTCCGCGCTGAAGCCCTGTCGAAGTGCAAAAGGGAGGCTTGCGTAAAGGTCCGAGTTGCTGATGACAAACCATTGATCCCTCCTGTCGCTATTGTTTCGCTAAACAGTACATCTATGACGATATCGCCAGGCGATTCAAGGCGTTGGGCCGGTACAGCATTTAACGACCGAAAGAATGCGAGAACGCTCTTACAATATTCTTGTGCAGTGCAGCAACAATCTGGCCTATCCCGCGTTGAGCAGACACGTGGCAGTCGTCCCCAGCCGCGAGGGAGACCTAAGATGCGATCCATTTCCGATACAATCGCACGGTTAAGTAAATTGCGCGGGTCACATGGCCAAACACACGTCCCTGACCACGTATTGGCGGACATTGGGCCTTTCGGCGCCGACCCTGGTGGATTGGAGGCGCTTGCACACATTCCAGCGAGATTGCAGCCCCAATCCGCACTTGTCGTCGTCCTTCATGGATGTACCCAGACTGCCAGCGTCTACGATCATGGCTCTGGATGGTCACGACTGGCAGACGACTACGGCTTTGCGGTTTTGTTCCCTCAACAGACCCGGAGCAACAATGCCAACACCTGCTTCAATTGGTTTGTCCCTGGCGACACCGGGCGCGATCGGGGAGAAGCCGCATCGATCCGCCAGATGATCGAGGCTGCTGCGCTCCGCTACAATATCGACCGCAGCCGAATTTTCATCACCGGCTTGTCAGCAGGCGGTGCCATGGCGAACGTGATGCTCGCAACATACCCCGAAGTGTTCGCCGGAGGCGCAATAATCGCGGGCCTTCCATATGGCACGGCAACAACAATTCCAGAGGCGTTTGACCGGATGCGGGGTCATGGCACTCCCGACGCAAAGACGCTGCAATCTCTTCTGCGCAACGCATCAGTGCATAAGGGGCCATGGCCGGCGATTTCGGTATGGCAAGGGACGCGGGACGTAACCGTCGTTCCGTCCAATGCGGGGTCCATAATTGATCAATGGCGCGGCGTTCATGAGGTGCCTCAGAAGGCCGATCTCATCGAGACGGTTGATGGCCATATCCGTCAAGCATGGAAATCGTCCGACGGAAGGGATGTTATCGAGCATTACAGCATTAATGAGATGGGACATGGCACACCAATCGATCCGAGGTCCGGTTATGGTAAGAGTGCGCCCTATATGCTCGATGTCGGGATTTCCTCTACCCTCCGTATCGCCCGGTCCTGGGGATTGGTCGCATCGTTCGACAGACGAAAGGAGCAAGATCTCCATTTGGATCAACCCAGTCCGTCCATATCTATTACCACGCCAGCGT
The DNA here is from genome assembly GCF_001426685.1 of Rhizobium sp. Root483D2. GTDB lineage: Bacteria > Pseudomonadota > Alphaproteobacteria > Rhizobiales > Rhizobiaceae > Pararhizobium > Pararhizobium qamdonense. The sequence continues at coordinate 176,463 of NZ_LMFB01000039.1, read as the reverse complement.
CGCCGTCCGGCCCAACGAACCGGATTCAAAAGACGATTGAGGATGCGTTGCGTGCAGCCGGTTTGATGAAATAAGCTTCCCCCAAGCGCAGGGAGAAGGTTTCCTGCAAACGTCTCGCAGCGGCTGGTGCATGTTACCTTTGACCTTCAACTGAACACACGTATCGATGAGGCGATACCATTCGCGATAAGAACCGCCTCCCGCCTGGTTTGCATGAAAAAACTGGTCAGTGTCGGCGTCATACCCGTAAACCATAAGCCTGCAACGTCCCCAACCACCTTGCCTTTAAGGTTGGGCGGCGATCCATTGTCACCCAAGACCGGAAGCGAACCGAGCAAAGAGGGAAGCATTGATCCGTAGCCTGAAGCAGCGATGACGATATCGGGTCTAACTTCACTTCCATTGGCGAGCACAACTCCATGTGATTTGAATTCAATTACCTCCGGCACGACGGTTACTCTACCTTTTCGTATCGCCGCTACTGTTCCATCATCAACCGGGATGGCGACATGTTCGCGTTGAAGCCTTGTCGCAGCGTCGGCTTTGCTTGGTGGGAAGCCGAGCAGCTGGAGCTTGCCGAACGCAATAAATTGGGTTAACGCGATGAATTGATCCACAACAACAGTCGGCAGTCGCGCCATGACCGGTGAGAGACGGTGAACCGCGAAACGTCCGAACCGCCTTGGGAGGATCGAGGGTCCGCGCCGCACCGAAAACCACAGCGGCCCGGTGTCCACGCGGCTCAGGTGATTGAGAATATCGAAACCTGAGTTGCCGCCTCCGATAACCAGGATGCTGCAGCTGGCGTACTCTCGAGCATCCCCGAAATTTGCGGCATGAATAACCTTCCCTCGGTAGAGTTCGAGACCCTTCCATGCAGGAATGACCGGCTGCACATCTCTGCCTGTGGCCATGACGACGTTCTTGGCGGAGATTTCTCCGAGACTGGTCTTAATTCTAAAGTGGCCGCTGGACTGGGTGATCGAGATAACCTCGACGCTAAAGCTGATCTTGAAAGCATGTAGGCGGGCAAACTCCTCTATATGCGATACAACGTCATCTCTTTTCGGAAATGCAGCCGTGCCTGGCGGATACCTCAATCCTGGTAGCGACGAGAGATCACGATGGGTGTTAAGCGTGAGACGTGGGTGCCGTCGCGACCAAGAAGCGCCCACTTGCTGATCTTTATCGAGCAAAAGCGGATCCAACCCTCGTTTCTTGAGCATTAAAGCGGTCGTCAAACCAGCCAGCCCAGCCCCGATCACAACCGCGTCATGTATTTTGTCGTCCAAATTCATGTCATTCCACACAGCGTCGAGGCCACGGCTGTTCAAACCGTTTGTTAGCTGTCAATGATACAATAAAAGGACCGCGCGGCATCAGGGTTCGTTTGCTGTGCAACGCAAATACACGAACTTTGGTCTTACGGGAACAGCAGTGCATGATAAGCCTCCGTAAAATGCTGGACGCGCTCCTAGATGCGAGCCTTCCAAAGACCGCCGCGTTTGCTCCCGACGAAGCGACCAAGCTTGAACTCTGTCGTCAATATGGCGACTTTTCACTTGCTTACTCGACAGCAGTTCAGCCGGATTTGAAATATTTTGGTGACGCAGAGGGTTATATCGCCTATGCGACAAAGATGGGACACACCTTTGTCCTGGGCGATCCAGTTGCACATATCGATTTGAGACCAGACTATATCAGGCGTTTCGTAGCATTAACGAACCGGCCCTGCTTCGTCCAGATCGGGCATGAGACGGCGACAGTCTTGGCCGGCCTTGGATATCGTATCAACCACATGGGCGTTGACACAAAACTGTCGTTAACCGGCCATTCTTTCGGCGGGAAAAGAAACGAGACAGTCCGCTATTCGGAGAAGTGGCTTTTAAAAAGAAACTATCGGATCGTTGAATGCGATGGCACAATCGCTGATGCCGAGCAGATTAAGCAAATCTCTGCAAATTGGCGCAACGGCCGCATAGTTAGGCGACGAGAGATGCGGTTTTTGAATCGCCCATTTCTTCCCCAAATCACGCTGCACATGCGGCGTTTCCTCATCATCAATCCAGACGGCCAGCCGACCGCGATTCTTGACTTTGACCCCATCTTCCGCGACGGCATCGTCATCGGTTACACGGCCGCCTTCAAGCGAAAGCTTACCGGAACGACACCGCATGCGGAAATCGGCCTCACCAAGTTCGCGGCCGACCGGTTCAGGGAGGAAGGCCGGACCATCGTAACTTTCGGGCTTTCGCCATTGGCTGCCATCGGCAAAAGCGGCTTTGCTGAGAGCCGTATTTGGCGCGCATCCTTTGAAAGGGCATATCGCTCCAAACGCATCAACGAGAAAATTTTTAACCTACAAGGCCAAGCTGCGTTCAAGCAACGTTTCCACGGTGAGGAAATGGCGACTTACATCGCATTTAAGCGCGGCACCCCACTGGAGATCGTTGCGTTGTTGAGATTGCTCAAGACGCTTTGAATGAGGACAGATAAGAAATAGGTCCTCCTTTCAGCGGCTGGCATTCCTGTTGGACGGCATTTTCGGCATCCCGGCGGCGGAGCTTGGAGTCCCGGTGCTTTGCTCTCTTTAACTTCACAGCTGCAAAATGCTCATGAAGAGCGCATCATAATAGCCCGATGGCGATGCGGTAGGTGGATTCATTCTGCGTCTGAGAGCGTTTCGACCAGGCGCTGTAGTTCCGGCGATAGCGAAGCTGCATCGATGATGTGTGCTTTAAGTCCGCTTTTGTCGGAACCGTTGTCCTGATACCAGTGAATCAGACCGGCCGCCACCTCTTGAGCAGCCCGATCATCGAGGGGCACCGAATTCTCCAAACACCATGCCTCAAGAACGGTTTGCAGGAGAGACAAGTCATCAGGCGCAAGGAACTGGCTGGACGAGATGGCGGAGATCATGGTGGACCCTTGTCGTTAAACCAATTTTTCTGCAATGAGCGCAGGGTCCGACAGCGCGAGAATAGGCCAATAGCAATTGAAGCTTGCGCTACGCTTGGTTCGAGGCAGTAAAGGCCATTGCTCCAGACATTGATGTAAGTGCATTCGCGCCATTTCCCTAGTGAGGATTGCCGGAGCGGGACCATGCCGGCGGCGACCACAACGAGGGTAGCCGTCGAGATCGAGGAAAGGCAGTCCCGTGGTTTGCGGCGGTCTGTGGTGTTTCCTGTGTGAGGACCACGTCAAACCCATCAGCCTAATCGATTTCTCGCGCGCAATCGAGATGCAGGCTGTCCAGTGCTCCCTGCCGTTGCTGTCGAAGATCGTCCCCGCAGTTATTGCGATTTCTCGCCGACCAGTCGGCGCAACCGCCGTTTGCATAGTGCATAAGACAGTCTTATTTGGGCCCTGCCCTAACCGATGATCTCATTAAATTGTTGGTAATTTGCGCTCCTGCTGACGTCGATGGTCCGTTTATTTCAGTAAGAATTGCCGACGCGACGATATCGCCGAGCTCCGCAGCACTGGTAATACCTTGAACAAACGGCAGCTTGTGGAGGAGAAAGGGAATCGACACACAGTATAGATTGTGACACAGCGGCTTTTCGAAACGGGGTCGGAATTGGCTGTCCAAGTCGATCCCGCCTGTTGCGATCATCTCCATGTCTTCCTTGGCTGCCAAGGCCGATGACGTGGTTTGCGTCAGTGCCTCGCGCACCGCGCCTTGACGGATTAACGAAGGAAATGGCACGTCCCAAGCCGACACGGCCTGTTGGCCCGTGGCATCAATAAAGGCTTTAAATGTGTGCTTTTCCCCGCCGATGTCGATAACGGCCCCGCGCTCAACCGTGTCGCTGTCGAGCTTGTACTCTGATCCGAGTTTGAGCACCGATAGTCGGCCAGCACGGTGCAGGGCAAGCAGGCGCTCAATGGACTGATGCGGCACAGTGGCGTAATCATCGACGAATAGCGTTTTGAAGTACTTGTGAAAGCGCTTGAGATCGTTCTCACAAAAATGGGGAACGGCACGCAGCAGCACTTCATGCATGCGCAGGATCGAATAGCGCCAGGCGACCGTCGTGCGGCTCGCCTTATTCATTTTTGCTTCGCCGAGGTTGAGAGACGCCCAGGTGAAGGGGTCGTATGTCTCGCGATCGGCGAAATACGCGTCCGCGACGGTTTCCACCATCAGCATACCGAGCCCTATATGTTCGGCGTATTGCGGATCGTCTGCGAACAGCTGTGCCCGAAACAGGTCGAATAATTCATCGAGAAGTCGATCTGGTTTGGTCTCGATAAGCTCGTCCACGGCTCTTTCAGTGAAGATTGTCGTCGGGACGTAGGGGACGATGCAATAGAAGTCGGCTTCCGGCAATAACCCTTTGCGCGACATCATGGTGATATGGAAGTCATCAGCCGCCGACGTGTGGTATTGCAGCAGGCCGGCCTCATCCAACATGAAGGAGCCGTGCGAGGTTGTCACCGACACAACGGCATCGATGCCGCTAAGCGACGTTCCAAGAACTCCAACCGAAACATCGCCAATAGTATCAAGGTTTGCTGCGGGCCATGGCGAGATGTAGAAGCCCGGTTTCGTCTCAGTCGTTTCAGGCCAATCGTGACCGGTCGCCATTACCACGTGATCGAATGCCTGATGGCTCTGTGCCCCATCGGCTTTCTGCACCTTGACGGCGATATCGGCTTCGCCAAGCGCGATATCGACCACCCGGTGGTTCGCCTTGATGTTGATGACATGGCCGCGGTCGATGGCCTTGGCGAGCAGTCCCTGAAGCTGCGATTGGAAATACTCTCCAAGCACAACGCGTGGGTAAAACTCGCGCTCTCCTATCGTCTCTACACGCACACCCAGCAGTGCCAGTTCAGCTGGGGTCTTGCTGCGCAGCCAGGATACCAAGCTCTCGCCAACGGGAGGAAGTTCAATGCTGGCGATATTTGCAAGCATTGCGCGGTCATTGGCGCGAGGATGGTAGGGCGTGCCCTTACCTGGGTCGGCATTGGCTTCGTAAACGGTGATTGACAGCGGCGTATCGCTCCCGATCAAACCTTTCAGTGTGTAGATTCCTGTCGGCCCGGAGCCGATGATTGCGATATTTGGCAAGGAACACTCTAAAACAGAGGGAAGAGGACAAGGCGGAAAGTTACGGAGCTCGCCTGGCTTTCCATTGCCTGTTGAGAGCATTCGGAGAAACCACGTCGTCAACATCTTCTTCTTAATCGATTGATACGCCGCGAACTCTTGTTGCCCAACCCTCTACAGACCGACTTGTTCCGTCTGTATACTTGATCGGTCTGCGTTATTTTCGACTCTCATCACATAGATGAGTGCAATACCAACGAAGGCGCGATCAATTGGAAAACCTTTTGCCTCGCAATGATTGAGAGAAGCTTTGCACTCCGCCGGGCATCCGATACAGCCAGAAATAGCCCCTCTTTACAACGCTGGCTGCGGTGCGTTGAGCTTTCAAATACGTCAAATCGATCATCAGGCTGCGTTTGCATGTTTTTTCTGCAACTGCCTCAAAATTCGGTTCAAACGCCGAGCTACCCGCAATGAACGAAACAATCAAAAAGCGTCTTCAAGACACCGATCATCCTGTCCGCGGTCAGAAGGCAATAATATTTTCGCGAAGCTCCTGTGGCTATTCCAGCGCACCCAGATCACTGAAGGCCTGCATTTGATCGGCAGAATGCTCGCCATAGGCAACGACGCGAAAAGCTTTGCTCTGATCCTTAAGTTGCCGAGCAGTCTTCAGCGCGTCAGGATAAAGCAGTTTCGGTTCGTCTAACGTGTCGCGTCCGTCCGGGTCTCGTGAACTGAGGGCGATGACGTGAAATGTGGCAGCCATGATTGTAATCCTTTAACTGTGAGGCCAACTCAGCCTTCGTTTCCGTCGGACACGAAATTTTCTGGAGTTTCAGCACGCGCCCGTCTCAGCGCCGTTGCCTGATCGAGCCAGTTAGCTTTCAGCACGTCTTCGATCGCAAAGGCGATTTCGTCGATCTTGAAGTTAGCTTCTTCCAGTTCGAGCACAAGGGATGCGAGTTTAGCCTCGACGATGTCACGCAGATCGTTCTCTGGTCCGAGGGTAGCGTCCGTCATCATTACCACTCCCTTTCAGCGACCGGACACGCGGGTTGCGCCGGCGTCCCCGAAACTGCGTTGTACGGCTGGAATCTGATTGGTCGTTATATCAACCGAAACCTCGATCTCGCCTTGGAGCGCAGCATCATCACGTGCGCCGTCAGGACGGGCGACATCACCTCCGGACGCTGCTGTCCCGGCAGTATTCTGCTCGCCAACGGCTTGAACGAAGATGTCCGGCCGCGACACCCCATGCTGCTGCACCAGGCGCTCGATCGCTAGCTCAGCCGCTTCGCGCGTTGCAAAGCTCGCCCTAATGGTCGTCGTGCTGATGTCTGCCATAGTGGTCCTCCAAATTGAATTGTAATCCGGGTGTGAACGCGCTCGAAGCCTGAGAGTTTCCAGATTTAGCTCCGCCGCCATGTCATAAGCCGAGATCGCTCAACACCGCCTTGGCTTTGCGGACGATCGCATCGACGGTCATATCGAACTTTGCGTAGACGTCACCGATCTTGCCGGATGCGCCGAAGCGATGCATACCGACAAATCCGCCATCAACGCCGATGTACCGGTCCCACGAATCCTGCATCCCCGCCTCGACGGCAACGCGTGCACGTGTCTCACCAAGCACCGATCGCTTGTATGTTGCGTCCTGCTCTTCGAACAACAAACTGCAGGGCATCGAAACGACCGCAGTTGCAATGCCTTCCTTTTGAAGTTCAGCTCTCGCTTCGACAGCCAGATGTAGCTCAGAGCCAGTCGCGAGCAATGTCAGTTGGCGTTCGCCGCCTTCGGCTTCAACAAAAACGTAACCGCCCTTGGCTGATCGGTTTGCGGAGCCGCCCTCCCGCCGCAGGAGTGGCATCGGCTGACGCGACAGGGCGATCAACGCTGCCTGTCGTGGTCGATCGAGGATAGCCTCCCAGCATTCCGCTGTTTCAATCGGATCACCGGGGCGATAGACGGCAAGGCCAGGAATAGCGCGCAGGGCCGACAGATGTTCGACCGGCTGGTGGGTGGGCCCATCCTCGCCAAGTCCGATGGAGTCGTGGGTCATGACGAAGATCGTCCGGACTTCCATCATCGCAGCAAGCCGGATGGCGGGCCGGCAATAGTCGGAGAATGTCAGGAAAGTCCCGCCATAAGGGATGAGGCCGCCATGCAGCGCAATGCCATTCATCGCGGCAGCCATGCCGTGCTCCCGCACCCCGTAATGCAAATAGGAGCCAGCGTACGATTGGGGCTTGATCTCTACCTGATCCTTAGCCTTGGTGTTGTTCGACGGGGTCAAATCCGCCGAACCGCCGAGCAATTCGGGGATTGCTTTGAAGAGGTGGTTGAGAACGGCGCCGCTCGCTTGTCTCGTCGCCAAGTCCTTTTCGCCCGAGAGGAACTCTTGCCGAGCCGTCGCGATCGATGACCGCCAACCATCCGGCATCTCGCCCTCTATCCGCCGCTTGAAGTCCGGGCAATGCTTAGATGACGCGTCCAGACGCGCTTCCCATTGCTGTCTGGCCGTGCGGCCTCTACGGCCAATCCCTCGCCAGTTTTCGAGAAGGCCGCTCGGGATTTCGAACGGTTCTGCCGACCAACCAAGTAGCTTCCGTGCCCCGGCAATTTCTTCCTCGCCCGGTGCGTCGCTATGAGCCTTCTGCGTGCCGGCTTTGGTCGGAAACCCGAAGCCGATGATCGTTTTGCAGGAAATCATCGACGGTCTGTCGTCGATCCGCCGAGCCTCAATAATCGCTGCACGAATTGCGTCGGTGTCGTGGCCGTCGATTTCCTGAACGTGCCAGTTCGACGCCCGGAACCTGGCGCTCTGGTCGTCGGACTCGGCGAGGCTGGTAGCGCCATCGATCGAGATCGAATTGTTGTCGAAGAACGCGATCAGCTTTCCGAGCTTGAGGTGGCCGGCAAGAGAGATCGCTTCCTGGCTGATGCCTTCCATCAGGCAGCCATCGCCAAGGAACACATATGTATAATGATCGACAAGGCTATCCTCAAACTCGGCATTCATAATCCGCTCGGCAAGCGCAAGTCCGACCGAATTGGCAAAGCCTTGCCCGAGCGGGCCGGTGGTCGTCTCGATGCCCGGTGCGAAATGGTATTCCGGGTGACCGGGCGTCTTGCTGTCGATCTGGCGGAAACGCTTGATCTCGTCGATTGTCATGTCTTCGTAGCCGGTCAGATATAGCAGGCTGTAAAGCAGCATCGATCCGTGGCCGTTTGAGATCAGGAAACGATCCCGGTCGAACCATTTTGGATCTTCAGGATCGAACTTCATGAAATCGGAGAACAATACCGTGGCGATGTCCGCCATGCCCATCGGCATGCCGGGATGACCGCTTTCGGCTTTTTGGACCGCGTCCATGGAGAGAAACCGGATGCAATTCGCCAAGTCGCGAAGATGTGGATCCTTGGCTGTTGGCACGGTGGCAGCTGTGTTTGGTTGATCCAGCATTGGGATCTCCTTGGGAATTTGGGCTTGTCAATACGAAGTCCCTAGGGAGATAGAAGTTCCAGTTGGTCGAACTCTCTTCGGAGATAAGATCTGAGGTACTGTCTTTTTCAGCAAGGCGAGGGACAACAAATCGGTGCTGACCCGTCCGGAAGATCACAAAAACCAGTCCGCGGAATGGCATCAATCCCAACATCGCAACACCGGTGAGTGAATCATCATGGACAATCCCCTCCTCCGGCCCGACTGGTCTCCGTTCCCTCGCGCCAAAAGGCGACAAATTTGTGCGATGTGAAAAACCGGCTTCTTGTCAAAGCGTGTTATTGGCTCATTTACAGCAACGTAGACATGTATGGAGCAATTGATGTTCGAACGCCCGGTGGACTGGACGAAAGTGGTCGGCATGATCGGTGACATCGCGAAGGGCACCTCGGCGGTGTCGCTCCGTCAGTACGCCAAATCTTCGGTCGAAAACGAGAATTTGCCAATTCCTGTGTTTGGCTGGGACTATCATCGCGTTCAAGCTCATGGCGCCGATACATCGACCTTGCCAGCCCTGGTCAGCGATGAGCGATTAGCAGATATCCTGATGGGCATGACGGCAGGTGCCATAGAGTCGTTCGTATACGAGGTGGATGGCGCGGAAAAGGTCGATGTCGGCGCTCAGGCGCTCCTTCGGGAATTTACAGCAATCAGGATAACAACTGTCAGTCTATCGGTCGGGGCTGTTTATCTTGGCTGGTTCCTCGTCTCGCTCAACAGCAGTCGCGATATTGTCCACTGGAAGATGCGCTACCACGAGCGCGCACTTAGACCGGGATCACAATCCTCGGCTGAAGCGTGACTCTTGCCGTTATGGCGCCGTTGTGCAGACAAGAATTTCAGCGAGCGAGACGAATTTGCCCTGGGGGTAAGGCTGGATGTAAGCACGAATCATCGCCTCACTTTCGCTGTCGCGGGCAGTTTCCCAAAAAAGAAACTCGATGGCAGGCTCCTCCAACTCAGCTGGGTCACGATCCAATCGGCGTCCGGGCGAAATCGGCGAACGCGCCGCCTGGTTAGTGTTTAAGGGCTAAGCGCAACTCCGTGCCGTCGTCATCATCGCGGATCGACTTACAGAAAGCGACCTCTGTCAAATTGTCATCGCTGGCCAGATTCACTTTCGTTGCCGATTGCGGCACTGGGCGGAGCTGTGACCGAGGCACGCCAACGCTGCGGGTGACGCATCCCACCCATTTCGGCGAGAGCCTCAAGTCGAGCCGCAATACTAACGCAGTTCCCGAAAAGGTCGCCGTTCTTGACCAAGACATCAACGACATTGATGCCAATGCGGAAGTTCATCTAGATTCAACTGGAATGTCCGCGTTGACGCGGGCGATGGCGAGCTGGATGGCAATTGTGCAGTTGAAGGTTTGCACGACGCTCGGGAACTCGGCGAGCACACTGTCCCGGCAGTTCCGAATATCTCGCCATTAGCGCTTTCGATCAAGGCATCGACGATGGTCCATGATTTGTCAGCTGTGCCAGAGGTTATCTCTTCATCGACATGCATAAGGCGAGAGTAGCCTTCGACGCCAGCGGAACGTATGGCGGCAAGCTTTCGTTGCAGTGGGGGCGCTTCCACGATCTCCCAACCTCACATTCTAGAGGTTTGGATCGAACGATAAGCGGGATTAAAGCTTCGTTGTTCCGTCCTCCCTCCACCCGCGTAACTGTGGATGGCATTTCCGAAGCATTAACCATTTTCAATGATCGTCAGCTTTGGCAAATTGCGCCATGTCTCAAGGATTACTCTGATGTCCGGCACGTTTGGCCTCATCGCGCTTGCAAGCTCTATCGCCTATGCATCCATCGCGGCAGCATCCGCAACAAATCTGACAGCAGAGGCAATCAACAGTGCGCCTCTTGACGTCATCCCCGCTGCCTACACACCAACGCCAACGAACGTCGATCCGACGATAACGGCGAGCACCACATCGACGGCGGTCGATCCGGCGACGGTCGCGTTGCCATTCGATACCAACATTCCGTCAGCATCAGTCGCACGACTGCAGGTGCTGCTTGACAGAGCTGGCGCCTCTCCCGGTGTAATCGACGGCCTCGACGGCGGCAATCTCCGCAGCGTGCTCGCTGCTTACGAAACAATGCGCGGCCTTCCCGCCGATGGAAAGATCAGTCCACAGGTTATCGGTGCCATCGAGGACGCCAATCAGGTCATCGGCAGCTATGTCATAACAGCAGCGGATCTGTCTGCGATCGCAGGTGCTATCCCGAAAGATTATGCGCAGATGGCGCAAATGAAATATCTGGGCTATGCCACGGCGACGGAGGCATTGGCAGAGCGTTTCCATATGGGCGAAGACTTACTGAAGGCGCTCAATCCACAGGCCAAGTTCGTAGATGGCGAGACAATTTTTGTTGCCGATCTCGGTGCCAACAAAAAAGGCGCTGCCGTTAGCGTCGAAGTCGATAAGAAACTGGGCCAACTTCGAGCCTATGCCGCCGATGGGTCTCTTTTAGCTGCCTATCCCGCAACGATCGGCAGTGAAACGAACCCGTCGCCGTCGGGCACACATACGGTCAAAACGGTGGTGCTTAACCCGGAGTATACCTACAATCCGAAGGTCAATTTCCAGCAGGGCAGCAACGACAAGGTCCTAACTTTGCCTCCTGGCCCGAACGGTCCGGTTGGAACCGTCTGGATTGATCTTTCCGAACCAACCTTCGGGATACACGGCACACCCGAACCGAGCCGTATCGACAAGACCGGCTCTCACGGTTGCGTGCGCCTTACCAACTGGGATGCTGAAGAGTTGGCGAAGTTGCTGGCGAGAGACGTGCCCGTGAAGTTCATGTGAGCGTGCCGTTTTGGCAAAACCTCAAAGCCTGCTTCAACTCGTTTTTGCAAGCTGATTTCAGCCGGTCAAGGCAAAGCATTTTCGATCCGGCAACTCATTGAAGCTATAGTGGCGCCTTATGATGTTTGACAGGAAGCGTGTTTTTGTCGCCGGTGGCGCCATGGGCAACGTCATGTTCGCTTTGCATCGGGACGTTTTCGCTGGCGATACCGGGTAACGGAAAAGGTCTATGAATCTCGAAACAGCAATCAAGCTCGCCACCGACGCGCACGCCAGCCAGGTCGATGAGGCCGGCGAACCTTATATCCTCCATCCACTCCGCGTCATGCTAGCCATGAAGACTAACGACCAGAGAATTGTCGCCGTCCTGCACGATATGGTCGGTGATAGCCACTGGACTTGCAATGACCTTTCTTCGCAGCACGGCTTCAGGGCAGAGATCGTGGAGGCGGTGGCCGCTCTTACCCGTTTCCGAGGCGAATATTATTTCGACTTCATCCGGCGGCTAGCACCGAACCCAATCGCGCGCGCGGTGAAAATTGCTGACCTCCGAGATAAGCTCAATCACAGCCGGGAAATTTTAGGCGATGCACAGTTGCGTTTTCGCCGGGAAAAGTATCGCTGCGCTCTGGATATGCTCCTGGATATCTGAGCACGGTTATCCCCACGGTCCGGACATAAAAGAATGGGTCTCAACTCCTCAACCAGAAAAAACATTTAATGAGGATGTCGAACGCTGATTTGAGAAATACCACGCATTCGACCATCGCTCATGCGTGGTGGAAAAGAAAACCAGTGAATTCGATTAGTGCCACCTACCCCAAGTTGCCGTCGCCGCAGAGTGGTCACACCGTCCTTTTCTTCGGACGTTGGGCGGTAGCTTCGCGCGCCTCTTCCTGTGCCATCTCGATGAGGTACGCCAGCATCAAATTGTTTTCAGACCTAGCCAGTAACTTTGCACCTTCAAGTAAATCAATGATTGTGCTCATATCGATAACCCGTCTATCAAACGTTGAAATCGTCACCCGTCTTGGTAAACAAACGTCTAACAGACATCCCGTCACATCTTACGGGACGCGCGCCATTTTTGGGGCGATTGCTGTGTTGAGGCGCCCGTTTTGCTAAGTCACAGATTATCGATTGGCCGTGGCTAATGGTCTACATCTGTACGCGTTAGGCTGGGCCGGATATAGCGCAACTGGCTGAACGGCCGATCGGAACAAAAATTTAAAGAGAGCAGAGGATCGAGCTCTTACTGATCATTTGCGCAGGCCTTGGTTGATATGTTAAAAAATAAACACGACATGCGCGCTCAATCTGCCATTGGGGGTTCAAATGATGTCAGAGACAATTCGTTTGTTGGTCTACAAGAATGGACGCCTAAGTCGTAGGCCCGTCACGTTGACAAAAGTCACACTTCGGAAAGTTTTGTTGCTCGCCTCCCATGACTCAGCCCGCGTAGACTTAATTTGTAGGAAGATCGAAGAGGGCGGACGATGCGAGATGCGGGGAACGCCATCAAATGTCCGGTATGTATTGGAAAAAGTACTGCACGCCTGAGAGGCAGGGACCCGCAGCACCGCATCGTCAATCCGGCGCTACAACGTTTTTCTTGGCCTATGTCGATCTGTTCGTCCTTTGTGACCGGAACGCTGGCAACATGGACGAGAATAACCACGATCGCGGACAGGGCCAGTACCGCCAGCACTGCATGATTATAGTTGCGCACAAAAAGCACGCCGTGCAATGCCAATTTAGGCCAACGTTAGCGTGCGCGCGGTCAGCTTGTTTCCATCTGGATCACGGAGATAGGCCACAAAAGATCCATTTGGTCGTTGGCAAGGAGGTGTCTCTGTGGATCGACCTCCATTTCTCACGCCAGCGTCGTGCCATGCTTTCACATGCTCCTGGCTTGAAGCGACAAGACCAATCGTTCCACCATTTGCGACGGTCGCGGGTTTCCCATCAATCGGCACAGTTATCATTAGGCGGCTTCCGCCATGTCCGTAGACAAGCCTCCCTCTGGCATCAACCTCCCCGGGTGCGCCCCCAAGGGCCATGAAGGTGGCGTCGTAGAAGGCTTTGGATCTCGTAAGGTCATTGCTGCCGATCATCACGTGGGTGAACATCGTCTGTATCCAGTGCTGGTTGGGGTGTGCGATGGCACGATTTTAGGTGAAAAAGCATGGAAATGTTAGTTTTCGTGTAAATTTGATCCATTAGGTGGGAAGACTTATCCTGAGGGCGCTTCATGGGCGTAAAGTTTACTCCGTGTGGTCCGCAATCTGTCGATCTGGCCGGTCAATTGGAAAACCGCTTTCAAGACTTGCCGATGATTCCAGATGCCTTGAACCAGTTAGAACCACCGCCCAGTTGTTCTCGACACCGGATAAAGTCTAGCTCGTGGGCAAGGTGTCTGGCCATTCCTGCGCACCATGGAGGACGCGAAGAATACGGACCGCAGTTTCCGTGACTGCATACGGCGCGCCTTACGGCATGCCGTTAATGTCCAGTTCGCGGGTGCCGACAATTCTGCCAACACGACCGCTTGCGGGGAAATCCATCTTACCGGCGGACGGCAGCAACGATCCGCTTAGCACGAGCCACAATACGGAAACCTTTGAAGATTTTACGCTAGCAACAATCGCTTTTCCGTCTTCGCGTCAAACAGATGCAGTTTGCCAACGTCCGGCGCGATGGCCAGTGTGTCGCCAGCGGCAAGGTTTAGCCGTTCCCGGACGGTCGCGATCAGGTGGTTCGATCCAAACTTGGCGGTCACCTGGGTTTCAGCTCCGGTCGGCTCGATCAAAAGGACGTCTGCTGTGACCGGGCCTTGCCCAATCGTCAGGTGTTCCGGTCGGATGCCATAGACGACTTCGGCTCCACGCTCCAAGTCTGCCCCGGCAGGTAATGGCAATTTGCCGCCGCTGTCGGCGATAAAGGCCAGCGGACCGGTGGCGCTGATCCTTCCACGAATGAGGTTCATCCCCGGCGACCCGATAAATCCCGCGACAAAAAGATTTGCGGGGCGGTCGTAGAGGTCGAGCGGTGTGCCGATCTGCTCAACGAAGCCATCCCGCATCACCACAATCCTGTCGGCCATCGTCATCGCCTCGATCTGATCGTGGGTAACGTAGATGGTCGTCGTCTTCAATCGCTGGTGCAACTGCTTGATCTCGGAGCGCATCTGAACGCGCAGCTTTGCATCAAGGTTCGACAAGGGTTCGTCAAACAGGAAAACCTGGGGATTTCTGACGATAGCGCGGCCCATTGCAACACGCTGGCGCTGGCCGCCTGAGAGATTTCGCGGATATCTGTCGAGCAGATGCTCAAGTCCCAGAATTTGCGCGGCGTCCAGGACTCGTTTCCTGGTCTCTTCCTTCGCCGCTTTTGCCAGTTTCAGCGAAAATCCCATATTCGCTTCGACCGTCAGATGTGGGTAAAGCGCGTAGGACTGGAAGACCATTGCAATATCGCGTTCCTTGGGGGCGACATTGTTGACCACCTTGCTACCGATCGAGACCGTTCCGCCGGAAATCTCCTCAAGCCCTGCAATCATGCGCAGCAATGTCGATTTTCCGCAGCCGGACGGGCCGACGAGAATAACGAATTCGCCATCCTCGATATCGACGTCCACCCCATGCAGAACTTCGAAATGACCGTAGCTCTTGCGGACATTCGTAACGCTTACTGACGCCATAACTTTCTCCGGCTGTGTCATCGTATGTTCGTGTATCCGGCAGCAAGCAGCCACCGTTCGTTTATCGGGCTGTTGTGGCATCAAAATAGGGAGCCAATGCCGCATCGATTGCGGCCAGGCAGAGGTCGCGCGGCCGGGGTGCGACACGCTTTTCCACGGCGTCGGCATGAAGCCTTCCCAGATACTGACTGATCAGCGTTTCGGGAATGTCGCCGGTGAACCGGCCGAACAGGTCATCGACTGCAGCAGAGGCCTTGGCGTCCGGCCAATAGTAGCGGATCCGGTCGCTATAGCTGAAATGCCGCTGCAGCAGCTCTTCGTCCGCTCCGCCGCTGTAATGGCCGGCCCAACTTGCAGGCTGCTCGACCATAAGCGCTTCCATGGTTGTCACAAGGTTGGCTTCACCGGCTCTCCGGTCGATCACATCGGCGATCGCGTCGACACCGTATAGAGCTTCACGCAGCGCAAACGTCAGTCCCGGTCCGACCTTTAGGATTGCAAAGCCTCCATCGACAAGGGCAGATAGGGCGGCGGCGGGCTGGTAATCGGTGGAATGCGCTTCGAACAGCAGTCCGGGCATCTCTTCCAGCGCCGCAATCAGTTCGTGCGCCCGGTCCGGCTTGTAAAGCGCCACATTTGCGTTGCCGAATTCGACACCCGGTTGAACGACGATCCCGATGACGCGCTCCATTGCCGAAGCCACCCCGGCTCGAGTAAACGCAGCTCGGTGAACAGCCAGCGTCTTCATGGCGGCATCCGCGCGCGTGACCTCAATTTCGTCGAGCTGGTGCGTCGCTCCGCCGGGTGGCGGAACTTCGGTTCCGATGATATAGACGGGCGGACGCCGTCCCGAGCGAAGCGCTGCATCTTCTGCAGTTTTCGCCAGGCGGGCGGCTCGAGCCGAAGTCAATTCGTCTTCGAGCGCCAGAGGTTCGCCCGCGCAGCCCATCGAGGTATCGAGATGTATCTTCTCGAACCCGGCCTCGACATAGGCTGCAACCATCGCCTCCGCCCGCACCATCGCGTCTTCTGCCGGAAGTTTCCTCCATGGATTGGGACCGAGATGGTCGCCGCCAAGAATGATGCGCTCAACAGGAAAACCTATATCGGCGGCTATGCCTTCGATAAACCTTCGAAAATCCGAGGGCTTCATCCCGGTGTAGCCACCTTCCTGATTGACCTGATTGCAGGTGGCCTCGATAAGCGCGACCTGATCCTCTGCAGCGGCGCGACGGAGCGCTGCCTCTATGACAAGCGGATGCGCCGAGCAGACGGATGTGATGCCACGCGGGAGAGGCAGATGTCTGACGCCGAACAGCTTTTGAAGCGCTACTTCGCGATTGTCGTCGATCGCACTCATGCCAGCGTCACAACCTTGGTCAGGTGCCGGGGGGAGACCGTCTCGATGCCTCTGGCTTGGGCTGCGCGCTCCCCAAGGATCTGCAGCGCCGGAAGCACGGCAAGACCGGCGAGCGAAAGACCGGCGTCAACGGCAAACTCGATATCCCCCGGTCCGCCGAACCCGATGACCACCGCGCCCTTATCCCGCAACTCTTCGACCAGCTTTATTTCGGCCTCCTTCTGATCTGAGCTGTAGAGCATGATGGCGGCCGTCTGTTCGTCAACCAGACTGATCGGGCCATGGCGGTATTCCAGCGGATGGAAGGCCTGAGTCATGATCTGGCTCATTTCCATCAGTTTAAGCGCCCCTTCCAAGGCGACTCCGAACAGCGGGCCACTGCCGAGGAACACGAAATGCGAGCGATCCTCAATGATTTTGGGCAGCGCAGCATCGAGCTCGTCAGCGAGCCGGCGGGCAGAGCCGACCAAAGATGCGGGAATTTCCTGCCCGATCATCTGCAAGCCTAGAAGGACCATGAGGCTGGCGGACACGGTCATGACGATGCCTTCGTCCGGATGGGTCGCGGCCGCGATCAACCGGTCGCAGTTCTTGGCCAGCGCGCTCTCTGCTTCGACGGTAATCGCTGTGACGAACGCGCCGGCGGCCCGGCTTGCCTTGGCGGCGGCCACCGTTTCCGTCGTCTCGCCGCTGCGGGAAAGGGCGACAATGTGGGTCTTGCGCCATTCGGGCCAGAAAGCCGATGGGCGGTTTAGCCATTCGGCACCGGGTGCCGCTATGGCTCTGCGTCCAGCCATATTTGCATAGGCGGCAAGAGAAAGTGCGAGATTGTACGAGGTGCCGCAGCCAACGAAGACGAGCAGTTCCTCACCGCTGGTCTTGACGTTCGCGCCGATGGCTTTTTCCCAATACGGGAATTGTTCGAAAATAACCTTTTCGGTCGTGTTCATGGGGTCTCCGATTATTTAACCGAACCAGCCAGCAGGCCGCTGACGAGGTAACGGTTGAGAAAGATGACGACGAGGGCTGGAATGATGATCGCGATCGAGCCGCTCGCCGTGATCAGGCCGTAGTCGATGAAATTCTTGGTCACGAATTCCGGGATCAGAACCGTCAGGGGCTTTGTTGCCTGCGGCGAGAAGATGAGCGGAACGAGATATTGGCCCCAGGCGCCAAGGAAGGTCAGGATCGCCGCGGCGGTCAGGCCAGGGCCGGCCAGCGGCAGCACGATGTTGAAGAAGATATAGAGCCGGCCCGCGCCATCAAGCTGGGCTGCCTCCTCCAATGCAATGGGAAGCGCCTCAAAGACACTTTTGAGCAGCCACAACGATAGCGGCAGGAATGCCGAGACATAGATGAGTGCGACACCGACATAGGTATCAACGAGATGCAGCTTGATCATGATCTGATAGAGCGGGATCAGCACGGCATATGCGGGGACTGCCAGCGTTGCCACGACGACGATGAACAGCGCCTTGCGGCCGGGAAACTGAAGCCGCGTGAACGCGTAGGCACCAAAGGCTGAAATCGCTACGCAAAGACACGTCGCCGCAACCGACGTCACTACGCTGTTGATCAGTGCCGCGCGGAACTGCTTGAAGACTTCGACGCCGCCGATCCGGGCGATGTTGATACCGAGCAGCCGCGAATAGTGATCGAGCGTGAAGTGCTGCGGAAAGAAGTTGAGCGGCCGGGTCGAAAAATCGGCGCTCGGCGTCACGGAGCTTGCAATCGTCCAATAGATCGGCCCGAGGGACCAGATCAACAGGACGGCAATGCCGGTCCAAATCAAGATTTTATAGGACAAAGTGGTTTTCATCAGTCGAACCGTGTGTTGCGGTAAACGCGAAGGACATAGACAAGCGAGATCAGCAGAGACACGAGCGTGACCACAACCGAGAGCGCCATCCCATAGGAAAACCGGAGGTTCTGGAACGTTTCGAGATAGATCTGAACGAGCACCGGCCGCGTCTCGATGCTCGCTCCGGCAAGCACCCAGGCTTCGTCGAAAAGGTTGAAAGCGTTGACGGTCGCATTCGTCATCGCAACAGCGATCGCGCTGCGAACAAGAGGTAAAGTGACCAGTCCGAACATCTGAACACGGGTCGCGCCATCGATGCGGGCGGCCTCATAGAGGTGCGCCGGAATGCCCTGCATGGCCGCAAGCACGATGACGATCGTCAGCGGCATCATGCGCCAGACGTGCACCACGGTGACTGCGATGATCGCGCTGGTGCGGTCGTTGAACCAGACATGGTTCTCGAACGGCAGTCCCAGAGCCACGAGAATGCCGTTCAGCAACCCTGCGCCCGGCTGATAGATCCAGAGCCAGATGACCGAATTGACGACGCCGGGGAGAGCCCAGGGCAGGATGACTGCCGCCAGCACCCACTGACGCCCGGTCTTGATCTGGTTGATCAGGGCTGCCGCCAGAACACCGAGAATAATTTCCGCAAGAACGGCAAGGACGACATAGGTGAGCGTATTGACCCAAGTCGTTGCAAGCTGTGCGTCGGACAGCATCCGGCTGTAATTTTCCAGACCGACAAACGGCGTGCCGACCTGCATGGGATTAACCCGGTGGAGACTGTCCCAGACGGTTCGCCCCATCGGATAGAAGACCAGGGCCACCATCGTGATCACGATCGGTGACACCAGCAGCAAGCCCAAGGTGGTGTCGGCGTTGAAGCCGACCCCACGCTTTTTTGCAACATAGCCGGAAGCAACCACTCTCACTGCGCCATCGCCTGCTTGGCGGCAGTGGCAATAGCCTCCATTGCCTGGTCTACGTTCATCTGGCCCTTGGCTGCGCTGTTGATCGCGGTGTTGACGCCGCTTGAGAACTGCGGATACCAGGGTGGCGTGCCTTGAGGGAACAGCGCTTCGACAGTCTTCGACTGCGCAACAAGCGCATCGCCGCTGTTTAGCTTTCCGGCTTCATTAAGTTCTGACAAGGCAGATGTCCGTGTCGGCAAGAACCCGTTGACCGCGTTCTTCTTCTGAAACTCCCTGCTTGTAAACCATTTGACGAAAGCGACCGCCGCCTCCTTGTTTTCCGACACGTTCGGAATAGCCAAAGCTTCCGGAAGGCCGAAGCTGCGGGTTTCGCCGCTTTCCGTCGGCACGAGGATCGCTTCAACCTGGCCAGCCACCTTCGACTGCTTGGGGTCGTTCATCTGGCCAAGACGGCCAGGTTCACCTGAAATCATGATGCTGGTGAGGCCTTGGGAGAACATGCTCTCGTTGATTTGGCTATCCTTCAGCCCGGTCGAAGCGGGATCGACGAGCCCGTCCTTCAGAAGCATCAGTTCGAAGGCCAGCGCCTTGTAGCCAGCCGAGTCTGGCTGCAGGAACAGAGGATTGAAATCCTTGTCGAAGAGCTCGCCGCCAAACGCCTTGGTCAGCAGGTACCAGCTTGTGGAAGCGCCTTCCGTCGCCGAAACCGGCAGGCCGATCGGATATTCGGTGATGCCTTTTTCCTTGATCGCCATGGCTGCGGCCACCAGATCGTTCAACGTCTTTGGCATGTTTGCAACACCAGCATCGGCAAAATGCTTCTTGTTGACGAGCATGACGCGGAAGTCGTTGGTGTAGGGGATACCAAGCAGCTTGCCATCGACGGTGAAGATCTTGGCAACACCGATATCTTCAAGTGTGTCGGCATCGATGACGTCGTTCAGCGGCATATACCAGCCGGCGGCACTGAACTGCCCGGTCCATGACCAGTCGAACTCGGTCACATCTGCCGGGGCGGTTCCAGCAACCAGAGCCGTGACCAGTTTGGGCCGGATATCGTCCCAGGACAGCGTCTGCAGATCGACATGAATGCCGGTCTCGGCCTCGAAATCCTCGGCGATATTCGGCCCTTGCGGCGAGGGCATGAGGACCGTGATCGATTGGCCCGCGAGCGGTTTTGCGTCTTGACCAAACGCCGGCATGGCGATGACCAGGGCCGCTGAAGCAAGTAGAGGCAAGATGAATTTATGCATGTTCCCATCCTTATTTGTTCTTGAGCTCAATTCACTTGGATGCGCGGTCACAACCTTTTGCCGTGGCCGTGATTTGCCCGAACCAGCCTTCTTCCAAGGGCCAGTCGAGACGTTGGGCGGCCACAAGGAGCGCGCCGCCGATGGGGGGAAGTTTCGGCTGCACTGGGGGGCTGCCGATGTGACGTTCGAGCGCATCGAGGAGGAAATGGCTTGAAAACGTGCCGCCAGCATACGTCCAGCGCGCATCCGGACCGCAATGCCCGGCAACGGCGCGACAATGTTTGGCGAGTTCGTCCGCAGCCCTTTCGACAAGCCCGGCGGCGCCCTCGTCGCCCTTCATCGCAACCTGATCGACAAGTCTCGAAAGCGCTGCGATTTCGGCGCGCGGATTGGTGAGCGTGCTCACCCATGCACCCAGTCCGTTCATCGGAGCGGCATGGTCGATACACAAATAATCGAGCAGGGCTGCTGCAAGCGCGGTCGGTGGCGCGCGCCCGTCCAGGCTTTGACTGACGAGGCTAAGCGCCTGCCGTCCAATCCAGTGACTGCTTCCCTCGTCGCCGATCACATCGCCCCAGCCACCGCTTCTTGTAGACGCACCTTGGTCGTTGCGCGCCCAGGACATGGAGCCTGTGCCGGAAAGGACGAGGATGCCCGGCCGGCCGGCAAAGGCTCCCTGATGCGCTGCATCGACATCGTTAAGAACCTGCCGGGGAATGCCCGGAAAAGCCTGATCGATCGCGTCGCGCTGCAGAGCGGAGAGATGCGAAACCTCACCATAGGCGGGCAGCGCGGCAGCAACGGCCGACAGCCGCGCTTCATGGCGGAAGGGTTCTAGGTGCCGCTCCAGTTCCTGCCTCCAATTCGGGTTATCCATGGGATTGACCCCACCCCCGATCGATGTCCTCAGGATGCGGCCACTGTGGTCGGCAAGCGCAACCAGTACCTTGCTTCCACCACCGTCGATACCGAGGATCAGCTCGCCGCTCACTCCTTGCCCCCCAGATCCGCAATCGTCATATCGACGCCGAATTTGCCTAGTTCGTCGTGCCAATGCGGCGTCAACCCAGAATCGGTAATGACCTTCGCGGCATTGAGCGGCGCGACTTTGTAGGTTGCCATCGTCCCGAATTTCGAGGAATCGGCGAGCACGAAACGGTTGGCCGATCGCGCAAGCATGCAGCGATTGAGACTGGCCTCAGCGCTGTCTACGCTGTAGATCGCGCCATCTGGGCTGATTGCGCTTGCGCCGAGGAAGAGCTGGTCGAACCATATTGTTTCCAGCATCGCCTCAGCCTGCGGCCCGACAAGCGAGGCGTTTTCGCTGCGCAGCTGACCGCCAAGGACCACCACTTCCAGATTGGGGATATTAAGAAACTCCTGTGCAACCGTCAGGCCGTTGGTGAAGATGCGAAGCGGCACGGGATTGATGCGAATGAGGCGCGCGAGCTGCAGAACCGTCGTTCCCGCGTCGAGAAAGATGGCCGTTCGTGGATGAAGCAGGTCGTATGCAGCAGTCGCGATAGCACGCTTGGCCGACAGATGCCGCTTTTCGCGCTCCTGAAATGCGACTTCGACCGAGGATCCCTCGGCTATCCGCGCTCCGCCATGCACCCGGTCGATTGCGCCTTCCTGCTCAAGGATCTGCAAGTCTCTGCGGACGGTTGCAAGCGACGCGCCAATCGCGTCCGCCAGCGCTTGGATGGTTGAAAAACCGTTCGCGTAGAGATGGCTTCGGATGGCATCGCGGCGATCGACTTTCACTTCCACCACCTGACTCATCCAAAGATTCTCCCGCAAAGCGCATCACAATTTCCATCATATTTTCATTCAAGATAATCAATGTCAATCATGATCATGACGTTTTATGATTTTTTTGTACCTACTTTGTTTGAATTCTCTAAAAGACAAGAGGCGCGCCATCCGATGATGGCGCGCCTCTCGTGAGGACGGTGGATGTTGGTTCAGTGATATTTGGGCAGAAGGTCGCCATGCCGCTCGATCAGGTCATCCACCAGCTTCCAGATCTGGTCGGGCGACAGTTCGGCGGAGGTATGCGGGTCTAGCAGTGCGGCCTGGTAGATACGGTCACGGCTCTTCGTCAAAGCCGCCTCGACAGTAAGCTGCTGCACCGAGATGCTCAGATTCATGACGGCAGACAATTGAGACGGTATACGTCCGATCCGCATCGGCTGGATCCCGTTTCTATCGACATGGCAAGGTACTTCGACGATGCACGCGTCAGGAAGGCTCTCGATCAATCCGTTGTTCGGCACATTGCCGTAGATTAAGGCCGGGTTACCGGTCACGGCGGCGTGAATGATGCCGGCGGCATATTCGTTGCTGCGGCAGACCTCAATCGGCTTGTCGCCTTCTAGGTCCTTGCGCAGGGCATGCCATTCGGTGATCTGCTCTTCGCAGCGGCGGATATATTCATCCAGCGGGATGTTGAGCTGCTCGATGAGGTCCCCCCGTCCTTCTTTGATGTACCAGGACGTATATTCTGAAAAATGCTCACTCGATTCCGTCACAAAGTGGCCGAGCCTCTTCAGGACGTCGAACCGCACCCGATCGTCCTCGGGAACGCGGCCCTCGGCGGCCAAGGCTTTCAGCCGGGGGTAAAGATCCTCGCGACGGCCGTCACGATGCAGCTTTTCGTATTTCAGGAAAAACGCGACGTGGTTGATACCGGCCGACGTGTAGTTCACGTCGGCAACGTCCTCGTCAAGGCATTTGGCAAGATGGGCGGCGGTGTGCTGCACGCTGTGGCAAAGGCCGACCGTGCGGAGTTCCGGGGCAAGTTCCTTGATCGCCCAGCAATTGATGGCCATCGGGTTCACATATTGCATCAGAAGCGCTTGCGGGCACACCTCCTGCATGTCGCGGCAGATCGTTTCCAGAACTGGAATCGTTCGCAGCCCGCGAAAGATGCCGCCGATCCCGAGCGTATCAGCGATCGTTTGTCGCAGACCATATTGTTTCGGGATTTCGAAATCGGTTACGGTAGCCGGTTTATAGCCGCCAACCTGCATCATCAGGATCACGAAGTCGGAGCCCCGCAGTGCCTCGCGCCGGTCCAAGGTAGCTTCGACCCTTACCCCTGAAAGACGCAGCGTTTCGCAAATCCGCCGCGCGACGATCTCTGAGGTTTTCAGGCGTTCAGGATCGATATCGAACAGGCTGATGACATAATCACCGCCTGCTTGAGACGACAGGACATCTCCCAGAATATTCTGAGCAAAAACGGTGCTTCCGGCACCCACCAAGCAAATTTTCGGCATTGCAATCTCCAATCAAATGGTGATTGAGTCATGCTCCTTCCAAATAAGAGTTTCTTCCTGATATTGGGCTATTAATTCCGGGATCTGAGCATGGCAGTGGACAGCAAACGCCAGGAATGGATCTATCCCAAAGACGAATTTATGATCGAACGTCACACGGCAGATACGATGACGGCGGCGCACTGGCACGATCACGTCGAAATAAACCTGCTCCTTGAAGGCACAATGACCTATCTTTTCAATGGCAGACAGGAACGGGTCGATGCGGGGCGCCTGATTACATTCTGGGCGGCCATTCCCCATCAAACAATCGCGGTCAGCGACAGCGCTCCAATTGTCTGCATCTATATTCCCCTTGCCGATTTCCTATCCTTGCCGATCTGCCGGGAGGCAAGGCAATCAATCATGCAGGGACGATTTCTGGTGGAACGGGATCTGGAAACGGTGGATTTCAAGGTTATCCCACGATGGGAGGCCGAGTGGCAGTCGGGAAGCGCGGCGCGGCGCAGACTGATCGCCGACGAAGTGCGCCTGCGGATGCGGCGACTCATCCTGGACAATGTCGAGATGAAGAGCGCGGAGAAAATAGCGTCACCCGCGTCTCTGGCAGGGCACGCGGTCCGCCATGTCGAGCAACTGATCGACCTTATCAATTCCCGGTATGCAGACGAAGTCAGCGTCCCTAAGCTGGCAGAACAGGCGGGCATGCACGCGAGCACCGCCAACAAGGCTTTCCGCACTGTTTTGGGAATGTCGGTATATGAGTATCTGATGCGATACCGGATCACGAGGGCGATGCAGCGCCTGACGGACACCGATGATCCCATTCTCCAAATCGGCTTCGACTGCGGTTTCGGTTCGAGCAGCCGTTTTTACGAGATTTTCAAACAGCGGACGGGAACCACACCACGTCAGTTTAGGGAAGCGGTAGCGTCCCCACCCACATGACAGGAGAATCCAAGGCGTTTATGCGGCCCTTGGGTCTTTGCCACTGAAAAACGATGCCAAATTTTATCGATCGTGATTGAAAAACTCGATCTCAACTTCCCGTCTACGGTTTACGATCTCGACGGTTCGATCGGGTTGAATCTGATAGGTCTCGATCCAGCGGGTGCCATTAGCGCCAAGAAAACGGTGATCAAAGGTGCTGCCGACGGGCGACTTTGTCAGCTTTGTTCGCGGTTGGCCGCCGTACGTGATACTGCCTGGGATAGGCTCGAGCAAACGCGGTTGTGTTGTGCATGACGCGACAAAAGCCGCCATGGCGAAAATGGTAATTGTCTTCATTATGTCTCTCCTTCCAAGCGAGAGAACCAGCACACCGCAAATAGGTTCCGACTATCAGTAAGCCATGCCGCATGGCGCCGACCGGGAGATGGCTTTGATCGACGGTTCCTGTCAAACGAAAAGAAGAGCCGGCGCAGAGGGCGGCGGCAGTGGATGTTGTTTTGGTTAGCGCCACGGAGACTTAGTAGTGATATTTGCGGGCGCACGCCATGGATTCATGTGTCTGCTGAGAGAACACGTACAGTGTCTTCGAAATGATGAAGCGTGCCAACAAAACGCTTCACGATGACGCGTGACGCCAATGTAATTTGGTGACAGAGCGGATGATTTATCTCCGTTGGTGCAACACAACTCCAAGCTCATGCCATTCGCGGCCATCTTTTCGGATCAGATCATCGGCTGAGGCTGGTCCCATGCTGCCGGGATTATAAGTTTCGGGCATTGTATTGTCCAAAGACCATGCGTCCAGAAAAGGCTGAACGGCCGCCCATCCGGCTTCGATGCTGTCTGCGCGCTGAAACAGTGTCTGATCGCCGGCAAATAGATCATAGATCAAGGACTCGTAGCCTGTCGTGTGCCCGATATCGAACCTATCAGCGTAACGGAAATCCAGCGACACCGGGACTGTCTCGACAGATTGCCCCGGACGTTTGATTGAGATCTCCATGCTCATTCCCTCGTCTGGCTGAACCTGGATGACGAGCCTATTTGGTGGCAAACGTCTGGTCACGTCGGTTTCGCGGAACTGAGCAAATGGCACTTTGTTGAACGTGATAACAATTTCGGTGTCGCGCGCAGTCAAAGCCTTTCCGGTTCTTAGATAGAACGGCACGCCAGCCCAACGCCAAGTGTCCGCATAGAGCTTGAGGGCCACGTAGGTTTCGGTTCGACTATCGGATGAGACATCTTTTGTCTCCCGATAGGCGCTCAATGGTTGGCCGTCGATATTTCCGGTGCCATAGGTGCCACGCACGCTATTTGCCGCAGCCTCCTCCTTCGAATAGACACGCAGAGCCTTCAACACTTTGCTCTTTTCATTGCGCACGGCTTCGGCATCGAAACTGTTCGGCGGTTCCATAGCGATCATCGCCAGAAGCTGGAACAAATGGTTGGGCACCATATCCCTTAGTGCCCCAGTCGTGTCATAGAACTTGCCGCGGCTACCGACATCCACGGTCTCTGCGGCCGTGATCTGGACATGATCGATGTAATTGTTGCTCCAAAGTCCTTCAATGATCATGTTGGCAAAGCGTGCCGTCATCAGGTTCTGGACTGTTTCCTTGCCGAGGAAATGATCCAGCCGGTACACTTGTTTTTCGGCAACCTGCGCCAGTATCTGGGCGTTGAGTGCGCGCGCAGACGCATAGTCGGTACCGAACGGTTTCTCGATCGCCACGCGACGGAAATGGACTTCACTTTCCTCCATCAAGCCATGCGTAGCAAGCTTCTCGACAATCGGCCCAAATAAACTTGGCGGCACGGCAAGATAGAAAGCAGCATTTGCAGCCGATCCAATCTGCAATTTAATAGCCTCGTATATCTCGTCCTGAGTGAAGTCCCCCCTGCGATAGGAAATGCGCGATCTCAGCCTGTCCCAAGCTTCATCCCTAGTCGTCGCAAATTCTGCCTGGGGGTTGAGGTGGCTCAAAAACTCGTCGAGGCGTCGCCGAAGGAACTCGTCATCGCCGTCATCAATGCCGACTCCGAGAATAGTCAGATCATCCCCTACAAGGCCACTGCGGGTCAGGTTGATTATCGCCGGAACAAGCAGACGACGAGTGAGGTCACCGGTGGCCCCGAATATGACCAGAGTAACAGGCCGTGCCGATTTTGTGACCATTTACAAAACTCCGTTCCGTGAAACATGCAAGAGATGTAGTGCTGCGTCAACAACCGGCCATGCCTTTGAAAATTGGGATTCCGTAAAGATGTCCAATCTCCATCTTGGACCGGACACACATGCGGTGGGATGCGCGATGCCGACGCTGCCACAACCCTGCTGACCTTCATAGAGCCGTCATGTTCACCTATTTCCCCGCTGCGTCATAAAGAGCATTTTGAGTCGGTTTTACCTGTAAATTAGCCCCCTCATGTGGATGGTAAGCTCTACAGGGAGCTGCTGAGTCCTCTAAAACAGCTGCGACCCAAGTCGCTGACCTCAGTCCTGGTATTTCTCTCCTTCACTCCATTGACGCGAGCGATGTTCAAACGCCGTCGAGCCAGCCGCCGGTAAAGCCGGCTCGACGCAGTCCATTGATGATGTAGGGAGAACGCGACACGATCCCCCAGAGAAGATTGGATCGGTAATTTTCGATCATGAGGGCGATTGGCCCCTGATTGACCCCTATATGCTCTGGTGCGACCCAGCCGCGTTCTGACCCGTCGTCACAGAGGGTCGGGTTGAAACTGGCCGTAAACCCGTAAGGGTGATCGTCGCGCAGTCCGATCTTGTGGAAGTGACGAAGTGCCGGCATCACGATCTCAGGCGCAAACGGAAGGGACGCGGCTGTTGCCCACGGCGACAACGTACCGTCGTCCGGTCCATTGGGCGCACCGCGCGCGATGTACCCATGAAATTCGCGATCTTTGCCATTGATCGTTCGGCGAAATGGACCCGGGCCATCGCTCGCCGTCACACCCCAGCTGTTTTCGTGATAACCGCTGAACCCCTGCGGATTCTCGCAGGCATACCGACGCTGGGCATAGGTTGCGCGGCGGCTGTTTTCGAAATAATCGATGCCGACCTCACGCATCGGCGCGTCCTGGATTCCCCGGAAATCGATCCAGATATGCGACATCTGGTGAATGAAAAGTGGTCCGGCGTGAAAATGCTCTTCACCCCCGACTTCGGCCCATTCGTATCCACTGGAGCGGGCTTGGGGGCAGGTGTCGTGTGGGATGGAATGCGTCGGCGAGCCCAGCGCGAGAACATACATGATCAGGCTCTCGTCAAAGCCGGTCCATCGGTGTCGGAGAAAACCTTGGTCCGGCATCCATCCATGAGTGAGCGTGGCCTCCCCGTTTAGCGCCCAGGCCCAATCGACACGCTGATACAGACGGTCGGCATAGTCGCGGATCAAAACTTCGGTCTCGTTGTCCTCTTGGTAATACGCTCCCGCAGTGACGACACCTGCCATGAGCAGCGCGGTATCGATTGTGGAGAGTTCGCAATCCCACACCCTGCGACCCGTGTCGATGTCGAGAAAGTGGTAGAAGAAGCCCTTATATCCAGCGGCATCAAGCTCACGGCCCTGAGGCAGCTCGTACAGGAAGCGAAGGACCTTCAGCGTGTATTCCGCCGCTTGCTCGCGTGTCACTACGGAGCGAGCGACACCGACTGGGAGGGCGCTCAGCCCCATGCCAGTTGCCGCGATGGAGGCTGGCGTGCCGTTTCGATTTCGGTCGCGAACGAGACCGTTCTTTGAATTGACGACTTCTATGAAGTACTGGAAGGAGGCATCTTGAAGATCGGCGAGCAGGGCTTCGTCTGACCATTCACAGCGCTTGTCCGGTTCGACACCATGATGAAGCAATTTTCGCCACCTTTCGTAAGGGATCCGACTTAAAACTTGTTTGGCGCCCGCTGCCCTGTCATACACCGTAAATATCTGGACACGATTTCCGACTTAACAAGTGTGCGAATGTTGATGGTGAGGATATCGCCGGAGCAGTAGCCTGCCGGGGGCCGGGACGCGGTCAGTCCCGGGTGCGGTCGTAGTCATCCTGCGCACGCTCGAGCTCTGGCCCGTAGGTCATGGACCATTCATAAAGCGCCTCGAACGGTTGCCGAAGCGAGTGGCCGAGCGGGGTGATGGTGTATTCGACACCGACCGGCGTCGTCGTGGTCAGCACCTCACGTCGAATGAGACCGTTGCGCTCGAGACGCTTCAGCGCGTCGGCGAGTGCCTTGTGCGTGATGCCGTCCAGGCGGCGCATGATCTCGTTGAAGCGCGACGGCCGGGTGCACAGGACGGTCAGGATCAGAACCGACCATTTGTTGGCAATCTGCTCAAGCACTGGGCGCGCCTTCTGGACGTCCAGCAACGCTTCGACCGAAACGGGCTTGGGACGACGCGGCAGGCTGACTTTGACGGTCAGGTCTTCGATTATGGCGGACATAGGTATACTCCTCGATATCTGCTTTACTTGTAGTGCGTAATTGATCGTAGGTATAGAGTGTATATCTTAGCTTCATCACATTGATGGAGTTCATATGAGCAGATTAGCAAACAATATCGCCCTGGTTGTCGGCGGTGTCGGCGGTATCGGTGGGGCCGTTTCACAACGGTTTGCCAGAGAGGGAGCGCAGGTTTACGCGACCAGCCGCAAAGAAGCAGATGGTGCGTCTGCAGCGGCGAGCATCGGCGGCATTCGCGCCGTCCAAGCGGATGCGAGCAGTAGCCGCGATTTGAACCGCGTCTTCGAGCAGATAAAGTTGGAACAGGGTCGCATCGACGTCCTCGTGGTGAATGCCGGCCTTTCCGAATACGCTCCCCTGGAAGACATATCCGAGGATCATTTCGATCGGACATTTGGCCTGAACGTCCGGTCGCTGGTTTTCGCGGCGCAAGGTGCCATTGATCTCATGCAGCCCGGCGGGACGATCGTGCTGATCGGCTCCATAGCGGGCTACATCGGCACAAAAGGATACGGCGTCTACGGTGCCACCAAAGCCGCGGTCCGATCGTTCACGCGGACATGGGCCAACGAACTCGCTCCTAAAGGCATCCGCGTCAACGTCGTCAGCCCCGGCCCGACCGATACCGCGATGATGGCCGCGGCCTCGAAAGAAATCCGGGATGCGCTTTCCGGCATGATCCCACTCGGGCGCATGGGCCGGCCGGACGAGGTCGCTGCGGCTGTTCTTTTCCTTGCCAGCGACGAGAGCAGTTTCACAACCGGTGCAGAACTGGTCGTCGATGGCGGAATGGCGCAGGTCTGACAACAGCGGACAATCAACGGTGGGTTTAGGTGAATACGCTGAAGCCCCGCCTTCAAATTGGCTGACCAAGGAACGTTGTTGGTGTCATGGCCGTAACCTGTCGGAAAGCGCTTGAGAAAGAAGCCGTGCTGGAAAAGCCGAATTCCACGGAGACGTGGGCGATGGCATTGCCCCTTGCAAGCCAGTCCATCGCCTGCACGATCCGCGCCCGTTGTCGCCAGGCCTTGAAGGTCATGCCGGTCTCCACTGGAAAGAGCCGACTCATCGTGCGGACGGAAGTCGCGGCGCGTGACGCGAGCTCATCGACGTTCAACCGGTTCTGGCGATCCTCGAAAGCCAAGTCGGCTATACGCCGCCCGACTGGGCTGGTGGGTAAGGGCAGAAAGGTTGGTGCGTGAGCTGTACCCGTCAGTTCATGAAGCATGAGCCTGGCCACAAGTTCGGCCTTTTCCGGCGTGATATCTCCTGTAAACGCCGTCGTCAGCAGCGAATGCATCAGCGGCGTAACCCGCAGGGCAAACGGCCGGTCCAGTTCGGTTTGCGGTGCCCAGGCCTTAGCCACCGATGGTTGCCAATGCACCATCCAAAGTTCTGCATCCGTCAGCACTTCGACCCGGTGCAAAACGCCTGCCGGAATCCACGCGGCAAGCTGAGGCGGGACGAGCCAGCGTCCATCATCCGTATGGACCTGTACCATTCCGGATGCGGCAAAAGTCAGTTGAGCGTCGTCATGAGAATGGGTCGGCATGCCCATGCCGCGCTGCTTGAACCCGCGTTGTAGTGTGAAGGGGTGTTAGGACACGTTTGGCCTCTGCGCGATGCCGATTGGCGTCACATCGGTGAAGCGCTCGTTTATCATGCAGGTTATCAACGGTCGAGCACACACCAAGGGCTAAGCAAAATTATGAGCGAAGAAATGAAAGCAGTCGTCATCAACGAATATGGCGAGAACGACGTGGTCGAATACATCGATGTCGATCGACCGGAACCCAAGGCTGGCGAGGTGCTGATCAAAGTCCACGCAGCGGGGGTCAACCCGGTGGACTGGAAAATCCGCGGCGGTCTGGGCCAGCGCCTGGGTATGTCCTTGCCAATCCACCTCGGCGGTGAAATCGCCGGCACCATCGAAAGGCTCGGAGAGGGTGTCAGCGAGTTTCAGGTCGGCGATGCGGTTTACGGCATCATCACTTCTGGCGGCTTTGCCGAATACGCCGTTGCCAAGGCTGAAGACCTGTCGCCAAAACCCGCCAACCTCGACTTCGTCCAGGCAGCAGCCATACCGCTTGGTGCGCTGACTGCATGGCAAGCGATATTCGACCTGGCCAAGCTCTCCAGCGGTCAACATCTCTTGATCACCAACAGCTCCGGCGGCGTCGGCTCGCTTGCCGTGCAACTTGCCAAGGCTGCCGGCGCACATGTCACCGCCATGGCCTCGGCGCACAACGAGGAATACGTCCGCAGCCTGGCCGCCGACGATTTCATCGATTATCGCACGCAGCGTTTCGAGGATGTGGCCCATGATATGGATGTGGTATTCGACACGGTCGGCGGGGACACGTTTGAGCGGGCATTCTCGACGCTCAGGAAGGGCGGATTTCTGGTGACGGCAGTGGCATTTCCCAAAGACGAGGCGCAACAGCACGGCGTTGATGCTGCCCGCGTCTTCTGCAAGCCCAACGCAGATCAGCTCGCGTCCATCTGCGAACTCGTGGAGGGCGGCAAGTTGAAAAGCCATGTCGCCCAGGTTTTCCCTCTTGCCGACATCAAGGAAGCGCTTGCGTTATCTGAAGCTGGTCGAACACGGGGCAAAATCGTCTTACAGATGATCGCGTAAATCGACGGCATGGCCAACATCGGCCTCGCCGTTGCATCTCGGTATGGTGCTTCGACGAGGCGGGCGCCATGCGAAACCGTCCACCCGTGTCCTTTTTTGATCGAAGATATCCGCCGAGCTTACGGTTCAGATACGACCACTGCCAGATTGGCCCATCGAATGTCGGCGAGCAAATTGCGTCGGCGGGCATCCGACATCTCTCGCAAAAGCCGAGCTGAACGCGCTTGAAGATTGGAAACCGACAGCGTACGCGATCTCCAGAACGCTTTTCAGGCCAGAGCAGAGTTCGTCTTTCGCCAATGCCATTCGCCATTGCAGCAGATATTCAATCGGCCCTAGCCCGATGACGCGTTAAAACCTCGTCGCGAATGTCGATCGAGAGACGCCGCAGAGTTTCGCTAGATCCGCAACTGTCCAACTCCGTGCAACATTTTCATGGATTCCGACGAGCGCATGCCGTGTGACCTTGTCTGCCATGCCTGCGAGCAGACCCTTTCGGTCGTCGGCTGATTGCACCTGCCCCTTGCGAAGGATTTCAAGGAAGATCAGCTCGACCAGCCGAACGATGACGAATTCGCTGGCAGGTCCCGGCTGACGCGCTTCCGTCTCATTCATCTCCAACAGAGATCGCACGCGTCCAAGCGCGGGGTCGCCGGCGGCAAGGTGGATCAGTTGCGGCAGCAAGCCAGACAACAGGCCTTCGTTTACCGATTCAACGACAAACTTGCCGGCATGAAGCGTGACAGGGCGCTCGTCGCCTGAGCCAAGTCGAAGCCTTTGACGTCTGGATGCCAATACGGCCGCCTCGCTATCGATAGGCTCGATCGACCCCATCGACGCAAGCGTAAACGGGGTCACTGTCCGGATCAGAACGAAGTCTTCCTTGCGGACGCGCACGGGCTCGTTGCCCGGCCGTAACAGTTGGCACTCGCCCTCCTCAATCCAGCAGAACATAAGATCGTCGCGTTTTTGGAATGACAACGCCCATTCGCCAGACGCGTCGAAGCCCGCGCCGAACAATGCGCCTCGGGGGCGAAGGACGCGGATAAGGTCCAGTAAGAGATCCACGTCAGTTTGGATGCACGATAATTTGTTTCGGGGCTTTGATTATCGACCGTGTGATGATTGCCACTTATTCTCAAAAGCATTCCGACGTCAACGCTTCGCCCAAGCAGTGCGCAACGGGTCACCAGACCGAACTAAGTAAGGCTCAATTCATGGACACACAGACACTCGAGCAAAACTGGACCGCGTATCTTGCCGCGTACAGCGACATTGCCGACGATGAACGCAAGCAGCTTCTCGAACACAGCGTCTCCGACGATATGGTTTTCACCAACCCAAGCGGACAAGGCGAAACTCGGGCTGGGTTGATCGCTCATATCGAGAATTTTCAAAAGATGATGCCTGGGACATATTTCAGCACCGAGAAGATCTTTGTCCACCATGACGAACTGCTTGCCATCTGGGCAATGCATAAGCCGGATGGCACAAAGGCCGCAACTGGATATAATTTTGTTCGCCCGGACAATGAGGGCCGGTTTATCTATATGGCCGGCTTCTCTTGACGAACCGGCTGGCATCCTCCCGTGATCCAAAGTCATTGAAATGGAGCTAGCGTAGCAGTCGACTCGGACATGGCGCGGGTCTGAGCCCTGCGCACTTCACCAACTCCGAAGCAACGATACCGCATCAATTATTGATGCGGTATCGCTCGCTACCTTAGCTCATGCAGGATGCCAGGCTCCTAGAGCCGCATCCAACCGCCGTCCACCACGAGCGTCTGGCCGGTGACGAAGCGGGCATCGTCGCTGGTAAGGAAGGCGACGGGCCCGGCGATATCGGCCGGCGTCCCAAGACGCTTGATCGCCTGCTGCATGTAGACCTGTGCTTTCTGCTCATTGGGCATGCCGCTCGCACCTTCCGTATCAGTGATGCCGGGATGAACGGCGTTGACGATGATGTTGTCGGTGGCAAGCTCGTTTGCCAGCGCGCGGACAAGGCCGATGACACCCATCTTCGATGCCATGTAATGCGAGAAGCCCATGCCGGGCGGCGTGACCATGCCAACGGCATCGGAGCCGATCGCGACGATCGAACCACCGCCAGCCTTGCGCATCAGGGGCACGATGGCGCGAGCGCCAAGCAGGTGAGCGTCCAGATTGATCGCCATGACCTTGCGCCATTCTTCGGGGGTCATCTGATCCAGGCTCGCCATCGGATAGATGCCTGCGGCATGGACGAGAATATCGGCCCGGCCGAACGTTGCCTCGACTTCTTTCGCGACGTTTGCCCAGTCTGCCTGCTGCGTGACATCGGCTGCGATGGCGATCGCGTTATTGCCGATCGACGACGCGGCATCTGACGCCTTTTCACGGTTGACGAGAACGACCTTTGCACCGCGCTTGGCGAGCAGATCGGCAACGCCGCGGCCGATCCCCTGCTTGCCGCCGGTGACGATCGCGATTTTTCCTTCGTGTGTGCTCATTGTTTTGTTCCTTTTAAGTTTGATGGTGTGGCAAGCGCACGCAGGCGCGGCTCGCCGATTTCGGACAACATGTCCGTATGGCGCGGCGACCAGCCGAGGGCCTTGCGCGTTTGCGCATCGCGCACCCGGCTTGAGACACTCATGATCAGCGCGCCAAAGTCGCCCCAGATATTTGCAGCTTCGGACATGGAGACACTGCGGGTCTCACAGCCAAGGTCGCGGGCAACTGCTTCTGCTATCCAGCGATTGGGGATTTCGCCTGAAGCGGCATGATAGATGGCGCCGGCTTTGCCTTTGGTCACAGCAAGTTCGAACAGCCGGGCGATGTCGTCGACATGGACGTTCGAATAGGTGGCAAGGCCGTCGCCGATGTAGCAGGCAGCACCTGTCGCAGCGACCGAACGATAGACCATCGAGACGTGGCCATGATCGTTCGGTCCCCAGATGAGCGGCGGTCGCATGACGATGCCAAGGATGCCGTGGGATGAGGCTGCGCGAACCAGGTTCTCTGCATCGACGCGGGCGGCGGCCAACGGTTCTGGTGCGAACGCATCGTACTCGCCGAAACTTTCAGAGCTCCACGCCCCTTCCGTGCGCTGGCAAAGCACACCGGAGCCGGACAGGAAAACCAAGGTCTTGCCACTGTCCTTCAGCGTATCCAGCAATGCCTTAACAGCTTCGAGCTCGACCTGAGGCGAAACCTGCGCCGCGAAGACGACGACATCCGCCTGTCTGGCGAATTCGGTGACCGCCAGCAAGCGCTCGGCCAGGTCGCCGATTTGCACTGCCATGCCGGCAGCACGCAGACGCCCTGCGGCCTCGCCGCTGCGCACCAAACCCGTGACCCGGAAACGACGCGAAACGAAATGGCGGGCAATTGCGCCACCGACAAATCCGGTCGCGCCGATGATGAAAACGTGCTGAGCCATCGCAATGTCTCCTTTCGTGACGAAAGATAGAAATTGCAGAACAAGAGCTGTAGCCTATATCATCGGATAGGACCTATCTGGAAAGCGGATACATGCTAGACGGCGTTTCTCTCGATCACCTGCGGACGTTCGTCGCAGCCGCCGATGCCGGCAGCTTCTCGGCAGGTGGGCGAGCGATCGGCCGCGCCCAATCGGTCGTCAGTCAAAGCATTGCAAATCTTGAAGGGCAGCTTGGTGTCAGGCTTTTCGAGCGCATCGGCCGCTATCCTGAATTAACACAGCAGGGTGTCAATCTCCTGGAAAATGCGCGGCGCGTTGTCCTTGAAGCCGACAAGATGAAAGCCAAGGCCAAAAGCCTTTCGGCCGGGCTTGAGCCGGAACTGTCGATCGTTGTCGATGTCATGTTCCCGCACAGCCTCCTCACAAAGGTTTTGTCAGGGTTCAAGCTGGAATTCCCGTCGACCCCACTACGCCTACATGTCGAAGCGCTGGGTGCCGTCTCCCAGACCGTGTTGGACGGACGCTGCAGTCTCGGGATTACCGGCACCCTCCCCTTCCCGCCGCCGACGCTTTCGACAGAACATTTGCTTAGCGAGCCGCTTGTCACTGTGACCGCTCCCGCATCCCGCCTTGCTGGCCTTGACCAGCCGATTCGGCTTCGGGATATCACAGACGAAACCCAGCTCGTATTGACCGATCGCTCGGCGATTACTCAAGGGACGGACTACGGCGTTCAGGGCAAGAACATCTGGCGGCTGGCGGATTTGGGCGCCAAGCATGCGCTGCTACGCGCGGGCCTCGGCTGGGGACATATGCCCCTGTGGATGGTCAAGGATGATCTTGCCTACAAACGGCTCGTCGCGATCATCTTGGAAGGACCGGCCGCCGGGATCATGCCGTTTCAGGCGATCTATCCAACCAACACTTTGCCGGGGCCGGCTGGGCGGTGGTTTCTGGATCGCGTCAAGTCGATTAGTAACCAGAGTTATTAAACGACCCTAATCGTGAGGCATGGAATCGTAGCGCCGCTTTTCTAAACTCGCGCTCGGCAACAATTTCTCTCGCCTCGAACCAGTTCGAATCACCGACCTGGTGTTTCTCAGTACCGAGAACAAAGTCTAGCTCGCGGGCGAAGTGTCTGGCCATTCCTGCGCACCGTGAAGCACGCGAAGAATACGGACCGTAGTTTCGGTAATTGCATACGCCGCGACGTACGGCGTGCCGTTAATAACCAGTTCGCGGGTGCCGGCAATTCTGCCTACACGACCGCTTGCGGGGAAGTCTACCAACCGGCGGACCGCAGCAACAATGCGCTCATCGACCAGAATGGCCGCTGACGGATTTTCGGATTCTATGTACGTAAAGATGGCATCGCGATCCGATAACGCGAACGCAGACCAGGTAAGCCTCACGATTTGCGCTCACCCGCGTTGAGACGGGCTGCGGCTCGGCGTTCAGCGAAATGAACCTCGACTTCCTCATCCGAGACGTCCGGTCGAGTATCGTTCAGCGCTTGAAGTACCTTGGCACGAAACCAAGCGTCATGGGCCTCGCTGCCTGAAAGAAGCTCCAGCGGGAGCACACCCTCGTTGGCAGTCCGGGTGAGTAAGATACGGACCGCGTCCGATACGGTCAGTCCCATATTTCCAAGCACTACGGATGCACGATCCCGAACCTCGGCATCAATACGAGTTTGTACCAGTGCATTTGCAGCCATATCGATCTCCATTTTGGCTGAGACTATAATGCAAATGAATGACAGCGGCCATAGTCTAGAGGGCTATCTTCGCCAATTCTCCAGACTATGAATTGCTCTTGAAGACTTGGGGCAATTTCTTGCAGCTGCCTCAAAACCATTTGTTAAACGTCTGCTCCTATTCCCGCCCGCCCTCGGCACTGGCGCCAGGAGAAATGGAATGAGCATGCCAAAACACGATCTTTTATCCAGCAATTTTCAACGCAAAATATCCCAATTCTGCGAGGTACGCATTGCCCCGATCACATCAAAAAAAGTTCTCGAAACCATCCGCCCATATTTGATAAGCTTGGTCATCTATCGAAAGTTGCCACCTCGCCTCAATGGCCGCATCGACTGGACAACGCTCGGGAAGGCTTGCGGGATCGAAGACGAATTGACGCCCGAGCTGAAAAAACAACTCCGCTTGGGACTGGATGCAATCATCAGATGGCTTGGAGCACCGCCAATTGCCGAAGACGTACGGACAACGAGGCAGGCCGCTCGGTCAGGCAAATCAGAAGTAACTGCTCCTTCCACCAGGAAACCGCAACGCGCAGCGGCGGACGGCGTTTTTGCCCGCAACACGTCCACGCGACGCGGCCCCGCAGCGAAACCGATCAGTGAGTTTCCTGAGCCCCTGTTCGACGCGACCGACGATCCGCCGAATTTTCAGGATGCCCTCATCTATCACATGCGGAGGTTCGGGGACAGCTACTGGCAACTATATCGCGCCGTAGTCCGGTTGCACGAAACTTTCGACAGCAAGACGCTACTGTCTTGGATACAGGGTGAACGTGTGCCGAGATCTGTGGCGAGTTGCGAGATCCTGTCACGCATCGAGCGGCGATTTCGACTGGCGCCAGGCTATTTCCAGGCGAAGTTGCCGCACCAATCCCGTTCCCTTTACGGCCATGATATGGGTGACATCAGTGCTGCGGAACGGCGACGGCTCGCTTGGCATCTGCCGGACGATTTCAGCAGCCTGCCATTCCTCAAGCGGGAGGAAATCATCGAATGGGTGCGCAGGGCAATCATCTCGGGCTCAACCGACTATCGTCGCTACCAGGCGGCGGCAATAAAACAGCGTTATGCAATTCGGTTTCCAGGCGTCACCTATGGCGGAGGCACCCTGTCTCCACGACCACAAATGAACCCGGACAGCACGAGCCACAATCCCGAGGCCATTGAAGATCCTGATCTCCTGTCCGGCGTCGTCGATGCGCCAGGGCGGTTGGCTATGGAGATGGCCGATCTGATCCGCTTCAAGACATCGACGCTGACGGCAATTGGATTTCAACGCAACGGGGTATGGGGCGAGGAAACGGCATCGCAGAAGGTAGAGCATCTCGGGCTGATGTTCGGTGCGCTCGCCGCCTCGCCCGCTGGCATTGTCAAAGGGCGCGGCGTTCCTCTCAGCCAACTGACCTTTGGCCTGCTGATCTTCCCAGGTGTGTGGGATTGGTACCTGCAATGGCGCGAGCAGCGGCGTGGCTTCTATACCAAATGGGAAGAAGACATGCTGATGGTGGCAATGGCGCTAACCCGCGCCGAAGTCGGCTGGATCCGTCAGCATCCGGAATTGTTGAAGAAGGTTCAGCCAATCGAAGGGCTGATCGCGCCAGAGGAGATAGACTTTGCGGCGCGCGACTGGCACAGCGCCTGCGACGCATTCCACCGGCATGCGGCCAATCGCTCGAAGGAAATCCAGCGTGTCATGCGCGTGCATCGCGATCCGTTCGAGCCGATCATGGTGGTCCTTGAGGCAGACAGCCCACTGTCGGAGTATCGCAAGATCACAGATGAGATCTTGAAGCGCATGCCGGATGAACATCGTTATCCTCGAGCAGCAGCCGAAGCGGTACGCTCTTTCCTTTTGCTGCGCCTCGGCCTGCATCTTGGCCTTCGACAAAAGAATCTTCGCCAGCTTCGCTTGTGCCCGCGCGGGCATTTTCCGACATCGGAGCGGCGGCTGGAAGACCTGAAATGCGGCGAACTGCGCTGGAGCGATCGAGAGAGCGGATGGGAGGTGCTCATCCCGTCAGTCGCCTTCAAGAACTCAGCCTCATCCTTCTTCGGACAAAAGCCGTTCCGGCTGATCCTGCCGGATCTGCTCGACCTCTACAAACACCTCGAAGCCTATATCGATCGCCATCGCAGTGTGCTGCTCGGTCCGGCAAACGATCCCGGCACCCTGTTCGTCAAGACGGTGAAGACAACCAGTCTGGACGCGGCATACGATTCCACCAAATTCTATGAAGCTTGGCGAACCGTTATCCAACGCTATGGAATCTACAACCCTTACACCGGCCGCGGCGCGATCAAGGGATTGCTCCCGCACGGACCGCATAATCTTCGGGATATTCTGGCAACGCATATCCTCAAGCAGACCGGATCCTACGAGCAGGCCAGCTATGCCATCCAGGACACACCGGATGTCGTTCAGCAGCATTACGGCCGATTCCTGCCGCAGGACAAGGCGGCGCTTGCGGCGAAAATCCTCAATCAGGTTTGGGAAGCTGCATAGCTGGTCCGATGAACAGCTGATCCAAATCGTCCAGGCAGATGCGGAAACAATCTCCGCATCTGCCTGGACGTCAATCGTCTTCGCCTTGATGGGATTGGACCTCTGTGTGCTGATCTCCGCTAAGAACTGATTTGATTTAAATTTCAATGCTGGCCGTTATAGCGTAAGTTGCGTCCGCTGGCACGATCGAACAGGTGGATGCGAGATGCATCAATCGTCAGCGGAAGCCTGTCGCCGGGATTGAAAACTCCACGTCCCCGATAGGAGACCGTCATTTTGCCTCCGGGATAATCTGCAAGAATCAGAGTTTCCGATCCCATCGGCTCCACGACCGATACAACGGGCGCAAAGTCACCGCTGCTGTCACGACCCGTGAAATCGATGTGTTCCGGGCGCACGCCATAGACAACGGCTTGCCCCTCCCGTGCTGACCCCGCGGCCTCGACCGTTATCGGCAACGCGAAGCCGCCGTTTGCTCTAAACATGACTATTGCGTCCTGCCGTTCTAACTTTCCATCGATGAAGTTCATGGACGGCGAACCAATGAAGCCGGCGACGAAAAGGTTGGCGGGACTGTCGTAGAGATCGAGCGGTGTGCCGACCTGTTCAATGATGCCGCCGTTCATCACAACGATACGGTCCGCCATGGTCATGGCCTCGACCTGGTCATGGGTAACATAGATGCTGGTCGTGCGTAGTCGCTGGTGCAGAGCCTTGATCTCGGCGCGCATCTGCACCCGCAGCTTGGCGTCAAGGTTCGAGAGCGGCTCATCAAAGAGAAACACCTTCGGATCGCGGACGATCGCACGGCCCATGGCAACACGTTGGCGCTGCCCGCCTGAAAGCTGCTTGGGATAGCGGTCCAATAACGTATCAAGGTTCAGCAAGGTCGCAGCCGCGCTGATCCTTTGGTCTGCTTCCGCTTTGGGCGCTTTTGCGAGCCGTAGTGAAAATCCCATATTTTCGGCGACGGTCATATGCGGATAAAGAGCATATGTCTGAAAGACCATGGCGATGTCCCGCTCTTTCGGTGCAATGCCGATCACGCTTTTTCCATCGATCCGGATATCGCCGCCGGTTGCCTGTTCGAGACCCGCCAGCATGCGCAGCAGCGTCGATTTTCCACATCCGGATGGCCCGACGAGAATAACGAATTCACCGTCCGCCACATCAAGGGAGACACCTTTCAATACCTCATGGGCGCCGAACGCCTT
Organism: Rhizobium sp. Root483D2; assembly: GCF_001426685.1. Lineage (GTDB taxonomy): Bacteria > Pseudomonadota > Alphaproteobacteria > Rhizobiales > Rhizobiaceae > Pararhizobium > Pararhizobium qamdonense. Next base: position 135,800 of record NZ_LMFB01000039.1, on the reverse strand, counting down.
GCGGGTTCCTTGAAAACTTACCGTTGCCATATGCCTGCTCCCGTCCGCGCTTCTATTTCCGTTTACCGATCATCGTCAAAAAACGAAGACTGCCTTTTCCGTCTTGCGTTCGTCGAACAGCCGGAACGCCGTTTCCGCCTCGTCAAGCGGGAAGGTATGGGTTGCGAGTTTTTCCAGATCGATATTGCCGACGTCAACGATGCGCAGGATGTCCTCGTATTCGGCCACGCCGAAATACCAAGAACCCATCAGCGTCACCTGCTTGCGAATCAACTGATCGCTCGGCCGGATCGTTGCCTCAAGGCTCTCCCCGACGAAAGCGACCTTCGCGAAGGGCGCAGCAGCATCGAGCGCCATATTCTGCGCCATGCCGTTGCCTGAGCAATCGATGGCCGCGGTCACGCCCTTTCCGCCGGAAAAGTCCATCAATTGCTCGAATGAAGTTCTGTCCAGGGGGTCGAGGACGAGATCGGCGCCAAGGCTGCGTGCGAAGTCCCGGCGCTCTTCTATCGGATCGAGGGCAACGACCTGTCCGCCCAATGCCTTTGCGGCAAGCACGCCCGCCGAGCCCATCGGGCCGAGCCCCCAGATCCCCACGGTGGAAAGACCGTCGATGCCGAGCTTTCGCGCCGCGCTACAAAGCGTGCCGAAGGCGTCCGTGGAAATCGCGCCGGCGACGTAGGACATCGTGTCGGGCAGTCTCAGCAGATTGCGCTCCGGAACGGCGATGTATTCCGCATTGCCTCCATCGGCAGTGAAGCCGATACATTTCCATTCAGAGCAGAGATGAAAGTGGCCCGCCCGGCAATGGCTGCACACGCTGCAGCCAATGGCGAGATGGATGGCGACCCGGTCGTCCTTCTTGAACTGACGGACGGCCGAGCCGACCTCGACGATGATGCCGGATGGTTCATGACCCGTGACACAGCGCCCCGCTGCCTCGCCCCCGACCACGGCATTGCCGTAGTAGAGACTGAGATCGCTGCGGCATATGCAGGATGCCTTGACCTGGACCAGGACCTCGTCCTGCCGCGGCTTGGGGACTTCGACAGCGCGAATTTCGACGCGCTTGTTGCCGGGGAGAAAAACGGCTTTCATGGCGATACTCCAGCTTGATAAGGTTTACTTCACGGCACCGGCCGTCAGGCCGCGGACAAAAGAGCGTTGCAGGACAAGGAACAGGACGACGATCGGCGCGAAGGCGATGATCCCCGCAGCCGCGATCCCGCCGTAATCGACGCCGTAGCGCCCCTGCAGGGTTGCAGCCCCCACCGTCAGCGGTTTGAGGGTCTCGTCCTGTATGACGACCAGCGGCAGCAGATATTCCTGCCAGGAAAACAAAAACGTGATCAATGCAAGCGACAGGAGGCCCGGTTTGACAATAGGAACAACCACTTTCGTAAAAGTCTCGAAAAGCGTTGCGCCATCGATTGTTGCGGCCTCCAGAAGATCGTCGGGCAAATCCTCCATGACCGTGCGCATCATGAAGATGGAAAACGGGAGAAGGAGCGCTGCCTGGGGGAGGATCACGCCGACCCGCGTATTCAGAAGACCGAGCAGCTGCAGATCGCCGTACAGTGCCACGATCACCGAGGGAGCGGGGACGACAAGGCCTGCCAGAAACAAACCGAACAGGATTTCCTTGCCCGGAAATTTCAGTTTTGCGAAGGCGAAGCCGGCCAGCGGCGCCGTTAGCATGACGAGCAGGGTCGAGCCGGTGCTGATCATCAGGCTATTGACGAAAAACTGCGAAAAGCCGCTTTCGAACCAGACACGACGTAAGTTGCCGATATCGATAGGCCACGGCAGTGTAAGCGGTCCGGAAAACAGATCGGCTTCGCTGCGCAGAGAGGCCAGCACCACCAGATAAACGGGAACCAGCGCATAAAGCGCGAAGATTAGAAGCACGGCGTGCTGGAAGAAGCGGGATGTTCTGGTCATGACTGCCTCAGGATGCGGTAGCTCAGCCCGCCGATGGTGAGCACGATGACAAGCAGCACGACCGAAAGGGCCGCCGCGTAGCCGAAGTCGCCGACAAGGAAGAAGGTCTTGTAAATGTGCGTGGTGAGGACTTCGGTGTCGTAGCCCGGCCCCCCCTGCGTGGTGACCCAGACCAGGTCGAAGAAGCGCATGGCTTCGATTGCCGCATAGAGGCCCAGAAAGAGCGTGGTGCTTTTCAGGAGCGGCACGGTGATGAACCGAAACCGCTGTCCCCAGCCGGCCCCATCGAGCGAGGCCGCCTCGTAAAGCGAGGGATCGATAGACTGGATGGCCGACAGATAGATCAGCACGCAGAATCCGTAAAATGTCCAGGCACCGGCCGCATTGAGAGACAGGAGCGCAGAGCCGGATTCCGCGAGCCATGCGCCGCCCAGCGAGCCGAGGCCGATCAGATCGAGAACATAATTCAAAAGGCCGAAGATAGGATTGTAAATCCAGCCCCAGATGATGCCGGCAACGACAAGCGGAATGGTGCGCGGCAGAAAGTAAAGCGCACTCATAAGCCGGATGGTTCGCGGCGACCGTTCAGCGAGTATGGAGGCGAGGACGAGACCGATCAACAGCGGGAAACAGAGCGTCAGAATCGCCCAGATCGCGTTGTGCCCGAGCGCCGTCCAGAACACGCCGTCCGACGTCAGACGCTGATAATTCGCAAGGCCGCTGAAGGCCTTGATCGACCCGTTGTCCCAAGAAAACACGCTGTAGGCTGCGACCTGCAGGATTGGCACCGCGACAAAAGCTACATAGAGCAGCAAGGCCGGCAGCACGAACAGCAGGGCTTGGCGGCTGTTGTACATGAACTTGTCCCAAGGTTGGGGATGGCAGGGGAAAACCGCCACCATCCCATATGGATCCGGGTGACGGGTTAAGGCACCCAGCGCTCGCCATTGGCAATTGCTGCCTGCCACGATGCCTGAATGGCCGCGAGGAAAGAGTCCGGCGTCTCGTCACCGCTCGCGAGCTTCTGCAATTCCGGATAGAGGACCTGAGTCACGCTTTCCGGCACGGTGGTGTGCAGGTCGTAGAAATTCGTATCCGGGGTTTTCAGGCCTTCCGCATAAAAATCCTTGACGACCGGCAGTGTATCCCAGGCTTTCAGGTCTTCGGCCGTCGTGCCGATCGGAACAAGATAACCCTTCTCCACCCATGTCTTGCGGTTTTCCTTGGAGGTCAGGCAGTTGATGTAGCTGGCTGCGGCATCCTTGGCGGCATCGCTCGCCGCTGCGGAAACCTGCCACTGAGACCCTTCGCCCCACATCGTGCCGGGGGGGACGCCGTCGGAGATCGGCGGCAACATGAACACGCCGAGATCGAATTTGGCGCCCCGCGCCATGTCCTGCAATACCCACGTCCCGGTGATATTCATCGCGGCACGCCCGCCGAGGAAAAGCGCATTGGCCTCATCATAACCGATGCCGTTGAAGCCCTTGGGGAAATATCCATCCTTGCCCCATTGCTGGAAGGTCTCCGCAGCCAGCTTGAACTTGGGGTTCGTCCAGGGTTCCTCGCCGAAGAACACTTTTTCCTCTTCCGCCCGGCCGGCCGTCAGACCGAGAATCAGGCTCAGCGTGTTGGTAGCGGGCCAGCGGTCGCGATTGCCGAAGGCGATCGGGATCTTGCCGGCTTCCTTGATCTTGTCCACGACCGTCTTGAATTCGGCGTAGGTCTTGGGGACTTCGAGACCGAGTTCGGCAAACATCGCCTTGTTGTAGTAGACACCCATCAGGTCCTGTTCCATCGGAACGGCGTAGAGCTTGCCCTGATAGGAATTGCGGCCGCGATAGAAGGCGTTGACGTTGTCCCAGCCGTATTTGTCATAATAACTGTTGAGTGGCGCCACTTTTCCGGTACGGGCATAACCCGCCAGAACCGATGCTGCCGGCCAAGTATAACCGAGATCCGGTGTCTTGTCTGCGGAAACAGCGAGACGATAGCTCTCGCGTATGCCGATCGACGGAACCACGGTACGCTCGATGTTCACGTCCGGAAGTGCCGCCTCGCAGACCTTGATCAATTCCTCCATGGCTGGCCCCGCGGCCGTGATGCCGGCATTGGAAAACTGGTCCCATTGCACTACCGGCACTGATTCCGCCATGGCGCCCGATGCTGTCGCCATCACCATGAGGGATAATGTCGCCTGCAGTCGTCGCATATGTGTCTTGTTCGTCTTCATGTGGGTTTCCTCCTCCCGTTGATTGTCATTTCAGTGATTGTTATTTCAGGCTGGCTTCGACCGACTTCAGGTAGGAGAGCGCACTGCGCGCCACGCGATCGGGGTCGAAATTCCGGCCGCTGAAGCCTATTTCCATCGTCAGATATCCTTGGAAATCGATCTGTTTCAGCGCTGCCAGCACACCGGCCCAATCGACCACGCCCTCGCCTGGCGCCAGACGGTCGATATCGGCAAAGTGGACATGGTCCAGATGCCCCGCCATCTCGTGCACATAGTCGGAACTGACCTCGTTGCGGTAGAGCGCGTGGTAGGTGTCGAACATCACCTTGACCGTGTCGGAGCCGACCTGCTCACGCAAGAGCAGCGCCTGACCGGGGGTGTCGATGAGATTGGAATCGGCCGATGTCGGCTCGATGCTGATGCCGACGCCCTTTTCCCGGGCATGGGCGGCAATTTCCCTGAGCGCCGCGAGGCTCCAGTCCCAGGCTTGCTGATAACCCGTGCCGAAGGATCGCCATCCAGCGATGTAAAGCACGCGGTCTGCGCCGAGATCATGGGCGAGGTCTACCACCTCCTTGTAATGCGCGATCGTCGCCTTGCGCTCCTCCGGCATGAGCGATGCCACGTTGTGGCCAGGTCCGCCGCCAGGGGCCGGCAGCAGGCTGACCGGCTTCAGATTGAGATCATCCATCAGAGATTTCAGGTCGCGGCGATGACTGGGCGAAAGATAGGCGGGCCATGCGTGTGGCGCCGCGCAGCCAATCTCAATGCCGTCATAACCGAAACCGGCGATGCGGCGGATCGTTTCCTCGATAGAATACGACGGTACCCAACACGGAAAACTGGAATACGCCCAGGTGTTGAACGCGTATTTGAACGCCATTGATCTCACTCCTCTCGACACGACAGCGCGCTCACCCGGCGTCGCATGCGGCCCGATTCAAATTGCGCTCCCGGCGCAGACATGTTTGTTGAAGATTTACGGTGCCGGCTTTGGGCTCATTGTCCTCAGCGACACCATCTTCCTCCTGATCCCCGCACCTCCCGTGCGTCTGCTCTGAAGCAGTTTGGATGAGGTAAAGCTTAATCGATGCTGATCATCGCACCAGCCGGAGTTTTATCCATTCTGGATGTTTTTGGGGACTTCCGGAGAGGAAGGATCAATAATGCCCTCTTTCCCGCATGATGGCATCTGCCCTGTTCTGAGCGCGGACCAACGCTGCCTCCATGGATTTCCATCCATTGAGCAAATCATGGACTTCCTCCCCCGCGATGGAAATGACGTCCGGAATACCGGCAATGGGCGGACGGGGCCACATGCGCAGATATCCTTTGGCGGCGTAGGCATCGATGGTGCCGATATAGGGCGAGATGGCCTGTACCTCCGGATCGCGGCTGACGCTCGCCCGCGAACTGGCGAGGCTGCCGTTCAGCAGGTAGAGCTTGACCGATTCCGCCGAGGTCAACGTCATCAGCGCCTTCCAGACGGATGGAATCCGTGCTGGCGCGACATTCGAAGGAATGGACAGGGCATACCCGCCGACCGGAACGATCGGCCGCCCGTTGGGACCGGTCGGATGGGGCAGATAGCCGGTTTTGCGATAGGCCGGCGATTGCGGCACCGTTTCGTAGAGATGAGCGAGGAGCGAGTGCGAATAGGCCATTGCTGCATGGCCGTTGGCGTAGGTGCTCGCCCGCTCGTACCACGTCACGTCCAGAACGTTCGGCGGGGAAAATGCCATCAACTCCTGCATGTAGGCCGCGGTCTGCCGGGCCTCTTCGGACAGAAATGTCGGTCGTAGATCTTCCCCTCGGGCGCCGGCGACGTCGAAGCCGTCTTGAGTACGACGAAGGTCCACGATCGGCCGGCCGAAGGCTCCCATCATCATGATGAAGCTGTGCCCGAGCGCCGTCCCACGACCGCCGTTCCAGGTTATGCCGGAAACTCCCCGCTTCGGGTCGTGCAGTTTCCGCCCCGCTGCGATCACCTCATCGGACGTCCTCGGCGGGACGATCGACCGTTCCGCCAGAAGATCCGTCCGATAGGCCAAAACCTCCCCCGTCGTCAGCACGGGAATGCCGAATTGCTGGCCATTATGACGCGAACTCGCCAGCGCATCGGCGTAGATATCGCTGCAATCCAAATGGTTTTCCTGAATCAGCTTGTCCAGGGGCAGGAGACGGCCGTGATGCGCCATCTCCCCGAACCAGGGCAAATCGCATGCGATGATGTCGTAGCGCGACTGCGACCGCCGACTGTTGCCGACGATTTCCTCTTGCAGGCGATCGATCCCCAGCGCGCGCGCCTCGACGGGGACGCCCAGAATGAGCTCGAATTGCCGCTTCAAAGCGCTCATCGCCATGAACGTCGTGTCGGCATGGACGAGGATGCGCAGCCCTCTGCCCAGGGACAGGGTTTCCGTCAGGACCGCGGGCGGCGGGATGATGCTGGCGGGAACATCCAGCTTGGGACGGCGGCCGGCCGGCGTGCGCAGCGGTTCAGTCGCGGCGGTCGCCTCGCGCAGCAGTTTCTCGCCACGATGCGAGAAGGCATGCCAGCGGGAAATCAGGTCGCCGGACGGGTGGAGCGAGTACGACAGACCTGTGGCTGTGCGCGGACGTGTGACGATCAGGCCGCTTTCGAGCATGCCCTCGATCGCCCGCATCGCCGTTCCGTAGGACAGCCCGGATGACGCGACGAGAGAGGACTTGGTAACGGGCCTGCCTGAAAAGTGGCTGCGCATGAGATCGATGACCATGCGCGTGTCCCGCTGCGTGACCCGCGATCCGAAGATTCTGGCGCTTTCGTCGTAAAGCGCGATGACGAAGTCGAGAAACTGGTTGAGGTCACGATTCTGGAGGCTGCCGCGCGCCTGTTCGACGGCAATCTCGTAGGGGCCCTCTGGCGCGCCCTTGATCCTGGCCTTGGCTATGTTTTCCCGTTCCGTCACATCCGCTGCGCCTTTGGTACGATCAGGCGATACCAAGCATCATGTCATACTCGCGTCAATGTCGCACGACAGGGAACCAGGATGAACCGACGCCGCTCGCAATCGGTGCCTTGCGTCAATGCGCCTACTTGGTCCCGCTGAGCATTTGCAAATGGCGGATTTCGACGGGGCTGGAGAGCAGCCTGTCTATCGCGCTCAGGAGCGGCCGCAGATGGGGCATCGTCATATGAGCATCGAGGTCGGCCTGGCTGCGCCAGTTCTCGTAGAATACGAAGACGCAAGGGTCGTTCGCATCCACATGGAAGTCATAGTTGATGCAACCGGGTTCGGCGCGCGTCGGTGCCACCTGGGCCGCGAGGAGCGTTTGCAACTCCTCGCGCGTTTCGGGCTTCGCGATGACAGTACCGATAATCGTTACAGGGGACATGGCTCAGTTCCGCTTCTGCGACAGGGCAACGGCGAGGATGATGATTCCGCCGCGTGCTATGAGTTGCTGCGAGAATTCCAGCCCCATTAGGATCAGGCCGTTGTTGATCATGCCGATCATCAGGGCTCCGACGATGGTGCCGATGATCGTGCCCTTGCCGCCGAACAGGCTGGTGCCGCCAAGAACGGCGGCAGCGATCACAGACAGTTCGTCCCCCTCGCCCAGTTGGAACCGTCCCGACTGGAGCCGCCCCGCATAAAGCATGCCGGCGAAGGCTGCGGCGGTCGAGGAAATGACGAGCACACGGAATTTGATAGCCTTGGTGTCGATGCCGGAATAGCGCGCCGCCGTTTCGCCGCCACCGGTCGCCAGAACGCGTCGGCCGAAGCTGGTGCGGCGAAGGACGACGTGACCGATGGCGCCGAAGATAACCATCCAGAATAACAGCACAGGAACCTTGAAGAGCGATCCACCGCCGAACAGCCAGGAATAGCCGGGACTGAGGATCGGGACGGCAGCGGTGTTGGAAATCCACATTGCTACGCCCTTGGCGATGCCCATCATCGCCAGCGTCGTCAGAAACGACGGTATGCCGACGCGCGTCGTCAGCCAGCCGTTGAACATGCCGACGGCAATGCCCGTCGCAAGCCCCGCAAAGACGCCGGCCACCGGCCCGGCCACCGCAATCGCCATGGCAACGGTAACCGTTGCGAGCCCTGCGACCGCGCCAACCGATAGATCGATTTCGCCGGCGGACAGCACGAAGGTCATAGCAATGGCCATGACGGCGATCATCGCTGTCTGGCGGACGATGTTGAGCAGGTTGTTGGGGTTGAGAAAGCCCTTGTCGGCCAAAGTCAGGGCGAAGATCACGAAGATCACCGCGAAGCCGATATAGATGATGTATTGCCGCCAGTTGGCCTTGAAGCTCTCAGCGAGCGTTGGATTTGCGGTCGTCATGTCAAACCTTCTGCCCTTGCTTCAGGGCCTCCTGAATTTCGATCTGCAGGCGTTGCTCGGCCGCCTGAAGACGGTGGGCCGTGTCGTGTGCATCGATGGCCGGATCATCGAGCCGGTCACGCGGGATATCGGCAAACATGCGGCCTTCCGACATGACGACGATGCGATCGCAGGCCGTCAGCAGTTCGCTCAACTCCGAGGAAATGAAGACGATCGCCTTGCCGGCCGCAGCCAGATCGCGCACCAGCTTGATGATTTCGGATTTCGAACCGATGTCGATGCCAGCGGTCGGCTCGTCGAGCACCAGGATATCGGGATCGGTTGCGAGCCATTTGCCGATGACCACCTTCTGTTGGTTGCCACCCGAGAGCGTCGAGACCGCATGGTCGCGGCTCGCGGTCTTAACCGACAATCTCTTGATCATTCCGTCCGTAACGGACCTGACCCTTTCCGCATCGACGAAACCCGCCGCCGAAATGCTGTCGAGAACCGCAAGCGTCATGTTGGATGCGACGGAATGAGCAGGAATAATCCCTTGCGTTGCCCGCGCCTCCGGCACCAGCGCCACGCCGGCGGCGATCGCATCGCCGGGCTTGTGGATCGCCACAAGCTTGCCGTTGATCAGGATCTCGCCGGACTTTGCCGGCTCGACCCCCGCGATCAGCCGCGCAAGCGCTGACCGGCCGGAGCCGAGCAGGCCCGCAAGGCCGACAACCTCGCCGCGATGGACCGCAAAGGATATGTTCTCCGGCTTGTACTTGCCCGAGACGTTGCGCAGCTCCACCAGAACCTCGCCCTTGACGGCATTGCCGCGCGCCACATCGGAGAGGCCCTTTGAGCGCGTGCCGACGATGTGCTCGATCATCGTATCGATCGGTAACTCCGACAGAGGTGCCGTAATGACATGGGCACCGTCGCGCAGGATGGTCGCCCGGTCGCTGATGCGAGCGATCTCGTCCATCCGGTGCGAGACGTAGATGATGGCGACGCCTTTTGCCTTCAGCTTGCGCAGGAATGTGAACAGGCGATCGACGTCGCTGACGGCCAGCGCCGTCGAGGGCTCGTCGAGCACCAGCACGCGGGCATCCTGCGAGATCGCCTTGACGATTTCGGTCAGTTGCTTCTGTCCGGCGCCGAGATCGCCAACCAGCGCTTTCGGATCGACATCGACCTCCAGCATCGCAAATAGTTCGGCCGCGCGCCGCTCCGCCGTCCGGTCATCGATTAGTCCCAGACCGCCCCTGGTTTCACGCGTCAGGAACACGTTCTGTGCTACGGTCAGCGTCGGGATTAGGCTGAGCTCTTGAAAGTTCATGGCAATGCCGGCCGCGCGCGCCGCCTCCGGCGTCACGTCCTCCAGCAGGTTGCCGCAGACCGTGATCGTGCCAGAATCGGGCTTATGAACGCCGTTGAGCACCTTGAGTATAGTGGATTTTCCCGCACCGTTGCCGCCTAGCAGTGCGTGAACTTCGCCCTGCCGGATATCGAGACTGACATCGTTCAAAGCCCGCACACCGCCAAAGGCCTTTGAAATTCCCTTCATGCTGACGGCCAATGGCTCGCTTGCAGTCAAGGGCATGCTGACGGCTGCGGCTTCGGTGCTCATCTGCCCACGCGCTCCCACGCTCCGGTTTCTCCCGAGCGAATGAGGGCATCCGCGACCAGTTCCGTCAACAGACCGTCGTCGAAATTCGGCGATGGCTGTTTTCCCGTCTTGATGGCCGTGAAAAAATCGAAGCACTCGACAATCTTCGTCTCGGAATAGCCTATGCCGAGCGCCGGGATGGGCCAGAGGCCGTGACCATAGGGGTGCGCCGGACCGGTATAGACCGTGCGAAAGCCGCGACTGTCAGCCGGATCGTCGGCAAACATCACCTGCAATTCGTCACGGCGCTCATAGTTAAAGTGGATCGAGCCCTTGGTGCCATGGATCTCCAGCGTGATGAAGTTGTTGCGGCCATACGCGTTGCGTGTCGCCTCGAGGCTGCCGATTGCGCCGTTTTCGAAGCGCAGCATGCTGATGACTTCATCGTCCACATCCACCTCGCCGCGCTCGACATCGCCGGATGCTTTTTCAGCCGCACCCAGCTTGTCGATCCCGCCCTGCTGCAAGGGTCGCGTCTTGTTATAGGTGGTGGTGATAGCATTCACCGTCTCGATCGGCCCCACGAGATAATGCGCGAGATCGACCACATGGGTGGCGATGTCGCCGACCGTGCCGGACCCGGCGATCTTCTTCTGGAAGCGCCATGACAGTGGGCCGTCTGGGTCGGCGGACCAATCCTGCAGATAGGTGCCGCGAAAATTGAGAATTTTGCCGATCCGGCCGTCTTCGATGTATTTCTTGGCAAGCGCAACAGCCGGGGTGCGGCGATAGTTGAAGGCAACCATGTGGGTCACGCCGGCCTTCTTGACGGCGGCGGCCATGGCGCGGGCTTCCTCGACCGTGCGGGCGAGCGGCTTTTCGCAGATGATGTGTTTGCCGGCTTGCGCTGCTGCAATGGCGATTTCGGCGTGGACATTGTTGGGTGTGCAGATATCAATCACGTCGATATCCGGCCGGGCAACGACGGCGCGCCAGTCACTGGACGCTTCCTCGAAGCCGTAGCGGTCGCGGGCAGTTTCCGCCATCGCGTCCGTCACGTCCACCACGACCTTGCGGTGCGGAATGGCAGGCGCCGGCCAGAAGAACATCGGCATGGAAGCATAGGCCATGGCATGCGCCTTGCCCATGAAGCCGCCACCGATCATGGCGACGTTCATCACTTTGGTCATCGTCTTTCTCCGTCAAATGAAGGGGGGGCCCTGGCCCGATCTGTTCGGAAAGGCCCGTGGGCCTTCCAGGGCGGGCGGCGCAAACGCCGCCCGCAAGAAGGTAAGCGGTGATGGAACCGGCTTACTGTCCGAGGCTGGTTTTCACATTGGCCGTCGGTTCGGTATTGTAGACGGCCTTCCATCCCTCGACCAATGTTTCCTTGGTGACGGGAAGCGCCGGCAACGCCACAAACGCCGGGGCTTCTTTGCCGAGCAGACCGTAACCTGCCAGCATCGCCTCGGTCACGCCCTGTGAATAGGGGCGCTGTGCACCGAGACCCTTGATAAAACCGCCCTGGGCCATGGAGATCGCGACGTTTTCGCCGAGATCGATGGTCGTGATGACGAGATCGTCGCGGCCAGCGGTGCGGGCCGCCGAAATCACGCCCTCGGCCGGCACGTCCCAGACAGCCCAGATCCCATTCAGATTGGGATTGGAGGTCAGCATGGCGCTTGCCGCCTTGTCGGCATCACCGGAAAAATCCGGACCGCCGATGCCCTGCTCGGCCACGATCTTGATGTCCGGGTAGTCCGACGCGATAGTTGCCTTGAAGGCCTCGTAGCGCTGCTTAGTGACGAAGAAGTCAGCGGCGTGAAAGACGAGACCAATCTCGCCCTTGCCGCCGAGCGCTTTGGCCATCAAATGCGCTGAAGCGACACCGTTGCCGTAATTGTCTGCCGAAACGGAGGATACGTATTCCTTGCCGGCAGTGAAGCCGGCCGGCACGTTGTCCATGAACACCAGTTTTACGCCGGCGTCGGCAGCCGCCTTGTAGGCGACAGCCGTTGCAACGGGATCAGTCGGGATCGACACGATGATGCTGGGCTTCTGCGCCATGATGGTTTCCAGGTCCGCCACCTGTTTTTCAGGCTTGAAACCGGCGTCGGTGACGGCGATGACCTTGATGCCCATGGCTGCGAACTGTGTCTGCAATCCGTTGATCTGTGCCTGGCTCCAGTCATTGCCGCCGTAATGCATAACGATGGCCGCCGTGGCATTCATGCCCTTGATCTTGGTCAGTTCCTCATCGGTCAACGTGACCGAGGAAGCGGCGGCAGGCTCTTCGCCGTTCGGCCCCTTCGACAGAACGGTCTCCTGCAGCTTGGCAAGGGCAGCATCCGGATCGGCAAACGCCGGTGCGGCGATCGACAGTGTCAGTGCAAAGGCTGCGCTGGTTGCAAGCAGGGTTCGTCTGGTTATCATGGTTCTTCTCCTCCCAAGAAGTCGAGGCATCATTGCCTCGAAGATTGCCGGGCCGTAACGCCCATTTCAGGTCACCCAGGCCGTCAGGCATGTTTCAGATAATCCATGCTGATGCGGGCGCCTTCGGCGGGATCGGACCATGCATCGAGTTCGGTGCAGACCCAGCCCTTGAATCCCGTCTCCCGCAGGGCGGTAAGGATGGGACCGGTCGGCACATCGCCGCGATCGAGCGGCGTGAAAACAAACGGTTCCGTCTGGAGGCCCTTCAAGTGAACGTAGGAAATGCGCGACGCGTGATCGCGAATAAGCCGCGCCGGATCGCCGCCGGCGGCCGCGAGGTGCGCCGTGTCCGGGCAGAAATCGATCGACGTCAGGCCGAATATCTGGGCCACCGTGTCTGGCCCTTCGACGATCGTCGAAAGATGCGGATGATAATGGCCGCGCAGCCCACGGGCTTCGGCTATTGCCTTGACCTTGTCCAGGGCCGCACCGAGCTTCACATAGTCCTCGTCGCGGATACCGTCGAAACGTTTGGCGCCTCCCCCGACGACCAGATGCGGCGCACCGAGTTCGGCGGCGCGGTCGGCGGCACGGGTAATCCGGGCCAGCTCTTCCGGCAGGATATCGTCGAAGATGAAATTGCCGCCGGCATAGGCGGCCACCAGCGTAAGGCCGGTTTTGGCGAGAAGGTTGCGAAGGTCGGCGGCGCTGTAGTCAAGCAGATTGCCATCGAACAGTTCGACGCCTTCATATCCTGCCGCGGCAATGTCGTCGAAGGCGCGGTCCATGTCGCCGAATGTGCGATAGGTGAGCTCCGTAATCGAGGTCACGCCCTGCGCATTGCCACCAAGCATGCCCCAGCAATTGGCGTGATAAGCCAGCTTCCAATCCGACATTTTGAATTCCTCCGCTGCGGGTCGGATGGGTTCCCGCCCCGCCCGAAATCTCTGCGACACCGCCGCTCTCCGACTGTAACGTTATGAGTGTTTAATTTCGAAGTCAATATTATTTGCGCATAAGTCAGCAAACTTTTGCATATTTACGACATAAGTTTGCACTTGCCCCACACATGCAATCGATTTATCCAATGAAAAGGGGCTGACGGTGCTGAATGACGAAGCCTCCAACGCGAACGCCGAAGGGAATACGGCAACATGCCCATTGCCTCGTCATCCCGAATACGTGGAAAAGGCCGACCGACGACCCGCGACTCGGCTGCAGCGAGCCTTGGTGCGGTCCTCAATCTTATCCGGTCGGGCAAGGCCACGACGCGACAGGAACTGGAACGGGAAAGCGAGCTGGGACGGGCTGCGGTGGCAGACCGCTTGGCAACCCTTTCGGAAATCGGGCTGATCGTCGAAAGCGAACTCGGCATTGCCAGTGGCGGACGGGCGCCGCGCCTCGTCCGGTTCAGGACGGATCTTGGCTGTATTCTCGTCGCGACGCTGGACCAGTCAGCTTTGGGAGTCGGCATCGCCGATCTTTCGGGCCGGCTCTTTACGGAGCACCACGAGGCAATCGATCTGGGCGCGGATGCGGCATCGACCTCTCTTCGCATCCTGTCTCTGTTCGACTGGCTGATCGCCAAGCACGCGCCGGATATGCCGGTATGGGGAATTGCAGTTTCGGTCCCCGGGCCCGTGACCGAGGGCGACGAGATGCCGTTCATGGAACAGACGCCGTCCTTCCTGCCGGCGTGGGAAGGTTTTCCCTTCGTGGAAACCCTTGTCGATCGATTTGGCGCGCCGGTGTGGTTGCGCTCCAGCATTGAGACCATGACGATGGGCGAGCGCTTTGCGGGTGCGGGACAAACTGCTCGCAATATGCTGTTCATCAAAGTTGGAAAACGGATCGGGGCCGGGCTGATCTTCGACGGCCGGCTCTATCGTGGAGCGCAGGGCGCTTCCGGGCTGATCGGCCAGATGCCGGTGCAGGCCGGCGACCGTGCCTCGACGCTCGACGCGCTCGCCGGCAGCGACATGATCGCGCGCGAGGGGCTGGCGGCCGCGCAATCCGGCAAAAGCCCGTTGCTCGCCGATACGTTGCGCCGGGGTGGCGATGTCGGCGCGATCGAAGTCAGCCAGGCCGCACAATCCGGTGATCCGGCCTCCATGGAGATCCTTGGGCTCAGCGGACGCATGATCGGCCATTCGGTCGCGATGCTCGCCAACATGCTCAATCCGGACCTGATCATTCTGTCCGGCACCATGGCCCAGACCAATGACCTCCTTCTGGCCGCCGTTCGTGAAACGGTCTATGGAGAGAGCCACCCCTTGGTGACACGCGACCTGATCATCGCTAAATCGCAGATGGGCAGTTCAGCGGGCCTGGTGGGTGCGGCGATGGTGGTCGTGGAAAGTTTGTTCGAGCCGGGCTGCCTGAAAGACTGGATCGTGCAGGGCACGCCACTCGCCCACCCCGTGTTCCTGGCGCTGCGCAAGTCGTGCGCCGCACGCCGGGCAGGCATTGCTGGCGAGCAAGACCGAAAAGCGATTGCACCTTAACGCATGTCGCCCGAATGTGTCCTACGGTTTCGGAAAAGCCGGTTTCCGACCCATTAAGCTCTTGCCAACTTCCCATTAACAACGAGATCCATACTATGACGATATCTGGATTGGGGCCACATGGGGAACGGGCAGCGCCTCCCGAACGCATCGCGCTGCTTGCCGATGACATTGTCGCCGCTCGTGCGGGGCGCTTTCGTGTTGCGATCGTCCTACACACCATGGCCAGTGATTGGGCAAAACAACAAATTGCCGGCATCATGGCAACTTTCGGCGACTGCGAAACAGCCGTGATCGAGGTAGTCGATTGCGGCTTTGCTCCGGAAGCTCAGGTTGCCGCGCTCGAGCGCTTGCGCGGCGAAAAACCGGACGCGATCATTTCCATCCCGGTTGCCAATTCCACCGTCGCCGATGCGCACCGGCGCATTTCTCGGGATGGCATCCGGCTGCTTCTCCTCGACAATGTCCCGACAGGCCTTCTTCCGGGCTCAGATTACGTCGCGCTGGTTTCTGCCGACAATTTTGGCCTCGGCACGATCGCGGCCGCGTTTCTGGCGAAACGGCTGGCTGACGGCGCTGCCGTGGGCGTGCTGTCCTACCATGCAGAATTCTTCGCCACCAATGAACGCGAAATCGCGTTCAACAAATGGATGCTGATGAACCGCCCGGATATCCGGTTGGTCGTGCGCAAATTCGATAGCATACAAACAGCCGGCTCAGATGCTTCAACGCTGGTATCCGATCACGACGACCTCGCGGGCCTCTTTGTGGTCTGGGACACGCCTGCCATGGAAGTGGTTAAGGCGCTGGAACGGGCAGGCCGCCACCTCCCGGTGGCGACCGTCGATCTCGGTCGAGAAGCCGCTATCAACCTCGCCTCGGGTGGTATGATCTGCGGCATCGGTGCTCAGCAGCCATATCTGCAGGGTGTCGCCGTGGCACAGACCTGTGTGCTGGCCCTTCTGGGAAAGCAGACACCAGACTGGGTCGCACTTCCAGGCCTTGCCGTATCCAGCGACAACGTTGTCGAGAGCTTCCAGAAAGTCTGGCGCAAACAGGCACCTCGGGAAGTCCTTGTCAGCGCCAAGCTTGTAAAGGATCACTCGGCTTCATGAATACTCCCCAGAACGCATCAGCCACCCGTTAATATCGATAGGCGACGCGTTGTCAGGGATGCGAAGGAACACCGCCGAGCTTGCTGATACACGCCGCAAGGTCGACATAGCGAAGACCGCGCTCGGCGAGCGCGGCCCCGTCTGGTGGGTCGATAGGGCGCCGGATGTCAAACGGCATCTCGTTGCGAATACGCCCTATGCCGCCTGGTATGCTGGTTTGGACGAATAGCAGAGGTTGGGATCGTTCAGATTCGGGCTCCACCCGTCGCGTCGATAATCTGCCCGGTTGTCCAGCGCGCGTCATTCGACGCCAGGAAGGCGATGACATCGGCAATGTCGTCGGCTCGGCCAACACGCGAGAAGACTGAAAGCGCCTCGGCGCCGGCGCGTGCATCCGGCGATGCCAGCCATTCGGCGTTCATATCCGTTTCGGTGACGCCTGGCATGACGGCATTGATCGTAATCCCGCGGACCGCAAACTCGGGCGCCAGTGCCAGTGTTAAGGTCTCAAGCGCTCCCTTGGAGGCCGCGTAGGCTGGATGGGTTGGTGCTGCGATCCGGGTGAACCCTGTTGAGACGTTGATGATGCGGCCCTTGTCGCGAATGTGGTCCGCTACCGCCTGGATCAGGAAGAACGGCGCCTTGTAGTTGATGGTCATCACCTCGTCGAAGACAGCCTCGCTTGTCTGTTTCAACGGGACTGCAGGAGCAATGCCGGCATTGTTGACGAGAATATCGAGAACAGCCGATCCCGTCTGCGCACGCGCCGCGTCGCTGAACTGTGCCCAGAGGCTATCGGCAGCTTCCTTGCCCTGTCGCAGATCGGCCCTCACTGCGACAGCCTTGACGCCCAGTCCCTCGATATCGCGCACGGTGGCTTTGGCGGCATCCGGATTAGCGGTGTAGTGCACACCGATCAGCCCGGCACCTTCCTTTGCAAAGGCGAGCGCGACCGCCCGTCCAATACCCCGTGAGCTTCCGGTGATAAGCGCTGTCTTGCCTTCCAATTTCTTAGACATATTTCTTGCTCCGTTGCCAATTAAAATAGTGATCGCTATATTAAGAGTTGAAACCTGCCTGTCAACAATTAAATAGGGATCACTATTTTAATGGAAGAGTCGGTTCGCAAACGAGGAAGGCCGCGCGTACTCGATCGAGACACCGGTCTCGACATCGCGGCGCGCCTGTTCTGGGAGCGTGGCTACGAAGGCACGTCGACCGCCGACCTGACCAAAGCCATGGGGATCAATCCGCCGACGCTCTATTCCAACTTCGGCTCGAAGGAGGAATTGTATCGCCAAGCACTGGATTTCAGCATCGCCCGCGAGAGTGGCTGCCAGGGTGAAATCCTGGCATCCGCCCTACCCGCCTATGAAGCGCTCAGCCGCTACCTCTACAATATTGCCGATGGCGACACGCAACCAGGCAAGCCCGCAGGCTGCATGGTCTCGACCGCGGTCCTGCAGCATGCGGAAGAAAATGCGTCGGTCGCTCGAATGACTGCAGCTCTTCGCGAGGCATCGATGCAGGTTCTGAAAGCCCGCTTCGATCGCGCCGTCATTGAGGACGAATTGCCGGTCGGGACCGACACGGACACGCTCGCGCGCTTCTACGGTGCGATCATCCAGGGCATGTCGGCCCAGGCCTGCGATGGTGCCTGCAACGCACTCCTGAAACGGTTGATCGACCTTGCCCTGACGGCTTGGCCCGGGAATCGCACGACTGCCACCGGAAGTTCGGATTGAAGATGCGTCGGCTACTCATCGTCACCGCGAGGGTTTCCCGATTGTTTCGTTACTTTCTGACGACCGCGGATTCCACTATATAGCTTTGATACAGGACGGTATTTGGAGTGAACGTGACGATCAACGAACGAATGAACGCCTTGGACGAAGCGCGCTCTGATGCAGCTTCGCTATTTTCGGGTCCCGGCGAAGTGCGTTCGCTCGCAAGAGAATTGGACTGGTCGAAGACGCCCATGGGGCCGACCTCGGGATGGTCGCCTGCTGTCCGGCTGATCGCGCGGTCGATGTTCGACTCTCCCTTTCCGATCTGCCTCTGGTCCGGTCCCGACTTCGCTCTCGTCTACAATGATCCATATCGACGAATCCTGGCCGCCAAACATCCTGCGGCGCTGGGGCAACCTGGCTCCGTCGTTTGGGCAGAAATCTGGGACCAGCTCAAGCCCCAATTCGACGACGTCCGCTCCGGCGGCGACACCGTTTACTTCGAGGACGCGCCGTTCGTCATGGCGCGGCTTGAAGGCGGTGGCACGGAGACCGCCTGGTTCAATTATTCCCTTTCTCCGTTACGGGACGAGGACGGGAGTATCGCCGCCGTCCTCAATATTACGCCCGAGAACACGTCCCGTGTCCTCGTCGAGCGACGCCTGATCGAAGAGCAGGCCGCTTTGGCAGCCAGCGAAGAACGTCTACGTCTTGCGGTCGCCAACGCCGATGTCGGCCTCTGGGACGTTGACCTGGTCGAGGACACGCTGATCTGGCCCGAGAGGACCAAGGCGATGTTCGGGATTTCCGCCGATGTTCCGGTGACCTTGGACGACTTCTACAACGGTCTGCATCCTGCCGATCGGGAAGCCACCACGACGGCTTTCCTCGCCGCCGCCGACCCTGAACTGCGAGCCCTATACGACGTTGAATATCGAACGGTAGGTAAGGAAGACGGGGTTGAGAGATGGATCACCGCCAAAGGCCGCGGAGTGTTCGACGCCTCGGGGCGGTGTCTGAGGGTAACCGGGACAGCGCTCGAGATCACCGCCCGCAAGTCAGCTGAAATCCGCCGCGCCGCACTTGCCGATCTGACGCAGGCCATCCACGATCTGGAGGAACCGGGCGACATCGCTTACGCCGCCGCCAAGGTTCTCGGGGAAACCCTCGGCAGTAGCCGGGTCGGCTATTCGGCTATCGATCCCGATGACGATACGCTTCATACCGATCGCGACTGGACCGCGCCCGGGGTGGATTCGCTTACGGGCATCGTGCCGCTTCGTGATTACGGCTCCTTCGTTGACAATCTCAAGCGCGGTGAATTCACCGTCATCAACGATACCCGCTCGGACGCCAGAACAGCTGGATCCGCTGCCGATGGCTTGGCGGCGAAGAATACGCGAGCCTTCGTCAACGTGCCCGTTCTCGAGCAGGGACGGCTCGTCGCGGTGTTCTTCGTCAACCACGGTAACAAACGCAACTGGAGCGACGGTGATTTCGCACTGATCAAGGAATTCGCTGAGCGCACCCGGAGCGCCGTCGAACGCGCACGCGGCGTGCATGCATTACGGGAAAGCGAAGCGCGTCTGCGTGAACTCAACGCGACACTGGAAGCACAGGTCGAGGCCCGCTCCGCAGAGCGTGATCGATTGTGGAACCTGTCCCAAGACTTGCTGGCACGCGCCGACTACAGCGGAATGATGTCGGCGGTCAGTCCCGCCTGGACGCAGGTACTCGGTTGGAGCGAACGTGAGTTGCTGACAAGGGGCTACGCGACGTTCATGCACCCTGACGACGGGCCGCCGACTCTCAAGGCTATCGGCCGTATGGCGGAGACGCGTCTGCCGACCCGGTTCGAAAACCGCATCGCCACCAGCGACGGTGGCTGGAAGCATGTTGAGTGGACCGTCGCGCCGGAGCCAGACGGCATCAACTTTGTTGCCATCGGTCGCGACCTTAGCCATGTGAAGGCCCGCGAGGCGGAACTGGAGCAAGCGCAGGACGCGCTTCGCCAGAGCCAGAAGATGGAAGCGGTCGGACAGCTCACGGGCGGCCTCGCCCATGACTTCAACAACCTGCTGGCGGGCATCTCCGGCTCTCTCGAACTGATGGAACGGCGCATCGAGCAAGGCCGTTTCGACGAAGTCGAACGCTACATGAGCGGCGCGCAGGGAGCGGTCAAGCGCGCGGCCGCGCTGACACATCGACTGCTGGCATTTTCCAGGCGGCAGACGCTGGAGCCCAAGCCGACGGATGTGGATAGGCTCGTGGCTGGCATGGAGGATATGGTCCGCCGTACCGTCGGCCCGCAGGTAGCGGTCGAACTGCATGGCACCGAAGCCCTGTGGCCGACGCTCGTCGATCCCAACCAGCTCGAGAACGTGCTCCTAAACCTCTGCATCAACGCACGTGACGCCATGCCTGACGGCGGCCTCATCACTGTCGAGACGGCCAATCGGACGATAAACAGGGCCGCGGGCAGCCTTAGGGAAATGCCTGCGGGAGACTATGTCTCGCTGGCGGTCTCAGACAACGGGGTCGGCATGACACCGGAGGTCGTGAAGCGCGCTTTTGAGCCGTTTTACACCACAAAGCCGATCGGTCTCGGCACTGGTTTGGGTCTTTCCATGATACACGGTTTCGTGAACCAGTCGGGTGGACACGTCAGAATCCACTCGTCGGTCGGCCAAGGCACGACGGTGACGGTGTTCCTCCCGCGCCATGCGACCGCCGAAGCCGCCCCAGCCGCCGTCGAGGCAGAAGCTGGAGACCTTCACGCAGACAGCGGAGAGACCGTATTGGTCATCGACGACGAGGCCCTGATCCGTATGCTCGTCACCGACGCCTTGGAGGAAGTGGGATACCGCACGATGGAAGCGGGCGACGGTCCCGAAGGATTGAAGATACTGCGCTCGGACGCCAGGATCGACCTGCTGATTACGGACGTCGGATTGCCGAACGGGATGAACGGCCGACAGGTGGCCGACGCCGCGCGGGAGTTGCGCCCAGGCCTCAAGGTCATGTTCGTGACCGGCTATGCCGAGAACGCCGTCCTCAGCCATGGTCATCTTGATCCCGGAATGCAGGTCGTCACCAAGCCCTTCGACATTGGCGCTCTGACGAAACGGGTCCAGGAGTTCATTCGGGACTACACGATGTAATCACACGCCTTGAACGGAATCGAACCACAGGCCCGATGTGGGGAATTTGACTCGTACTAAGACCTGATAATCGGCTGTGTGATACACCACCTGCACTCCTGAAGAGGAGCGCTGATTCATGGGTTGGAAAACGCCGAAGATCGAATACGTGAACGGCTACAAGATTATTGAAGTCGATGGCCCTGCCTTCAAGGTCTACGAGGGCGACCGACAGCTTGGGGATGATTTCCCTTACTCCGGCGAAGCTGCTGCCCACGCGAACTCCCTTCCAAAGCGGGATCCTCCACGCGACTGATAGATCATGGATCACACGATACGACGGTCCAGCCGGTCACAGCAGCGGGAGTGCGGCAAAACTGCATGCAGTGCCCGACCGTGATCAGGATCGTTGGGACGCCGAAAGCTTCGGCCGCCTTCGCCAAGCCCACAGTGTTGTTGATCATCATTTGCGGCTCGTGGCTGTTCAGGTTCGCAAGCTGGTAACGCTGGTGGTCAATCAGAGCGGGTACCGAGTCTTCGAGGCGAAGGAGCGACGGAAGGCCGTGACGAAAGGTCATGAAAAAATACTCTACACTCATTTTGTCAGTGTGGTTTGTGACGGCAGTGCGCCAGATCGAAACACGATGGGGAAACGCAAGGTTTTCTGGACACCATGTTTGCGCTCTACCGATATGACATGCGGAATGATCGCGACTTTTCAATTCTACACCCCATACTGCTTAGACAATTTGTCTCCGACCACACCGGAGACTGCGACGGTTCTCCCACTGGATATGGCATTTGGTGAAAATCGTGCCCTCTTCTCAGGGGGTCTGTCCAACGCGGGGGACATTCCATGCCGATGAAGGAAGCCTACACAGGCGGCTGGTGGCTGTATTCGGGCCTAACGGCCGATCAACTCGGTGCAAAACTATCCGAGCATGACGCACATATCAGCGACATCGAGGCCTTTATGGATGGCAACATCCTCCGGTTTTCGGCCATTCTTCTCAAGAATCGAAATACCAGCCACTGGTGGTACTTTGGCCTAACCGGAGATCAGGTCGGCGCCAAGCTTGGCGAGCACGGGGCTGTTCCGACCAGCCTGTGCGCTTATGGACAAGGAAGCAATGTACGCTTCGCGGTGGTCATGCAGAAGCGTCCGGAGCAGGGTTACTGGTGGTATTTCGGCCTTACCGCTGACGAGCTTGGAGCTAAATTCGGCGAACACGACGCCATGCCGGTCGAAATCACCCCTTACGACACCGGCGCCGGTCTCCGTTTTGCAGCGATCATGGTGCCGCGTGGAACGTCTGGTTCATGGTGGTATTTTGGGCAAAAGGCTGCCGATATCGGCGAGCGTCTGAATGAAACCGACGGACAGCTCGATCTTATCCGTTCATACCCAACGCACGACGGCAACCGCTATGTGATCGCGATCAAGAAGCCGGCATCACCGCCTGCTTGGTGGTGGTACTTCGGACAGTCCATTGACGACATCTTTACTAACGCACGCATCAACGGGACCTATGTCAGCGATCTGACAACCTATTTGGAAGGATCGAACAGGCGCTATGCTTGTGTTATGCATCCCCGGACATTTGCGACAACCAATCCTGCGCAGCACGCAAAGATTCGCGACATGCTGGGAGCGAGCCATACAGGCGGCTGGCACGGTTTCTATCTGCGGCGTATCGGTGGACACGTCATTCAGGCGTTCAACGAAACCACCGTCTTCGATCCTGCAAGCGCGATGAAATCGCTCGTCTACGCCCACGCGATGCGGGCGGTTCAGGACAAGCAGACGATCGGCAATGCCGTGGTCACCCTCAACACAACCATCCCCGTGCCACCTGGCATCGGTTCATTGCCGACGCAGGGAACCGATTGCCCGTTCGACGAAGTCAACACTGCGGCGGCCGACCAGATACCCTGCGCCTTGTCGACAGCGATGGAATCGATGATGCAACGATCGCGCAATGCGACTACCGAGGCAATCCGGCGCTACTTCGGAATCGCAGCGGTCGCGGCGACGGCGGCCGAATTCGGTATGGGCAACACGCGGCACAATGGACCAACCGGCTGCGCGAGGAATGAATCGACGCTTGTCGACTTTGGCAAGCTATATGAGAGATGCAGCAACGGCTATCTCGATGCCACGCATTGGCAAGCCTTCCAGACCCACGCACTTGGTCAACCGCTCAACGAAGTCGTCGATATCTGCCGCACACTTGCTACCGCTGCAGGACTACCTTCATCCTTTGGCAACGCCTATCGGGCCCAAATGCTGAGCGTTCACAAGGGCGGCCGCGGAGCGGATTCGATCGAGAAGAAATGCGTCGTCGGTTACATCGCCATCCCCTTCTGCGAGAACGGCCACGTCACCAGACGAGACTATGTCTACGGCGTCTTCGTCGACTATGCCGACAGCGGAAAAATCGACGACGGTTTCAATCAAAACCTGATCGCCGCTGAGATGTTGCGCGATGAGATCGAGGCCTCTGTCGCTTCCTTCGTCAGCGGCACGTGTACAATTTGATCCCAATCAGAAGAAGGGGCTGCTACCCTGTTTCGGCACGGCTATCTGCTCATGGTGTGATCACGGGCACGCTGCCGGGCCGCCTAGCCGATCGATGGCTCGGAACGAGAGTACCCCTCACCAGTTCATAAAGACGATCCGCCAGTGCCTCGTTGGCCCCATCAGATTATCGATGGCTGATCACTGCCTGTCGTTCAGCGCCTTGGCGCGACGATGGCAGCGGTAGAAATACGTGGGCGATATCGTCCGCGATCCGGCGCGGTCGCCGCGTCGAAGCGTCCACGCAGCACCATGAACTGTGCACCTCCGCCGCGAGATCGTCACCGCGTTTAAACATCGTCGTAAAGGATGCCCTTGATCCGCGTGTTCCAGTGGCGGTGACCTTGTCTCCAAGGAACAATGGCATCCGATACTTGATTTCGTGCTGGAGTGCGACCCAGAGAAGCCCGCCTCGTACGGCGGAAGGAGATACCTGTTGCCAGTATTGTACCACGGCGTCCTGTACCCATTTAAGGTACACCGTATTGTTGACATGGCCCATATCATCGATATCGGCTGCAGATAGGTGTCGATCGCAATAGGGTAAGAGCATGGCAAAACACGATCTTTCACATCATTTTCAGCGAAAAATCTCGACTTTTGCGCTGTGCGCATTGCACCGATCGTATCGAAACGGTCGCTGGAGAAAATCAGGCCGCACCTCATCGGCCGGGGTCGCCCCGCCTGAATTCACCATGGTCGATGCTTTGGTGCACGACCATGGCACCTATATGCACAACTAGGGTATCATTGACGAGTGGTCGTTGACCTGGACGGAGTTTGTCGGGATCCCGAGGTGGTCGAATAATCTGCGGTCAGGTCGTTGCACTATCACATTGTGACTTTGGTTTTCGCAGTTAGATCTGTTCGATTTTGACCGCAGCGTACTCCCCGGCATTCTTTTCCAAACGAAACGATCTGTGATCGGTCTGGTAGCCGATGAAAATAACGACCTCAAAGACCCGTGAAAACGAGTGATGTCCAACTTGGGCCCGAATCGCCTCTCCGCGTTCGTTTCACCACCGATCTGTGATTGTGGACCGATAAATTGCTGGGGCGTTCAGCGGAAAATCTTATCGCGAGAAAATGCCACTTTATCTCCAGCAACAGGCGGGAAAAAATGAATCATAAATTTGCCTTGGTTACCGGAATAGAGCCATCACGTTCTCGGAGTTAGAATTCGCGATCTGCAAAGCCTGAATGCCCAACTGCTGTTGCGTCTCAAGCGCCTTTAGTCGGGTCGATTCCTCGTTCATGTCGGCATCGACCAGCCGGCCGATGCCCTTGTCTATTGTGTCCATAAGCTCTGCGGAAAACTTAGACTGCATATCGATACGGGACTGCAAGGCACCCAGGACCGAGGCGCCAGAAACGACGGCTTCCGTCATAACGTCTACGGCGGAGATCAGGTCATCGATGTCCGTAATGGGATCAGTAACGTCGATGGACAGGAAGTCGAACCCACTTATGGTGACATAGGTGGAGGTCGTTTCTACGGTCAGGATATCGGTGACGGTCATGTTCGATACGCTGAAGATCGCATGCCGACCGATATGTGGACCGGACGGATCAGGCGATATCCAAAGATTACCACTGCTCTGAGAGAAGGTCAGGTCGCTTACCACCGAACCAAGAACCGTCGTGAAATCGGTTAAGTTGCCCACGATACCGTCACTGGTGCCGAGGGCGGCATCCACGTCGGCCTTTGTCACAGTGTAGCTCTGGCTTGTGCCCGCCGTTGGGAAATTCACGTCAAAGGAGAACTGCGAGGTGGCGGTCATCTGGAACTGGAAGCCGGCCGTGAATGGTACGTAGGCGGAAGGCGTGATGTTGTTGTGGCTGCTGATTTGGGACATGCCGAAGTTATAACCGCCAGCAAGCGTCGAGGTTACATTGCTGATCGAGATGCTCGATCCCAGACCCGGCGAAAGTGCCTCGACTGAGAAAATATCTACGAGGCTACTACCGCTGGACGTTGGCAAGTAATGATAGTCACGGGAACTGTCCGCAGGCGCTCCCGCAGCCGCCAGGGCAGACTTGAGGGCGATCGACATTTCGGAGGAGTTTGTGATCGATCCGTCGCTTTTGCCCAGCGCCGCGTTCACCAGTGCCTGGTCTATCGTCACACTATAGCTGCTGCCGGCGGTATAGGCGCCGTTGGCATCAACCGAAATGTCGAAGGCAATCTGGTCCGTAGCACTGAGGCTGCGGGCGCCAGAGAAAATGAACCACGAGTGCCCGTAGTGGGGCAGATCGGAGGCCGCACCATTCTGAAGGCCGCCAATATTGGATACCAGGCCACCCGGAGTGCTGACCGTCTTGGTGATCTTCGCTGACTGCAGAAGGCCACCGCCCGTCTTGTTAAACAGTGATATTTCGTCGAGGCCGAGGTCAGCAGTCTCCACTGCCACGGAGCCGCCGCGCGATCGAACAAAGGAGGAAACGAACGATACCTTGTTTAGGGTGGGGTCAACGAGTTCGGCGATGTCGGTGTTCAGCCAATTTTGCCCGCCGAAACTGGCCGACGTGGAGATGCTAACCACCTGTTCTTTGAGTTGCTCCAACTCCTTCTGAATTTTGGCCTTGTCAACGCCCGGCTCCTTCGCTGCGACGAGCTTAGCCTTAAATTCAGACATGACGTCGATCACCGCATCCATACCAGAATAGGCCACATCGATTTTCGCTGCCCCAAGCCCAAGCGCGTCGGCCACTGCGGAGAGCGCCTTATTATCCGACTTCATTGTTGTTGCGATCGACCAATAGGCAGCGTTGTCGTCTGCGCTTTCAATTCGTAAGCCCGAAGACACTTGACCCTGAGTAGCTGCCATGCTGGCATTGATTGATCGCAGTGTTTGGAGCGCAGAAATTGCGCCGACATTCGTGAGAATGCTCGTCATTTTAGCTCATCTTAAAATTGATTGAAGATCCCATCATGGGCGGTGTAGTTGCACGGAATATGTTGCCGCAATGGTTAATCTTTTACTAACAAGCGAAAATTACTCAACGATTGCATTATTTTAGCCGATTCTTTATTTAACTCTTGCTGATATTATGGGTTGGTTGGTCGCAGCGTTTGGTGTGGTCAGAGAGCCGGTGGGCGAAACCTGCTCCCTTTTTGTCATGAGCCAAACGAGCTACCTGGCAGCTCTACTCTGAATAATGTTGGGTGACGTATTGTCGGCAAAGCCCTAGCCGAGACTTTTATATTCGAATAATCTAATACTGCCGAAACCAAACTATGGGATGTAAAACCCACCAGCCCGGAGTGACAACATGGCAGAGATACACATCGACGACATTCAACGACTTGCCAGGCTATCGGAGGAAGTCCGTGGGCGCTTGGCGGAAATTTCAATGATTTTGTCCAGAGCTACTGGAGAAGCCAGTGTCGAAAAGGGACAAATCCTCAAGTTCACCCCCAAGGGTGTGAGGAACAAGACGACCAGTAACCGAAGCGGCGACTGGATGGAGATCATCGACGTGGATGGCGTCGAGGCATGCTATGGCGTGATAGACGGCAAACCATTTGCTGAAAGCCCTTGCGGCGGCTGAGTAACAGCTCCTGCGCATGCCTCGCACTTCGCTGCGAGTGCGAGGCAACCCGAACGAACTACGCGCGACTCCCTTCAAGGGCGGCGGCTGCGTTGGGGTCTGCACGATTTTGAGCTGGCAGGGAAGCCTGCAGCTGGTCGACCCTCATCAACATATGCATGTTCCTTTGGTTGGAGGCGTGAGCACAACCAGTCGTCGAAGCTATTGTTCCGCGTCCACCGAGCAGAAGGATCAGGCGACCACCTTCCGCACAACGTCGAGACCGAACTCGGTGCTCGCGGCATCCTCCAAGATGGCCTTCGCCACAAGGCTCCCGAGTTCCTCGGCGCTCGTAATTCCCTGGACAAACGGCAGTTTGTGAAGAAGGAACGGTATCGACACACAGTAGAGATTGTGACTGAGCGGCTTTTCGAACTTTGGCCGGAACTGGCTGTCGAGATCGATGCCGCCCGTCGCGACAGTGGCCGTGTCGTCGTTGGCGGCGAGTGCGGTGGATGCTTTCACCGTCCGCGCTTCGCGCACGACACCCTGCTCTATCAGACTTGGAAATGGGACATCCCATGCGGAAACGGCGTGCTGACCCGTCGCGTCGATGAATGCCGTGAAAGCGTGCCGCTTATCTCCGATCTCAATCACGGCTCCCCGTTCGACGGTGTCGTGGTCGACCTTGTAGTCCGGTCCAAGTTTGAGAACCGACAGCCGCCCAGCCCGATGGAGCGCCAGAAGCCTTTCGATCGACTGGTGCGGCACGGTCGCATAGTCGTCGACGAATAGCGTCTTGAAATGCTTGTGAAAGCGTTTCAGATCGACGTCGTTGAAATGCGGGACGGCCCTTAGCACGGTCTCGTGCATGCACAGTATCGCGTATCGCCAGGCAACAGTGTTGCGCGTTGCCTTATTGGCCTTGGCTTCTCCAAGGTTAAGTGCGGCCCAGGTAAACGGGTCGTAAGTCTCCCGTTCCGCGAAGTATGCGTCGGCCACGGTCTCGACTGTCAGCATGCCGAGCCCGATGCGCTCGGCATAGGCCGGGTCGCTGGCGAACAGCTGGGCACGGAAGAGTTCGAACATCTCGTCGAGTAGCCTGTAGGGAACCGTTTCCACCAGGCGGTCCACGGCCGCCTCCGTAAATATCGCGAGCGGTTCGTAGGGGATGGGGCAGTAGAAGTCAGCTTCAGGGAGAAGGCCTTTCCTCGACATCATCGTCAGGTGGAAGCCGGGGCCGGAACCAGAGTGAAACTGCATCGTTCCCGAGTTATCGAGCAGGAACGACCCGTGGGACGTGGCAACCGACACGACAGCGTCTATACCGCTCAAAGACGTTCCAAGTACGCCGACCGAGACATCTCCGATCGTGTCGAGATTTTTGGCTGGCCACGGAGAAACAAAGAATCCCGGTTTCGTCTCGCTTTTCTCCGGCCAGTCATGACCCGTCGCCACCACGACATGGTCGAACGCGTTGCGCTCGGTTGTGCCGTCAGCGCTCTCGACCTCGACATCAATGTCGCGTTCTCTGAGCTGAATATCCACGACCCTGTGACTTGCCTTGACGTGAACGACATGCCCGCGCGACACCGCCTTCGCCAAAAGGCCGTTGAATTGCGCCTCAAAATACTCCCCAAGAACGACCCGCGGATAAAACTCCCGTTCGCCGATGGTCTCGACTGGAACGCCTAGCATCGCGAGTTCGGCCGGGCTCTTGACCCGGAGCCAGTTCGCCAGGCTCTCGCACACGGGTGGTAACTCGATACTTGCGATGTTTGCGAGCATTGCCCGATCGTTGGCGCGTGGGTGATATGGAGTTCCCTTCCCCGGATCGGCATTGGATTCGTAGACGGTTACAGACAGCGGTGTATCGCTTTCCATCAGCCCCTTTAAAGTATAAATTCCGGTCGGCCCGGAGCCGATGATAGCGATGTTGGTCATTTTTGAACCTATTTGTTCGACGCAGTTACAAATCGTCGGCTCTGGCAAATCGCTTACGGTCTCGAATTGCCGTCGGTAAGGATTGCTGGTTTGCTCTCCTCGATCTCTACCTCTTCTTCCATGGCAGAGAGTCGCGGGTTCGCCGCGTCCATCACTACTGTGAGGAATTCGATCCGTTGCCATCCGACAGATGTGCTTCCTCCACGAGTAATTGGACCACGTAGTCCACGGCCTGAATGGATTCGAACAATCGCCCCGTTCCAGAGATCTGCTAAAATATTTGTATTTCGTATTATTACTACCGCCGACCTTCAATGCTCGTTTTTCATCCGAACACACAGGCCTAATCTGGTTTCAATAACCACAGCTTGGCAGTGTTTAATGTTTTGAAGCATGCCAAATCTTCACGCGTGATCGAAGGCCCTCCGGGCGCGCTCACCACTAGGCTCTCGTGTATTTTATCTGAATTACGTTTGCTCCAATGCGGCGGCTTCCCCGAGGTCGATCAGCGCCCGCAGTTCACGACCTTGTCCGACCCGCTGGCCCAAGCCGGGCGAGGTGTCAACCGTCATGGTTGATCAGGATTGGGAGCTCCGGTTTTGTGTCCTGAGGGTCAAGAGCGTGACGAGCCTCTCGTCATCCTCGGGGGTACCGTCGACTTGCGCATTCCGTAGCGTCGGAAGCGCAGCTATTTCCCGATCTTTTTGAGCCGCGCCTACATTAAGCGATCGCGCACCATCCGAATTTGCCAAAGCTAGCGATCAAAGGCAGGTCGAGGCGGCAAGTACCGGCATCATGGTCCACACCGCCGCGATAACGGCGGTCGCAGCAAGTGCTGTGGCCGCCGTCTGCACAAAACGGGCAGGGGATGGAGCGTAGAGGACTGCAATCAGCGCTATAAGCTGAAGGACAATCGCAATAGCCCAGGCGGCAAGCAGAACGGGGCGCGCCTCGAGGTCCGCGGGCCAATGGCGCGAACAAGACAGCCCCTGCAGCGCGTAGACTGCGCTAAAGCCGGTAAGCCAAACTGTAATCGGCAGCGAAAGGCGCAGGATTTCGATCATGCAAATGCTCCTGGTAACTACGCCGCCGCCAGCGCTACGAGCCCGGTGGCGACGGTAAAATCCGCCCAGAGCCTCACGATCCGTGCCTCGCCAATGCGAGCGGGCGAGGCATACCCCGCAGCCCCCCTCGCAGCCAGATAGAACAGCATGATTGAGGACAGGAATGTGTGCAGCCCCACATGGCCCGCTAGTAACCACAGCGTGGCATCATAGGCATGGCTGGCAGGGTCGGGCCGATCCAGTATCACGCTCGCCGCACCGATGGCCAGTGCCAAGGCACCGACAATTCCAAGGGTGATCGTGGGCCACACAGCGCCGCCCCTCGCAATCGCACGCACCGCAAGGCGCGGTCCCGCGGTCAGCGCCAACGCACCCGTCAGCGCAAGGATGACGGCCCATAGCTGTGGCTGAAGATAGGAGTGTGGAGGCCAGTTCGGAGCAACGGTCCACAGGAACGCGTAGCCAAACAGCAGTGATCCGAAATGCACGCCGTCCGCAAGCAACAGGAACACCGATCCCCACCACCCCGGCGGGTCGGGACTTTCGGATGCCAGCGGCAGCTTCGCTCCATGTCCCGCGTCAACGGGCCCTTCGTCCGCACGCGCGCCCAGGCCCCATGCCCAGACAAGCGCAAGCGCAACCACGCCCACAAGCGCAAGACCCGCGACGATATAGGCGTCGAACAGGGGGGCCAGAAAGGATGTGCTGGTGACCACGGCCAGAAGGAAAGGCAGCACCGAATTGCCTGGCAGCACCACCACTTGCGATGGCTCACCGCGCGCAGTTGAAACGATCAGCGTCTCGCGCCGGTTCCGGGATGAATCGCCCAGATAGCCCTCGCCCCGCGCAATGTGCAGTGCAAGGTCCGGTTCGTCGTGCAGCGGGTAGCGGCCTTCCACGATGGGGATTGACGCAAAGCCGTACGCAGGCGACGGGATTGCCGCCGCCCATTCCAGCGTTCCCGCCCCCCACGGGTTGCGCCGCCCCCGCACGGCGACAAACGCATTCACCGCCACATCAAGGATGATCAGCGCAAAACCGATGGCCATCACGAAGGATGCGATGGAGGCGACGAGGTTCAGTGCCGTCCATCCCTGATCCGCGTCATAGGTCCAGGTCCGCCTTCGCTGACCCAGCAACCCGCCATGTGAATCGAAAAAAACGTGATGTGGAACGACGGCACCACCAACCAGAACGCCGCCTCTCCGAGTTTGAAAAACCGCGTCCGCCCGGTGAGCAGAGGCATGAAGTAATAGATCGCCGCGACCATCGGAAAGACATAGCCGCCGATCAGCACATAATGCAGATGCGCCACCACGAAATGTGTGTCGTGGACCTGCCAGTTGAACGGCACCACAGCCAGCATCACCCCTGTCAGCCCGCCTATCACGAAGGTTGCAAAGAATCCCATGATCCACAGCATCGGCAATTCCATCCGGGCGCGGCCTTTCCACAAAGTTCCAATCCACGAAAAAATCATGACCGAAGTTGGCACCGCGACGAGCGTGGACGCCGCTGAAAAGAACGCGAGCCCCATATGCGGAATACCGGTCGTGAACATGTGGTGGACCCAGAGGCCAAAGCTAAGCACGGCCAGCGACACAGCCGCCGCCACAACCCAGCCGTAGCCCAGCAAGTTGGTGCGCGCCATCACCGGCAAGATGGTGGCTATCATGCCCGCAGCGGGCAGAAAGATGATGTAAACCTCAGGGTGACCGAACAGCCAGAACAGGTGCTGCCACAGCAGGGGGTCGCCGCCGTTTTCCACCTTAAAGAACGGCCAGTTCAGCGCGCGTTCCACCTCCAGCAGTAGCGAGCCAAGGATCATCGGCGGAAACGCCGTCAGAATCATCACCGACACGACCAGAATATACCACGCAAAGATCGGCATTCGCGACAGACTCATCCCCGCTGCGCGGTAGCGCAGCACAGTCACGATCACCTCAATCGCCGTCGCGATAGCCGAAACCTCGATCGATGTAATACCCAGCAACCAGACATCGGCCCCAATCCCCGGCGAAAATGCCGCCGAGGACAGCGGCGGATACATGAACCAGCCACCATCGGGGGCAAGGCCCATCAGCATGGCGATAATGACCGCACTGCCGCCGAAGATATAAACCCAAAGTCCGTAGGCCCCAAGGCGCGGGAACGCCAAATCGCGGGTGCCCAGCATGCCCGGCAGCAGTAGCATCGACATCGCCTCGAAGAACGGGATCGCGAACAGGAACATCATCACAGTGCCATGCATCGTAAAGATCTGGCTGTAGACCTGCGGCTCCATGAAGGCCGAGTCCGGTGTCGCAAGCTGTGTGCGGATCAACATGGCAAGGATGCCGCCGATGACAAAGAACGAAGTGGCGACAATCAGGAACAAGGTGCCGATGTCATTGTTGTTGCTGGTGGTAAACCAGCCACGAAAACGCTGATCGGACCCCCATATGCGCGCAAGGCCCCTGTGTAGGCGTAGCGCCTTCCCACGCGGCTGTGAGACGGATGAAGGACGGTCATCGGTCATTGTGTGCCTCCTACCAGGAATGTGGCCCAGGACGCCGCATCATGCGCCTCAACCTTAAACACATGCTCCCGGTATCCGCGTCCGCTGAACTCGGCACTTTGACCGTCATATGTGCCCGGGCGTGCGGCCTCGATACGCAGGACGTTCACATGGCCAGGTATCGCATCAAGCTTGCCCGCCAGACGTGGCACCCAGAACGAATGGATCACATCAGTGCTGGTGATCTCGACATTCACGGGGCGGCCCGCAGGAATGTGCAGCACGCCTTCGGTTGCAATTACTTGGTCCTCGCCATAGCGAAACGTCCACGCCCATTGCCGCGCCTCGGCCTGAACGGTCACTAGATCGAGCGCCTCGCGTGGTAGCAATCGCTCACCGATGGAAAGACCATATCCTGTCAGCGCAGCCAGCGTTACCAGCGGAAAGCCAAGCCCAAAACCCCAAATCCAGACACGGGTTCCGCTCTCGTCCTTGCCGTCAACTGACGGATTGGCAGGGCGATAAGAGGCGGCAATCAACAACGCCATAACCAAAAGAAAGATTGCCAACCCGCAAGCCAGCATGACCCACCACAAATCTGCAATAGTATGTGCTGCCGGTCCCGCAGGATGCAGCATCGAAAGCCGTGCTTGGCAACCAGTTGCGATCTGAAGCATTGTCACAAATGCAGCACCGCGAAGGAGTCTCTGGTGACACAAAAGATGAAGCAAGTGGCAGAGGATATTGCCCCGTTGGAAGACCCGATCACCAGCGATCCCGCATTTCAGCAAACCGAAAGCCGCGTCGCGATCTGGGGTCATCCGTTGCATGCCATGACCGTGGCCTTCCCGGTGGCGCTGACGTTTTGTGCCTTTGGGGCCGACGTGCTTTACTGGTGGTCGGGGCAGGAACGTTGGGCTTGGGCGGCGCTTTGGGCTACAGGCACCGCCTTTCTTTTCGGCCTGCTGGCAGGGGCCAGCGGCACGATGGAATTGCTGATGGTCCCCGGCATCCGAATTCGAGCTGCAGCCTGGACGCATTTCGTCATCGCCGTCATGCTGCTGTCCGTGCTGGGGCTGAACTGGGGGTGGCGGCTGAACGGATACGAGTCCGCCATTCTGCCTTGGGGTATCCTCATGTCCGGCTTTGCGGTCATTGTCGTGGCGGCAACGGGGTGGCATGGCGGTAAGCTCGTTTTCGACTATGGTTTGGGGGTATCAAAGGGCAACTGACGACCGAAAGGTTGCAAAAGCCACGACGGCATCGGCATTTCGCCCAGTTCGGGCTTGGCCAGAACAAGAAACAGAACGCCGACCACCAGACCGAAAATAAAAATGGTTGGAACCAGAGGCTCGGGAGGTTCGTGCTCGCCTTCCGTTTCGGCCACGGCAACGATCGTATGCCCCACCCATGCGTGCATTCCAACAAGCCCTGTGACAAGGATGAGTTTTCCAAAAATCCACACGGTGAAAACCTCACGAATGAAGATCAGGGTTGATCCTGTGACAATTGCCAAAACCGCCACTGGCGTGATGATCCAGACATATCCGAAATGGGTGGCGCGGCGGATTTGCGCGAATTCGGCCTGCACGATCGTGCGGTCGTGGCGGGCTAACATGCGGGGCAAGGCGATCAGCCCGGCAATCCAGACCGCGACGAAACTCAGGTGTAGCGCCTTGAGATGTGGAACCAGTCCTTCAAACCAGATCACTGGAGTTCTCCCATCTCGCGCCACGCCCGTTGTGCCAGCATCCACCCCCACACAGCAAAAGGCAGGCCCGCGGGCATCCACATCAGGAGCCCGCCAAGCTGCTGGTCAGACAGCGGCGACAGCCCCCAAAGCAGCGGTGCCGTTGCGTGGGTTGCATAGACCGCATTCGGCGCAAGGGTCAGGATCGCGCCCAACAGTCCCATCGCAAGATAGGCCAGAAACACCCACCCCACGCCCGACCCTCCGGGTTGCGAAAACACTGCACGCCAGAAGAGATATGCAGACCCAAACAGGGTCGCCTGCATGGCCCAGAAAACCGCCATATGCCCCAGAGCCGCGTCATAAGCCATAGGCGCATGCCACAGCCATAGCGCGACCGTGGCTTGAAGAAATGGCAGACCCACCCCCGTTGTCGCCCGCGCGGGGCGCGAGAGTGCAAAAAGCGGGGCTGCCACCGCCACCAGAAGAACATGATGTACCACCCGCGCTGAAAACAGCGCCGAGGACAGAGCGCAAAGCGGTGATAGGAACGCAAATGCCAACACGACTATGGCCGCAGCACCGGGGCGGTTCCGCCCTGCCCAAAGTGTCAACGTGACCAAGATTGCAAGTGCCCAAGGCTCGATATTCCAGCGTGATAATAGATCCGCGGGTACCGGCGCAGGGCCACAATA
The DNA here is from genome assembly GCF_001426685.1 of Rhizobium sp. Root483D2. Classification (GTDB taxonomy): domain Bacteria; phylum Pseudomonadota; class Alphaproteobacteria; order Rhizobiales; family Rhizobiaceae; genus Pararhizobium; species Pararhizobium qamdonense. The sequence continues at coordinate 100,785 of NZ_LMFB01000039.1, read as the reverse complement.
GCTGCCCTGCCAATTGCTCACGTCGAAGCCGGAAAAGCGGGTGTTGCGACACTCATTTCTTTACTCCTGTGCGGGGAGGCTGTCTGCAGCCATATCATCGTCTACCTGCGGCTTTCGAATTTACCCCCAACGCCCCAGATCACTACAGCATGTCAGTGCGCGGATCGACTGCCGCACCGCCCCAAATGTTGCCTCTGCGGTCGCGCAGCACAGGAACCTACCTTGAACAGACGGCGGGGTATAGAGCCAAAGGGCAGTGCGTCGGGCAGCGTCCAAAGCTCGGCAGCGTCGTGTGATTGATGGTCGCCTCAAGCACATCGGCAAAGGGCTGCGCTGGCGACAGTAGCTTGCCCTCAGCCTCGCTAGCCGCACGGCGCGCTCCTCAACAAGGAACAATAGTTCCCCGGTGCTGCAATCCAGGACGAAGGTGACACTTGCTTCGTCGTCTGCACCGGCGCGGTACGCTCACGCCGTCGCGCATGATGGACCCTCATTGCTCGCCGAGACAAGGTCTTCGACCAGCGTATGTCCAGAACATGGTCAAGCTTGTCGCCGCCGGCAATGACCGTGCCAAGGTCCTACAGCATTCCAGCATTCGCTTCGAAGAGGGCGACGCGAGCGATCTGGTCAACCTCGAAGATGGGGAATTTGACGTCGTCTCGATCTTCGGCGCCATGTTCGCACCCAGGCCAGGCGATGTAGCCCCGGCGATCCCACCCTCGTGGCGCAGATACTCAGGATCAGCTCTGGCTACTCACCGCCGCCGCCGGAAGGCTTCGTCAGTCCGATGACCTGGGGCGTGGAAGCCAGTGTGATCGAGCGCTTCGAAGCCGCCGGCATTCCCCCTAATAACATCACCTGTGAGAAAGATACTTACATATTCAATTATATTAGCATTCACGCGCACATCATGCCGAACCGATCGTTTTTCACCCGAAGCTGACAGCTTCGAAATTTGCGACGTGGCCTGTTCGAGATCCCTTTGGGAATTATGGCAAACTCGACTCTCTCTAGTGACAGTGTGATTTCACGTAGGTGGCGGAGATACCGATGGGTTATGAGTGGAATGACAAACGCGCAAGACGAGCGCGGTCCCGCAAAAGCTGCCGCGATCTGGATCGCAGCCGTGGTGGGTGTGCCCACGTCCATGGTCATGGCATTTGCACCACCTCAATCAAATGCCATGCTCACCGATGTCCAAGTAACCCCCCCAACTAAATTAATGACAAGCTGAAAACATGCCTCTCTAGAATGTCTGGTTTGGGGCTGGTGGCAGACTGCCCGCTTCTGGGTGCTTCGAGCAAGAAGCCAAAGATGTACCCCTAGCGCCGAGTGCGGTGACTAAGCGTCTTCAGCGGCTGGCGTCAATCGATTTGGTTTTCGACAATTTCATATCCAAGAGCGCCGCCAGAAAAATTCTTATTTTTTCGCCTCTGCCGGCGCCAGTTTCCAGCTCGTCAACCCCCACATCGTCCCGAAGTTCACGCAAGCCTGCTTATAAGTCTTGCCGCCGTCGAACCAACGCGGCAGAAAGTATGCATTTCGGATCAAGCGCCGTCACCGATTCCCCAAGACGGGAGATAGGCGAAACTGGCCATATGACGAGGTGAATTTTGTTTGCAATCAAAGATCAGCGAATATTGCAGGAAGCTTCGCCAGCCACCTAAACAGGCCTCATTGTGCCAGCCGCGTGCTTTGAACAATGCTGAAAGGCGCTACATTGGTGGCGTTCTTTATGGGAGGAAAACCTCCGTGCGCACGAACGGGGCCGATCAGGCCCCATTCGCTTAAACTTAAACAATCTGGATTAAACAGATGATGCGCGGCCCGCATAACGCGCGCGCTCCTCATCGATTTCCGCCTTTGAGTAAGGATTGGCGCTGTCGTCGAAGGCGGTCCAACCCTGACCTTCATAAGCAGTACGCCGCGCCGAAAGATCGACCCAGTTCGAACGCTTGAGAATGGCTTCTGCCTCGGTGGCACGGGCATCATCGACCTTAGCTGTGACGAGGGTACCGCCACGACGCACACCTTCAGCGTAAACATGGGCGTCTCGTTCGTCGACGCCGGACTCCGTCAGAGCTCCTACGATGCCGCCCGCCGCACCACCGACGACCGCGCCGGCAACAGCGCCAGCAGCCGTGGCGGCAAGCCAACCTGCGGCAACGACCGGGCCGACGCCTGGGATGGCCATAATGCCAAGACCAGTCAGAAGACCGCCTACGCCGCCAACGGCAGCGCCGATCCCTGCCCCTGTTCCTGCATCCTCGGCGACATCATTGTCATTGTCGTCGTCGTTGTAGCGTCCGTCTGAATTGTTAGAGACGATGCTGATGTCACTGTCGGAAATACCTGCCGCCTTGAGCTGATCAACTGCTGAGGTCGCATCAGAGTAGTTGTCGAAAAGACCTGTCACTGTTTTCGTCATGGTGATTCTCCTCGTTATTGTTCTTGATCGCGCTTACTTGGCGACGACGTTGCCCTGGTAGTCCAATGACACCACTACGGCCTTGCCGTCCTTGGTCGCCTTGCCCTGCCAAACTCCCTTGTCGTCGAGCTTCAGCTCGGTGACGTCGGCATAACCGGCTTCGGTAATGCGCTCTTTTGCCTGATCTTCCGTGAAGCTGTTCGCCCCTTCGACGGGTGCGGTTGCGTTCTGCTCGGAAGGTGTGGCGACGGCCGGAGTATCGCCGTCCGGATTCGCGGCAGGCTTGGTTTCCTGTGCAAATACCGAGGTCGCGGAAAAGGCGATGGCCGCTGTTGCGATAAGAAGTTTTTTCATGAGGTTCTCCTGTTGGGATCGTTGGTTGATCCTGGCGATCACAACACGCCTGATATTATATAGTTCCAGTACAACAGGCCGTCGAACCGCCACCGAGACCTATGCCTTACGTGTCGTAGACCAAAGTCCTACATTAGAGTCGGATCATTCCAAAGATCTGACAAGAAGTCCTTTGGAACTGAACAGACAGAGCGCGTAAAGCTGAATGGGTCGGCAACAAATCCGTCGCCATAAAGGTTATGCATAGGGCCAATATCTGAGGAGGTCGGTGTCGCTTCAACATTGGAGGGAATGACTGTGGGGATGGCGGCGTCTTTCGCCTCGATATTATGATGCCTTTCTTAATATGTTACGGCGGCGGCGTGAGCGACAAAGCATCGCATTAGAACTTCGCCTGGAGCATTGATTAGGGCAATCAATTGCAGGGCCGACATGATTATCCAAGCTGCGCGGACAATCGGGCAATACGCGTTAAAACCAGCGACGTGATCCAGGGCATCATCGCCGAGGGTGATGAGGTCAGGGAAGCACCGTCGCGCTCGATGCTGACCTGACTTCCTCGGCATAGCCTATTGAGCGCGACGAGATCGTCCATTAAGTTGCCCTCCAAGTCTTAGGCTGAACAGTTTGGGTACACAGAAACCGTTGCGCTGCACGACACTATGCACTCGTAAGTTGCTGAAAATGCAACCTTCACCCCGCTGGGCAAAGACTCTGCGATCCTAAAAAGGTGCAAAACAGAGGTTCGTCTGATACTTTCTCGGACAAGGGAAGCGCGGGCCCGCCCCGGCGGGCTTTTTTGTCTATGAGGTATCCATGAGCTTAGAGAGCCGACGATCAACGATCCGAAAGCTGATCATCAGCGAGGGCATCGCTGGACGCCCGATCGAGGATGACGCGGACTTCTTATCGCTGGCGGAACGTTGGATCCACCGCGAAATCGACATGATGGAAATGCGTAGGCTGTATAAGGGCGTTCGGGATGAACGGCGTCGACGAAAGTGGGGTGGTGCGGACAGTGCAAGCGCAGTTTCCCCCTCGGTGAACGAACCGCCATCGTCGACTAATGAACTGTTGCCTGAGATCGCGCGGATCACACGAGCCATTGAGGAAAGGTAATGCCCGTAAGCTCGCTGCCTTTCCGTGCAGCACGGCTATCAGGCCCGGCAGACTATGCCGGGACCATCGCCGCAACCGGCTCCAACGCTATGCAAATCTCACGCGTTTGAAAAGCTTCGTGAAGGACTTTGACGGGAAGCATAGCCCGTATCTTTGCTGGAGGTACCGAAAGGCGTGACAAGAAAACGTCACGTCTCAGGCCCGGCCGCGAGGTCTGGAGATTCTGAGATTGTTCCTCGAGATTTCGTAACGCGTGTGAAAACCTCGCCGCCGTGCGCCGCCATATTGTCCCAACATCGTGGCGCAGTGCAGATAAGAGTTGCTGAACTGCTGGCCGGCTTCGTCCAAAGGGTGGCCACAGATCCTCTTTCGCGGTGGAAAGGATGGCTGTATCGGTTGATTGCGCAACCTCAACGCTCGCGGGCTGCGACTTTTCGGCTTCTTCAGGACCTGTTTGCGGTGTACCCGACTTCCCGGAGTCAGGCCCTCCGCGACGACGTTTTGGCTTTGAATCGTCCTCGGTGCCGGGCATTCATATCACTTTCATGTCTCTACATCCAATCCAGTGCCTAATGCGCGTCTGGGAAGGCATGCAGTTCTGCAATGATTTTTTTCGTGACCAACGTGGGATTCGTTTCGGCTCGGGTCGAGCCTAGCGACTAACAGGTCGCGGGCATCGGTCGATGCTGCACCGGACTAAGGTCTTGTGCCGGAAGCGCAAAGGTCCCGGACGCTGGATTTAAGGAACATAGGCGGAAGTGGGTCGTTCAAGTGGCGGTGAAGTAAACGGCATATAGAAAGGCTAAAACGATGCAAATATTAGGTTTGAATATCGCTCCCCTCGCGCTTTCGGTAGCATTGTTCGCGACCTCATTCTCGCCCGCAGAAGCTTTTACGGGACCTCAGCATACTCAAATCGCTCAACTCGGGCAAGATGTTGAAATTGTACAATATCGCCGACGCGATGGTGACTGGCGCCGACGGGACGGATTTTACCGTCGTGGGAATGAGGCTTACTATAATGGCCACCGTGGATATTACGAGCGTCGCCGCGGTTATCGTCGATATAACGGCGTATGGTTTCCCTTGGGTGCGTTTGCCGCCGGCGCCATTATTGGGGGCGCGGTTGCAGATCGGCCGGTTCGATACGGAGGGAGCCATGTGGAGTGGTGCGCCAATCGTTACCGCAGCTACCGGGCATATGACAATACTTACCAGCCCTACAACGGGCCGAGGCGCCTGTGTAATTCCCCATATTGAACAGCATCAATCGCAAAAGATGAAGAACGGCCGGGGATAAATTCCGGCCGTCGAATGCGTAAAAAAGACATTCCGGACTGCGTGCTGCTGACGCGTTATTCGGTCATCGTCTTCTCGGAGATTTAGCCTCGAAATCGGTGCGCGGTTATCGACACACCTGCGTGTTTCACATCACCATGAGGCTAATGGCGAGCGTTGGAAACGCAGTTGCGGGGGGGAGCCTCTATCAAGCATGACGAACCAAGAGGGCTGAAGGCCTGCGGTTTACCCAAACCCCGAAGAAGGAAATATAATGACCATTCGATCCAGACTTTTTGCGACCGTCGCATTTCCACTGCTGACGATGGTTGTCGCGATCGAGCCTGCTCTAGCAGACAGCCTGATGAAGCCGTTTGAGGTCGCGCAGGAAGGCGGCATCTCAAAGGACGGCGGTGAAGAGGCACCGGAGGAACCGTTGCGCAAGAAGCGCAAGCAAGGTGCCGAACGTTCCCAAGAGGAGCCGGCTGCCGAGGACGTTGAGACGAGCCGCGCTGAGCCAAAAAAGCGCCAGCGGCCCGAGCAGCGGCAGGAAGCAAAGCCGCCTGAAGAAGAACAACCGAGCCATGCCGAGCGGAACAAGCGCCAGCGGGCGGAACAGCAACAGCAGCAAGAAATCCAGTCCTCCGGCGACAACGACGTAGGCAAGGCAGCTGATAAGAACGCCAAGGCGCGTGCTGAACGCGAGAAGTCTCAAAATGCCGACCAGCAACAGCAGGAGGAACCCCTGCCCGCCCCCGACGACGAGGCGGCCAAGACTGCAAAGGAACGGGCGACGGCACGTCCCGAACGCCAGGAGCGCCAGGATGCAGAAGGCCAGCAACAGAAAGATGCTCAGCCTTCCAGTGAGAATGAGGCTGCTCAGAAGACTGCCGAAGAAAATCGACGTATTCGCGCCCAGCAGAAAGCCCCGGCCAAACAAGAAGATGGACAGCAGCCGGTGGCTGAAGGCGATCTGCGCCCGGCAATTGACGCCGATGCGAGTGAGACTCGACCCAAGCCTATCCCGGATATCGTAGATACGCGCAGCAATGGAGAAAAGCAGAAAGTTGCTCGCGATCCCGCAGCTTCCGACGATACGATTGTGCTGCCCGTCGACAACGGTGCCGCCGTTCTGGACAGCGACAAGGATGCCGACAACGCCGACGGCGATGCCCGCGAAACGCGCCGCACGCAGCGTGAGCGTGCCCGCGCCAAAGAAGAGAATGTGGAGGTTCCGAAATCGGATGAGGAAGCTCAGTCGAGCCTCAACGAACGTAGTCCAAGCCGCGAGGAATTGGACGCAAACATCAAGGAACAAGGTCGCCGTGTCGATGGCGTTCCCGAATTCAACGCCAAAGACTTAATTGATGCCTTTACCGGCAACGACGGCCGTCGGCTGCGGATTGACGACAGCCGCGACAACAGGTTGGTTCTCGATTTTGACAACCAGCTCATCGTGCGAGGCGACGACCGTCCGCGCCTGCGCCTCAACGCCCGCGAAACCTATTATGAAGAACTTTCAGGCGGGCGGTCCCGCGAGGTCATCCAACGGCCGAACGGTATTCGCATCGTGACGATCTATAATCGCTACGGCGATATCATTCAGCGTACGCGCATCGCCCAGGACGGGCGCGAATATTTGATGATCTATGCGGCCGAGACCGACAACGATCCACGTCCGCCACTTTACGATGTCGGCCAGGACCTGCCCCCGATGCGCCTGCGCGTGCCGGTTCGCGACTACATCATCGACACGTCGAGCGAGCCAGATCGTGACTACTATGACTTCCTTGCGGAGCCGCCGGTGGAACAAGTCGAGCGCACTTACTCGATCGACGAGGTGAGGAACTCCGCCCGTATCCGTGACAAAGTGCGTCGTATCGATCTCGATACAATCATCTTTGCCACGGGCAGCGCGGAAGTGCCGATGTCGCAGGCGAATACCCTGCGGAAAGTCGCAGACGCGATGCTGCAGGTGATCAAGAAAGACCCCGGTGAAACCTTTTTCATCGAAGGTCATACCGATGCGGTCGGTGGCAACGAGCCGAACCTCGTACTCTCGGACGAACGTGCCGAATCGGTCGGTTCTCTGCTGACCGAAGTCTACGACATCCCGGCTGAAAACCTGGTGACGCAAGGTTATGGCGAGCGCTTCCTCAAGGTCCGCACAGAGGAAGCCGAACAACAGAACCGCCGGGTGACTGTCCGTCGCGTCACGCCGCTTGTGCGTCCCGTAGCCCAGAATTAGGGAAGGCATTTCAAACGGACACAACCGCGAAACATTCCCTGCGGTGGATGGGCAGCGCGGTGTCCGCTAACTGCGCTGCAGGACAGGCACCGTTCACCAAACTTATTTTACCCAGTCGGCGAGGCAACCGGATTGACCCCTCACAATTCAAGGAAGAACACATGCATATCGAAGCCCCGAACCTACGCGAAAACCATCCTGATCGTGACCTGCAATGTCAAGACTGCATAGAAGGTATTGTGCAGGAGATCATCGCCGAAGCGACAAGACAGGGGTGGGAGTCGGTCGAGACGGTGCAGGCCATGCAAGAAGTACTTATGAGATTGCGTCTCGGCTTTGCCGGAGGTCTTGATCCGGAAGATCCACTGAACCTGGCGCCCCAGCCATACTATGATGAAAAAATCGAATCTTCGACCCTTCCACCGGGTCGTCAATTATCGGGTTACCATCTCCGCAAACCTGCCTTGAGGCGTCAGCAAGATCTCCCTCTAACCTGAAAGCGAGGTTCGCATCGTAGACCTAGAGTCAATCCAGAAAGCTGGCAGTCTCGAAGCGACTACCGAGTAGTTTTGTCCATGAAACGTATGTTGTCCGCAGATTCCGAAATTAGCCGTCAAGGCGACGACGAAACACGCTTTACGAGCCTCGTGAGACGCCGAGCCAAACATGCTTGAAGTAACTCGCCACAGGAGTGTTTTATGAACACAACGATTTGGGACGCAAACGTCGAGGTAAAAAAGGAGTGCGTGGATCATTTTGACGTTATTCGGAATCCGCGCGAGGCACTCGCCTACTTGTTGTCGCAGTGGCCAGAAGGCAAAGGAGCTAGCCATGCCAATGCCAAGCGGGCGTGCTTGGGTGCTCTGGCGGGAACAAACACGAACGCCGAAGCTCGAGCTGCATTTGAATTCGCTGCGCGTGAAGCCGGCATTCTCCGGCGGAACTGAAGGCGGGCCTCTTGTCCGCGTGTGTGACGGCCGTGTCTGCTCACTACGATTTCTCGGCTAAAGTGCCGCTTAAACTAGCGAACGATTGGGGGGCGTTCGATCGGAAGGCGGCGGGCGCCGTTCACCGAAAAATAGAACCCCCGTTGGCGCCGGTCCTGCAGACATCGAGCCCGCCTGAACTCGACTGGAGCCGTCGGTACACTTCGGTGAATTTAAGTCTGCGACGATATTTCCGCGATCGATGCTGACAGCGTCAACGCATGTAGCGGGGATCGCCGCCTTCACCCCGGCGAGAAAAACCGAGTTTATAGCAGCGCTTCCTCAAGGTCCGGACACGAAGGCCAAACTCCAGAGCCGTCGGTAGACCATCCGTCGCCCGACGCCGCTGGTCCGCACCATGGCCTAGGATGAGACACCCTCGACCCCCACTGGCCATCAGCTGCGCTGATGGGTAAACAAAGCTAATCGCGAAGTATTCTTCTGCATGTAGGTACGAGGTAGCATCAGCGGGAAATCCCTAACCGCCCTAGCCCGGTTGCTGACGCGGCAACATCGCCTTTGCCGGTTGCTGGGAGGCCTCTCCTATTGATGTTGCGACCGGGTGCGATGATGCTCAGACACGCCATGCCAAGGAATGGCTGTATCAGACCATCTTGATAATGGTTGGCGATGACGTTCAGTAACCGTCGATGACTCGTACCAATTCGCCGGTGACATAGCCGAAACATCGTGGCGATGCGAGGAGGACATATACGGGACGATCTCTTCCGGGTGCGCATCGAAAGCACCGGTGCCCGGTGGATGATCAGCGGCCGGCATTTTACTTTGAATGCGTCGGACCTTTCGCGGAAAATCGACCAGACCTAAGCCCTAGACACAACAGTAATGGTCTGGGGCCGGTAGAAGCAATCCCCCGCACCAACTAGTCTCCCGGTGAAGGTGTCCCGTCCTTACAGAATGGTTCGGGAAACCTGAATGGAGAGACTTATGTCTATCACGAAAATAATCGGCCGTAGCGTCCTCGCGTTGACCATCGCGCTGGCCCCAGCCGCAGTCGCTACATTTGGCGGCACAGGCGTAGCCTACGCAAAAGATGGTACCGGCGGCGGAGGCGGACGTGGCAACGGCAACGGTGGAGGGCGCGGCAGTAGCGCGAGCTCCGACCACGGTAAATCGGGTGACACCCGCTCAGAAAAACAAGGAAAGGCCGACCGCACCGACCGCACTCCGACGCTTAAGTCGTTTTTCACATTCGGAAAGAAATCCGACAAAGCAATCGAGGCGGAAAAATCGGTGAAGACGGTCAACGTAAATGCAGCCCACTCCAAGACTGCCGGAATAAACTCGCTCAACCGCAACTATCACGCATATCTGAATTCGAATGATCCTCGCATGGCGGCCGTTTCAGCCTATGCAATCGCCTATGCGGCGTTTGAAGCCGAGAATGGCACGGACGTTGTTCCGACTGATCCGGCCTTGAGCGACGAGGCATTGCGCGACGCGCTCGCCACCTTCACGAAAGACGGTGTCGTAACCGACTACACTCTGTATAGGGCCAAAGATATTCTCGGTGTCGGACCCGAGTTTGGCAAAATCGATCAAATCCGCGACACGTTTCCGAAGCAGGCGCCCTATGCCGAACCAAATACTGTGGACTAAAGCTAATGTGACCAGACGCTGATTAAGCTGCTCAGGACAAAGTTCGGCAGAATTCGCCCGACGGTCTCAGGGTCCGCCTCAACGCTCTCCATGTCACCACGACACGGAAGACGGAAAATGCAATGGGCGGCCAGAACAGCACTGGCGGGTGGGCGCTGTAGAGGAGAGTGTCTGATGGAAGCTGATCGCCGAGGGGTGTCATGCTGAATACACAGGACCGGCAAGTTGGATGGGCTTCGGGCCATTATCGTCACGGTGGTGCTATACGCACATCTTTACGCTGCTGCGCTCGGCTCTCTTTCTGGCGGCGGTCGTGATGGCTGTTAGAGCTGGCTCGGGAAATCTGCACAGCGGGGATAAGTGGAATTTCTGCCTGACTTCGGCTTAGATGCCAGGAACAGGAGATACCATGACGAGACGACCGCGCCGGAACCATAGCCCGGCTTTCAAGGCAAAAGTGGCGCTCGCCGCCATTCGAGGCGAGCAGACGCTGGTGGAACTGTCCCAGCAGTTTGACGTGCACGCCAACCAGATCAAGCAGTGGAAAGACCAGCTCCTTGAGGGGGCGACAGGCGTTTTCGGCGATGAAGCGAAGGCGGAACCGGCGGGTCCAACCGTCGATGTCAAAACGCTGCACGCCAAGATCGGGGAGCTGACGCTGGAGAATGATTTTTTAGCCGGAGCGCTCGGCAAGGCGGGATTGCTGAGCGGAAAGAAATGATCGACCGCGAGCATAAGCTATCCGTCGTGCGCCAGGCGAAGCTTCTCGGCTTCAGCCGTGGCAGTGTCTATTATTCGCCGCGTCCGGTGCCTGACGGCGATTTGGCTCTGATGCGCCGGATCGACGAGTTGCATCTCGACTACCCATTTGCCGGAAGTCGGATGTTGCAAGGGCTCTTGAGGGGAGAAGGGCTGGAGACTGGGCGGCTTCATGTCGCCACGCTGATGAAGAAGATGGGCATCGAGGCGATCTATCGTCGCCCGAATACCTCCAAACCCGCGCCAGGGCACAAGATTTACCCTTATCTCCTACGCAAACTGGCGGTCACAAGGCCCAACCAAGTCTGGGCGATGGACCTGACCTATGTTCCGATGGCTCGCGGATTTGTCTATCTTTGCACCGTTGTGGACTGGTTCAGCCGGAGGGTTCTGTCGTGGCGACTGTCGATCACGATGGAGGCAGCCTTCTGCATCGAAACAGTCGAGGAAGCGCTGGCCCGTTATGGCAGACCCGACATATTCAATACCGACCAGGGTGCGCAGTTCACCTCGATGGACTTCACGACGGTGCTGAAGAAGGCGGAAATCGCCATCTCGATGGATGGCAAGGGTGCGTGGCGGGACAACGTCTTTGTCGAGCGGCTCTGGCGTTCGATCAAATACGAGGAAGTCTACCTCCACGCCTATAAAACAGTGTCCGAGGCCCGCGCTGGCATCCGCCGCTATCTGACCTTTTACAATAGCCGACGCCCACATTCATCCCTTGACCGGAAGACGCCGGATCAGGCCTACTTCAACGCGCTGGCACCAATGATGGTGGCGGCATAATCGAGGCGGAAATCCACTTAGCGAAACGCCCGAAACTGTTCAGACAAACCGAGCCAGCTCTGTTGGAGGTGAGCTTTTCGGTCATCGTCGCTTTCGTCGTCCTGCTCTACCGGTGGCAGCCGCACATGCGTGCCATGCAGCTGTCATGGAGCCAAATGCAGGATTGGAGCGGCTCTTTAGAAAGGTCCGATGGCTGTTGGATCTCTCCGACAAGCCTCCGCCGCCGGCAGGCGAAGAGTCGGCCCGGGACTTACCCAGCAGATCAAATTTGACGGTGCAACGTTCAAATATCCCGGCTCAGTGAACAGCCGGTGGTACTGCACGCCGCCACATTTTACATCCGTCCGGATTGCTCGACTACGATCATCAGTCGATCTGGTACGGGGAAAATGATGATCGTCAATCTTCTGTGTCGGCTGTTGAGCCCGACCAGCGACATATTCTCGTTGACGGATACCGCTGGACAGAATCGACCCCAAGAAGTGGCGGCGCCAGACTGCCCTTGCCAGACATGATCTTGAACTGGTGGATTGAACCATTCTGGAAAGATCACCTGTCGCGAGAGCTCTTCGATCCGGGATGCAAAGCGTGCTGCCGGCCCTGCGAGCGCACGAACTTATCGAAAGAACCGCCGCAAGGGTATGTAACGATTGTCGGGTACCGTGGCGCCGGTCTATCGGCCGGTCAGCGCCAGCAGATAAAGTTTACAAGGGCTTGATGCCGGATCCCGAGATCGTATTGACGAAGCGACAAACGCCACGGATGGCCTGTCGGAAGAAGCCATCATCGACATCCTGAGATCAAGGGTAGCCCGCCGCACGACCATCGTGATCAGCCACCACCGCAGCAAGATCTCGTTCTGCGACGACGTCTTCATTATCGATGAAGGCTACGAAGCTAACCAGGCTCCTTTCGGCGAATGGCGTTTACGGGCACGGATCATCGTACGAGCACGCAGGGCGACCGGCGTCGTTAGGTTTTAGAACTGTTCGCCCGAGCGCGACACGTTGTGGCTTCCCCGTCGCACAATCGTAGGCTTGGCATGCCGGCGATTAGTTATCGGGATCGAGTATATAGAGGTGCGTTCCGGGTCGGCCTTCGCTTTGACTTTACAACTTCCCAGCTCAGTTATGAAACGCCACAACGCCTCGTCGATTTGGCGTTGCGCATCGGCCAGAACCCTGGCGCTTCTTCCGCTGTAGCGTAAGCAGCTATAGGTGACCGCGTTGCTTATCGCGACATCGGCAAAACGGCGACAAGCAGGCGAGACTTCCACCAGTCGCAAGGCCGCCCGGATGTTGATGGCAAAAGCCAGTTCGAATTCGATCGCAGTAAAATCCCCGTCGAGTGACGCTGGATGGAAGCGCTCCAGGAAGAGGCACCAGGATGGATCGGCTTTCATCAGCATGACTTGCCTCGGTTTCTTGCCATTCGAGGTATATTGGCCGATATCCAGCCAGCGCGCCTGAGGCTTTGGTCGTGTGCGGGCGGTGACATTAGTCCAAGGATCGAGCTCGCAGTGCGCCGGGTCCCGCTGACACGAAAGTGTCAGCGGATATTGCAGTCTGGAAGGTGTGTGCTCACAAGCGATGACCTGGAAGATATGCAACGGTCTTTAACATGCTGAAAGTTCAGATCGTCTCCATGGAGCGACGCGGAAACGGTACACAAGTTTAGGACGGCAGCCTCGCCAGCAATTCCCCCATTCGACGTTGCAACGAATATTTTTTTCTGTCGGTCCGGCATTATTGACGAATAGCGTCGACGCCTTATTTTGTGACGCTTGATAGCGCGCCGGAATAAGAGAGTGCGTTTGGGAGCTGAATCGATCATGCGGTTGTTCGCGGAGCGTTACCGCTGGAATACCCCCAGTCTGGCCCAACAATTTCTCCTCATCGGAGGTTTGGTGTCGCTTGGGGCGACGATCATAGTTGGAGCGTTCGTTACCAGTCTGATTGAAGCTGCCGTCACCAGGAACACCGGGGCTGCGACCGCTCTATACGTCGACAGTGTCATTGCGCCCCTCCTACCCGACATGCAAACCAACGACGATCTCAGCGAATCGGTGCAACGAGCACTCGACGAGACTTTGGGCCAGGGAACTCTGGGGAAACGGCTATTGTCGTTTCGTCTTTGGCGCCCCGACGGCACCATTCTCTATTCAAACGAAAAAGCTCTGATTGGAAGAAAACTACCGATCAGCGATGGGCTACAAACGGCACTATCTGGGACGATGGTTGCTGAGTACGACCATTCCGACGATGTCGGCAGTGAAACTGTTCGTGATAGCGGCTTTCCGGTGCTTGAAATTTACAATCCGGTCCTACAGCCGTGGTCCGGTGAAGTCGTCGGCGTCCTCGAATTTTATGAAATCGCCACCGACTTTCAGCACAGTCTGAACCACGCCCGCCTGCAGAGCTGGCTCGCGGTTGTGGCATTCACGACGTCTTTTTTCGCAATTCTGTCGGTCCTCGTCTTTAAAGGCAGTAGGACGATTGACAGTCAAGACAAAGCGTTAAAGCAGCGAATTCGCGAACTGTCTGAACTTCTATTGCAGAACGGCGAGCTTAGCGCGAAGCTCCAGCGAGCAAGCCAGCGCACAACAGCGCTCAATGAACGATACCTCAGACGCCTTGGAGCCGAACTCCACGATGGCCCGGCGCAGCTAGTCGCCTTGGCCGCACTGAAGGTCGACAGCGAGGCCATCAGCAATCCTCGAACTTCGCGTAAGGCACGAGATGGCGAGATCGCGTCAATCAAATCCAGTCTTGATGACGCAATGCAGGAGATCCGCACAATTTGCAGCGGTCTCGTCCTGCCGCAGATCGAAGGCGCCAATTTGCGGGAAGTAGTTGAACGCGCCCTCAAAGCCCATGCTGAGCGAACAGGCGCACTGGTCGAGCTTTCCCTATCACCCGCGTCTCCTCAGCTCTCAATCTCAGCGAAAATCTGCGTGTTTCGGTTTTTGCAGGAGGCGCTCAACAATGGGTATCGTCACGGCGGTGGCGCTGAGCAATATGTCACCCAGACCTACGACGGTCGAATTGTCTCGGTTACAGTCGGCGATAGCGGTCCGGGTTTTGACCCAACTAAAATCAAGCATTCAAGCCTGGGCTTGTCGGGTCTGCGAGAACGGGTTGAAAGCCTTGGGGGAATATTTGAATTGAAGACGTCTCAACGGGGAACCGAGCTGTTTATGTCCTTAAATCTAGATGAAATGGAGCCCTCATGATGGGAGAAATTACGATCGCAGTCATCGACGATCACCCGCTTTTCCGTGAAGGCGTCATGCGGATTCTTTCGGACATCCAAGGTTTCAAAATACTTGGTGAAGGCTCAACAACGGAGGACGCGCTTGAGATCTGCGCCACCCTGAAGCCCGATATCCTGCTCATGGATATCTCGATGCCAGGAGGTGGGCTGAATGCGATCCTGCCTATCCTGGAAATCAACTCCGAGCAAAAGATAATGATGCTGACAGTCTCGGAAACAAGCGACGACGTCATGAGCGCCCTAGACAAGGGGGCGAAGGCCTATGTTTTGAAGGGCGTCGGATCACGGGTGCTGGCGGACATAATTAAATCGGTCGCCGCAGGAGAGACATATGTTTCCCCGACTCTGTCAGCTCGGCTCCTCTCTGACATGTCATCGGCGGCCGCCTTGGCAAAGCAGCCCAATCCAATCAATGAGCTGACGAGCCGAGAACATGAGGTCCTGAACCTAGTTGCGGAAGGGCTTAGCAACAAGCGGATAGCGCTCCGGCTTGGGGTCCATGAGAAGACCATCAAACAGCATATGACCCATATTTTCGCAAAGCTCGGGACAAGCAATAGAACGGAAGCCGCAATGGTTCTGCGCAATCGCACTGTCGTTTAGAGAGCTTCGGTTCAACCTGCAACAGTCCGGTTGCCAACATCGTAGAAATTAGGCCTTCGACCGGCATTAGAAACCATCGAACTTCATGCAAACTCGTGTCCATTGTCGCCTCCTATGTCCAATCGAGCTTGAGTCCAACGCGCCGGAAGGTGCTCCCCAAGATGGCGTGCAAGCCACTCTTACTGTGTTACTACAGGACTTTAGACCTACCAGTTTCCGCCGATCGTCTCAGAGAATTCGGACTGTAGCCCTAAGCGGGAACAGCTTTC
This sequence comes from Rhizobium sp. Root483D2, assembly GCF_001426685.1. Classification (GTDB taxonomy): domain Bacteria; phylum Pseudomonadota; class Alphaproteobacteria; order Rhizobiales; family Rhizobiaceae; genus Pararhizobium; species Pararhizobium qamdonense. Next base: position 85,059 of record NZ_LMFB01000039.1, on the reverse strand, counting down.
TAAATATGGCGTTTTGCTGGTGTAAACGAAAAAAGGAGACTGTCATGAAATCGAAACTCATTCTCGTATCAACCCTCGTCACAGTCGCGCTCACTGGCACCGTGCTCGCCGAGGACGCAAGCGGAACAGTCACAGGCGCCGCCGGTGGTGCCATCACCGGTGCGATCGTAGGTGGCCCCGTGGGCGCTGCAGTCGGCGGTGTGGCCGGTGCAATCGCCGGCACGGCTATTGATCCGCCGCCAGCCCGCGTAGTCACCTATGTTCAGGAGCAGCCTGTACAAAATTCGGTCGTGGTCAAACAACCGATCGTCGTTGGTAAGCCGGTGCCCCAAGAGGTCGTTCTAATGCCGATCACTGAAGATCCGCGCTATTCCTACACTATTGTCAATGAGCAACGTGTCATCGTCGATCCGCAGACACGCACCGTCGTCCAGGTGATCCAGTAACTGTGGCCACCCAGCCCCACGGTCATCTTGAAGGAGTGAAGCTATGAACAGTTTGATCTGGCTCATTGGAGCAATTGTGATCGTCGGCGCAATCCTGTCGTTTATCGGGTTCGCGTAAATCTTGGCAGGGCGATACGCAACGTACCGCCCTGCCTTCCCGCCCCAATGAGACCCAAAAAATGTCTTATCAACACACGCCGAAGTCCGGTGCCCCACTAAGCGGGGTTTTCATCTTTGTTTTTCTGGCCATGGTTGGATTGACCCTCACGTGTTCTCCACGAGCATGGCCGGACGGTCTCAACGGCAGGTAACGGTGGTTTTGCCGGTCGATAGCACTCAGTTGAGCCAGGAGAAATGATATGCACCATTCACAGCTCGTCCTCGCGTAGTCCAGCGCCCGGTTGATAGTGGTTCTAACGAGACATGACCTAGCAGCACTGCACTTTCGCTTGAGCTGACATTTAAAACACATAAAAATACATAAATGAGCGTTAGTCAGCTGATTGTCATTTATCCGGTAGACAAAAGACCAACTCACGCGGATTCTAACGTCGGGGGGGGCCGCCCACTATCAAGGATCTGATGGCATTTCTCCAGTGAAAGCTTGAAGGTGCGGGCGGCAAACAGTAATCCATCTTGCTGCAATTCCCTACGTTTAGGGCCGGATGTCTTCGAGACGCACGCCAACAGCTTTTAATGCAGAAATCTCAGACGGATCTCATCTGCGAGGGTGGCCTGACGGTTCACGATAGTGCGACCTTTCGAATCCTTCATGATATATCGGCCATCGCGCACGACTTCGCTGATCCCGTCGCTATGGCGAACAGATAGTCCGGCAGAACCGGTCTTGCCTTGCGAACCCTGACCCTTTGCGCCTTGAGAGTTTCCCCGAGTTTCGCTTTTGCCCGCGCCAGAATTGCCATTGCCGCCGCCGTTCCCGTTACCCCCACCGTTTCCATTGCCGCCGCCATTTCCATTGCCGTTATTGCCATCTTTTGCAAAAACAGAATGGGAGGCAAGCTCCGGGGTAAAATCCGAAACCTTTATTGTGTAGGGGGTTGCCGCAAGCAATACGCTCAAGAGAATGCCGAGTTGAGGGTGAACAATTTTTCGGCCCGTCGTCATGTGGGACTCCTTAAAAGCGAATCTATCTAGCGTCCATCGCCTAAAAGCACGCAGGCATGCGTGTTATAGTACCGTATACTCTGAATTTGATCACTCAGATCGTCAACTTAATGAGATCGTTGTCGTCCTCCCTACCACTTCTCCATCTCGCCCAGGCATAAGCGGTTTCTGTTTGTGTTGATTTTCGGGCAACGATAAGAGCATCTGTCGTTCACGCCGATTTCGAGGCAAAACTTGTTGTTCGCAGCATAGGTAGGACCTTTGCTCTGATTTTGTTCCAAAGGTCTTGGTTCGTTATAGGGCCGAAGCCGGATGGCGGCATGATCTACGAGAGCTATATCGATAGAAGCCTGTCTTGCGAACTAGCTAGCGCTGAATAAATTGCTGGTTGTTACGAGGGTCTGAAATGCCCGAGGGATATACGATTTACGCTCACACCTTGAAATCTGGGAGTTCCTCGTTGGACGAAGCTAGGGACTATGAAAATCGTCGTCACTGTCTCTTCCTTCTCGAAGATCCTAATCGAAACCTTCCGGCGTCTACGCTTGTCTATAGGGTTTTGCTTCACCCGTTCGAGATTGGAGCCCTCCTCGGTATTCTGAATGACGGAGGGTGTGCGTTGAGAGGTTAATGGACACCATAGTGCCGGTTGGGGAGGTCTTTTGATCATGCATCACATTTTCGTTGGTGAGCATCTTCCAGGCCCAGACCGTTTACACAGGGACGCGAAGGTGGTTGCCTCCAGGGAGAGAATCGGCGAGCGGTTGGCCTGTCGCATCTTGGATGTCCGAAACGATTGAAGTTCTTCACCCAACGCCAGCCCAATACTCCATTCCCGCGTCGACATGGAAGGAAACTGCACGATGACGCATTATGCCTGGACAATTCGAGGCAGCGGCTTGCAAGACTTACAAAAGGTCACCACGCTGCCGGAGCTTCACGACGTTCTTCAGTTGTTGAAGCTACCGGGAATAGCGCCGCCGGCATGGCTGACTATGGATCCTTGGCGCGAAGAGCTTTCCGGGGATGGCCGCTACGTCTATGATGAAGGTGGCTCAGATGAATGGTCTGTTGTCTGGACAAAAGTCTACTACGGGCCCGGTGACGTTGCCTAAGAGTGACGCTGTTTACGAAATCTCATCGGCTCTATCCTACAGGATGACCCGCCGCTCGAAAGAACGCCGGGTCTGGCTGGGGTGGCAGTGCCGCCGTGTCTGTGCAATCCACCGGCGAAGGTTGAAACAGGAACTTACGACTCGATTCCTGCGTGAGCGACGCACAGGACCTTTGCCAGTCCAGGATGGACTTTGGTCCGGCCCTTAAAGCCACCTTTTGGATGTCAGAGTTTGCTATATCGCCCAAGGGGTCATCGAATCGCTCAGTCGGATGATAAACGTACGCACTTTTAACAGGTTAAATTCCAGAGGTGAGGCATCTATCGTTCTCGAACATCAACGATGGAGGAAAAAATGCCCACTCCCCGCGATCGCTCACTCAAAACGCAGCTGGCACGGCGCCATTTCTTGGGCATTGCTGCAGCCGCAGGCGCCAGGGTCGCCGCAGCAACAGGTGCGGCAGGTGCGATTCTATCAGCTTCAAGCGCCCACAGCATGGGGAGAAACTGGGGCAAGCGTGGGGGAAAAGGACAACACGGGTCAAATTGCTTTCTGCGCGGGACCACCCTCTCCACGCCGACCGGCGAGGTAAATGTCGAAGAGCTTGCCATCGGCGACATGCTAACGACGGTGACTGGGGATGCGATGCCCATCCGGTGGATTGGTCGTCGGACCTACAAGCCAACCCGTTACCCTGCGACCGAAACCGTAATGCCAATTCGGGTCCGACGGCATGCCTTGGACGGACAAGTCCCTCATTGCGACCTCTATTTGTCGCCGGGGCATGCTTTGCTCGTTGACGGGGTTTTGATCCGGGTGATGGACCTCGTTAATGGGGTGTCCATCGCTCCCGCTCTTCCGGAGGGCATAACGACCATTGAATACTTCCATATTTTACTCGATGGTCATCAGGTAATCCTTGCTCAGGGTGCCCCAACCGAAACTCTGCTCTTAGACGGGCAAAATGACGAACACTTTGCCAACTTCGCTGAACTGCGGCACCTGATTCCGGGGATTTTGAATACTCCAATGAAGCCTGTAGCGCCGATCGTTGGCTACGGAGGGAAGGAGCATCTGACGGCGCTCTTACGGATTGCGGCTAGCCTAGTCGGGGGACGTCGAGTAATATGGGATAACTACGAAAAGATCGCGGCTCGTGCGTATTCGGTTGACCAGCACTGAACTCTTTCGAACGCGTTGGCCTCTTTCGCCGTGGAACTGTTTGTTGGCAAGACTGGAGGAAAAATTAATCTATTGGCTGCAGTTGGTCCTGCGGCATTCATTCTCGCTTTTCAAAAATTCAAGTTTACCTATATCGCAGAAGACGTCGGGCTATAAGACCGAAAACAATAAACACTCCAATCTTTCCTGTGAAGCCAGTGAGCGATTTGACAGAATTGTGCTTCTGGTTCGCGTGCAAGGAGATCGCGGGCTTACCCGAGACTATTTCTCGAAGCCGGGCGACGGAAGCTATCAGCCGGCGAATCTCTTCAATATCGGAGAGGCCAATCTTGCCTTGAACCGGTTGAGAGACATGGCCAGTATTTAAGGCCTCGCTCTTCAATTCTGCGAAGTATTCGTCGATCTCGTTTTCACCCTTCGAAAGAACGCGCTTAAATCGTTTGTCATCGCTGTGCACGATTGATTTGCTCCAAAATAAATGTCTGAACTCCTAGTAAGACAAAGGATTTACAAAGAGTCTGCCCCACACCGTTAGGCACCGAGGGGGCACCTCACTGTCCGTGTCTACGCGCTGGGTTTGTTTGTCCTGATATCCTTTACTACTTCTTCGACCGCCATCAGAGCCTCCTCTACGGTCCAGCCAGATGATGTGGCTGCAGATACGATCGCGTCTATAAGGGGGTGGACAAGCTCTTCGCACTCCATCGTACGCTGCATTTCGCCAAGTTCATGAGTCGGTGGGGGGATTTGCATGCTGGTCTCCTTCGCATGGAAACCCCGGGCTAGATAGAAGGTTCCTCAAAGGTTAATTCGATCCAATCGATGTATATTGTGCGGCTAAGGCGCAGAACTTGACAAAGAAAGGCCGCGCTATGCGCGACAATATCCGGATAGCGGCCGACGACGAGAATCTCACGATGATACCGGTGACCAATAAGACAATCCGTCCCCGGCAATCGCGCCAAAAATTGCTGCGGCCGACCAGAGCCTCAGGACCAGAACACTGCTCGGCACGTACGCGCGTGCGGCAAGATGTCTACCGTTCCCGAACAGCGAAGCCAAGGATTGGGATGGCCTTAAGCGCAAGCAGGAACTCCCCGCGATCTAGGCAATGTTGGGACGCGCTCAGCCATTGAATCACCGAAACAAGAGACGCGACGATGCCGGTGGTCCTACAGGATGTTGGTGGTCAGCGGCGGCTCTACTGAAAGCTGGCTCCCAATATTAAGCCGTTGGCCCCTGCTTTCCATGGAAAGGCAAGATTTTCTTGCAGGGTGTTTTTTCGCTCGTCCCGGACCCTCAGCCGCGGCGCTCGACGAAATTCCCTGGAAGCCACCCTGCCGACGGACGCGTCTTAAAATCTGCACGACAGTTGACCCCGGATGAAAGAAGCATATTCCAATCAACCCCGCCCATGTTTCGCGTTGCCTGTATTAACAAGCGCCATGACCTCTTCACGAGCTATTGGGCGAGACATCAGAAATCCCTGAACGTTGTTGCAGCCCAACGACTTTAGTGCTTCCCTCTGTTCGTTCGTCTCGACCCCTTCTGCCGTTGTCTGAAGGCCTTGCGCCCGTGCCATATTGATGATCGCTTCCACAATCGCGCTGTTTTGACCTCCGCTTATCCCTTCTATGAAAGATTTGTCGATCTTGAGCCTGTCCACGGTGACGTTCTGAACCCGGGAGAAGGAAGAATATCCTGTACCAAAGTCATCGATGGCAAACTTTACGCCCGCAGTTCTCAACATGGTAATGTTTCGCTCAGTTTCCTGTTCGCCATTGATGGCAAGGCTCTCTGTGATTTCGATCTCGAGTCGACTCGGTTCGACCCCCCATTTTGCCAACGTGGAGAGAACGCGAAGCGGGTAGCCGGGCGAGCTTAGTTCCGCTGCGGAAGCGTTTACGGCAGCACTGATTGACGGCAGAAATGCAATCAGGCTGCACGCGTCTTCAAGCACCAGACTGCCGATTTTGTGGATGAGGCCAATTTCCTCTGCGAGCGGAATGAAAACGTCAGGACCGATTGGGCCCAACTCCGGGTGTATCCACCGTGCGAGCGCTTCAACTGAGCAAGGTCCCGAACTGTCTGCTAGGTAGACAGGTTGATAAGCCACCTCGATCTGTGTCCCCCCCGCGAGTGCGTCACGAAGACTATGTTCAAGTTTTCGTCGCGTACGAAGAAGTTCGTCCATATGATCGCCGAACACGGCATATGCGTTTCGCCCGGCAGCCTTGGCATGATAAAGTGCTATATCGGCCTGGCGCGTTAGTTCGTTCGCCTCGGCGCCCGGACCGGTTGCAGTCGCTACACCGACACTCGCCCCTATCGTAATATAAACGCCTTCTATCTCAAACGGCTCGCGCAGGCTCGCCACTATTCGATTGGCTGTGTCGGCAACTTCACTGCTCCCTATCATTTCGAGTAAGACAGTGAATTCATCGCCACCGATCCGTCCGATCAGGGCGTTCGGTAGAATATCTCTCATTCTCTCTGCAACGAGAGCAATCAACTTGTCACCTATCGGATGTCCGTACGTGTCATTCACTGCTTTAAACCGGTCAAGGTCTATGAAAAGCACGCTACGGACATCTTCGGGCTTTGAACGCTGGAGCCGCACGACAAGTTCGTTTTGGAAATGAGCCCTGTTTGCAAGTCCCGTTAGAGTGTCACGAAGCGCTAGGCTCTGAAGTTCCTGGCGGTTGGAATTGAGTTTGACCGAGCGCCCCCAGATAGCATGGCCGGCCAAACTTGCCGCGATAAATATAGCAACGACGGAAAGACCTATGACCGGCAAGGTCGCGTCCAACACGTTTGTTCCGGGTTCAAATGGATGCCAGTTGAAATACCCGATGATCTCCCCCGATTTCGACCTGAGGGCGATCTGCGAGTGACCCTTGTCGTGAGGCATTGTGGTCATGAACTGCATTTCGGCGAATTGATATTCGCCACCGATCTGGATCGGGAGATCGCGATCAAGGAACCGTACGGCTATATGAAGGTTTTCTTCGCCGGCCCGCTGCTTGATCTCGCCAGTGTCGGAAACAATCGGTTTGACGCTGATCACAGCAGGTCGTCCACCCACGAATGTCAGATCGCTTTCGCCGATCGAAAGAACCCTGTCCGATATGCCCTCCTGATCTGCGGCAGCAAGTCGTTTATGCAGACGACTGGCCAATGGACTATAAGCCCGATAAAAGTCGGTCGCCGTGGAGGCGCCGAATGGCTTCGCAATGAACTCGTAGATTGGCTTTCCATCCGCTGAGAGTACGAAAGCAGCGTCATGGCCGAAGTAGGTGTTCATCCATTGTCCGAGGTTAACGTCAAGCCACTCGAGATCACGCTCCCTCGTCTTGACCACCGCGTCGTCCCAGACGGTAGCGCTCTCTTGATCATGGGCGACCGATGACTGCAACTTCGACACAATGAGCGTGACGAGATCTTTCTGCCGCGCCGCGGCCACTTCATCCGTTCTGGCTGCCGCCCAGTATAAGGTGCCGAGTAGCATCGCCCCTACCAATGCCGATACGCTTGCGGGAACAATCCATTTCACCAACAACTGCGACTGCTTCATGATGCGCTATCTGCCTTTTCATTGGGCAGGAACCTAGGGCCTCTGAGTTAAACCGGCGGGAATGGATACGGTTAATAAAAAATAATTTGTCACTTTACGTGTTACACAGTGAATTGCGGCGGCGATACTGGTGCTGGTTATCCACTCACGAATGAGCTTTGCCCCGACATGGCTCACCGATGGATTTTATTCAGCGGCGACGTCATCATCTCCTGTCGCAAGCGCTTTGCTCTGCGGCTTGCAAGGATAATCCTCGGCGCATGGAACCTCAATGAACACCTTTACACTGAATTCTTTAAGCTGACGGCATAGACCAATTTTGGACGAGGCGAGTTACCGTCACTGGCCTGTAGGGTAATCTAGAACGGTGGAACCTGGGTACAGCACAAGAGTTGTCGGGGTGTGGCGATGCATTGCCGTATTGATTGCTTAACCCAGTGAGGTCCCATGCAAATCCAGTCACCGTTGATATGGCTTTCCCGATCCGGCTATGCCGCACGCGGCCTCGTCTACGTGCTCGTTGCCGGGCTCGCGCTGTCTTCATCAATCGGTGGCGGTGAGCCAAACTCGAAATCCGCTCTCAACGTAGTGCTTGGACAGCCATTTGGACGTGTCTGGCTCGGGGTGATCACAGTAGGGCTGTTTGGCTTCATCGCGTGGCGTTTCGCACAGTCATTAGCCAACTCTGATGGTCACCCCGCGACCCTCAAAGGGTATGGCATACGAGTAGCCCTACTGATCAGCGCAGTGACCTACAGCAGCTTAGCAATTTATGCAGCGAGTTTGGCCCTTGCTTTCGACAAACAAGGAGGTTCTGAAGGCGAGGCGACCCTCGCTGCCTGGCTGTTTGAACAACCCTTCGGTCGATATTTGGTGACGGGCGTGGGCTTGGCTATCGTCGGCGCGGGAGCGGCACAGATCGTTAAAGGGGTAGGCCACGGATACCGGAAATACCTAGAAATCCCCGATACCGCCAGAACTGCCGTAGATTGGATTTGCCTCTACGGCCTTGCGGCCCGCGGCGGCGTATTTATCATCACCGGGATGTTCTTCATCTATGCGGCCTTCACAGTAGATCCAGGCCAGGCAGGCGGCATTTCGGAGGCCTTGTCATGGGTCCGCCAACTTCCCTTCGGTGCTGGCCTTTACGCCATCGCTGCAGTTGGTCTCCTTGCGTTCGGCATCTACGGCTTCGTAGAGGCAGCCTACAGACGTATCCGGCCACACGCCGTTGCGGCGATGGCGATATCTTATTAGCGGTCTATTGCCTGACTCCGATAGTCAATCCGTCATGGAACAGCCCGCCCCCGGTTGACAGTCGGTGTCAAACACATCGAGCCCTTATGGTCCGTTCGATCTAGGACTTTAGTCCTGCTTTGCCGCAGCAAAGGACCAACAGACGCGGTATCGACACTTCAAGGCGGAACTCCATAACAGCAGTTGCGTTTGATGGCCCAATGACCACGCTATCAGGATGCGGCAGCTCGTTTTGAGACATTCTGAAGCCTTACCAGCATGACCGTTCTCCCTCGCCTCTACTCGGGACCAGTCGGAACGCAGGAGCTAAACGATGAGCTATCCAATCGCGCCCGTGTTGGGCATCGCACTCTCGCTGACCGCAATTGCCGGGAGTGTCATGGCCATCCCCAATTACCTTCCGGAGCGTGAAATCGAAAAGCTGGGGAATATTGACATCACATCATTTTGGACATCCCGTCCAGTGTCAGTCGATCCCAGCAAGCAAAATTTTGAGCGCCTTCCCGCTCTCGTCGTTGAACTGCCGAAGTCGGCGGTGATGAGTTTCAGCGCGGACAACATCGTCGCGAAAGAGATCCAACCTTCGATGCGCGATGTACGACCCGGCTCAACCGACGAGGGCGAAATGGCAGGCGTTGGGCTGACCTCAAATTACCAAGCCGACACGGAAGTGGCGGCATGGTGCGCAGAGCGTTACAGGTCGTATCGCGCCTCAGACAACACATATCAGCCCTACATAGGTGTACGCCGTGAATGTGAGCCTCCTTTTGCAGCTTCGGTTCATAACCCTGCGACAAACGCTGAGGTCGACCACGCCGCTGACATCAGTGACCTCAGATACACCGGAGACACCCATTCTCAATGGTGCTTCGCGCGCTATCGCTCCTATGACCCGGACAACAATACTTACCGGGCGTTCAGCGGGGAAATTCGCGCTTGCGTTTCTCCTTACATTTGACAGCAAACGGCGACAGTGTGTCGCGTCGCGTAATTACCTCCACCTTCGCGCCATAAGCTGCATTGGCAGTGAGCTGGCCTATCTAATCATCGATCTGATCCAACAGGGCAACAGTTGCGAGGCATCTCCAGCATCCAATCATCTCGCCATTGTCGGCATCATCAGTAAGGTGCAGTCTTCCCCAGCTACGTCGAAACTTCGCTCCGTGCGTTTCTTCCAGCCATTGGCCCGCGCCATAGACTTTCAGCCCGGTACCGTCGACCAGAACGTGAATGGCGCCGTCCGGAGGATGCTGCCGGTCGTTGCCGCTATCCAGTGGCTGCCAGCCATGTTTGGATCTGCTGCTGAGCGTGGCGTGATCGTGCACACGCAAATCCAATCCCAACATATCAAAGACAAAACTCAAAAGCCCTCCGCTCGGGCGCAGCCGTAGCCCACACACAATGCTCAGCACCAGCGTCGTTTCGATAGCCAGATCCGAACGGAGAGGCTGTCCCCGCGCGGTTTGCGCGCCGTGGAGATGCCCCACACGCCACTGCGTTCGTCTTTCTCCAAAGGGTTAAAATGCCAAGGCGGCGAAGCCCCCTCATACTGCTGCCAGTTCGCCACCTTAACTTCATCTTGCCCATGGCATGACGGCGGGCGTCGTTATCTTTGTGCGGCATGCGGGATCGATCACGCTATTTTCTCATCTCGGCCGCATAGATGCAGAACGTTGAATATGGTCTTTGCACACTTTAGCCTAAGACACTCTGCCGTGGAATAGGACGTGGTGGGCCTGGGGCGCTGCCCCAAGCCCACGTTTGGCTTATTTCGCAGCCTTGATCTTGGTGACCTCTTCGGCACTCAGTTCGCCTACCGTTCTCACATCGCCATTGGTTATCTTCCAAAGGCGGAACGGGCCGGTGATATCGCCATACTGGTCGAAGCTTACTGGACCGATGACGCCTTCGTACTTGACGGGCTTGCCGTCTTTGATCAGCTGCAGGGCCTTTGCAAACTCTTCCTTACCGGCATGGATGGGGGATCCACCTTCGGCGACTACTTCAGGCATCGCGGCCTTGATGGCAGCAGCATCCGACTTGCCGGCCTTCGCAATGGCGAGCGCAACGATCGCACCTGCATCGTAAGAACGATCCGCAGCCGGCGCGGTCGGAGAAATGCCGCCTGAGAAAGCCTCGTAGTTGCTGTTGAAATACTCGGTCGATGCTGTCGGGCTGGTACCGGACGACGTGCCATAGGCATTTTCGAGATACTGCGCACCGACGCTCTCGATGAAGTCCTTTGAGTTCATGCCGTCGTTCAGGAGGAAGGTCTGCTTGCCTCCGCCGGAGATCCATGCGCGAGCGATCGTTGCGCCGTCAACCGGAGTGCTGACGAGATAGAGCGCATCCGGCTCACCCGCCATGGCAGCACTGGCTTCAGACGCATAGCTCGACTGCTTCTCGTTGTAAGGCGTGGTCGAGCTGATGGTGCCGCCAAGCTTTTCGTAGGCGGTGATGAATTCTTTCACCATATTCACGCCAAAATCGTTGTTGACGTTGATGATTGCGATCTTCTTCAGGCCTTGGTCCAGTGCATACTTGGCAGCGGCGGTCCCCTGGAGGGCATCTGATGTGATGGTGCGGAAGAACACACCATTGGTCTTGCCCTCGCGGCCAAGCTCGGTGAGCGTTGGCGACGACGAAGCCGGCGAGACCTGCACGATGCCGGCCGGTGCGGTGACCGAGGTCAGGATCGGGATGGAAACTGACGAGATGATGCCGCCGATGATGACGGGAACTTTCTTGATGTTAACCAGCTGGGTTGCCTGATCGACGGCGACGTTGCCCTGGCTCTGGCTGTCGCGCGTATCGGCCACAATCTTGCAGCCGTCGACGCCACCGGCATCGTTAAAATCGCGAAAGGCCATTTCGACGGACTTGGCACCCGCCTGGCCATATTCGCCGGCAGGGCCTGTCAGCTCCATGACGAGACCGACGGTGATGTCGCAGTCGGCTGCGAAGGTTGGCGCCGTGGATGCGGCGAGGGCAGCGACCATGGCGGAAAGCAGAAATGTGGTTCTCATTGTTATTCCCCTTTGTTGAGATTGTATTTCATGATGCTGCCGTGGCGGCCCTCCCGGTCCCGCTCCAGCGTATAGACGTCGCCATCCAGAGGATGTGCTTGGCTTCGGATCGCCTCGATCTCCGCCAGATCGGTTACCGTAAGCGCGATATCGGCAATCGCGAGATTCGATGGCAGGTGATTGCGATTGCGGGCGCCGACGATGACTGCGGCCGCGCCCGGCTTGGTGAGCATGGCAGCGCTTGCAACGGTGGCGATATCCACCTGATGGCGGTCGGCGATTTTTCTGAGCGTCGAGAGCAGCGCCTGGAACAGGTCCCAGCCGCCAAAATCGTCGATAATCAGCTTGTACTTGGTCAGTGACCTGTTTTCGAGCGGATGATCCGGCTCAGGCTTGCCGAGCCAGCGATCGCCGAGGAAGCCGCCGGCCACCGTGCCATAGCAGAACAGCGCGAAATTCTTCTCGGCCGCTAGCTGCACCATGCGCTTTTCCGGGCGCCGGTCGAGCAGCGAGTATTGTAGTTGCAGCGAGGTGAATGGCACGCCAGCGCCAACGATTGCCTCAATATGGTCGCTGTCGAAATTGGTGCCGCTGATCTTGCCGATCTTGCCGGCCTGGTGCAGCTCCTTCAGCCAGCCTGCCGTTTCCAGCCAGCCCGGGATGTCATAGGCCCACCAGTGAAACTGCACGAGATCGAGGCAATCAAGATTGAGCCGCTGGCGCGATGTGTCGATGACACTCTCGACATAGGCCTTGCTGATAATGGGCAGCACCGCCAGATCCGGCACGAATTTGGTGTGTACGCGGATGCGCGCCAGCGCCTCGGCGCCGCGCAGGTTCCTGTAGGCCAAACGAAAGCGACCGATCAGTTCCTCGACGCCGGTGTAGATATCCGCACAATCGAACGTGGTGATGCCGGCATCGGCAAAAGCGATCATGTCCTCGACGGCGCGGTCGGCATCAACAGCGCCATGCCCGCCCGCCAGCTGCCAGCCACCGCGTATGACGCGGGAGATGTCGTAGTTAGGGGCGATGGTAATGCGTTGCATGATGTCGGTCCTATTCGTCAATCAAGGGAACAGCCGTCGTCGCGGCATGGCTGAAACGGCGGATGCCCGTGCGGGTGATCCTCAGCCGGGTAGAGCAATTCGGGTCCGGGCAGGCGATATCGGCATCCGTGGTCATCCAGTCGTTACGATGCGTCGGGCGCTGCTTGGCGGCCAGAAGCGGCAGGACGGACGACAGCGAGTAGAGGGAGATGCCCTGCCCCGGCGGCAGGTGCAGCATCTCGCCCTGCAGCTCGAAATGATCGCCGGGCTTTGCGCCGCAATAGACGTTACCGCCTTCGGGAATGATGATATCGACACGCAGGTCGAACAGGTCGAAACCATCGTCCACGGGGTCAGTCATGGCTCGCGCCCTCCACTGTGATATAGGGTGCCCTATCAAGCCGACCGCGGATAAGGTCGAAGGATCGACTGATATCGTTGGACAACGACTGCATCGCGCTTTCGACATCGCGCCTCTCCAGTGCATCTATCAGGGCCCAGTGGTGGTTGGTCGCCGCCAATCCCCCCTGTTCATCATGGATATGCGCCGCCTTGCGAATTATGGCGCCCGATTGCAGCCAAAGGCTCTCGACGATCGGGATCAGCACCTGCGAGCGCGCAGCTTGATAAATGTGGAAATGAAAGCGCTGGTTCAGTGCCGAGGTGACATGCCCGATGTCTTTGCCATGCTGATCGAAGGCTTTGTCGCAATCGACGTTGATCTGTTTCAGTATCGCGAAATCGTCATTGGTGAGATTGGGCAAAGCCAGCGCCACCATCTGCCCCTCGATCAAGATACGGGCGCGGGCGAGGTCGTTGAGGCGGTCACGGGTGATCAGCGGCACGCGCACCGACCGGTTGGGCAGGGATTCCAGCGCCTGCTCGGAAACAAGCCGCCCCAGCGCCTCGCGCACCGGCATCGTACTTGTCTGCAGCCGTTCAGCGAGATCGACGATGCGCAGAACATCTCCGGCGTCGAACATACCGTTGATCAGCGAATTACGCAGCTGCGCATAGACTCGGTCCTGCAGAGTCTCGCGACCGACCGGCGACAGGGCGTCGTCGCGATCAGGGCCAGCAATAACAATTTCGGAGGCTTTCCTCATTTGGACAGACATCCCACCAGCTCCGGCCGCTTTTTTGGGTTGCATTTCTCTATGCAGTAAAGTTTGATCAAACATCACCGATCAAATCAAGAGCCTTCTTTCAATCATGCCCTCTCCCGTGTCACAAGCAACATTGAACGCTACGCCCACTGCCCGGGCGGTGATCGATGCCCTCAATCTGGTGAAGACATTCGAGGGCAACACTGCGGTTGCCGGCATGTCGCTCAGCCTCGCCGCCGGCGAGATGGTCGGGCTGATCGGGCCGAACGGCGCGGGCAAGACGACGCTCTTCAACCTGATCGCCGGCAGCCTGAAGCCGACATCGGGCGAGATTTGGGTCGACGGTTTGGATGTCTCGCAGGAAAGCCCTGAAAAGCGCATCAGCCGCGGCGTCGGGCGTACCTTCCAGATTCCCAAACCCTTTCTCGACATGAGCGTGCTCGAAAATGTTCTGGCCGGCGCGCAGGCGCAGGACGGCGAAAACCTTCTCGCAAACTTCCTGCGCCCCGGTCATGTCCGTCGGCAGGAAAAGCTGGCGATCGACAAGGCGCGCGCACTGCTGGAATTCGTGACGCTGTCGGGCCTCGAGGCGCAGCCTGCCAGGGTGCTTTCCGGCGGCCAGCGCAAGCTTCTGGAACTGGCGCGCATCCTGATGGCCGATCCGCAAGCCATCCTGCTTGACGAGCCGGCCGCTGGCGTCAATCCTGCGCTGCTTGAGATCATCATGGAGCGCGTTATTTCGCTCAATGCCGAGGGCAAGTCGATCCTGCTGATCGAACACAACATGGATATGGTCTCGCGGCTCTGCTCGCGTGTCGTCGCCATGGCGCTGGGCAAGCCGCTGGCCGAGGGTACGTGCGCCGATGTCGCCTCCAATTCGGATGTGATCGAGGCCTATCTCGGTGCGGTGGCATGACGGTGCCCGCTCTTGAAACCCGCGCACTTGTTGCCGGATACGAGCCCGACCTGCCGATCGTGCGCGGTGTCGATCTCTCTGCCTCGCCGGGCGAACTGCTGGTGCTTCTGGGGCCGAACGGCGCCGGCAAGTCGACGCTGGTCAAGGCGATCGCCGGCGTCGTGCCCTTGCACTCCGGCAGCATATGGCTCGGCGATCGCGACATCAGCCGCGTCGCCGCCCATCGCAAGATCGGTAAAGGCCTCGCCTTCGTGCCACAAACGGAAAACATCTTCGCAACGCTGACCATCCACGAAAACCTGCAGCTTGCCGTCGCTATATTGCCGAAACCTCTGCGGGCGGAAAAGATCGCGGCGCTCTACCGGCGCTTTCCCGATCTAGCGACAAAGCCGTCGCGACTGGCGGGAGCGCTTTCCGGCGGGCAGCGGCAGATGCTGGCTGTCGCCCGGGCGCTGGCCGTCGATCCGACGGTGCTCATTCTCGACGAGCCCTCGGCTGGCCTGTCGCCGAAGATCGTGGCGGAGGTCTTTGCCATGCTGAAGCAAATCAATGCCGGTGGCGTTACCGTCATTCTGGTCGAACAGAATGTGAAGGCGGCGCTGGCCATCGCCAGCCGCGCCGTCATCCTGGTAGAAGGCAAGATCCGCCATGAGGGCGAAGCGTCTTCCCTGCTCGGCGATCCGCTGATTGCCAGGCTCTATCTCGGCACATCACAGTCGCAGGAGGCGAAGCGGCCATGAACCCGCAATTTCTGATGGACGGTCTGATCGCCGGTGCGATGATCGGCCTGGGTGCGATCGGCGTGACGTTGACCTATTCGATCCTGCGATTTGCAAATTTTGCCCACGGCGAAATGCTGTCTTGGGGCGCCTATCTTGCGCTGGCGGTAAGCGGTGGTCTCGGACTGCTCTCGACCACGCTTACGAAGCCTATCGGCCCGTTCTCCTTCGGCTGGTCCCTGCCGCTTGCGGCGATCCTTGCGATTCTTCTGACTGGCTTACTGGCGCTCGCCGTCGACGCCGTTCTGTTCGGTCGCCTGCGGGCGCGCGGCGGCGTCGTGATCATTCTTGTAATGGCGAGCTTCGGCGCTTCGCTGGCGTTGCGCAGCCTGCTCGAATTCATTTTCACGTCCAAACCCGCCTACTACACCAAGGCGCTGCAGATAGCCGTCCAGATCGGCGGCGGCCTACGCGCGACGCCGGATCAGCTTCTATCGCTCGGCGTCGCGCTCGTCGCCGTCATCGCGATTCATCTATTGATGACGCGTACCGACATCGGCCGTTCGATGCGGGCAGTAAGCGAAAACCCGGCGCTTGCGGGCATTGCCGGCGTGGATGTGCGGCGGGTGATCTGCGTGGTCTGGTTCGTCGGCGCAGTGCTCGCCTGTATCGCCGGCATCATGACCGGGCTTCTTGTGCAGATCCGCCCATATCTCGGCCACGACCTGCTGCTGCCGCTGTTTGCCGCAGCGATCCTTGGCGGCATCGGCAGCGTGCCCGGCGCGATGATTGCCGGGTTGATCGTCGGACTGTCAGAGGCAGCAGCCGTGCAACTGGTCGGTGCGGAATGGCGCGCGGCCGTCTCTTTCATTATTCTTGTTGCGGTTCTGCTTTTGCGTCCCCGCGGCCTGTTCGGGAGAGCGGCATGAGCCTCGACCTGATAGCCTATGTCTCTTTCTTCCTCACGATGGCGCTGACCTATGCCATTATGTGCCTCGGCCTTAACTTACAATGGGGCCAGACGGGCCTGTTCAACGTCGGCATCGCCGCCTTTGTCGCTATCGGCGCCTATATATCGGCACTGCTGACAACACCCGATGCCGCCGATCGCGTTGGCGGCTTCGACCTGCCGATTGCCGTCGGCTGGATCGGAGGAGCGATGGTTGCCGGCTTTGCTGCCTGGCTTGTCGGCGCGCTCACCATCCGGCTGCGGTCCGATTATCTTGCAATCGCCACGTTCGGCGTTGCGGTCACCGTGCAGCTCTGCGTCCTTAACCTTCAGCCGCTCACCGGTGGCGCCTTCGGCATCGGCTTCATACCCCGGCCGTTCAGCAGTCTGGCAGGAAATCCACTCGCCTTCGGCCTCTCCAATCTCGCGCTGATGGCAGCCGTCGTACTGGCGCTTTACCTTGCGCTGCAGCATCTGGCGAAAAGCCCTTGGGGGCGTGTGCTCCGGGCAATCCGCGAGGATGAGGCGGCAGCGCAGGCGCTCGGCAAGCGACCCATCCGTTTCCGGCTGCAGGCCTTTACCATCGGTGGCGCAATTATGGGGCTTGCAGGTGCCGCGCAAGGGCACTTCATCGGCTTCATCGCGCCGGACAATTATCTGCCAATCCTGACCTTCCAGGTCTGGGCGATGCTGATCGTCGGCGGCTCTGGCAACAATCGCGGCGCGATCCTCGGCGCCGTGCTTGTCTGGGGTCTCTGGGCGCTGTCGGCGGCCGCCGTTTCCGCTTTCGTACCACCGGAGCAACAGGCACGTGCCGCATCGCTGCAGATCGTCATGATCGGGGTCGGCCTTTGCCTGATCCTCCTGATGCGCCCCCGCGGCATCCTTGGCGCTTCCAGCGCGCTGGCATCGCAGACGCGCAAGCTCGCACAAAAATCCAAGGAATAAAACCATGCCTCACCTGCCCGACCGCGTCGCAATCACCGAAGACCTCACCATAAGCCGCGTCGTCTGCGGGCTCTGGCAGGTGGCCGACATCGAGAAGGGCGGCACGACCATCGATCCCGACAAGGGCGCCGATGCGTTGCAGGCCTATGCCCGTGACGGATTCGACACCTTCGACATGGCCGATCACTACGGCTCGGCCGAACTGATCACCGGTCGGTTGCTGGCGCGTTATAAAGGCGGCAACCGACCGGTTGCATTTACCAAATGGTGCCCCGAACCGGGTCCGATGACGGCGGATGTGGTACGGCGCGGCGTCGAGGAGCGCCTGATCCGGCTTGGTGTTGACAAGGTCGATTTGCTTCAGTTCCATTGGTGGAGCTTCGAGCACCCCGGCTGGCTCGATGCCCTGCACGAAATGCAGCGCCTGCGCAAGGAAGGCCTGATCGGCGCGCTGGGGCTTACCAATTTCGACGCCGGGCATCTGGCACTGGCGCTGGCCGACGGCATCGACATCGCCACCAATCAGGTCTCGTTCTCGCTGGTCGATCGCCGGGCGGCTGAAGCATTGTCGGATCTCTGCGCCAAAAGCGGCGTCAGGCTGCTCGCCTATGGCACGCTCTGCGGCGGCTTTCTCTCGGAAAAATGGCTCGGCCAACCGGAGCCCACGACCATCGCCGACTGGAGCCGCTCGAAATACAAGCGCTTCATCGATACCGCCGGCGGCTGGAGTGCGTTTCAGGGTATTCTGCGCACAGCCAGCAGTATCGCGGCAAAGCACGAGGTCTCGATCTCGAACGTCGCCAGCCGCTGGGTTCTCCAACATCAGGCAGTCGCAGCGACCATTGTCGGCGCGCGCATCGGGGAGAACGAGCATCGCGACGACAATCTCAAGGTATTTTCCTTCGCGCTGGATGGCGATGACCACGCGGCCCTTAACGCCGCCTTTTCGGCGACACGGCCAATTCCGGGCGATTGCGGCGACGAATACCGCAAGCCACCTTTCCTCACCGCATCGGGCGACCTCAGCCATCATCTGGACGCGATCCCGTCGATCTACACAGCGCAAGCCGTGCCCGGTCGGCCCGGCCGTTCCCGCGTTTCCTCCCGCAGCATCTGGGAGCCGATCGCCGGCTACAGCCGCGCAGTCCGGATCGGCAATCGCATCCTCGTCTCCGGCACCACCGCCACCCACGGCGCCGACCGCTGCGTCGCTCCCGGTGACGCAGGTGCGCAGGCAACCTACATCCTCGACAAGATCGCCGCATCCATCTCGGCGCTCGGCGGCAGCATGGAAGACGTTATCCGTACCCGCATCTATCTGCGCGATGCCAACCAGTGGGAGCCTGTCTCCCGCGCCCACGGCCGGGTTTTCTCATCCGTGCTGCCGGCCAATACGCTGCTGGAGGCCGGCAACCTGATCGGAGACTATGAAGTCGAAATAGAGGCGGAAGCGCTCTGTGACTGAACGCGGGGCAATTCAAATATGGCAAGCCGGAAACTTGCTCTTCTGGCTATTCTCAACTCCGATTGATGCCTTCACATCATCTCAATATTGCCACCTTGGACGCTTGCAGAAAGTTGGTGCGGCATCTAGTTCGTGCGGCATCTTGGATTTTCAACACTTGCAAGTAGCCTATTGGTAATCGAATCGCGGCGCAGTGTTGCGACCAAATCAAAATACACCTCTGCCCGCCTTGAAAGGATGTGAACCATCGGCCCTGTTATTGTAAATGAGCTAGCATACCGAAATTCCTCAACGCGGCGTCTGTTCGCCTCTCGCGGTCATTGGCATCGCATGAATTCCGGTATCGACAAGAAGAAGCCGCCATCAAAGCAGCAGCGGTGCCTCGGGTGCAGACTTCTTTTTCGCCCACAGCTCGTTGGTCCGCTCCATTGTCACCAGCTCAGGCGGAAATGTCCGTTTTTGAAATGCCAGCGCATCATCGAATGTACCGTGCAGCCATTGTTCGTACTCATCGGGCTGTAACAGAACAGGCATCCGGTTGTGCACGGGTTGGATCGCCGCATTGGCGTCCGTCATGACCCCGGAATAGACCGGACCCCACTCGTCACTGATCCGCCACAGCCCTGCCCACGCGAAGACCGGCTGGTCCTTCAGGGAAAACCAGGTGCGGGTCATCCTGCCCTTCTCCCCCTCGGCTTCGGCAAAACCCGTGACTGGAATCAGGCATCGCCATTGGGGTTTTCGGGCAAGACCGATCCACATCCCTTTCGCGAGGTCAGCGATGTTATTGACCGGCTTTGGCTTGGCTTCTGGTTTCATGCCTTTGAGACGCAGGGGAAAGCCCCAGACCATCGAGCGAAGCTCTCGAACACCGTCATTCTCCGTCACCACCATCCCGGGGGTGCCCGGATAAACTTCCTCGGGCGCGTTCGATTGCATCGGGTTCGGCACACGAAAGTGCGCAGCCACTTCCGCGGCGGAAAGACGGACGGTGTACAAGTTGCACATATGGCAGACCTTTCAACACGAAACCCCAACGCCAACCCTTGTTACATAAGCATGTTGTCCCGACGGGGTGAAGCCTTGGAGGGTGAAACGCCGCTTTGCCAGCGGTCGCGGCTATGCAGGATTTCGAAGTCATCGGATGATGGCGGCTCGCGAAACTGGAAGGCGATCACATCTTCGATTGAACCGCGAAGCCAGCGCTCGTATTCTTGCCGCTCGAGCAAAACGGGCATCCGATCGTCGAACGGCCTGATCTTTTCGTTTGCGGTCATGGTCATGCCGGCGAACACCGGGCCGAAGTCTGGAGTGTTCTTGGCAAACCCCGCCCAGGCCATCAAGGGTTGCCGGTTCTTCGAGAACCACGATCGGGTTTTCTCGCCTTTGACACCGTCGGGGTTTGCAAAATGCGTGAGCGGGATCAGGCAGCGGTATTTGGGGTCGACGACGATCCGGTCCCAGAGCGGATTGGTAAGATCCGCAACGAGGCCGATGCGGCTCGGTGGCTCGCCTTCACGCCTCATGTCGCGTGTCTGTCGCGGAAAACCCCATGGGACCGACTTCAACAGCCGCAATTCGTCCTTCTCAAGGACCATCAGTCCTGGGGTGCCTTCGATGGTTTCGTTCGGAACATCAAGCGCCGGCGCGATGTCGACCGCGAAATGGGCGACAATCTCCTCCAGGCTTTTGGTGACTGCAAACAGACGCGACACACCGGCCTCCTCAGTGGAAGTTTCTGGATTTGATCTTCAGATTATCGATGTGAAGGTCAGGAATATAGATGTCGCGCGCCTGCACTGCGGGCTTGGGATTGTCCCGTGTATCGGGGCCTCCTCCGTGCTTGACCTGGTCGCCGCGACCGTGCGGAAGCGGGAAGTCGCCGTCCCGATTACCAACGCTCGACAGGTCGGCGGAGAAATCGAACAGGCGCTGGGCTACGAGGTGAACGACCTCACCTTCCCGCTGGATACGGCCATTGATGGCCATCATGCTCGCTGTCATCAGAATCCGCCGCTGGCGTTCGAACAGGGATGGCCAGACCACGGCGTTGACGATGCCGGACTCGTCTTCCAGCGTGAGGAACATGACGCCCTTTGCTGATCCTGGCCGCTGTCGCACGAGAACCAGACCAGCAGTCCAAAGCCACCTCCCGTCTCGTTGTCCCATCGCCTCTGCGCAGGTGACGATACCTTTCCGGTCGAGGTCTTTCCGGAGAAACGAGATCGGGTGTGCTCGCAGGGTGAGGCCCGTGTGTGAGTAGTCCTCGACGACCTCCCTGCCCTCGGTCATCGACTTCAGCGCCACGTCGGGCTCCTGCATCTCGGCGATCACCTTGGCTTCGCGCTCAGCGGCGGCCGCCCAAAGCTCCAGGGGTTCATCCCGGAGCGCCTTGATATCCCAGAGTGCCTGGCGCCGCTCCAGTTGCAGCGACGGCAGGAAAGCATCCGCCTCCGCAAGCTTGACCAGCGACGACGGCGATACGCCGGAACGCCGCCACATGTCATCGGCCGATGCAAACGGCTGTTCGGCCCGCGCCAGGATAATGCGGGCGGCCTCGTTGGTGGACAATCCCTTGACAACACGCATGCCAAGCCTGACGGCAAAGCGGTCGGAAGTGCCGATCCGTTCCATGGTGCAGTCCCAACGCGAGCGGTTGACGCAGACCGGCCGGACTTCGACGCTGTGGTTCCGGGCATCCTGGACGATCTGGGCAACGCTGTAGAAACCCATCGGCTGGCTGTTGAGCAGGGACGCGCAGAAGACATCTGGATGGTGGCATTTCATCCAGCTGGAGGCATAGGCGATCAGCGCGAAGCTGGCGGCGTGGCTTTCCGGGAAACCGTAGCTTCCGAAGCCTTCGAGCTGGGTAAACGTCTTCTCGGCAAATTCGCGGGTGTAGCCGTTCTTGACCATGCCCTCGACAAGCTTGTCCTTGAACTTCGAGACCCCGCCCGTGAACTTGAACGTCGCCATTGCCCGGCGCAACTGGTCGGCCTCGCCTGCGGTGAAGCCCGCGCAGGTCATGGCGACCTTCATCGCGCTCTCCTGAAACAGCGGTACGCCGAGCGTCTTTCCGAGAACAGCTTCGAGCTCGGGCGTCGGATATTCAATTTTTTCCTTGCCCTCACGCCGCCTCAGATACGGATGGACCATGTCGCCTTGGATGGGTCCCGGCCGGACGATGGCCACCTGCACGACGAGGTCATAAAATGTGCGAGGTTTCAGGCGCGGCAGCATCGCCATCTGGGCGCGGCTTTCGATCTGGAAGGTACCGAGCGTATCGGCCTTTCGGATCATAGCGTATGTGGCCGGATCCTCCTGCTCTACATCAGACAGGCCCATCGGAATGTCCTTGTGGTCGCGCAGCAGCTCGAAGGATTTCGCCATGCAGGTCAGCATCCCGAGCGCCAACACGTCGACCTTCATGAATTTGAGCGCCTCGATATCGTCCTTGTCCCATTCCACCACCTGACGATCCTTCATCGAGGCCGGTTCGATCGGCACCAGATCGTCCAGCCTGTCCTGGGTCAGAACGAAGCCGCCCGGATGCTGGCCGAGATGGCGGGGGGCACCCATGAGCTGGGACGAAAGATCCAGCGCCAACTTCAGGCGGTAGTCGGCGGTGTTCATATTGTTTTCTTTGAGCTGCTTTTCGCCCACGCCTTCCGACCAGCCCCAGACTCCCGAGGAAAGCTGGGTGATCAGATCTTCCGGTAGCCCCAACGCCTTGCCAACATCCCGCAGCGCGCCCTTGGCTCGGTAGCGGGTGACCGTAGAGCAGAGCGCCGAGCGTGAGCGGCCGTAGGTCTCGTAGATCCACTGGATGACCTCCTCGCGGCGGGCGTGCTCGAAATCGACGTCGATATCCGGCGGCTCGTCTCGTTCCATCGAAACGAAGCGCTCGAACAGCAGATCACCCGTTTCCGGATTGATGCTGGTAATACCAAGGCAGTAGCAGACCGCCGAGTTCGCTGCCGACCCCCGCCCCTGGCACAGAATTCCCTGAGACCGGGCAAACCGGACGATGCTGTAGACTGTGAGAAAATACGGTGCGTATTTCATCACCCGGATGAGTTCGAGTTCGTGCAAGATCGCCTTGCGGACCTTGTCGGGGATTCCCTCTGGGTATCGGGTGGTAGCCCCTTCCCAGGCGAACTTCGTCAGCGACTGCTGCGCGTCGAGACCCGGCACAAGGGCTTCTTCCGGGTATTGATACTGAAGCTCGCTCATGTCGAAGCGACAGCGTTCGACAATTTCTCGCGTTCGCGCCAGCGCCTCCGGATAGTCCGAAAACAGCCGATGCATCTCCTCCGGTGTTTTTAAGAACCGATCGGCGTGCCGCTCGCGATCGAAGCCGACGCTGTCGATGGTGGTGCGGTTGCGGATGCAGGTGACGATCTCCTGCAACTGCCGGCGACCGGGATCATGAAACAGGACGTCGTTGGTGACGACCGTTTTAACCTTGTGACGGGCGGCCAGGTTCGACAGATTGTGGAGCCGCAAGCGATCATTCGGACGACGTCGCAGGCAGAGCGAAACGTAGGCCCTGTCTCCGAAGATCGCAGCGAGCTTCCTAAGCTGGCCTGCAGTGGTCTCGTCAGCCTCATCAGGGATAAGGATCGCAATCAGTCCGCCGCTATAGGCTTCCACATCGGAGAGATCGAGGATGCACTTGCCCTTGCCGCCACGGCTCTTTCCAAGCGAAAGCAACCGGGTCAATCTCGAATAGGCTGGCCGGTCGGTTGGATAGACCAGGATAGAGATGCCGTCGGAAAGATCGAGACGACAGCCGACAACCAGTCGCACGCCCGTGGTTTTCGCGGCTTCCCAAGCGCGCACGATCCCCGCGAGCGAGTTGCGATCGACAACACCCAAGGCATCGATGCCAAGCGCTGCAGCCGCGGCGAACAGCTCCTCCGCCGAACTCGCACCGCGCAGGAACGAGAAATGTGTGGTGACCTGCAGTTCGGCATATCTCATCCGAACACCCCGTGGAGGAACCAGAGATGCGAGCCCGTGTCGGTGTCCACGCCGTCGCCGGCGCGGTATACCCAGTAGCGTTCACCGGCCTCGTCCTCGACGACAAAGTAATCCCGCACCGCATTGTGTTCTCTCGGGCGAACCCACCATTCGCCAAAGATACGCTCGGGTCCGTCTGCCCGTTTCACCCGCCGGCGCTTGCCGCGCCAGGTGAACACGGCAGGTGGCTGGTCGGGGAGCAAAGCGGTTACGTCGATGCGTTCCGGGTTCGCCAGCAGCCGCGACGGCCGTGGCCATTTTGCGGCCCATGTCGCGCCGGTCTCGTCGGCCGTCGGACCGACGCGCATCACCGATCGCTCGGGCACATCGGAGGCGACGGGCGTGACCCGGTAGAGACGTTGGCCGCGGTTGCCGAGAATGTCGACGAGCGGTGTGACATCGACTACCTGCTCCTCGATCAGCGAGGATGCGACCTGTCGCTCCTCCAGTGGCTCGGCCAGGATCGCGACAAGCACGAGCCGCTCTATCCCGAAGCCCGGGTCGATTTTTTCGATGCGGTCGCAGAGGAGCTTTGACAGACGCGCGGAGTCTCGGACCGGTTTTGCCAGCCCGGCTCGAATGCACTGCCGCGTGTTGTCGACGCGGTGGATGACAAGATCGGAACGTCTGACGCCAAGACCGCGTGTCTCCAGTTTGGAGGTCAGCTCGCCAACCAGTCGGCGCACATATTTGGCGATCGTCTCGGCGGCGCCGATCGGCTCCTGAAAGTTCTTGGCCACCTCGACCAGCTCTGGTGTCCGCAGAGGCTCGATAGGTTCTGCCATCCGGCCGAACAGTTGGTCCAGCCGCCGACCGACCTCCGGGCCGTATCTCAGCGTCAACGGGGCGCGCGGCATCGCAGAGAGCTCACCGACGGTCTCGACGCCGATCACCCGAAGGCCGTGGATCGTGTCCGGGGCGAGCCGGAGACAGTGAATCGGCAGGCGCGCGACTGCTTTCGCAATGCCGCCTAGCGAAACAACGGTCGTCTCCGCCGAGGTCAGTCGGGTGATCGCGTGCGCTGCTCCCCACGTATCGGCGACCGCTGCACGAGCGGTGAGGCCTCGTCCTCTCAAGCCGTTGACCAGCCCGGAAATCAGCAGGGCTTCGCCGCCCTGAAGGTGATCGGCACCTTCGGTGTCCATGACGATACCGTCCGTGCCGTCGACGGCAACGACAGGGCTGTATTGCCGGAGCGCCCACAGCGCCAGGCGTTCAAGGGCAGCCGCGTCGGCGGCAGGATCTGCATCGATCATGGTCAGATTGGCAACGACGGCCTGGGCTTTGCTCGCCGGCATACCGAGCTTGAGGCCAAGTTTGCGCGCGGCGGTGTCGGCAGCAGAGACCCAGCGTTTCGAGCCCGATTTCGAAATGACGACGAGAGGCTGGTCAACTGGCACGGTTCCCTCTCCATGCCGACGTATCCGGTCTGTTGGCAGAGTGGGGAAGTAGACACAGACGACCCTTGGCATCACAGGCTCCAATTTCGAACTCGGCACACTCGCCTGCTTTCACGCGCATCAATTCCGCGAGCCACCTCGGTCGGCCAACGCCCGCGACTGGCAACGCCTCCGACGGCAGCACGCTCACCCTCCATCGTGTCGTCGAGGCTGTGGGATTGCCGAAGTCCGACGCCTCCGTCTGTCGCCGCCATCGGCGGACAACGAGGCCCATGGTCCCTGTCTTCTCGGCAGCCAACTGCAGCCGCCGGGATGCGACCATCGGCAGTCGGACCAGTTCCCCGACCACTGCTGCCAATCCACCGAAGGAAAGTCCGTCTTCCATGGACGCCAACACGTCCTCCTCCTTGTCGCCTTCGCAGAAGATCACCCGGTCGGGATGCAAGCCTGCCTGGGCGATAGCGGGGAAAAAGAGATCGGGCCTCGTCAGGCACCAAAGCACCTTGCCCTTTGAGCGCGCGGCAATGCCGGCGGCGAACAATGCTGCCGCTGCTCCATCCACCGTGCCGGGCCCGCCACCCGCGATCTCATGGAGAGCCCCATAAGGCAGGCCGCCTCCCGGCAAACGCTCGTCCATCTCGCGAACGCCGAAGGGCAGCACCACGGCCTTTTTCGTCGCGCTGCCCTCAAGGTGCGCGATACGGTCTCTAAGTTCCTCGATGACCCGAGGATTGGTGGCGCGCGACATCGTTCACGGACCTCCCCGGCTCGCGTTGCATGGACTTCATGTCCCCGAAAATTGTTGGCGTTCGTCTTTTGTTCCGACCCCTTGAAAGAGTCAAGGCAGTCCTAGCGGGCTTATTTAGGCTCCGCTAAAGCGCTGTCGGGGCAAATATTGAGACGAATCAGGCGTCTAGGTGGATCCTAGCTAAGTAACTCCGCCGATTCATTTATTTACAATTTCTCTGAATTCATGCGATCCGAAACGAAGGGTTGCGAAACCATCCGTGCTGCAACGTGTCAACGGCGCAGGTAAAAGCCTTCAACTCGGTGTCTAAATCTGGTGTGGTTGGCGATCGGCGGCTGGAAGTCCAGTCGGAACGGAATTGACACAACGATCGACAGGATCCGGTTACACTGCCTCGCCCACCGTTGGGAGGGAGCCTGAAAAGAGCTTTCAGGATAGCGTCGGTCAGAAAGCCGGGAAAGCGGGAACTCGCAACGCGTTTTAGCCGGGAGATGGGTAGCCTTTACTGTGAGGCTGCAAACAGGGTCCGGCAGGCATTTGGGCGAGGAGAACAAAGTGACGGCATTCGACTGGCATAGCGGGGAAGTCACCCGTGCCACCCCAATTACGCACTCGTATAGGAATACTCAGAAGGTCCGACGATTTTTCGTGGCAGAATGCGGCTCCGATTTCAAGTTTGACCGTGAATTCATGGGATGGATGAAATCGGCCGTGGGTAAGACGATGGGTGACGCGATCGATGAATGGAAAGCTCGCAAAGCCAGGAAGCGACCGGCATAGTTGCGGCCTCCGCAAGGTCGGTATCGACGTCCAGTTCGAGCCAAGAGCAATATCAAGCGGGGCGAACGCCGCAAATGACCTCAAGTTGGATGTCTGTACCGAAACGTATCTCGTATTCGTTATCAACTCGTACGCGAAAACATACCAACGATATGAGTCACCCGCTCTTTGCGGAACGCCGCCCTGATCCGACCATGGCGCTCAAGTTCTGCTAGACCATGAAGGGTAGCCCAGAAGGCCTCGGTCGCGAGTTCAGCATTTGCGCAAAATGGCTCAACGACCGCCATCATGGCCCCGAATGTATCGCGCAACGACTGAGGTGTATCGGACTTTGCAAACCGCAGACCGCTTGGAAGGACGAACATGGCTTCGTACAAAGCCGGCCGCTCAAAGGCGAATTCCAGGTAGGCCATAGCAATGTCCTCAATTGCTTGCGCTGCACTTGCGCCGCGGCGAACCGATGCCCGCAGCACCGGCCCCAGTTCCCCAAATCCTTCCAGAGCAACCGCCCCGACAATCGCGTCGCGGTTTTCGAAATGGGCGTACAGGACCGGCTGACTGTATTCGATCTCCTCAGCAAGTCGACGAACTGTCACCGAAGCCCATCCGTCTTTTTCCGCAAGCATCTTTGCCGCGCCGATGATCCGCTGCTCTCGCTCGGCTTTCTCCCGCTCTTTGCGTTCACTTATGCCCATAACTTCACCTTCATTCGTTTCAAAGCATCATAGCGACACAAATAATTTAAGGCAACGGTTGACAATCTAGCATTGCTATATTTATTTATAACGCTATCGGCTTCGCGACGATCGCGAGCGTCACCGTTAGGATTGTCCAATGTCCAACTTCATATCGCTTTCAGTCGCCAATGCTGCAACGCTGCTGGCCGCCGCCGCATTCCTTCTCGGTGCGGCCATCAACGCGTCCGGGCGCAAGGCTGTTCAAGGCGAGTTCGTTCGTTACGGATTTCCATCGTGGTGGTGTTGGATCACCGCAATCCTGGAATTCCTGACGGCAATTTTGTTGGTCTTGCGGCCAACCTTCGTACCCGGCGTGGCGCTCGGAGCCTGCATCATGGTCGCCGCCATTATCGCTATCATTAGGGCCCGCGATTTCCGCCATCTCCCTCCGCCATCGGTGTTCCTCCTGCTGCTCATTATTGCAGCTCTCGTCCAGTTCTCAATTTAGCTGCGCGGAAACCGCCAGCTCAATCACAGCAATCGCTAAATCCGAACCGCGCTGAATTCCATCGGCGAGGCGCATAACCACGGCATAAGGAGCCAGTCATGACTACATCGAGTTCCGTCCCAAGCACCGTTATCGTCTACCATTCCGGCTACGGCCATACGCACCGCATGGCTGAAGCCGTCGCAGAAGGGGCTGGCGCAACGCTTCTCGCCATTGACGCGGAAGGCAACCTGTCAGACGACGCATGGGCGGCGTTGGATGCCGCCGACGCGATCATCTTCGGCTCGCCGACGTATATGGGCGGACCGAGCTGGCAGTTTAAGAAATTCGCTGATGCATCTTCAAAGCCATGGTTTTCCGCGAAGTGGCAGGACAAGGTCTTTGGCGGCTTCACCAACAGCGCCAGCCTCAATGGCGATAAGCTCAACACGCTGCAATACTTTGTCCTTCTTTCCGGGCAGCATGGCGGCCTATGGGTGAGCCTAGGCGTCAAGCCGTCGAACGTGAAAGCGTCTAAACGCGATGATGCGAACCGCATGGGATCCTATATCGGCCCGATGGCGCAGTCGGACGCTGACGCAGCCCCGGATGAAATGTCCTCGGGCGATTTAGAAACAGCGCGTCTCTATGGGGCACGGGTCATGAAAGTCGCTCGGCGGAACCGTGTATCCGATCTCGATTAAGTCGGGTACATCGAAAATTGTCGTGCGTCCTGTTTCCGTCTCGGCGTTTCAACAGGCTGAGTTGGAACAAAATGCAGGCTGGACGCTTCTGAGTTCCGAGGTCGCGTGCCGTGTCAACCGGACGTGACAGGGATGATGAACGCGAGGATTTTTCCGGTTTCTCCTTGCGGCCAACGAATTGGCAGTCGAGCGTCCCACCTGTCCGGCCCGCGCCTCAGCTCCGCGTCATTCGATGCGGATGGCGGAAGTGTATCGGGGACCGCGATGGCCAGCGACAAGCTCTCAACCTACAAGCAGAAACGTGATTTTCAGAAGACCCAGGAGCCGAGCGGTCAGGCAAAGCTGAAAGCGTCCGACCGTCGGCGCTTTGTCATCCAGAAACATGACGCGACACGTTTACACTACGATCTTCGGCTTGAGCTCGATGGCGTGTTCAAATCCTGGGCCGTGACAAAAGGGCCGTCGCTCGATCCACACGACAAGCGTCTGGCCGTCGAGGTCGAGGACCATCCGCTCGACTATGGCGACTTCGAAGGCACCATCCCGAAAGGCCAGTATGGCGGTGGCACGGTTATGCTCTGGGACCGTGGTTACTGGGAGCCGGAGGGTAACAAAAGCCCGGAACAGGCTCTCGCCAAAGGCGACTTCAAGTTCACTCTGGAGGGCGAGCGTCTGCATGGCAGCTTCGTCCTCGTGCGGATGTGCAACGATCG
This sequence comes from Rhizobium sp. Root483D2, assembly GCF_001426685.1. GTDB lineage: Bacteria > Pseudomonadota > Alphaproteobacteria > Rhizobiales > Rhizobiaceae > Pararhizobium > Pararhizobium qamdonense. Next base: position 55,651 of record NZ_LMFB01000039.1, on the reverse strand, counting down.
TGACGGCGGCAAGCGCACCAACTGGCTGCTGATCAAGCATCACGACGATTTTTCTGTCGAGGAAAACGGCGCGGCTGTCCTTGAGGACAACGCCACCTCCGTCGCGTCGGGCCGGACGATGGAGGCGATCGCTGCCGGCAAGGGTAAGAAGCCAACGCCCTTCATGATCGAAAGTGGTGACGTTCAGGCGGATGCCGTCTGGGACAGCAATCACGGTCTTGCTGCTGAGGAGCGCAAAGCCGAAACCAAAACCAGGAAGAAAGCCGCGCCGGCCAAAGCTGCCAGGCAAGCAAAGTCCACAATGCCCGACTTCATCCCACCGCAGCTCTGCGACACGCGCGAACGCCCACCCACGGCGGACGGCTGGATCCATGAAATCAAGTTCGACGGCTACCGCATCCAGATACGTATCGAGAATGGCGAGGTGACGCTGAAGACCCGCAAGGGCCTCGACTGGACAGCAAAATATCCGGCCATCGCGGCCTCCGCCGCAAACCTGCGCGATGCCATCATCGATGGCGAGATCTGCGCGCTTGACGAACACGGCGCGCCGGACTTTGCCGCGCTGCAAGCGGCATTGTCGGAAGGTAAGACCGATGCGCTGGTGTATTTCGCCTTCGACCTGCTGTTCGAGGGCGATGAGGATCTCCGGGAGTTGCCGCTGACTGAACGCAAGGAACGGCTGCATAAGCTACTTGATGACGCAGGCGAAGATCCGCGGCTGCGCTTCGTCGAGCATTTCGAAACTGGCGGCGACGCAGTTCTGAAGTCGGCCTGCCGCCTGTCGCTGGAAGGCATCGTTTCGAAGCAAGCCGACGCGCCCTATCAATCCGGCCGCACCGAGACCTGGGCGAAGTCCAAGTGCCGGGCCGGCCATGAGGTGGTGATCGGCGCCTATGCCAAAACCAACGGAAAGTTCCGGTCGCTGCTGGTCGGTGTCTTCAGGGGCGATCATTTCGTCTATGTCGGCCGGGTCGGGACAGGTTACGGCGCGAAGGTGGTCGACACGATCTTGCCAAAGCTTCGCGAGCTGGAAACCACCAAGTCGCCATTCACAGGCATCGGCGCGCCGAAGAAGGATCCTGACATCGTCTGGCTGAAGCCGGAGCTTGTCGCCGAGATCCAGTTCGCCGGCTGGACGGCCGATGGTCTCGTGCGTCAGGCGGCGTTCAAGGGCTTGCGGGAAGACAAGCCGGCCGGCGAAGTCGTCGCCGAGAAGCCTTCCGCACCCGCAGAAGCCGATGTCCTTGATCCCGAGGCAGAGGCCGAAAAGCCAACCCCGGCCAAGTCTTTCCGGAAAGGTGGCAAGGCAAATGTGATGGGGGTGCTCATCTCAAATCCGGAGAAGCCGCTGTGGCCGGATGCCAGCGACGACAAGCCGGTGACCAAGGTCGAGCTTGCGCAATATTACGAAGCCGTCGGCCCGTGGCTCATCGACCACATCAAGGGTCGGCCGTGTTCAATCATCCGAACCCCCGATGGTATCGGCGGCGAGCAGTTCTTCCAGCGCCATGCCATGCCCGGAACATCGAACCTGCTGGAGCTGGTGACCGTGTTCGGCGACAAAAAGCCTTACCTGCAGATCGATCGCGTCGAGGGGCTTGCGGCAATCGCCCAGATCGGCGGCGTCGAGCTTCACCCTTGGAATTGCGAGCCAGACCAGCCAGAAGTTCCGGGCCGCCTGGTCTTCGACCTGGATCCCGGTCCGGACGTCCCCTTCTCCACCGTCGTTGAAGCTGCCCGCGAGATGCGCGACCGGCTGGAGGAGCTTGGTCTTGTCAGTTTCTGCAAGACCACCGGCGGCAAAGGGCTGCACGTGGTGACGCCGCTTGCGGTGGCTAAGGGAAAGAAACTGGCCTGGCCAGAGGCGAAGGGTTTCGCCCATGACGTCTGCCTGCAGATGGCGCGCGAGAACCCCGACCTCTACCTGATCAAGATGGCAAAGAACCAGCGCAACGGCCGCATCTTCCTAGACTACCTACGCAACGATCGCATGGCGACCGCTGTTGCGCCTTTATCTCCGCGTGCCCGTCCCGGTGCCACCGTATCGATGCCGCTGACCTGGGCCCAAGTGAAGACGGATCTTGATCCGAAGCGCTTCACGATCCGCACCGTGCCGGCTCTTCCTGAGAAGACGAGTGCCTGGCAGGATTATTGCGACGGAAAGCGCTCGCTGGAGCAGGCAATCAAGCGGCTGGCCAAGTCGATGAAGCAGGCCGCCTGAACGCACAGTCCATCAGACACCATAGCGCCGATCGAGCGCCTTGAGGGCAGACTGCACGTCATCGATCGAGACCGGCTCCGGTGTACCCGGCAGTTGACGGAGCGCCGGCCTGGAATCAACAGCGTAAAAGTCAGACGCCCAGGCCGCGAGAATCGCGCGCTTGTCGTCGATGGAAAGAGCCGACGCTCTCACCACATCGGTTGGCCGCCGAAGCTGCATGCCCTGAAGCAGGACCGTTGGTCCCATCGCGATCGCACTGTCGGCGGCCTGCTGCAACATATCGTGCCTCATCTGACCACCTCACCGCACGTGCGGATCTCTGTCCCGCCGCAAGCGCGATGCGACGATCTCGTCGATTTCCGGGGCCAGCAGGTCGTGTTTCTCGGCAAAAGCAGTAAACAGACCGCGTGCGGTTTCTGCTTCGATCTCACCGCGCAGCGCAGCACTGCATGCCTTTAGCGCAATTGAGTGCGCGCCATCCCTTTGTGAGGCTGGCCATTCGACGAGATGCCGGTAGGCGTCCATGGCACTGCGGACCTCTGCCGGAAAGCCAAGGCCAACAAGAATGGAAACAGGTTGTCTGAACATATCGGGTTTCATCGCTCTCTCCTTTCCAACCCGGAATGTCGATGGGCGCCGTCGCAACGGCGCCCTCTTTGAGCGGACGATGTCGATTAAGCTGCCTTCTGCGCTTCGATCTGCGCCGGAGCAGCCGACGTCAGTGCGGGTCCGCTTTCGATGGTGATTTTCCGAGGCTTCAGTGCCTCGGGGATCTCGCGGAGAAGATCGATGGACAGCAAGCCGTTACTCAGATCCGCTCCGTTCACCCGGACGTGGTCGGCCAGCTCGAACCGATGTTCGAACGGCCGGCCGGCGATGCCGCGATGCAGGTAGCCTTCATTTGCTCCCTCCTGCTTCTTGCCGGTGACGGTCAGAAGGTTGGACTGGAAGGTGATGTCGAGATCGTCCTGGGAAAAGCCAGCCACCGCAATGGAAATCCGGTAGCTGTCGTCGCCGGTCTTGACGATGTCATAGGGCGGCCAGTCGCTGATGGAGCGGGCGCGCTGGGCGTTTTCCAGAAGATTGAAGACCCGATCGAAGCCGACGCTCGAACGGAAGAGAGGTGCGTAGTCATAAGATGTTGCCATAGCCATATCCTCCTTGAAGCAACATGGGGGTACGGAAGCGCCGAAAGACGGTGCCTCCAGCAAGGCCAGCCCTTCATCAGCGGCTGGCGACAATCGATTTGGTTTTTGGGATTTTCGGATTCAAGAGAGCGGCCGGAAAAATTTGTGGTTTTTTTGCTTCTGCCGGCCCAAGTCAATCGAGCTCGAAAACCGCGGCGTTATCCTGGACTTCGCGCAAGCCTTTGTAAGAGGCATGGCGCAGATTGCCATCGTCGGTCCAGCCCCGGAATTCGATTTCGGCGATCAGCGTCGGCTGGGCGAAGACATAGTTCTTGCCCTTCAACGGAACGACCGGCGTCCTCGTCTTCAGCGTGTCGAGCGTCTTCTTGAGATAAATGGCATCTTTTTCCTTGAACCCCGTGCCGACGGCGCCGACATAGACCCAGTCATGACCACGACGAGCGGCGAGCAGCAGGCTGCCAATCCCCCCGCGCGCGGCGGCCGACTGCTCGTAGCCGACAATCATGAAACTCTCGCTCTGGACGCATTTGATCTTCAGCCAATCCCCGGTACGCCCGGATCGGTACCGGCTGTCGCGGTGCTTGGCGATGATGCCTTCAAGTCCGAGAGAGCGGGCATTTTCCAGAAGTGCGGCGCCATCGCCTTGCACTTCCTCCGAAAGCTGGATCGCGCCAACCGCACCCTCGAGCAGATCAGTCAGCAGATGCCGTCGGACCGAGAGCTCAGTCTTCGTCAGATCATGCCCATCGAAATACAGGAGGTCGAAAGCAAACAGGATGGACTCCGTCGAGGCTTTCTTGCCGCCGCGTCCACCGAGCGACCGCTGTAGGGCTCCGAAGTCGGATCGGCCCTCAGCGTTGAGGACGACAGCCTCCCCGTCGAGGATCGCTGTTCCAACGCCAAGGTCCCTGGCGGCCGCGGCAATCGCCGGAAAACGGTGGGTCCAGTCATGGCCGCCACGGGTGATAATCCGCACGCCCTTGGGTTCGATATGGATGGCGAGCCGGTATCCATCCCATTTGATTTCGAAGGCCCAATCCGGATCCGTCGGCGGGACCGTCTTCAATAGCGCCAAGCAGGGTTCGACGCGATCGGGCATGGGGTCGAACGGTAAGTTGGGCTGCGCCGGATCCCGCTTGCGTCTCGGCTGCGACTTTGCGGTGAAACTATCGTCCTGAAGAAGGGGCTTAGCGCGTTTGCTCATTTGCCGGCCCGGGTTTCGGCTGCGACCGACTTCTTCAAGGCATCCATGATGTTGATGACGTTGCTCGGTGCAGGCGCCGAGGCGGGTGCTTTGCCCTTGGTCTTCGACGGCTTTTTCAGTGCCTTTTTCTTATTCGCGATGATATCGAGCAGCCGGTCCTGAACCGGGTCGATGACCATTTTCGGGTTCCAGTGCTGGGTCTGCTTTTTGATCAGTTGCTGGATCAGCGGCATCATATCGGAATCCGCTGTCTCATCACCGATGTCCTCGAAATAGGTCTCTTCATCGCGCACCTCGTCACCATAACGCAAAGTCCACAAAACGATACCCTTGCCGCGTGGCTCCAGCATGACGGCGCGCTCGCGTCGCGTGATGACTAGCCGCGAAATGCCGACCATATCCTGGGATTCCATCGCGTCGCGGATGACCGAGAACGCTTCCTGCCCGACCGGATCGTTCGGCGAGAGATAATAGGGCGTGTCGAGCCAGATCCACTCGATCGTATCGCGGGGGGTAAAAGTGGAGATGTCTATGGTCTTGGTGCTGTCGAGCGCGACGTTCTCGAGCTCCTCGTCCTCCAGCATGACATAGTCGTCCTCGCCGCGCTGGTAGCCTTTGACCTCGTCCTCTTCCGGCACTTCCTTTCCCGTGACCGAGTCCACATAGTGGCTGACGACGCGGTTCTGGGTCTCGCGGTTGAGCGTGTGAAAGCGAACCTTCTCGTTCTCGGAGGTCGCCGGCATCATCTGCACCGGGCAGGTGACCAGAGACAGCTTGAGATAGCCTTTCCAGTAGGGACGGACTGCCATGATATCCTCCGATCAGCTTGCGCGGCGCGCTGGCGTCGTCGCGGCCTTCGACTTCGCTGCAGTCGCAGGTTTCGCAGCCTTTTGACGGCTGGTGCCTTTGTTGGCATTGGCGGCGGTGCGTTTCGGCTCGGCTTTGGCTCCGAGCCCGGCACTTTCGCGCAGTGCCTGCAGCAGATCGCTCGGCTTGGAAACAGCGGGCGCCTTCTTCTTCGGCAGTGAGCGGCCTTCGATCTTGGCCTTCACCAGTTCGGCGACCGCGGCCTCGTACCGGTCATCGAAAGTGCTGGCGTCAAAACTGCCCTTCTTTTTCCCGATGATATGTTCGGCGAGTTCTAGCAACTCGCCCTCGATCTTCAGATCCGGCAGTTCCTCGAACGCTTTCTCCGATGAGCGAACTTCGTAGTCGAAGTTCAGCGTCGAGGCGATCAGGCCCTTGCCGTGCGCGCGGATCAGGACTGTGCGCATCCGGCGAAAGAGGACGGTGCGAGCGATGGCGGCGACCTTTGCTTTTTTCATTCCGTCGCGCAGAAGCACGAAAGCATCCTTACCCATCCGGTCAGGCGCCAGATAATAGGGCTTGTCGAAATAGACGTCGTCGATTTCGTTGCAGGGAATGAACGCGTCGATCGTCAGGGTCTTGTCGCTCTCGGGTACGGCGGCCACGACTTCATCGGGCTCCAGAACGATGTACTGGCCGTTCTCAATCTCGTAGCCTTTGACCTGATCATCGCGCTCGACGGGATTGCCGGTTTCGCTATCGACGAATTCTCGCTTCACCCGATTGCCAGTCTTGCGGTTCAGCGTGTTGAAGGCAATTCGCTCCGACGAGGAGGCGGCGGTGTAGAGCGCCACCGGGCATGAGACCTCTCCGAACTTGATGAAGCCTTTCCAATTGGCTCTTGGGGAAACCATGACGCTGAACTCCTAACGCAACTTAGGCGATTCAAGCGAATCAGAGGGCAATTGTTCCGAGTCGAAACGAATCATTTTTCAATGGCTTAGCCCCCCGGACGTGCCCGTTTTACGAGTCCCAGTTAGGCGGCTGATTCTATGCATCTTTTAGACGCTAGGTGCGTTTATGACCAGCAGCAACCATGAAGGAGTCCCGCCATGACCAAACGCGAACTGATCGATACAGGAAGCGACAAGCGGTATGTGCGCCGCGACGAAGAGGGCAAGTTCAAGGAGAGCGTTGACGTCTCCCGCTCCCTCTCTGCCGACGCTCGCCACGATGCCAAACACGACGCAAAACCCGGTCAGGGTGACAAGGGCGACCATAAGCGCTGATCCCGCCGTGAAGCCCGCTAGATGATGATGAGCGGTGCGGCAACATGTTTTTGCCGCCAGCAACTACAGGAACTCTTGATGTCCGAAAACATCTCCTACCGTGACCCTCCGCCGAAGATCATTACCTTCGACTGCTATGGCACGCTCGTTCAATGGTATGAAGTTCTGTCGCGAGAGATCGATGTCACGCTCCAAAAGCTCGGCGTGACAGACGTGAGCGCGACGATGGTAATCGACAGCTTCTCGGTGCAGGGCCGGCGCTTGACGGCCGAAAAACCCCACCGTCTCTATAAAGACATCCTGCGGGTCGGCTTTGCCGCCGCGTTTGCCGAGCACGGCCTGACCCCAGACAAGGGTGAGATCGAGCGTATCGCGTCATCGCCGATGACAATGGGACCGCATCCCGAAGTCCCAGCTGCCTTGCGCCGCCTGCGTGAACGTTACCAGCTCGCGATCTTTACAAACTCCGACGACGATCTCATCGCGCCGACCGTTGAGAGCATTGGCGTGCCGTTTGACTACGTCATTACCGCTCAACAGGCTGGTGCCTACAAGCCGTCACGCGAACTCTTCGAATATGCCTATCGTAAGATGGGCGTGCGACTTGGCGAGACGGTGCACGTGGCGATGGGCATGTACTGGGACATGAAAGCACGCCATGAACTGGGACTGCGCGGCATCTGGGTTAACCGGCGCGGCGATGTTGGCAACGCCGACTGGCTTCCTTATGCGGAAGTACCGGACTTGGACGGAGCCGCCGCACTGCTCTTGGATCGCGAATGATTTAACAGGAACTCGCGCACGTTCACTTGGCGAGTTTTTCGACGCTTAATCTCAAGACGACGACCACGCCTTTTTCCGACCAGTCATAGGTGATCGTTCCGCCGAGTTGACCCGATACACTTCGGTTGAGCAACTTACTTCCATAGCCTTCGGCACCAGTGGGCGGTTCTACCAGTGGCCCGCCGCGCTCTGTCCAGGTCAGCATTAGCTCGTCGCCGTTGGTGGAGCCGGACAAATCGAGAGTGCCGATATCCTCCGACAAGGCGCCGTATTTCATCGAGTTGGTCGCCAGTTCATGGAAGATGAGCGCCAAGGCAGTCGCGGCAGCTTCGCCAACGCCCATGCGTGGCACGGCGACCCGAATGCGGCCTTTGAAGGCACCGAGATCCTCGTATGGCGCCAACAGAACGGACAGAAGGTCGCCCAAAAGTGCCGCATGTCCCTGCTCGCCCGGGATTGGACGCACCAGGTCATGTGCTCGTCCCAGAGCGGCCAGTCGAGCGGTAAGTTCCTTGGCCATTTCCTTAGCAGTTGTCGTCGACTGCGACGTGATGTTGGTCAGGCCCATGGCAATCGCCAGCAAGTTCTTGACCCGATGGCTCATTTCGCCGGCAAGTAGTTCGTTGCCTTCCTCCGCCTGCTTTCGCCCGGTGACATCCAGAAACACGCCGAACATCTGGCCCTCATGCAGCGCAGCGTCATCGCCCAGTCCCCGCGCCGAGATCCAGCGTATCTCTGTGCCAACCATAATTCGAAAATCGATCTCATAGGCTCCAATTATCCCACGTGTTGCGGTAAATGCAGCGCGGACACGATCCCGGTCGGCCGGGTGGATATTTGCCGAGAGATCCTCGAATTTCACCTGTCCGCTCTGCTCTAGCCCCCAGAGCTTGAACCCCTGCTCATCCATCGCGAAACGGTCGTTGGTGACGTTCCATGACCAAAGAGCCACGCCTGCCGCGTGGATTGCGCGGCGCAGATTTTCCGGCTTCCAGAGCGTATGACTGGGATCGCTAAACGGCATCGAGCATCTCCATGTGAGGGGTTTTTGCTTATTACGGATATTCAGGAAAATCTATTACTCTCAACATCGCGAACTCGGTATCCCATGGGAAATCCTCATGCGCTTCGGCCCGGCGCTAAAGAGCGACTAAGCATAGCCTTTAGCTCGTTCTTCGCCGCATCCGACAGGTACGGCTTGAACAGGCTCGCGACCTGCTTCAGTCCCCAGTCGAGATGTTCCGGCCCCAGGTCTTCGATGCCTTCCTGCAGGCTGAGATAAACCGCCCAGTAGGTGGAGACGATCCAGACATTGGCGAGCAACTGCGGGGCGTCCTCGTCCGAAACGTCTATCAGCCGCGCATTCGTCATCTGACGCAGCGTTTCCTCGACCACCAGCCGCATGCCTGCGCTGAGCGTGCGGGTTGGCTCACGCAGCGACGGCGCGATAGCGATGATGCCCGGAAGGTCGCGGAATATGTAACGATGCGTCCAGACGATCGAAAACCAGCGCTGCATAAATCCTGAAAAAATGCCGGGGTCGGTCGCGGTATTAGAACGGGCCTCCGCCATGAAAGCCGTGGCGTCAGCCTCAAGTCTTCCGAACAAGGCTTGGAGCAGGGCCTCTTTGGTTTTGAAGTAATAATAGAGGTTGCCCTCGTTGATGCCGACCGAACGCGCGATTTCCGCGGTTGTGACCCGGTCCGGTCCCTTGTCGTTGAAGAGTGTGAGACTGGCATCGAGGATCCGGTCACGCGTACTGACCTTTTGGCTTTTCTCGCCGTCGCCGCTCTTCGCCTTTTCCATGCACGCCCCTTGCAGAAGTAAGGTAATCACCTTAGATAACTTTAAGGCATACACCTTAGATAATTGAACAATTGGTCAAACGCAATAAGGGATCCGATCATGAAGATGACAGCGTTGAGAGATGGCGAACTTAAAACAACTTTCCCCCTTACTCGGCAATCGACGCTCGGCGCCCTCGTCGCGATCGTCCGCAACCCCCTCGACGCGCTTCCTCCGTCGATCTTCATCGATCCGATTGTTTTTTCAAAAACCGCAGGTGAGGTGAAGGTCTATCTGGCCGATCCCGCGCTCATCCATGAGGCGCTGGTGAAAAACGCCGACGCGCTGGGCAAGGGCGATCAAGTCCGCCGGGCGCTTGGACCAGCGCTCGGCCAAGGCCTGTTGACCGCTGATGGTGCACATTGGAAATGGCAACGGCAGTCGGTCGCAGGTGCTTTTCGGCACGACAAGATTCTTGAGCTGCAACCGACCATGATCGCAGCGGCAGAGCGTGCGCGTGACAGGTGGCTGGAGATGGGCAAGGGTGCGGTCGATGTCGGCCACGAGATGATGCGCACGACGTTCGACATCATCGTCGAGACCATGATGTCAGGCGGCCATGGAATTGACGTCGGCGCGGTGGAGAAAGGCATATCCGATTTCCTCAAGCCGACGGGCTGGAGTTTCGCACTCGCGCTGTTGCACGCACCGGAGTGGTTCCCCTATCCGGGTCGCGGTAAGGCAGAGGCAGCTGTCGAGTTTCTGCGATCCAGCCTTTTCAGCGTGATCGAGGAGAGGCGGAAGAGCCCGGATGACCGCCACGATCTTGTTAACATGCTTCTGGCGGCTTGCGACCCGGAAAGCGGGAGGACGATGAGCGACGCGGAGATCGTCGACAATCTCATGACCTTCATCACCGCCGGCCACGAGACGACGGCGCTTGGGCTTGCATGGACATTCGATCTTCTTGCCCGGCACCCGGGGGTCGAGAGCCGAGTTCTCAAGGAGATCGACGCGGTGACGGAGGGCCGGCCGGTAACCTCAGATGACGTTTCAAAGCTGGTCTATACCCGGCAGGTCTTTTCCGAAGCCATGCGCCTTTATCCGCCCGCCCCGATCATTACGCGGACGGTGCTCAAGGATTTTCAGCTTGGCGAGTACCTCATTCCGGAAGGCACGGTCTTGATCGTTCCAATTTACGCGGTTCATCATCACGCCGCTCTCTGGTCTGATCCTGAACTGTTCGATCCCGATCGCTTCAGCCCGGAGAACTCCAGAGCGCGGCACCGTTATGCCTATATGCCGTTTGGCGCCGGACCGCGTGTGTGCATCGGCAATGCTTTTGCGGTCATGGAAGCCGTCGCCATCCTGGCTGTGTTGCTCCAGAAGGTTCGCCTTGCCGCCATTGAGCCACAACCGCCGAAGCCTGTCATGAAAGTGACGCTACGCCCCAGCAAGACGCTCACCATGAGATTGGTCGCGCGCCAGGGTGACAACAGAAGCACGGCTTAACTGTCCATCAGTCCGCGTTCGTTCGAAGCGTCGAACTTGCGGACATCGCCCTGCATCCGTACCTGCCAACGGTTGACGAACGCAACGGTCTCGGCAGCATCCAGATGAGCGCTGAGCGCTGCCTGATCTGTCCATCGTTCCGATATGAGCAGCAGCCCGGCCTGTGGATCCTCCATGGCAATATCATAAGCGCTGTTTCCGGGGCGCTTGCGAGCGGCCATCGCAAGCTCCTTTAGATCGGCGAGAAACTGCGCCCCGTCAGCGGGATCGACGTGTATGTGTCCGGCAATTATGAGCATGACGCCTCCTTCTGCTGCCGGGCCGCCCCTCCACGGCCGACTAACGTGGGTTTGGTGGGTGGGACTCGCGGTCGTTAAACGACTGAAAGCACGATTTTTCCTTGAATACTTCCTCGCGACGCGCGCTGATGCGCAACGGACGCTTCCGCTAACGGATAGACGCTATCGATCACGACGCGAATGGTGCCGTTGCCGAGCAGTCGACCGGTCTCGGCCAGTTGCGCACCGTTCGAACGAACCTGTGTCGACGACACCGTGATTCCACGTCTCGCCGCTTCCTCATGACCCGAAAAGCCCAGAGGATTGACGAGATACAGCGCGCCCCCACGCTTCAGGACCTCCAAGAGGCGCTCCATGTTCGGGCCGCCGAAGGCATCGATCACAAGATCCATATCCTGCACGGATTTCTCAACCGACGTCGTGGTGTAGTCGATGAATTGGTCCGCGCCCAGATTGCGCAGAAGCGCCTCATGCTTGCCTGACGCGACGGCGATCACGCGCGCCCCTTTCCACTTCGCGACCTGCACGGCCAGGTGCCCCACGCCACCGCCCGCGCCGTTGACTAGAACCGTCTTGCCGTCGAGCGGGATTGGCGCATGAGGAAACGACTGGAACGGGTTCGGCGCATCATGGCCGAGTTCGACCAGAAACTGCCATGCTGTCAGCAGGGACATCGGCGCCCCGGCTGCCTGGATGTGATCGATGCCCGTCGGCTTGATAGCCAGTTCCGATAGGGGCACGCGGACATACTCGGCATAGGCGCCACTGCCTTTCATCACGTCCTCCGGAAAACGCACCATCGCATAGACCTCGTCGCCGACATTGAATTCCGAAACACCGTCGCCGACCGCCTCGACCACCCCCGAAACATCGGTGCCAAGAATGAGAGGAAAGACAGGATCAGGCTGCCACTCTGGCGGCAGTGCGCGATATCCATCACGCAGATAGAGGTCGGGTGGATTGAGGCTTGCCGCATGAACGCGAACCAGGACCTCACCGTTCGCCGGTGCAGGTCGCGGCGCATTCCCGTAGTGCAAGACTTCAGGGCCCCCAAACGCGTGTAGCAGAACTGCCTTCGTCATCTCAGTCATCATAGCCTCGCTAAAAGGTTCATTGTTTCCATCAGAAGATAGCCCCACGTCGTCCTGTTGATAATTGCGCTGTCATTCGCTTTAATAGTGCCATGAAGGAACAAATGGGTTTGGAGAGGCTGACCGGTCTCATCGCGTTCGCAAAAGCCGGATCTCTGGGGAGCTACACCGCGGCCGCCCGATCGCTGTCTGTTTCGCCGTCGGCGATCAGCAAGAGCGTCCAGCGGCTTGAGCAGCATCTCGGCATCTCGCTGTTCACGCGCACGACGCGCTCGCTAACGCTGACGGCCGAGGGGCGTGACCTGCACGAGCGCGCCTTGCGCCTGTTGCGGGATGCAGAAGAGATCGAGCAGGTGGCCAAGGCGGCGCGCGCGGAGCCGTCCGGCACACTTCGGATCGCAGCGTCACTGCCGATCGGCCTGCATGTCATTGCGCCGGCGCTTGCCGCATTCCGGAAGCTGCACCCGAAGGTGACAATCGACTTGCGGCTGAGTGACCAAATGGTCGACCTTATCGAAGAGGGTATCGATCTGGCTGTCCGCATCGGTGAGCTCGGTGACTCGCGCCTTTTGTCACGACGGCTCTCGCCGCATCGGCTCGGTTGCTATGCTTCGCCCGAGTATCTCGCAACGCGCGGCTTGCCGAAGCATCCCGATGACCTTGATGCGCATGAGACGGTCAACATGCGCTACCAAAGCACGGGCCAGTTGTTCCGCTGGCCTTTCCGGATTGGGGAACGGGAGATCGAGATCGTGCCTTCGTCCGGCGTCGTCGTCGATGCAAGCGAAGCGGTTATAGCAGCGATCACTGCGGGTGCCGGCATCGGAATGGGCACGAGCTTTACGGCTGCGCCCTGGATCAAACGCGGCGAGTTGATCCCCATTCTGTCCGAATTTGCCGTGGACCGGCACAACATCACTGCCGTCTGGCCAGAAAGCCGCCGCACCAACCCATCGGTTCGCGCCTTCCTGAACATGTTGATCGAGCTCGTCTAGATCATACAGGCGACGCGCTGGTGATGACTGCAATTCAAAATCGGAGCTCTGTTCCAGAGCAATTGCCATGCGCCATACGCGTCCTATCGGTCCTTGGCTCTCCTCCACCTGACCAGATAACCGAAGCCGGGTCCTATCAGGACCCCAGCGATCACCCACTCGATCAGGGTGAGCGGGCTCTCGTCAGGATCGTGTCCCGTGAGATAGAGGAAGAGGAAAAAGGCCAGGATACCGCCGACTATCATCGCCAGGGCAAAGATCAGGCTTTTATGGGAACTCTGCATAGGACCTCATTCTTCAGTAATGCGTGCGGGGCAGATCGCGATCTCTATGACATCCGAGAGCGAGGATGTCGTCGGTGATGTCCAGATGTTTGGCCGCAACCGCAGACGGCTTACAGAAGAGACAGCGGTTCGGCTTTGCCTTTCCCCTGTAACAAACCTCGTCGGTGCGACCTACGTCCTTACCTGGCTCGTCGGCTAGTTTCGTGAGCAGTGGGAACGCCGCCTTTAACGTCGGCGTAGCGCTTCGCGCCAACTGAATTAGTCTTGCCGCACCGGATCGGCTCGCAGGGTCATCGATCCGTCAACGGTCTCGTCGGCGAGAGCCGTTTCGAGGGGGTACTTCAGTTCCGCGCCCAGTTCTTCCACTGCGTTGTCATGTGCAACGGCTGGCCAGATCGCAATATCGATGATGTCCGGATCGACCGGGACGCTGTCATCCCTTCCGCCCTGGAATTCCATCCAGTTGATCTGGATCACGCAGTCGACGCTACCCACGAGGAAGATCGGGCCGTACGGTAACGGATCGGGCAACGAGGGGCTAGATATCCCGAACGACCCCGAAGGGAACGAGGCTTGTGTCTGCTCTATTCGGGTCCAAAGATTGCCGCTCATGGGCTCGGTTACCGGATGCTCCGGTTCGCTGTCGTAGATAGCGATCCTGATATGTTGCTGAAGGCTGGACTGGGTGTAGATCACGAGACCCCTGGGCATCACGCACAGGCTGCGTGCCTCCATCTCCACCGTGATCTCCACGGGAGCCTCGAAAGCTTCGTCCTCCCTATCCACAAGGTAGAACTGACCGTAGTCGGACTGCCAGGCTAACGTCGCCCAGCCTTTCGGCGAAGGTGCCATTCCCGTCATCCTGCATGCGCCTCCGCCCAATGAGGATAGGTCACGTATGCTGTCAGCGCGCCCTCGCCCTCCGTCGTGATCGTCACAGCCTCACCCTTGGGCATGTAGACGATGTCGCCAGGTCCTGCCGTCACGGTTCCTTCCCCGGTGGAAACCGAGAGCCTGCCCTCTAGGACGATCATGGGGTCGTGGACGGCCATCGTCTCGGTCAGGGACTGGTCCGGCGCGTAGCGGCCGTAACCTATGGTGACCGGGCCGCCGTGGCGCTCGTCGACCAGATTTCCGACAAAGATATCGGCATTCTGGCCGGGAGACTTGACCAGTCCCGCGTCGGACAGGCTGAATTTCTGAACCTTCATATCTACCTCCCTATTCCAAACCGGAGGTAGTGCGGTTGCCGAGATCGCCAAGGCCGACAGTTAAGGAGACACAGATGACGAAGAGCTGCCCCATCCCGACACCCGAACAGCGCCAGTACATGGAAATCAGGGAGGCAGCGGAGCGCGCGATGCTAGACAAGGTCGACAAGGCTATCGACGACGCGACAGCTGAAGTGGCCGACAGGTTCCGGGAAGCCGGGCTGGAATTCGAGCCTACGAGCAAGGATTACTTTACTTTCGCAACACAGCAGGTCCTCTTCGTACGGCTCTGCGGCGGCAACCCAGAGACGCTGGAGGGCGGCGATCCCGAGATCGGAGCGAAGATCGTCCGCAACGGACAGCACATCATCGACCACTACTGGAGAAAGGGGCCTCGACTGAGAAGACCAAGTAGTTAGTCTTGCGGGTACGAAAGGTCTCTTGCCCCCTGAAACTGCTGAGCAATTCCCGCGTGAACTCAGTTCCGAATGACTTTTCTGGGCCACGGGATGCTCTATATATCGGTAAGAACGCGGTGAGGGTTGGACGTGACGGGCGAGATTACGGAGAATTCGGGGAGGGAAGCAACTTTCGACGCAACGTCGCTTTTTGCAGGTCCTGGCGAAGTACGTGCGTTAGCAAGAAGTCTGGACTGGGCCACGACCCCGCTCGGTCCGACCACAAGCTGGTCGCCGGCGCTCCGGACAATGTCGCGGTCCATCTTCGATTCACCGTTTCCGATCTGCTTATGGTCGGGTCCCCATTTCTGTCTCGTCTATAACGACCCATACCGCCGCATCCTCGCCGCGAAACATCCTTTTTCCCTCGGTCAACCAGGCTCCGTTGTCTGGGCAGAGATTTGGGATGAGCTTCGACCTCAATTTGAGAGTGTCCGTGCCGGAGGCGACCCGGTCTATTTCGAGGATGCTCCGTTTGTCATGGCGCGGCTCGAAGGCGGCGGGACGGAAACGGCATGGTTCAACTATTCGCTTTCGGCCCTGCGCGACGAGGACGGAAGTGTGGCCGCAGTCCTCAACATCACCCCCGAGACGACCACCCGCGTCATCCTTGAACGCCAGTTGACCGAAGAACAAGCCGCGCTGGCGACCAGCGAGGAGCGCCTGCGCCTTGCCGTAGACAACGCCGATGTCGGCCTCTGGGATGTCGATCTGGTCAACGACAGGCTGATCTGGCCTGCCCGCACCAAAGCGATGTTCGGCATTTCCGCAGATGTGCCCGTCAGTATGGACGACTTCTATAACGGCCTTCATCCTGATGACCGTGAGGTTACCACGGCGGCGTTCCTTGCCGCGGCCGATCCAGCGCAACGAGCCGTATACGATATCGAGTACCGCACGATCGGCAAGGAAGACGGTGTCGAGCGCTGGGTGGCCGCAAAAGGACGCGGCGCTTTCGACGCGTCCGGGCGCTGTTTACGGGTCGCTGGAACAGCGCTCGAAATCACCGCACGGAAGACCGCGGAAATTCGCCGTGGTGCGCTCGTCGAGTTGACCCAGGCCACCCGCGACCTAGAGGAGCCAGCCGACATCGCCTATGCCGCCGCCGAGGTCCTCGGTCGAACCATCGGCAGCACCCGGGTGGGATATGCCGCGATTGATCATGATGCTGAGACGCTCCACACGGACCGGGATTGGACTGCGCCGGGAGTCCAGACACTTGCGGGCACGCTGTCCTTGCGTAACTACGGTTCCTTCATCGACAGTCTGAAGCGTGGCGAATTCACCGTCGTAGAAGATGTGCGCACCGATGCAAGGACGGCTGGCCCGGCGGCTGAGGCATTGGAAGGTAAAAGCACCCGGGCCTTCGTGAATGCCCCGGTCCTGGAACAGGGAAGGCTCGTCGCCGTCTTCTTCGTCAACCACGGTGAAAAGCGCAACTGGACCGAAGGCGACCTCGCCCTGATCAAAGAGTTCGCAGAGCGTACGCGGATCGCCGTGGAGCGCGCGCGTGGTGAACATGCGTTGCGTGAAAGCGAAGCGCGCCTACGGGAACTGAACGAAACTTTGGCGGCACAGGTCGAGGCGCGCTCCGCCGAGCGTGATCGGTTGTGGCACCTGTCCCAGGACATGCTGGCCCGAGCCGACTACAGCGGGATGATGTCGGCGGTCAGTCCTGCATGGACACAGGTACTGGGCTGGAGCGAGCGCGAGTTGCTATCGCGCGGTTACGCAACGTTCATGCATCCCGACGATGAGCCTCCTACGATCGAGGCGATCGGCCGAATGGCTGAGACCCGCCAGCCGACGCGCTTCGAGAACCGCATTGCCACCAGCGACGGCGGCTGGAAGCACATCGAATGGACAGTCGCCCCAGAACAGGATGGCTTCAACTTCATCGCCGTCGGCCGTGATCTCAGTCACGTGAAAGCCCGCGAAGCGGAGTTGGAGCAAGCTCAGGAAGCGCTCCGGCAAAGCCAGAAGATGGAGGCGGTCGGACAGCTCACTGGCGGCCTGGCCCACGACTTTAACAACCTGCTGGCCGGTATCTCCGGTTCCCTCGACCTGATGCAGACCCGTATAGAGCAAGGTCGTTTCGATGAACTCGACCGCTACATGACGGGTGCGCAGGGTGCCGCTAAGAGGGCCGCCGCGCTCACCCATCGCCTGCTGGCCTTTTCACGGCGACAGACCCTTGAACCAAAGCCCACCGATGTGGACAGGCTCGTGGCCAACTTGGAAGACCTAGTCCGCCGGACGGTTGGGCCTGAAACCGCCGTCGAAATCCATTTCACCGATGGCCTTTGGTCCACGCTGGTCGATCCGAACCAGCTCGAAAACGTACTTCTCAACCTCTGCATCAATGCCCGCGACGCAATGCCGGACGGAGGGACCATTTCCATCGAGACGGGCAACCGGACAATCGACCGGGCCGCCGGGAGCCTACGGGAGATACCTGCCGGAGATTACGTGTCACTGGCGGTGTCCGACAACGGAGTCGGTATGACACCAGAGGTGGTGAAGCGCGCATTTGAACCTTTCTACACGACAAAGCCGATAGGTCTTGGCACGGGGTTGGGCCTGTCTATGATCCACGGGTTTGTCAACCAGTCGGGCGGCCACGTCAGAATTCATTCAGCGGTCGGGCAAGGGACGACCGTCACTGTCTTTCTTCCACGTCATGCTATCGCCGAAGCTGCTCCCGCTAATGTTGAGGTGGAAAACGCCGATCCAGCGGCCAAAGGCAGCGCAACGGTACTTGTGATCGACGACGAGGCACTCGTTCGTATGCTCGTCGTCGAAGTGCTCGAGGACCTTGGCTACCGCACGCTGGAAGCAGGCGACGGTCCTGACGGTCTCAAGGTTCTCAGATCGGAGGCAAAGATCGATCTACTGATCACGGACGTCGGCTTGCCGAACGGCATGAACGGACGGCAGGTCGCGGACGCAGCACGCGAAATTCGACCCGACCTCAAGGTGATGTTCGTAACTGGCTACGCCGAAACGGCGGTCCTCAGCAACGGTCACCTCGATCCCGGCATGCAGATCGTCACCAAGCCGTTCGAGATGAACGCATTTGCGAAACGCGTTCAGGAGTTCATCAAGTCCTGAATGCGCTAAGCGTCCTGAAACGATCTGCGGACGGCTGACAGCCGGATCTAGTTGTTCTTGATGAATGATGCCGGGACGCGCCTAACGCGGTTTATCTCTACCGACGTGTCAGCGCTCGTCGCGGAACTTTGACGATGAGACATCGTTTTCTTTTCTTCATCGAAGCAAGAGGAGATGTTCCATGCCGCAGGGCGACAAATCCGCATATACCGACAAGCAGAAGCGCAAGGCCGAGCATATCGAGGAAGGCTACGAGGACCGTGGTGTTTCCGAGAAGGAAGCCGAACGCCGTGCCTGGCCCACCGTCAACAAAGAAAGCGGTGGTGGCAAGAAGTCAGGGTCCGGCCGGGGCCATGCCGAAAACCACGCCTCTTCCGAAAAGGGCGGACATAAGGGCGGCGCAGCTGCCGCGTCACGCACCAAGGAAGAGCGCTCGGCATCCGCCAAGAAAGCTGCAGCCACGCGCAAGCGGAACGAGCAGCATGCACATCATTGATAGGACACGGCGACACGACAGTGGCGCCGTTTCTTCTATGGAGGAACGTTCATGCCGAAGAAGAAATCCAAACAGAAATGGTCGCAGGATGTGACTGACAACAGCGATGCAATGGACCTGAAAGACGGCGTCTTCAAACAGCGTAGCGCCAAGAAGATCGCCGACTCGCTGAAGGCCTCGGCCGAACATAGCGACCGTCGCAAAGCCAGCCCTTTCCAGTCCGCCATGTCGATGCTGAATTTCTACATCAATCGCGCTGGCAAGCAGCTGTCGAAATCGAGATTGGCGACGCTCGACAGGGCCAAGGACGAGTTGCGCAACGATTTTGACAAGCAGCCGAAACACTGATCATCGGGCGGCATCGCCAACAGCCCGGCTACCGCCAAGCGATCCGCCGACAGATGAATCGGCGCATTGCCTGGCGGTTCGTTTCAAAACTTACTCTCGAGCTTAAAGGAGACCGATTATGCAAGCTGTCCGTATCCATCGCTTCGGCGGTCCGGAAGTCATGGCAATCGAGGAAATCGATCGGCCAACACCTGCCGCCAATGAAGTTCTCATCAAAGTCTTTGCTGCAAGCGTCAATCCGGTCGACGCGAAGATACGCGAGGGAAAATATCCGGTCGTTACCGACAAGGATCTTCCCTATGTGCTCGGCCGCGATGTCAGCGGCGAAATTGCTGCCACCGGTTCCGACGTTGCCAGCTTCCCGGTCGGCGACGAGGTCTTTGCGTTCCTGTCGCCGGAGCATGGAGGCTACGAGGAATTTGTATTGGCACGGGCTGACGAGGTGGCTGCAAAGCCGCAATCGCTCGATGCAGTGGGCGCCGCCGCCGTACCCTTGGCCGGCATCACCGCCTGGCAGGGCCTGTTCGATCATGGTGGGCTTCGATCTGGCCAACGCGTCCTTATTCATGGTGGTGCGGGCGGTGTCGGCCATTTCGCCATTCAGTTCGCCAAGGCGAAGGGCGCATGGGTGGCAACGACCGTGTCCTCGTCCGACAAGGATTTCGTGACTGATCTCGGCGCCGACCAGGTGATCGATTACAAAGCTGAGAAATTTGAAGAGCTTGTCGAGCCCGTAGACCTGGTGTTCGACCTGATCGGCGGCGAGACACAGGACCGTAGCTTTGGTGTCGTCAAACCGGGAGGAGCGCTAATCTCGACACTCGAGGAGCCGGACAAGGCACGCTCCAAAAAACTGAAGATTCGGGCGGGACGATACACGGCTCAGCCGAATGGATCCCAGTTGCAGGAGATCGCGGCGTTGATCGATGAGGGCAAGGTGAAAGTCGTCGTTGCCAGCACTTTTGAGCTTCGTCAAGCCGCAGAAGCACAGTCTGCCCTTGGGGAAAAGCACATCCGCGGCAAAGTCGTCCTGACGGTCGTCGAGCAGCAGGCAAGAACCGTGATTGACGACGAGGCACGGAGATTGCGGGCATACCAAATCTGGGAAGACGAAGGGCGACCGGAGGGTCAGGACCTCGCGCATTGGTATAGAGCCGGTGATCTCGACGCGCCAGAGGAACGCCCTGACTATCGGCGATACTCTACCGGTGTCGCGCCTGCTGGGTCGCTAGTGATCAAATTCTATCATTCCGGCGATCAGATTCGCGGATACGTGCGCAAGGTCGCGGACACAGCTGCGGACGATACGATCTTTCCCGGCGAGGAAATGGAGCCGGATGCGGCCTTCAAACTGGCAGATTCTCACAAGGCCGATAGCAGCGACCCTGTCTTCGTCGAGCTTGTCGAAGGCGTCGAATGGAACCCCGCCTGGGGTCGATTGGGGTAACCGCAAAAAGGAGGTCGACAATGACGACACGCGAAACGCCGCCTGAAGCCATCCCGGCCGAGACAGATGATGCCCGCTCGATAGACAGCCCCGCCGCCGATCGTCACCGCAACGATCTGGCCAAGGCGGCGGCGAAACGATTGCACCGGGCCATAAAAGGAACAGACCAAGCATCAGACAAACACACATTGAAAATGAAGGAACGGCAGCAACATGGAAATAGATAAAGAGCCATCGAAGGCAGAAATCGAGAACGACGCTAGAGGACAGTCCGAAAGCAATCACGCCGGAGGATCCAACAACGGCGTGAGCAGCGCCAAGCCAAGGTCATCACGCATTCGGACGACGCGACCGTCAATAAAAAGACGCCTGGCAAGGATGAAGACGCCAAGGATTGGGACATCAATTACGACGAGCGTGACATGAACGAAGGCGAGTTTCGGGGCTGAAAGCCGCGAGAGTCGCCGCCACTTGTGTCAACGACAGCCGGACGCCCCGCAATGGCTTAGCCAATCCATCTCCTGTTCGAACCCGTTACAATTCCCTACGGTCTCGATATGCCGACCAAGGAAGCGCAACATTCCGTTGCGGTCACAGCCGTTCTGGTGCACGCGTCGTGAAAGCTCACTCGAATTGCCACACGTTACGCTGAGACATTAAAGCGTTGCGTCTGGACAAACGACATCGGAGAACAGACGAATGAACCGATTACCGACAAACGAGCGCCAGGACGATGTCAGCGATCCGCGCCCTCAACAGCGTATGATTAGGTCGTCTGACGGTCTGCCCGGATCGGCTCAACCGTTTCTTTCACAGCGTCAGCACGCCAATGCCGCGATCATGGTGACAAAAGACGCGGGGCTCAGCGCCGAAATTGAGATCACCAACGGCGGCCTGCTGTCTGTCGCGGCATTGGTCTCATCCATCTTGTTGTCAACCGCAGTGCTGGTCCACGTGGCGACGCGGGACGCAAAGTTCAGGAAGCTCTCGTAGCTACACCTGCGACCATTGCCGGGATTGGCCGGATAAGAGCGCCGTGAAAGCCACTCAGACTGTTAGAACGCGGGTTGCTTTGCGAGCAGCATACGCAATGTGACGCAGGTCGCAGCTTCGTCGGAGACAGCATGGATCCTCCCAATATGACGGGCAGCGGTCTGCAGCGCGATACAGTCCAAGCTCCAGTCCCTGCTCATTCGATTGGGAGCGGTGGTTTTGATCATTCAGTCCGACTGCTACTCTGCTGCGACCATTTCCCTAATGGCACTGGATACCCGTAAATGATCGTAGGGTTTGCTGAAAAACCTGCCCTGGACTGGCAGCTGGTCGTCACGCAACTGTCGATGCCCAGATGTGACAATAATTTGTACAGGTGGCCATCTATCGCGTACCGCCGCCGCCAGCTTCAGCCCGTCCATTGTGCCTGGCATGTCGATGTCCGTGAACATGGCCCGAATTTCGGAATGGGTGTTCAAAATCGCAATCGCCTCATCGGCGTCAGCCGCCTCATAGACCGTGAACCCCTGATCCTCAAGCAAAGTGGTGATATCCATTCGAATTAGCGTTTCGTCTTCGACGACGAGAACTGCAATTACATCATGCGCCATCCCGAACCATCCCCTGCCCACGGTTATGTCTTTTTTTAATGGTGGACGAACTCTGGTAACGCACCCCGAGCGGAATGGGTCCGTAAGAAGAGGAAGGTCCTCATTTAATTCTGCTGTCCGCTGGTTTGAAGCTGCAGAAGCGCTCAGCCGGGAGACATCAACTGGCCCCAGCGGCTGGCCAGTCATTGGAGGGCTCCTCCGAGCCAGAGTCATCATCGGTGCGTGACATGGAATCAATCACCTCACGAAGCTGCGTAGATTCCTTCTCGATCATGTAGATCACGGCACTTTTCTCAGCGCCTTTCGCGACAAGCTCCTCCACAATAGACAAAAGGCGCGGTCTTACGTCTTTCAAAATATTCTCGTTGTTTGTCATTTTCTCCTCCTGCGACATAAATTCCGCGCGTACCGAAGCCATTAACTTTGGGGCTTTGCAGGTGTCACATCTTCCGCCAAGACAAGGCTGACAGGCGGAGAACCGCTTGCGTCGCCTGCAATAACAGCGGACACGTAGGCAAGTGCGTTCTTCATTCCGTTCATCGTGTACGGTTTTTCAATTGCGCCGAGCGCGCCGGCGAAATCCTGCGGGATCTTCTTGATGTTGCCACTTACAAAGACGTAAGGAATACCGGCAGCGGCCAGTTCGCGTCCGACATCGACGCCAGTCGGCCCGTCCATGAGATGGATATCGACGAACGCGAAGTCGGGTTTCGATGAACCAATCTGCTCCTGGGCCTGACTTCTGCTCATGGCGAGCCCTGTGACCTCGTGGCCCGCCATCTCCACTTCGCTCTCCAGCTCCATGGCGAGCAGCATCTCATCTTCGACGATCATGACTTTCAATGTGTATTCTCCTGATGATCGTCGACCAACAAAACCACGTCGACGATCGTTTTGCGACCATCCTGCTTCCGTTCAATCTCGGCTCCGAGCTGACGAGCTGACGCCTCCAGTAGCATCTGGCCAAGCTCGGCATTTTCGATATCCGGCTCGACCGGCTCGGATGTATCCTCGATCCTGATCAGGAAATGCCCGTTTAGGCGTCGGACGACGACGTGAATATCGCCTCCTCCGTCACTCAATCCTCGGCGGACCGCGTCTCCGACCAACTCATTCACGATCAGCGAAAGCGGAGTGGCCTTGACCGCGGGCACCAGCAGCGGCGAAAGATCGAGGGTGAGGCGTATATCCTTGCGGCCGGTTGCATCGACGAGGTCGGTCACCAGCTCGCGCGCGAACTCGGATATATCGAACTTCGAGACGTCGTCGAGTGTGAACAATTTTCGCTGGACGGTACTGAGCGCCTCGATGCGATTAAGCACGGACATCAGCGTTTGCCGGCGACCGTCGTCCTTGGTAACCCGTGCCTGCATCTTCACGATGGACGCCATCGTCAGCAGGTTGTTTTTCACGCGGTGGTCGACTTCGTGGACCAGCAATGTGCGAGCCTCGAGCGCCGAGCGAAGGTTGGCCGTGTGTTTGGCAACCTCGGCTTCCGCCTCATGCCGGGCCGCCGCTAGATCGGCTTCGCGGCTTTTGACATTGGTGAAGTCGAGTTGTGAGGCAAAGAAATAGATGATCGCACCGGCCTCATCTCGTACCGGGCTGATGAACACCGCATTCCAAAACTGGCTACCATCTTTCCGGTAGTTGAGAATATCGACGGCGACGTCTTGCCCGGC
This sequence comes from Rhizobium sp. Root483D2, assembly GCF_001426685.1. Classification (GTDB taxonomy): domain Bacteria; phylum Pseudomonadota; class Alphaproteobacteria; order Rhizobiales; family Rhizobiaceae; genus Pararhizobium; species Pararhizobium qamdonense. The sequence continues at coordinate 31,873 of NZ_LMFB01000039.1, read as the reverse complement.
TGCGATCGCTTCTCGGACCTTCGAGATCGTTTCCTGATCTGTTTCTGGTCCCTGCAGAAAACGACAGTTGCGGCCGATGACCTCATCGTCGCTATACCCGGACAGCCTTAGAAAAGCATTGTTGCAAAAAATAATCGGGTTATCGCTCTGGTTCGGATCGGTGACGATCATCGGCATCCGCGTTGCCTTAAAGGCCGCGGCGAAGGGGTCTTCGCTGACATGGCCTGCGACAAGGCGGTTGCCCGCGTTCCGGGCGTCGGTTTGAAACTGATCCTTTTCCGGCATAAAGGTCCTGGCGATGTTTTCCCGCAAATAAAGTCGCGACAGCTGAAAGGGTTCCTACGGTATCCTCAAACGTGAGGATGCAGCTGCGCTTCGATGTCACAGATCACGCCGGATGGATCATAGATGATCGTCGAGCGCCCATGCATTTCTGCAGCCAACAGGCGTTCGACAAGTCGGGAACCAAACCCTTTCCGCGTCGGAGGCACCACGGGCGGGCCATCTTTTTCTTGCCAGCGGAGGTTGAGCGCTCCCGTTTTGTCATCGTAGGTCCAGCTGATCGCGACCTTTCCTTCCGAAACCGAAAGAGCCCCATACTTTGCTGCGTTTGTGCCCAGTTCGTGAAGTGCAAGTGACAAGGATGCGACGGCCTTTTGCGGCAGCAGCACCGGCACACCGATGATTTCGAACCGCTCCGGGGGATAGGGGGCGACGGCCTGTTCGACAACCGCCGTGAGTTCCGCACGTTGCCAGTCGTCCTGAGCAAGAAGATCGTGGGCATGGGCCATGGCTGATAGGCGTGCCTCGAATGCGCTGACGGCCTCGCCTTCGCTGTTGTCTTTTCCAAACGTCTGTCTGGCGATGGCGATGACTGTTGCGAAGACATTCTTGACGCGGTGGTGCAACTCACCGATCAGGACCGACTGGAGACGTTCGGCCTCCTTTCTCGCCGAAATATCATGGGCGATCTTCGAAGCGCCAACGATCTGGCCGGCGCTGTCAAAAATCGGCGAGACACTGAGAAGCACGTCGACCAGACGACCGTTTTTATGCCGCCGCTTCGTCTCGTAGGGTTCAACCCGAAATCCCGCTTTGATCTGGCTAAGAAGAGCCGGCTCCTCCTCAAGCCGATCCTCGGGGACAAGACCCATGACCGACCTTCCGACAATCTCTTCAGCTTTGAAGCCGTACAGGCGTTCAGCCGCTGTATTCCAGGATGTGATGGTCATCGCCAGATCGATACCGATAATGGCATCGTTGGACGAGGCAATGATGGACGCCAACAGGCGTTCGACTTCCTGGTTCTTCTTTCTCTCGCTAATATCGATGGAGACGACGGCCACCTGAAGGATTTTACCGGCCTCGTCTCGTAGTGGCGACACCGTGTTGTTGACCCATAGGACATTGCCGTCCTTTCGGAGGTAGCGTTTCTCGATGTCGAAGCTTTTGCCTGTTTCCACCAAAAGCCTGTATAGCCTGCCCTGCTCAGTAAGATCCTCGGGGTGTGTGATATCGCGGATGTTTTTGCCGACCAGCTCATGTTCGTCATAGCCAAGCATTTCGCAAAACCGGCTGTTGACGTGAAGGATCTCGCCGTCGAGACTGCCCTGGCCGATCCCGGCTGCTGACTGCGATACCACAGCCCGCAGCCGTTCCTCGCTTTGCCCTAACGCGTGTTCGACGCGGATGCGATCGGTGGTTTCGCTGACGATGCAAAACACGCCCCGCACATTTCGATCCTCATCAAGGATCGGTGAATAGGAGATGTCGAAATACACCGTCTCGGGATGCCCGTGGCGCTCGATGTAGAAGGGACGATCCTTGGCGGCTACCGTCTCGCCGGTGTCAAGCACCTGACGCAGGAGAGGCTCAAGGTCGTCCCAGAGTTCGCTCCAATTCTCCTGTGCCGGTCGACCGAAGGCCTTGGGGTGCCGCAGTCCAATGCTCGGCGCATAAGCCTCATTGTAAAGTGCCGCGAAGGCAGGCCCCCAGAAAAGGACGATCTGCGCCTTCGACGGCAACATGATATCGACTGCTCTCCGGAGACAGTCCGGCCATGACGACGGCGGACCGAGCACGCTCATATCCCAGCCGCCGCTCTCGATCATGCGAGAGATTTCGTCTTGCCCCCAACGCGTTTTTTCTGCCCCGTCCAACTTTAGCACTCGCTCTACATTTCCAGGACGACCTTGCCAGTGCCGCACTCGATTTAACCGAGAAATAAATTATGGAGTTGGCGCAGTCTTGCAAGAGTTTTTGCCACGATCTCTCAGAGACCTGGCTTTTCGAATTGCTTCAAGCAGGTCTAAAGGGACAGCGGGAGTGTGTTCCGCAGATCCAAAAAAACGGTGCTCGACTTCGAAATGATGAAAAGCAGCTCCTAACATTCGGCGAGCATCTGCTTGAATATCAAGGCCTGCGAAGTCGTCGATGCTATCGTGCGCGCGACAGGGTCTTACCCCTGAGATTGCTGGACCTTGGTGGCTTTTTGCCCGCGTTGAGACAGGAGGGTAGTCGCTACCTCTCGATCGACGGCTTTAGAGAACAGGTAGCCCTGCCCTAGCATGCAACCGAAGGACAGGAGTTGGGCGAGTTGGGAATCCGTTTCTATACCTTCTGCCACGACCCGCAAACCGAGCTTGGTCGCGATACTCATTACGCCTTCAACGATAATCGCCGCACCGTCTCCCGGAACCAGCCGCTCAACAAATGACCTGTCAATCTTGATGATATCGACAGGAACGGACAGAAGGTGGGTCAGGGACGCAAAACCAGTTCCGAAATCGTCGAGCGCGACACGCATGCCACAGGCCCTCAAGGACTTGATCTCGTCAGCAACGACATGATCACGCTGGCCGAGATAGACCGATTCTGTCACCTCGAGGATGACGTGCTTCAGTGGAACACCTGCTTCACTGAACACCATGCAAACCCGCTCCAGCAAATTGCCCGCGTGGAAATCCGCGGCGGCGAGATTGATTCCGACATGCTGAAGCGGTAGCCCTCGATCCAGCCATCGACGCATATCTGTAGCGACTTTCCGGAGCATGCATTGGGTCAGCTCCGCAGCAACATGCGCATCCTTCGTCGCTTCATGGAAGTTTGCCGCGGCGATAATCTCGCCCGACAACGTCCTCATCCGGCACAAGGCTTCGAAGCCTACAATTTCACCAGTATCGAGTCGGACGATTGGTTGATAGTGGGCATCGATCCGCTCTTCGGCCAAGGCCCGACTGACCTCTCGAATAGCCCTAAATCTTTTCGTGAAGGCGGTCCCTAATCCGCCAGTGTACTCGACGTACTGGCCCCGGTTATTCTCTTTGGCGTGATAGAGGGCTATGTCAGCGCATTGGCGGGCTTCATCCGGGCTTTGATCTTGCCTCACAAGTACGCCCCCGACAGTTATCCCCGGAACGACAACATGGCCATGGCATCGCGCAGGCTTCTTGACCGCATCAATGAGCCTCGTAGCCTGTGTTGCAAGGTCGGGCCGCGTTGCAGCGTCCAGTATGATTGCGAATTCGTCACCTCCGATCCGGAAGACCCTTTCCGGCGGCGTGACCGATGCGATGCGCTGCCCGACGGTGCTGATAAGCTCGTCCCCTGTCGAATGCCCGAACGTGTCATTGACGACCTTCAGGTTATCGAGATCCGCAAGCAGAATGCCCCAAGACGGGAGTGGGGACAAATGTTCTGCAAGCGCCTTGTTGAAGCTGGCGCGGTTCGGAAGTCCGGTGAGGGCGTCGACATAGGTTAGACGCTGGCGCTCCCGGACGCGCTGATCCCTTTCTATCGCGATGGCGCAAAGATGGACGCAAGCGTCGACAATCAACTTTTCCAGATCGCTTGGCCCACGCTGCTCACGATAATAGAAAGCAAAAGTCGCGACGACACGGCCGCCGCTGCAGATCGGAGTCGACCAGCAGGCTTTTAACCCAAGCGGCAAGGCAAGCCCCTTGAAATCCGCCCATTTGGGGTCGTTCGCTATATCCGTGACCGTGACTGGTGCTGCCAGATATGCGGCAGTGCCGCAGGAGCCAACAAAAGGTCCGATTTCAAGATTATCGAGGGCCGCGGAGTAATGCCCCGGAAGAGACGGTCCCGCCAGGGGATGTAGGCGTCCTTCATCGACGAGCAGAACGGAACAAACGGCGCCCGGTGCCATGGCTTCGACTTCAAAACACAATCTCTCAACCGTCGCTGATAGCGGCTCGCCCCTAGCGATCATCTCCAGAATGATGTTTTGCAGCTCGATGGTCATGTTGCGTCGGTTCGTTTGAAAAAGGTTATACAGTGGCAGCCTTCATTACCGGTTGCCCAAAACCATAAAGCTTTACCGACCCGTCAAGTTCCTTTCTTCCGAGATCAGCTTCGTTCCTTCTGGCCGGTGGTACGGCGACCTTTATGCCCAAGGCGTCATCGACCCCGCGAAGGTGGTGCGCACCGCGCTGCAGGATGCGGCCTCGGTCGCGGGCCTTCTGGTCACAAACCGAGGCGATGAATGCCAAGAAGCCGAAGAAGGACGCCGCTCCAGCGCTGCCCGCAGGCGGCGGCACCGACTTCTAATCAGTAACGGGCCCGCCCCATCCGCCGGGGCGGGCATTTCTGAAGGACGAAATGACGTCTGGACCGATTTCGAAAGAAGATGCACGTCTATGCGCCTGTGTCGTCAAGGAGATTGCTCAAGCAAAGGTATCGTTAAGGACCCGGGCGCGATCGCAAGCCTGACAGCATTCGTCGCCAGGCTCTACACCAGAGGCATGCGCGATCGCGATCAACCCTTGACGGCTGCCATGCAGTTTGTCCCTATGCTGCCGATTACTCCGCGAGAACTGACCCCGCTGCTTTATGCCGTCCAGGGCGATAAAGGTGGCTAGCTCGCGGCGCTTTCCTCCCCTTTTTAAGAAAACTGAGGAGGGCCGCCACTGTCGCAGTGGCCAGATAATGCCTGGTTAAACGTCGTCTTACTGTGGCTGCGCCTTGAGATATTCCATTGCCTTCCTTCTTCCTGGCCTGGTCTCACGTTTCCATCACTGCGGGTTTCGTCGTCGTGGTTTCGGCCATGGCGAGATAGGCGCCGCTGAGCATGACGATAATCCCGATCACGTCGAAGGCCGTGACTTGTTCGGAAAAGAAAAGTGCCCCGAGTGCGACGGCGATCACTGGAGATACGAACGCATAGCTGCCGGCACGCGAGGCTCCAATGTCTCTCAGCAGCCGCATATAGGTCGTGTAACCGATCAGCGATCCGAAGATCACCAGAAAGAGCCAACTGGCCCAGGCGGTTGTGCCCCAATTACGTGATAGCGCGGAAATAGCACCAGGCTCGAACGCCAGCGCTACAGCGACCAGGGCGATACCGCCAACCAGTGTCGTAAAACCGGCGACGAACAAGGCTGGATAGGTTCGCAACACAGGTCGAGCCAGCACCGAGCCGTACCCATAGGTAAATGCCGCAGATGCCACCGCCAAGCCGCCCCAAAGGCTGGCTCCAGCAAAGGTCTCCGGCGTCGAGACTTGTCCGTCAGTTGCCGAAGGCCAGAAGAGGACGATCAGCCCTGAGACACCAAGTACAATCGCCACGATCCGCCTCACGTCGAGCGTCTCTTCGCGCAATAGCAGAGCAAAGCACAAGAGCGCGATCGGCGTCAGCGACATTTCCAAGACAGCGGCAGTCCCGGTATCGATGTACTGCATGCCCCAGAACAACGGCCCGTAGCACAGCGTGATCATCAACATGCTGACGGCGGCGAACCGCCCACAGTCTGCGACTTTGAAGCCCGCCGTTTCACCTTTCGTCCAAGCATAAACAAGCAGCAGCGCGCCTGCAGCCGTAAAACGCGTCCCGGCAAACAGGAGGGGTGGCACGACTTGGATACCGGCCTTGGTTCCGATCCAGGTGCTTCCCCAGATGCCGCATAACATCAAAAAGCGGAGCTGGTTCTTATTGAGGGCGAAGGACATAATGGCTCCGATACTGTAACGCTCAAAGGACCAATAGACCGTTACAACTCACTCTTGCTTAAATCGTTCCGCCATCCAATATTCAAAAGATGACCAGTCAGAAAACCATCGAGGACATCAGCCTGCTCGGCGGACACCCCGCGCTCGATTTCGTCAACACCGTTGACAGTCGAGGTGAGCGCCGGGGGCCGGAGTTTTTGAACACCTACGGCGATCTGGTGACCTGGGCGCGGCGTCTCGACGTGATTGACGACGAAGAGCGAAACGTCTTGCTTGCGAGGGCGACCGCATCTCCCGCCCAAGCCCAGAGGGAGCTGATCCATGCCCGGGGAGTACGCGAGGCATTGCATCGCATATTCCTGACTGAATCTGGCGAGGTCTCGGTCGGAGAGGAGGATTTGGCACTTCTCGACCGCGCGGTACAGGCTGCCCAGTCACAACGAAGATTGGTCAGTATCGCAGGCACCATCAGGTGGCGGCACTCAGCTGCAGAACAAATGAACGCTATCGTGCACCGTATTGGCTGGTTGGCAGCTGAACTGCTCACGTCAAAAACCGAGCGTCGGCCAATCCGGGAATGCCAAGGCCCAAATTGCGGATGGCTGTTTCTCGACCACTCTCGTAACGGCCATCGTCGCTGGTGTTCGGACAGAACATGTGGATCGCACGCAAGAGTACGGAAGTTCCGGGCTTTGCAGTCCGATTGATGTCTTAAGGGAAATGAATCGCGTCCTTAAAAGCACGCGAAAAAAGGGCCGGAGACAGTGTCTCGCGGCCCAGGTTTTTCATCGACTGAGGAGGGAGGAGAACCACGTCGAGACGATAAGACTGGCACGTCATGGTTAACAAACCGTAACCCCTGATCGGGCCAGGGTGGGCCTAGCCGCAGAATTCATCGAGCAGAGTGCAGTCTGCCTATCTCTTGAGAGCTGAAACCTGCCTCTCGAAATCGCCCAGATCGAAATAGTCACGCCAGACCGTGATCAACCCGCCCTCCACGGTGACTGTACCCATGACCGGCAATGTGATCGTCCCGCCGCTCTCATGCGTGAACACATCAATGCGCTCGTTGAGGACAACGTTTCCTGATGCCGCGATGTTGGCCACGGTCCAGTCGACCGTGAACGCCGTTCCTACACCGAAGTCCTGATGAAATTTCCGGACGTTGTCTCGGCCCGTGATGCTGGGCAGAGGCACGTTGTCGTAGAGGACGTCATCCGCCAGCATAGCGAGGGCATCCTCGATGCGATTGGCCGTCCAGTGACCGAAGAAAGTGGTGGCGATATCGATCGGGTTGGTGGACATGCTTGTTCTCCAGAGAGTTTAAGCGAACTTGACGAAATTGTTTGCGGGCAAGGGTCCGCCTGGAAACTGCGTGAGCCGACCGCCGATCGAGAGAGGTCCAAGATCAACGCCGGCGAACCCGAGCTTTGCAATCAAAGCCGCCACCTCCGCCTTCGCGGTCTCGTCGTCTCCCGAATAGAAGAGCACACGTTCCCCACCTTCCGCATGCGGGTCACCGGACAGAATGGCAGCAAGGAGATGATTGAATGCCTTTACCACCCGCGCGCCCGGCACCAGGCTGGCGACGATCTCGGTCGAAAGCCGTCCATGGAGATCAGCAGGCTTGAACAGCGGCGCCTCGATCGGGTTGTTGGCATCGATGACGATTCGACCATTCCAGTTCGGCAGCCCCGCGAGCGCCGATGGTAGTTTAGACCACGGAACGGCAATAAGTACGATATCGGCTTGTGCCGCAGCCTCGATGGTACCAGCTGTGACATCAGGAGCGAGCTCCTGTGTCAAGCTTGCAAGCGTTTCCGGCCCGCGACTATTGGCGATGGTGGCTGCGATACCGTTTCGGGCGAGGATTCTTGCAAAGGCCGCGCCGATGTTTCCAGCGCCGATGATGCCGATGGTGGTCATGTCTTTTCTCCTGTTGGATTGGGTGAGGCTCAAGCGGACTGGCCGCCATCGACGTTGAGGGTGGCGCCGGTGATGTAGCCGGCGTCCGGTCCCACGAGGAAGGCGACGGCCGCGGCAATATCTTCCGGCTGTCCGTAGCGACCGAGTGCTGCAAGCTTGTTCAAGCTTTCGGCGAATGGGCCGTCCTGTGGGTTCATGTCGGTATTGATCGCACCGGGCTGGATAATGTTGACGGTGATGTTTCGCGGGCCAAGGTCGCGGGACCACCCGCGCGTGTACGCAGCGACTGCAGCTTTGGTGGCGACGTAATCGGCAGCGCCGGCGAAGGGAATGTGTACAGCGCCTGTGGTGCCGATCGAGACGATCCGGCCGCCATCATTCATCAGCGGTACCGCGGCCCGTACAGCGGCTGCGACGCCTTTCACGTTGACATCAATCTGACTGTCAAAAGCGGCCAGGTCCGCTTGGGTGTCGTCGACCATGCCGGTTATGAAAACACCGGCCGAATTGACCAGGATATCGAGCCTGCCGAAAGCCGTAAGGGCTGTATGGACCAGTGCGGCTACCTCCGCTGGAATCGCCTGGTCTGCCTTGACGGCGAGCGCACGACGGCCGGTGCCTTCGATCTCCTCGACGAGTTCATCCGCGATTTTGGCCGAAGCGGCGTAGCTGAATACGACATCGGCACCGTCATGAGCAAGGCGCCGAACAATGGCGGCACCGATCCCGCGTGACCCGCCGGTGACAAGTGCAACCTTGCCAGAGAGTGGTTGATGTACCTGGGTCATTAAATTCATTCCTTTTGTTCGATGACCTCAAGATGGCGCAACGAATTCGGTTTGATTAGCCGCCAATAGGCGCTATCCGTTTCAAGCGATTGTTGAAGGTGGAATGATGGAAAGTCTCGCTAACCTGGAGTCATTCGTACGCAGCGCCGAGCTCGGGAGCTTCTCGGCTGCAGCACGGCGCCTCGGATTGACGCCAGCGGGCGTTAGCCGCAACGTCGCCGCGCTCGAAACCAACTTGGCGCTGCGACTGTTTCACCGCAGCACTCGTAGCTTGACGCTCACGGAAGCTGGCGAACGGTTTCTTATTGCTATTCGCGACCATCTTGAAAACCTGCAGGGTGCAATTGCTGAAGCTGCGCAGCCGGACGGCCAACCTGCCGGCACACTGAAGATCAGCATGGGTCCAACCTTCGGTATCGGCTATATCCTGCCGATGCTACCCGAGTTCAGGCAGCGATATCCTCTCATACGGCCTGAATGGATGTTCGAGAACCGTCAGGTGGACCTGATCGCCGAGGGGTATGACGCTGCGATCGGCGGCGGCTTCGAACTTGCGCAAGGTATTGTCGCCAGAACGCTTGCACCAGCACACCTTGTGGCAGTTGCCTCCCCCGGCTATCTCGAGGCCCGACCGCGGATTGCTGGGCCAATCGAACTTGCTGAGATGGACGGGATAGTCATGCGGTCGCTGCGCACAGGGCGCGTGACCCAGAGGCAGATGCGCAACGCCGCTGGGGAAGAGGAGGCAATCTCCCTGAAAGAAACGATCGTCGTCAACGATCCTGCCGCAATGCGAGCGGCTGCTATCCTCGGGCTGGGGGTAACACTTCTTGCCAAGCCGGACGCCCTGCCGCATCTAGAGAGAGGCGAGCTCGTGCGGCTGCTCCCCGCCTGGTGGGTGGATGCCGGGCCGATATCGATCTACTATGCCAGCAAGACCCTGCTTCCCGCAAAGACACGCGTATTCATCGACTTCGTCGTCGAATGGTTTCAGCGCGAGCGGTATCCGGAGCGATTTGCGGGTAGCTTAGGCTGATCGCGGGCGTTGTTCTCGCCTGCTGCGCTTCCCGAAAGAGCTGATTGGTGGCGACATCGGTAGTGGGCCCGAACGCTAAAGCGTGTTGGCCTTCAACGCGTCTACAACAACCCTGAATGCTGGTGAGTTCTGCCGGCGGCTTGGATAGTAGAGGTAGTAGCCTGGAAACATAGGCGACCAGTCATCGAGGACCTGGCTAAGCTGCCCCGAAGCAATTTCATCCATCACGAGACTTTCCGGCACATAGGCGATTCCGTACCCGCTGGCGGCTGCGTCGATCATCGCGTAGGACGTGTTAAAGGTGAGCTGACCATCCACCCGAACCCGAACTTCCGCACCGTCTTTTTCGAACTCCCACACATAGAGGCCGCCGGCTCGGGCTTGCCGGTGGTTGATGCAGTCGTGAGCAACGAGGTCACGGGGCGTTTCTGGAGCGGCGCGCTTTGCGAGATAGTCCGGAGAGGCGACTGCGACCAACCGCCAATCGGGACCAATGCGAACGGCAATCATATCCTTGTCTAGGCTCTCACCAAGGCGCACGCCGGCGTCGAACTTCTCCTCGACGATATTCCTGAAGCCGTTATCGCTGTTCAGTTCCACCTTGATGTCCGGATACTGCCTGAGCACAGGCCGAAGCTTCGGCCAGACGACGCTCTCCAGGGCGTGATCCGACAGGGTGATGCGAACCGAGCCGGTCGGCTTGTCCCTGATTTCCATCAGTTCGTCGATCTCGTTTTCCAGCTCCTCGATACGCGGCGCCAATGAGCGGATGAGCCGCTCTCCGGCTTCTGTTGGAACGACGCTTCTGGTGGTCCGTGTCAAAAGCCGCAGTCCCATCCGGGCCTCAAGCTTCTTGATCGTGTGGCTGATTGTCGACTGCGATGTCCCGAGCTTTGCTGCGGCCTTGGTGAAGCTTCGCTCTTCTGCCACCGCCAGAAACCAGAGCATGTCGTTGAGATCTTCGCGTTTCATCGCCACCTCCAGGTATCGCCCATTCATGTCATAGGCCGATAAGTCCAAGCGAATTGCAATGACTAATCATCGAACTGCACCCGGCATATATTGCCGTCATGACACAACAAGCTTTCACACGATCCGAATTTCTCGATGACGAAGCCGAACCGAACGGGGTGGCGTCTGCCAACTCGGCTGTGCCCGTTGCTGCCTGGGGCGCGGTCATCTCGATGGCTCTATGCGTCGCCGTGCTGATCGCATCGGAATTCATGCCGGTCAGTCTCCTGTCGCCGATCGCCACCGAACTCGGCGTGACCGAAGGACGGGCAGGACAAGCGATCTCGATCTCCGGTATTTTCGCCGTCCTGACCAGTCTGTGTGTGGCCGGTCTGACGCGACGGCTGGACCGGCGATTGGTTCTTGCGTCCTTCTCGCTGATCCTGGTGATCTCCGGAACAATCGTCACTTTTGCCCCGAACTATCTCGTGCTGATAATCGGCCGCGCCATGCTGGGGGTCGCTATCGGTGGCTTCTGGTCGATGTCGACCTCGATCGTCATGCGGCTGGTTCCAGAGGAGTCTGTGCCCAAGGGACTGGCCATGCTGAATGCGGGCAATGCCATTGCCGCGACGATCTCCGCGCCGCTTGGAAGTCTGCTTGGTAGCTATATCGGCTGGCGAGGTGCCTTCTTCGCCGTCGTTCCGCTCGCCCTTCTAGCGCTCGTTTGGCAGTGGATCAGCCTGCCGTCTTTGCCACCGCCGCGTAACGAGGGATCATCCAACGTCTTTCGTTTACTTCGGCGCCCGCAGGTCGCGATCGGCATGGCCTCGATCATGCTGCTGTTCATGGGCCAGTTCGCGCTGTTCACCTATCTGCGGCCATTCCTGGAGATGGTAACGGAAGTGTCGATATCGACCCTATCCCTTTTGCTGCTGTTGATGGGGCTTGCGGGTGTCGTCGGGACGTATCTCGTCAGCCATCTGCTTGAGAACCGGCTGTTTCCTATTCTCGTGGCAATCCCGCTGATCATGGCCCTAATCGCCTTGAGCCTGATTGCCGTCGGATCATCCACTACCTCCACTGCCGCCCTTCTGATCGGCTGGGGTCTGTTCGGCACGGCCGCCCCGGTCGGGTGGGGCACGTGGCTTAGCCGCACCATGCCTGACGACGCGGAGGCCGGCGGCGGATTGCAGGTCGCAACCATCCAGCTTGCCATCACCTTGGGTGCTTCAACAGGCGGCGTGCTGTTCGACGCAACTGGCTGGTGGTCCACCTTCCTGTTCGCCGCAGTCCTGCTTGCCGGGTCATCCCTGCTGGCCGTCGCGGCCTGGCGGTCAACACGCCGGTGAACACCCGCGGTCACTCCATTCGAACCCTCTTCCATCGAAGCACTACCTCAGGAGATAAGCAAATGACGAACAACACCATCCAATACGACGACACAAACGCCAGTAGCACCGGTATCGATCGCCGCAACCTTCTCAAGATGACTGGCGCAGGCGTAGCCGCGCTTGGCGCGATGTCAATGTTCGATATCATGGAAGCAAGAGCGCAAGACATGTCCAACGGCGCATCCAATTTTTACACCAGTGACAAGGTGACTCTGCACAAGGTCACGTTCAAAACCCAGTACCAGACGTCTGTCGCCGGCAACCTCTACCTCCCCAAAGGCCTCGACCGGGCCGCCAAAAGCCCTGCTATCATCGTCGGTCACCCGATGGGAGCGGTCAAGGAACAGAGCGCAAACTTCTACGCCACAAAGATGGCCGAGCAAGGTTTTGTCGCCATGTCGATCGACCTGCCCTTCTGGGGTGAGAGTGAAGGCCAGTCGCGTAATCTGGTTTCACCGGAAGCCTATGCCGAAGCGTTTAGCGCCGGCGTCGACTTCCTCGGATCGAGCGACTTCGTGGATCGACAGAATATCGGCGCGATCGGTGTCTGCGGTAGCGGCAGCTTCGTCATCAGCGCCGCCAAGATCGATCCGCGCATCAAAGCCGTTGCCACGGTCAGCATGTATGACATGGGTGCAGCCTTCCGCGATGCGCTCAACAAGTCGCAGACGGTCGAGCAGCGCAAGCAGTTCATCGCGACCGCGGCCGAACAGCGTTGGGCCGAGGCCGACGGCGCAAATATCCAGTACATCGGCGGCACCACGCTCGAACTGACGGCCGAGACAGATCCAATCCAGCGCGAATTCTACGACTTCTACCGCACGCCGCGGGGCGAGTTCACACCTGCTGGTGTGACCCGAGAAACGACGACGAAGCCGATGCTGAGCAGCAGCGTCAAGTTCATGAACTTCTATCCCTTCAACGATATCGAGACGATCTCGCCGCGGCCGATGCTATTCATCTCTGGCGACCAGGCCCACTCGAAGGAATTCAGCCAGGACGCCTATAACCGCGCGTCCGAGCCGAAGGAACTCGTATGGGTCAAGGGGGCTGGTCACGTCGATCTCTATGACCGCGTCGATCTCATCCCCTTCGACAAGGTGAAGGGCTTTTTCGATCAGCACCTCGCATAGAACTGAGCAAGAACGAGCCTCCTGAGTCTTCTTGCTTCGTTGCCGCCACGCGAGCTTTGCCGTCTGCGTGGGGGCTGTTCCAGTCCGCCTCGTTTTAGAGCGATGGCCGGTGCGGCGGTTGTTTTGACCGCACGACTTGAAGGAAAAGATATGAAACTGTTTCGCCGGTCCGCCTTGCTGGTTGCGCCGCTCGCCATTGTCCTGACGGGCTACTTCATTGTTGACACCGAGGTGTCGCCAACCCCAGCGCTTGCAGCGTCCAACTCCGTGACGTTTCCGCCGCTTGAACAGCTCGTGCATTACACAACGGTTCGGCGAGGGATCACCCGCGAGCATATGCTGACAAACCCGGCGGCTCTTGCAGCACTCAAGGCCGGCCAACCTGTTCCAACCGGCACCCATATGGTTCTCGTCGATTATCAGAGCGATGTTCTCACCCGTTACCTCGTGGCCCAGAAGATCGGTGCCGGCGCGGATCAATGGGAATACCAGTGGTTTTGGCCGGATCGCACCGTCAAGTTAGACGAAAATGTCGCCCGTTGCTACTCCTGCCACCGGTCGCAACAGTCCGAGCAGTTCATGTTCACCATGAGCGGCGCGATGTCCAACGATGATCCGCTGTGACGAAAAGGACAAGCTACGATGTTGAGGTTAGCTAGGGATCGCCTCCTCCTTCCTGTCGCAATGGCGGCCCTCCTGATATCGGCCCTCGCCTATTGGTGGCTCGACAACGGTCCGCATGAAATCTTCGGCACAGCCATGTTCGGGCTTCTTGGGTGGCACCTGACCATGAACAGGCGCTGGTTCCTGAAGCTCCGCAGCGGTCATTATGATGCCCGCCGATGGGTGGTCCTGATGATACATGTCTGGCTTGGCATAACCATGGCGGCGCTGGTCGTCACCAGCGTGTTGATCTCTCGTTCGGTCCTGGGCTTCGCGCAATTCACCAATAGCGTGAGCGTCATCGAACTTCACTGGTTCTCGGCATACTGGGTTGTCATCATTGTTGCCATTCATGCAGGGACCCATTGGACGCGTGTCATGACGGTGGCAGCAAACCTTTTGAGGCTTTCTCCGTCCCCGATCAGGTCTGGCGTACGTCGGCTGGCGGCCCTCTTGCTTCTGGGCTTTGGCGCATGGAGTTTTGCCGTTCTCGGCGTGTCGACCAAGCTTACGTTCAGCTACAGCCTTGAGTTCTGGGACTTCACCAGTGCGGTCTCGCCATTCTTCGCACACTGGACAGCTGTGATGGCAAGCGTTGCCGTACTTTCGCACTACACCATGGCTGGCCTGAGATCGCTTGATAGGACCCGTATTCGTAAAACGGAAGATCAAACATGAAACAGATTTTTGGCGCAGGCTTCATCGCCGCTACTCTCACGCTCAACCTTGGAGGACCCGCCTTGGCGCAGGACCGTATTCGGATTTCGTCTGATTGGGGCAATGTTTCTGCCGAACTGGCGGATAACGACGCCACTCGCGCGCTCGTTGCCATGCTGCCGTTGACGATCGAAATGGATGATCATCTTCTTCAGGAGAAGACCGGGGACCTGCCGGCCGCCTTGCCGGCCGCTCCCCGTCAGCGCGAATTTTCTGCGGGTACTCTTGGTTTGTGGAGCTCGGGCGATTTCGTGATCTACTACCGCGACGGGCGCGTGCCGCAGCCCGGCATCGTGATACTGGGGCAGGTCCAAGGCGAAATTTCGGTGTTTGACCGACCCGGTAAGGTCACCGTCAAGATCGAAAAGGCTCAATGAGCCGGCGTGATGGGCCCTTTAAACACAATCCACTGGTCTAGGGCGGATTCGATCCCCTCAATCAGGCTTCCAATGGCGTCCCGAATTGACATCACGCCTCCGGCGAATTCCTTATTTCGGGAGAAGCCCTGCCCCCCGGTAGCTCTTGATCGTTGAGTCAAAGATGGAAATGTCCGAACGGCTGCGGGCGAGAAGCTGGGCACCGACAATCGCCGCAAAGATAGCACGTGCCCGCTCCTCGCCGTCCTTAGCGGTTACCAGTTCGGCTTCGATCAAGCGTTCATGGAGCCAAGCGACGTTGACATCGGCAAAGGTCTGAACTTCCTTTTTGACGTGTTCGGGAAGATCGTCGTACTCTGCCCCCAGAAAACTACCCAAGCAAAGGCGATTGCCGTTTTCGAGCGACATGCGGAATGTCGCAGGATACTCGCGGAGACTCTCCTTCGGGTCACTATTACGGCTCGCCACATCGTCCAGCCATGCCTTCGTGTCCTGCCAGTAGCGCTCGGCGATCGCCGCCGCCAAATCAGCCTTGTTTGGGAAATGATAATAGATGCTGGCGGCCTTGATCCCGACCTCCGCCGCTAAGTCGCGCATGTTCAATCCACCGTAGCCGTGTGCTTGAGCACTTAGTTTGCCCGCCGCCAAAATTGCCTCTTTCGCATTCGCGCTCATGCTCTCTACTCCAACTTTACCTACCGAATGTTAGATAGGGGTTGACGGGCCAAAAAGAAAAGCCCTGCTTTTGCCTACCATTTGTTAGTTAGGGACGCACATTATGATAAACGACCTGATCTATTCCGACGCAACCAAACTCGCCGAGCTCGTCCGGACCAAGGACGTCTCCCCTGTTGAAATCATGCGGGCGCATCTCGATCGCATCGAAGCGGTCAACGGCGACGTCAATGCAATCGTCACTGTCGCCGACGGCGCACTGGAAGCAGCCAGGCGCGCAGAAGCCGCCGTTCTCTCGGGAGGGGAGCTCGGTCCGCTGCACGGTGTGCCGTTTTACGGCAAAGGATTCGATCGACACGGCAGGTGTTATGACCCAGCGTGGATCCCCGATCTTCAAGGGACGACTTCCAATAGAAGATGCAACGAGCGTAGCCCGCCTGAAGACGGCCGGTGGCATCCTGCTGGCGAAGACCAACCTGCCCGAATTTTCTTACTGGATCGAGAGCGACAACCTTCTCTCCGGCCGTTCAAACAATGCGTGGAACCTCGAACGCACGCCGGGCGGGTCAAGCGGAGGCGAATCTGCGGCAATCGCCGCCGGAATGTCGCCGATCGGTCTTGGCACCGACCTCGCTATCTCCGTTCGCGGCCCGGCAGCCCAGACCGGGATTACGTCGATGAAGGCGACCCACGGCCGCGTGCCGATGACCGGCATCTGGCCACGTGCACCGCGCCGCTTCTGGCATGTCGGCCCGATGGCCCGCTCAGTCCGAGATATCGCGCTTGCCTTTTCGCAACTGGCAGGACCCGACGGCAAGGATGCATTTTCCAGCAGCACGACGATGTTCGATGCCGGCATTGGTCGCCAGCCTTTCCGCCAATTGCGCGTCGGTTGGATGGTTGGCCCGGGCTTTGGGCCGGTCGATCCGGAGGTCGCAGCCACCGTCAAGGCAGCCGCCGAGGCGCTGAAGGACGTCGGCGTTTCCGTCGAGCATGTCGGTATCCCGGCGCTGGAACGCGACTTCGCACTCGATGTCTTCAACCGGCTGCATGTGATGGAGATGAAGCCCGCATTTGAAGAGGCAACCGCTGGCCGCGGTGAGGACGAAATCTACAAGATGGCGAAGACCATGCTGTCCCTACCGAATACGTCGATGACGGACTATATCGACGCCGAGCAGGCCGCCGAGCGAATCCGGGACGGCTATGCCGACTACTTCTCCCGTTACGACGCGCTCATTACCCACGTGCTTCCAATTCCCGCCCACATGCACGGGGTCGAGGAGTTCGTCATCGACGGAAAGACCGTCGATGCCACCTACCTGCAGGGCGCGACCGTGCCGTTGAACGTTACCGGCTTACCGGGCGTATCAATGAGGTTCGGCACAAGCAGCGAGGGCATGCCGATCAACGTCCATATCGTCGGTGCCTGGCAGGCGGAGTCGACGATCCTGCACGTCGCATCACTGCTTGAAAGCATAAGCCCAGTTCGTGGCCTTCATCCAGACCTGTGAGCAGCAGATATAAAGTTTAACGGCGACGAGCTGCCGTCGTTAGGCCTGTGCAAAAGCAACACCGCCGCGGATTGCTGCGGTGTTGCCACATACTTGGTGATGACGCGGCATGTGGTCACGATGTGACTACTGCATGGAAGCCCATTGTAGACTGCCCGTCATGAGGCCGCTATTACTTCGCGGCCTCGATGATCAGCTTCGCCACCACATCCGGGTGCGACAGCATCACGACATGGCTGGCGGCCACGTCGACGGCTGTTGCCTTGAGACGCTTGACCTGGTCTCGCTGCAGTTGGGGCAGGATCACCCTGTCATCGGTCGAGACGACCTCGAACGAGGGAACGGTGTGCCACGCGGCCTGGGTCAGGGGGGTCGAGATCGCCTTGACGCCAAACGCGCCCTGTGTCGCTGCGATCAGTTCCTGTTCGTCGCGAGGCAGGTCCGGTGCGAAGTAGTGGAAGATGCCTTCGTCGGTGAATTTCAGATATCCGGCGTCATCTTTCACGATGAATGGCCTGCCGGGCGCATCCGGATATGGCTTCTGCGTATCGAGTACCGACTGGCCGACCTCTGGCGCATACGCCGCGACGTAGACAAGCGAGTGTACCTTCGGGTTGACACCTGCTTGCGTGATGACGGCACCGCCATAGGAGTGCCCGACCAGCACGACCGGTCCTTCGGCATCGGCAATTGCCCGGTCGGTAAAAGCAACGTCATTTTCCAGGGTATCCAACGGGTTCTGGACAGCCACGACCTTCAATCCTGCCTTTTTGAGAAGCGGGATGACCTTGTTCCAAGAAGAACCATCGGCAAATGCGCCGTGAACGAGGACAACGGTCTTGGCGCTAAATTCTGCCGCAGCCGCCGGCAGGGCGACACTGGCTGTGATTGCAACAGCCGAGATGAGCGAGTTCAGGAGTTTCATTTCATGCATCCTTTTTGAGAAATCATGGTGATCGGAAGGGAAACTGAGCGCGCAGTTGTCCGATCCCGAAACAACCTTTGTTGAATCGGGCGCTACAATGCGCGATGAAGGGTCAAGCCACGGACATGCGGCCTTCAGAATGGGATCAGATTACGGTGCCGATGGTTATTTGGCTTCGGCGCCATGTTTGGCCTAAGAGCGAGCGGGGACGAGAAGGTCGGCCAGAACCCCTGCGCCAGCCTCCTCGATGGCAACGTCTTCTGCGACGGTGCCACCGCTAACGCCGATCGCGCCGATTACCTGCCCCCAGAATAAATCCAAGGCGGTCGCCTTGGATTTTGATGTCTCGATCATCTCTCGGGCATGCGAAATCGAGAGCGTTCGTTTGAGGCTGATCATTTCGGTATCCGATTTTAGGTGGCCGACCGCCGGCTGTCGGCGGCCCCACGATGCTGAATGCTCAGGCTGCCCGGACCCGTGCCTGGCTCAAGGCGGTGAGCAGAGCTTCAGCGGCCTCGCCGGAGGAACCCGGGTTCTGCCCGGTGATGAGTTGGCCGTCGACGACCGTGTGGACGCCCCAGTCCTTCACCTTGGAGAACACGGCTCCTTGGGCGATGAGCACGTCCTCGACCAGGAAAGGGACCACCTTGGTCAGGCCAACGCCGTCTTCTTCGGTATTGGTGAAACCTGTGAGGTAGCGTCCCTGAGCAAACGGCGAGCCATCAGCATTCTTGACATGGCGCAGTACACCCGGAGCGTGGCAGACCAACGCGATGGTCTTGCCGGCGGCGATGAAGGATTCGATCAACGCAATGGAATTCTTGTCTTCAGCGAGATCCCACATCGGGCCGTGACCGCCGGGATAAAACACCGTGTCGAAATCCTTCTGGTCAACGCTGTCGAGGCGTACTGTCTGGGAGAGCTGGGCGTTGGCGTCGGCGTCTGCCTTGAAACGAGCCGTGAGTTCGGTCTGGAACATCGGTTCGTCGCTCTTCGGGTCGAGCGGCGGCTGGCCGCCCTTGGGCGAAGCAAGCGTGATCTCGGCGCCGGCGTCCTTGAAGACGTAATAGGGAGCTGCCAGCTCCTCCAACCAGAACCCGGTCTTGCGGCCGGTGTCGCCAAGCGTGTCGTGCGAAGTCAGCACCATGAGAATTTTCATCGTCTTATCCTTTGTTGGTCGCGGCCGGACCGGCCTGGATTGTCGATCGGCGCTGCTGGCTTTTCGATGAAGTGATCATGTCAGCTGGAGAGATATTTGAGAAATTTACTTGTTGGATTTTAGATATTCACGTGCAATTACATCTGGATGAAATACGATCTGAATCTTCTGCCAGTCTTTCTGGCTCTCATGGAGGAGCGGAGCGTCACCCGCGCCGCCAGCCGCTTGGGCATTACGCAGCCTGCGCTGTCGAATTCGCTCAATCGGCTTCGCGACATGCTGAAAGATCCGCTGTTCATCCGGGAGCGCTATGGCATCAGACCGACACAGCTTGCCGAGGAGATCGCGCCGACGATCGAGGCCGCATTGGCGCAGCTTGATGATCTCGTCGTCCACCAGCAGGATTTCGATCCGGCAAGTGCGGAGCGGCTGTTCCTGATCGCTCCGAACAGCTACGTCGAACTGGTGTTGATGCCAGCGCTGGTGGCAAGGCTGCGAGAGCAAGCTCCAGGGATCAAACTTCGCATGACCCCATTCGGCAACGATCTGGCGGAGACTGGCGTGATCTCAGGGACGACCGCAATAGTGCTGGGCAGGGTCATCGATCCGCCTGACAACCTGGTCGTCCAGCATCTGATGGACGACGGCCTTGCCTGTATCGTCCGTCGCGACCATCCGGACGTCGGCGCCAGCCTGACGCGAGACCTTTACGAGAGCCTGAAACACGTCAACGTCCTACCGCCAGGTCGAATTCGCGCGGGCGTGTTCCAGGCCTTAGGGCAACAGAACCTCAAGCGCGACGTTGCCGTCTCCGTCACGCATTTCCTGTCAGTTCCCGAGATGGTCGCGGTCACTGACTACTGCGCAACCCTTCCTCGGCTGATCTGTCGCAGCCTCGAGCGCGATCCTCGGCTGAAGGTCGTTGAAGCCCCTGTCGACCTCGGAACGTTCCCGGTCGAGATGGCTTGGCACGTGCGCTATCGCCACGATCCAGCACATCGATGGCTCAGGGGTGTCGTCAGCGAACTCGCCAAAGACCTGGTAGTGTCATAGAAAGCGACGCTGCGTTTCACTAAAGAGTGCGATAGCGTTCGCCTTGAGCAGATTCGAACAGCCGACCCCGCGAGAAGTCAAAAATGTAAGCTATATCAATGGAGCGAAGCGTAACGCCTATTTATGGAATTTTAGCGATAGGGTAACGGAGAAGCGGCTGTGGGCATGCAAAAGGCACGGTTTCAGATCCGCTTTGGCATCGCTGCTCGCTGCAAGGATGGATGTCGCCCTGCTGAATTTGCATGGACCGCTTTAGAAGCCGACACCACCGCTTTAGCTCGAAGTGCCAACGCCATGTTTCAACGCGCGGACAAGGGAGACAAGTGACTGGGAGGTGCCTTCATACCCTCTTAGAAGATATGCCATGCCCTCATCGGCGAGAACACCGCGTTCCAGCAAGCCTGCAATGACGCCAACTTTGTCGTCCGGTATTTCGCCTGGGCTCAGCTTTGCAGTGAGATCAAAACTTTCGATCTCGAGCCGATATCCCTGGATGAGCCTGCGCCAGCCCTGCCAGAGGTCGGGAGCCAACTCCTCGGTTCGCCAGCCACCCTCTGGTTCACTGGCTAACACCAGGTCCCTGATCTGAGTCTGTAGCGCGAGGTCATCCAAGAACTCCAGCCTGCCGGTCATAATCAAACTGATGTAGTTATACGTCGGTGCAGTCCTGCTTCGATCGGAGTCTGGTTGCGGAAAGCTGGACGTAAACCAACTCGGCGAAATCGCGGCGCCAGGACCTTGAACCAGAATAGTAACAGGTACGCCGATTTTCATGTCCCGCGCGATCGGGTTGGCTTTCGCCAAATGAAATTCGAGGGCGCCTGCGGGAAATTGACCGTTTCTGAAAGTAAGGGGTGCATGCGCAATGCGCGGTCCTTTTGATCCATTGACCGAGATGGCCGCGAAGGAAAATACATCCACCAGGGCATGGACGAGATGTGGATCGGTGTGCTTATATTCAGCGTAGTGCATGTTTTGCCCTCAAAGGTTTGCCTCGACCGCTGTCAGCGATTACGGGGCGTGCAACTCGAAATCAGCGTACCTGGACTTCTTTGTGGCTGATTGTCTGGGATCAGCAGCGCACAGTCGGCGGAACCTGGCGCCACTCATCTTCAATCTACTCGGGCATCTAGCCTTCCCTAGTTAACGACATCCAATGCGGTTCACGCATCGGCTCTTGCGGTTTCCGCATTTAAAGCCGTCATGTGGCAATGTGGTAGAGAGTGCTAACTCGGATGTCGCTGGCCTTTGTCCCAATACTTCGTCTGAAACTAGCGCACGAGCCAACGTATTCATTTCGGTGTGCATCGGTAATGGCGGCTGCATATTTTGCCACTTCTATCAGGATGGCGCTCAATTCGCCCCCGCCCGGGTCTTGATCAAGCTTTCCCCCAGCACAGCGAGACTGATTCCAAGGAGGGCAATGTCTTTGATCAAGAATGATCCAACGAAATTGAGGTACGGAAAACCACCCGAGGCTGCTTCCCAAATCGGTAGGGCGAATAACGTCGAGGCCGTGGTCGCAAACGTCAGCGCTCCGAGGAACCCGGCAGCAAGTCCGGCGCGGACCGACCAGAACGATGCGATGAACATTAAGGCGGTGAAAAGCTCCACTGTACCGAGCAAATAGCTGGTGCCAGCGAATCCGAATACCGAGTAAAGCCATGCTAACCACGGCGTGCCGTTGATCAGCGGCTTGAGCGCGTCAATTTCAACTTGGGTGAACTTCAGAACGCCGATTAGGAGAAGCGGCAAGACGACGCCGAGCAGGCAAGTAACGCGGCCAACGTTGAGTGTCAGGCGATCTGCTGGCCGAGCATTCTTGTAAGCTTTGGCAGCGGTGTGGGTACTGATGTTAGACATCTGAACCGATCCTTTCTCATGGAAAATCTCGCAAATTTGTATGCGCTACACATATAAACATACAAGTAGCTTGATGTCTATGCACCGTGCATATATGTTTGGGAAATGAACGAGGGTAAAATCGAGAACGTCCTGGGTGCATTCCTGCTTGCACTGTCGGACTCCATGGTTCGGGATATGGAAAGCCATGCCCCGGAGCCGGGGCCTGCGGTTTCCGCGTTGGCGTTGTTGGGAGATGCGCCTGGGATGTCCATTGAGAAGTTACGCCGCATCCTTGGCTTGTCGCATCCTGGGGCCGTCCGTCTCGTCGATCGCTTATCCGCCGAGGGACTGGTTCGGAGACAGCCGAGTAAAAATGATCGGCGTGCGGTCGAGGTGCATCTGACAGATGTGGGCAGGAAAAGCTCCGCGGCGATCCTCTGCGCGAGGCGACGGAGGATGGCGGCGGCTTTGCAGCATCTCGAGCCATTTGAACGTGTTGCGTTCGGTGAACTCACCGAGAAAATGCTTGTTCAATTCATAAATGGTATAGAAGACGCCTGTTCTATATATCGGCTATGCGATCATAACTCGTGCACCGATTGCCCGGTCAACCAAGCATTGTTCTTAGAGGAAGGAACGCCGACCGCCAACACAGCGGCCGAACGATGACTCAAATTCGGCGACTTGATGTCACAGGGTGCGTCGATGCGGTCCAAGTCACCAATGAATTCTGCGTCGCTGGCCTAAACAATGAAAATCGAGCGCACTTTCTGGGACTTATTTACGCAAAGAGTTGGTAGCCCAGATAAAGCTTCGCTCACTGTTAAATGCCCTGCCGGGTCGATCGTACGGGGCGGACAATGCAAAGGAAGTAATTTTGGCTCAAAGAATATCGGACTTTGATGTAGGCCTTTTGGTTACGCTTGATGCCCTTTTAAAGGATCCAAACGTGACCCATGCCGCCGATCGCCTTAACATCACACAGTCTGCACTCTCCGCGCGATTGACCCGGATGCGTACATTACTCAACGATCCGTTATTTGTCCCCGCCGCATCTGGACGAGGCATGGTTGCGACGCCACACGCTTCTTCTCTGCAGCCTGAGTTGACTCGCTTACTTGAGCGCTTCAACGACTTCGTCAACACAGCTCACTTGTTCGATCCCATGACTACGAGGAGGGTTTTTCGTATCGCGGCGACCGACAATCCCGCCGCCATCCTCGCTCCAGACCTGATCCCATTATTTCAAGCCCAGGCGCCGTTGGCCAAGATTGCGTTTACACTTCCCAACAAGGCGCTGATCGCAGAGCACCTAGAGCAAGGCGATGTGGACTTGTTCGTAGGCGCGGCGGAAGACGGTTCCGCTGAACTTATCGGGCAAACACTCTTCCAAGAGGAATTCCTGACTGCTCAGCGCCGAAACCATCCCCGTGGGACGAAACCGTTGACCATCGAGGAGTTCTGCGACGCCCAGCACTTGTTAATTTCGACCACCGGCGGACATTTCTCTGGAATGATCGATGATGCTCTCGCTGAAATGGGACTTGAGCGTCGCGTATCGGTATCCATTCAGAGCTATGCCCTCGCGCCGCTGGTTCTGTCGAACACGGATTGTATATGCACCTTGCCGAGGCGTTTCCTGAAAAGATTTGAGGACACGCTCGATCTTTTCCCTCCTCCACTTCCTGTGTCCGTGTTTGGGATGAACCTATTCTGGCACACTAGAATGAGGACCGATCCCGCCCATATGTGGCTTCGGAAAATGGTGTTGCAGGTCGCCAAGAACAGCACTTCTCAATAGGCAGCCCGTCGGTTTTTTATGCCATGCAATTTGCTGAAATTGATGTAGCGAAAGTCGGTCACTTGTCTGCCAAATGGCTTCAAACAATGTGACCAACAGCCAGCATCTTTGCCGGCTCTGAGGTATTGCGGCGCCTCGTCATTGATTGCGCCGACATTTCGCGCCAGACCGCTTCCGAGCGCTTGGCCAGATCCCTGTTGGCACGGAAAACCCTCACCTCGAGATCAACGTCCAGGTGTTCGGGTCCAGCCCGGACGAGCTTGCCGTTCAGGATGTCTTGATGGGTCATGCTCAAAGGAAGCCATGCGGCCCCTATCCCAAGAAGGGTCATGCAACGCAAACCGTCAGCCTGCGCATTTTGCACGATGCGACGCAACCGGGAGAGAGACCCGTCCCGTCCAATCGCATCGTCGATAGCCCAGCCCAGAGCGCACGCCGTCTCATAACCTAGATAGGGAACAACGGTTTCGCTACCGCCATCCAGGCGATGGCGTGGTTCCCCTGCCCTCGACGGCACTGATAAGGGAACGAGTTTATCTCTTCCTACGAGTATCGAGTCGCACTTAGATAGAGGGAGGGAGCCGTAGGCCCCGTTCCGGGCAGTTCGAGCGTCTACGAAGCACACAACAAAATCAACATCGCCATGCTCCAGAGCCTCGCAGCAGCAACCGAGGCTATCGGATCGGACGTTGAGGGGAAGTGACCCGACCTGACGTTGGAGAACCGGAAGCCACTTCGGAAAAAATGTAACGGAAAGGACATGCGGCGCGGCGAAGCGAACGGCTGTCATCCTTTCGTCAGCATCGTCGCGTATCGCCCTGCGTGTTTCGTTCAGCCGCGCAACGACCTCGCCTGATGTCGCCAAAAGCTCTTCGCCGGCCTTCGTAAGACAGATAGGGTTTTTGCTTCTATCGATAAGCGACGCACCTGCCCATCGTTCCAGAGATTGAAGCCTGCGGCTTAGCCCAGACTGGGTAACATTTCGTTTCTCGGCTGCCTTGGTAAGATTTCGGTATTCCGCTATTGCCGCCAAGTCTACTAGCCATCTGATATCAAGCATTTATGCCTCCGCTGGCTTCAGACTACGCGATGATTTCCATTGTTTCCCATGCGAATTTTGCAGTCTTTAATGCTGCATCCGCATACTGCGCGCTCTGTTCCCGCCTTCACAAATACCAAGGGAATAAGTAGTTTAATCAAGCCGATTGCTTAACTTAGACGCGCAGGTCACACTTTAGCTTGGAGAGTGCATTGGACTGGGCAGTCTGGACAAGCACTGAGGTCGCATAGTCGACAAACTGAATAAGCGTGATCGAGATCTTCTACGAAGTTGGACAGAAATTTTTCTGTAAGCAATCGAAACGTCTCTTTTTCAACAGGATCGAAGCTCTCCAGAGCTTTGGCTATACGCTCGAAACGAGACGACAGGATTGCATTGCACCTGGTTTCACCCGCTTCCGTTAAATGCAGAGCGACGGCTCGCCGGTCGCTTACACCCGGTCGTCGTACGACCAAATCATCGGTCACAAGCCGATCAATAAGGCGAACCGTTGCGGAGTGCGAAAGCCCCAAAGCGCGGCGCATCCGCTCGATGGGCATTGCAGGCTCGTGCCTCAATAGCGCTATCGCCGCAGCTGCCTGCCCTTTCTCCGGAGCTTGGTTTTCCGTCTCTCTTATTACTGCGTCTGCGAGGCCTAAAGCCATCGCACCGATTACGTTTTCAGTTTTTTTCTCGTCCATTGCGAAAATATATATGCGTCACGCATAGACATCAAGTGAAATTAATATATGCTTGGTGCATACAAATCGCAAAAAGGAGAGCGAAATGACACAGAACATCACATCAGTCGCCGATCGCGCTATCACTGGCCTGGATCGGATTGCACCCGCCGCCACGATAACGAAGGTCGGCCGCGGTATCGCGCTCGCAGGGGTGGTCTTGCCGCTTCTGTTGATCGGCCTTCTTAAATTTACCCAAGTCGAAGTCGATGCGCTCAAGCCTCTGATTACGAATACCCCATGGCTGTCATGGCTCTATCCCGCTTTCGGAGAAGTGGGCGCCACGGCACTCTTGGGGACTGCGGAGATCTTTACCGCCATCCTCCTGATCGCATCGCCCTGGTCGGCACGCGCTGGGATACTTGGTGGCGCGATCGGGTCGCTCACGTTTCTCACCACGGTTTCCGTGATGCTCGCGCTACCAATCTTTTACGCCGAAATTGGTGGCTTCCCCTGGCTCAATCCTGTTGGCCAGTTCCTGCTCAAAGATGTGTCGCTTCTTGGCGTGAGCATCGTCATTTTCGGCGAAAGCCTCACACGTGCCAAGGCCCAGATTTCCCGGGCCTGATCGGCCGGCGCCATCAAGGACAGGTTTCATGACCAGCGTCGCAAAGCGGCGATTCGAACCTTCCCGGCAAAAAACTTCGCACGCTATGACGAACTCGTTTTTCCCGACAGACGGGGAAGATTAGATCGGAGGCTTTGTCCTTTTCGATCGCACTGAACGCCACACGGGGCTGGACAAACCCATGCCCCGGATAGCCAGACTTATCTAAGGATAACCACAATGAAAACCGAGAAACTGGAATTCACGGGCCACGCGGGCGGCATCCTTTCCGCCCGGCTCGACTTGCCAGACGGTGACATCCGCGGCTATGCGCTATTCGCGCATTGCTTTACCTGCTCGAAGGATCTGATGGCCGTGCGCCGGATATCCGCCGGGCTTGTACGGCATGGGATTGCTCTCATGCGGTTCGATTTTACGGGTTTGGGCGGCTCGGATGGAGAATTCGCGTCCACGAACTTCTCATCCAATATCGAGGACCTTAAGCGGGCAGCAACCCATCTGGCCGATATCCGCGAAGCACCCCGCCTCCTCATCGGCCACTCGCTTGGAGGGGCAGCAGTGTTGGCAGCGGCCTCTTCTATCCCCGGCATCGAGGCTGTAGTCACCATTGGTGCTCCGGCAGACGTCGCTCATGTCCTGCACAATTTTGGATCCGACCTGGCCGAAATTGAGGGAGAGGGCGAGGCGACGGTTTCATTGCATGGACGCGAATTCACGATTGAGAGGCAGTTTATAGAGGATGCGAGGACGGCCAATTTGTCGGCGCGGATTGCAACTCTGCGCAAGCCGCTTCTTATCTTGCATGCACCGCTGGACGACACCGTCGGAATTGAAAATGCCGCATTGATTTTCGCGGCAGCAAAACACCCCAAAAGCTTCGTCTCCCTCGACGGAGCGGACCATCTTCTGACACGCGCCCAGGATGCCGAGTATGCCGCCAGTGTGATCGCGGGATGGTCATCGCGTTACATCGGTGTAACAAAAGAGCCAGTCACGCGTCATTCCGGTCCGGTGCTGGTCACCGAGACCGGGCATGGTCGATACCAGCAGAGAGTGGATGCTCATGGCCATCTGCTGATGGCCGACGAGCCTAGCGGTGCCGGTGGTACGGATACTGGGCCGACCCCTTACGATTTTCTCGCGATCGCGCTTGGTACATGCACTTCGATGACGTTGCGAATGTACGCGGAGAGAGAAAAAATGAAGCTTGATCAGATCTCGGTCGAAGTCGATCATACGAAAATCCACGCATCCGACTGCTTGGAATGTATTGAAAAGACCACGGCAGGACCCAAAATCGATCGTTTTGAACGCCGCATTCGCATCCGCGGCGGTGTCGACGACAGGACTTCCGCCGATTTGCTTCGCATCGCCGACCGCTGTCCAGTTCACAGGACACTTGAGGCATCCTCGGTCATCGTCACACACATCATGGATCAGTGATGAACGTTCTTCACGGACTTCCCATTCCAGCACTCGCGGTACTTCTGTTCGCGGCAGCGTTCGCGTTAGGCGTGGCTATTCAGCACGGCACGACCTGTGCCGTTCGAGCGATGTCTGATTTGCTCCGCGAACATCGAGCTGACGGACTCTTGGGATTTCTCGAATGCGGTCTCTGGGCGTTGTTGGTCGCGTGGCTATTGACACCAGAGATGGCAGTACCTCAATGGGAGCCCGTGGGATGGTTGTGTTTTGGCGCTGCTCTTTTTGGCGCCGGCGCGACGATGAACGGCGGCTGCGCCTTTGGCTCAATTGCCCGCCTGGGCGAAGGTCGGCTCGAGTTTCTACTGACAGGAGCCGGGGCATACCTCTCTTTTCGCATTCTCGATGCGCTCGGGCAAGGTCGCGCTACTTTTCCAGAAAAGAGCCCGGTTCCGGAAAATGCAGTGCTGATTGTCGCCGTCGGTCTGCCGCTTCTCATAGCATTGCGGTTTCTCCTATGGCGACGGCCCATAGGCATCGTCATGCAGCTTTCCATTCTGATGGCGGTCATAGGGATCATCGGCGCATTCGTTGGTACGCTGCACCAGCCCTGGCCATGGATGCTGGCATTGAGATACATCGGGACGTCGGACTGGTTGACTGGGCTAGGCCTCGTTGGCCTTGTTTCTGGCAGCATCGCAACCGGTGTGGCGCGGGGACGGTTTCGACTAGCACGGCCTAAACTCGGCGCCGTGTTGGACCGGTTTGTGGGAGGGATGTTAATGGGTGCCGGAAGCGCATTGGTCCCTGGAGGCAACGACAGCTTGATCCTTCAAGGAATTCCCTCCGGCAGCCCGTTGGCTTTCCTGGCCTATGGAATTCTGCTCACGACTATTGGCGTTTTGCTGCTCACCGTACCGCGCTTCAACGTCCATTGAAGAAAGAGAGAAACGGAATACAGTTAGCGGGCTCTGGCTTTATGTTTCAGTCGAGAAGCATCGGCACCCGACATAGAACTCGTCACCACAAGCATTTAAGCCGCAAGCGCTGTTTTCCTCGCGCATTGACCAAGCCCGAAAGGCGGTTTTCGAAACTATCGCTGGAACATTGTTGGCTGGATTGTACCAATTGCAGGCATGTGGCAGACCGACCAGTCGCAGGGCGCGCCTTTCACGATCGATTGCGCCTTTGCAGCAGACCAGATCAGGCCAGGGCTGCGGCCGCTTCGATCTGAGGCGCAAACGTTTCCAAGAACGCGCTTCGGGATTTTTGCCCCATATCGACCGACTTGGCGTTTCCACCTGCAACAACGGTGACGTCCTCGATGCCGATCACCTTGAGGATGAGCTTCAGGTATTTTGTCGCGATGTCGCGGTCGCGGATGGGTGAGCCCTCCGTATAGACACCGCCCGATGCCAACACGATGGTACAGGCCTTGCCATGGACAAGTCCTTCGCCAGCAAAGCCGAGCGTCTTTCCTTTGCGGACGATGTGATCGATATACGCTTTTAGAACCGCCGGGACGTTGTAGTTGTAGACCGGGGTCCCGATAACGATGTGATCGGCATTTAAAATTTCGCTCACGAGTTCGTCCGAAAGACGCAGAATCTCCCTCATTTTCGGCGAGTGCTGATCTACGGGAGTAAAATATGCGCCAAGCCATGGCATGGTGACGAAAGGCAAATTGCTCTCCATCAGGTCGCGCTCGACCACTGTGCCGCCGGGATTTTTCGCCAACCATTGCTCGACGAACATTGCGGTCAGTCCGCGGGACATCGAATGGTTTCCACGGGGACTGGATTCTACGACGAGCAAAGTGGGCATGGGCTACTCCTTGATGATATGTCCCGATGGCTGGGCGCACTTCAATGGCGCGCTTGGCAAACATTTACGGGATGACTTCAATCAGGAGAACTGATTAAATAGTGATCGAAGCAATCATAATCGGAGATGGGCGTGATTGAGAGCCTGACACTGGATCAGCTGCGGATTTTGGTAACAGTGAGCGACGAAGGCGGGTTTTCAGCGGCCGGGCGGACACTCGGCCGGGTTCAATCGGCCATAAGTCAATCGGTCAAGGCGCTGGAAGAAAACCAGGGTATCAAACTCTTCGATCGCAGCCGTCAGCGGCCCACTTTGACGGCGGTCGGCCGCGTGCTTGTCGAGCAGGCACGTGCCATCCTGGCAAGCACAGAACGCTTCGAAGCCATCGCCGCTGGAACTAGGCAAGGGCAGGAGGCATCGCTCACTCTCGCTATCGATCCCCTGGTTCCGACCGAACCGTTGATCGACAGCATGCGCGCGGTCAGGGACGCGTTTCCCAACTTGCCGGTCTCGTTCTACACCGAAGGGTTGGGAGGGGCGGAGCGTCGGCTGCGGACAGGGTCAGCGTCTCTGGCATTCTGTCTGCTGCTGCCGTCGGTCCCGGATGACCTGACGGCATACCCTCTCATGGATCGGACGCTGATCCCCGTCGCCGCGGCGGCGCACCCGCTGGCGTGTCTTCCTCGCCCGCTGACCCGCGAGGACCTCGATGCGCACATTCAACTTGTGTTGGCCGACGCCTTAGACACCGATGGTCCCAATTATGGGGTCATTAGCAGTCGAGTGTGGAGGTTTGTCGATATCGCGCGCCGCCTGGACTTTCTGCTTGCAGGGTTCGGTTGGTGCAAGATGCCGCCATACCTCGTCGAGCAACACATTGCCGCAGGACGCCTGAAAGAACTGGACCTTTCCGGAGACGGCCCATCGCCCACGGATACGCTGCCAATCTATGCGGCACACATGCGCAATCGCGCCTTGGGACGGGCGGGAAGCTGGTTGCTTGACGATCTCCGGAGGCGCCTTACACAATGAGGCATGACAGGGTGCATGTGAGGAAGGTGAGCGGCAAGCTTCAATGGCCTGACTTTTGACCGCTTTATCCCCCCGGCGTAGATTGAAGCAATGCCTAAAGGGCATCCTGAATATCGAAGCGAACGATCTTTTCGCCTTCCGTCCGGAAGATGTGCGTCACGGTCTTGTCCTTCAGACCATGGGTTTGTCCCTCCAGGGGCTGACCGTTCAGGTCGAACACAGACTGGATCACCTCGACAGCCAGAACTCCATCCTCGCTATCGTCAAATGCCACCGGCACAACGTGCGGATTGACGACAGCCCACTGACGTGTCCAATAGTCGCGCACGGCCTCACGACCATGAACGTGGCCACCATCCATGCCGTTGGCCCAGGCAACATCCTCGGAAAGAACGCTAAGTACCCCGTCGATGTCTCTGGCGTTGAAGCTCTGATAGATACGCTTGTTCATTTCTAAGTTATTGTTCGGCATATTGTTTCTCGGTGGCGGTTGAAAGACGAGTTGGGCGGCACCGGATCGAGATTGATAATGCCGCTCGTAGATGTATACGTACATATGTAATTTCAAGTCAAGTGCAGGCCAATAGGGGTGAACTGAATGGACGAAGATGTGCTTGCGACGCCGGGGCATCTCATCAGTCTCGCAGCGCGGGGATTTACCCGCCTAAGCGAGGCACGCCTTAAACCTCTCGGCTTCGGTGTTGGCCAGTTGCCTGTATTGGTCGCACTGCGAGATGGAAAAGCAAGCACGCAGCGGGACCTCGCCCGCTTCGCCAAGGTCGAACAACCGCCGATGGCGCAAATGCTCGCGCGCATGGAGAGGGACGGCTTGATCGAACGGGCGCGCGACCCGGCGGACGGTCGCAGCAGCCGTATCGTGCTCACGAAGGCTGCACAGCAACGCATGCCCGAGGCGATGACAGCCTTGTTCCATGGCAATCGCGAGGCATTGGTCGGTTTCACGGAAGCAGAAGCTTCGCGACTTGTCGATCTACTGACCCGTCTGATAAAAAATCTGGATCAAATTTCGAGCGCAGAGTCTCCGTTAGGCGATTCAGGCGTTTTGTGATGAACACGAAGCCGCGACCGGCGATGTCCGGATTGGGCCGCAAGCCGCCAATTAGCGATAAGCGGGACCGCAACCGACGTTTAGGAGGGCACGGATATGTCCTATCAATGCAGTAGATGCAACTCAGATATGGAAGAGGGGTTTTTGCTTGAAAAGGGGGACGGCTGTTGATTTCCACTGAGAGCTGACCCGGCGGGGGTGCGGATAAAAACTTGGACTGTTTTAAATGCTCAGGCCGAGGCTCTTACGATATTC
>NZ_LMFB01000038.1 GCF_001426685.1 Rhizobium sp. Root483D2 | reverse complement strand
TGGGAGCAAGCTCAATTTCCCAATTGGCCTGCAGAGTTGTGAGATGAGACCTTTGTCAGCAGCCTGACGGCTCCGCATAAAAGGAGCCCTTTGTCATTTATCCGAGCAGCACCGCTTTGCTGGCAGCCAGAAAATCTTCCAGCGTGGTCAGTGGTGCGCCCGAGAGCTTGCCGGCATCAGTGGTGACGAGGTCGATATGGCCTTCGCGCGTGTTGGTATCGAAGGATACGATGACGGGAATGATGAAGTCCGGCATGCCGGCACCCTTCAGACCGCCTGCCAGCTGCTCGTCGGTGACATCGATGACGTCGAGCGGCTTGCCGGTCACTTTCGAAACAAGGGCTGCGACTTCGCCGGTGGTGCGCTTCGTTTCGCCGGTCAGCGTATAGACGGTGCTTTCGGTTGCGCCGGATGCGAGCGCGTTTGCGGTCGCCTTGGCGATATCGGCGCGGGCGATATGGGCGAGCTTGCCCTGGCCGGAGGCGCTATACCATTTGCCTTCTGACAGCGCGTGCGGCAGAGCCATGAACAGGTTTTCCATGTACCAGCCATTGCGCAGGATCGTGTAGGCGATACCTGTTGCCTTGATCGCATTTTCGGTACCGAGATGATCCGGCGCGAAGGGAATGACCGAGGTTTCCGGGTTGGGCATCGAGGTGTAAAGGATGTGCTTGGCGCCGGCCTTCTTGGCTGCCGCGACGGCTGACAGATGCTGGCGCAGGCGCTTACCGGGTTCGTCCAGTGCGTCGGTGGAGATGATCAGGATGCGGTCGGCGCCCTTGAAGGCGGCATCCAGCGACGCGGCATCATCGAAATCGGCGGCGCGGGTCTGGACGCCCTTTGCCGCGTAATCGGCCAGTTTTTCGGTGTCGCGGCTGGTGGCGATGATATCGGCAGGGGCGACCTTGCCTGCGGCCAGAAGTTCATCGAGGACGAGCCGGCCAAGCTTGCCGGTGGCGCCGGTGACGAGGAGAGTTTCGGACATGATGGTTCCTTTGTGTGTCAAGTGACGTCGGCTTGTTGCCGAAGCATCCCGTTTGAGATATGGTTCCGAAATGAGACCTTCTCTTATTTCGTCATCTGCCGGCGGATGTAAAGGAGGCAGTTTTTTCTACGGTGGTTACGTGAAGGATACCGAGCCCCATGAACAAGATGACCGGAAAGACCGAAGGCGAGCGCGTGATCGTCGTCATGGGCATGGCGTTTTCCCGTGAGCAATGCCCGGTCCGTGACGTCATCGACAATATCGGCGGCAAGTGGAATACGCTGATGATCCTGGCTTTGGCTGATGGCCCCATGCGGTTTTCCGCACTGCGCCGTCTCATCCCGGATATTTCCCAGCGCATGCTGACCCAGACGCTGCGCGACCTGCAGCGCGACGGCTATATCGGCCGTCAGGTCTTTCCGACGCAGCCGCCCAGCGTCGAATATAGCCTGACCCCGCTTGGCCAGTCCTTTCTCGTGCTGGTGAAGGGGCTCGTGGATTGGTCGGTGGAGCATCATCAGGCGATCCGTTCGGCCCGAACCGAATATGATGCCGCCGCGTGAAAAGCATGTGTCTTTCCCGGCTGGACGGTGCGTTGCGCCGGCTGTTAGAGATGCGGCCGGGGCGCTATCCGGATAGGCATGGATGAAACAGATCGATATTGGTGTGGTGGGGGCGGGGCCTGCGGGACTGGCGGTTGCGCTTTTTCTCACGCGGGCCGGTCACCGCGTTGAAATCCTCGAACGGTTCGACACCCCGGCGCCGGTTGGCTCCGGCCTGTTGATGCAGCCGACCGGTCTGACGGTGCTGGCAGCCCTTGGCCTGTTCGACACGATCCACGCACTCGGCAATCGCATCGACCGGCTGCACGGCGCCGATGCCGTCAGCGGCCGCACGGTTCTCGACGTGCGCTACGACGCGGCACCCGGCGGGCGCTATGGGCTGGCGGTGCAGCGCGCGGCTCTGTTCAACTCGCTGCATGATGCGGCGGTTGCGGATGGCATTCCGATCCGCACGGGGATCAATCTGGCTTCGACTGTGCAGCATGGAGGGCGTGCCGAATTGCGGGATCAGGCGGCACGGGTGGTTGGTGCTTATGATCTGGTCATCGATGCCAGCGGCGCGCGCTCGCTGCTGGTGGCGGGATCGGAGCGTGCGCCGCACATTCGCGACCTGGCCTACGGCGCCTTCTGGGCGACGCTGGACGGTGCGGGTGCGCACTATGATCCAACCGCGCTGTCGCAGCGCTATGACAAGGCCAAGGTGATGATCGGGTTGTTGCCGGCAGGCCGCGCCAGCCCTGGTGATCCCGATAGGGTGGCGTTTTTCTGGAGCCTGAAGATTGCCGATGTCGAAGCGGTCAAGGCGGCCGGTCTGTTGCGGTGGAAATCGGTCATCCGCACTTACTGGCCGGACTGTGAGCCGTTTCTCGATCAGATCGGCGATTGGGAGCAGCTGACGCTCGCGCGCTACACGCATCGCACTGCGCTGCCGCCCTATAGCGGCAATCTGGTTTTCATCGGCGACAGCGCCCATTCGACCAGCCCGCAGCTGGGGCAGGGCGCCAATATGGCGCTGCTTGATGCGGCTGCGCTCAGCCATGCGCTTGAAACGTCCGGCGATATCCGCTCGGCGCTGGCCGCCTATGCCTGGGCCCGGCGCAATCATGTGCGGCTGTTCCAGCTGTTGTCGCTTGCCTTCACGCCGTTCTACCAGTCGGATTCCGCTGCGATTGCCTGGATACGCGACCGGCTGGTCTCGACCATTGCCAAAGTGCCGCCCATGCCGGGCCTCTTGGCCGCAATCGTCGCAGGCACCGTGATCGATCCGTTCAAATCCGCCGGGCTGACGGAGCATGACTGGCTTTCGAAGCCCTATCAGGCGGATGGAGCTGTGCCGGAATCTGGGGCCGTCAGGTCCAGCGCCCAGATCTGACCGTTGAGGTCCTTGCCGAACGAGTGGTGCGGCTCTTGCCGCTCCAGCGTGAACCCGGCGGCGACATAGATTTTTCGTGCGGACACGAGAATATCATTGGTCCACAGTTCCAGCCGCCGGTAACCGGCGTACTTGGCAAAGGCGATGCATTCATCGACCAGTCTCGTGCCGAGACCTTGGCCGCGCGCGGCGGCTTCGACGCTGAGAAGGCGCAGCTTAGCCGTCCCTTCGCCGCTACCCTTGACCAGAAAAATGCTGCCGAGAAACACGCCGTTGCGTTCTGCGATCCAGCAACGTTCGCAGGCGGGATCGAAATTGCGGATGAAGGCAGCGCAGATCTCCGCGACCAGCGCCTCATATTCGCCGTTCCAGCCATAGGTCTCGGTATACGCCTTCGCCTGGCTGGAAATCACCATGCCCATATCGCCGATCCGGTGCGGCCGGATGGTGATGGGAGCCTCGGTGCTGCTGGCGCCGGAAAGCAATGTTTGCACCAAAGCCATGGCGGCAGCGAGATCGCGGCGGCCTTCTTCTGCGATCGGCTGCAAAAGCGCAACGATGCGTTGGCGCGACCGTTGCGCAAGGTCGGTTGCGACCCCGCAGCCGCGCAGCGTCAGACGCAGCAGGCGGCCACGGCCGTCGGCCGGGTCCTTGGTGGTTTCGAGAAGACCGGCATCGCTGAAGGATTTGAGCATGCGGCTGAGATAGGCGGGGTCGAGCGACAGCTCCTCCGTCAGCCGGGACGCCGAGGTGGTACCCTGGGCTGCAAGCTCATAGATCACGCGCGCCTCGGTCAGCGTATAGGGCGTGTCCATAAAAGCGCGGTCGAGCACGCCGATCCGGTTGGTGTAGAACCGGTTGAAGGCGCGGATCGCTTCGACCTCGTCGTCGCCAATGTCAGTAAAGGCCTGATGGGACGCAGCGGGCAGGCTGTGTTGCGGCATGGCATTCTCCTTCGAACGCCATGATCGCAATTTATTTGACTGAGTCAAGTATTATGGGGCGGACTTCAAGCCGCTTTTTTGCCGCCCTGCGACACGCCTTCGAGCGCGAAAGCGACTGCGGCATCCGCGTGGATGGCGGTGGAATCAAAGCCGGGCAATGGCAGGTTTTTCGGGTCCAGGATCAGGCAGATCTCGGTGCAGCCGAGAATGATGGCGTCGGCGCCCTGGCTTTTCGCCCCCTCGATGACTGCCATCAAAGCCTGGCGGGAACTGTCGCGGATGATGCCGGCGCAGAGTTCGCTGAAGATGATGTCGTGCACGAGGGTGCGGTCCTCGGCATTCGGCACCATGACATCGACGCCGTCGGCAGCCATGCGGTTGGTATAGAAGCCATGCTCCATCGTGTAGCGCGTGGCTAAAAGCAGCGGACGCTTGATGCCGGCGGCCTTCATCGAGGCAGCCGTTTCGTCGATGATGTTGATCAGCGGCACGGCGATTGCGGCCTGAACCTCGTCGGCGATCAGGTGCATCGTGTTGGTGCAGATCAGGACGCAGGAGGCGCCGGCGGCTTCCAACCCTTGTGCGACCTCGGACAAACGCCGGGCGGCGTCATCCCAGCGCCCGGCCTTCTGCATATCGACGATGGTCTGGAAATCGACGGAATGCAGCATGACTTCGGCGGAATGCAAGGCACCCAGCCGTTCGCGCACGGCTTCGTTGATCATCCGGTAATAGACTGCCGAGCTTTCAAAGCTCATTCCACCGATGAGGCCGATCTTGCGCATGATGCTGTTCCTGTACCGCTGTGTTTGTTTATGCGCAGATTGTCACTGATACCAGACGGAAAGAGTTCGCTTTGTTGCGTGACATCAGCGGCGTTTGCGCGTATTTTTTGCGCGATTTTAAATCGTGGCGCAAATATTTCTCGTTTACGCCCATGTGCCAGGGAGAGCAGGGCGTGCTGGACGAAAGAGACCGGAAGATTCTGTCATTGCTGCAGGAGGATGCGAGCCTGTCGGTTGGCGACCTCGCCGACCGCGTCAGCCTGTCGATCTCCGCCTGTTCCCGCCGCATCCAGCGGCTGGAGGAGACCGGTTATGTCGCCCGCCGGATCGCGGTTCTCGATCGTGACCGGATGGGAGTGCCGACCACGGTCTTTGCGCTGATCAAGACCGCGCATCATTCCGACGACTGGATCGACATCTTTCGCAAGGTGATTGCCGATATCCCCGAGATCGTCGAAGCGCACCGGCTGACCGGCAATTACGATTATATCCTCAAGGTCGTCCTGCCGCGCGTCGAACATTACGATGTCATCTACAAGCAGATCGTCCGCAAGGTCGAACTGTTCGATGTCTCGGCCTCGATCTCGATGGAAATTCTCAAGAGCGGAATGTCGGTGCCGGTCGAATATGCGCGATAGATGCCGATAGAGTTACCGGCCGGACGGCGCAGGGGTGTCATGCCGAAAGCACAGTTGTATATCTCCCGTGCAAGCTTAGAGATTAAACTGAAAAAACAGGAGATCGGATCATGCCGCAGGATAGTCTTCACCATGTCGTCGTCATCGGTGGCGGGTTCGGCGGATTGCAGCTGGTCAAGGATCTCAAGGGTGCGCCCGTCAGGATCACCCTGATCGACCGGCGCAATCATCACCTTTTCCAGCCGCTGCTCTACCAGGTCGCGACGACGCTGCTGGCAACATCCGAGATCGCCTGGCCGATCCGGCGGCTGTTTCGCGACAGGCCGGAGGTGACGACGCTTCTGGCTGCGGTGGAAAGCGTCGATCCGGTGGCCAAGACCCTTGCGCTGGATGGCGGCGAGATCATCGCTTACGACACGCTGGTACTGGCGACAGGGGCGACGCATGCCTATTTCGGCCATGACGAATGGGAGCCCGTGGCGCCGGGTTTGAAGACGCTTGAGGATGCGACCACCATCCGCCGCCGTCTGCTGCTTGCCTTCGAGCAGGCCGAACTGGAGACAGATGCCGAGGCGCAGGCCGCACTCTTGACTTTCACCATCGTCGGCGCCGGGCCGACCGGCGTCGAGCTTGCGGGGATCATTGCAGAGCTTGCGCATGTCACCCTGCCGCAGGAGTTCCGCAATATCGATACGCGCAAGACACGGGTGATCCTTGTCGAGGCGGGGCCAAGGGTTTTGGCGAGCTTCGCCGAGGAATTGTCCGTTTATGCGCAGGGTGCGCTCGAAAAGCTCGGTGTCGAGGTGCATACCGGAGAGCGTGTGACGGACTGCAGCGCGCAGGGCGTGATGATCGGCGAGCGGTTCATCGGCAGCCGGACGATCGTCTGGGCAGCCGGCGTGCAGGCTTCACCTGCTGCCAAGTGGCTCAACGTCGCGGCCGACAAGGCAGGCCGCGTCATCGTCGAAAAGAACCTTGGCGCACCCGGTCTTGCCGATGTCTTCGTGGTCGGCGATACCGCCTCCGTCATTCAAGACGACGGCAAGCCGGTGCCGGGAATTGCGCCGGCTGCCAAGCAGCAGGGCGCCTATGTGGCCGGGGTCATCAAGGCGCGGCTGGCGCTAAAGCCCAGTTTGCCCCCCTTCCGCTACCGCCATCAGGGCAGCCTTGCGACGATCGGGCGGCGCTCGGCGATCATCGATTTCGGCCGGTTCAAGCTGAAGGGCGCGCTCGCCTGGTGGATCTGGGGCCTTGCCCATATCTACTTTCTGATTGGCACCCGCAGCCGCTTCGTCGTCGCCTGGAGCTGGCTGTGGATCTATCTCAGCGGCCAGCATACCGCCCGGCTGATCACCCAGAAGGAAACGCTGCCGGCGCCGCCAGCCGGGAATGATCAGGGCAGATAGCCGCGACACAGATGAGATGTTGCGGGTTGCGGCCATCCGGATGCCGGATGGCCGAAGCATCGTTGGATTACGGAATGATCCGCTGGGCACGCATCTCGCGGAAAACCGACAGGAACATCTCGTCGGTCTGCACGTAGCCGTGAAAGCCCAGCCGCCGTGCCTTGCTGCCATCGGCAAAGAAATCGTAGTTCCAGCTGAACACCGCATCGCCGAAACCCCAGGACGAGACGGCCTCATAGGGGTGATCGGCAAGCCCGTATTTTTCTTTCATCGTCTGCCAGAGTGCGGCTTTGTCCGCCATCACCCCATGGAGCGACATCGGCAGCGGTGCCGCCGTCTCCATGTCGAAAAAGCGGGCGATCTTCGGCCACATCTCGTTCCAGCGGAACAGGTCGCCATTGGTGATGTTGAAGGCCTGGTTGGCGCATTGCGGATGGGTGGCGGCCCAGACGGTTGCCCTCGCCAGAAGGCCGGCATCGGTCATTTCGAGCAGCGTATCGTAGGCGCCGGGCTTGCCGGGGAAGCGCAGGGGCAGGCCGAGTTCCTTCGACATCGCCGCATAGAGCCCGATCACCATCGCCAGGTTCATTGGATTGCCGGTGGCGGTGCCGATGACGACGGAGGGGCGCAGCGCCGACCAGGTCCAGGACTTGCCCTGCTGCTGCTTTTGCAGAAAGGCCTGCTGGTCCATGTTGAATTCCGGCGGCATGTGATTGTCTTCGTCTTCGCGGGCCGGCGTCTTGAAGGGGCCGAGATGGGCGCCGTAGACCTTGTAACCCTGCATCAGGCTGACATGGGCAAGGTTCCGCGCCACTTTTTCGATTGTGGTGACGGTATTAACCAGCATGGCAAGATTGGGCGCGACCAGCGCCGCGAAGGTCGGGCGCTCCTGGTAGGCGGCGTGGAAAATGTGAGTCACGCCCGTGAGATCGGCGAGTTTGTTCAAGCAATCTGTGGGATCGAGCAGATCGACGGAGATATGCCGGATCTTCCCGGTCGATTGCCCGCCGCGCCGCGACAGGCCGATTACCGACCAATCGTTCAATGTTTCGAGATGCCGGGCGAGATTGCCGCCGATGACGCCGTTGGCGCCGACGATGAGTGCGGTTTTGTGCTGGTCCATGACAGTCTCCTATGTGTCGATGGATCAGATATGGACGCGCGCCGATTTGAGAACTAGACAACGCTAAGGCATAGGATTTGTGAGGTGACGGCACAATGGCGCGGTTCGATATCAATCGCTCCGGCGAAATGGAAGTGTTTGTGCGGGTGGTCGATCTCGGTGGCTTCTCGGCCGCCGCCCGTGATTTTGCCATGACGCCGTCTGCGGTGAGCAAACTGGTGACGCGGCTGGAAACCCGGCTGAACGCCCGCCTGGTCAACCGCTCGACGCGCAAGCTGC
The DNA here is from genome assembly GCF_001426685.1 of Rhizobium sp. Root483D2. Lineage (GTDB taxonomy): Bacteria > Pseudomonadota > Alphaproteobacteria > Rhizobiales > Rhizobiaceae > Pararhizobium > Pararhizobium qamdonense. Next base: position 154,122 of record NZ_LMFB01000038.1, on the reverse strand, counting down.
AGCTGACGCCGGAAGGCTGCCGCTACGACGAACATGGCGTGCAAGTTCTGGCCAATCTCGATGAGGCGGAGCGGGCGGCTGCTACCCCCGACAGCCCGAGCGGCCGCATTCGCGTCAGCACCAATGTGCCATTTGCCCGCCACATGCTATTGCCGGTGCTTCCCGAATTCCTGGCGCAGTTTCCCGAGGTCTCGCTCGACCTGTCGCTCACCGATCACGTCGTCGATCTACTTGACGATCGCACTGATGTCGCCGTGCGGGCGGGGCCGCTTAAGAGTTCGGCGCTGATGGCGCGCAGGCTTGGTGCCGTGAAGATGCATATCACTGCCGCACCCGCCTATCTCGAACGCAAGGGCATGCCCCGGCATCCCGGCGATCTGGCTGATCACAATCTGCTCGGTCCGAACTATGTCCGCGCAAGCGGCGGCTGGCCATTCTGCATCGATGGCGTGGACCGGGTGATCAAGCCGGTGGGCAGCATCCAGGCGAGCGATGGCGAGGCGTTGCGGGAATTGGCGCTGTCGGGCGCCGGGTTAGCGCGGCTTGCGGATTTTCAGGTGCGGCGCGATTTCGCGGCAGGCCGGCTGTTGCCTGTTCTGGAGGCATTTGCGGCATCAGACAGCGAAGAGGTGCACGCGATCTTTCTCGGGCAGGGCGGCCATATGCCGGCGCGGGTGCGGGTGTTTCTCGATTTTCTGGCCGAACGCTGCCGGGTTGGCTGAGGTCGCCCTGCTCATCAGGGCTTCAGGCGTTTGCAGTCGAACATGTCGCCGCTGGCCATCGACAGCCATTGCATCGACGTTGGCGTGACGCTTGAAAGGCCGATCTGGTAGTTGCCGTCGAAGGAGAGGATATAGTTGCCGTCCTGCTTTTCGACCTTGCGGATCGGCATCGGCCCTTCGCCGGCATCGTAGCTATCCACCGTGAAGCTGAAGGTCGCGACGTCGCAATCCCAGCGCCCGGCATAGGGCGCGTCTCCGGCGGCAAGCACCGGCGTTGTGGTGGCAAGAGCAATGACGGCTATCGACGCGATAATATCAAAGCGCATGGTTTCCCCCAGGCGTTCAATTGTTGATGCTGATCACGGCCCAATGGGACGAACTGCAATCACCGGTGTCGCAGACATTGCTCATCCAGACGGCACCGTCGGCCAGCATCACACCGTCACTGTTGACGAAGAGCTGTGCGAAGCTCTGGCCGGCGACCGCATCGCGGGTATCCTGCGTCACCAGCGTGTCGAAATTCTCGATGAAATCGTCGGCGTTCTGGATCTCGTAGCTTTCGCCATTGGCCGCCACCCGCAGCGGATATTCGGCAAGTCCGGCGATCGTTGCCGCGTCATCACTGCCCATCGCTTCCACGAGGCTCAGCAGCGGTTCGCTGAGGTCTCCGGCATTGCCATGCAGGGATTCGATGCGGTTATAGACCTCCTCGTCGGATTGAGCGGCGGCGGCTACGGGGAAGAAGGCAAGCGTCGCCGACAGGAGCAGGGCTGATATGGGCAGGCGGGGCATGAAAACTCCGGGCTATAGTGTGTCTGGGGCCGCACACTAGCCGAGCATACCCCGAAACGGAACGGGACCTGATGGCGCTGAGGTGTCCATTTTTGGGGCTGGCGGTGATTATTCTTTCGACCTTGAGGGGGGCTTCTGTTTGCGGTGTGGAGGGTTTGTTTGCGCTTTCTCTGCTTCCTCAAATTCCATCGCAAACGGGGTTGACCGGTCCAGCTCTTTGCGGCATAAGCGGCGAACCGTACCGTACGGTACTGTTGATAAGGACGATTTCTTGCAGCTTGCCGCCCACCCGCACCAGCCGGACTATTCGCCGCGCCAGAATGATGTTCTGGACAGCGCGCTGCGTCTGCTGGTCGATGGCGGCGAGAAGGCTCTGACGACGGCGGGCGTGGCGCGGGCGGCCAACTGCTCGAAGGAAAGCCTGTATAAATGGTTCGGCGATCGCGACGGTCTCCTGTCGGCGATGATCGGCTTTCAGGCCAGCAAGGTCCGGACCTTCGACGATACCGCCGAAACGCTGACATCAGTGACTTTGCAGGAGCATCTGGTGCTGTTTGCGCGCGACCTGTTGGAGGTTTTGGCCGGCGATGTGTCGCTGGCGCTCAACCGGCTGGCGATCGGGCAGGCGAGCCGCGATGGTTCCAAGCTTGGATCCATGCTGCAGGAGCGCGGCCGCCGGCAGATCGGCAAACGGGCAGGGGCGCTGCTCGAAGCGGGTCGCGACGCCGGACTGCTGGTGTTCGATGGTCGCGACGATGCCTATGATACGCTCTACGGCCTGATCGTTTCCGACCTGCATCTGCGCATGCTGCTCGGTGAGGATAGCGGCCGTTTGGCCAAGGATTTCGGCCGCAGAGCGCAGAAGGCGGTATCCGCCTTTCTGCGCCTCTACGGCAGTGAAAAAAGTTCGGCACAGTCCTGAGGGCGGCCGGAAGAGTTTAGAAGAGACAAGCAAAGGGAAGGAAATTACAATGCGCGTCTATTACGATCGTGATGCTGATCTCAACCTCATCAAGTCCAAGAACGTCGTTATCGTCGGTTACGGCAGCCAGGGCCGCGCGCACGCGCTGAACCTGAAGGATTCGGGCGCGACCAACGTCGTCATCGCGCTCAAGGCCGGTTCCGCCACCATCAAGAAGGCCGAAGCCGATGGCTTCAAGGTCATGACCGTTGCCGAAGCCGCCAAGTGGGGCGACCTGTTGATGATGGCGACCCCGGACGAACTCCAGGCCGACATCTACAAGGCCGACATCGCTGGCAACATCCGTGATGGTGCTGCCATCGCCTTTGCTCACGGCCTCAACGTTCATTTCGGCCTCATCGAGCCGAAGGACACGCTCGACGTCGTCATGATCGCACCAAAGGGCCCCGGCCACACGGTTCGCGGCGAGTACCAGAAGGGCGGCGGCGTTCCCTGCCTCGTTGCCGTTGAAAAGAACGCTTCGGGCAACGCGCTTGATCTCGCTCTCTCCTACGCCTGCGGCGTCGGCGGCGGCCGTTCGGGCATCATCGAAACCAACTTCAAGGAAGAGTGCGAAACCGACCTCTTCGGCGAACAGGTCGTTCTGTGCGGCGGTCTCGTCGAGCTGATCCGCGCCGGTTTCGAAACGCTGGTCGAAGGCGGTTATGCGCCGGAAATGGCCTATTTCGAGTGCCTGCACGAAGTCAAGCTGATCGTCGACCTGATCTATGAAGGCGGCATCGCCAACATGAACTACTCGATCTCCAATACGGCAGAGTGGGGCGAATATGTCTCGGGCCCGCGCATCATCACGGCGGAAACGAAGGCTGAAATGAAGCGCGTTCTCACCGACATCCAGACCGGCAAGTTCACCTCCGACTGGATGCAGGAATACCGTTCGGGTGCAGCCCGCTTCAAGGGTATCCGCCGCATGAACGACAACCACCAGATCGAAGAAGTCGGCGCCAAGCTGCGCGGCATGATGCCGTGGATCGCCAAGAACCAGCTGGTCGACAAGGCCAAGAACTAATATTGCTGCAAAGCAAAATTAGCGTATTGCACTTGCGTAATACTGAAGAGGCCGGGGGTATCTCCCGGCCTCTTTCGTTTTTACAAGTAATATTTGGAAAATTGCCAGTTTAGGAGTATTCTATTCGCCAGGAGGATACTGCTATGACAACGTTCTTCTATCATTTCGCCATGTTCGACGCTTTTATCGTGGGTGCCATCGTGCTCCTGATCGGATTGAGCATGGTCGGGCATCACGAAGCCTGATGCCCTGATCGCCTTTGCCCGGCTCTAAGGGACGGTCCTAATAGGTGATGACGAAGCGGCCGGCGGCCTTGCCTTGGTCGAGTTCGCTCAGCGCGCGCGAAACGCCCTCGAGCGCGATCGGCACGATGTCGTTCTCCAGCGGTTTTGCAGCGTGAAGGTCGACGACCGCGCGCATCTCTTCCCGTGTTCCAACGCTCGTTCCCGTGATGACGACGCCGGTTGCCGTCAGCCATTCCTGGCTGACCGGGACAGGGTCCGGCACCAATGCTGCCGCGACGATACGGCCGCGTGGCCGGATCGCTGCTATCATCGGCGCCCAGGTTGCGGCGGTGGGGGCGAAGTTGATGCAGACATGGCTTTTGTACGTGGGCGTACCCAGCGTTTCCGTCAGCGCACCGTCGGCGAGCAGGGTGAGGGCTGCACCGTAGCGGCTTGCAAGCTCAAGCTTGGCTGGGTCCCGGTCGATAGCGATGACGCGTGCGCCAAGCCTGGCGGCAATCTGGACCGCGTAGAGGCCAAGGCCGCCACAGCCGAAAATCGCACAGGTTTCGCCAGAGCGAAGGCCTGAGCGTTTCACCGCGCCATATGCGGTCACCCCGGCACACATGATCGGTGCCAACGCCACCGGATCGAGGCCATCCGGTAACGGGACGGCATAGGCGGCATCGGCGATCACATATTCGGCAAAGGCGCCCGGCACATTCAGGCCATGCGCCCGCTGGTTCTGGCAAAAGGATTCCATGCCATCCGCGCATTCGTCGCAATGGCAGCAGGTATCATGCAGCCAGGGCACGCCGGCGCTGGCGCCGATCTGCCAGCCGGTGACGCCCGGCCCGGTGGCAAGGACGGTGCCGACACCCTCGTGGCCGAGGATGAAGGGGACGGGATCGGATGGCGGGCGGACATGCCCTTTCCAGATGTGCACATCCGAATGGCAGACGCCGCAGGCCTTCAGCTTGACGAGGATCTGGCCGGGGCCGGGTCTCGGGACGGGGACTTTGCGCTGTTGCAGCGGCGCGTCATAAGCTTCAAGCACCGCCGCATTCATGAAATCCTGGATAACGCTCACGGCTGAAGCCCCAGGGCGGCCTGCACTGCGGCAAGGGCGGGCGCGCCGTCGAAGGTGGTGACGCCGGCAAGCCAGCTGTTAAGCTTTTCCGGATGGTCCTTGATCATCTGCTTGGCAGCGTCTTCCGCAGACAAACCCTTGTTCGAAATCAGGTCCATGCCGACATTTTCATAAGTGAGGTCGAACACCAGATTGGCAAACAGCTTGGCCGTATTCGGGCATTCCGCCGCATAACCGCCGCGGGCAATGGTGCGCACCGTCGCGCCGCCGAAATTCGGACCATATTCCTTGTCGCCGCCGGAGAGATAGGTCAGGTCATACATCAGGTTCATCGGGTGAGGTTCCCAGCCGAGGAACACGACCCAGTCCTTGGTCTTTGCCGTCTTGGCCACCTGCATCAGCATGGCTGCTTCGCTGGATTCGACCACTTCCCAACCGGCGAGCTGGTGGTTTCCGGCGGTGATCATGTCGAGCAGCGGCTGGTTCGATCCCGGTTCGATCCCATAGATCTTCCGGTCGAACTTGTCGGCATGGGCGGCGAGATCGTCATAGGATTTGACACCGGCCGCAGCGACATAGGTCGGGACCGCAAGGGTGAATTTAGCGCCTTCGAGATTGGTGGCCAGCGGCTCCACCGACTTCTCGTCGAAATAGGCCTTGAACTGCTCGTCCTGGACCGGCCGCCAATTGCCGAGGAAAATATCGAGCTGCTTGCTCTTGAGCATTTCATAGGTCACGTTGAGGCCAAGAAGCGTCTGGGTGGGCTGGTAGCCGAGCGCCGTCAACATGACGGCCGCTGTGGTGTTGGTCAGCGAGATATCCGTCCAGCCCAGATCCGACATGCGCACGGCGCGGCAGGATTCCGCCTCCGCGGCATGGGCCGAAAGCGGCAACAGGGTTGCGCCGAGCGCGGCGAGAGCAAGCTTGCATGCGTTCATATCCATTCCCCTTTTTTTAGGTATTGCTGGAAACGATAGGTCAACAATATTTTTTGTCAAAATAAAAATTTGTTAGAGCGTACAAAAAATCTTTCAGATATTGAAAACGCATGAGCGCACAACCGAAAAAGCAGAAGAAACGCATCGAGGAAATCCGCCGCATCGAGCTGATCGAGGCGGCCTACCGGATTTTCATCAAGGATGGGCTTAAAGGACTGACGACCACGCGCATATGCCAGGAGGCTGGCATGTCGCAGGGGATTCTGACCTATTATTTCAAGGACAAGGACGAGGTCCTGTTCGAGATGGTCCGCCATGCAAACCGCATCCTGATGGATGATGTGGTCGTGCGGCTGCGCGGCGCTGTTACCCGCTGGGACAGGATCATTGCGGTGATCGACGGTAATTTTCCGGAAAGCCGGTTCGAGCGCACCACGGCCAATGCCTGGGTGTCGTTTTACGCCGCAGCCGGGCATAATGCGCGTTATGCCCGGCTGCAAAGGCTGTTTTACCGGCGGCTTCATTCCAATCTGGCATCTGCGCTGGTGCCTGCGGTGGAGCGGGCTGCAATCGATCCGTTCGTGCTCGGTTTTGCCGCCATGCTGGATGGCATATGGCTGCGGCGCGGACATTCGGAAGAGGATATCAGCCTGTCGCAGGGCAAACAGTTGCTGACATGCTACACGCAGAATAGTCTGGGCGCCGCCGCTGTCGAGCGCCTGAAGGCGCTGCCGGTGGCCGGCTGATCGCAGAAAATGCATCTTCACGCCTCAGTATAGGTCAGCATTATTGACTTAATAGGCGCGGCGTGATGTGCTCCGCAAAAAGCATAATCTGAGGAAACTTCCATGCTCGATTGGGAAAATATCTTCGCGACGCGGTCTTCACGGATGCGCGCCTCGGAAATCCGCGAATTGCTGAAACTGTTGGACCGTCCCGACATCATCTCGTTTGCTGGCGGCATTCCGGATCCGGCGCTGTTTCCGGACGAAGAGTTCAAGACTGCCTATGCCGATATTTTCGGTGGCCCGACGGTGAGCGCCGCGCTGCAATATTCTGTCAGCGAAGGCTATCTGCCGCTGCGCCAATGGCTGGCTGGCCGGATGGCCGCGATCGGCATCCCGTGCGAGCCGGAGAACATCCTGATCACATCCGGATCGCAGCAGGCACTCGATTATCTCGGCAAGCTGTTCCTCTCGCCCAACGATACGGCACTGGTCACCTGGCCGACCTATCTTGGCGCGCTGCAGGCGTTCAATGCCTATGAGCCGTCTTATGATCAGCTGTCGCCTGGCGGCAACCGCACGCCGCAGACCTATCGCGATGTGGCAGCGGAAGCCGGCGGGCGGGTGAAATTTGCCTATATGTCGGCCGAGTTTGCCAATCCTACTGGCGAAACGCTGGATCTGGCCGCGCGCGAAAAGGTCCTCGATCTTGCCGAGGAGCTGGATATCGCCGTGATCGAGGATGCCGCCTATCAGTCCTTGCGCTACGACGGCGAGGCCGTTCCGCCGATGCTGGCGCTCGAGATCGCCCGCAAGGGGTCAATCAACGACACAAGGACGATCTATTGCGGCAGTTTCTCCAAGACTCTGGCGCCAGGGCTTCGCGTCGGTTTCGTGGTTGCGGCCATGCCGATCATCCGTAAGCTGGTTCTGATGAAGCAGGCGGCCGACCTGCATTCCTCAACCATCAACCAGATGGCCATCTGCCATGTGGCCGAGCGCGGCTTTGACGCGCAGGTCAACAAGATCCGGGCCGTCTACAGCAAGCGGCGCGACGCCATGCTGGCAGCACTTGGAAAATACATGCCGAACGGTGTCAGCTGGACGGTTCCGGAAGGCGGCATGTTCGTCTGGCTGACTTTGCCGGCGGGCATGGACGGCGCCGACCTTCTCGCCAAATCGCTGGTCACGGCCAAGGTCGCCTTCGTTCCCGGCAAGGCCTTCTTCGCCGACGGCTCCGGCGCCAACACGCTGCGCGTCAGCTTCTCTTGCGCCGACGAGGCCATGATTGAAGAAGGCATCTCCCGCCTCGGCCGCCTGATCGGCGAAGAGGCGGCAGCGATTGCTGCATAGTCCCGCTCAATCAGAGCGTTGATATTGGGGCATCGCTGAGCACGTTGCCCCAATATTTGGTATTTTAGCCGCTTCTGGAAGGCTCGCTTCTACATGCTGGGTTCGATCCCCCACAGCCGGTCGCGCACCGCATAATCTGACAGAATTGCATCATTCAGCCGGTTCAGCCCCATTTGCCCGGCCAGTGTCGTTTGACCGGACAAAAGAGAAACGCCAAGGGCCGCTTTTCGGCCAGGAAGGGTGTAGCCGAGCGCTTCCAGCAGTGTCGGATAGGTATCGACCATGGTTGCTGCGGTTGCGTTGAGCTGGGGCGCAAGCCCATCCTTCAGGAGGATGAATGTGTTTTTCCGGTCTTTGCTTTTCAATTGCCGGTAGATTTCGTTGCGCATGGCGAGATGATCACTCTGAACGACGACGACTGTGTTCTTCAGAAGACCTGTCTTGCCCAATCTGTCGATGAAGGCCTCAGCAAGTTTGTTGGTGCAATAGAAGGCTTGCAACGTTTTGTTTGGCAGCGCCATGACATCGGGATTGGCAAGACAGCTGCGCGAGATGTAACCCGCAGGGCTATGTCCGCCAATGGTGGTCATCGTCACACCAAAGGGTTTTTTCAAGCCGGACAGGGCGGTGATTTCTTTGAAGGCGGCATCGAACAGATCCTCGTCGTCGATACCCCACGGATTGATGGGCACTCCCAGTGCGTTGACACGTATAGGGTAGTTTGCCCCGATCTGTTCGTAGCCAATTCCCTTTTGATAGCTATGCGCGCTTACGAATCCGTCGGTTCCGGCAAATTCAAGCTTTGCGCCCTTCATAAACGTCAGATTATAGCCGTCACGGACCAGAATATCGCTGAGACATACGGCTTTTGGAAGCAGGGCATCAACGTTGCCAAAGTCATTGCGGTCGATCGCGCCCAAGCCCAGCAATGGTGTTCCGCAGTTGCTGGCAACATGGCCCGCGAGTGTCCAATTGGTCATTTCCGATTCGGCGATGCCGGTTGCCGAGAAACCCCGGTTTTCCAGACGTTTCAAAGGCGATGCCGCTTTTCCAAACAGGCTTTCGTCCCAAAGGGTCCGCTCGGTGCTTTCGAGATAGATTTGGATCAGATTGGGTTGCTGGCCTTGCGGCCTCATAGCCAAGGAAGCATCGCTGAAATGGTCCATGAGGTTGGTTTGATCGGAAGCATTGGCGCGCATGACATGATCGCCAATTCCAAGCGTAAACGGATTAAGCAAGAGGCAAGGAACGGTCAGCCAACTGCCAAGCGTCTGCATCCCGTGATGGCCACGCGCGGCCTGCCGCCAGCATACAAACACCAAGATGAACGGCAGCAATTCCAGCGCTATCTGAAACGCCACAGAACTCACAACACCGTTTGATTCCATGTCGTATTGAAAATGGAACAGGATCGGAGCAAGGGAGAAATAGCCGAAAATCCGCACGAAGACATACCAGATCATCAGCATCGATAGCGGGATCAAAGGAAGCCACCACCCGCTGGTTGGGCGTCCGTTGGACAGCTTCCTGCCAAAACCGGCGGCGATCAAGATGAGGAACAGAAGCGGAAATCCATAAAGGATCAGTTTTTTGTCCTCGTCCAATGTTTTCACGGCAATGTTGAGGACCGCGATTGCAAATATCGCCGCCCAGATCATCCAATAAGGACGTGTCGGTTCCGACCGGTCCGCCTTCCAAAAAATCCACATTTTGTAAATTTCCGCAATCTATCGTAGTGATAACATTGCGGGAATTTAAGGATGAAATACTAACGGCGGGTTGAAATTTCAACCGTGACGATTGCTTTCACGAAACGCATTGAAAAAACTCTATCGAATGTCCCTGCGGTGCCATTGGTCTGATGCAAGTGAATTGTTGCCGTGACAGCGCAAGCAGCCGGTAAAGTCAGCCAGCCGCTTAATCTTCCTCTGAAAGGCAGGCGAGAGCCGCCTCGTAGATGATGTCGGGCAGGATTTCGAATGTGTAGGGCATGTGGACGCGCTCCCATTTCTGGTGGTAGTCGCGGCCCCAGGGGCCGATATTGACAACGGGATAAGACAGAAGTCCGTCTGGTGCCTGGTCGACGAAGGCCGAGCAGGGGGTGTTGTCTGAAAGAAGCTGTGTCTGTCCGGCGGCTGGCCGATGGCCGAAGAAGCTCATGTCTGAAATGCCGGCGAAGAACTGTTTGGGCTTGATGCTTGTCTTGTGCCGTTTCGCGCATGCCGTGGCGGCCGCCATGATGGTGTGTTCGAATGTTCTGCCGTGGTCTGCGGCGCTGTCCAGATGCACGCGCGGATAGTGCAGTGTCGAAAAACCGATAATCACCAGCGGGCCTTCGAGGCCGGCTTCGGCGAGCGTTGCCGCAACGATCTGGCGTGTGATCGATAGCGGGTCTTCGCCGTCTGCCAGCGACTGGTCGAGCGCCCTTAGCCGGGCAACTGCCGCCTCTCCGCCATGCAATAGGGCAAGTTGGTAGAGCTCGGCATAGGTGAGGACCTGTCCCTCATGGGATTCTGCGCGGCCCGAACCCTGGCGTTCGAAGAAGGCTTTTGCGTTGCGCGCCTGCGCATCCAGCGCCGTGCGCACGGCTGCGGTGGCAAGGGCGTGGAACGCGGTCAGAACGTCTTCCGGCGTGCGCTGATGCGTCAGCCAGTTGAATGACAGCCAGACATGCGCCGGGGTCGTCACCTCGTAGCCGTGGCGGACGTCTTTGGCCTCGAGGCAGACCGGGGCGGGGGAGATCTCGCCATGGGCTTTGTCGCAGAGGGCGCTGTTCATCTCCATGGCTCGCATGATTTCGGCGCCGATCAGATGGGCGCTGACGCCGTCGAAGGCATAGCCGGCATGGGTGGGACGGCCGGCGACGAAAGCAAACGGCGAAAACTTGCCGACCGATCCGAGATAGACGGCGCGGCCTTCTTCGCCGTCGCCATCATCGCCGCTGGCATCGAGATTGATGCCGCCGATGATGTCGAGATCGAATTCTTGCGCAATCGTGGGCAGGGCGTCGCGCAGGGACCGCATGCCGCGCGACCGGTTTTCCTCATCCGGCGTTGCGACGAACAGCAGATTGCCGGGCGGTTCATCCAGTTCCGCAAAGCGCTCCAAGGCGGCAATGCCGGCGGCCAGGCCGCTCTTCATGTCGAGCAGGCCCCGGCCGGCCAGGAAATTGCCGGTCAGCAAATCGGCCAGCGCATTTTCTTCGGCCGGATTGCGGGTCTTCACCGTGAGCTCGTCGATCAGGGCTGCAGTGAGGGCTTCCGGTTCGCAGGCAAGCGAGACCAAGGAGCTGTAATTGGCAATCGACACCGTGTCGAAATGCCCGGCGAGAACCAAGCACCGGCGGCCTTTGCCGCGCACCAGCGCCAGCACATTCTGCCGCGCCGGCGTTCCGTGGCTGTCGATGGCCAGAAGGTTTTCCGGATGCTTCTGGAAATAGGATGTGGCGCCGAGCAGGTCCGTCAGGCAGCTTGAAAATGCGGCTTCGCCATCGCTTTCCGTGACACTCGGCCAGCGCGTCATTTCAATCGAAAGCGCGCCGGCGCGGGACAGGGAATTGCGAAGGGATGGTCGGTCGGCAGACGGCATTTCGGTCTATCCTCTAGCTTTGCGAATGGCCTCATGGGATCAGGCTTATGAACTCTAGCGGGCGGCCCCTTGAAGCGAAATGGCAATTTTATGGAAATATGCTTGATATTTTTGGCGAAATGACAGGGTATGCTGGCATAATGACACGAGGCGTACGATCGAAGGCATGACGTCATGGACAATACCGACCGCCGCTTGCTGGCAATCTTGAGAACCGATGGCCGCGCTTCGATCTCGAAGCTGGCGGAGCTGTTGAAAATATCGCGCGGTACGGTGCAAAACCGGATCGACCGGCTCACCGCCGATGGGGTCATAGCCGGCTTTACCGTGCGCATTGCAGCGGCCGAAGACCCGCACGCCGTCCGCGCCGTCATGCTGATCGAGATTACCGGTCAGAAAACCATCTCGGTGGTCAAGGTGCTGCGCGGCATCCCGGAGATCCGGGCGCTGCACACGACCAATGGCGCCTGGGATCTGGTGGCCGAAATCGAAACCGAAAATCTGTCCGAATTCGACCGTGTCCTGCGTCATGTCCGGGCTCTGGACGGGGTCTCCAAATCCGAGACCAGCCTGTTGCTGACAACGATTTGAGAAGGCCTAGCGCCTATACATGCGGTCCAAGCAGGGACAGATCAGCCTCTCCAAGCCGGTCCTTGGCCGTGCGGACCTGGTGCCAATAAGGGTAGAGGATCGGCGGGGCGCTGACATCGTCGAGGCGCTGGCGTTCGTCTTCGGTGAGGATCAGTTCCGCACTGGCGAGATTGTCCTTGAACTGGGCTTCCGTACGGCCGCCGATGATGACGGAGGTGACGGCCTTGCGGCCGATCAGCCAGGCGAGCGCAACCTGCGCGCCGGAAACATTGCGGCTTTCGGCGATCTCGACGAGGACATCGACGATATTCCACAACCGGTCCTCATCACGGATCGGCGGTTCATCCCATCCGGCCAGCTGCCGCGAGCCTTCCGCCGTCTTGTCGCGGCGGTGCTTGCCGGAGAGCAGGCCGCCGGCAAGCGGGCTCCAGACAAGCACGCCGAGCCCCTGATCGATGGAGACCGGCAAAAGCTCGTATTCGGCTTCGCGGGCTTCGAGCGTGTAATGGATCTGCTGGCTGACGAAACGCTGGCGATGCTCAGCCGCGCTGACGCCGAGCGCCTTCATGATATGCCAGCCGGAAAAATTGGAGGAGCCGATATAGCGCACCTTGCCATGGCGCACGAGCATATCGAGCGCTTCCATGGTTTCTTCCAGCGGTGTGAGACCGTCCCATTCATGCAACTGATAGAGGTCGATGACATCGGTCTTCAGCCGCTTCAGGCTCGCCTCGCAGGCGCGCACCAGATGATGGCGCGATGATCCGGCATCGTTTGGACCTTCGCCCATCGGGAAACGGGCCTTGGTTGCAAGCAGCACGCCCTCGCGGCGCTTGCCGATGATCTCACCGACGATTTCCTCGGAGACACCCTGCGAATAGACATCCGCCGTATCGATCAGGTTGACGCCGGCATCCAGAGACATGTCGACGAGCTTGCGGGCTTCCGCAACGCCGAGGTCGCCGACGGTCTTGGCCCAGCCCTTGCCGCCAAAGGTCATGGTGCCGACGGTCAGTGCCGAAACCTTGAGGCCGGAGCGGCCGAGAAGACGATAGTCCATGGTGATGTCCCGATCTGTTTGACATGCGAAGCCCAGGCTAAGCTAGTCGCAGTCCTGCGAAATGGAAGAGGTGGGCCGTTGACCACCCCCTGATTTTCCCATCGCCGTTCAGTCCTTCGCCAACACGATGACGCGGTCGGCGGCGTTGTATTGCAGCTTTGCCGACTTTGCCGGATTGACCGTGACTCCGCCGAGGCGGCGCTGGTCGGCGTCTTCGTCACGCTGGCGGCGGTAGCCGATCGCCACTTCGCCGCGCCGCAGGGCTGCCAGGCAGATCGTGTAGAAGGTGACGGGTTCGTTGATCGAGACGTAATCGCTGACCGGACGCATGTAGATTTCCGATCCGTCCTCATCGAGCAGCTCGTCGAAGATCGCGGCCATGCGCTCGTTTTCCGACGCCTGTGCCAGCATCAGGCTGACCAGCTTGTTGCTGACGACGAAATCGTCGGCGCGGGTGACCTCGGCCAGCTCGCGGTTGCGCACATCCGTCATTTCGCTGACGACGCTGATATGGCGGCCGGCATGTTCGGCGATCTTGCGCAGCTGCAGGAGGGTGACCAGCGTGCGGGTGTCGGCCGGCTGCGGGGTCATATGGTCGCTATAGCCGAGCACCAGGACGTGGTCGTAGCTTGGAATATCCAGCGCATCAAGCTCGGCGCGGTTGCTGGTATCGACGATGCGGTAATCGACGGCCATATTGCCGCTGGCGACCTTCAGGGCCGCGATATCGTCTTCAAGCTCAGGCGTATCGGCGGCGATTGTCAGCAGCGAGCCCGGTGCGACGTATCGCGACAATTCGAAGGTGATGATCGGTCCGCGCCGGTTCCAGCCGAGCAGGAGAGTGCGCTCCGGTCCCTGCTTGCGTGCTTCCGGTGCCAGGATCGCGTCTTTCTCGATATGGATGTCGTTGCCGCCGGATTTGATGGCGGCATCGTCCTCGGCGATGATGACGGCGCGTTCGCCCGGTTTGAAGATGCGGCCGGGCGGCGGGTTGAGATGAACCTTGCCGTCCGCATCGCAGAGGCCGATCAGCGTCGATGTTTCATAGGCCATGACAGCGGCGGCAAAGCTCTTGCCGGTGATGTCGGGCTGCTCCAGCGTATAGATTTCGCAGCCGTCGAAATCGAGCAGCTCGGAATAGACGGCGCTCAGGCCGGACTGGCGGCTGGAATGCACGACGATGCGCGAAATCAGGTCGTCGGCCAAAATGAGCTGCAGCTCGTTGCCGCCGACGATGCGGGCCACTTCGGCATTCTTGCTGTTTCGGATTTCTGCGGCGATCTGGTAGGGCTTGGCGCGGCGGCCGGGGGCGTTGACCAGTGCCAGCACGCTCTTGATCACCTGCGAATCCGGATCGTCGCCTTCGGGCGACAGAACGATGACGGAGCGCGAGGTTTCCGGATTGACGATATTGAGGTCGTAGAGGTCGGTCGGATCGCCGCTGCGGCAGATGATCCTGGTATTCTTGAGGTCTGCCACCTTGGTGGCGATCTCGTCCTCCATCTCGACCTTGTCCTTGCTCGCCATGATGACGATGCGCGGCTTCTTGCGGCTGCTATTGGCGATCACCAGTTCCGAAATCACGTCGAAGATCGAGGGCGACCAGTTGAGAATGATCGTGTGGTCGTTTTCCAACACCTGCGAGCGGCCCTTGCGCAACTCGTCCAGCTTGTTTTCAAGGCCTGAGCTCAAGACGCCGATCAGGGCCGAGAAGACGAAGATGCCGGCGATGGTCACAAACAGCGAAACGCCGCGAAAGCTCCAGCCGAGATCGCCGCCCATCGTTCCGGCATCCATGGTGCGCATCAGCGATTCCCAGGCGCCTTCGATGAAGCTCACCGGCTGGCCACCTTCCGGCGCGATCTGGGTCAGCGCCAGGAACGCGCCGGCGATGATGATGACGATCAGCGAGATGATCGCCAGCCAGCCGATCAGCGCGATCGATCCCGCCGCCATGCTCTTGTCGAACTCATAGCGCAGCCGCGCGCCCCATGACGTTGTCTTGCTCATCGATGTCCCCTTGGCCCCGCCACATGCGCCCGGACCGGATTGCAGATATTTCTAATATATTCAACAGGTTTAGGCGGCTGAGCGGCAATCCACCCAGTAATGTTCATCGGATTATCCGGCTATCTATCCACAAGACGCTTGTGGCGGGCTGTTTATTCGCCGCCGGTTGCGCAGGCAGTGTCACATGCCTGTCAAGTGCCGCCACTATCCATCCCTCCATCTGTTCACTTGGGATGAAGACCGATGAAGACGTTGCTTGGTGCGTTCACCGCACTTGTTGCCGCCAGCCTGATCGCCGTTTCGGCGCATGCCGAAAACCTGGTGCTCTACACCAGCCAGCCGAACGAGGACGCGCAGGCCACCGTCGATGCCTTCAAGGCCGCCAATCCGGGCGTGGATGTCGAATGGGTACGCGATGGCACGACCAAGATCATGGCCAAGCTGATGGCCGAGATCGAGGCCGGCAATCCGGTTGCCGACGTACTTTTGATTGCCGATACCGTGACGCTGCAGCGGATGAAGGAAGCAGGCCAGCTCCTGAACTACATGTCGCCGGAGGCTGCCAACTACGATGCGGCGCTCTATGATGCCGATGGCGCCTATTACTCGACCAAGATGATCACCACCGGCATCATCTACAACACGGCGGCATCGCTGAAGCCGGCCGGCTGGAAGGATCTGACCAAGCCGGAAGCCAAGGGTCTGGTGACAATGCCGAGCCCGCTCACCTCTGGCGCTGCGCTGATCCATGCCCAGACGCTGACCGGCATCGACGGTTTTGGCTGGGACTACTACAAGGCACTGGCCGAAAACGGCGCCACGGCCGCAGGCGGCAATGGCGGCGTGCTGAAGGCGGTTGCCACCGGGGAGAAGGCCTATGGCATGGTGGTCGATTTCATGGCGATCCGCGAAAAGGCCAAGGGCGCACCGGTCGAGTTCGTGTTTCCGGCGGAAGGCGTCAGTGCCGTGACCGAGCCGGTCGCGATTCTCAAGACGGCCAGGAATGTCGATACGGCCAAGAAATTCGTCGATTTCCTCCTGTCCGAACCGGGCCAGCAGGTTTCCGTCAAGCTCGGCTATATTCCGGCCCGCAATGGCGTCGCCCTTCCGGAAGGCTTTCCGGCGCGCGACAGTATCAAGGTTCTGCCAATCGATGCCGCCGCAGCCGTGAAGAACTCGGAAGGCGACCTGAAGACCTTCTCCGGCATCTTCGGCACCAACTGATCGGTTCCCATGCCCAGACGATCTGCCAATCGAAGCAGCCAGCCCGCCTGGCTGCTTCCTTTCGTTGTTATCACCGTGTGCCTGCTGAGCGGCCTGCCGCTGGCACGGCTGCTCTATGTCGGATTGCGTTTCTCCCTTGAGGGGAAAGCCACCGGCCTGTTTTCGGAGCCTTCCACCTGGTTTGCCATCCGCAACACGCTGATGACCGCCACCGGCGGCATGGTGATTTCCGTTGTGCTCGGGGCGAGTTTTGCCTTCGTCGTGACGCTCACCGATATCCGCGCGAAAGGCTTTTTCAGCTTCGCCTTCGTGCTGCCGATGATGATCCCGCCGCAGGTGACGGCGCTGGCCTGGGTGCAGATGTCCGGGCCGGCCAGCCCGCTGTTGAAGACGCTCGGCATTGCGCCGCCGCTGGGCAGTCCACAGCCGCTCTATTCACTGGGCGGGATCATGCTGCTCCTGGGCGTGCAACATGCGCCACTGGTGTTTCTGGCGCTCAAGGCAGGGCTTGCAGCCTTGCCGCGCGACGGTGTCGAGGCTGCGCGTCTTTCCGGAGCCGCGCCGATGCGGGTATTTCGCGACATCATCTTTCCGCTGGCAGTGCCCGGCCTGATCGCCGGGGCGGCGATTGCCTTCGTGTCCGGCGTCGGCAATTTCGGCATTCCCGCGATCCTTGGAATTCCTGCATCGATCTTCGTACTCCCGACGCTGATCTACAGCCGCCTTTCGAGTTTTGGCGCGGGCACGTTTGCCGAGATGGCGCAGCTTTCGATGGTGATCGCCGTCATTGCCGGGCTCGGTCTGGTGATCCAGCAGCGGGCTTTGCGGGGCAGGGATTACCGCATCATCGGGCTGTCGGGCCAGAGTGCGGCCTTCGCGCTCGGTCCGTTGCGTTCAATCGCGGAGGCTGGGTTTTCACTGGTGCTGTTCTTCGTCCTTGCCGCACCGCTCGCCGCTCTCGTCGCCAGCTCGCTGGTCCCCGCCTATGGCGTGCCGCTCAATATCCAGACCATGTCATTGCATGCCTATAGCGAGATCCTGTTTCGCCAGTCCGTGACGCTGACGGCGTTTGCCAATTCGCTGTTTCTGGCCGGGACCACGGCCTGCGGGCTGTTGCTGGTCACGGTGCTCACCGCCTATCTGCTTGCCCGCCGCCCCGGAAAACTGGCCGATCTTATTACCGGCCTCATCGAAATTCCCTATGCGCTTCCCGGCATCGTGCTGGCCGTGGCGTTCATCCTGTTGTTTGCCGCACCGTTGCCGCTCGTCAACGTCTCGATCTACGGCACGATCTGGATCATCCTGATTGCCTATTTCTCCAGCTTCTTTGCCGTCAGCCTCAAGCCCGTAGCCGCCGCCTTCCTGCAGCTCGATCCCTCGCTCGAAGAGGCCGCCCGGCTTTCCGGCGCAGGCTTTGGCCGGCGCATGCGCGACATTCTCGTTCCGCTCATTGCGCCTGCTGCTGGCGCTTCGGTCATTCTCGTCTTCCTCATTGCCTGCAGCGAGTTGACGGTGTCGGCACTGCTCTGGTCGGCGGGCACGCAAACGCTCGGCGTGGCGATCTTCAATCTCGACGACAGCGGCAGTTCCGATCTGGCTTCGGCGCTCTCCGTGCTCGTCGTCATCATGGTGGTCATCCTGATGCTCGCTCTGGAAATGCTGGCGAAACACCTTCCAAGAGGCGTACTGCCATGGCGCAACTGATCCTCAATCACCTCAGCAAGGATTTCGGCACCGGCCGGCCTGCGGTCTCCGATGTGTCGCTTACCGTACGCGAAGGCGGCTTCCTGGCCCTGCTTGGCCCATCCGGTTGCGGCAAGACGACGGTGCTGCGCATGATCGCCGGTTTCGAGCAGCCGAGCGACGGGTCGATCGTGCTGGGAGAGCGTACGCTGGCCGATGCCAGCGGCGCGCTGCCGCCGGAAAAACGCAACATGGCGATGGTGTTTCAATCCTATGCGCTATGGCCGCATATGACCGTGGCTGAGAATGTCGGTTATCCGCTGAAAGTGCGTGGCATCACCGGCGCCGCATGGCAGGCGCGCGTCATGGAGGCGCTCTCGGTCGTGCGGCTGGAGGATTTCGCCGAGCGGCGTCCGGCCGATCTGTCCGGCGGTCAAAGACAGCGCGTGGCGCTTGCCCGCTGCCTTGTTACCGCGCCGGACGTGGTGCTGCTCGACGAACCGCTGGCCAATCTCGACCGCCACCTGAAGGCTGCAATGGAAGAGACCTTTCGCGAATTCCATGCCCGGTCCGGCGCGACGATGATCTACGTGACCCACGACCAGGGCGAGGCGATGGCGCTGGCGACCGACATTGCCGTCATGTCCGAAGGGCGGTTGATACAAGTTGCCTCGCCGCAGGATATCTATGCCCGGCCGGAAGGCCGGGTGGTCGGCGGGCTGGTCGGGCAGGGTGCCATTCTGGATCTCGCGCTGCCGGAGCACGGCCCGCGTCTCCTGTCATGGCCAACGATCGAAACAGCCTTCCGCCGGACGTCGGCCCCAGGCCGCGCCGTGCTGGTGCGCCCCGAACATGTGGTAGCGGACCCGGCCGGGATTTTGCTGCAGGTGATAGCCTGCGTCTTCGAGGGCGAGCGCTTTGCCCTATCTCTTCGCACCGCCGGCGGGCAAGGCCTCAAGGCCTATGCCACGCATCCGATGGATTGCGGCGTCCTGCAGCCATTCGTGATCCGGCAGGCATGGCTTTTGTGATTAATCAGTTGGCGCCGGAACATTGCCAGCGGATCACCCGGCAGCTGTCGGAATGATTGGAGCAGGCGGCAAGTGCAGCGCGTTGCGCCCGCCGGCTTCCCGGCGCCCAGTTGGAACCCCAGCCGCCGTCTGCCCCGCGCGCCACCGCTCCGCAGCCATTCTTGAACCAGATCGCAACCCGGCAATCGCCGGCATTCCGGTCGCAATGCGATTGCGCCACCTCATCGGCCTCCGAGCGCGAGGAATAGTCGTACGACCAGCCTGTCGCGCCTGTTTTCGGCGAAAGCGAGATCGCGCCAAAACTGTCGGCATGGGCCGTTGCCGCGCCAAGACCGAGGAAGGCCAGGGCCGATATCACCGCCGTGGCCGTGCGTTTCCAATTTGACATGTCCATTCCTCTCCCTGTGCCGTGCATCCCGCCGGCCAATCTTGCAAGTGGGAAACGGCCTGTCAGGATCAATTATTCGCTCCCTCCGGATCACCCCAGAAATGGCCCCGGTGCAGCCCATCATCCGGCCGGATTGGCAGACGGAGAAAGGCCTTCGCCTTTTGCGGTTGATTGGCTAAAGTCGCCGCGATTGCATCCGGAAACTGCTGATGACCCTTCGCCTTGCCACCTTCAATATCGAGAACCTGATGAGCCGGTTCGATTTTTCCGGCTTTCGCAACAACCTCAAGCAGGATCGCGTTCTCAGGCTCTTCGACGTCAAGACCGAGGCGGAATACCAGCGGCTGGAGGAAGCCCGCACCATCGCCTATACCGATGACACGCGGCAGATGTCGGCGCTCGCCATTGCCGATTGCGACGCCGATATCCTTTGCCTGCAGGAAGCCGACAATATGGCGGCGCTGCAGGCCTTCGAATACGGCTATCTCTTCCGCATGGTCGGCAATGGCTACCGGCAGAAATATCTGATCGAGGGCAATGACAGCCGGGGGATCGATGTTGCGGTTCTTGTGCGCGAGGAGACCCGCGACGGCCAGAAGATCGAATGCGTCGATGTCAAATCGCATGCCGGTGTCACTTACGCCGATTTCAACCTGTTCAACGATGCCCTGGCACTCACCAACGTGCCCGGCGACCGCATTTTCAAGCGCGATTGCCTGGAGCTGGATTTCCGCATCGGCGGCCGGCCGTTCACGCTGTTTGTCGTGCATTTCAAGTCGATGGGCCCGGCGCGCGACGGGCTGGATGGACGCACGGCCACCATGCCGGTGCGCGCTGCCGAGGTGGCTGCCGTCCGCCGCATCGTCGAAAACAGGTTTGGCGCCGATCATCTGAACGGCAAGATGTTCGCGATCTGCGGCGACATGAATGATTATCAGGAGCGTGTCGATGTGCTCGGCGACCGGCGCACCGGCTATCGTTTCGAGCCGCGCCAGGAGGCCGAAAGCGCGCTGGATGTGTTCAGCCATGACGGCTTTGTGGAAAACGTCATGCGCCGGCGCCCGGAGCTCGACCGCTGGACGCTGTTTCACAGCCGCGGGCCACTGGAGCGGCATCTTTGCCAGCTCGACTATATCTGGCTGTCCAAGGCGCTTGCCGAGCGCAATCCCGCGAGCGTGCCCGAAATCATCCGCGGCGGCCAGCCCTACCGGACGATCTTTCCGATGGGGCAGGAGGTCGAACGCTATCCGAGAACCGGATGGGACCGGCCGAAAGCCTCCGATCACTGCCCGGTGGTCATTTCGCTGGACATATGAACCTTTCAGAGCGGATTTTGTGAACCCATGACAAGCACGTTATCCACATGGCCCGGCGATCGGCTGATCTTTCCGGTCGATCGCATCCAAGTCGAAGTGTCGGACGCGCCGCATCCCTTCTGTCTTGCGCGTGAGGCGGAAATCACCGCCAACTGGGACCATGAGGTGGCGGCCAATCCTGCCTTGTTTGACGGCCGCATGCTGTTGATGCGGGCACTGGAGCTTGGCGGCGGCGCTTTGTCTGGCACCTGCCATATCGTTCCCTTCTCGGCGTTTCTGCTCTGGCGCAAGACCCGCCCGGCCGGGGCAGCGCTGCATCTGTTCGGCCTGCCGGTGATCGTATCTTCGGACGGTGCGGTGATCGCCATTCGCATGGGCCAGCACACCGCCAATCCGGGCCGTGTCTATTGCGCTGCGGGCTCGCTCGATCCCGATGACATCAGCGGCGGATATTGCGATATCGACGGCAATATGGCGCGCGAGGTGATGGAGGAAACGGGTCTTGCGCTATCGGACGCCAAAAGCGTCTCCGGTTTCCATGGTCTGCGCCATCAGGACGCCGTGACCCTGTTTCGTGCCTATCATTTTGAGGAGACTGCGGCCGAGCTGATCGACAGGATTCTCGCTCATATCGCTGCCGATCCGGAGCCGGAAATCGACGCCGCCCTTGCCATCCGCACCGCCGATCCCGGGCAGCATCCGTATCCGCCCTTCATGCCGCCGGTTCTGCAATGGGTTTTCGGCACCGTAAAGTGACGCTTTTGCGCTTGCCGGGAGCGACCTGCCATGCAAGGTCTGGTACCTGAAAACAGCAAAGGGAGACCATCGTGGCGCGTCGCTATGCAATCTACGACGTTTTCACCGCCAACAGGCTGGAGGGAAATCCGCTCGCCGTTGTCTTTGACGGCGATGGCCTCAGCGATGCCGCGATGCAGGCGATTGCCGGCGAGTTCAATCTGTCGGAAACGGTGTTTCTGCAGCCGCCGCAAAAAACCGGGCATGCCGCAAAACTGCGGATTTTCACGCCCGCCTATGAACTGCCGTTCGCCGGCCACCCGACGGTGGGCGCCGCTGTTGCGTTAGCGGAAGATGGACGCTCGTTTGACGATAAAGACTATGACCTCGTGCAGATGCTGGAGGAAAATGTCGGCCCGGTGCGCTGCGCCGTGCGCGGCCGCGCAGGCGAGGCGACCTTCGCTGAATTCGACGTGCCACGCAAATCGGTGCGGCTCGATGCCAAATTCGACCGGCAGGCGATCGCCGATGCATTCAGCCTGAAGGCGACGCAGATCGGCTTTGAAAACCATGTGCCCTCGTTCTGGAGCGCCGGGGTCCCTTTCGTGACGATCCCGGTTCACGATGTGAGCGCGGCCGCCGCCGTGGAGTTCGACGCAGCACAGTGGGAGCAGATCACCCCGATCGCCGAAGGCCGGCTCGCCGCCGCCTATCTCTATTGCCGCGGCGGCGTCAACCATGCCGCACGCTTCCACACGCGGATGTTTTCTCCCGCCATGGGCATTGCCGAGGACCCGGCGACAGGCTCCGCGCTTGCCGCCTTTTCCGGCGCCATCCACAGTTTCGATCGGCTGATCGACGGCCATCACCCGTTCCTGGTCGAGCAGGGCGTGGAGATGGGGCGCCCATCGCTGCTGCACCTTCATATCGACGTCTCCGGCGGCGAAATCAGCACGGCCCGGATCGGCGGACAGGCGGTGAAGATCGCGGCCGGTGAACTTTATCTTTGAAAAACAGCCTCTAAACAGCCCACACAGATTTTTTCAAGAAATCCGAAAGAAAATCACCGGCGGAACTAGACAAGCCCGGCGAACCCCATTATACGCCGCATCACACCACAGCAATGTGGTTCTAGAGGCCGCAAACGAAGCGGTTCTGGCGGGTGATTAGCTCAGTTGGTAGAGCAGCTGACTCTTAATCAGCGGGTCGTAGGTTCGAACCCTACATCACCCACCATTCTCTTTTTGTCTTTCAAGACAGGTAAATTTACTTCCACAAAAGCGCCTCCGGCTTGACGCCAGTGGCCGGTGAGACCCCTTGCTCAGGCGGCGACGCGGACGATCAGCTTGCCGAAATTCTGTCCGTCGAGCAGGCCGATAAAGGCGTCTGGAGCATTGTCCAGGCCCTCGATGATATCCTCCTTGTATTTCAGCCGGCCATCGGCAATCCAGGCTGTGGCTTCCCTGTAGAAATCGGCCCGCTGGTCGGAAAATTCCCGCTGTATGAAGCCTCTGATCGTCAGGCTCTTGCGCAGGATGGCGCGCATGACGGCCGGGAGTTGATCCTGTGCGCCGGGCGCGGAACGGTCTTCATTGTAATGCGCGATCAGCCCGCAAACGGGGATGCGTGCGAAATCGTTGAGCAGGGGAAATACCGCGCTCCACACGTGGCCGCCGACGTTTTCGAAATAGACGTCGATGCCATCGGGGCAAGCGGCTTTCAGTTCTGCGGCGAAATTGCTGGACCGATGGTCGATCGCGGCGTCGAAACCAAGCTGGTCGCGCACATAATCGCATTTCTCGCGTCCACCGGCGATGCCGATGGCGCGGGCGCCGAAAATTCTGGCGATCTGGCCAACCGCCGAGCCAACAGCACCGCTGGCGGCGGCAACCACAACCGTTTCTCCGGCCTTCGGCTTCCCGATGTTGCGCAGGCCGGCATAGGCGGTAAATCCAGGCATGCCGAGAATGCCGAGCGCCGTTTTAACCGGCGCCTGGTCCGGGTCGAGTTTCCTCAGGTCGCTGCCATGCGCAACTGCATGGCTCTGCCATCCGGAATGGGAGAGAACGATATCGCCGGGATTGAACGCAGCGTTGCGTGAGTGCAGAACTCTCGCAACCGTTCCGCCCTCCATCACCCCACCGATCTCGACCGGCTTGGCATAGGATTTGGCTTCATCCATGCGGCCGCGCATGTAGGGATCAAGGGAGAGATAGAGAATTTGCAAAAGAACTTCGCCCTCGGCGATATCCCGCAGCGGCTCGTCTTCAAGCCGGAAGTTCCCCACAACGGGTTTGCCAGAGGGGCGCGAGGCAAGGACGATGCGGGTCGAAACGGGGTTGCCTGGCATAGTTATCCCTCACTTTCAGATGTCGCTGACCTGTTTTTCAATAAGTTAGTCACCGCTAACCCTATCGGTTTCACCTGAATAGGCCAGGTGAGTTTTTCTCTCAACGTCTCGCCAAAGAGAATGCCGTTCCTTATAAATCGGTTTGTCTACTGGTTTTATGGACTAAGTTTTGCAACTTAGCGAAGGGATCATCGGCTATGTCCTACCTCCTCAGTCTCCTAGACAAGAGCCCTATCGATGAGGGTGGCACTGCGGTGGAGGCGCTGCGGGCGACGGTTCGGCTGGCGCAGAGGGCGGAGGAGCTTGGGTATCACCGGTTCTGGGTCGCCGAGCATCATAGCATGCTCAACCTGGCAAGTTCAGCTCCGGAAACGCTGATTGCCTATCTTCTGGCCAGGACTGCGCGGATAAGGGTCGGTTCGGGCGGCGTCATGCTGCAGCATTACAGCGCCTACAAGGTTGCGGAAAATTTCAATCTTTTGGCGTCGCTGGCGCCGGGCCGGGTCGATCTCGGCGTCGGCAAGGCGCCGGGCGGCTTTCCGCTCTCGACCCGCGCCCTGCAGGTGGGGATCGATCCTGCGGCGAAACCGGACTTTGCGCAGCAACTCTCAGACATCAATCGCTATCTGGCTGCCGATCCCGCGCAGGACGGTCCGCATGCGACGCCGTTTCCGCCATCTGCACCGGAGCGATTTCTGCTGGGCGCCAGCGTTGAGAGTGCGCAGCTTGCCGCAGCCAAGGGCTGGCGGCTGGTGTTTGCGGGGCAGTTGAACGGCGATCCGGAAAACCTGCGTCTGACGTTCGAGGCCTATGAGCGGATGAGTGGCGGCAGGACGCCGATCCTGGCGCTTGCGGCCTATGCCGCCGAGGATGCGGCCCTTGCACGCCGGGCCGTCGGCGATCTGCGCATCGTCAAGGTTTTCCTCACCGACGGCAGAAGCGTCAATGTCGGTACCGAGGAGCAGGCGTCCGAATATGCGCGCCAGGCCGGCGTCGCCATCGATCGTCTCGAATCAAAGGTGCCGAGCGTGCTGCATGGCACGGCCGCAGATGTTCGCAGCCAGCTCGATGACCTCTCCAGCCGCTACGGCATCGGCGAATTCATCATCGAAACGCCGGCGCTCGCCAGCGCCGAGCGCTTCGCCTCCATCGAACGGCTCGCCAAGGAGCGGCTCTCGCTCGCCGCCTGATACGGACAACAAGGATTTATCCGATGGTTCACACACATATTCCGTTCGGCATCATGCTGCAGGGCCCCGGTGGTCACATGAACGCCTGGAAACATCCAAGCGGTCCCGCTGACGCCAGCGTCAATTTCGAGTTCTTCGTCAACACCGCCCGCAAGGCAGAGGCCGCAGGCATCGCTTTCGCCTTCGTGGCCGATGGACTTTATATCAACGCCCAGTCGATCCCGCATTTCCTCAACCGGTTCGAGCCGATCTCGATCCTGTCGGCTTTGGCGGCATCGACCGCAAAGATCGGCCTGGTCGGCACGGTCTCGACCTCCTATAGCGACCCGTTCACGGTGGCCCGCCAATTTGCCACGATCGACCAGATCAGCGGCGGCAGGGCCGGCTGGAATGCGGTGACGACGCCGCTCGAAGGGTCGGGGCGCAATTACAGCCGCGAGCATCCGGAACACGAGCTGCGTTACGAGATCGCCGACGAATATCTCGATGTGATCAAGGGCCTGTGGGATTCCTGGGATGACGATGCCTTCGTCCGCAACCGGGAAACGGGCGTCTATGCCGACAAGTCGAAGCTGCACACGCTCGGGCACAAAGGCCGCTTCTTCCGCGTCGAAGGCCCGCTGAATATCGGCCGCTCGAAACAGGGGCAGCCGGTCGTTTTCCAGGCGGGCGCGTCCGATTCCGGCATCCGGCTTGCTGGCAAACATGCCGATGCCGTCTTTACCAATGGTGGGCCGATCGAAGACGCGAAGGTCTTTTACAAACAGGTCAAGCAGAGCGCGATTGCGCAAGGGCGCCGGGCCGCAGAGATCGGCATCTATCCCGGCATCGGGCCGGTGGTCGGGGCAACGGCTGAAGAGGCCGAGCAGAAATATCAGGCGATCCGCAATCTCGTCACCATTGAGGAAGCGCTGCTCTATCTCGGCCGCTTCTTCGACCATCATGATTTCAGCGTCTATCCGCTCGACGAAGCTTTTCCGGATATCGGCGATATCGGCAAGAACAGTTTTCGCGCGACGACGGACCGGATCAAGAAGACGGCACGCGAGAAAAACCTGACGCTGCGCGAAGTCGCGCTCGATTCGGCCACGCCGCGCACGGCCTTTATCGGCACGGCCGATCATATCGCAGGCGAGATCATCCGCTGGGTGGAGGAGGGCGCCGCCGACGGGTTCATTCTCGGGTTCCCGGTGATTGCCGAAGGGCTCGACGATTTCGCCACCCATGTCCTCCCGATCCTTGAGCGGCGCGGCTATTTCAATCCTGTGCTCGAAGGTGAGACGCTGCGCGATCATCTGGGGCTGGATTACCGGGAAAGCCGGTACGTCGCGCCCGCTGAAGACGTCGAACGCGGAAAGGCGGTCGGCGCCTGAGGCGCCGGATAAAGCCATGAACATCATCGCACGGACAGAGCAGACCAACGGCCCTTCAGGGGATGATCCCGTGGAGCGCGGCATTGCCGCCTCTCTCGACGAGAGCATCGCGTTTCGCCACGACCTGCATCAATATCCCGAGCTTGCCTTTCAGGAGCGGCGCACCAGCAAGCTGATCGCCGCGCAACTGTCCTCCTGGGGATATGCGGTTACCACCGGCATCGCCGGAACCGGTGTTGTCGCCACGTTGAAGCGCGGCGACGGCGAGCGGCGGATCGGCATCCGGGCGGATATCGATGCCCTGCCGATTGAGGAGGCGACCGGCCTTTCCTATGCCAGCAACAATCCCGATGTCATGCATGCCTGCGGCCATGATGGCCACACCTCCATCCTCCTGGCCGCCGCCCGCTATCTGGCGCAGAGTTCCAGCTTCAACGGGACGCTGCATCTGATCTTCCAGCCGGCCGAGGAAATCGGCGCCGGTGCGAAAAAGATGATCTCGGAGGGCCTGTTCGAGCGCTTTCCGGTCGATGCGATCTTCGGGCTGCACAATTGGCCGGGCGTGCCGCTCGGCCAGTTCGGTTTCGTTTCGGGGCCGGCCATGGCCTCGGTCGATCAGGCAAAGATCCGCATCGTCGGCAAGGGTGGCCATGGGGCAGAGCCGCACCGCGCTGTTGATCCGGTGCTGGCGTCGGCGTCCTTCATCACCGCGCTGCAAAGCGTCGTCTCGCGCAATGTCGATCCGCAGGACATGGCGGTGGCGACGGTCGGATCAATCCATGCGGGGTCCGCCTCCAATGTCATCCCCGAAAGCGTCGAGCTGAAGATGACCATGCGCGCCTTCACAGAAACCGTCCGTCAGCAGTTGCAGGAGCGCATTCCGGCCTTGGCGCGGGCGCAGGCGGAAAGTTTTGGTGCGGTGGCGGAGGTGGACTACCGGCTCGGCTTCCCGGCGCTGATCAACCATCGCGCAGAGACCGAGTTCGCGCGTGGCGTCGCGCTCGACACGTTTGGTCCTGTACGGGTCGAGGAGGGCTTCAAGCCGCGCACGGCGAGCGAGGATTTCGCCTTCATGCTACAGGCGAAGCCCGGCAGCTATCTGTTTGTCGGCAATGGCGAAACAGCGCCGCTGCACAGCGCCCATTACGATTTCAACGACGCGATCATCGCGCCCGCCGCCCGCTACTGGGTGCGGCTGGCGGAAACTTTTCTCATCTGACGGCATCACCACATTTCCACAGGCCAACTTCTCACAGGAATGGCGACCATGAGCGATACGTTTGTCTACACCACGCCCCTCGATCCCCGCGCCAAGCCGCTGATCGATGAACTTACCTATGAATATGACAGCCGTTACGGCTCGTATTTCAACGCGGCGGGTGCAGTCGAGGAGATGAACCGCTATCCGGCCGAAGCCTTTGCGCCGCCGCATGGAAATTTTTTGCTGTTGCAGCGTGGTGGCGCGACGATCGGCGGCGGCGCGTTCAAGCTTTATGACGAGCGCACGGCCGAATTCAAGCGCATCTGGACCCGCTCGGACCTTCGCCGCCAGGGGCTGGCGGTCAAGGTTCTGCTCGAGCTGGAAGTGCAGGCGGCGCGTCAGGGCTATTCGCGCATCTACCTGACCACCGGCTTTCGCCAGCCGGAGGCCGTCGGGCTCTATCTGAAATATGGCTATACCGCACTGTTCGACGTCAAAGCCGATCCGGAAATCTACAAAACGCTGCCGTTTGAAAAAGAGATTGGCCATCTCGCCACTGTCGGCCTGCCGGCCGGCGTGGCTGGCGAACAGCCGTTCCCGCGCGCGGCCGCGCAGCGCTGAGCGGGTAGAAACTTCATTATTGACCGGGGATCACACATGGCGCTCACCACAGATTTTGCAGGCATAAAGCCCAGCCGTAAAGCGGCCGAGCACGGCCAGGACTATTCGCGCTACCGGATCGTCCCTGCGCGCCATCCCGGCCGCCTGGCCGGCACGATATTTGCGGGCCTGGTCATTGCCGTGGCCCTTTATTCGACCTTCACCAACCCGCGCTGGGGCTGGAATGTCTTTGCCGAATGGTTTTTTGCAGAACCGGTTCTGGCCGGTCTTGGCCGGACATTGCTGCTCACGGTTCTCGCGACCATATCCGGTTCGGTGCTCGGCACGGCGCTCGCCTTGGCGCGGGTGTCGAAATCGCCGCTTCTGTCGGGTGTCTCCTGGGGATACGTCTGGCTGCTGCGCTCCATTCCGCTGATCGTGCTGCTGCTCATTCTCAACAATCTCGGCTATCTCTACGAGACGATCCGCATCGCCGAACCGTTCACCGGTACGGTTCTCGTCGATTATCCGACGATGCAGCTGCTGACCCCGTTTGCCGCCGCCTTCCTCGGGCTGACGCTCAATCAATCCGCGTTCTTTTCCGAGATCGTCCGTGGGGGCATCCTGTCGGTGGATCAGGGGCAGCTTGAGGCGGCCGCCGCCCTTGGCCTGCCGCGCCGCCGTCAGGTGTTCCGCATCGTCCTGCCGCAGGCCATGCGCTCGATCCTGCCGACCGGTTTCAACGAGATCATCGGTCTGGCAAAAAGCACCTCCATGGTTTACGTGCTGGCGCTGCCTGAGCTTTTTTACACGGTCCAGGTCATCTATCGCCGCAATCTGGAGGTCGTGCCGCTGCTGATGGTGGCGACGGCCTGGTATCTGGTGATCATGACCGTGCTGTCGATCGCCCAATATTATATCGAGCGCTATTATTCCAAGGGCGCGGTGCGCAATCCCCTGCCTTTGCCCTTTGCGGGTTTGCTCGCTAGGTTTCGTCAGCCGGCACAGCGGCAGACGGCGGCTCCGGGGACACAGGCTGCGCGCAAGACCGGGTTTCGCGATGCGCCGCTGCTGCGGTCCGGCGCCACGGTGCGAATTCACGGCATTTCCAAGAGTTTTGGCGCGCTGAAAGTTCTGGATGGGGTCGATCTGACCCTTCCGGCAGGCAGTGTCACGGCCATTCTCGGGCCCTCCGGTTCCGGCAAATCGACTTTGCTGCGGGCGATCAATCATCTTGAGCGCGTCGATAGCGGCTTCATCTCGGTTGACGGCGAACTCGTCGGTTACCGTCAGAAGGACGAGACGCTCTATGAACTGAAGGAAAAGGACATCCTGAAACGCCGCGCCGATATCGGCATGGTGTTCCAGAACTTTAACCTCTTTCCGCATCTGACCGTTTTGGAAAACCTGATCGAGGCGCCGATGCAGGTCCGGGGGACGGACCGCGCCGAGGCCGTCGAGCTGGCGCGGGAACTTCTCGCCCGCGTCGGCTTGACGGACAAGATCGATGCCTATCCCCGCCAGCTTTCTGGCGGCCAGCAGCAGCGTGTTGCCATCGCAAGGGCGTTGGCGCTGAAGCCGAAGGTGCTGTTGTTCGATGAGCCGACCTCGGCGCTGGATCCGGAACTGGTGGGCGAGGTGCTGGATGTGATCAAGGAGCTGGCACGCACCGGCACGACGCTGGTGATCGTCACCCATGAAACCGGGTTCGCCCGTGAAGTCGCCGATACGGTTGTGTTCATGGAGGAGGGGCAGATCCTGGAAGTCGGACCGCCCGCCCGCATCTTCAGCCAGGCGACCCATCCGCGCACCCGCGAGTTCCTCGCAAAAGTTCTCTAGAAATTTCCGGCCACTCTGAGCGGACGGGATGGGACTGACAGTCAATACAACCATAAGATGAAAAGGAGACGGGAAATGACATTTTTACAGAGTGCTAAACGACTGATGGCAGGTGCGGTGACTGTTGCGGCATTGGGGCTTGGCTCCGCGCAGGCGGCAGACACGTTTGATCTCAGCCCCGAGCAGCCGAACCGGCTTCGGGTGCAGAAGAACGAGAAGCGCATCGAGCAGGTGAAAGACTTCAAATTCGTCGCAGACGGCGTTTTCACGGTCGGCATCAGCACCAGCGGCAATCTTCCGCTGCATGATTATGCGTCCGATTCCAAAACCGTCATCGGCTACGACGTCGATTTCGCGCAGGTGCTGGCCGACAGCCTGGGGCGCAAGCTCGAACTGGTCTCCGTCGCCTGGGCCGATTGGCCGCTCGGCCTCACATCCGGCAAGTTCGATGCGGTGATTTCGAATGTGACGGTGACCGAGGAGCGCAAGCTGAAATTCGACTTCTCCACCTATCGCAAGGATGAGCTCGGCTTCTACGTCAAGGCCGACAGCACCATCAGCGCGATCAAGGAACCGAAGGATATTGCCGGGCTGCGGGTGATCACCGACGCTGGAACCAACCAGGAAAAGATCCTTCTGGAATGGGACCGCCAGAACGTCGCGGCCGGCTTGAAGCCGGTCGAGGTGCAGTATTACGACGATGATGCCGTCCGCAATCTGGCCGTCCAGTCCGGCAGGGCCGATGTCGTTCTCAGCGTCAACGCAACCCAGGCCTATGCGGCCGCGCTGAAAGGCGAGACCAAGCTGGTCGGCACCCTCAGCGGCGGTTGGCCCATCACTGCGGAAATCGCCGTGACCACGCGAAAAGACAGCGGTCTGGCGGCTCCGCTCACGGATGTCATCAACGACCTGATCGCCAGCGGTGCCTATCGCAAGGTTCTCGACACCTGGAGTCTTGCTTCGGAATCGATCGACGAAGCCAAGACCAATCCTCCGGGCCTGCCGAAAAGCGGCTCGTAATCGCCAACGCCGGGCCGGTATCGTTTGGAGATACCGGCCTATTTTTCTGATGAAAATGGAGACCGGGATGATGGCTGGTACATGCACCTTACGTAACGTGACGATGGGCGCTATGCTCACGCTTCTCGGCCTGTGTGGCACCGCTGGGGCGCAAGAGGTGTTCGATCTCAGCCCCGGACAGCCCGCCCGCGTCCGGGCGCAGAAGAATGACGCAGCCATTGCAACCATCGCAAAGGATTTCACCTTCGTCTCGCCCGGCAAGTTCACAGTCGCGGTCAGCCCCGGCGGGCCGCCGCTTGCGACCTATGCGACGGATGCAAAGACTGTCGTCGGAGCCGACCCGGATTACGCTTCCGCCATTGCCGACAGTCTGGGGCTGGAACTGGAACTGGTACCGGTCGCCTGGATCGACTGGCCGCTTGGCCTGGTATCGGGCAAATATGATGCCGTCATTTCCAATGTCGGGGTCACCGAACAGCGCAAGGAGAAATTCGATTTTTCCACGTACCGGCAGGGGCTGCACGGCTTTTTCGTCAAGTCGGATAGCGCTATCGGTGCAATTCGGGAGCCGAAGGACACGGCCGGCCTGCGCATCATCGTCGGTGCCGGCACCAATCAGGAGCGTATTCTGCTCCGCTGGAATGACGATAATATCGGTGCCGGGCTGAAACCGCTGGAGCTGCAATATTATGACGACGATGCGGCTGGCCTGCTTGCGCTGGCATCGGCTCGGGCCGACGTCATCGTCCAGCCGCATGCGCAGCTCGTCTATATCGCCGCGCGCGATCACACGATCAAGCGGGTGGGTACCTTGAGCGCCGGCTGGCCCGACCGTTCCGACGTGGCGATCACCACGAGGAAGGGCAGTGGGCTGGCGGACGCTCTGACGGTTGCCACCAACGGGCTGATCGAAAGCGGCGTCTATGCCAAAAATCTCGATCATTGGCATCTGAGCGAGGAAGCGCTACCAAAATCGGAAACCAATCCGCCCGGCCTGCCGAAATCCTGACGCCAAGACTTGAAGGAAGACGACACGATGAGCCGCATCGCCATCAACCATATAGGCTTCCTGACGCCGGGCAATTATGCCGCCGCAGACCCGCTGTCCGGATTGGAAAAGACGCTGGACCTTCTCGAATATGGCGAAGAGCTGGGTTTCCAGAGCGCCTGGGCCCGCCAGCGGCATCTGGAGCCGGGCATCTCGTCGGCGACGGCGTTTCTGGCGGCGGCGACCCAGCGCACCCGCCGCATCGAACTCGGCACGGCAGTCATCCCGATCGGCTATGAAAGCCCCTACAGGCTTGCAGAAGACCTGTCGACGGTTGATGTCCTGTCGCGCGGACGGCTGAATGTCGGCTTGAGCGCCGGCCGGCCGCTGCATGCCGATCTGATCGCGCCGCTGGTCTTTGACGGCGATTGGGAGACCTATGATTTTTCGCATGAGCGGGTTCTGCGCTTCGTCGAGAACCTGAAGAGCAATCCCGTCGGCGAAGAGACGACCCTTATCAAGACGCCTTTCGGGCCGCAGCGGCCGCGGCTGCAGCCGCATGCGAAGGGGCTGACGGATCGCATCTGGTATGGCGGCGGGTCGCTGCGTTCTGCCCGTTGGGCCGGGCTGAATGGTTTCAATCTCCTGATCGGCAATGTCACCACCGGGGAGGAGACGGACGATTTCTTCGTGGCGCAGGCGCGGCAGCTGTCGGCTTACCGGGAGGCTGGCGGGGCGGGCAGGCGCGTCGGTCTCGGGCGGGTCATCGTGCCGACCGACAGCGCCGACGCACAGACGCGCAAACGCTATCGCGACTATGCGGCAGGGCGAAACGAGCGGACGCTGACGCCGCAGGGCGAGCGCCGTACACTCTACGCCCGCGACATCGTCGGCACGTCCTCCGAAATTCTGGAACGTCTGTTCACCGACCCGATCCTGCCGCATGTCAGCGAAATCAGGCTTGAGCTGCCCTATGAGTTTGAGGACGCGCAATATCGCCAGATCATCCACGACTTCATGACGCTCATTGCCCCGCAGCTTGGCTGGATCAACGGCAAAGACCGGCAAAAACGAACGGCCTGATAAGGGCTATCTTTCCATCCCGACAGCGCAGGAATGACAGGCATTGACCAAAATCGTTGAATATTTCTTCTCCATCGGATCGCCTTGGTCCTATATCGGCTTTGACGCCTTCGTCGAACTTGCGGCAAAGAACGGTGTCGAGATCAAACCCTATCTGACAACCGTCGTCGAAGAGAATGGTGGGATCTTTTCGCGCAACCGGCCGCAGGCCCGGCGCAGCTACTGGACGCGCGATCTCAAGCGCTGGGCGCGTGTGCGCGGCAAGGAACTGATCCTGGAAAACCGGCCGGAACTCAGCGATCCCGCACCCGCATCGCTGATCATCATCGCCGCCTATCTCGACGGCCAGGACTGGATCGGCCTGACCCGCGCCCTGCAGCAGGCCTTCTGGAGCGAGGCGAAGGACATCGGCCAGCCGCAGGTGCGCCAGGCCATCGCCGATGCAGCCGGATTTGACGGCGCCGCCCTGTTGAAACGCCAGGCCGATGACGACGTGCGCGCCAAATGGGCGGCCGACCGGGACCATGCCGTGGAGACCGGCGTCTTCGGGTTCCCGACATTCCTCTATGACAGCGAGATTTACTGGGGCCAAGACAATCTGCCCTTCCTGGAACGCCATGTTTCCGGCGACAGGCCTTAGAGCCTCGTACGATCAATGAGACGCATTCTGCCGGAAGGAAAAAAGCATCCGGCCCTTCGGGTTGCCTGAAATCGGCCGCCCACTGCGTCGGATGGCTTGCCCCGATGGGGCGGCATCGCCCTGCGCCATCCTTCTGGTGGATCGGCCGATTTGAGGCAACAGAAGCGCCTCATTGATCGTACGAGGCTCTAGGCTTGCAGGTGCATCTGGACTGAGTGAAAATTACCGCGCCGATGCCCGGCCGGAGATTGCCAAAAACCATAGGGCCCTCGCCGGGACCGCCACCAAAGACATGCAGGACACCATGAGCGACAACGACAGCACGCCAAAGACGACCGGCCCCAACACGCAGCTGGTCCGGGCGGGGCATGACCCCTTCGATTATCACGGTTTCATCAATCCCCCCGTGGTGCGGGCATCGACCGTGCTGTTTCCCACCGCGCATGCCATGGAAACGCACAGCCAGAAATACACCTATGCGACGCGGGGCACGCCGACGACCGACGCGCTTTGCCAGGCGGTCAACGAACTGGAGGGTGCCGCCGGAACCATTATCGTGCCGTCCGGGCTTGCCGCCGTCACGCTGCCGTTTCTGGCCTATCTCACGCCGGGCGATCACGCTCTGATCGTCGATTCCGTCTACGGCAATGTCCGGCATTTCTGCGATACGATGCTCAAGCGTTTCGGCGTCGAGGTCGAATATTACCATCCGTTGATCGGTGCAGGCATCGAAAAGCTGCTTCGCCCGAACACCAGGCTCGTGCATCTGGAAGCGCCGGGCTCCAATACGTTCGAGATGCAGGACGTTCCGGCGATCGCCGCTGCCGCGCACCGTCAGGGCGCTGTGGTGACGATGGACAATACCTGGGCGACGCCGCTGTTTTTCCGGCCGCTCGATTTTGGCGTCGATATCTCCATTCAGGCCTCGACCAAATATCCGGCTGGCCATGCCGATATCCTGCTCGGAACCGTTTCGGCCAATGCCGAGCACTGGCGGCGTCTGCGGCAGACCAATGGCGCGCTCGGTATCTGCGGCGCTGCTGATGATGCCTATCAGGTCCTGCGCGGACTGCGCACGATGGGGGTAAGGCTGGAGCGTCACCAGGCCAGCGCGGTGGAGATCGCCGAATGGCTGGAGGGCAGGGACGAGGTAGCGCGCGTGCTCAGTCCTGTTCTTTCGAGTTTTCCCGGCCACGCGATCTGGAAGCGCGATTTCAAAGGCGCAAGCGGCGTGTTTTCCTTCGTGCTTTCAGTCTCAAACTCGCAGGACTTCAAGCGAAAGGCGCAGGCATTCCTCGACGCACTCTCGCTTTTCGGGCTCGGATATTCATGGGGTGGTTTTGCCAGCCTGGCGCTGCAGGTTGATCTCAGCGAGCGTCAGATTCTCGAAGCCCCCAAAGAAGGTCCGGTTCTGCGGATTCACATCGGACTTGAGGATGTGGCCGATCTCAAGGCTGATCTGGACAAAGGTTTTGCCGCCGCTCGGGCGGTCTGATTCTGCATCATTGCTCAACTTTTCACGTGACGCGGGATCTGGCCCGGCCGCACTGGCGGCAGACTGTCCTGATCCCGGGCAGTCTGCTTTTCCTTCCCCATGATCCCGCCCCCGGCGACGGTGCAATTTCGCCCGTCGCGCGCATCGTGTGAATAAAAGCTTCATTCTTTAGGCAAGTTTTCTTCCGGAAGCTTGTTGTTCCCGGCGAACTGGCTAAAAGGGGCGGATCAAACCCAGGAGCGCAGGTCCGCAGGGACGATTGCGCCGATTTCCGTATCCGGCTGTTCGCTTTGCATTTGAACGCCGATGAAGGACCCGACATCATGCGCGATCTCGTCGCTCGCTTCTTTTCCTATTACCGGCCGCACCGGCGTCTTTTCATCCTGGATTTTTCCTGCGCGGTGACATCAGGCCTGCTGGAACTGGGCTTTCCCATCGCGGTCAAGCTGTTCATCGACGTGCTTTTGCCGACCGGGCAGTGGGGTTATGTGACGGCGGCTTCGGCGGGGCTGATGGTGATCTACCTGATCAATGGCGGCTTGATGGCTATCGTCACCTATTGGGGACATATGCTCGGGATCAACATCGAGACCGAGATGCGGCGCAAGGCGTTCGATCATCTGCAAAAACTGTCCTTCGGCTATTTCGACAACCAGAAGACCGGCCATCTCGTCGCCCGTCTGACCAAGGATCTGGAGGAGATCGGCGAGGTTGCCCATCATGGCCCGGAAGATGTGTTCATCGCGATCATGACGCTGATCGGCGCCTTCCTCCTGATGTTCTCGGTCAATCCCAAGCTTGCGCTGATCACGGCCCTCGTGCTGCCGCTGACGGCGTGGCTGACCACCCGTTATGGCGGCCGCATGACGCGCAACTGGCAGGCGCTCTACAATCGCGTCGGCGATTTCAACGCCCGCATCGAGGAAAATGTCGGCGGCATCCGTGTGGTGCAGGCTTTTGCCAATGAGGATCACGAACGTGGCCTGTTCGAGAAGGACAACCAGCGCTACCGCAAGACCAAGCTCGATGCCTACCGGATCATGGCCGTATCGACGACGCTGAGCT
The DNA here is from genome assembly GCF_001426685.1 of Rhizobium sp. Root483D2. Taxonomy (GTDB): domain Bacteria; phylum Pseudomonadota; class Alphaproteobacteria; order Rhizobiales; family Rhizobiaceae; genus Pararhizobium; species Pararhizobium qamdonense. Next base: position 117,817 of record NZ_LMFB01000038.1, on the reverse strand, counting down.
ATCTCTCCATGCGTCTCGTCCAGATGGTCGTGCTGGTTGCCGGCAGCTATTTCGTGCTGAGCGGCGAGCTGACGGCCGGCGGTTTTGTCGGGTTCCTGCTGTTGGTCGGTGTGTTCTTCCGCCCGGTCGACAAGATCAATTCGGTCATCGAGACCTATCCGAAGGGCATTGCCGGTTTCCGCCGGTATATCGACTTCCTCGATACGCGCCCCGACATCGCCGACCGGCCGGGTGCCCGCGATATCTCCGGGCTGAAGGGGAATATCTCCTACAAGAAAGCCTCGTTCGGTTACCGCGAATCAAAGGCGATCGTGAAGGAATTGAGCATCGATATTCGCGCCGGTGAAACGGTGGCTTTCGTCGGTCCTTCGGGGGCGGGCAAGACGACGATCTGCGCGCTCCTGCCGCGTTTCTACGAGGTGACGGGCGGTTCCATCAGTATCGATGATATCGATATCCGCGACATGAGCCTGCGGTCGCTGCGCAATCATATCGGCATCGTCAGCCAGGATGTCTTTCTGTTTGCAGGCTCTTTGCGGGAAAATATCGCCTATGGAAGGCTGGATGCCAGCGAAGCGGATATTGTCGAGGCGGCCCGCAAGGCGCGGCTTGAAAGCGTGATTGCCGATCTGCCGCAGGGCCTTGATACGGTCGTCGGCGAACGTGGCGTCAAATTGTCCGGTGGTCAGAAGCAGCGTCTGGCGATTGCCCGCATCTTCCTGAAGAACCCGCCGATCCTCATCCTCGATGAAGCGACATCGGCGCTCGACACGGAAACCGAACGGGCGATCCAGCAATCGCTGGCGGAGCTATCGAAGGGGCGCACGACATTGGTCATCGCCCATCGGCTGGCGACGATCACCAAGGCCGACCGCATTCTGGTCGTGAATGAAGGGGCGATCGTCGAGGATGGCAGCCACACCGAGCTTTTAAGCCGAAACGGTCTCTACAGCCGCCTCAGTCAGATGCAGGCGGGGTAACACGTCCAGGATACATCCGCGTTCGGAACCTTGGCGGCGGTTGGGCGTTCTGTGTCCACTGTTTTACGCCATGTTTACGAAGGAGAAGAAGATGCGGTGGATTTCAAAACCTTTGCTCGCGGGTGCGATGCTTCTGACGGGTACCGGCCTGGCTTCGGCCGAGATGATGGCAACGACGGCAACCGACCTGACGGTCTATTCCGGCCCCGGCGCCGACTATCCGTCCGTTGGCATCGCCACGCGTGGCAGCTCCGCTGCCCTTGATGGCTGCCTCGAGGGCGAAAGCTGGTGCCGCATCGACGTCAACGGCTTGCGCGGCTGGGTTTACGCTCAGGAATTGACGGTCGATTACGATGGTGCCCCCGTTATCGTCCAGGAACGCCGTTCCGATCTCGGTATCCCGGTGGTGAGCTATGAAAAGACCGTCGTTGTCGATGGTCCGGCTTCCCCCGCGCCCGGCGATGAGCTTGTTGGAACGGTCGACAGCAGTGGCGCGATCATCCCGCCGCCGGAAGTGCGCACCTATATCGATGGTGCTCCGGTCGATACGGTCACCTATGATGGCGAGGTCATTGTGGGCGCCACGCTGCCCGGCGACATGGTGATCACCCAGGTGCCGAATTACCAATATAGCTATGTCCGCGTCAACGGTCGCCCGATGCTGGTTGATCCGCAAAGCCGGCGCGTCGTCTATGTCTATGAATAGTTTGAACGAAACAGGGGCCGCGCCAAGCGCGGCCCCTGTTGCCAAGATACCGTTTGCAGCCTGGGGGCGTTAATCATGACTTCTCGCACATTGATGGCGGCCGTCCTTGCCCTGATCGTCGGATCGATCCTCAGCATCCTCGCCGTGCAATATTTCTCCCCGGACGAAAGCGCGAAAAGCACCACGCCGCCGGACCCGCTGATCGTTTCGCCAGAGAATGCGGCCGAAGAGACCAAATAGCCGCACATGTCCTATGCAAAGTTGAGAAATCAGGCGCCGATAGCAAAATCCTGCCGCAGGGCTGTCTCGCATGCCTGGGTCAGAACTGCCGGATCGCGCTCACCGCTTTGGTAGAGCCGGACGATAGCGGCAGCACAAATCTGCATGTCCGCATCCGATCCAGTGGTTTGGTGTCTTTCGCAAAATGTCTCGAAAACCTGCCGCAACGCGTCGATATCCTCGCTGCAAAGGGCATCAGCATGGGGATTGAAATAGGCCATTCGTTTTCCTTCCTTGAGGATGGAAGCTTTGCGCGGGCTCCGTCATTGCCGACAGAACGGCTCTTGGATCTGCACCATAGCGCGATTTGATGACGGCGCTATTCACAAAGACATGTATTGCCGGCCACGAAATGTTTTTTCTCAGGCAACCTTTTGCGTTTTCATGCTTTTTCCCCCGGAAGGAAATTTGCCATGGCCGCGTTCTACTTTAAGGTAATCGATAATGACGGCACAATTCCGGCCGATGATCCCTTCGATTTTCCCGATTTGATCGCCGCCATCCGGCAGGCGAAGATCGTGCTGGCCGAAATGGCGCTCGACGGGTTGCCGGAAGACCCGATCAAAGCCTTGGAAATTGAAGTCCTCAATGCCGATCGCAGACCCGTCGTCAAGATGACGCTCGAACTGCAGATCGAATGGCCTATGGCGTGACCAAGGCCGTGCCGGGATTTTCGTCGCTGGCAGTGCCTGCCTCGATCGCCTGAACCGCCTTCAGCACTGCCGGGATGATGAGCTGGGCGCCCGATGTCGATGGGTGATCGTCATCGAAATAAAATACTTTCCCCGCGCTCAGGCTGTTGATACATCGCTCGTTGATAAAGCTGTTGCAAAAGGTCTCGGCAGGGCGGACGCGGAACAGGTTGGGATGGGTCATGGCATCGAAGGCCGCAATCACCGCACCATTGCGTTGCTGGTAGCGCGCATAGCTCGTGCTGAACTCCAGCTTCTGGACGCCTGCCATCGCACTTTTCGCAACCAGGTCCGGCACGTTCCATCCGGCCTCCGGGATCGGGTAGACGAGCACGACATTGTGCCCGCTATCGAGATAGGCCTGGATGTCGTCGATATATTGCTTGAGCACTCTCGCCTTGCGGGCGGGATCGTCCTGCGCCGCGTGCTCGTTCAGCCGGCTCAGCAGATCCATATAGGTTGGCTGCAGCGGCTCGATACCGCCTTCGCCGTTGTCGAAGGGCGTCCCGTCGATATACAGACTCCAGCGGTTTGCCATGATGATGGTCTTGATGCCGCTTGTGCGGATGTAATCCTCGATACCGGCGAAGAACGGATTGCAGCGCAGCCTGTATTTCAGGTTTGAGACGTAAAATCCGGAAAAGCCGACGCAGGACGAATGGGCCATCACATAGAGATCGACATTGGCGGCATCGAAGCTGCGCAATGCCTCGCCGCCCAGCGCGCCCGCATGCGAATCGCCGATCAGGATGGTCTTGCTCGCGGTCGAATGTTTCGTCAGGCAATCTTTGATGGGATGGGGCAGGGACGCCTCGCCCTTGTCGAACAGGCAGGTCTCCATGACGGGATCGTGGCGTTCCTGTTCAGCGAGGGCATCGAGGGCTGCGGGCGGCAGGCGAAACTGCAGGCCGTTGTTTGACGTGCCATAGAAGCCGGCAAGAATGAAGAGGGCAGCCGCAATGCCGCTGGCGCTGAGGATGCGCGCCGGTGTCGGCAAAAGCTGCGCCGCGCTGTTTTTGCGAAATGGTGTCTCGACGAACCGCCAGGACAGATAGGCAAAGCCGACACAGACAAAAGCGAGAGCGGTCATCAGCACATGCGACGGCTCCGTCAGGCTGCGGATGCGCGCAAAGGCAAACACAGGCTGGTGCCACAGATAGAGGCTGTAGCTGATCAGCCCGATGCCGACCATCGGACGGGTCGAGAGCAGCCGCGCCGTCAGCGTGCCCTCGGCACCGAAAAGGATGATGAGTACGGCGCCGAGAACCGGAACAAGCGCATAGAGGGACGGAAAGGGCGTCGTCTGGTCGTAGGCGAAAATCGAAAAGACGATGATCGCCAGTCCGGCAAGCGACAGGATATTGTTCCGGTAGTGCCTGCCATCCGTGAGCAGGAAAGCGCAGAGCGAGCCCGCCAGAAGCTCCCAGGCGCGGGTCGCCGGCGAATAGAAATTGGCGGTTGCGAAATTGACTGAGCCGTATTGCGCCAGCAGCAGGCTGGCCAGTGCCATCACGGCAATCGCCGCGATCAACGTCCGCCTTCCAGACCGCCAGATCAGGATGATGAACAGCGGAAACAGCATGTAATACTGCTCTTCGACGGCCAGGCTCCAGGTGTGCAGCAGCGGCTGCTCTTCCGATGCGGCCGCGAAATAGCCGCCGCTTTGCGACCAGAAGAAGAAATTGGAGGCAAACAGGCAAACCGCGATGATGCTGCGGCCAAAACTTTCCATCTGCCCCGGCAACATCCAGGCCCAGGCGAATGGCAGGCAGCACAACAGAACGAAGAACAGCACGGGCAAAATGCGGCGGGCCCGGCGCTCGTAGAATTTTAGCAGCGAAAAACGGCCTTTGGCCTGTTCGGAAATGATGATCGAGGTGATCAGGTAGCCGCTGATGACGAAGAAGATATCGACGCCGACGAAGCCGCCGCTGAATTGCTGGAAGCCGGCATGAAACAGCACAACGGGTATCACAGCGACAGAGCGCAAGCCGTCAATTTCGCGTCGATAGTTCATTGGCGGCCCCGGGGAGATCCAAATGGCTGGATGGCTGCGCAGGATGCGACGGCTTACCGGCGCGGATCAAGCCTGTCCGTTGAAAATCGATGAAGAAGCAACAGCATATGTTGCAGTATCGGCTTTCAAGCGGGCTGCGATCTCCGCAATTTGCGTTGGGCATACCAAGCTGGTGACGATCTGCATGGCGTTACCGCAACATACCACCCGGTATGCGACGGAACTGCTGCGCCAGCCGCACGCCAAAAATCCACCCAAGCCGTTGAATTTCGTGACGGCGCGAGAGCTTGCGTCGCAGCCTGTGGCGGGACGCTGCACGTCCCGCCAGCTCTGTTCTTTTTAATCGCGAAAAAGTTTCCAGCGTGTCGGGCGGAAGGCGACGCGGGAATGATCGGATGTGATCTTTTCCGGCGGCAGTTCGATTTCCACCCGGCTGTTGGCAGCGTCGATCGCCAGTTCGACATGGCGGGTACCGGCGACGCGGCGGGTCACGGTGACAACGCCCTCGATGCTGCCGCCATCGAGCAGTTCGATATCATGCGGGCGGAAATAGAGCTGAGCCGTGCCGTCGGCTTCACCCTGCGCGCTGATGCCGATTGTTTTGTCCCCGATCCACAGCTGGCCGTTTTCGATCCGCACGGGCAGGATGTTGGATTGGCCGATGAAACCGAAGACGAAGGGTGAATTCGGCGTATCGTAGATCTCGTCGGGCGTACCGATCTGCTCGATCTTGCCCTTGCTCATCACGACGACCCGGTCGGCCAACTCCAGTGCTTCATCCTGATCGTGGGTGACGAATACGGTGGTATGGCCGGTCCGGTCATGGATTTCGCGCAACCAGCGGCGCAGTTCTTTGCGGACCTGTGCGTCCAGCGCACCGAAGGGCTCGTCGAGCAGGAGGACATTGGGTTCCACCGCCATGGCGCGGGCGAGAGCCACACGCTGGCGCTGGCCGCCGGACAGCTGGGCGGGATAGCGTTTTTCCAGACCGCTGAGCTGCACGAGGTCGAGCAGTTCGAGCGCGCGCTTGCGGATGTCGGCCTTTGAGGGCCTTCGCCCGGCCGGGCGGATCGTCAGGCCGAAGGAGACGTTGTCGAGCACCGTCATGTGGCGGAACAGGGCATAGTGCTGGAACACGAAGCCGATATTGCGCTGCTGGACAGTCTTGCGCGAGGCATCCTCATTGCCGAAATAGACAGTGCCGTCGGTCGGGCTTTCAAGCCCCGCAATCAGCCGCAGCAGCGTCGTCTTGCCGGAGCCCGAGGGCCCCAGCAGGGCAATCAGCTCGCCTGAGCGGATATCGAGAGACACGTCGTTCAGCGCCGGCAGACGGCTGAATTCCTTGCGTATGTTTTGAACGCGAACTTCCATGGAAACTTGACCTTTCAGTGCCGGCGGCTGGCCGCGATCTGAGCGCTGTACTTCATCTCAAGCAGCGACTTCAGAACGAGGGTGACGAGGGCCAGCAGGGCGAGAAGCGTTGCAACGGCAAAAGCGGCAACGAAATTATATTCATTGTAGAGGATTTCCACCTGCAGCGGCATGGTGTTCGTCAGCCCGCGGATATGTCCGGAGACGACGGAGACTGCGCCGAACTCGCCCATGGCACGGGCGTTGCAGAGCAGAACGCCGTAGAGCAGGCCCCATTTGATATTGGGCAGCGTCACATACCAGAAGGTCTGCCAGCCGCTTGCCCCCAGCGAAAGCGCCGCTTCCTCGTCGCTGGTTCCCTGTTCCTGCATCAGCGGGATCAGTTCGCGGGCAACGAACGGGAAGGTGACGAAGACGGTGGCGAGAACGATGGCGGGGACGGCGAACAGGATCTGGATGCCGTGGCTCTGCAGCCAGGGTCCAAGCAGGCTGTGGGATCCAAACAGAAGAATGAACACCAGGCCCGAGATCACGGGCGATACCGAAAAGGGCAGGTCGATCAGCGTGGTGAGGAACGCCTTGCCCTTGAATTCGAACTTGGCGATCGCCCAGGCGGCGGCGATGCCGAAGACCACGTTGAGCGGCACGGCAATCACGGCGACCAGCAGCGTCAGCCTGATCGCGGCAAAGGTCTCGGGATCGGAAAGCACCGTCAGGAACTCGCCGGGGCCGTTGCGCAGGGCTTCGGTGAAGACGGCTGCCAGCGGCAGGACGAGAAAGAGCCCGACGAAACAGAGGGCGAGGCCGATCAGCGTATAGCGTGCCAGCCGATGTTCCGACGTTGCGGTCCGGACCAGTTCGGTGTTGCCGCTGCCGGTCGATGTCGTGAGGTCATGCGCCATAGCCGTACCTCCTTCTGCTCCAGGCCTGTATCGAGTTGATGATCAAGAGCATGGCAAAGGAGATCATCAGCATGATCGCCGCAATCGCCGTTGCCGCCGGATAATTGAATTCCTCGAGACGAATAACGATCAGAAGGGGAGCGATTTCCGAGACATAGGGAAGATTGCCGGCAATGAAGATGACGGAGCCATATTCGCCAACGCCACGGGCAAAGGCCAAGGCAAAGCCGGTGAGAACCGCCGGTGCGAGACCGGGTAGAAGCACGCGGCGGATGGTCTGGAAGCGGTTGGCGCCAAGCGTGGCTGCGGCCTCTTCGACCTCCTTGTCGATCTCCTCCATGATCGGCTGCACGGTGCGCACGACGAAGGGCAGGCCGACGAAGACCAGCGCAAAAACGATACCCAGCGGCGTGAAGGCGATCTTGATGCCGAGCGGTGCGAACAGGCTGCCGATCCAGCCGTTCGGCGCATAGAGCGTCGTCAGCGCGATACCGGCAACAGCCGTCGGCAAAGCGAAGGGCAGATCGACCATCGCGTCGATGATGCGTTTTCCCGGAAAGCGGTAGCGCACCAGAACCCAGGCGAGGATGACGCCGAAGACGACATTGATCAAAGCTGCGGCAAAGGCGGTGCCGAAACTGATGCGCAAAGCGTTGATGGTGCGCTGGTCGGTGGCAAGCGTCCAGAAGGTGGACCAGCCCAGAGCGCTTGAGCGCCACGCGAGCCCTGAGAGCGGAATGAGGATGATGAGTATGAGCCATGACAAAGTAACGCCGAGCGCCAATCCGAATCCTGGAATGACGCTCGGCTGTCTGAATTGCCACAGCGAAGCTGTGCGTGCGGTCATAAAGTCTTATTGCCCCGGCTTGTAGATCTGGTCAAACAGTCCACCGTCTCCAAAATATTTCGGCTGAGCTTCTTTCCATCCGCCGAAATCGTCAATCGTGACGAGCTTCACATCGGCAAATCGCTTGATGTCATTCGGGTCTGCCACTTCAGGCTTGAAGGGGCGGTAGAAATGCTTGGCGGCGATTTTCTGGCCGACATCCGAATAGAGGTACTGCAGGTAAGCTTCCGCCACCTTGCGCGTGCCCTTGGCATCGACATTGCCATCGACCAGTGCCACCGGCGGTTCTGCCTTGATCGAGATCGTCGGTGTGACGATATCGAACTTGTCGGGGCCGAGTTCTTCGAGCGACAGATAGGCCTCGTTTTCCCAGGCAATCAGGACATCGCCCAGACCGCGCTGCACGAAAGTCGTGGTCGAGCCGCGTGCGCCGGTGTCGAGAACCGGAACATGCTTGAAGAGATCGGTGACATATTCCTGTGCCTTGGTGTCATCCCCGCCATTGGCGGCGCGGGCCCAGGCCCAGGCGGCCAGGAAGTTCCAGCGTGCGCCGCCCGATGTCTTCGGGTTTGGCGTAATCACCTGGATGTCGTCCTTGACCAGATCGCCCCAGTCCTTGATGCCCTTCGGATTGCCCTTGCGCACCAAGAAGACGATCGTGGACGTATAAGGCGCGCTGTTGTTTTCGAATTTCGACTTCCAGTCTGCCGGGATTTTGCCGGATTCCTTGGCAATGGCGTCGATATCGGCTTCCAGAGCCAGGGTCACGACGTCGGCTTCCAAGCCGTCGATGACCGAGCGTGCCTGCTTGCCGGACCCGCCATGCGATGTCTGGATCGTGACTGTCTCGCCCGTATCCGTCTTCCACTTTTCCGCGAAGGCCGCATTGAAATCCTTGTAGAGTTCGCGGGTCGGGTCATAGGAGACATTGAGAATCGTCGTGTCGGCAAACGCAACGCCGAGGCCGCCGATCTGGATGGCGGAGGCAAGAAGCGCCGCCGTAAAGAATTTCGTGAGTTGTTTCGCTCGCATGTCTACCTCTCCGTTGTTAGCAGGCATACTCTATTCATTGGGTAGGAAATTATAACGCAGAACTTTCCCTTTGCGCGCATAGCTGGAGAAAGTCCTGCTCTTCACCCGGTGTAATATCGAAATCATTTGCCTCACCATCCCCCGGGCGCTCCGTTCCCTAGAATAAGTTACCATGCATAGGCCGGTTGCGGAACGTCCATCCCCCGGCAAAACCGAGAAAATCACGGCGCCGCGTGATCAGCGCGAGCCTGCCGCCGGGTCTGACCAGGATACCGGCTGTCTTGCGCGAGTCTTGAATCCGCAGAACTTCAGCGATTGGCAGCATGGCAAATACGCACGAAGATGCTATTCGCCGTGGTAACGCCGGAATTGCATGGGAAACCGGCCACCGGCCAATGGAGCCGGGCGGCGATTTCAGGCCGGCTGACGTGAATGAAGAGGAAAGAGATGCATGGCAGACACTGTCGGGATAAGCACACCGGATGACATCCTGTCGTTCTGGTTCGGCGAGTTGCAACCGCAGGACTGGTTCAAGCCGCATCCGTCGCTCGACAGTGAATGCGAACAGCGTTTCCGCTCGACGCATCTGGAACTGGCGCGCGGTGTTCCGCCTGAGTGGCGGGCCACACCCAGCGCCCGGCTGGCCACCATCATCCTGTTCGATCAGATGCCGCGCAACATGTATCGTGGCACGCCGCTGGCGTTTGCGACCGACGGACTTGCCCTGCGGGAGGCGAACCTTGCGCTGGATGCGGGGGCGGATACCGGCCTTTCCGTCGATCAGCGCGTTTTCCTCTATCTGCCTTTCGAACATTCGGAGAACCTCGTCGATCAGTCACGATCGGTGGCGCTGTTCACCGAACTGGGCGATGCCAATTACCTGGACTATGCCATCCGGCACCGCGAGGTTGTCCTAAAGTTTGGACGGTTTCCGCATCGCAATGCCATTTTAGGGCGTGTGTCCACCCCGGCGGAGGTCACGTTTCTCTCTCAACCGGGATCAGGATTTTAAGCCGAAGGGCCTGCCAGATATAGCAAAGCCGTCAAATCGATTTTGCATCTGGCTACGGCCCGGCCTATGGAACGCCAAAAGCTCTGCGCACCGCGCGCACCGATTCTACTCTTCAGCGCGGTCTGGCGGAAAAGGATATGTGATTGCCGATGATGTCGAAACGTTTTGCCATCCTTCTCTGTTTGTCGATGTTTGCCGCATCCGGGCCTCTCATGGCGCAGCAGCCAGCCGCGCAGGCGACGCCGCAGCAGCAGCCGGCCGGACAGGCCACGCCGCAACAACCTTCGGGACAAGCGACGCCGCAGCAAACGGCAGCAGCAGCGGCCGCTAGTCCGCAGGCGCAGGCATCGGCGCAGCTCGAAGAGGCGCGCAAGAACCTGGCACGGCTGACCGACCAGACCAACGCTGCCAAGGATGACGATAGCCGTCTTGCCGAGTTGAAGGTCGAGGTCGAGGCGGCGACCAAGCAGATCATCGCGATATCGGTCGCCACCCGGCCACGGCTCGATGAAATCAAGGCGCGTCTGGCAGAACTCGGCGATCCGCCGGCCGATGGCGCGCCGCCCGAGACGGATGTCGTGGCGCAGGAGCGCAAGCGTCTGTTGGCGGAGCGCGGCGAAATCAATGCGCTCACGGGAACGGCGGAGGACCTGTCAATTCAGGCCACCAAGCTGTCGAATGGCATCACCGCCACACGGCGTGCCCTGTTCAGCAACACGCTTCTCAAGCATACCGATATCAACGGCCCGATGGTCATGGACGCGATGGCCTCGTTGACCCTGGAGCGGCAGGCCTTTGCGCGCACTGTCGGCAGCTGGTTGACCTTTGCGTGGAATTTCAAGCGGCTGCAGCTGCTGAGCGCCCTGTTTCTCTCCTTGTGCGCAGCGCTCGTCCTGTTGCTCGGCACGCGAAAACTGTTTTTCCCATTGATCCATCGGGAAGTGCTCAGCGAAGAGCCGGGTTATATCACCCGCCTGTCGGTGGCCTTCTGGTCGACGATGATCCCGACGGTGGCGATGGCGGTGTTTGCGGCCACCAGCTATTTCTTCCTGCAGGCCTTCAAGGTCCTGCGGCCTGATATCGCGCCGATCATTTCGATTACGCTGGCAATCTGCGTCGCGCTGCTGTTTGTCTCGACCCTGTCGAATGCGGTGCTGGCGCCCAAGCAGAGGGCCTGGCGGCTGGTGCGGGTTTCGGATCGCGGTGCACGCCTCTTGGCGCTGTCGATCTTTGCCATGGCCCTCGTGAACGGTCTCGACTATCTCGCCGGTGCGATCAGCGAAGTCATGGGTTCGCCCGTGGTCCTGACCGTCGTCAAAAGCCTGATCGCCACGATCATCATCGGTCTCATCCTGATGGCGATGGCGCTGATCAAGCCGATCGTTCCGAAAGGCGATAGTCTCGATGCGCGCGGCAAGCCATGGCCGCGGGCTGTGTCGCTGCTGTTCGTGTCCAGCGGTATATTGCTGATCGTGGCCGCGCTCGCCGGCTATGTCGGGCTTGCCCGCTTCATCGCCACGCAGATCGTGATGACCGGTGCCATTCTGGTCACGATGTATATCGGTATCCTCACCGGCAAGGCCGTGGCCAAGCAGAATGCGCTGGCCGACACGGTGGTCGGCCGCTATCTCGAAAAGCGCTTTCGGATGGAACAGGTTGCGCTCGACCAGACCGGTCTGGCGGCAGGACTGGGGATCTATGTCCTGGTGGTGCTGTTCTTCATTCCACTGATCCTGTTGCAATGGGGCTTCCAGACCGCCGATATCGAGGCGTGGGCCTACCGGATCTTTACCGACATCAATATTGGCAGCATCAAGATCTCCATTGTCGGAATCCTGGCCGGGATATTGCTTTTTGCCGCCGGTTACGTGGTGACACGCTGGCTCCAGCGCTGGCTCGACGGCAATGTGATGGCGCGAAGCCGCGTCGATACCGGCGTGCGAAACTCCGTCAAGACCGGCATCGGCTATCTCGGCATTGGCCTGGCTGGCCTGATCGGCATTTCTGCGGCGGGGTTTGACCTGTCGAACCTGGCGCTGGTTGCCGGTGCCCTGTCTCTCGGCGTCGGTTTCGGCCTGCAGAACATCGTCTCCAATTTCGTCTCGGGCCTCATTCTTCTGGTCGAACGGCCGTTCAAGGTCGGAGACTGGGTGGTGACCGGCACGACGGAAGGCTTCGTCAAGCGCATCTCGGTTCGCGCCACCGAAATCGAGACCTTCCAGCGCCAGACGATCATGGTGCCAAACTCGCTGTTCATCAATGCGTCTGTCGGCAACTGGACGCATAAGAACAAGCTCGGCCGCTCGGACATTCCCGTCACCGTCAGCTATGACAGTACGCCAAGATTGGTGATGGACACGCTGTTGCAAATTGCGGCCGCTCATCAGCTGGTCTTGAAAAATCCGGAGCCGCAGGCTGTCTTTACCGCCTTTGGCGAGGCGACCATGACCTTTGAATTGCGGGTATTCCTTGCCGATATCGTCAATGGCAACGGTGTGCGCAACGATCTGCGGCTGGCGATCTACGAGCGTTTCAAGGACGAGGGGCTTGGGGCACCGTTTTCCAAGGAGGAACTGGAGCCGGAGACGCCGCCGCCGGGACCGGAGGCCGATGCCGAAACTCTAAAAGCCGAGGCCGCCGGGCCGCCTGCTGCAACGCCACAGCCCATCGAGGCCTTCAAACGCAGCGGCACGCAACGGCGCCCGCGCCGGGTGACCGCTGACGGGGCGGCCGAATAGGATTGCGGTCTGGGCCAGCCCTGACTGGTCCACCCGTGCCGGTGATTCCGGTTATCGTTTGCAGCGGAGCCTGGGATAGCTGTGCCGGCAATTTGCGCCCATGGCGCTTCTGGTCGTGCAGCATGATGATTATGTCGTAGACAGGCTCTAGTCTGTGGGACGCAAACTCTAAAATCCGATTTCAGTCTTCAATCAGGGTCGTGGGCAATGGCAGAATTTCCGCAAAAGGCGAAGGTCGTTATCATCGGGTTGGGAGGGATCGTCGGCGCGTCGATCGCCCATCACCTGATCGAGCGTGGCTGGGATGATATCGTCGGCATCGACAAGTCGGGTATTCCGACGGATATCGGCTCGACCGCGCATGCTTCCGACTTCTGCTACACGACGAGCCACGATTACCTCTCGGTCTGGACGACCCAGTATTCGATCGATTTCTACGAGAAGATGGGCCATTACGCCCGCATCGGCGGCCTGGAAGTGGCGCGGACCGGCGACGATACCTGGATGGAAGAGATCAAGCGCAAGCTGTCCTCCGCCAAGGCCTTCGGCACCCGCGCGCATTATGTTTCTGCTGCGGAAATCAAGCAGATGTTCCCGCTGATCGAGGAAGATCAGGTGATGGGCGGCCTGTTCGATCCGGATGCGGGCCTGGTCATCCCGCGCTCGCAGACGGTTGCGGGCAAGCTCGTTGACGCGGCGGAGAAATCCGGCAAGCTTCAGGTCTATGGCAACACGCCGGCCAAGTCGCTGATCGTCGAGGGCGGCCGTATCAAGGGCGTCGTCACCCACCGCGGCACGATCATGGCCGACCATGTCATCGTCTGTGCCGGCATCTGGGGCCGTCTGATCGCCGAAATGGTCGGTGAAGACCTGCCGGTCATGCCGGTTGATCACCCGCTCACATTCTTCGGTCCCTACAACGAGTTTGAAGGCACCGGCAAGGAGATCGGCTTTCCGCTGCTGCGCGACCAGGGCAACTCCGCCTATATGCGCGACACCGGCGATCCGAAGACGACGGAGGGCGGCCAGATCGAGTGGGGTTACTACGAGACCACCAATCCGCGCCTCTGCCATCCGCGCGACATCCTGGAAAAGCACGAGGCACGCCTGTCGCCGTCGCAGCGCGATCTCGACATGGAACAGATCATCGAGCCGCTCGAGCGCGCCATGGAGCTGACGCCGATCCTCGGCGAACTCGGCTATAATGAGAGCCATTCCTTCAACGGCCTGCTGCAGGTTTCCGCCGGCGGTGGCGCTTCCTGCGGCGAGAGCCAGAAGGTGCGGGGCCTGTGGTACTGCGTCGCCATCTGGGTGAAGGACGGTCCCGGCTACGGCAAGCTCATTGCCGACTGGATGACCGACGGCCGCACCGAGGTCGATCACAATTCGATCGACTATGCACGCTTCTACCCGCATCAGCTGGAAGAAAAGTTCATTGAAGGCCGCACATACGAGGCGGCGCAGAAAATCTATTTCCCGGCCGTGCACAATCGCGAGCCCTATGCTTCCGGCCGTGGCGTCAAGCGCTCGCCGTTCCATGAGCGCGAAAAGGAGCTTGGCGGCTATTTCATGGAACTCGGCGGCTGGGAGCGTGCCCATGGCTACGCCGCCAACGAGCATCTCCTGGAAAAATACGGCGACAAGGTTCCCGTGCGCGAGAACGAATGGGACAACCGCCACTTCTGGCGCGTGTCCAATGCCGAACATCTGGCCATGACCGACGATTGCGGCATCGTCAACCTCTCGCATTTTCACATGGTGGATATCGAGGGTCCGGATCACGTCGAGCTGCTCGAATGGCTGTGTGCTGCGAAGATCGGCGGCGACGGCAATATCGGCAAGGGCATCTACACCCACTTCCTCGATGACGAAGGCATGGTGCGGGCCGACTTTACCGTCATCCGCATGGCCGACCGGTGCCGCCTGATCAACGGCGCCGATGCGGGCCCGCGCGACTTCCACTATATGCGGCGTGTCGCGCAGGATCGCGGCCTTGATGTCACCATCACCGATGTCACCGAAAAATTCATCACCATCGGCATCTGGGGACCGAATGCACGCGAGACGCTGAAGAAAGTCGTTGCCGATCCGTTGGGCCTCGATCCGGAAAACTTCGCCTTTGCGGCGATCAAGCCAATCGAGATCGGCGGCAAGCCGGTAACCGCCTTCCGCATTTCCTATGTCGGCGAACAGGGCTGGGAACTGCATATGAAATACGAGGATGGCCTGGCTGTCTGGGACGCGCTGCGCGCCACCGGCGTCATGGCCTTCGGTGTGGAAACCTATGCAAACTCGCGCCGCATGGAAAAGAGCCTGCGCCTGCAGAATGCCGATCTTCTGACCCAGTATAATCTGATCGAGGCGGATCTTGCCCGCCCGAAGGTCAAGGAAGCCGATTTCCGCGGCAAGGCGAAACATCTGGAATACAAGGCGCGCGAACATCAGACGGCGATGCTGTGCACGTTGGTCATGACTGAGAATACTGACAAAACCGGCGTGAAGCGCTACCCGCTCGGCAACCTGCCGGTCATAGACCCGGAAACCGGCGACGTGCTGATCGACGATCTCGGCCGCCGCTCCTACACGACCTCGATCGCGTTTGGCCCGACCATCGGCAAGAATATCGCGCTCGCCTATCTGCCGCAGGCCTATTGCCAGGTCGGCCGCAAGCTGAACATCGAATATTTTGCGGAAACCTACCCGGTCGAGGTGGTCGGGATCGGCTACAAGCCGCTCTACGATCCGGAAAACCTGAAGCCGAAGAGCTGATCGTCATTCGGTTGTTTGGAGCGATAAGGCGCATCCGCTCAATCGAGCGGGTGTGTTTAGATTGCTGACAAAGGTATTTTTTTGACAATCCGCAGGTCACTCGGGAAATTGAACGGGTTGCCCAATTCCCCTCATCCTCCCCTCGGGTTTAACCCGAGGGCTTGTGGCGGGAATCCAGTCAGCTCAAGTCCTTGATTTGAAAAAGTCTTTTGACCCGACGGACGTCGGGTCACTGGATCCCCGCCACAGGGGCGGGGATGACGGAGAGTGGGGAATCGCTCTCGTTAAACAACGCGCGTTCAAGGATGTCAGCAGTCTGGGCGCGCTCGCTCCAGCAGGAGGCATCTTTTTCAGTTCGCCAAAAAGCTTTCGATTTGCGGGTTGGGGCTTTTCGATCTATCTTCCGGAAGGCTATAGATTTTGGTTATATCTGGGGTGAGGCCGCCGCATGGATATCGACACGGACAAGATCGACGACGTGGTTCTGGCGCTGTTGAGGCTGACGCTTCACGACGAGTGCTAC
Organism: Rhizobium sp. Root483D2; assembly: GCF_001426685.1. Classification (GTDB taxonomy): domain Bacteria; phylum Pseudomonadota; class Alphaproteobacteria; order Rhizobiales; family Rhizobiaceae; genus Pararhizobium; species Pararhizobium qamdonense. The sequence continues at coordinate 101,949 of NZ_LMFB01000038.1, read as the reverse complement.
GCCTGGAAAGGCTTGGACTGGGAAACGACGGGCCGCCTTCACGAGAAGGGCTTTATCCGCGATCCCGTCGGTAAAACGAAATCCCTGATCCTGACGAAGGAGGGCCTGCAGCGGTCGGAGGAACTGTTCCAGCAACTGTTTACCCGGCAGTCAAAAGGCTGAGGCTTTCTGCGGTTTACGGTCCTATTGCACCGCCTTCCAGATGAACGCCGGTTATCCCCGCCATTCAGCCTCTATTCAGCCGTCCCATCATATTTCTCATGCAATTCCTCCCGCGTGCGCTAGTCTGGTGCGGGGTGAAGCGGCATCTTGTTCTGACCAGACCTGTCGTCTGGAGTGCAACTGCCAAAAAGGGGCGGCGCAGAGGCGCTGATGGGCAATGAAAACATTCGTAAGTGCATGTGTTTTGACTGTCATGATGGCCCTTCCGGCGTGGTCCGCGACGGTGACCAACAAGGATGCCGACGCTGCGGTGCTTGTCGTGGTGGAGGGCGAAAGCCGCATGGAAGTCGCCATCAGCGCAGGCGGCACGGAATCGATCTGCCCGAGCGGCTGTTTCATCACGACGCCGAGCGGCGACCGCGTCGGCCTGCAGGGCGATGAAACGATAGAGATCGTCAACGGCTCGGCCGTCTTCAAATAAGAGCTGCGTTTGCCGGTTTCGCATTGGCCCAAAAGTGGTCTTCCATTCGGGCGCGCGATTAACGACTGCGAAAACCTTTCTGCGTAGCTTGGCCTCGGGGACAATCTTTTCAGATAGGCAATCAATGTCATTTTTTGGCGTGTCCGGAATGTACTATTCCGGTGAATCGTTGCAGCAGCATCGCATCGTGCTTGCCGAGGATTCCAATCTTTTCGCCGCCATGGTCTCCAAGAGGCTGAAAGAGCTTCTCGATATCGACGTGATCGTCTGCCGCGACTATGACGATCTGCAATTTTCGATCGAGAACGCCTCTTTTCCGGCCACGCTCGCCATTTCCAACATCAATCTTCCGGGCGCGGAAAACGGCGAGGCTCTGTCCTATCTCATCGACATGAGCGTGCCGACGATCGTCTTCACCGGCACTTTCCAGGAAAGCACCCGAGAAACCATCCTTGCCAAGGACATCGTCGATTATGTCATCAAGGACAGTGTTTTTGCCGTTGATATGCTGGCGGAAGCGGTCTGCCGGTTTCTGACCAACCACAAGCACCACGTGCTGATCGTCGATGACAGCCCAACGGCGCGCGCGCTTTTGACGACGCAGCTGAAGCGCTACAATTTCCGCACCAGTTCGGCGGAAAGCGGCGCTGCGGCACTCGAACTCCTGAAGAAGCATCCGGATATCGGCCTTGTGATCACCGATTACAACATGCCTGATATTGACGGCTTCGAGCTGACCCGCCGCATCCGTGGCGCCTATGGTCCGCATCAGTTGCGCATCATCGGCGTGTCGTCCTCGGCCAACCGGCTCTTGTCGGCGCGCTTCCTGAAGGCCGGCGGCAATGATTTCATGTTGCGGCCGTTCGTCAACGAGGAGTTTTATTGCCGGGTGAACCAGAACCTCGATACGCTGACCAAAATCCAGACGCTCGGCGCCAAGATCGCCAAGACGGCCTGAACATTTCGGCGTAGCTAAATTAGAATTTTGGCTGCCGGAAATGTGACATTTTTGTGTTCCCGGTGGCAAAACTTGATCAACCGGCCGGCTGCTTTAACCAAATCGCAAGTGCCTGGCGGTTGAATGCGCGGGGGACAAAAGTCCTGCTCTCATTTGAGCGGGGCCGCCAATTGCATAATGCCAATATTTTTTTAAGAGCCCGAATGGTCATAAGGCCGCCTTGGCTCACTATGGGATTGATGGGACGTGAGCTTTCGCAAGGCGCCAGCGCGGGAAAACCACATCCAGAAGCATTCGGGCAAGCGAATGCTGCTGGTCGAGGACTCCCGTATGTTTGCCACCGTTCTCAAGCACGGACTGGAGACTGCGCACGGTGTCGATGTCACCCATTGCGCGTCCCTGGAGGCACTTCGTCAGGCCGTTGAAGCGGGCGACGGCGCCTATTGCGTCGCGGTTCTCGACCTCAACCTGCCGGATGCGCCCAACTGCGAAGCGCTAGAATATGTGATTTCCCAGAACATCGCCGCGATCGTGTTTACGGGGTCGTTCAACAACAGCACGCGCGAGGATATCCTCTGCCGCCAGGTCATCGACTGCGTCATCAAGAGCCAGCCGGATTCGATCAGCCATGTGATTTCGCTCGTTGACCGCGCCTTGACCAATATGAAGACGACCGTGCTGCTGGTGGATTCGGACCCCACGTCGCAGGCCGTTGTGTTGAGCCAGCTGCGGCAGCAGCAGTTCTGCGTCACGACGGCGGCGGGCGGAAAAGAGGCGCTGCATCTCATGGATACTGGCGGCTGCTTTGATCTGGTCGTCACCGATTTTGCGCTTCCGGACATGACAGCCTATACGCTGCTGGCGGAGCTGAGGCAGCGATGTGGCGAGGATACGCTGGGGGTCATAGCCCTTGCCGGCGATGGCGACCGCCAGCATGCGGCGCGGTTTCTTCAGCGCGGCGGCACCGAATTCATACCGAAACCGTTTCCGGTCGATGAGTTCAACAGCCGGGTGTTTCAGGTCGCCAGCATCCAGAAGCGGATCCAGGCGCTGCATGGCATTGCCGCCCGCGATTATCTCACCGACATCTACAACAGGCGTTATTTCTTCCAGCACGGGCCAAGGCTGGTCGAACAATGCCTGCGCCGTGGCGAGACGACCTCGATTGCCATTCTCGATATCGACCATTTCAAGCGGCTGAACGATACCTACGGCCACGAGGTTGGCGACCTGGTGCTGAAAGCCGTTGCCAAGCGCCTGCGCGGGCTTGTGGGTGAGGAGCACCTTCTGGCCCGCCTGGGCGGCGAAGAGTTCGGCGTGCTGTTCAACGGGCTCGATGTCAATGCTGCCAGCGATTTCTGCGAAATGCTGCGGCTTGATCTGGCACAGGCAAAGGTGATTGCCGATGACGAGGAACTGTCGGTGACCGTGTCGATCGGCCTTGCCACGATCGAGGGGCTCGAGACCTTCGAGAATTACCTGAACGCTGCCGACCAGTTTCTCTACATGGCGAAATATGACGGGCGAAACCGGATCGTCTCGGAACTGACCCTGCTTAAATCCATGGCGTCGTAAAAGAACGGCGGCGCCAGCATTTTTGCCGCGCCGCCGTAGATCATGTGTTTATCGGGCTGCCTGCAGGGTCAGCTTGCGCTCGGCACGCTCCTGCTGCGGCGAGCGGTTGTAGAGTTCGCGATAACACTTGGAGAAATGCGAGGCCGACACGAAGCCGCAGGCGACGGCGACTTCGACCACCGGCATGGCCGACTGCACCAGGAGGTGGCGGGCGCGGTCGAGACGGATTTCCAGATAGTAGCGGGCAGGGGAGCGGCCCATCTCCTGGCGGAACAGGCGCTCGATCTGGCGGCGCGACAGGCCGGCGCCATCGGCGATTTCCAAAAGCGAGAGCGGCTCGGACAGGTTGCCTTCCATTAGCTCGATGATCGACAGAACCTTGGCATTCTGCACGCCAAGGCGGGCGCGCAGCGGCAGGCGCTGGCGGTCATGCGGCCCGCGCACGCGGTCCGTCAGTGCCTGTTCGCAGACACGGTTGACCAGGTTCTCGCCAAAGTCCTGGTCGATCAGGTTCAGCATCATGTCCAGCGAGGCGGTGCCGCCGGCGCAGGTATAGATATTGCTGTCGATCTCGTAGAGATCGGCATAGACATCGACCTGCGGGAAGGTTTCGGCAAAGCCCGGCAGGTTTTCCCAGTGAATGGCGCAGCGCTTGCCCGTCAGCAGGCCGGCAGTGGCCAGCACATGGGCGCCCGTACAGAGGCTGCCCACCGAGACGCCGCGATTGTAGACCTCGCGCAGCCAGGCATTGACGGATTTATTGTTGAAGTCTTCGACATAGATGCCGGAACAGACCAGCACCATCGAGGGACGGTTTTCGCCGCCGAGAAATTTCCGTTCATCTGCAAGCGAGGTGTTGACCTCCAGGCCGATGCCGCTCGACGACAGGACCTGCGTGCCATCGGTCGAGGAGAGGCGCCATGTATAGGCCTCATAGCCCAGCATGCGGTTGGCGATGCGCAGCGTCTCGATCGCTGCGGAAAAGGGCAGCATCGAGAAGTTGGGCACGAGAAAGAAGACGAGAGATCGCTTTTTGGTCAGTGGCTTGTTCATCGAAGGTCCCATGCGCCGCAGATGTCGCATTTGTCACGTGGAAAAGCGTCATCGGGCTTTCCTTAATGCGACATTGGCATGGATGCCAGCGACTGGGAAGAAATAAATACCCGTCTGCTGTGGCGGCATGGCGCTGAAAACAGCAGAATGGTCAGAAAACGGCCAAAAGCTTCGTTATCAATGCCGGAAATGTCGCATTCGCATCTTGCCTCTCCGAGTTGCAGCACGGTTTTTTGACGCGTTTCCGGACGTATTCCCGGCAGTTTTGCGACTAGCGGATGCGGAAATCTTATGTGTCGGAAATAGGCCATGCCGGATTTTGCGATCCCGGCAAACAAAAAGGGCATTCCGCCTTCATGGCCGAAATGCCCTTTGTTAAACGCAGCTCATGGTTCTTCGACACCGTTGCCTGTCACAGGCCATTCCATACCGCATCATCGTGCGGGTTTGGATCCGTTGGTGCGATCGGCGGATGGGAAGCCGATATCCTTCAATGTGTCGTAGGAGAGGCCCTCAAGCGCACGCTCGGCACGGCGGCGCTTCCACGAGGCGACGGCACGCGACCGCAGGCCAAGAAGGGCTGACGCGAAGGACGAATGGCGTGACTTGGTGCTCTGTTCTAAACTCAGGAATGTCATTGCTCTGGTTCCTTTTGAGTGGGAGGCATCAAAGGTCGCGACCATGAAAGAGTAATGCCGGATGGCCCCTCATCATTCAAGCGAATATAATTGATCTCTTGCATCAATAAACATGATGTATCTGGCTGCGGAAATGCCTGTGCGCCCGCACGTCAAAAGCTGGAAAAAACGCTTACTCCCGGCAGCGTTTCCTAGAATTTTTCGCTGTTTTTGGGGTGCTGTCTTCGGCCGGTAAAAGTGGAGCCTGGCCGGCATTTTGTGCGTGCATGGTTGCCTTGACTAGTTCCAAAGTCTCTTCCGGCGGCGTTCCCTTGGACATTTCAGTGTTAACGCGCCGCAGCCAAAGTTTAAGCTGCGCATCGGTGAAAATTGGGCCGGGTGTCATCTGGGGTTCTCAGGGAAGGATGCGGGACAGGACTTATCGTGATTGCGAAATATGAAATATGCGCAAATCCCCTAAAATTATAGGGGTGTTTTGCACCTCAACTGGCAACTCTCACCGATGATTATACGCAGTTGAAACTTATGATCAAAATAGACAACGATAGGGTGTCACTTCTGACAGGACTGGAGTACACCATGAAACCAAAGTCTCATATCGTCGATCTTCTCAGTGCAGCAAAGCTTCTGGCCGATGATCAAAGTAAGGTCCTGTTGAGCTATATCATCAACATGGCGATGATAGAAGCCACGACAGGGGCTGCCTATGCAAGGAGCAAAGACGGCAAGACCGACGTCAATGCAGCGTAACAGCAGAGTGACTATTGTGGCTGTAGCACCCCCGCGTCATTCCTATGCGTCGGTCGCTGCAGCATTTTAAATAACTGCATAATTTTTTCCTTGATCGATTATTATGCGGTAACGAGCAGGTGGCCGTTAAACACCGATAGCTGATGGATATCATCGGGACTTTTTGAAGGGCTGGTCGAGAGACCGGCCTTTGTTCGTTACGGACCTTGTTCGTTTCGGCGCAGTCTCTCTGCGGGATCGCCGGCAGGAGAGCCTGCCGGCGATCGTCGCAACTTCATTCCGGCGCCTGTTAAGGCTGGGGATCAATCCTCTTCCTGGAACACCGCTTCGCGCTTGGCCTTGACGGATGGGAGGAAGACCACGGCAAGGACGGCAAGCGCGATCAGGAGCAGGATGGCACTGATCGGCCGGGTGACGAAGGTGGTGGCATCGCCGCGCGACAGGATCATGGCGCGCCGCAGGTTTTCTTCCAGCAACGGTCCGAGCACGAAGCCGAGCAGGAGCGGCGCGGGTTCGCAGCGCAGTTTGACCAGCGCATAACCGGCAAGACCGAAGAAGGCGACGGCATAGAGGTCGTAGACGTTGGAATTGACGCTGTAGACCCCGATCGAGCAGAAGGCCATGATGATCGGGAAGAGCACGTAATAGGGGATCGTCAGCAGCTTCACCCACAGCCCGATCAGCGGCAAGTTGAGGACGACCAGCATCAGGTTGCCGATCCACATCGAGGCGATGATGCCCCAAAACAGCGCGGGCTGTTCGACGGCGACATTCGGGCCGGGCACGATGCCCTGGATGATCATCGCGCCGACCATCAGCGCCATCACCGGGTTGGCGGGAATGCCGAGCGTCAGAAGCGGAATGAATGATGTCTGGGCACCGGCATTGTTGGCCGATTCCGGACCTGCGACGCCTGCAATGGCGCCATGGCCGAATTCTTCCGGATGCTTGGACACGCGCTTTTCCACCGTATAGGAGGCGAACGCCGCCAGGATCGCGCCGCCGCCCGGCAGGATGCCGAGCGCCGAGCCGATGATCGTGCCACGAATGACCGGCGCAAACATCTGCTTGAAGTCGTCACGGGTCGGCAACAGGCCGCTGACCTTGGCCATCAGCACGGTCCGGGTCTTTTCACCCTCAAGGTTCCTCAGGATTTCAGCGACGCCGAAGACGCCGACGGCGACGGCGACGAAGTTCAAACCATCGGCATATTCCCGGATGCCGAGCGTGAAGCGCGGGGCGCCGGTATAGATATCGGTGCCGACGAGACCGAGCAGAAGCCCGAGTGCCACCATCGCCAGGGCCTTGACGATGGAGCCGTGGGCAAGCGCGATCGAGGACACGAGGCCGACGATCATCAGCGAGAAATATTCCGCCGCGCCGAACTGAAGGGCGATTGCCGTCAGGGGCAGGGCGAAGATCGCCACCAGGAAGGTCGAAACAGTACCGGCAAAGAACGACCCGAGCGCTGCGATCGACAGGGCAGCACCGGCGCGGCCTTTGCGGGCCATCTGGTAGCCGTCGATGGCGGTGACGGCGGAGGAGGATTCGCCGGGCATGTTGATCAGGATGGCGGTGGTCGACCCGCCATATTGTGCGCCGTAATAGATGCCGGCCAGCATGATCAGCGAGGAGACGGGCTCAAGCTGGAAGGTGATCGGCAGGAGCATGGCGATGGTCGCGGTGGCGCCGATGCCGGGCAGCACGCCGATCAGGGTGCCAAGCAGCACGCCGATCAGGCAGAAGAGAAGGTTTTCCGGCGAGCCGGCAGTGGTGAAGCCGAGGGCGAGATTACTGAAAAGATCCATCGTGATGTCCTAGAATCTGACCCAGGGGCCGAAGCGCTGGAAGGGCAGGCCGAGTGCGTAGCTGAACACACCGACCGAAAAGATCGTCAGCGCCAGGGAGAGCGCGAGCGCCGTCAGCGGCTTCATGCGCTGCGAGGCGAAACAGGCGATCAGGGCGGTGAAGAACAGCGACGGCACGAAGCCGAGACCGCGCACGGTCAGTCCGAAAAAGATCGGCGCCGGCAGGATGAACAGCAGGCCGCGCCAGGCGACAGGTCCGAGCGGTTCGCCTTCGATCTGGGTGGACTGAATGACGATGACGACGCCGAGCAGCACAAGGATGCCCGCCAGGAACAGCGGGAAGAAACCGGGTCCCATCCGGAATGCCGTGCCCAGTTCAAGGTTGAGGCTCTGATAGATGAAAAAACCGCCGAGCGCGATGAAGAGCCCGCCGCACAGCGCATTGGTGGTGTCGAAGGATAAGGATTTCATGGTACCTCCTTTATTCAGCCCGCTTTTTTCTGACCGCCATCCCTCCGCATTACGGTTGAACAGATGTTGGGCAGACGCCTTCCTCTTTTGCGAAAGAGGAAGGCGGGAGGGCATTGGCCTTATCGTGGTAATAATCAGTCGGCGTATTGGCCGGCAGCTTCGATCACCGGCTTCCAGCGGGCGATCTCGGTTTCCAGCTTGGTCTTCAGTGCGGCCGGCGTTGCATCCGCTTCCGGCGATGGAACCGTGCCGAGCTCGGCGAAGCGGGCGACCACGTTCGGATCCTTCAGGGCAACCTGAAGCGCCTTCGACAGGCGCTCTGTGGCCTCTGCCGGCGTGCCCTTCGGCGCATAGACGCCGTGCCAGATGCCGACCTGGAAATCAGCAAGGCCGCCTTCGGCCGCAGTCGGCACATCCGGCAGGACCGGCAGGCGTTCCGGCGAGGTGACGGCATAGGCCTTGATGGTGCCGCCAAGGATCTGCTTGGTGGTGTTGGTGGTCTGGTCGCACATGATATCGACCTGGCCGCCGAGAAGGTCGGTCATGGCCGGGCCGGTGCCCTTGTAGGGAACGGTGACGAGCGGCGTGTCGATGGCGCTCATCAGCATCATGCCGCACAGATGCGAGGCAGCGCCGATACCGGCATTGGCAACGGTGACCGTGTCCTTGTTGGCCTTGACGTATTCGATCAGGCTCTTCAGGTCAGCCGGCTCGAAATCCTTGCGGGCGACGATCGTCATCGGCACGTCGGTGACGAGGCCGACATAGTCGAAGGCGTTCAGCGTGTCATAGGCAAGCTTGCGGTAAAGCGTGGCGCTGGTTGCCATGCCGATATGGTGGAGCAGAACCGTGTAACCGTCCGGATCGGCCTGGGCCACGCGGCCGGCGCCAAGCGAACCACCGGCGCCGCCGACATTTTCGACGACGATCTGCTGGCCGAGATCCTTGGACATGGATTCGGCCACAAGGCGCGCAACCGTATCGGTCGGGCCACCGGCCGAGAACGGGACGACCATGGTGATCGTGCGGTCCGGATAGGTCTGGGCGCTGGCGGAAAGGGAAACGAGGGAAACGGCAGCAAGCGCCGTCATACCGAAAATGGCTGTCAGGGTTTTCATCAAAGTCCTCCCGGATGAAAATGTTGCCAGCTGGCGCAGCTCCTCCCGCGCCGATTCTGGATGGGCCATTTGTGGCTGAGGACACCAAAGCGGCAACCTTTCAGCGAAGATATTCTGACAATATCGCGGATGTTGCGGCGCAGCATGGGTAAGTTCGGGAACATATGCATAAAAGCATGGGTGGATTTCCACCCATCGTATGGTCAGCGTGCGTAGTCGTCATCCAGAACTGAGATTTTTTTATCGAGTCCGTATTTCTGCATTTTCTCGTAAAGCGTCTTTCTGGAGATGCCCAGAAGCTCGTAGACGGGCCTGAGCGCGCCGCCATGGGCGGCAAGCGCGCTGGCGATGATGCCGCGCTCATAGTCGGCGACCTTGTCGGCGAGCCTCTGTTTTTCAGGCGATGCCTGTGCCTCGTCCGGCTTGAGGTCGAGGCCAAGCACCAGCCGGTCGGCGGCGTTGCGCAGTTCGCGGACATTGCCCGGCCAGGCGCGCTCGGCAATCTCGGTGATCAGGCTCGGCGCCACATCGATATCGTTGCGCACGTAGCGGGCGGCAGCCTCCCGGACCAGCTGCAGGAAGAGCAGCGGAATATCGGCCTTCCGCTGCGCCAAGGCCGGCACATGCAGCGTCGCGACATTCAGGCGGTAGAGAAGATCGGCGCGGAACCGGCCGGCGGCGACTTCCGCTTCCAGGTTGACCTTGCTGGTGGCGACGAACCGCACGTCGAGCGGCACGATCTCATTGGACCCTAGCCGGGTGATGACCCGGTCCTGCAGGACCCGCAGGAATTTCGCCTGCAGGTCGAAGGGCAGGGAGCCGATCTCATCCAGCAGGATGGTGCCGCCGCGGCCATGTTCGAACTTGCCGTAGCGCGGCCGGAGCGCCCCTGGAAAGGCGCCGGCCTCATGGCCGAACAGTTCGCTTTCGATCAGGTTTTCCGGCAGGGCGGCGCAATTGATGGCGATCAGCGGCCGGTCGGCGCGCGCGCTGATATCGTGCAAAGCCCTGGCAACGACCTCCTTGCCGACGCCGGTTTCGCCGATGATCAGCGTGTCCGCATCGGTCGCGCCGATGGCGCGCAGCCGGTAGCGCAGCTCGACCATGGCCTGTGTCCGGCCGGGCAGCCTTGCCTCGATATCGTCCCGCTTGCCGGCAACGGCCCGCAGCCGCCGGTTTTCAAGGACCAGGCTGCGGCGGTCAAGCGCCCGTCGGGCAATGGCTGCCAGATGCTGGGCGGTGAACGGCTTTTCGAGGAAATCATAGACACCCTCGCGCATCGCCTTGACGGCCAGTTGCACGTCGCCGTGGCCCGTCACCAGAATGACCGGGATTTCGGCATCCATTTCGCGGATGCGCTGCAAAAGCGTCATGCCATCCATGCCGGGCATGCGAATATCGCTGATGACGACGCCGGAAAAACTGTAGCCGATCAGCTCCAGCACGTCCTCGGCGCTGGAAAACGTATCGACATCGAGGCCGAACAGGCCGAGCGCCTGCGCGGTGGAGCGGCGCATGTCCTCCTCATCATCGACCAGAAGCACGCGCGCATCACTCACTCGGCAGCCTCCTTGGCGGCGGCCGCAGCCTCAAGCTCGATGCGGAAGACAGCGCCGCCGTCCGGATGATCGGTGACGGAAAGGCTGCCGCCGAAATCCTTGACGATATTATAGGAAATGGAAAGGCCAAGCCCGAGGCCCTTGCCGACGCCCTTGGTGGTGTAGAACGGATCGAAGATGCGCTCTGTAATCGCGGCCGGCACGCCCGGTCCATGATCCCTGATCGTCAGGATGATCTTGTCTGCCAGACGTTCCGCACCGACGTGGATGCGCCGGTCGGCGAGCCCTTCGACCGCATCCGCCGCATTGGTGATGATATTGACCAGAACCTGCTGCAGCCGGACAAAACCCGCATGGACCATGACGGCATCGTTGCCAAGTGCGATCAAGAGATCGGCGTCGGCGGTCTTCAGGCGGGCGGAGACGATCTCCAGCGTGTCGGCGATGACGGCATCCAGCGCCACGGGGCCGAGCTTTTCATTCGGCTTGCGGGCAAAATTGCGCAGGTGGCGGCTGATCGAGGCCATGCGGTCGATCAGCCCGGAAATGCGGCGGACATTATCGCGCGCCTCCGGCACGCGCTCCAGATCGATCAGCATCGCCGCGCTGTCGGCATAGGTCTTGGCGGCGGCAAGCGGCTGGTTGAGTTCGTGGGAGAGGGCGGCGGACATTTGTCCCAATCCAGCCAGCTTGCCGGCCTGGATCAGGTCGGCCTGTGTCTTGCGCAGCTCAAGCTCGGTCAGGCGCCGCTCGGCAATCTCTTCCTCGATGCGCTGATTGACGAGGGCAAGGTCGGCCGTGCGCTCCTCGACCCGATGTTCCAGCTCGTTTCGCGCTTCCGTCTGCATGCGCATCCGCTCGGCAAGGCGGGCACGGCGCTGCAGGACGATCGCCAGCGCAAGTCCGGCAAGGCAGAGGAAAAGCACGATGGCGATGATGGTGGTGCGGGCCTGCGCGCGGACGGAGGCGGTGTCCATCAGTACATTCACGGTCCAGTCGGCCTCAGGCATATATTGCGACAGGACGAGATATTCCCGGCGGTCGGCGGTGGTCATGGTCATCAGCGTGTGATCGCCAAGCCTGCTGCGGGTGATCGGCAAGGGTTTCAGTTCCGCTTCGGCGTAGCGCCGCGAGGCCTGCGTCCTTTGCAGGCGGGCACTGTTGAGGGGCAGGGTGCTGGAATAGAGCCATTCCGGGCTGCCCGTCATGAAGACGATGCCTTCCGGGTCGGAGACGAAGAGCTTGTATTCGCCGCCGCGCCAAGAGTTTTCGATCGAATCAATATCGACCTTGAAGACGATGACGCCGCGGATCTGGCCATCGACGCGGATCGGCGACGAGAAATAATAGCCGCGGACAAAAGAGGTCGTGCCGCGTGCGTAAAAACGCGACTGCATTCCCCTGGCTGCCTCCTGGAAATAGGGGCGGTAGCTGAAATTCTCGCCGATGAAGCTTGTCTTGCTCTCATAGTTGCTGGCGGCAATGGTATTTCCGTCGAGGGTCAAGACATAGACATCGGCGGATTCCAGCAGGCTGTTGATCTCTTTGAGATAGATATTGGCCGCATCGCGCAAGGCCTTGTCGCTGGGATGGCTGATCAGGTCCTTGATGTCGTCATGTTCGGCGATCAGGGCCGGCAACGGCTCGTAGCGGCTGAGATGCCCGCTCAATGCAGAGACGGCCAGGCGCAATGCCGAGCTTGCTTGCAGCGATGCCTCGTCCATATAGCTGCGCGTCGCAAAAGCGCCGCCCTGGAAAACCACGGCAAACAGCAGAAGCGGCGCAAGACACAGGGCGGCAAGCAGGCGGTATTTCACGGACGAACAGCTCCTCCCTCATTCGCAGCCAGCGGCTATCGTGCCGCTGGAAACGAGTTTAGAGCCCTGCGCGACAGTTTCCAAGCGGAGTTATCGCGCAGGTTGCCTAATGCTGTAAAAATGGGATCACCGTGCCATCGGAAAAGGCCAGATCCTGTTGTAGACTGGACGGCAGGTGGGAGATTTCGCGCCGTGTTGCCTTGCGGGTTTCCGCCACCTGGTAGGCATGGTGGCTTTCGCTCAGCTGCTGGATGAGCGGTTCAAACATCTGGCGCACCGAGAAAACAAAACCGCCAGCGCGCACCCGGACAGTGTTTTTATCCATCTCTGTCGTGTCGTGTTGCAGGGACATGGGAGGCTCCTTTCATCACGTCTCTAATGTTTGCAACTTGACTATCGCGCCTGTTTAAGGTTCAATCAAACGAAATGAAGTGATGCTGTCATTCAATAAATCTGATCCGTGAGGCTCCCATGAACATGATGCTGCGGCATGTCCTTCCGCTTCTCGAACTGGACATCCTGAAAACCTTCGTCGCCATCGCCGAGACCGGAAACTTCACCACGGCGGCCGAGACCGTCTACCGGACGCCATCGGCGGTTTCGATGCAGATCAAGAAGCTTGAGGAGATGCTCGGCTGCGTTCTCTTCCTGCGCGATGCCCGCTCGGTCTCGCTAACGCCGAAGGGCGAGGTGCTGCTCGGGTTCGCGCGGCGCATGCTGGCGCTCAACAACGAGGCGGTATCGCGCTTCCTTTTGCCCGATATGAACGGCGTCGTGCGTGTCGGCGCGCCGGAAGATATCGGCGAGCGTATCCTGCCTGAAGTGCTGAAGCGGTTTTCGGAATCCTATCCGAACGTCACGGTCGATGTGACCATCGGCACCAGTTCCGTCATGCGCAAGCGTGTCGATGAGCACCGCATGGACATTGCCATCTTCAACAGCATGGCCGGCGAAAATACCGGTGGCGGCGAAATCCTGGTGTCCGAGCGGCTCGTCTGGGCCGGCACCAAATGCGGAACGGCGCATACGCGCGAACCGCTGCCGATCTCGATGTGGGAAGATGGCTGTGTCTGGCGCGCCGATGCGGTGGAGCAGTTGACCCAGTCCGGCCGTAAGTTCCGCGTCGCCTTCCTCAGCGCCCATACGACCGGCCAGCGCGCCGCCATCCAGGCGGATCTCGCGATCGCGCCGCTGCCGCGCTATCTCGTCCAGGGCGATCTCGTGGCGCTCGGCGAGGCCGAAGGGCTGCCGGAGCTTGGCCATTACAATATTGGCCTGCAGGTCGTGGAAAATGCCTCGCCGCCGGTTCTCGCCGTGGCCGAACACGTGCGCACGGCCTTCGTAGGGCTGCAATAGTCCAGGGAAGCGCGACGCTTAAGCGCCGCTCTTCTTCAGCCAGCGCTGGACGCGGATTTCATCGTCGTCCATCCAGCGCGTCAACGTCTCGCTGCGGCTTGGCCGCAGCTTGGCAAGATCGGCAAGCGCGCCGCTTTCGAAATCTTCAAAGACCCTCGGATGGATATAGGACGAGCGGCAGACGGAGCGGGTATTGACCAATCTCGCAGCGACCGCATCGACGACGTCGTTGATCTGCCGCTTGATCTGCCGTTGGCTCGGTCCCGGTTCAACCATGGACAATGCCTTGGCGGCCATGCGCGTCGCCCCCCAGGTGCGGAATTGACGTGAGGAAAAATCCGCACCGGACGCCTCGCGGATATAGGCATTGACATCCTGCGAGCGGATCGCGTGGCGGCCGCCGTCCTCGTCGAGATACTGGAACAGCTGCTGACCCGGCAATTCCTGCAGCATCCGGATCGATTTGGTGATGCGCCGGTCGCTGTGACTGAGGCGCCATTCCTTGCCGGATTTTCCCTTGAAGTTGAAGTGGACGCTGGAGCCTTCGATCTTCACATGCCGGTTGCGCAGCGTGGTCAGACCGTAGGAGCCGTTCTCCTCGGCATAGGTGGCGTTGCCGACGCGGATGTAGAGATTGTCGAGCAGCCAGACGATCGTCGCCAGCGCCTTGTCCATGCCGGGTTTTCGCAGGCGCAGATCGGTATCGACCTTTTCGCGTATTTTTGGCAAACGCGCCGCAAAATCCGGCAATTGCGCGAATTTCGTCTTGCCCCGTTCGGCCGACCATTCGGGATGGTAGCGGTATTGTTTTCGCCCGCGCGCGTCGCGGCCGGTTGCCTGCAAATGCGATTTCGGATCAACCGAGATCAGCACATCGGTATAGGCGGGCGGGATGGCAAGGGCAGCGATCCGGTCGAGTTCCTCGCGATCCGTGATGCGCTGGCCATCGGTGCCGTAGTAGTTGAAGGCGCGCTTGCCGGGCTTGCGGCTGATGCCGCCTTCCAGGTTTGACAGATAGACGAGTTCGTCGGCCGCCTTCTGCATGGCGCTGCGCGGGGACTTGGCGGGCTTTTGAGAGACAATCTGATCCACAGTGACGCAAAAACGCCGCTGCTGTCATTTGGTTCCCGCCGATTGAACCGTTCGGCCCGGCAATTTTTTCCCGCTATTCGCGGCTGCGGCGCCTGCGCCTGCCGCCGCCCTCGCCACCATCGTCCGAGAGCAGCTTGCGTTCGGGTAAAGTGACGGCAGCCGAGAGTTTCGGGAAGGTATCGACCTTGTTGGGAAGCGCCATCGCATAGACGAAATGCTCCTGAAACTTTGATTCAAGTGCCGTCTCTATCTTCTCGATTTTGCTGACGGTTTGCTCGATCTCGCGGCGGTGGCCGCGGTTGAGGAGCGCCATCAGAGCGCCGGTTCCGGCCGCATTGCCGACGGCCTTGACCTCGGCGAGATCGCAATCCGGGATGAGGCCGAGGACCATCGCGTATTTCGGATCGATGAAGGAGCCGAAGGCGCCGGCAAAGCGGATCGTATCGACATGCTCGATCTCGAGCTTTTCCATCAAAAGCTTGATACCTGCATAAAGGGCGGCCTTGGCCAGCTGGATGGCGCGCACGTCGTTCTGCGTTACCGTGATGCGCTGATCGCCATCATGCAGGAGATAGGAGAAGGTGCGGCCGTTCTGCAGGATGCGCGGGCTTTTGGCCGCCATGCCGCCATCGACGACGCCGTCTTCCGAGATGATGCCGCTCAGATACATTTCCGCAACGACCTCGATGATCGCCGAGCCGCATATGCCGGTCACGCCCACCGTCGCGGCTTCCTCCGCAAATCCTTCTTCATCCGACCATTTTTCGACGCCAATAACGCGGAATTTCGGTTCCAGCGTTTCCGGGTCGATCCGCACGCGCTCGATCGCGCCGGGGGCCGCCCGCTGTCCGGAGGAAATCTCGGCACCCTCAAAAGCAGGGCCGGTCGGCGAGGAGGCGGCAACGACGCGGTCCTTGTTGCCAAGCACGATTTCGGCGTTGGTGCCGACATCGACCAGAAGCATCATGCGGTCCTGCCGATAGGGGCCCTCCGCCAGTGTCGCACCGGCGGCATCGGCACCGACATGGCCAGCGATGCAGGGCAGCATGTAGAGGCGGGCACCGCGGTTGACGTCGATATCGATCTCATGCGCC
The DNA here is from genome assembly GCF_001426685.1 of Rhizobium sp. Root483D2. Taxonomy (GTDB): domain Bacteria; phylum Pseudomonadota; class Alphaproteobacteria; order Rhizobiales; family Rhizobiaceae; genus Pararhizobium; species Pararhizobium qamdonense. The sequence goes on along the minus strand of NZ_LMFB01000038.1, from coordinate 86,017 downwards.
CAATATTGCAGCGCGCCGGAAACGGCGAGCGCAAATGGCGCCTGCCCAAGCTCGGTCGGGTCGATGCCGAGGAACAGGTGATGCATGATCGGATTGCCGACGAAGACCATGTCGAGAATGTCGTGGCGATCGACCTCACCTTCGGCGCAGACCTTGCCGATCAGCACATTGATGGCTTCGCGTACCGCCTTGGTCATGGCTTCCCGGCCATCCGGGTTCATCATCACATAGGAGACGCGGCTCATCAGGTCTTCGCCGAAGCGGATCTGCGGGTTGGATGTGCCCGAAGAGGCGACGATGCGGCCCGAGAGAAGCGATACCAGATGCATGGCAATGGTGGTCGAGCCGATATCGCAGGCGACGCCGTAAGCTTCGTTCTTCAGTCCGGGCCACAGACCGACGATGAAGGGGCGCGAGGAGTCCATGTCGCGGTGGATGGCGGCGGTCACGCCCCAGTTCCCCTTGCGCAGGATGCCCTGGATCTGCGGAATCAAGTGCGGCGCGATCAGCAGATCCTTCCAGCCCCAGTCCTTCTCCAGCATCACCTTCAGCCGGTCGAGATCGCCGAGCGGCTTGTGCATGTCGGGCTCATCGACCTCGACATAGCAGAGCTGCACGGCGGCATTGCGCTCGATCACCCGGTCGGTCGCGGCCTTGCGCACCACCTGCGCATTGATGACCGTATCCTGCGGCACATCGATGACGAGGTCGCCGAGGATCTGCGACGAGCAGGAGAGGCGGCGGCCGTCCGGCAGGCCGCGAATGCTCTCGTAACGCTCTTCCTTCGGCCCCTTGGCGGAAATGTGATCGAGCGAGGAGACGATCTTGTGCTTGGCGAAATTGCCTTCCTGCACCGAGACCTGACAGCGCCCGCAGGTGGCCCGGCCGCCACAAACGCTTTCGACGTAGACGCCGAGCGTGCGTGCCGCATCGAGCACCGGCGTACCGATGGGAAAACGTCCGCGCTTGCCTGAAGGCATGAACAGGACGAGGGGATCGCTTTTGTTTTCCTGGGCGGACACGGTCAGTTCATCCTATGCAGTTTGGCCTATTCGCTGAGCCGCTGCGCATTGGCGCGGACCCGCTTGCCATATGGTTTCAGTGCCGCAACGGCGACCCGGTCGGAGGCTCCGGCAAGGCCGGCGCAGGTCCCGGTGGCCAGCGCGGTGGCCGCGATCATGCCTTCGTTGACCATCGCGACGCTGACGGCCATGACGCTTTCCGTGGCGGCCGAAAGCTTCTCGGTGATCATCCGGCTGACTTCCGCCGTGCCGCTCGCGGACCCGCCCGAAAGCGCGAAATCCTGCATGCGCGAGGATATGACCATCGGGGCCTGAAACCAGAGGCTGGCGAACTCGTCGATGAGATCGGCACTGAAAAACATCATGTCTCTTTTCTGGCGGTTATTCCGCCTTTTCACCGGCAGGCTCTTCAGCCCTTGCTCCGGCGCGTCCAGCACGGCCACCGCGGCGGCCACTGGAGGCGCCGGGTGCTGCTGCGGCCGGGGCCGCATGGCCACCCGCCGGATTGTGATCGCGATAGGTCATGATCCAGGTGCCGCAATTCTGGTCGGTCCCGTTCAAGACATTGGCCGCGCGAACGGCTTCCATTTCCTGCGGACGGCAGGGATTCATGATCGCCGACGTCATGCCCGCACCGATCACCATGGGGATGAAGCCGGCATTGATGCCGTGGCGATGCGGCAGGCCAAACGAGATGTTCGACAGACCGCAGGTGGTGTTGACCTTCAGTTCGTTGCGCAGACGGTGCAGAAGCGCAAAGACCTGGCGGCCGGCATCGCCGAGCGCGCCGATCGGCATGACCAGCGGATCGACCACGATGTCGTGCGGCTTGATACCATAATCCATGGCCCGTTCGACAATTTTCTTCGCAACTGCGAAACGAACGTCCGGATCCATCGAAATGCCGGTTTCATCGTTGGAAATCGCGACCACCGGAACGTCGTATTTCTTGCAGAGCGGCAGGATGGCCTCGAGTTTTTCTTCCTCGCCGGTCACCGAGTTGACCAGAGGGCGGCCCTTGGCGACCTTCAGCGCGGCCTCGATGGCGGCCGAGACGGAACTGTCGATCGACAGCGGCACGTCGACCAGGCCCTGGACGATTTCCAGCGTGCGCACCAAAAGGGCAGGCTCGGTCTCGTTCGGATTGACGGAGGTGACACCGGCATTGACGTCGAGCATGGTGGCGCCCGCCGCCACCTGTTCGAGCGCATCCTTGATCACCGTGTCGAAATTGCCTTCGATCATCTCGGCGGCCAGTTTCTTGCGGCCGGTCGGGTTGATGCGTTCACCGATGACGCAGAAGGGCTGGTCGAAGCCGATGATGATTTCGCGGGTGGCGGAAGCAACGATGGTGCGGGTCATGTCTGATCCTTCGGGTCGGTGAGCGCTGCTTGATCGGCGCCGGGATGGTTGGTCAAAGGCAGGGCTTGAGGGCCGCACCACAGATGCTTTTTATTCAATGCTGCCGGTGCGCTGCGACGTCGGCCATTTCCTCTTGGTTTTCCTGCTTGCCGTCGCGGATCGCGTCGAGCCTTTCGGCAACGCGGCTGTCGCCGGGATTGGCTTCGCGCGTCCAGGGCGTGCGGCCTTTGAGGACGCCGGATTCATGGACGATCTCGGCGACATATTCTTCCTGCCGGTAGGCCATCACATGCAAGCCGGAAACGCCCTTGATCTCCTTCACCTCGTTGATGATGTCGATGCAGAGCTGCTTGCCTTCCTTCTTCTGATCCTGCGCGCCTTCCAGCCGCTTGATGATCGCGTCCGGAATATGGATGCCCGGCACGTTGTTGCGGATCCAGTTGGCTGTCTTGGCGGATGCCAGCGGACCGACGCCGACGAGGATGAAGCATTTTTCATCGAAGCCGAGATCGCGCACCTTGTTCATGTAGTCGCGGAACATCGGCACGTCGAAACAGTACTGGCTCTGAACGAACTGGGCACCGGCCTCGATCTTCTTGCCGAGCCGGTAGGGGCGGAAATCATAGGGCGGCGCGAAGGGGTTGATCGCCGCACCCAGAAAGACCTGCGGCGGTGTGGTCAGCTTGCGGCCCGACAGGAACTTCGAATTGTCGCGCATGACGCGCACCGTCTCCAGCAGCGACATGCAGTCGAGGTCGAAGACGGGTTTGGCGCCCGGCTGGTCGCCGGCCTGGACGCCATCGCCCGTCAGGCACATGATATTGGCAACGCCCATGGCGGCGGCACCCAGAACGTCGCCCTGGATGGCGATGCGGTTCTTGTCGCGGCAGGCGATCTGCATGATCGGCGCATAGCCCATTCGGGTCAAAAGCGCGCAGATGCCGACGGAGGACATATGGCAGTTGGCACCGGAGGCATCGACCGCATTGATGCCGTCGACCCAGCCCTCGAAGATTGCGGCCCGCTCGTAGACGTCTTCCGGGTTGGCGCTGTCGGGCGGGTTGAGTTCGGCGGTAACGGCGAATTCGCCGCGGCGCAGAACGCGCTCCAGCCGGCCGCGCGAGGAATGGCCGGGCAGGGGATCGAGCGGGAGATGGCGGCCAAGCGGATTTTCGTCGATATGGGCCATGCTCAGGCGTCCTTTGCAGCGGCAGCGGCGGCTTCGCGGGCTTCGGCGGCCTGCGCGGTGACGCGCAGCCAGGACGAGGTTTCGCGCAGCGACTGATTGACGGGTTTCTGCACGTTCAGGATCGCGTCTCCCTTGACCATGTTGCGCGAGCCCTCCCAGGCCTTGACCCAGACACAGGGCATATCAGGCTCGACCTCGCAATTGCCGTTGGCGCGCACGCCGCCGCAGGGGCCGTTGCGCAGCTGCTTGGGGCAGTTCATCGGGCAGGACATGCCGGTCGATGACAGAGCGCACTGGCCGCACATGCGACAGTCGAACAACAGGCCTTTGACATTACGCTCGATGAAGGTGACCGGCGCTTCCACGCGATTGTAGCCGATGGCCTTCCACAGGGGATGCAGCAGCAGGAAGACGTCGGCGAAGCGGTGATAGAACCATTCGAGGAACCGCGAATGGCGAACGGCCCACAGCCGGATCGTATAGCTGCGGCGCGAACGGCGGTTGGGCGAAACGCTGGCGGGCGTATAGGCGCCGGTGGCGGCCTTTTTCGCAGGCGCGGCATTGCCGGGTTTTGCGTCAGCCATTGTCTTTGCCGCCGGATTTGACCAGGGCGACCAGGCGCTCCCTGTCATAGGCCGCTTCCAGCTCGGCTGCGGCCTTATCGGCCTCTGCCTCGAGGTCGTCGGAGACCGGTGTCGGGTCGGCCTTGCGCCATTCCGCCAGATAGTCGCCGCTGTCGGCAGCGCCGGTTCGCATGGCGCACATATCGATGGCTTCGGTAAAGCGCAGGGTCAGCTCGCGCTTGGCGGTCTTGCGGCCCTGCTTGATGATGACCTGCGCCGGAATATCGCGCCAGTAAACGATAATGCGATCTGCCATATGCCCGAATTCTCCTCTTGCCCGACAATGCGCATCTTGCCACGTCATGGCTCACCTTGGCACGACGCGCGTCATGCTCAAAAGCGACTTGTCCCCGGCGTTGGCACTATAACTACCAGATGCCGCGTGAGAAGCCATTCCAGAGCCATGTCCAGATCGGCGGGTGATACCATTGGCGGGAATTGCCGTTTGGCGGCAGAGGTTTGAGATTGTCCGAAAGCGCATCCTCGACGGCGCTGAGGACAATGCCGGTGGACGCTGCCGTCTGCAGCAGCGGATAGGTGTGCATCGTGTCGTTTTTCGACGGCGTCATGCGCGACTGGTAGAGAATGCCACCGGTATCGACACCGGCATCGACCAGGTGCATGGTCGCACCGAAATTTGCCTCGTCATTTTCAACGCGTGCCCAATATCCGCCCATCAGGCCACGATATTGGGGATTGATGCCGGCATGGAAATTGATGACCGGGCAGGGCATGGCTGCCAGCGTCGTGACGGAGAGCATGCGGCAGCTGACGAGAAAGACGACTGCCGGGCTGATGGCGCGGATCTGTTCGACTGCCTCCGGCGTGTTGATCGAATCAACCGCGATCACAGGAATGGCCGGATTTTCACGGTCATCGGCCTTGTAGTCACCCAGAATTTCCGCGCTGCGGGTCTCGGTCAAACGCTTGCCGAACCTTGAGGCTGCCATGGTGGCAAACTGACCGGCGGCTGTGATCGGCCCCAGCTTGCGGATGCGGCGCTTGAGAAAGAGCTTTTTTGATTCCGGCTGTTCCAAGAGAACGGTCACATCGCCAAAATGGCTTTCGATCGCATTGATCAGGATCTGGGGATTGCGGCCGCCGGCCGTGACGATGACGATCTTCCGGTTGGCGGGTGAGCTCATGTCGGTGATCACCGTCCGTCTCAGATCATGAAGGCGAGGACTGCGCCGGCGGCGAGGATGACGCTGGCGGCGACAGCAAGCGAAATGATGCCGATCAGGGCGCCTGCCACAAGTCCCAGTTCATCCCGCTCCATATGGGCAAAGCCGATCACGGCGAGCGCGAAAGCCGGCAGCCAGTTGCCGAAGGGAATGGGCAGGAAGATCACCACCGCCAGGACAAGCGCCAGAAGGCCGATCAGCCGTTCGGCCAGACGGCTGCCCAAAAACCAGCCACGCGGCCTGATCAGCGTTTCGGCGCGCTGGAGCCAGGGCGAAATGCGGTTGACGAAGACGAAGAACGTAGCGTTGTCAAAGGCATAGTCGCCCATGCGTTTCGGCAGCCAGATGCGGCTGCGCCGGGAGGCAAACATCTGCCAGGCGACGAAAATCAGCGGCAGGCCGAGAATGAAGGTGGCACCCGGCGGCAGCGGGATGAGGTTGGGAAGGGCAAAGACGACGAGGAAGGCACCGAAGGAGCGGTCTTCCATGGCAATCGCAAGGTCGCGCAAGGTAATTTTCGAACCGGCATTGAGCGACAGATTGCGCAGGAGCTGGGACAATTGCTGCGGATGGTGGCTCTGTGCCCTTGCCGGAAGGTCCGTTGCGAAAATGTCCGTCATCCCCGTCACCTATTCTTGTGGTTGTTCGGGCGACTTTGACGGCAGGCCGTTACGATGCACTTAAATCAAATGCAGCGCTTGAAGCAAAATTGTGAGCAAGGCTAACAGAAGGTTTCCAGATGCCAGAAGGTTTCAGGGCGCTTAAGCGTGCAGAAGTGCGGGTGTCAGGTCGCCGTAACCGGTAAACCGGTATTCATAGTCAAGCCCCAGCATTCCGGCGGCCTTGCGGGCCTTTTCCTGCAGCTTTTCGTCTTCTACCTGCGAGAGATAGATGAGCTTCTTGTAATGGCCGAAATACATGTCGCGCAATTCCGGATGGCGATCGAGGCCGAGCGGTTCGATGACGAACGCCTCGAATTGGCGGGCCAGGAAATCCGTCAGGAAAAACGACGTGAAATCCTCGTCCCACCCGGCCTCGAAGGCGGCATTGCCGGCGAAAAAGGAAAAACAGTGCGGTCCGGCGATGCGCTCGACCTTTTCCTCTTCGCAAAGCCTGTCAAGCAACCCGCCGGTGCCGCAGTCGGCATAGGCGACGAAGATGCGGCCGAAGCCTTCGGCGCGGGCCTTGTCGATGGCGGATTTGATGCCGGGCGTGATCTTGTCGGGGGTATTGTGCCAGATGGCGGGAAGACAGGCGAGGTCGATATGGCCGAGTTTATTGGCTTCGCAGACGGCCAGAATTTCACGGGCAATCGCGCCACACGCAATGACGTGAACTTTTTCCGTTTTCGTGCGTTCCATAGCCGAAGATCTTTCTTCCATGCCAACGTTATCCGTCACAATAAGGAACCCGACCCATGACCGCAAAGACAATCGCCACAATCGGTCTCGTGCTTTTTTCCGTCACCACGCTCGCTTCGTGCGGCAATACCATTCGCGGCATGGGTGCTGATGCAGCCAATACCGTGGATGCGACCCAGGATGCCGGCCGCAAGGTCGATCGCGCTGCCAACTAAACGGTTGGGTTCGATATAAGAAAACCGGCCGCGCTGTTCATCAGCGCGGCCGGTTTTTGCATGCTCAAATTCGCTTGATCAGGCGCCGGCCAGCTGATTGTGCTTGCGCTTCATGAATTCCTTGGCTGTTTCGACGGCAACAGCCGCGTCACGGCAATAGGCATCGGCGCCGACAGCCTTGCCGAATTCCTCGTTCAGCGGTGCGCCGCCGACCAGGATGACATAGTCGTCGCGCATGCCCTTTTCCTTCATCGTGTCGATCACGACCTTCATGTAAGGCATGGTCGTGGTCAAAAGGGCGGACATGCCGAGGATATCCGGCTTTTCGCGCTCGATCGCGTCGAGATAGTTCTCGACGGGGTTGTTGATGCCGAGATCGATGACGTCGAAACCCGCACCTTCCATCATCATGCCGACCAGATTCTTGCCGATGTCGTGGATATCGCCCTTGACGGTGCCGATGACCATCTTGCCCTGTTTTGGTGCGCCGGTGGCGGCGAGAAGCGGGCGCAGGATGAACATGCCGGCCTTCATGGCATTGGCCGAAAGAAGCACTTCGGGAACGAACAGGATGCCATCGCGGAAATCGACGCCGACGATCCGCATGCCTTCGACCAGTGCCTGGGTGAGGATGTCGTAGGGAACCCAGCCGCGCTTCAACAGAATGTTGGTCGCGTCCTCGATCTCTTCCTTCATGCCGTCATAGAGATCGTCGTGCATCTGCTGCACGAGTTCGTCGTCGGAAAGATCCTCGAGAATGATTTCGTCGTCTGCCATGATGGTTTTCCTCGGTTCCTGGCGCTGTCAGGCTCAAACCTCCCCGACGCAGCTACTATACTTAGCTTTACCGGCGGCAAAAGCTCTTTTCGAAAGCGACGCCGCATACGATGAAAAACGACGGCAGGGCGATCGCTCCGCTTCACCACTCGCCGCATTGGGTAAAACAGTCTATTGCCTGATGCCGAGGCTAGAAAATATGATATCGGCACTGAAGACCTGCTGGGCCCTTGAAGCCGGATCAGGTTGCGCGCGCGATCGTGTTCGAGTTGCGCCACCCGTTGGCGCATTGAGAACCGTTCGGATGTGAAGGCTTGGTAGCATAGGCTCGAGATGTGCGCCGGTGAGGCGCGGGAGAGGACAAAGACATGGCAGATGTGACCGAGCAAACGGAAGATACCGGCGGACGCCGTTCGCGCGGCGAGGGCCGGGGGGCCGCAGCCCGCCGTGCTTCGCGCACCGGCGGCGGCGCACCGCCATCGCTTCCCTATATCACCCGCAAAATTCGCGAGTATGAGGTTCTCGACGAGGAAGGCCTGGCGCTGATCGAGGCCAATGCCGACCTTATCCTCGAGGAAATCGGCATTGAGTTCCGCGATGACGAAGAGGCACTGGCATTGTGGAAACAGGCCGGAGCCGATGTGCGCGGGCAGCGCGTGCATTTCCCCAAGGGCCTGTGCCGTCAGCTGTTGAAAACCGCGCCGTCCACCTTCACCTGGCATGCGCGCAACCCTGAGCGCAACGTCCAGATCGGCGGCAAGGCGACGGTGTTCGCACCGGTCTACGGCCCTCCCTTCGTGCGCGATCTCGAAGGCCAGCGCCGCTATGCGACGATCGAGGATTTCCGCAATTTCGTGAAGCTCGCCTATATGGCGCCGTCGATGCATTCGTCCGGCGGCACGGTCTGCGAGCCGGTCGATATCCCGGTCAACAAGCGCCATCTCGACATGGTCTACAGCCATATCAAATATTCCGACAAGCCGTTCATGGGCTCAGTGACGGCGCCGGAACGCGCCGAAGACACGATCGCCATGGCCAAGCTGGTGTTCGGCGACGAATTCGTCGAAAACAACTGCGTTACCCTCAACCTGATCAATGCCAACTCGCCGATGGTTTTCGACGAAACGATGGTCGGCGCCTTGAAGGTCTATGCACGGCACAATCAGGCCTGTGTTGTCTCGCCGTTCATTCTGTCCGGCGCCATGAGCCCGGTGACGGTTGCGGGAACGCTGACGCAGATTCTTGCCGAAGTGCTGGCCGGTGCCGCCTTCACGCAGCTGATCCGGCCGGGTGCGCCGGTGCTGTTCGGCACGTTTGCGGCCTCGATTTCCATGCAATCGGGCGCGCCGACCTTTGGCACGCCGGAGCCGTCGCTGGTGTCCTATGGCGCAGCCCAGCTTGCCCGCCGCCTCGGCCTGCCGTTTAGAACCGGTGGCTCGCTCTGCGGGTCGAAGGTTCCAGATGCCCAGGCAGCCCACGAATCGGCCAACACGCTGAACATGACGCTGCTTGCCGGCACGAACTTCGTCCTGCACGCCGCCGGCTGGCTCGAAGGCGGTCTGGTCTCGTCCTATGAAAAGTTCATGATCGATCAGGACCAGCTTGGCATGATGCAGAAAATGGCCGAGGGCGTGGACCTGTCCGTGGATGCGCAGGCGCTCGACGCCATCCGCGAAGTCGGCCCCGGCAGCCACTATCTCGGCTGCGCCCATACGCAGGCCAATTTCCAGACGGCGTTCTACCGTTCGGCACTCGCCGACAACAATTCGTTCGAACAGTGGGAAATCGAGGGCGAGAAGCGCGTCGAGCAGCGCGCCAATGCGCTCGCCCGCAGCTGGCTGGAACATTACGAGCGCCCGCCGCTCGATGCCGCGATCGACGAGGCCCTGCTCGATTTCATCGCCAAGAAGAAGGATTCGATGCCCGACGCCTTCACTTGAAGAGAGCCCGAACAAGCCAGGGAGCAAGGCGGAGCGGCGCAAGTAGCAGACTTCATCCAAAAGGAAGTCTGGCGCCCACATTACGACAGGCAGGGGCCGAAACCGAAATGAGCGGTCCCGTGGCATCCAGCGATGTCTTGAACGAACTCCGTGCAGCGCTTGCGCCGCACGGAGTTTTTTTGCGCGGAACGGTCTCGTTTGCCGACGGCGAACCGGCACCTGTGCTGACCAACGGGCAGGCGGCCAGAACCATTGTCCTCATGGGAAACATCGGGGGCTCGATCTGGCCGGCCTTTGAGCGCTGGCGCAAGGGTCTTCCGGATCGCGGCGGGGACAATCCGCTGGATCTCTGGTCGAAAACGGTGATCACGCCTGTGGCACGGCAACTCGGCGCCACCGCTTATTTTCCGTCCGATCCGCCCTTTCAGCCGTTCCAGCAATGGGCGATGCGGGCGGAAGGGCTGAAGGCGTCGCCGCTCGGCATTCTCATTCATCCTGACTATGGCCTGTGGCATGGATATCGCGGCGCTCTCGGTTTCGACCGTCATCTTGTGGCGGATACTTCCGTCAGTCAGAGTCATCCCTGCGACCACTGTCTCGACAAGCCGTGCCTTTCAACCTGTCCGGCAAACGCCATTCTCGCGGCAGGATTCCAGGTTATGCCGTGCCGTACCCACCTGAAAAGCTTGGTGGGCCAAGCCGGGTGCATGCAGACCGGCTGCATCGCCCGCAACGCCTGTCCGGCCGGCAGCACCTATCGCTACAGTGCACAACAGCTGCGTTTTCATATGGATGCGCTGGGTTTATAGAGTGTCTGCCTCCATTTTGCTGTTGTCGCGCGACAGGATCGTGTGCGTGTGACATGAGGTGAGCATGTTTGGTTCTTTATCGTACGCAGCTGTCAGCATCGGACTGGCCATGACCGCATCCATACTTGCCGCCGGGAAAGCCGAGGCCGCCTGCCGTAAGGTTATGCACCTGACGCAGAGCTATGCCGTCTGCAGCTTCGATCCGGCCGCGAGCGACATCCGCATCGTTCATAGCGGCCGCGATGGCCAGCCTTATGGCGGCTTTGAACCGCTTCTGCGCGATCTGCGCCAAGAGGGCGAGTACCTGGAATTTGCCATGAACGGCGGCATGTACGAGCGTGACCTGTCATCGGTCGGGCTGCTCGTGACGGATGGTATCGAGCGCAAGGCGCTCGACCGGGGACATAGCTGGGGCAATTTCTATCTGAAGCCCAATGGCGTGTTCTTCCTGGAAAAGGGCCGGGCCGGTGTGCTCGAAACCGAGGCCTATGTGGATGCGGCGATGAAGCCCGATTTTGCCACCCAATCCGGACCGATGCTTGTCATCGACGGTCAATTGCATCCGGCGTTTCTGCCGCAAAGCGACAGCCTGCAGATCCGCAATGGTGCCGGCGTCGATCAGAACGGCATGGCAATCTTCGCCATGTCGCTGCAGCCGGTACGCTTCCATGATTTCGCGACGCTGTTTCGCGACGGACTCGGTTGCACCAATGCGCTGTTTCTGGATGGGTCGATCTCCAGCCTGTTTTCACCGGCACTCGATCGCTACGACAATATCCATCCCATGGGGCCGATCATCGCTGTGACGCGAAAAATGCCGGGCTTGCAAAAATAATGTCGATCCGGCCCAAGGATTGGCCAAGACCGAACGTCTCATACTTAATTGCAATGGAACCGGGCGGCGAATTTGGATGAGGACCTGATCGAACGGGCGCAAAACGGCGACCGGCATGCCTTCGGCCTGCTGGTGGAGCGGCACTATGATTTCGTCCATTCCATCGCCTGGCGCTGGTCCGGTCATGCCGTCGATGCCGAGGATATCGCCCAGACGGTGTGCCTGAAGCTTGCTCAGGCGATCCGGACCTTTCGCGGCGCCAGCCGTTTTCGCACCTGGCTTTATACGCTGACCGTGAATGCGGCGCGCGACCACCAGAGAAGCCAGTCGCGCGAACGGCGCAATGCTGCAAACTACCTTGCCGACCCGACCAGCGACGCCGCCAACGACAACCACGATCAGGCCGAGGCGCTTTGGGCGGCCGTGCGGCAATTGCCGGAAAAACAGGGCGACGCCGTGCTGCTCGTCTATGGCGAGGGATTGTCGCATGCTGGCGCTGGAGATGTCATGGGATGTTCGGAGGCAACCGTGTCCTGGCATGTGCATGAAGCCCGCAAGCGTTTGAAAATCCTGCTCGGCAGGGAGACGGTGTGATGAACGACGATCTGAAAAACCTGGGTCGGATGCGCCCGCCAGAGCCTTCGCAGGCGGCACGCGCCCGTGCGCTGTCGCTGGCGCGGGCCGCCTATGACGAAGCCGGAAATACTGCGCAGGCCACCCAAGGAAATGCCGCTGGCCGGCGTCGAAGCTCCATGATCAACAGACTATGGAGTTCCGTCATGAACAGAAAATTCCTCTCAGGTTCGGCCCTTGCGACGTTTCTGGTGGTGCCAGCCGCCGCTTTTCTCACGCTGGAGCTGACGCGGCAGGGTTTGCCGGTGGCGACAGGGGAACAGCAGGTCGAGCCGGCAACCGGCGTTCAGGCACAACAGACTGACGCAAAGACAATGGCGCCGGCGAAACCCTTAACCGAATCCACGTCAGAGACGCTCGCTGAGCGGAGCAAGACGGCAGCCGAGCCTTCCGGCACCCTGGCTGATCAGGTTGCCGAAAAATTGGCGGTCGAACGGGAAGCGCGGCGCAAAGGCGGTATTAAAGTCATGATCGGCAACCCGGCAGCCGAGCCTGCACAGCAGGAGGCCGAATTCGACGCGGCGCGCCAGTCGCTGAGTAAGCAATCTGCGGCACCGCCTGCGATCGCGACGCAATCGATGGCCGGTGGATCGGGTGCCGGCATCATGCGGTCACCCGCACCGGTCGATACCCTCGCGCAACCGGCGGAAAACCGGGACCGGTTCACTTCGGTGGACGCCAATCCGGTCAAATCCGTCGCCACCGATCCGGTCTCCACCTTCTCGGCCGATGTCGATACGGCGTCCTATTCGCTGGTGCGCAGGTCGTTGATGGCCGGGCAGATGCCGGACCGCGACAGCGTGCGGGTCGAGGAGATGATCAATTATTTCCCCTATGACTGGCCGGGTCCAGACAGCAAGGATGCGCCGTTCAAGGCCACCGTCACAGTCCTTCCGACACCGTGGAATACGCATACGCGGCTGATGCATGTGGCGATCAAGGGGTACGATGTGGCTCCGGCCACCGCGCCGCGTGCCAATCTGGTTTTCCTGATCGATGTCTCCGGCTCGATGGACGAGCCGGACAAGCTGCCGCTCCTGAAAAGCGCGTTCCGGCTTCTGGTGGAGAAACTGAAACCGGAAGATACCGTCTCCATCGTTACCTATGCCGGCAATGCCGGCACGGTGCTTGAGCCGACAGCGATCAGGGACAAGGCGAAGATCCGGACGGCGATCGACACGCTGCAGCCGGGCGGCTCGACGGCCGGTGCGCAAGGGCTTGAGGCGGCCTATGATCTGGCCCAGCAGGCTTTCGTCAAGGGTGGCGTCAACCGGGTCATGCTGGCGACCGACGGCGATTTCAATGTCGGTCCGTCGAGCGATGAGGCGTTGAAGGCGACGATCGAGGCCAAGCGCAAGAGCGGCATCTTCCTGTCGGTGCTCGGCTTTGGCCGGGGGAACTACAACGATGCGCTGATGCAGACGCTGGCGCAGAACGGCAATGGCACCGCCGCCTATATCGATACGCTGGCCGAAGCGCAGAAGTCACTGGTCGAGGAGGCGGGATCGTCGCTCTTTCCGATTGCCAAGGATGTGAAATTCCAGGTGGAGTTCAACCCCGATCAAATCGCCGAATACCGGCTGATCGGCTATGAGACCCGCGCGCTGAAGCGGGAGGATTTCAACAATGACAAGGTGGATGCCGGCGATATCGGCTCCGGCCACCGCGTCACCGCTGTTTACGAGATCACGCCGAAGGGGAGCCCGGCGGTATTGAACGACGACCTGCGCTATGGCGCGGCGCCAGCGCAGGCAACTCAGCCATCCGGCGAGCTGGCATTCCTGAAAATCCGCTACAAGCAGCCGGATAGCGAGACAAGCAAGCTCATCACCACGCCGGTGACGGAAAGCAATGCGGTGGCTACGCTTGCTCAGGCTGGCGAGGATATCCGCTTCTCCATCGCCGTCGCGGCCTTTGGCCAGAAGCTGCGCGGAACGGATGCCGTATCCGCCTATCCCTATCGTTCGATCCTCGACCTTGCGTCCGGCGCAAGGGGTGGCGATGCCTATGGCTACCGGGCGGAATTCCTCAATCTGGTGCGGCTCGCCAAAAGCCTCAGCGGAGAGTGAGGCACCGGTTTGGATGGTAGCAAACGCCCTCTGGTCAAACGGAGGGAGTCTTGCGTTCAGCCGATGGCTCTCATGCATTCACGCTTTCGGATAGGCCTTTTCCAGTCCGCCGGAACGCACCAGGCCTGTGCGAAGTGCCTGGTAGGCCGCATGCTGGCTGGATTTGGCCGCCTCCATCAGCCGGATCTGCAGCCGAGCAGGGGCGTTCGACCCCAGCCATTCGCCGAGTTTTTCGAGCTTGAGGGAATTCAGCAATTTCGCGGTCGAGGCCAGATCGAGCTGGCGGTACAGGCTTTCGATCAGGTTTTCATCCTGTGCGGCATTTTCCATCAGCAGCAACAGATAGGATTTCTCGCTGTCGCCAAGAGCTGCCAGCTTTTCGGCAACGGCATCGCGGGCGGGAAACGGGGCGGCTGTACCGTTCATCTCTTGGCTTTCTCTCGTGATCGGCGGGTCAATTGTGAGGAACTTTACGGGCCGAGGCTGGGGCAAAACTGGATTGAGGCGCGGCAAGCAAGGCTGGCACATCCTTGGCAGTGCTAATAAAGCAATGTTCTGGTCCCATAAGCGGCGGATTTGCCGAAAAGGCGTCCGGGCGTCTTCAGGGACGGAGAGACCAGTGGCCCAGCTTTCGATCTGCATGCCCAGCAACCGGCCTCTGACGACATCGCGCGCTGCGATCGAGAGTGCGCTCGCCTATGCCGGGAAAACCGGCGCGAAACTGATCGTGTCCGACAATTCCCGTGATCCGGAAAAGCGGGCGTTTCTTCAAAACCGTTCGGCCGATCTGGTCTATCATTGTTCACAAAGCGCAGATGCGTCCGGCAATTGGCTGGAAGCGATGTCGCTGGCTGATACGCCGTTCCTGCTGCCGATGGGGGACGACGATGAAATCCATTTCAGCGCCGGCGAAACACAGGTCGATCTGTCGTCGCTGCCGCAGGACGTGGCGGGTATTCGTCCGCAAACGCAGATCTGGACGGCTGCAGGCGGGGTCTGCCAGACGGAGCGCTATACGATCGATGCGCCAAATCCTGCCGAACGGTTGCAGGAATTCTCCCGCAAGGTGATGGGCAATAACAGCATATTCTACAGCATATACCGGACGAGCACGTTCGTGCCGTTGCTCCAGTTCTTCACCCGCGCACATCCGACCAGGGGCGGCTATTGCGACTGGAGCCTGTCTTTCGCACTGATCGCCAGCGGCCGGATGATCCATGATCCGTCGCTGATCTACCGCTACGATCTCGGCAAATGGGTGACGGAAAGCGGCATCGCCGCCGCCTCAAGCGATCTTTATGAAAAGGCGGGACTGCCTGCGGACAGTGAAAAATATGCCGCTCTCCTGCGTTTCCTCGACATCCACATACTGGCGCTTCGCCGCTCGCTGCAATTCACTGCAGCGGAGCGCGGCGAGGTGCTGTTGATGAACGGACGGCTCGCCATGGCGGAATTCTTAAAGAGCGTGCGGACCAATGCTCAAGTTTATGACGAGGTGGTGGTCTATCTCGCCGGACTGATCGAGCAGGAGCGCAATATCGATTCGATATTTCATCTGGCGTTGATGATGACGGATCGCATCAAGCCGGGCCTGAAGGATGGCTATATCCGCTTCTTCCAGGCTGCTGCCACGGCCTGAAACAAAGAGAGCCTAAAAATCATCCGATTTTCAGGCTCCCTGATTTTGGGCGTAGGTCGAGATGTCTCAGCCGCGGCGGCGGCTTCCGCGTTCGCGGGCCGGGGCCGAGGGGCCTTCGTTGGCGGTCTTGTTGCGCATCGGGCCGATGCGCTCGACGATGGTTTCAACGGTCGGCCGTTCGCCCGGCACGTAGCTGTCGAGCGCCACGCGCATCGCGGCCAGATGCTCGCACGAGGTGCCGCAGCAACCGCCGATGATTTTTGCGCCGGCATCGCGGGCAAGACGGGCATAGTCGGCCATCAGCGGCGGCGTGCCGGAATAATAGATTTCCGAGCCGCGGAATTCCGGAATGCCGCAATTGCCCTTGATGATGATATTGGCCTCCGGGTTGGCATCGGTCATGTCGAGCAGCGACGACAGGATGTCGGACGCGCCGACGCCGCAATTGGCGCCGGTTGCAACCGGACCGCTGCCAATGTCCTGGGCGACCGCGAACATATCCTTCGGATGCAGGCCCATCATGGTCTTGCCGGCCGTGTCGAACGAACCGGTA
The DNA here is from genome assembly GCF_001426685.1 of Rhizobium sp. Root483D2. GTDB lineage: Bacteria > Pseudomonadota > Alphaproteobacteria > Rhizobiales > Rhizobiaceae > Pararhizobium > Pararhizobium qamdonense. The sequence continues at coordinate 69,806 of NZ_LMFB01000038.1, read as the reverse complement.
TAGACATAGGGCAGTCCGACCTTGACGGCGGCTTCTGCGGCCGCACGGATTTCGTCTGCGGCCGACATGGTTTCGATCCAGGCGACTTCGGCGCCGCCGGCCTTCAGACCCTCGATCTGCTCGACGAATGCTTCGACCGCATCCTCATAGCTCATGGCGCCCAGCGGGATCAGCAACTCGCCGGTCGGGCCGACCGAACCGGCCGTGATCACCTTGCGCGGCGCCTTGTCGGCAACGGCACGGGCGATTTCGGCTGCGCGCTTGTTGAGATCGTAGACGCGATCCTGGGCCTGGTGCAGTTTCAGGCGGTGGCGCGTGCCGCCGAAGGAATTGGTGAGGATGATGTCGGCGCCGGCATCGACGAAATCCTGATGCAGCTTGGTGATGTTGTCAGGCTTGGCTTCGTTCCAGAGTTCCGGGGCCTCGCCCGCTTCCAGACCCATCGCAAACAGCGAGGTTCCGGTCGCACCGTCGGCGAGAAGCACGCCTTTTTCGGCGAGCAGGTCGGAAAGCGGATTGGCGTGCACGGTCATGGGAAATCCTGATCTCATCGGGTTTTCCAATCATATAAAGATATCCTTATATGATTGCAACCCTGCAAAACCGGATGTTCTCAATCCGCACTGCGCCGCAGATTGCAATGCGCTGCCATGTTCAGGCCGAAAACCGCCAGCGCCAGCAGCATCCATTGCGGATCGGCGCGGTTGAGGATGAAGGATTCCATCATGCCGTTATAGGTCATGAAGATGATGACCATCATGCAGAACTCGGAGAAATTGCGGCTGCCGCTACGGCGGGCGGCGCGCAGATAGTCGATGAGCGGCTTGACGAACAGAAGCAGGATCATCACCGCCCCGCCGGGAATACCGAAGGTCAAGAGCGCATCGAGAAAGGTATTATGCGCCGATACGATGCCGCGTACGTCCCAATCCGCTTCGACATTGGCTTCCATGCCGCGAATGACCGGGGATTGCCAGAAGCTGGCATAGCCATGGCCGAACCAGGGATGGGCGGCAATGCTCTCGGACGCAAACTGCCAGATCGCATCGCGGCCGGTGAAGGTCGGATCCTCCAGAACGGCTGCCGTCATGGCGTGCAAACCGGGCGAGTAGATCGTGCCGACAGTCAGGCAGGTAACGAGCGCGGCGAAACACAGGTGCACGGCGACGATGGCCCCGGCGCTGCGGATGGCGCTGCCGCACAGCACGATGCCGATTGCCAGCGGCAGGAAACCGATCGTCGTCTTCGAGCCGGTATGCAGAACGAAGATGACGGCAAGCAATGTGATCGCCCAGCCGCGCAACCGCGCGCCGGAGCGAAGGCAGTAGATGCCGAACATGGCGAGCACCGAAAAGACCGGGGCCGACACGTTCTTGTGGGAGAGATGGCCGCGCCAATAGCCGGCATGCCAGGACTCCAGCGCAGACGCCTGATGGATCGCTCTTTCGGGCAGGAGAACAAGGGCGGCATAATTGATGACGAGCAGGAGCAGCACCGCGTTGGCACAGGCCTCGACAAATTCCTTCTCGCTGCGTGGCAAGACCAGCACGCCGGCAACGATGAGCATGGCGACCAGGCTGAGCGTCACGCCGCGCGCCGAAGCGGCCGGATCATAGGATTGCATGCAGGAGAAATAGGCGATGGCAAAAATGATCAGCCAGCTCGGCGAGACCAGTTGCAGCAAGGTGCGCGGGGCAACGGTGGCCAGCATGAAGAAAATGAACAGGGCGCCGAGCCCGATATAGCCGATCTGGTTGACGACATTCGCCGTCGTCCCGGGATTGCCGTCAGATACGACGTCGCCCATGAACGGATTGAGACTGAAGATCATGATGAACAGGCCAAAGCCCGACAGGAATGTCGTTGCAGCCCGCATCATTGCTGCGGCCCCTTCGGGCGCTGCCTGCGGTATGATGGTTCTGGCGTCTGCTTGGCGCAAGGCGGTTATCCGTGGCTGGCGGCGAAGAGGCTGGCGGCTTTTGCCATTCATCCACCGCCCAGAGCGATCCGGACCCGGCTGCGCGGCGCGCGTCTGAAAGCGGTTCTGGATTGCAGCTCGCACAGTGCCTCGACAGGGTTAAATCGCGGTAAAGACCGGTCCTGCCGTTCATCCAGATGTCTGCAATCGCCGCGCTTAGCGATCGAATTCGTTTACCTATCTGCCGGATTTACAATGCGGGTTCCCCTCCGGTTAACGCAAAATTTCGGGGCGTTGCCTAACGCTCGCCCGATCCTTTTTTTCGTGCGCGCTGCGTGCGCATGGTTTGCGTCGTCGATGGAGCAAAGAGCATCATGACCAGTTCCGAAATCCGCAATCCTGCCGCCGCAACATCGGGTGGTGCTCAGAACCCATCGCGGGTTCGCTTCGCGGTGCTGGATTCGTGGCGCGGGATTTGCGCGCTGCTGGTTGCGATCATGCACTTTCCAGCCTCCGGGCCGCTGTCGGAAAGCCTCATCATCCGCAATGCCTATCTGTTCGTGGATTATTTTTTCGTTCTGTCCGGTTTTGTCATCGCGCACCGGTACCGTTCCAGCATTTCCAGCCGCGCTGCCTATCTGCGCTTTGCGATCGTGCGGCTCGGCCGCGTGTATCCGCTCCATCTTGCCGTGCTTGCGGTGTTTGTTGCTTTCGAATTGTTGAGGCTGACGGTCCCGGCGCTTCGGGGTGACGGCGCAGCGCCATTTTCCGACGGCAACACAATAGGCGAGCTGATCAACAGCCTGCTGCTTTTGAACGGGGCCGGCATGGATGTGCGCCTGACCTGGAACAGCCCGAGCTGGAGCATTTCGGCGGAGGTCTGGACCTATTTTCTGTTCGGTCTTGCCGTGCTTACGCTTGGCCGGCGCCACTGGATCGTGTTCATTCCGGTGATTGCGGCCGGCATGGCGGCGATCTATGCCTGGTCGCCGGACCATATGGACACGACATGGCATCTCGGCCTTGTCCGTTGCCTCTACGGTTTTTCGCTGGGCGCGCTGCTCTATCATTTCCTCGGGCCGGTGCTGGTCGCCCATCACCTCAGGGCATCTTCGCCACGCGTCACGTCTCTTTGGGCAACAGGCGTGGAATTGCTGACGCTGGCTGCGATCCTCGGCTTTGTCGCGCTGGCCGGCAAGGGAGCGGTCAACATTCTTGCGCCATTCGTGTTTGCGCTGGCCATCTGCGTGTTCAGCTATGAAGGCGGCGCGCTCAGCCGCTTGCTGAACCGCCGGATTTTCCTGTGGCTCGGGACATTATCCTACGGCATCTACATGGTGCACATCTTCGTGCAGGCCCGCATGATCAATGCGGCCAGCCTTGTCGAGAAGCTGACGGGACAGGCATTTGTCGGCCCGTTTTCGATCGGGCAGGAGGCGTTCTTCGGGTTTGGCGTTCGCGGCGCGGCGTTCGGCGTGGTCATGACCATGGTGATGGTCATTCTCGTCGTCGTGACGGCGCTCGTGGCGCATTTTCTGATTGAAAAGCCCGGTATCCGCCTGTCGAAGGCGATCGCCGATCGGGTGGGCGGCGAGACCCGCGCGGAAGCGACGGGCAAAAAGGGGGCGGGACAGGCCGGTTTGTCCGCCCTGTCCCGGTGAGTAAGGCAGACGTCAGGCTGCCTGCAACTCGTGGCTGATCGGCGTCACCATGGCGGAAATGATCGTGCCGAGATCGATCGAGCCGACCGGGCGGCCATTGCCATCGACGACATGGGCCACATTCTGATTGGCCAGCGTCATCATCCGGGCCGCACTTTCCAGCACGGTTCCGATCGTCACAGGCATGCCTTCCGGGTTGCCCGAGAGCGGCTTCATGATGGTTTCGACATTGATGACCCGGCCGCGGTTCACTTCCTTGACGAAGGCCGTGATGTACTCGTCCGCAGGCTTCAACACGATGTCCTGGCCGGTTCCCTGCTGGATGACCTTGCCGTCGCGCAGGATGGCGATCTTATCGCCGAGCCTCAGCGCCTCGTCGAGATCGTGGGTGATGAAGACAACGGTCTTCTTCAGTTCCTTCTGCAGGTCGAGCAGCACCGTCTGCATGTCGACACGGATGAGCGGATCAAGCGCCGAATAGGCTTCGTCCATCAAAAGAATGTCGGCATCGTTGGTGAGCGCGCGGGCAAGTCCGACGCGCTGCTGCATGCCGCCCGAAAGCTGGTTGGGATAGTGATTCTCGAACCCCTTGAGGCCGACCCGCTCGATCCAGCCCTGTGCCCGCTTGCGGCTTTCCGCCTCTGGCACGCCCTGGATTTCCAGGCCGTAGACGGTGTTTTCGATGATGGTTCTGTGCGGCAGGAGCGCAAATTTCTGGAACACCATCGCCGTCTTGTGACGCCGGAATTCGCGCAGGGCGTTTTCGTTCATCTTGCAGACGTCGACGCCGTCATAGAGCACTTCGCCGGCGGTCGGATCAATCAGGCGGTTGATGTGGCGGATCAGCGTCGATTTGCCCGAACCGGACAGGCCCATGACCACCATGACGCCACCGGCGGGCATGGAGATGTTGATATCCTGCAGGCCGAGAACATGACCGTGCTTTTCATTGAGCTCGGTCTTTCCGAGCCCGGCCTTGACCTGATCGACATAGTCACGGCCGCGCGGTCCGAAGATCTTGTAGAGGTTCTTCACCTCGATTGCGTGACTAGCCATGGATCACCTCCGAATGCTTTTGCAGGCGCCTGCCGTAAGCTTGGCTGGTGCGGTCAAAAATGATGGCGATTGCAACAAGTGCAAACCCGTTGAAGAAGCCGACGGTGAAGAACTGATTGTTGATCGCCTGGAGGACGTTGCGGCCAAGACCGCCGACGCCGACCATGGATGCGACCACGACCATGGCGAGCGACATCATGATGGTCTGGTTGATGCCGGCCATGATGGTGGGCAGCGCCAGCGGCATCTGAACGTTTTTCAGCCGCTGCCAGGGGGAGGACCCAAATGCGTCGGCCGCTTCCAGCACTTCCTTGTCGACCAGCCTGATCCCGAGATTGGTAAGGCGGATCATCGGCGGCACGGCGTAGATAACGACGGCGATCAGACCTGGGACTTTGCCGATACCGAAGATCATCACCACTGGAATGAGGTAAACGAAGCTCGGCATCGTTTGCATGACGTCGAGGATCGGGTTGATGATTGACTGGGCGCGCTCGGAGCGGGCCATCAGGATACCGATGGGAATACCGACGATGATGGCGATGAACGTACAGACCGTGACCATGGCCAGGGTCACCATCGTGTCGTTCCACAGGCCGACAAGGCCGATCAGGAGCATGGAGACGATGGTGCCGATGGTGATCCGCATATCGCGGCTGCCGTAATAGACGATCGCGACCATAACGGCCAGAATGATGATCCAGGGCGAGCTTACGAACAGCTTTTCAAGAAAATTCAAGAATACCTGGAGCGGCTGGACGAGAGCGTCGATAATATTGACATATTCGCGCACGAGGGCCTTGAAGCCGTCATCGATGCTTTTGCGCGCCATTCGTATCGTCGTGTCGTCGATCGCCGGAAATTTACAAAGCAGATCTGGCAAGTAACTGCATATTGCCATGTCGTTCCCCTTTTTGCCGGAAGTTTTATAGTGCCGGCCACGTCGTCAGGCCGTTAGGCCTTCGCGCAGACTTGGGTGGTTTCTCCGAACCCCGGCATGTCGAAAATGTGACAGCTTTTCATCACAAGCGACTATGCCGTTTGCGACGATTTTCGTTTTCTTATCCCGTATCTGACGGAAATACCGGCGGCATTTCGGGTCGCCGGCATCGGGATCGACTGTCTTGCGGTGTCATGGCAGCATTGCCGGCGGTAAGCCGGCAGCGGAGAGGGCTCCGCTGCCGCAGGCAATGCCTTAAAGGGCTGCCTTGACCTTTTCGGCGACATCCGGTGCGACCCACTTGGTCCACATGTCCGGATAGGTTTCCAGGAAGTACTTGGCCGCGTCTTCGTTGGTGCCCTGGTTGTCGGTCATCCAGGCAAGAACCTTGTTGACGGTGCCGTTGTCCCATTTGCGGACCTTGACATAGTCCATGGCAACGCCGGCTTTCTCGGAGAATGCCTTGGTCACGACGGTGTAGACGTCGGAGGTCGGGTAGGAATTGACCTTCGGATCGGCGCAATCTGGAACCGCCGTGCAGGCATCCCAGTCCGCCTTGTTGTGATCGACGCCAAAGCTCAGGCGGGTCATCTGGTACTTACCGAGGATGGCCGTCGGAGCCCAGTAGTAGCCGAGCCAGCCAGCTTTCTTTTCGAAGGCGTTGGAGATCGAGCCGTCAAGGCCGGCGGCCGAGCCGGTGTCAACCAGTTCGAAGCCATCCTTGTCGGCGTTTAGCGCCTTGTAGAGGTTTGCGGTCGAGACCTGGCAGTTCCAGCCCGACGGGCAGTTGAAGACGGCGGCCTTCGACGGATCTTCCGGAGCCGGGAACAGTTCCGGATGCTTCAGGGCGTCCTGCACGGTCTTGATGTCGGGATGCGCGTCGGCCAGGAACTTCGGAATCCACCAGCCTTCGACGCCGCCTTCGCTCAGCAGCGGGGCGGCTTCGATCAGACGGCCTTCCTTGATGGCGGCATCGAGCGGCGTGCGCACGGCATTGACCCACAATTCGGGCGCCATGTCGGGCTGGGCCTTCTCGTTCATGGAGGTGAAGGTCGGCATCGTGTCGCCGGTGACAAGCGTTACCGTGCAGCCATAGCCATTTTCAAGAATGTACTTATCGACATGCGCCGCGACGCCTGCCGAGGCCCAGTTCATTTCTGCGATGCTGACTTCGCCGCAGTCTGCGGCTTGAGCGGAACCGGCAAGCGCATAGACGCCGGCGGCGAGAATGGTGGAAGCGAGGAGCTTCTTCATGTTTAAGACCTCCCAGTCTTATTGCAGACAAAATCGTGGGGTCCATCGGGATACTGCATCTCCCGCAAACCCAATCGTACAGGTTGAAGCAGGCCGGGGGGCTCTTGTGGCAAGGCCAATCTTTCATCCCCGCTGCGACGGCGTTGGAGTTTTCTTGTCTGGCTGCGGAACTCTGTCGTCAGCCATCTCTCTTTTTACCGTTAGGGGCAGCGTAAGTATTCCACAGGAGAAATCAACCTCCGGAATCGTTTTAAGCCGTTCCGAGAGCATTTCGGCAACCGCCGGAGGCCTGCGCAACCTGTTGAAATTTAATGAGCCGGGCAAGATTTTTGTGCAAACACGCCGCTCTGTGGCGTAAAATTAGCACTGCTTCACACAAGAGTTGCAGAGCGTGTTTTATCCCAGACAAATTGTGTTCCGTATGCGTCTTCACGCGGATTTTCATCCGCCGTGAAAAAAAGTAAAAAAAAGCGCGAATTCACCTTTGGTTAAGCTCTCACTAACCATCCGGTAACACTGTCAGGCTAATTGTTTTCCTGCGGCGGGGGAGACTTGGCCGCCCGGCCGGATCAGGTTTTGCGTCCCGGCTGGAGCGATCTCCGGGTGTATGCCGGAGCGGCCATGTGTTTGTTTTGGCAGACCGCACGGTTCCTTGACGGGAGCGGGTGCGGTTTTCGCATGTGCGGCACTCTCGTTCAGGCATAAAAAAACCGCGCCATCTTCAAAGAGCGGCGCGGTCTTGAAGTGTCAGTCCGGGAGAGTATCAGCCGACGCTGCGGGTACGGATGAAGCCCAGCGGGCCGAAGGGGCTGGCCATGACCGTGTTGCGCACGCGCGACTGGCTGTCGGGAACCTTGGAGTTCCAGGCGATCTGAACGAAATTGGGCTTGCTGAAGATGAACAACATCTGGGTTTGACCTTGGGTGTGGAGCGCCTATCGCTCCGTGCTTTGATGGTGCTGATATAATCCTGTTTTGGCGGAATACAACGAGTATTTTTGCCATGCGATGTCGCTTTCCGGATAGTTTTAGCGCCGTGCCGTACAAGCCTTGCAGCGGCCTGAAATATCGCGTGAAAACCGCCGTCAAACGCGGCGGAAATGCGGCGGAATAAGGCTTTTCTTGCGGTGGCCGCAATGCTAGATCAGGCGCCATGACAAAGACGATCATGCTTCAGGGAACCGGCTCCGATGTCGGAAAAACGGTACTCGTGGCGGGGCTCTGCCGCATCGCTGCCAATCGCGGCCTCAAGGTCGCGCCCTTCAAGCCCCAGAACATGTCGAACAACGCGGCGGTTTCGGATGATGGCGGCGAGATCGGCCGGGCGCAGTGGCTGCAATCGATGGCGGCGCGCATTCCGTCATCGGTGCATATGAACCCTGTCCTCTTGAAGCCGCAGTCGGAAACCGGCAGCCAGATCATCGTGCAGGGAAAGGTGGCCGGCCAGGCGAGGGGGCGCGATTATCAGGCCTTGAAGCCGAAGCTGATGGGCGCCGTCCTGGAAAGTTTCGAGATCGTCCGGTCGGGCAAGGATCTGGTCGTCGTCGAAGGGGCGGGGTCACCCGCCGAAATCAACCTGCGGGCCGGCGATATCGCCAATATGGGCTTTGCCACGCGCGCCAATGTGCCGGTCGTGCTGGTCGGGGATATCGACCGGGGCGGCGTCATCGCCTCGCTGGTCGGCACGCATGCCATCTTGCCCGGCGAAGACTGCGCCATGATCAGCGGCTATATCATCAACAAGTTCCGGGGCGACGTGTCGCTGTTTGACGATGGCATTGCGGCGATCGATGGATTTACCGGCTGGTCCTGTTTTGGCGTCGTGCCCTGGCTTAAGAGTGCGGCGCGTCTGCCGGCGGAAGATTCGGTCGTTCTTGAAAAACTGACGCGCGGGACGGGCAGGGCCTTGAAGATTGCGGTGCCGGTTTTGTCGCGCATCGCCAATTTCGACGATTTTGATCCGCTGGCCGCCGAGCCGCAGGTCGATCTCATCTTCGTGCGGCCGGGCGAACGCATTCCGGCCGATGCCGGCCTGGTCGTCATTCCCGGATCGAAGGCGACGATCGCCGACCTCTTAGATGTCCGCGCGCAGGGGTGGGACCGCGATCTTCAGGCGCATGTGCGCCGCGGCGGCCGCGTCATCGGTATTTGCGGCGGCTACCAGATGCTCGGAGACCGCGTCACCGATCCGCACGGTATCGAAGGCAATGTCAGCGAGATCGCAGGGCTTGGCCTTCTGGCGGTCGAAACGGAAATGGCGCCGGAAAAGACGGTGCGCAACATAAGCGCCCGTTCGGCAATCTACGATGTGGCGCTGGAAGGCTATGAAATCCACCTAGGCCGCACAATAGGCGCCGATTGTGCCCGTCCGGCTGTCATCATCGACGGCCGTCCGGACGGGGCGGTCTCGCCGGATGGTCTTGTCAGCGGAACCTATCTGCACGGCCTGTTTGCCAGCGACGCCTACCGCGCAGCGCTGCTTAAGAGCTTCGGCATCGAAGGCGGCGGTGAAAATTACCGGCTCTCGGTCGACCGGGCGCTGGACGATGTCGCAGCCGAACTGGAATCGGTGCTTAATCCGCGCTGGCTGGACGGTCTGATGTCCTGAAGCAGGGCCGGTTCAAATTTCTCCGGATGCTTCGCGGCGTCTGCGGTCGAGTTCTTCGCTGTAGCGGCGCAACGTATGGCTTTCGGTCAAGAGGCCGATGACACGCCGTTCGATGAGGTTGTTGACCACGGCCAGCGCATCGCTCTCCGTCGTGTCGAACAGGGACGCCGCCTGCTTGGCATTCATGTTCGGCTGCAGGAAATCATTGCCCAGCCGGATGAAGGCGGACAGGTCCTGTTTTTCGCCGCTGGCCTCAACAGGGCTCGCATAGACCTCCGGCACCTGGATGATACCCGCATATTTCGCGCCATCTACAACCACGACCCGCTGCGTCGATCCCAGCGGAAAGTCGCGGCGGAAATCGTCGAGCGTCGCTTGCGCGTCGATCGTTCGGACATCGGTGCGCATCAGGCGGCCGACGGTAAGGTTGCGGATCCAGCCAACATCGTGGGCGCTGCGGATGCTCTCGCCGCGCAGGTGAAAACGCCATGTGGCAAACGAGTAGCCGAAGGTGGTGCGCACCACGAGCGAGGAGGTGATCACGGCGGCAAGAACGAGCACCGTGATGGGAAAGTCGCCGGTGATTTCGAGCGCCAGGAACGTCATGGTGAGCGGTCCGCCGATGACGGCGACCGCCAGCGCGCTCATGCCAACGACCGCATAGATGACCGGGGTCAGCGTCGCCTGGGCAAAGATATAGGGTGCGGAAAAGGCAAACAGCTTGCCTAGCAGTGCCCCCATGAACAGCGAGGCAAAGAACAGGCCGCCGCGAAAGCCGGAGCCGATCGAGATCGCCGATGCCAGCGATTTCATCAGGAACAGGCCGATCAGCATCGGGATCGCGGGAGAACTCGCAAGATTGAGATGCAGGGCACCGTGACCGGCCGACAGGACCTGCGGCGATATCAGTGCGAGAAGCCCGACCACGATGCCGCCGAGGGCCGGCCGCAGCGGAGCCGGGATGAAGCTGCGGCGGGCAAACCCTTCGACCAACGAGACGCCCTTCATCAGCAGGATGCCCATGCCGGCGCAGAAGCAGCCGAGCAGCAGCGCCGGCAGATAGTCAGCCGGAACGACTGCGCCGAACTGACCGACATCGATGGTGAAATCACCCGCATAGAGCCATCTCGCGATGAGGTTTGCGACGAGGGCGGAGACGACGACCGGGGTGAGGGAGACGATCGTATAGGTGCCGATGATCAGCTCGAAGGCATAGAAGGCACCGGTCAGCGGCGCATTGAACGCGGCGGCAATGGCGCCTGCCGCGCCGCAGCCAACCAGGGTGCGCAGGTCCGAGCGGCGAAGCTGCAGCGAAATGCCGAGCTTGGAGGCGATGCCGGACGCCAGCTGCGTATAACCGGCCTCCAGCCCGACGGAGGCGCCGAAGCCGTTGGAAATCAGGTTCTGGACTGCGACGATAATGCTGTCGGTGAGCGACAGGCGGCCGCCGTGCAGGGCGTTGGCTTCGATGGGATCGACCATCGGCTTCTTGCGCCAGGAGGCCAGAAGCAGCATCAGCAGGCCCAGAAGGATGCCGCCGACAATGGGCGCGATCAACACGGAGATTTCGCCTGTCAGATTGCTGGAGCTGAGTCGCTCTGCGTCGGAAATTCCGAAAATCAGGCTGTGCAGACGGCTGGATATGATGCTCATCGCCGTAACCGCCAGGCCAGACGTGACGCCGACGATGATGCCGGCCGTGACCAGCCCCAGTTCGCTTCGCCGCGCAAAGGCGCGTATTCGCCCGATGTCGAAAAGCAGGGAGAGAGAGCCGAGCCGCCGCAGGTCGAGTTTCGGTATCATTTTCAGCTTCATGGCTTGGCCGTCCTGTCTCTGACCCGTCGTAAAAGGCATGGCAGCGGAGATCAAGCCTCGTCTGCCGATGTGCGGGTGTCCGCAGATGCGCCGCAATTGACTTGATCCGGGCGAGCGCCTAATCATCAGCCGTTGGATGGTTCCCGGTATGCCGCTGCATGCCGGGAGTAAATGGGAATGCGACGGGCCGGACCCATGCCGGGCGTCCTTATCGCAGCCGACCCCGCGACTGTAGAACGGTCAGGGTTCGCCATCCGGGAAAGCCGATACGTCCGGACTGTCCGCATTCGCGGCGGCGGACAGGACCGGCCCAACCGGAAAAGCCACTGGAGCGGCATTGTGATCAGCCGGGGCTGGACGCCTCTATGTCTACGAATCGTCCACCTCTTCACGATGCCCGCCGATTGCGGTCACGCAATGCGGCGCAAAAGCTCCGGGAAGGCGAGGCGGACCCGTTCGTCCCCTGATAAGGACGTGGCGCCGTGAGCCAGGAGACCTGCCACCCTCAAGGACGCCATCTTTATTTTGGGGTCCGCCCGATCCAGGGAGAAATGCTCCCGATGCCAGCACGGAGGTTGTCATGGCTTTATCATCCCGTTCCCGGAACGGACCGTTTCGCGTTGCCGCACAGGCCGTCACGCGCCGTGCACCAATCGCACTCTCTTCCGGCGCGCGCTGAGGCCGGGATCATTTTATGACATCGATACAGTCAGGCAGCGTGCTGGTCTTGGGCGGCGCCCGTTCCGGCAAATCCGCTTTCGCCGAGAAACTTGTCGTGGCGTCGGGTCTGCGCATGCATTACGTCGCGACCGGAAGGGCGTGGGACGGCGAAATGCAGGCAAGGATTACCGAGCATCGCGATCGCCGCGGGGACGACTGGCAAACCCATGAGGAACCGCTTGAACTCGCCTCCTGCCTGAAAGCGATCGACGCGCCCGATCGTATCATCCTCATCGATTGTCTGACGCTCTGGGTCACCAATCTGATGATGGAGAATCGGGATATACAGGCGGAATTTGAACGGCTGGCGGCCGATGTGCCGCAGGCCAAGGCCAGGCTGGTCTTCGTCTCCAACGAAGTCGGGCTGGGCATCGTGCCGGAGAACCGGATGGCGCGCGACTTTCGCGACCATGCCGGCCGGCTGAACCAGATCATTGCGGCGATATCCGCAGACGTCTATTTTATCGCGGCCGGATTGCCGCTGAAAATGAAGGGTTGATCCATGACCATTGAAAAAGCCGCCCACGGCAAGATCCCGGCCACCGTCATCACCGGCTTTCTCGGTGCCGGCAAGACGACGATGATCCGCAACATCCTGCAGAATGCCGGCGGCCGACGCATCGCGCTGATCATCAACGAATTCGGCGATCTCGGCGTTGATGGCGACGTGTTGAAGGGCTGCGGCGCGGAAGCCTGCAGCGAGGACGATATTATCGAGCTGACCAATGGCTGCATCTGCTGCACCGTCGCCGACGATTTCATCCCGACCATGACCAAGCTCCTGGAACGCGAAAATCGCCCGGATCACATCGTCATCGAGACATCCGGCCTTGCACTGCCGCAGCCGCTGATCGCCGCCTTCAACTGGCCGGATATCCGCACGCAGGTGACCGTCGATGGCGTGATCACCGTGGTCGACAGTGCTGCGGTTGCCGCCGGACGCTTCGCCGACGATCACGACAAGGTCGATGCTCTGCGCGTCAACGACGACAATCTCGATCATGAAAGCCCGATCGAGGAACTGTTCGAGGACCAGCTGACCGCTGCCGACCTGATCATTCTCAACAAGACCGACCTGCTCGATTCGACCGGCCTTGCCTTTGTCCGCAACGAAGTCGCCTCGCGCACCAGCCGCAAGCCGACGATGATCGAAGCGAAGAATGGCGAAGTTTCTTCAGCCGTTCTGCTCGGCCTTGGCGTCGGCACCGAAAGCGACATCGCCAACCGCAAGTCCCATCACGAGATGGAACATGAGGCGGGCGAAGAGCACAGCCATGACGAATTCGACAGTTTCGTGGTGGAACTCGGCCCGATCGCCGATCCGGCCGCCTTCATCGAAAAGCTGAAGCCGATCGTCGCCGCGCATGACGTGCTGCGGCTGAAGGGCTTTGCCGATATACCTGGAAAGCCGATGCGCCTTTTGATCCAGGGCGTCGGCGCCCGGATCGACCAGTATTTCGACCGCCCCTGGGCTGCCGGCGAAGTGCGCCGCACCCGCCTGGTCGTCATCGGCCTGCACGACATGGATGAAGCAGCCGTTCGGGCTGCCATCGCTGCGGCGGTTTGAGGGTATCTTGACCGGGCGCGAGAATTTTCCCTCTCCAACCCCTCCCCACAAGGTGGAGGGGTTCGGATTGCGTTTGCCGCAAATTTGGTGCGCCACCATAATCGCGTGGGCTGAATTTCGCGCGGGAACTCGTAAGCTTGGCAAGCCGGCACGGACTTTGCCCCGTCTCAAGGAGGGACCATGCATCTCCTCCTAGCCCAGAAGGGCACGATCACCGACGGCGAAGAGGCGATCGATCTCGGCCAGTCGCCAGGCGATATCCTGTTTCTGTCGGCTGCCGATACCGAGCTTTCGTCAATCGCCGGCGCACATCGCATGCGCGACGCACAGCCGAGCCTTCGGGTCGCGAGCCTGCTCACGCTCAAGCACCCGATGTCGGTCGATACCTATGTCGAGCGCACGGCCCGCCACGCGAAACTGATCATCGTGCGGCCGCTCGGCGGCGCCAGCTATTTCCAGTATGTCCTGGAGGCGCTGCATGCGGCGGCCGTCACCCACAGGTTCCAGATTGCCGTGCTGCCCGGCTGCGACAAGCCCGATCCCGGGCTCGAGCCGTTTTCGACCATTGGCGTCGAAGACCGCAATCGGATGTGGGCCTATTTCACCGAGGGCGGCGCCGACAATATGGGCCGGCTGCTGCGCTATGCCGAAGCCCTGATCGACGGCGCGGAAAAACCGCAATCGGCCGCACCGCTGATGAAGGCCGGTATCTGGTGGCCAGGGCAGGGTGTGATCGGGGTTGAGGCCTGGAAGAAGGCGGCTGGGTTTGGTGCTTTCGGAGAGATACCCCCCGCTGCGCTGCCGGGCATTTCCCCCTCAAGGGGTAAGATTGGCGCGGGGCGCCTGCACCAATCCCTAACCGAATTTGAGATCGCTGAGTCTGACCTGGGATTGCGAGAGATTGCCCCAGCGATCTCCCCCCTTGAGGGGGAGATGCCCGACAGGGCAGAGGGGGGTATGCGTCCCCAAAACGAGAGCGTCCCATCCCGTTCGAACTCGGTAACGGGAGAAAGCCTCCAACCCCCAACCGTCGCATTGTGCTTCTACCGCGCGCTTGTTCAAAGTGGCGAAACCAAACCCGTCGAAGCCCTGATCGCAGCACTCGGTGCCGAAGGGATGACGGTGCTGCCGGTATTCGTGTCCAGCCTCAAGGATGCCGTGTCGATCGGGACGCTTCAGGCGATTTTTGGCGAGGTGCCGCCGGCTGTGGTGATGAATGCAACCGGGTTCGCGGTCTCTGCGCCCGGCGCCGACCGTAAGCCGACCGTGCTGGAGTTTTCGGATGCACCCGTTTTGCAGGTGATCTTTTCCGGTTCGTCGCGATCCGCATGGGAAGCCTCGCCGCAGGGGCTGATGGCGCGCGATCTCGCCATGAACGTGGCGCTGCCGGAGGTCGATGGCCGCATCCTGTCGCGGGCCGTCTCGTTCAAGGCGGCGGCAATCTATGACGCGGATGTCGAGGCCAATATCGTCGGCCACGAACCGCTGGCCGACCGGGTCGCCTTTGCCGCGAAGCTTGCGGCCAACTGGGCAAGGCTGCGCAAGGCCGCGCCAAGCGAGCGCCGCGTGGCGATCATCATGGCAAATTACCCCAACCGCGACGGGCGGCTCGGCAATGGCGTCGGTCTCGATACCCCTGCAGGAACCATCGAAGTGATGAAGGCAATGGCCGCCGCCGGCTATGCCATCGATTCGATCCCCGCCAGTGGCGACGCGCTGATTGCGCATCTGATGGAGGGTCCGACCAACTCGGCGCGGGCGGATTGCGACATCCGTGAAACGTTTTCGTTGAGTGAATACAACGCCTTCTTTGCATCACTTCCCGATCGGATTCAGGCTGAGGTTACCGGCCGGTGGGGCGAGCCGCAGAGCGATCCGTTTTTCCGGGATGGCCGTTTCGCCCTGCCTTTGACGCGCTTTGGGCAAACGCTGGTAGGCATCCAGCCGGCACGCGGCTATCATATCGATCCGAAGGAAACCTATCACTCGCCGGACCTTGTGCCGCCGCATGGATATCTCGCCTTCTACGCCTGTCTGCGCCGCGACTACGGCGCCCATGCCATCATCCATATGGGCAAGCACGGCAATCTCGAATGGCTGCCGGGCAAGTCGCTGGCGCTGTCGGAAGGTTGCTATCCGGAAGCCGTCTTCGGCCCGATGCCGCATCTCTATCCGTTCATCGTCAACGATCCCGGCGAGGGCACGCAGGCCAAGCGCCGCACGGCCGCCGTGATCATCGACCACCTGACGCCGCCTTTGACGCGGGCTGAATCCTATGGTCCGCTGAAGGACCTGGAAGCGCTGGTCGACGAATATTACGACGCGGCCGGCGGTGATCCCCGGCGCCTGCGGCTGCTCAGCAAGCAAATTCTCGAGCTCGTCCGCGATATCGGCCTTGACCATGATGCCGGCATTGCCGGCACGGATGGCGAGGACAAGGCGCTTGAAAAACTCGATGCCTATCTCTGCGACCTCAAGGAATTGCAGATCCGCGATGGTCTGCATGTCTTCGGGGTGGCGCCGGAAGGCCGGTTGCTGACGGATCTGACGGTTGCGCTGGCGCGCGTGCCCCGCGGACAGAGCGAGGGCGGCGATCAGAGCCTGCAACGGGCGATTGCGGCGGATGCGTTTGCGAAAGACCCCACCCCAACCCCTCCCCACAAGGGGGAGGGGCTTAACCCGGCTTCTAACGCCGGGGCCCATGTTCAAGACAGCGAGGGTGCTGCGTCTGCAGAGTTTGGCAGTAGCCTGACGGGCAAGCCGCAGATTAGTCCCTCCCCCTTGTGGGGAGGGGTTGGGGAGGGGATCTTTTCCTTCGACCCGCTCGATTGCATCCCGTCCGATCCCTGGTCCGGCCCGAAACCGGCCATTCTCGCCGAGATATCCGACGCCCCATGGCGGACGGCTGGCGATACCGTCGAGCGCATCGAGCTTCTGGCGGCGAAATTTGTCTCCGGCGACTTGCCATGCCCGCAAGGCTGGGCGGCCACCGGCGCCGTTCTGCATGAGGTCGAAACCCGTCTCAAACCGTCGATCGTCCAGTCCGGGCATGCGGAAATTGCCGCCCTGATGACTGGTCTTGATGGACGGTTTGTCGCTCCCGGTCCGTCGGGTGCGCCGACGCGCGGGCGGCCGGACGTGTTGCCGACCGGGCGCAATTTCTATTCGGTCGATAGCCGCGCCGTACCGACGCCGGCGGCCTTCGAACTCGGAAAGAAATCGGCGGAACTGTTGATCCGCCGCTATCTGCAGGATCACGGCGACTGGCCGACATCGTTCGGGCTGACCGCCTGGGGCACATCGAACATGCGCACCGGCGGCGACGATATCGCCCAGGCCATGGCACTGATCGGCACCAAGCCGGTCTGGGATATGATGTCGCGGCGTGTGACGGGCTATGAAATCGTGCCGCTTGCTATTCTCGGCCGTCCGCGCGTCGATGTCACCTTGCGCATTTCCGGCTTTTTCCGCGATGCCTTTCCCGAGCAGATTGCCCTTTTCGACACGGCTATCCGCGCCGTTGGCGGGCTCGAGGAGGATGATGCCGACAACATGATCGCCGCCCGCATGCGTGCGGAAGCCAAACGGCTGGAAGCCGCCGGCGTTTCGGCAAAGGATGCGGCACGGCGCGCGTCCTACCGCGTCTTCGGGGCCAAGCCCGGCGCCTATGGTGCCGGGTTGCAGGCGCTGATGGACGAGGGCGGCTGGGGCAATCGCGCCGATCTCGCCGATGCCTATCTCACCTGGGGAAGCTATGCCTATGGCGCGGGCGAGGACGGCAAGGCCGAGCGCGGGCTGCTTGAAGCGCGATTGAAGACGGTTGAGGCCGTCGTGCAGAACCAGGACAACCGCGAGCACGACCTGCTCGATAGCGACGACTATTACCAGTTCGAAGGCGGCATGAGCCTGGCCGTCGAGCAGATGGCCGGCACGCGCCCGGTGATCTATCACAACGACCATTCGCGCCCGGAAAAGCCGGTGATCCGCTCGCTGGAAGAAGAGATCGGCCGGGTGGTGCGCGGCCGCGTTGTCAATCCGAAATGGATCGACGGCGTCATGCGCCATGGCTACAAGGGCGCCTTCGAAATCGCAGCCACCGTCGATTACATGTTTGCCTTCGCGGCAACGACGGGTGCCGTGCGCAGCCATCACTTCGAGGCGGTCTACCAGGCCTATGTGATGGACGAGCGCGTGCGCCAGTTCATGGAAGAGAAGAACCCGAATGCACTGCGGGAGATGACCGACAAGCTGATGGAGGCGATCGACCGCGGCCTGTGGTCGCCACGCTCCAACTCGGCCCGGTTCGAGCTGCAGGGCCTTTCGGCGGCGGCGGAATAGGCGGCGGCGATGGAAAAGCGGACGCTGCTCACGGCATTCAGGGACTATCTGGATTCGATGAATTCAGCTGATGTCGCGGATTTTCTCGATGGTTTCGACTGGGATTTGCAGTTGCGGCAGCTTGACCCGGAAACCATCCCGGTCGTCAGGCAACTGCAGTCGATCACCGCAGGTCCCGGCGATAGCCTTCTAGAGATGCTGTCGCAGCAAGCGCATGGCCTCCATTGGGGGCGCACCTATGGCTCGGCCGATTTCGGCGAGCATTTCCTCAGGAACTATGGCTGGATGGAGCTTTTCGGCTCTCGCGGCCATTTTGCCAGCGGCGACATGGCGGGCGGTTTTCTTCTTCTGGGGCCTGATATCGACTATCCGGATCACCATCATATCGCCGAGGAAATCTACGTGCCGCTGACGGATGGCTCTCTGTGGAGCCGCGATCGCAGCGCGTTTGCAATCCGCATGGCCGGTGAGGTCATCCATCATCCATCCGGCATCAACCATGCCATGAAAACCACGGACCGGCCGCTCGTTGCACTCTATCTGTGGCGCGGCGGACCGCTTGCTGAGAAACCGAAATTTGAGGGGACACACCATGAGTGAAGACGACGTACAGGCAGCGGAAACAGGCCCCGTCCACGACGAAGCCCGTCACGCCATGAAGATGGCGAAGAAGAAGACCGCGCGTGAAAAGATCATGGCGACGAAGACGGACCAGAAGGGCCTCATCATCGTCAATACCGGCAAGGGCAAGGGCAAATCGACGGCCGGTTTCGGCATGATCTTCCGCCATATCGCCCATGGCATGCCGTCAGCCGTCGTGCAGTTCATCAAGGGCGCCTGGGAAACCGGCGAGCGCGATCTGATCGAGAAGCATTTTGGCGATGTCTGCCAATTCTATACGCTGGGCGAGGGCTTCACCTGGGAAACGCAGGACCGGTCGCGCGACATCGCCATGGCCGAAAAAGCCTGGGAAAAGGCCAAGGAACTGATCCGCGACGAGCGGAATTCCATGGTCCTGCTCGATGAGATCAATATTGCGCTGCGCTATGATTATATCGACGTGGCCGAGGTGGTACGGTTCCTGAAAGACGAAAAGCCGCCTATGACGCATGTGGTGCTGACCGGCCGCAACGCCAAGGAAGAGCTGATCGAGGCCGCCGATCTCGTCACCGAGATGGAACTGATCAAGCATCCTTTCCGCTCCGGCATCAAGGCGCAGGTCGGCGTCGAGTTCTGACCGTCTAGCGGTGAAGCGCTCGTGTTTTACCAGCCGAGCCAGATCCGGACCGGATGGCCCGGATCGGCCAGAAGCTTGATCGCCAAGGCGATGCAGGTGACGACCAGGAGCGGCTTGATGATCTTGGCGCCGTTTTTCATGGCAAACCGCGATCCGACCTGAGCGCCGGCAAACTGACCGGCGCCCATCAGGAGGCCAACTTTCCACAGGATCACGCCGTACAGCGCGAACACGACGAAGCCGCCGATATTGGAGCCGAAATTCAGGAATTTCGTATGCGCCGTCGCCTTCAATATGCCGAAACCGGCCAATGTTACAAAGCCCAGCATGAAGAAGGACCCTGTGCCGGGGCCGAACACGCCATCATAAAAGCCGATCAACGGAACGAAGATCAGGCCGAAGAGAAAGGGTGTCATCCGCCGTGTCCGGTCGGTGTCGCTGATATTCGGCTTCAAGCCGAAATAAAGCGCGATGGCGATCAGGAAAAACGGTAGCGCCACCTTCAATACGTCACCGGGAACGATCGTGGCGAGCACGGCACCCAGCGCTCCGCCGATCATCGCAAGGGCCGCCATCGGCAATTGTCCGACCAGATTGACATGGCCGCGCCGCGCATAGGCAATGCTCGCCGAGCCTGATCCGAACAGCGATTGCAGCTTGTTGGTCCCCAGCGTTTCGAGCGGCGGAATACCGGCAATCAGCATGGCCGGTATGGTGATCATGCCGCCGCCACCGGCGATGGAATCGATGAACCCGGCAACAAAGGCGGCGATGAATAGGAAGGCGAGGAGATGGGGGGCAAGATCGTGCACGGGGAGACTCGGACGGCCGGAGCGGATGGAAATTCAGCCACTGTGTGTCAGAGGTTCACCGGAAATGCAAAGGCGGCGGCCAGAACGGCGCCGCCCCTTGCAGAGATCACGATGGTTTGTGCCCTATTTGAAATGCGCCTCGGTCAGCACATAGCTGTCACGCCGGTCGCGCCCATAGGCCTTGCGGGCAATATCATGCACGGACGTGCGCGCCGCATCGAAGGCGGCCAGGCAATCGGCCTCGCTCGGTGCGCGCGAGACGATCTTCGGCAGGGCGCCGATTTCAACGAAGAATTTGACCTCGAACATGCCGTCATGGCCCAGAAAGCGGACGCGTCTGGCAGTTTCGTCGTAGCTGCGGCTGGTGTTTGGAAAGGTCAATGCCATGAAAAATCTGTGCCTTGAATGATTGAAATATCGGCTGCCGAAATCCGGCTTATAAAAGGCGGTTATCTTCGACAGTGCGCAGCATGCGGCGGTGTTGACCGTCGCTGTCTGGTTTCCCGGCCGCCTTGACCTTGATCTCGGCTATCTTGCGCACCGGCCTTGGCGTTGTTGCCGAGACAATCTGGATCAATGCCGGCTTTTTCTTGAAAAACATCATGGACAGTCCTCCCGCATCGGCTTGGCTGTCGGCAGCGAACGCTCGATACTGTTCTATCAAATGCCCGCGCACCGAGCGCGCATCCTGCGGTTCGTGCCGTCACTGATTGTCATTGGTAGCGCGATGACCAGGAGCAATGGTGCTTGTCATCGTCAGAAATATTCCAGAACGGAATGCGGTGCCGCAGTCTTTTGCGGTTTTGGGTGCACCTTGTCTGAGGCGTGGGCGTCAAATGCGGTTTAAGTGCGTTCAAAGCGTGGGGAGGCGCGTTTGCGGTGCTTGAAAGGGCATAATCGTCTGTATGACGCGGGCGGCTGCGCGAATGGCGCAATCCGGTTTGACCGGGCAGGTGGCCTCCGTTAAACAGGAGTGACGTGCGACGGTGCCCATCGAGGTGGGCTGAAAGAGCGTCCGGTGCGGCCGACCCAGTCAGGGGGCTTCATCCGGTGCTGTCCAGACCGCTTCGAAGCCTTTGGCTGTCGAAGGCCCCGCGCATCGTGATCGTGCGGCGCGGGAGGCGCGTTTTGGTGATGCATCGGGATATCGGCGATCAGGCGGGCCAAAGGCCGCTCGTGCTCGGCCTTGGCTGCGAGCGCGGCACGCCATGTGGCGAGGTGATCCTCCTGGCCGAAAACGCGTTGCGTCTGGCAGGTCTCGATCGCCGTGACCTGACCGGTATTGCCTCCCTCGACACGCGTGCGGCAGAACCGGCGATGCTGGCGGCCGCCACGCATTTCTCCGTACCCTTTCTGGTCTTTGATGCCGGCGCGCTGGAGGCGCAGACGTCACGGCTTAAAAATCCGTCGGAGATCGTCTTTGCCCTGACGGGCTGCCATGGCGTGGCGGAAGCGGCGGCGCTGGCTGCGGCCGGCAAGTCTGGCTCGCTCATCGTTGCGAAGATCAAGTCGGCCCATGCGACCGCAGCCATTGCTTGCGGAGAATTTGTCGAATCAAATCCGAATGTTGCCGCCGGGCGCTGGCAAAGTGATTCCGCATCTTCACATCTGGAATCAGGGCGCCTCGTATCCGTGCTGAGCGGAGCCGCGTCATGACAGGCGGACTGTTTTCCGGTCTTCCCGAGCTGGCGCCGGGCTCTGTCTGGCTCGTCGGTGCCGGTCCCGGCGATCCCGGCCTGCTCACCCTGCATGCCGCCAACGCGCTGGGCCAGGCGGATGTCATCGTCCATGATGCGCTTGTGAACGCCGATTGCCTGAGCCTCGCCAAGCCGGGCGCCGTCCTGGAATTTGCCGGAAAGCGCGGCGGCAAGCCGTCGCCGAAACAGCGCGACATTTCGCTCCGGCTGGTCGAACTGGCACGGCAGGGCAAGCGCGTGCTGCGGTTGAAGGGGGGCGATCCCTTCGTCTTTGGCCGTGGTGGCGAAGAGGCGCTGATGCTGGTCGAGCATGGCATTCCGTTTAGAATCGTGCCGGGTATCACCGCCGGGATCGGCGGGCTGGCCTATGCCGGCATTCCGGTGACGCATCGCGAGGTCAATCACGCGGTGACGTTTCTCACCGGCCATGATTCCTCCGGGCTCGTTCCCGACCGCATCCATTGGGAGGGCATCGCCAAAGGTTCGCCCGTGATCGTCATGTATATGGCGATGAAACATATCGGCCAGATCGCCGCCAATCTGATGGCCGCCGGCCGCTCGCCGGACGAACCCGTTGCCTTCGTGTGCGACGCCGCAACGCCGCAACAGACGATTTTGGAAACGACGCTGTCGCGGGCGGAGGCCGATATGGCCGCATCCGGGCTACAGCCGCCGGCGATCGTCGTGGTCGGGGAGGTGGTGCGCCTGCGGGCGTCGCTCGACTGGCTGGGTGCGCTCGATGGCCGGGTCCTGACATCCGATCCCCTCTCAAGCCGCGCCTACAAGGACCCGGCATGACCGGCCTGCTGATCGCAGCGCCATCCTCCGGTTCTGGCAAGACGACGGTGACGCTCGGCTTGATGCGGGCCTTGCGCAATCGCGGAATATCGCTGGCGCCGGGCAAGGCTGGTCCTGATTATATCGATCCGGCCTTCCATACGGCCGCAAGCGGCCGGGTGTGCCTAAACTATGACCCATGGGCGATGCGCCCGTTGCTGCTCGGTTCCAATGCGGCGATGGCAAGCGCAGGCGGCGAAGCGCTGATCATCGAGGCGATGATGGGGCTTTATGACGGTTCCGTGGATGGCACCGGTTCGCCCGCCGATCTCGCCGCCATGCTGGGGATTTCCGTCATCCTGGTGGTGGATTGCGGCCGCATGGCGCAATCGGTGGCAGCGCTGGTGCGCGGCTACGCCACGTACCGCGACGATGTGCAAATCTGCGGCGTTATTCTCAACAAGGTCGGCAGCGCGCGCCACGAAACGATGCTGCGCGGTGCGCTGGATGCGATCGGCATGCCGGTGCTGGGCGTGTTGCGGCAGGATGCCGGCCTGAAGCTGCCCGAGCGTCATCTCGGCCTCGTGCAGGCCGGGGAACATGGCGCGCTGGATGCGTTCATCGAGCACGCCGCCACACAGGTCGAACAGGGCTGCGATCTGGATGCAATCCTGTCTCTTGCCCGGCCGGGCCCTATATCGCGTGCGCAGGCCGATATCGCGCCTTTGAAGCCGCTTGGCCAGAAGATCGCCATTGCCCGCGATATCGCCTTTGCTTTTTGCTATGAGCATCTTCTGGCGGGCTGGCGGCGTGCGGGGGCTGAACTCGTGTTCTTCTCGCCGCTTGCAGACGAGGCGCCCGCTGATGATACCGACGCCGTCTATCTGCCGGGCGGCTATCCCGAGCTTCATGCGGGCACACTCGCGAATGCCGCAACGTTCAAATCCGGCATGGCGGTAGCCCGGGATCGCGGCGCCCGGATTTTTGGCGAATGCGGTGGCTATATGGTGCTGGGCGAGGGGCTTGCCGCTGCCGATGGCACGCGCTACGAAATGCTTGGCCTCCTGCCGCTCGCCACCAGTTTTGCGGTGCGAAAACGGCATCTGGGCTACCGGCGGGTCACGCCGCTCAATGCCAGCTTTTTCGATGGTCCGCTGATGGCGCATGAATTTCACTATGCCACGATCCTGTCCGAGGGCGACGCCGACAGGCTGTTTGCCACTACCGATGCCGCAGGCACGCCGCTGGGGCCCGCCGGGCTGCAGCGCGGGCAGGTTGCCGGTTCCTTCATGCATCTGATCGACATGGCCGCCGGCGCATGACCGCGCCGATCGTGCATGGCGGCGGGATTACCGAGGCTGCAGCTGCGTTCGGCGGCAAGCCGGAGGACTGGCTGGATCTTTCGACCGGCATCAACCCCAATCCTGTGCGTTTGCCCGATATCGACGTTCAGGCCTGGCACCGGCTGCCGGACCGGCATCTGGTGGACAGCGCCCGGCATGCGGCAGCTCGTTATTATCGTAGCAGCGGCAGCCTGCCGCTTCCTGTTCCCGGCACGCAGTCGGTCATCCAGCTCCTGCCGCGTCTGGTTGCGCCCGGCCGCCGCATCGCCATTTTCGCGCCGACTTACGGCGAATATGCGCGGGCCTTCGCCAGTGCCGGTTTCGCGATCGACGAGATTTCGTCAGCCGATCAGCTGACGCCGGATCATGGACTGGCGGTCCTGGTCAATCCCAACAATCCGACCGGACGCGCCTTTGCGCCCGAGGATGTCGTCTGCATGGCGCAGCGCATGCAGGCTCATGGCGGGTTGCTGCTTGTCGATGAAGCCTTTGGCGATACCGCGCCTGATCTCTGCGTCGCCGGACAGACCGCCGCTCACGGCAATCTCATCGTCTTCCGCTCCTTTGGCAAATTCTTCGGCCTGGCGGGGCTGCGGCTTGGTTTCGTCATTGCAGCGGAGCCGGTTCTATCCGCGTTTCAGGAATGGCTCGGCCCCTGGGCGGTGTCAGGGCCGGCGCTTGTGGTGGCGGCAAAGCTGATGGGCGGGGATACGAAGGCGGTGCAGTCGCTGATTCTGGCGCGGAGTGAAGGGCTTGCGGCCGTCCTGCGCCGGGCCGGGCTGACGATCATCGGCGGCACGCCGCTTTTCACGCTTGTTGATCACGCGCGGGCAGCCGATCTGCACGCGCATCTCTGCCAGCAGCGGATTTTGACGCGGAAATTCGCCTATGCGCCGTCATGGCTGAGGATTGGACTTGCACCCGATGCGGCAGGCGATACACGTTTGGCGGATGCCTTGCGCAGCGCGCACCTCGCCTGAACGGACCTTCTAATGTCGACCGGAATTCTGCTCGTCCTGATCGCCGCCCTGCTGCTCGACCGGATTATCGGCGATCCCGATTGGCTCTGGCGCCGGCTGCCGCATCCGGTCGTTCTGTTCGGGGCGATGATCGGCTGGTGCGACCGGACGTTCAACCGCAAGCGTCTGGGAGAGGATGCCCTGCGGATCAGCGGTGTTCTGGTCATTGCAGGTTTGCTGTTGTGGAGCCTGTTCTGCGGCTGGCTGCTGCACCGTGTGTTCATGCAGGTGGGCAAATTCGGCTGGTTGCTTGAAACCGTTGTCCTTGCCATTTTCCTTGCCCAGAAAAGCCTTGCCGATCATGTGTCGCGGGTGGCAACCGGTCTTCGCAGCGGCGGGCTGGAGGGTGGCCGGCAGGCCGTGTCGATGATCGTCGGGCGTGATCCGCAGACTTTGGACGAGCCGGCCGTGTGCCGTGCCGCGATTGAAAGCCTGGCTGAGAATTTTTCCGACGGGGTGGTCGCTCCGGCGTTCTGGTATGCGCTCCTCGGCCTGCCGGGCGTGCTTGCCTACAAGATGCTCAACACCGCCGATTCGATGATCGGTCACAAGAGCCCAAAATATCTGCATTTCGGCTGGGCTTCGGCCCGTCTCGACGATCTCGCCAATATCCCTGCAGCCCGGCTGTCGATTTTTCTGATTGCTGCCGGGGCGTTCTTTACCAATGGGCGGCGCGCGGCAAGTAATGCCCTTGGCGTCGCATTGCGCGATCACGGATTGCATCGTTCGCCCAATTCCGGCTGGCCGGAGGCTGCAATGGCGGGGGCACTCGATGTGCAACTGGCAGGCCCCAGAATCTATGGCGGGGCCTTGGTGAGTGAGCCGATGGTCAACGGAGCGGGCCGGGCCGTGGCAACCGTCGCCGATGTCGAGACGGGTGTTTCCATATTCTACCGCGCCTGCGGTTCGCTGACAGTCTTGGCGGCCATAACGGCGCTTTTCTTCAGTATAGTCTGAGCTTTCTACTTTCCTTGATAAAATTGAATGCGCGGGCGTTAACGCAGAATTTTCCAATTGTCTTAAACGTCTATCATGTCAAAGGCTGTAAAGTCTGTGCCGTTGGGGACACCAGTAAAATTCGGCGTATTTTTCGGAGAGAGCTTTCATGCGTACAGTCTTTATGGCCTCTTTGGCCGTCTTATTGATGCAATTTCATTCGCCAGCGGCCTTTGCCGCCAATCTTGTTGCAAGAGTGAGCCTTTCTTCTCAGACCATGACTGTGTCGCAGAATGGTTTTGTCCGGTATCGCTGGAAGGTTTCCACCGCCCGCAAAGGCTATGTGACGCCGCAGGGAAGCTGGAGCGCCAAGTGGCTGTCGCGGGACCATCGCTCGCGCAAATATGACAATGCGCCCATGCCATATGCAGTGTTCTTCAACGGCGGTTACGCCGTGCATGCGACATTCGACCTGAAACGCCTCGGCCGCCCCGCCTCGCACGGCTGTATCCGCCTGCATCCGGAAAATGCTGCCGAATTCTTTTCGCTGGCACGGGAATACGGACTGAAGAACACCCAGATCGTCGTCAGCCGCTGATGGGGGTGAGTCTTGCGGCATCGCTGACAGCGCTGCGGCATCGCTACCGCGCTGCGGCATCGCCAACAGCGTTGCCAACTGGAGCATGCCGAGCTTGATCCGCACCCCAACGGGGCTTTGAGGCCGCGTATTTCAGGGCGAACTTGATGTTTGCGCAACACCACCGCCATAAATGCAACTCTTGAGCCCAAGGCCATTGGCTTTTCAGCCGCATTTACCTATAGGTTCGCCAAAACATGTATTCTAAAGAGGTATGCGCGTGACAGCTACATTCGACAAGGTTGCCGACATCATTGCGGAAACGAGCGAAATCGATCGCGAGACGATTACGCCGGAAAGCCACACCATCGACGATCTCGGCATCGACAGCCTGGACTTCCTCGACATCGTCTTTGCGATCGACAAGGAATTCGGCATCAAGATCCCGCTTGAGCAGTGGACCCAGGAAGTCAACGAAGGCAAGGTTTCGACGGAAGAGTATTTCGTCCTGAAGAATCTCTGCGCCAAGATCGACGAACTGAAAGCCGCCAAGGGCTGATGACGATATTGCGCGTTTTCAGCGCGCGATCCCGTGCATGAACCACCCATCAATGCCGCCTGTCGCGTGGACCGCGCTTGACAGGCGGCATTTGCGTTTTTACTTGACGGTCGGATGATCGCGATACCGGACGCTGTCCGGACGGGATCATGCGCGAATTTGAAATCCGGAATCGTTCAGGCGCCGTTACCAAAGCGCCGCGCTCCGGGCCAAGCTGGATTTGCTCCTGATGCTCCTTGAATATTTTCAGAT
The DNA here is from genome assembly GCF_001426685.1 of Rhizobium sp. Root483D2. GTDB lineage: Bacteria > Pseudomonadota > Alphaproteobacteria > Rhizobiales > Rhizobiaceae > Pararhizobium > Pararhizobium qamdonense. The sequence continues at coordinate 42,721 of NZ_LMFB01000038.1, read as the reverse complement.
GATCGATCGGGTCGAAACGGTCGATCTCAATGCCAAGACGCTGACGGCGCGGTCTGTGGTGCCGGCCAAAAGCCCCGTCTTTGAGGGACATTTTCCCGGTTACCCGCTGGTTCCCGGTGTTCTTTTGATCGAGACGATGGCGCAGGCCTGCGGCTTTCTGGTGCTGGCTGCCACCGATTTCGCCGCCATGCCGTTCCTGATGTCGGTCGATAGCGCCAAGATGCGCACTTTTGTGGAGCCGGAAGCGGTGCTCGATATCGAGGCCTTCCTGGAACATGACGGTTCCGGCTTCGCGGTGGTGAAAGCCAAGATCACCTCGCAGGGCAAGAAAGTCTGCGATGCGCAATTGAAGTTGCGCACCATGCCGTTCGATCAGGTGCCGCTCGGCCCGGTCGTCAAGAAGCGGGCTGAAGAAGTGGGGCTGATGGCCGCGATTGCGGCGTCAGTTGCGACGGGGGAATGACGATGAGCAAATCCGCCAATGATGTTGTGATCACCGGTGTCGGCATTGTCACCAGCCAGGGCGTTGGCGCGGACGTGCACACGGCATTTCTAACCGCTGCAGAAACCCCGGCCGTGCGCGTCGATACCGAGCGTTTCGCGCCGTATCCGGTGCATACGCTGCCTGATATCGACTGGTCGCAGCAGATTTCCAAGCGCGGCGACCAGCGGCAGATGGAAAACTGGCAGCGGCTGGGCGTTTTCAGCGCCGGCCTCGCACTCGATGATGCCGGTTTCAAGGACGATCTGGAGGCCTGCGGCAGCATGGACATGATCGTGGCGGCCGGTGGCGGCGAGCGCGATATCAATGTCGATTCGCTGATCGTCGATGAAGCCTTGAAGCGCAACGACCGCGAACAGCTTCTCAACGAGAAACTGACGACCGAACTGCGCCCGACGCTGTTTCTGGCCCAGCTTTCAAACCTGATGGCCGGCAATATCTCCATCGTGCACAAGGTCACCGGTTCCTCGCGGACCTTCATGGGCGAAGAGGGCGCCGGCATTTCGGCGATCGAAACCGCCTTTGCCCGCATCAAAGCCGGACAATCGACCCATACGCTGGTTGGCGGTGCGTTCTCGGCCGAACGTCTCGACATGATCCTGTTGATCGAAGCGATCCAGGGCCATGCGCTGGGTGCCCATTATCCGATCTGGTCGCGCAAGCCTGAAGATGGCGGCGGCATGATCACGGGTTCGGTCGGCGCGTTCCTGATGCTGGAATCGCGCGCGCATGCCGAGGCCCGCAATGCCCGTATCTACGCAACGATCGATGCCGTCGGCGGCGATCGCGGCAGCCGCGAAGGCGACCGCCTTGAGCAGCGCCTGCAGTATCTGACGGCTCCTGCCGCAGACGCCGATCCGGCGCGCACGGTGATCTTTTCCGGCGCGACCGGCTTTCCGGACCTTACGGCGCGCGAAAAGGCGTTTCTCGATGCGCAGTTTCCCAAGGCTGCCGTGCGGGCCTATAGCGGGCTCGTCGGCCATGGTCTGGAATCCCAGTTTCCGCTGGGCCTGGCGTTTGCCGCGCTGTCGCTCGGCGCGGGTGCCAAGGTGCCGCCATTCGATCCGGGTGCAGAGACCGCCATGGAACAACCGGCTAAGACGGCCATCGTCACCACGATCGGCCATGCGCGCGGCGAAGGCATTGCCGTGCTTTCGGCAGAAGAATAAGGAGCGGCAGATATGACCAGCGCTTACAAGGATCATCTCGGCCGCCCGCTGATCGCCGTGACCGGCATGGGTGTCATCACCTCGCTCGGCCAGGGCGTCGAGGATAACTGGAAGGCGTTGACCTCCGGCGTCTCCGGCATCCACAAGATTACCCGTTTCCCGACGGAAGGCCTCTCGACCCGAATCAGCGGAACCGTCGATTTCATTGATTTGCCTGCGGAAAACGCCGTTGAGCGTTCCTATGCCTTCGCCCGCGAAACCACCGCTGAAGCCTTGGCTCAGGCGGGAATTTCCGGCGATTTCAACGGCCCTCTGTTTTTGGCAGCGCCGCCGATCGAGCCGGAATGGAACGCCCGTTTCGAACTCGCCGACCGTTCGCCGCCATCGCAGAAGCCGGGCGACGCCTATGACCGTTTTCTCGCCGCCATGCGCGAGCGGGCCGATCCGGTGTTCCACGAGGCCGCCCTGTTTGGGGCAATTTCCGAGCGCCTGTCGGACCGGTTCGGCACGCGCGGACTGCCGGTGACGCTGTCGACGGCCTGCGCATCGGGCGCAACGGCGATCCAGCTGGGTGTCGAAGCGATCCGCCAGGGCCGCACCGACCGGGCGCTCACCGTCGCCACCGACGGTTCGGTCAGTGCCGAGGCGCTGATCCGCTTTGCCCTCCTGTCGGCTCTATCGACCCAGAACGACCCGGCCGAGCGCGCCTCCAAGCCGTTCTCCAAGGATCGCGACGGCTTCGTCATCGCCGAAGGTGCGGCGACGCTGGTGCTGGAATCGCTGGAAGCGGCAGTCGCGCGCGGCGCAAAAATCTACGGCATCCTGAAGGGCTGCGGCGAAAAGGCCGATTCGTTCCACCGCACGCGGTCTTCGCCCGATGGCGGCCCGGCGATCGCGACGATCCGCGCTGCACTTGCCGATGCCGGGCTGAGCGAAGGCGATATCGGCTATATCAATGCGCACGGCACTTCGACCCCCGAAAACGACAAGATGGAATATGGCGCCATGCTGTCTGTGTTCGGCGACGCTCTGCCGTCCATTCCGGTCTCGTCGAACAAGTCGATGATCGGCCACACATTGACGGCAGCAGGCGCCGTCGAGGCGGTGTTTTCGCTGCAGACGATTCTCACCGGCACCGTGCCGCCGACGATCAACTATCAGAACCCCGATCCGTCCATCGTTCTCGATGTCGTGCCGAATGTGAAGCGGGATACGCAGGTTCATGCCGTCCTGTCGAACTCCTTCGGCTTCGGCGGCCAGAATGCCAGCCTTGTCATGGCCGCAGAACCGGCCTAATCGGACGTCACATTTTTTTTCCAGGCACATATGCCTCGGGCTCAAGGACTTATATCATGCGCGCTTTGCAACTGGTCGATGACCGCAAGCTGGAAATCACCGATCTGCCCGAGCCGGACGCGCCGGGTCCCGGTGAAGTCACCCTTCGCGTCAAGGCCGTCGCGCTCAATCATATCGATGTCTGGGGCTGGCGCGGCATGGCGTTTGCCAAGCGCAAGATGCCGCTGGTGATCGGCGCGGAAGCGTCCGGCGTGGTCGATCAGATTGGTCCTGGCGTCTCCAACGTCCTGCCGGGGCAGCTCGTATCGATCTACGGCGCGCGCACCTGCGGCCTTTGCCGTCCGTGCCGCGAAGGCCGCGACAACCTGTGCGAACATGTCGGCGGCGTGCATGGCTTCCATCTCGATGGCTTTGCGCAGGAAAAGGTCAATCTCCCGGCGCGTCTGCTCGTTCCGGCTCCTCCAGGCGTCGATGCGGTTGCTGCTGCCGTCGCTCCGGTGACCTTCGGCACCGTCGAGCACATGCTGTTCGACAATGCCAAGCTTGAGCCCGGCGAAACCATTCTCATTCACGCCGGCGGTTCCGGCATTGGCTCGGCGGCGATCCAGCTTGCCAAGAAGATCGGCTGCACGGTGATCACTACCGTTGGATCCGACGACAAGATCGAAAAGGCGAAGGCCCTTGGCGCCGATCACGTTATCAACTACCGCAAGGACCGTTTCGAGGGCGTGACGCGCAAGCTGACCAAGAAGAAGGGCGTCGATGTCGTCTTCGAACATGTCGGCAAGGATACGTTTGCAGCGTCCATGTTCGTTCTGAAACGCGGCGGCCGTCTGGTCACCTGTGGTTCGACCTCCGGCGTTTCCACCGAAATGAACCTGATGATGCTTTTCCAGCAGCAGCTGAAGCTGTTCGGCTCGTTCGGCTGCCGGATGGAGAACATGGCCAACGCGATGCAAAAGATGGCGCGCGGGCTCGTTCACCCCGTCATCGATACCGAAGTCGGTTTTGGCGACATCGACAAGGCGCTGGAGCGCATGGAAACACGCCAGGTCTTCGGCAAAATCATTCTGCGGATGGACTGAACACCGTGCGCATGCTGATCACACGCCTGGTTCTGTCCCTGCTGCGGTTTCGCCAGTGGTCGATCGCCCAGTTCGTCTTTCTGCTTTTGGGTCTGCTCAAGCTGTTTCCGGCGAGAGGCGCCATCGAGTTTTCCGCGCGCTTCACCCGTTGGCTGGGGCCGAAACTGAAGCGGCGCCACACGCTGACGATGACCAATCTTCGCAATGCCTTTCCGGAAAAGAGCGAGGCGGAGATCGAGGCCATCGCGCTGGAAAGCTGGAGCAGCATCGGCCGGCTTGCCGCCGAATATGTGTTTCTGGACGAGATCTTCGATTTCGATCCGGAAAATCCGGTGCCCGGCCGGATCGAAGTTTCAGGTATTCCTCTATTCCTGGAACTGCGCGACAATCCGCGTCCCTTCATCGTGTTTACCGCCCATACCGGCAATTTCGAGCTGTTGCCGGTGGCAAGTGCGGCGTTCGGGCTGGATGTGACGGTGCTTTTCCGGCCGCCGAACAACCCTTATGTGGCCGAAAAGGTTTTCGATTTCCGCAAGCAGCGCATGGGAAATCTGGTTCCGTCGCATGCGGGCTCCTCGTTTACGCTGGCGCGCAGGCTGGAGGCGGGCGGGGCAGTCGGCGTTCTCGTCGATCAGAAATTCCGCAAAGGCTTGATGACGAAATTCTTCGACCGCGACGTGCGCACCAATCCGCTTTTGGCCAAGCTGGTGCGGCAGTTCAATTGCGAGGTCTATCCCGCCCGCTCGATCCGCCTGCCGGATGGCCGCTTCCGCCTGGAGCTGGAGCCTGCGATCGAAATCCCGCGCATGCCCAACGGCAATGTCGATGTCAATGCAACGGCGCAGCTGTTGAACGACAAGGTGGAAAGCTGGGTGCGCGAATATCCGGGACAATGGCTCTGGTATCACGACCGCTGGCACATCAAGAAATCCCTGAACGACTAAGCCTCACCCCGCGCATTTGAGACGTCTGGAGGGGCGGTATTCACATTCCGGAGGGGACCACGCGGCTTCCGGGCATTGTGCGCGGGAATCGGCATATTTTTGACGCCGTGGATGATCCGGGAATGCCGATGGCAGCTCCGGTTGCATGAAATCGCCGCCCCTTACCGGACATTTTATATAAATCATCTAAAATATCTTCACCGGAAACGTTTCAGGTCAATTTTCGGGTGTTGAACAGGACAATTTTGGGTGTAAACTTCGAATATTACTATAGGACGATTGCAAGCGCTTCGGGTCTGTAAAAATAGCGCCTTCAATCGATTTGATTTTTGATTGCGTTCAATTTTCCGAGCTGTTCTGGCTTAAATGGAGGATTGAGTGGGGAGTGGGGTGGAAATTGAAGGCACTGATCGAGCTCTTCTGGTTCAAATATTCTCAGCTGCAATATGCGGTGAAATCCGGCGATGATCTGCTGATCAGCATTCTGGATCGCGAGATCGATCCGGTTCTGACCGCGATCTATGAGGAAAAGGCCGGGAACGTCCACGACGCGCGCATGCAGTTCCAGTTCGTCCTCGATCTCCTGCGCAAGGAAGCCGATGACGTCTCGAGCGTTTTGCGTCAGCGCGAGGCCCTGCAGACGCTGGCCGACCGCTATTTCTCCACCGGCAGCAACGAGATTGCCGGACAATCCTGGAAATCGCCGTCTCCGGTTGTCGCCCTCAAGGGCCGGGCCGACGAAGGGTTCCTCAACGAGGCCATCCTTGACTGTTTGCCGGACCGGGTTGCGGTGATCACGCCGGATTATCGCTATCTGTACAGCAACCCCCTCAACGCAGCGCGCCTCGAAGAGCGTCCGATGGATCTCGTTGGACGCCATATTGTCGAGTTCGTCGGCATCCAGCGGTTCGAGCAGCGGGTGAAGCCCAATCTCGACAGGTGTTTTTCCGGCGAACTGGTGGACTATACCTTCGCCAAGGATGTTGGAAACCGCACCGTGGTGGTCCGCTGCCGGATGACGCCGTGCATGTCCGGCACGGGCAAGGTCATCGGCGCCATCCTGGTGTTGCAGGAAATCGCCGACCGCCGCCGTTCGATTGCGGCCTGAGCGTGAGAGGCGAGGGCGCTTGCCCTCGCTCGATGTCCTCTAAAGACTATTTGTCTGACCACACAGCCAATTCGTATCCATCCGGATCCTGGAACTGAAACCGTCTTCCGCCGGGGAAGGAAAAGGTTTCCACCGTGATGCGGGCGCCGAGCGCTTCCAGCCGCGCTTGGGTTTCAGCAAGATCATCGGCATAGAGGATGATCAGGGGGCCGCCGGGTCTTGCCGTTCCCGTGGTCAAACCGCCCGTCAGCCGGCCGTCTGTAAATTCGCAATATTGTGGCCCGTATTCCGTGAATGACCATCCGAAGGCGCCGCCGTAAAACGCCTTCGAGCGCGCGATATCGGCAACTGCGAACTCGATATTGTCGATCTGGCGGTCCGTGCCCTTCTGTCCCATGCTGTCTCTCCTACGAGGCTCTATGCTTCCAATCGTTCTTTCAATGCGGTGAGGTCCTTCTTGACCCATGCGGCATCGTCGTCGAACTGTTCCTTGCTCATAGCAGGCTGCCTGAGCAGCGTGAACATGACTTCCGCTCCGCTGCCGTTCGCCACGACGCGAAGGGCGTTGTGCACCTGAACTCCTGTTTCCAGTGTGACGAGATGGTCAAGCACGCCGAAATCATTGAGAGGCGTGAAGCGGATGCGGGCATTGCCGAGGGCGCCATGCGCAACCCAGTCCTCGCCATCCGGCTCCAGTCCGGCGGCCAAACCTGATGCCCAGAGGGGCATATTTTCCGGCTTTGCCGCAAACGCGTAGACGTCGCGCCACTGTCTTTCGATGGTGATATGGATGATTTTTGCGTCCATTGCAGCCATGCTGTTTTCTCCGTTCAGATCATTTGCCGTCTGGTTTTTGCAGTCTGCATTGAGGCGTCAAAGACGACCGCGCCATACCGGAAATATATCACTTTTGACAACAATCACTTGTCGTTAATCGATTTGAATGCCAAAACTCCCTCAGCATCTGCGGGGCGTGCCTGGCTTTTGGAGCCTGAGCAAAGTCACCCTGCAACTTCAATCTGGTGGAGCCGTGCGCACGCCCAGCCGGGCTTTGGCACCTTCACTGTCCAACGGAGGCACATACGTGGCACAGGCAGAAATCGGCCTTATCGGTCTTGGCGTTATGGGATCGAATCTGGCGCTCAACATTGCCGAAAAGGGCAACACGATCGCAGTCTTCAACCGCACCGTCGAGGCGACGCGGAAGTTCTATGCCGAAGCCGGCGCGTTGCAAAGCCAGATCGTGCCATGCGAGACCATCGAGGAATTCGTGGCTGCGATCCGCCCGCCACGGCCGATCATCATCATGATCAAGGCCGGCGAGCCGGTCGATCAGCAGATGGAACTGCTCAAGCCCTATCTCGAGAAGAATGACATCATGATCGATGCCGGCAACGCCAATTTCCGCGACACGATGCGCCGCTTCGACAATCTGAAGGATAGCGGCCTGACCTTTATCGGCATGGGCGTTTCCGGTGGCGAGGAAGGCGCGCGCCACGGCCCGTCGATCATGGTCGGCGGCAAGGAAGAATCCTGGAAGCGCGTTGAAAAGGTGCTGACCTCGATCGCTGCGAAATACAATGACGATCCGTGCGTTGCCTGGCTCGGCGAAAATGGCGCAGGCCATTTCGTCAAGACCATCCATAATGGTATCGAATATGCCGACATGCAGATGATCGCCGAAATCTACGGCATCCTGCGCGATGGCCTGAAGATGAGCGCCACCGAAATCGGCGAGGTCTTCGGCGAGTGGAACAAGGGCCGCCTGAATTCCTACCTGATCGAAATCACCGAGAAGGTGCTGAAAGCGGCCGATCCGATCACGGGCAAGCCGATCGTCGATCTCATCCTCGACAAGGCCGGCCAGAAGGGCACCGGGAAATGGTCGGTCATCGAGGCGCAGAACATGGGCATTCCGGCGACCGCGATTGAAGCCGCAGTTGCTGCCCGCAGCATCTCGTCGGTCAAGGGCGAGCGCGAAGCGGCCGAAAAGGTACTGGGCCTGCCTGCTGTCGGTGAGTTCAACGTTGCCGACAGGACCGCGTTTCTCAAGGATCTGGAAAGTGCGCTGCTGGCCGCTAAGATCGGTGCCTATGCGCAGGGCTTTGCCGTGATGGCCGAAGCGTCGCGCGAGTTCAACTGGAACCTGCCGATGCCGACGATCGCCAAAATCTGGCGCGCCGGCTGCATCATCCGCTCGGCCTTCCTCGACGAAATCACCACTGCCTTCACCAAGGATCCGAATGTCGCCAACCTGATCGTGACACCGGCCTTCTCCGGCATGGTCAAGGAAACCGACGGCGCGCTTCGCCGGGTCGTGTCGGCAGCCGTGCTCGGCGGCCTGCCGGTTCCAGCGCTCGCCTCGGCACTCGGCTATTTCGACAGCTACCGCCGCGGCCGCGGCACGGCAAACGTCATCCAGGCGCAGCGCGACTTCTTCGGCGCTCACGGTTTCGACCGTATCGACGGAGCCGATTCGCACCATGGCCCCTGGGGCAGCGGCCTCATCGCCTGATCGCGTTTCATTATCTTGAAACAACAAAGCCCGCGTGGAGCGATCCACGCGGGCTTATCAATGGCACCTCTTCAGTCAAACAGCTTTGCTGAGGCTTTGCAGTTCTTCTGCAGGCGTGCCGGCGATGCGGGCGATCACGGCCTTGGCGAGTTCGCGGCCTGCATGGCGGATGTCCTCGTTCATGGTGATGACTTCCGGCCGCAGCCAACTCAGGAAATCGCTTGGCACTTTGGAGACCATATCGACATCATGCTTCAGCCGTTTTCCGACCGCTTCTAGACCGGCAATGACCGCGATCGAGCCTGCGCCGGAGCCGGAGACGATGCCGTCAGGCGCATCCGGCGCACCCATCAGACTCTCGAAAGCAGCGCGGATATCCACGAGGCTATTGTCGATATCGACGGAATTGAACGGCACGGCTTCGATCCCGAAATCGCGGACGGCCCGGTCAAACCCCTTTCGCATATGCCGGTGGAAGGTCAGATGCTGCGGCGGCTGCAGGATGACGATGCGCTTTCGCCCAAGTTCGGCCAGGCGCCGCACGGCCTCATAGGCAAAGCCTTCGTTGTCGAAGTCGTGATAGGGGTGGGTCAGCCCCATATCGGTGCGCCCATGCGTGGCGAAGGGAAAATTCCGCTCCATCATCAGGGCAACCCGGGGGTCGTTCGGTTCGGTCCGTGAGATGATCACGCCGTCGGCCGCGCCCGTGTCGAGCACGTAGCGCACCGGCGCCAGCGCGTCCTTGGAGAAGCGGTATGGCGTGATGACGAGGTGATAGCCCGTCGAGGCCAGGATTTCGGAAATACCGACGACGATCGGGCTGGTCAGGCCCATCACCTCTTCCTCAAGCGAGAGCACAAGGCTGATCACATTGGTTTTGCCGGTGCGCAACCTGACGCCGGCGCGGTTGGGCTGATACCCGACCTGTTTGGCGACCAGCCGCACGCGCTCCTTGGTTTCGGCGCCGATATCGGGAGCATCCTTCAGCGCGCGCGATACGGTGGTGATGCCAAGGCCGGTCATGAAGGCGATTGTCTTCAGGGTGGGGCGATCATTCATCGAGGCCGGGTGCGCCGCCTGTCGGCTTTTGTTTTTGTCGTCCATTCCCGTCCGTCGCTTTCCATGTTCAGACCGATCCATCACAAGGATGGAGCCTGCCTGCAGCAGTTTAAAAGGTCCTGCCTTGCCTTATATCCGATTCACAACCTGGAGGCACCCACGGCCTGATCTCTTCCCTTGTCTCGAAATCTGTAACGATACAGTAGCATTGTCGAGCGGTTTTTTTCGTCTCACTAAAGTTGCTCCCGGAAGGGTTGAATGATGCGCCGCACCAAAATCGACTGCAGATGCGAGGCTCTTACTCCGGATCGGGTTTATTGCATATTCCCGGAAATATCGCCAAATAACTGCATTTCCAGCAATTCTTGAGCTTATTTTCTCGCTTTACGTCGTCACGCGGGATTATTTTGCAGCCGCGAAAATTTACACTCTGGATTGTGTGGAGATTTTTAACTGGAATTTTGCGTTGTAGAGGTTGCGTCTGGAAAACGATTGAACTAAGTTTTTACGGTAACGTTACAGTGAGGGAGGAAAACTCATGAAATTGCGTTTGTTGGCTGCTGCATTGGCGGCGACTGTGGTTTTGCCGTTGGGCATGGCCAACGCTGCCGATCTGGAAGTAACGCATTGGTGGACGTCGGGAGGCGAAGCCGCTGCCGTCGCTGAACTCGCCAAGGCATTCGATGCCACCGGCAATAAATGGGTCGATGGTGCCATCGCCGGTTCCGGCGGCACGGCGCGGCCGATCATGGTCAGCCGCATCACCGGCGGCGATCCGATGGGCGCCACCCAGTTCAACCATGGCCGCCAGGCGGAAGAGCTGGTGCAGGCCGGGCTGATGCGCGACCTGACAGATGTTGCGACCAAGGAAAACTGGAAGGACGTCATCAAGCCGTCGAGCCTGCTCGACAGCTGCACGATCGACGGAAAGATCTATTGCGCCCCGGTCAATATTCATTCCTGGCAGTGGCTCTGGCTGTCCAACGCCGCCTTCAAGACGGCCGGCGTCGAAATTCCGAAGAACTGGGATGAATTCGTCGCTGCCGGTCCCGCATTGGAGAAGGCCGGTATCGTGCCGCTCGCCATCGGTGGCCAGGCCTGGCAGGCAAACGGCGCCTTCGGCGTTCTGGTGATCGCGATTGGCGGCAAGGACGTCTATCAGAAGGTCTTTGCCGACAAGGATGAGGAAGCCGCAGCCGGTCCCGAGATGGTCAAGGTCTTCAAGGCTGCCGACGACGCGCGCCGCCTGTCCAAGGGCACCAACGTGCAGGATTGGAACCAGGCCACCAACATGGTCATCACCGGCAAGGCCGGCGGCCAGATCATGGGCGACTGGGCGCAGGGCGAATTTCAGCTCGCCGGCCAGACGGCCGGGACCGACTATACCTGCCTGCCGGGCCTCGGCGTCAATGAGATCATCTCGACGGGCGGCGATGCCTTCTATTTCCCGCTTCTGGAGGATGAGGAGAAATCGAAGGCGCAGGAAGTGCTCGCCTCGACGCTTCTGAACCCGAAAACGCAGGTTGCCTTCAATCTGAAGAAGGGGTCGCTGCCGGTGCGCGGCGACGTCGATCTGGCCGCCGCCAACGACTGCATGAAAAAAGGTCTCGACATTCTCGCCAAGGGCAATGTCGTCGTGAGTACCGACCAGCTGGTGTCCGCAGACAGCCAGAAGCAGATGGAGGATCTCTTCTCCGAGTTCTTCGCCACACCAACGATGACGCCGGAAGATGCGCAGAAGCGCTTCGTGGATATCATCGCCGCTGCCGACTGACGGGCACGTCTTTGTGAAAGACCGGCTCTGCAGTGCAGGACCGGTCTGAAGCAAGCTGGCATCTCATGCCTGCGCTTCATCCTCGCACGAAAACCACGATCCAGGGGAGGGTTGATCCATGACGGGCCAAGCGAATGCCGGCCGGCCAAACCAGTTGCTGCGCAATCTCCATTCAAAGATTGCCTCAATTCCGATGATACTCACCGCCGTCGTCATCTTTCTCGGCGGCACGCTCTGGACGGTGTTTTATTCCTTCACCAATTCCAAGCTCCTGCCGCGCCTCTCCTTCGTCGGGCTTGATCAGTACGAGCGTTTGTGGGCCGCACCGCGCTGGATCGTCTCCATCCAGAACCTTGCCATTTACGGCGTCTTCTCGCTGATCTTCAGCCTGGTCATCGGCTTTCTGCTGGCAGCGCTGATGGATCAGAAGATCCGTTTCGAAAACACCTTCCGGACGATCTTCCTCTATCCTTTCGCCCTGTCCTTCATCGTCACGGGACTTGTGTGGCAATGGATCCTCAATCCTGAATTCGGTATCCAGTCGGTGGTGCGTTCGCTGGGCTGGACGACATTCAGCTTCGATCCGCTCTACACGCCGAGCATCGTCATCTACGGCATTCTGATTGCAGCGCTTTGGCAGGGCACCGGCCTTGTCATGTGCCTGATGCTGGCCGGTCTGCGCGGCATCGACGAAGACATCTGGAAGGCCGCGCGCGTCGATGGCATCCCGATGTGGAAGACCTATCTGTTCATCATCATCCCGATGATGCGTGCCGTCTTCATCACAACGCTGGTCATCATCGCCAGCGGTATCGTGCGCGTCTACGATCTCGTGGTGGCGCAGACCAGCGGCGGGCCCGGCATCTCCTCGGAAGTTCCGGCAAAATACGTCTACGACTACATGTTCCAGGCCCAAAATCTCGGCCAAGGCTTTGCCGCCTCGACCATGATGCTGATCACCGTCGCCATCATCATCGTTCCCTGGGCCTATCTCGAATTCGGAGGACGCAAGCGTGGTTGATATCGCAATGCCTATCGATCCGTCCTCAAAGGCCGGTTCCACCACGAAAATGGCCCCCGGTCCAAGCGGCAGGAAGCCGCGTCCGATGCTTTCGCCGCGCAACATCATGGTCTATGGCGCGCTGCTCTTTGCGGCCGCTTATTATCTGCTGCCGCTCTACGTCATGGTCGTCACCTCGCTGAAGGGCATGCCGGAAATCCGGCTTGGGAATATCTTCTCGCCGCCGATGGAGATTACCTTCGCGCCCTGGGTCAAGGCCTGGTCGAGCGCCTGCACGGGGCTAAACTGCGACGGGCTTTCGCGGGGGTTCTGGAATTCGGTGCGCATCACCATCCCATCGACGCTGTTTTCCATCGCGATCGCCTCGATCAATGGCTATGCGCTCGCCAACTGGCGGTTCAAGGGCGCGGACCTATTCTTCACCATCCTGATCGTCGGAGCGTTCATTCCCTACCAGGTGATGATCTATCCGATCGTTATCGTGCTGCGCGAACTGGGGCTTTACGGCTCGCTCACCGGCCTGATCATCGTGCATTCGATCTTCGGCATGCCGATCCTGACCCTTCTGTTCCGCAACTATTTCAGTTCGTTGCCGGAGGAACTGTTCAAGGCGGCGCGTGTCGATGGCGCCGGGTTCTGGACGATCTATTTCAAGATCATGCTGCCGATGTCGCTGCCGATCTTCGTGGTCGCGATGATCCTGCAGGTCACCGGGATCTGGAACGACTTCCTGTTCGGCGTCGTGTTCACCCGGCCGGAATATTATCCGATGACCGTCCAGCTCAACAATATCGTCAATTCGGTCCAGGGCGTGAAGGAATACAACGTCAACATGGCGGCCACCATCCTGACCGGCGCCGTGCCGTTGATCGTCTATTTCGTCTCCGGACGGCTTTTCGTCCGTGGCATCGCCGCTGGCGCAGTGAAAGGGTAATTGCATGACCATCAACAGCGTATCGGTCAGGGATCTGTCATTGAGCTTCGGTGCCGTCACCGTGCTCGAAACCCTCAATCTCGATGTCCGGGATGGCGAGTTCCTGGTGCTTCTCGGCTCGTCCGGCTGCGGAAAATCGACCCTTCTGAATTGCATCGCCGGTCTCCTCGACGTCACCGGCGGCCAGATCTTCATCAAGGACAAGAATGTCACCTGGGAAGAGCCGAAGGATCGCGGCATCGGCATGGTGTTTCAGTCCTATGCGCTCTATCCGCAGATGACGGTGGAGGGCAATCTGTCCTTCGGCCTGAAGGTGGCCAAGCTGCCGCAGGCGGAAATCGACAAGCGGGTGGCGCGCGCCACCGAAATCCTGCAGATCCAGCCGCTCTTGAAACGCAAGCCGTCGGAACTCTCCGGCGGCCAGCGCCAGCGCGTGGCCATCGGCCGGGCTCTGGTGCGCGATGTCGATGTGTTCCTGTTTGATGAGCCGCTGTCCAATCTCGACGCCAAGCTGCGCTCGGAACTGCGCGTCGAAATCAAGCGGCTGCATCAGTCCTTGAAGAACACAATGATCTACGTCACCCATGACCAGATCGAGGCACTGACGCTGGCCGACCGTATCGCGGTGATGAAAAGCGGCGTCATCCAGCAGCTGGCCGATCCGATGACGATCTACAACATGCCGGAAAATCTCTTCGTCGCCGGCTTCATCGGCTCGCCCTCGATGAATTTCTTTCGCGGCGAGATCAAGGACAAGAGCGGCCGCAAGGTCATCGAGATCAATGGCGTCGATTTCGCCATGGACGCCTATCCGGCCCGCGGGCCCTTGGAGGCCGGCCGCAAGGTCGTGCTCGGGGTGCGCCCGGAACATGTCAAGGTGGATGAGCCGGGTGCTGAGATCCATGACGCGGTCGTCGATATCGAGGAACCGATGGGGGCCGACAATCTCCTGTGGCTGAAGCTTGCCGGGCAGACGATCTCGGTGCGCATTGCCGGCGCGCGGCGCTACGCGCCGGGGACGGCGGTAAAACTCAGCTTCGACATGTCGATGGCCTCGGTGTTCGATGCCGTGACGGAGAACAGGATTTAGTCCGTATTTGCGGAGGCTTTACCCCCCTCTGTCGGCGACGCCGACATCTCCCCCTCAAAGGGGGGAGATTACCGCAAGCTTCAGAGCTTCAATCGCCAGTGTGGCACAGAGTTCTCGGTCGATCTCCCCCCTTTAGGGGGAGATGTCCCGGAGGGACAGAGGGGGGTGCAAGCCCCGAACACGAAAATATATTGGATAGTCTCGCATGACCACATTCACCCAGAACACCGCCATCGACCTTTCCGGCGACTGGCAGCTTGCCGCGTCCGACAGCAGCCATGCGTTGACGATTGCCATTCCCGGTGATGTCCACAGCGCGCTGCAGGCGGCAGGCGTGATTGCCGATCCCTATGCCGGGCGCAACGAGGACGATGTACAGTGGGTGGCGCACAAGGACTGGGTGCTGGAGCGGCAGTTTCATCTCGATGCGGCTGATCTGCCCGGCAATTGGTATCTCGACATCGACAGCCTCGACACGGTTGCCGATGTCTATGTCAACGATCAGCGGGTGCTCACCGCCGACAATTGCTTCCGGCGCTACCGCCCGGATGTTGCCCCGGCCTTGAGCGCGGGCGAAAACAAGCTGCGCATTGTCCTTCATTCCTCGATTGCTGCGGGCGTGGAGCGGCAGGCGGCCCAGCCATTCTACATTCCCTATTCGACCGGCAACTCGCCGATCGCCAATGGCAACATGCTGCGCAAGCCGCAATGCCATTTTGGCTGGGACTGGAATATCGCCATTGCACCGCTCGGCATCTATGGCGAGATCGCGCTCAAGAAATTTGCGGCTGCGCGCATCGAGCATCTGACGACGCGGCAGGTGCCGCGTGTCGGCGGTGCGATTGATCTTCATGTGACGGTGACGCTGTCTGGGAACGAGCCCGGCACTGTCGGCCTTGATTTCGCGCTGGATGGCGAACAACAGTGGCTGGACTGCACGGTCACTGCCGGTGAAACGCGGATCACCCAGATTTTCACCGTCGAAAACCCGAAACTCTGGTGGCCGGCGGGCAGTGGCGAGCAGGCCGTGTCGGTGCTGACGGTCTCGCTGCCGGGCGAAACCGTCTCCCGTCAGATCGGCTTTCGCACCGTCGAACTGCTGACCGACGCGGATGCGGCGGGTAGCCGGTTTGCATTCCGTGTGAATGGTCGCGAAATCTTCTGCCGTGGCGCCAACTGGATCCCGGCCGATGCGCTGGCCTCGCGGGTGACGCGCGCGGGCGTCGAGGATCTGCTGCAATCGGCCGTCGATGCCAACATGAACATGATCCGCATCTGGGGCGGTGGCTTCTACGAGCCGGACTGGTTCTATGATCTGTGCGACCGGCTGGGCATCATGGTCTGGCAGGACTTCATGTTTGCCTGCAATCTCTATCCCTCGACGCCGGATTTCCTCGACAATGTCGCAGCCGAGGTCGCCTATCAGGTCAAGCGCCTGTCGTCGCATCCCTCCATCGTGCTCTGGTGCGGCGATAACGAACTGGTCGGCGCGCTCACCTGGTTTGAGGAAAGCCGGAGGGATCGTGACCGCTATCTCGTCTCCTATGACCGCCTGAACCGGGTGATCGAGACGGGCATCAAGGTGGCCGCCCCTGAGGCGATCTGGTGGCCGTCGAGCCCATCGGTCGGGCCGCTCAATTTCGGCGATGCCTGGCATGCCGATGGCTCCGGCGACATGCATTACTGGTCGGTCTGGCACGAGAACAAGTCGTTCGACAATTACCGCACCGTGCGGCCGCGTTTCTGCTCGGAATTTGGCTTCCAGTCCTACACCTCGATGCCGGTCATCCGGCAGTTTGCCGGGCAAAACGACCTGAACGTCGCTTCGCCGGTGATCGAAGCGCATCAGAAGAACGCCGGTGGCAATGAGCGCATCGCCGCCACCATGTTCCGCTATTTCCGGTTCCCGAAGGATTTTTCCAATTTCGTCTATCTCAGTCAGATCCAGCAGGGGCTGGCGATCCGCACCGCCGTGGATTTCTGGCGGTCGCTGAAACCGCATTGCATGGGGACGCTCTACTGGCAGCTCAACGACACCTGGCCGGTCGCCTCCTGGGCGAGCCTCGATTATGGCGGCAACTGGAAGGCCATGCATTATATGACCCGCCGGTTCTTCCAGCCGGTCACCGTTGCCGCGATCCCGTCCGATAACGGCAAGACGATCAGCTTTTCCATGGTCAACGACACGCAAGCGCCGGTGACGGTCGCGCTTCAGACGTTCCTTGTGACGCTCTCAGGCGAAAAACGGCCCTTGATGGCCGCAGCCGGGACCTGCAGCCCGGATCGCGCGGCAACGCTGATGACAATGGCGGCATCGGATATTCCAAAGGACGAAGTGCTGTTCTGGTCGTTCGAGGCTTCAAACGGCATGCGGGGCGAGGGGCATCATGTTGCCGGCACCTACAAGGCGCTGGATCTACAGCCCTCCGGCCTTTCCATCTTGGCAATTCCAACCGGCGACGGTTCCTTCGGGGTCACCGTGTCTGCCACTGGCCTTGCCTTGCATGTGATGATCGAAGCCGATGCCGAGGGCCGTTATTCCGACAACGCCTTCGATTTGACGGCTGGCGAAAGCCGCGTCATCCGCTTCACCCCCAGACAGCCGCTGGCTGAAGGCAGCGTGCCGGTCTTTACCGGCTACGACCTGCAGTCCTGCCAGGGCAACGGATAGGAGACCACGATGCTGCGAAGCGAAGTCAATGCCATCATCGAGAAAAGCGACGCCTTCATGCGCCAGCATGGTTTCGTCCTGCCGCCATTCGCCTACTGGTCACCGGATGAGTTGAAAACGCGGGTTGCGTCTGACACCCCGTCGATCCGCGATACGCGGCTCGGGTGGGATATCACGGATTACGGCAAGGACCGGTTCAGCGCGTTCGGCCTTGTGCTCTTCACGCTGCGCAACGGTTCTGCCGCAGCGCTCGCCCATGGCCGTGGCATGCTCTATGCCGAAAAGCTGATGATTACCGCCAAGGACCAGGTCAATCCGCTGCACCGGCATGCGGTCAAGACCGAGGATATCATCAATCGCGGCGGCGGTACGCTGGTGCTGCAGATGTACGATTCGCTGCCGGACGGCGATGTCGATGAAGCAACGGATGTGGTGGTGGCGGCAGATGCGCGGCTGCGCACGCTGAAGGCCGGCTCTTTCCTGCGCCTGTCGCCCGGCGAAAGCGTCACACTCTTGCCTGGAAACTGGCATGCCTTCTGGGCTGAGGGTGCCGATGTGCTGATGGGTGAGGTTTCCACCGTCAACGACGATCTCACCGACAATTATTTCCGCGAGCCTGTCGGCCGCTTTTCCACCATCCAGGAAGACATCAAACCGAGCCATCTCTTGGTGTCGGACTATGACACCTGGCTTTCGTAATCGATCCCCTTTCCCAAGCGATCCCAAGGAGACATTCCCATGCAGACCGTCAGCTTCCAACTTTACAGCGCCCGAAATTTTCCACCGCTCGCCGATGTCCTAAAGACCATCGGTGCCGCCGGCTATACGCAGGTCGAAGGCTATGGCGCGCTCTATGCCGCCCTCGACGATGCGGCCCTCACGGCGCTGAAAGCCGACATGGACAAGAGCGGCGTCACCATGCCGTCGGCGCATTTCGGGCTCGACCTGCTCGAATCCGATCCGGCGCGGGCCGTGCATATCGCCCAGACGCTCGGCATCCAATCGATCTACTGCCCTCATCTCGCTGCAGACCAGCGGCCGGCCGATGCGAGCGGCTGGAAGGCTTTTGGGGCGCGGCTGGAAAAGGCAGGCCAACCCTTCCGGGATGTCGGTCTCGATTTCGGCTGGCACAATCATGATTTCGAATTCGCCGCACTGCCCGATGGCTCGATCCCGCAGACCCATATTTTTGCCGGTGGGCCGAACCTGTCCTGGGAAGCCGATATTGCCTGGATCATTCGCGGCGGTGCCGACCCCTTCGCCTGGATCGAGACATACGGCCACCGCATCACCGCCGTCCACGTCAAGGATATCGCGCCAGCCGGGGAGAATACCGATCAGGACGGCTGGGCCGATGTTGGCCACGGCACCGTCGAATGGGCGAAACTCTTCAAGGCGCTGTCTGCGACACCTGCCAAATATTACATCGTCGAGCACGACAATCCCAAGGATTACAAGGCGACGGCCGAGCGCTCGATCGCGTCGATCAAGACCTATTGAAAGAAAGACAGACCATGACACAGGAACGAGTGACCGGGGAGCTTGGCGTCGGCATCATCGGATGCGGCAATATCTCTACCACCTATTTCACGCTCTCGCCGCTCTTCAAGGGCATCAAGGTTATCGCCTGCGCCGACATCAACCCGGCGGCTGCCGAAATCCGCGCGGCTGAATTTGGCGTCGAGGCACAGACGATCGAAGCGCTGCTGGCCAATCCGGACGTCGATATCGTCGTCAACCTGACGATCCCGGATGCGCACTTTCCGGTCTCCAAGATGATCCTGGAAGCCGGCAAACACGTCTATTCCGAAAAGCCGCTGGTCCTGTCTCTGGAACAGGGCGAGCAGCTGCGCGGGATCGCGACCGCCAGCAATCTCAAGGTCGGTTGCGCTCCTGACACGTTCCTCGGCGGCGCTCATCAGCTGGCGCGCGATTATATCGACCAGGGCAAGATCGGCCGCGTCACTTCCGGAACCTGCCACGTCATGAGCCCGGGCATGGAAATGTGGCATCCGAACCCGGATTTCTTCTTCCTGCCCGGCGGCGGCCCGATCCTCGATCTCGGCCCTTACTACATTGCCGATCTCGTCAACCTGATCGGCCCGGTCAAGCGCGTTGCGGCACTGACCTCGATGGCCAATGCAAGCCGCACCATCACCAGCGAGCCGCGCAAGGGCGAGGTCATTCCGGTTGAAACGCCGACCAATATCCATGCGCTGCTCGAATTCCAGAATGGCGCAACAGTTACCCTGTCGGCGAGCTGGGATGTCTGGTCGCACAACCATGCCAATATGGAGCTCTACGGCACGGAAGGCTCTCTGTTCGTGCCGGATCCGAATTTCTTTGGCGGTACGGTTTCGGCAAGTGGGCGCGACAAGGATATCCAGCCGCTGGAAACCTGGGATCATCCGTTCTCCGTTCCCAACCAGGAACACAAGCAGGGTATGATGGCGAATTACCGCACCGCCGGTCTTGCCGACATGGCGCTCGCCATCCTCGATGGCCGGGACGCACGCTGCTCGCTGGAGCGTGCATTGCACGGCGTCGATGTCATGGTTTCGATCCTGAAATCGGGCGAAGAGGGCCGGTTCATCGAACTGACGACGACCTGCACCCAGCCGGCGGCACTGGGGATCGAGGAAGCCAGGGCTCTCTTGCGCTGAAGCAATTGCGCCAAAACTGCGCAACGGTTTTGGGTCCGGAATTGCGCCGGCATAAAAGCCAAATCTGGGGGGGCCGGTCAGTATCGCTTTGCACCGTCATCACAATAAAATATACCGGATCTATCCCAATCCTTCCCGGAGCATCGCTGCTCCGGGAATTCCAATTTCAAAGACAGGGCAGGATAACACCATGAGCTGGCACCCGGCTGACAATCGCTATGAGACGATGAAGTACAATCGCTGCGGCAAGACCGGCCTGAAGCTGCCGGCGATCTCGCTCGGCCTTTGGCACAATTTCGGCCATGACACACCGCATGAGCGCAAGCTCGACATGTGCCGCACGGCGTTCGACCTCGGCATCACCCATTTCGATCTTGCCAACAATTACGGCCCGCCTCCGGGCTCAGCCGAAACCGCATTCGGCGACATCCTGCGCACCGATTTTGCCGGCCTGCGCGACGAGCTGATCATCTCGTCCAAGGCCGGCTATGACATGTGGCCGGGTCCTTACGGCGAATGGGGCAGCCGCAAGTACCTGATCGCGTCCTGCGACCAGAGCCTTGCGCGCATGGGTCTCGATTATGTCGACATCTTCTATTCGCATCGCTTCGATCCGGAAACGCCACTGGAGGAAACCTGCGCTGCGCTCGATCATATCGTCCGCTCGGGCAGGGCGCTTTATGTCGGCATCTCCTCCTACAATTCGCAGCGCACCCGCGAAGCCGCGGCGATCCTGAAGGATCTCGGCACGCCGCTGATCATCCATCAGCCGAGCTATTCGATGCTGAACCGCTGGGTCGAGGATGACGGTCTGGTCGATACACTGGATGATGTCGGTGCCGGCTCGATCGTGTTCTCGCCCTTGGCGCAGGGCATGCTGACGACGAAATATCTCGGCGGCATTCCAGCCGACAGCCGCGCGGCGCAGAACCACTTTCTCAAGAAGGACTTCATCCGCCCGTCGATCCTCGACAATATCCGCAAGCTCAACGAGATCGCAGAAAAGCGCGGACAGACCTTGGCGCAGATGGCGATCGCCTGGGTGCTGCGGGGCGGCCGCATCACCTCGGCGCTGATCGGCGCCAGCCGCTCCTCGCAGATCGTCGACTGCGTGGCAGCGCTCGACAACGACACGTTCACGCCGGAAGAACTGGCGGAAATCGATATCTATGCCAAGGAAGCCGACATAAACCTGTGGGCTTCGTCGGCGGAACGCGACTAAGCACTGAACTCAATTACAACAGAAAGAGCCACCGGATCGCGAGATCCGGTGGCTTTTGCGTTTTGCAATGTGTTCAGGCCGGATAAACCCGCGGGCGGCGGATATCGACGAAGCCGCGGGCTTCCGCGCGGAACGGGAATTCCGGGGCGGCGTCGAACTCGATGGACTGGCCATCCACCGTCAGGGCAAGCACCCGTTTGGAATCGGGCCGGTCGATGACGCGGGCAATGGTCGCCTGGATGCCGTGACCGTCCTCGCGCCAGGTGACGTCGGCCGGGCGGAAGTAGAGTTCGGCGGCACCGTCGGCGATCCCGGCGGCGTCGAAGACGACATTCTGGATCTGCGCTTTTTCAGCCGATACCGTCACCTTCAGACGATTGGCATCGCCGAGGAAGTTCATCACGAAGGCGCTGGCTGGCGCACGGCAGACTTCTTCCGGCGTTCCCGTTTGAATGATCCGGCCCTTGTCGAGGATGACGACGCGGTCGGCGAGATCGAGCGCTTCGGCCTGGTCATGGGTGACGAACAGCGTGGTGATGCCCAACTCGTCATGGATCTTGCGCAGCCAGCGGCGCAGGTCGCGCCGCACATTGGCATCGAGCGCGCCGAAGGGTTCGTCGAGTAAGAGCACCTTCGGATCGACGGCGAGCGCCCGGGCAAGCGCCACGCGCTGTCTTTGCCCGCCGGAAATCTGCGCCGGAAAGCGGTCCTGCAGGCCTTCAAGCTGAACCAGGCGCAGAAGATGCGCGACGCGTTCGGAAATCTCGGCACCCGACCGTTTTGTCTTCGAGACCTTCATGCCGAAAGCGATGTTTTCCCCCACCGTCATATGCGGGAAGAGCGCATAATGCTGGAAGACGAAGCCGACGCCGCGATGGCGCACCTCGATATCGGTGGCGTTCTCGTCACCGAAATAGATGGCGCCGCCGTCGGGGAATTCGAGGCCTGCGACCATGCGCAGGATCGTCGTCTTGCCGGAGCCGGAAGGGCCGAGCAACGCCACCAGTTCGCCGCTCTCAATATCCAGCGAGACGCCGTGCACGGCGCGAAACGTGTCGAATGTCTTGACGACGGTATCGAGGCGGATTTTCACGGTGTGGTCTCCGGTGTGTTCGGCGCTGTGCCGGCAAGCGACGGGCGGCGCACGCGGCCGGCTCCACGGCGCTCCAGCGCAACCTTGGCAATCAGGGTAACGACCGCAAGGGCAGCCAGGATCGAGGCGGCGGCAAAGGCGCCGACGGCGTTATAGTCGTGATAGAGCAGCTCGATATGCAACGGCAGGGTGTTGGTCTGGCCGCGAATATTGCCCGAGACCACCGAGACCGCGCCGAACTCGCCCATGACCCGCGAGTTGCAGAGGATGACGCCGTAGAGCAGCGCCCATTTGATATTGGGCAGGGTGACGAAGAAGAATGTCCGCCAGCCGCTGGCCCCGAGCGAGGTGGCGGCTTCCTCAAGGTCGCGGCCCTGCGCCTGCATCAAAGGAATAAGCTCGCGGGCGACGAACGGGGCGGTGACGAACATGCTGGCAAGCACGATACCGGGCAGCGCGAAGAGGATTTTGACATCGGCCGATTGCAGCGCATCGCCGAACAGTCCCTGCAGGCCGTAGACGAACAGATAGGCGACGCCGGCAACGATCGGCGACACGGAGAATGGGATCTCGATGACGATCAGAAGCAGGCGGCGGCCGGGAAAATCGAATTTGGTGATCGCCCAGGCGGCGGCCACGCCGAAGGCGGTGTTGACCGGCACCGCAATCAATGCGGTCAGCCCCGTCATCAGGATGGCGTGACGCGTATCGGAATTGGCGATGGTCTTGCCGAAATAGGCGACGCCCCTGGAAAAGGCTTCATAGCCGATGACGGCGAGCGGCGCGATAATGACCAGCGCCACCAGGATCAGCACGACGGTGATCATGGTGTTGCGGAAGATCGGCGCCTCGCCGATCCGTGGCGGGCGCCGGGTCTTGGATTTGGTCTTGGTCTTGGCTGGCGTTGCGGCTGCAGTTTTGGCCATGCTCAACCCTTCACCGTGTAACGCAGGGCGCGCGCCTGCAGAAGATTGGTGATGGCCAGCATCGTGAAGGCGGCGATCAGCATGACCGAGGCGATGGCGGCAGAGGCGGGGTAGTCATATTCCTCCAGCCGGATGAAGGCGAGAAGGGCGGTTATTTCCGTCTCGAACGGCTGGTTGCCGGCGATGAAGATGATCGCGCCGAATTCGCCAAGGCTGCGCGCGAACGACAGCGACAATCCGGCCAGGATCGCCGGTGCCAGTTGCGGCAGGATCACGCGCATGAAGATTTCAAGATCGCTGGCGCCAAGCGTCTGGCCCGCTTCCTCCAGCGCCGGATCGAGTTCCTCCAGCACAGGCTGCACGGTGCGCACGATGAAGGGCAGGCTGGTGAACGCCATGGCGATGATGATGCCGAGCGGCGTATAGGCGACCTTGATGCCGATGGCGGCAAGCGGCGCGCCGAACCATCCGTTCGAGGCAAACAGCGTCGTCAGCGCGATACCGGCAACGGCAGTCGGTAGCGCGAAGGGCAGGTCCACCAGGGCATCGACGAAGCGCCGTCCGGGAAAGCGGTAGCGCACGATGATCCAGGCAAGCGCCATGCCGAAGACGAGGTTGAACAGCGTGGCCGCGAGCGCGCAGAGAATGGTGACCCGGTAGCTGGCTATGGCGCGGTCAGACGAGACGATGCGCCAGTAGTCTTCCGGCCCAAGGCTGGCGGCCTTGAAAATCAGCGCGCCAAGCGGCAGCACCACGATGATGGCGACATAAACGAGCGTGATGCCGAGCGTCAGGGGCAAGCCTGGAAGAATGCGCCGTGCCAAAACATGCCCTTTGAAAATCGAGTTCAAAAATAACGGGAGGCCGTGGCGGATCGATATCCGCCACGGCCTCCGTTTTTCACATTATTCGTTTGGGATCAACGATTACCGTAGATTTTATCCAGTGAGGCACCTTCGGCGAACTGCTCCGTCTTGACCTTCTCCCAGCCACCGAAGACATCTTCGACCTTCAGCAGACGGACGTCGGGGAACTGGTCCTTGAATTCGGCAGAAACGGCCGCATCGTTGACGCGGTTGCCGTTCTCGGCCAGGATCTTCTGGCCTTCCGGCGTGTAGAGGAAGTCGAGATAGGATTTGGCCAGCGCGCGGGTGCCATTCTTGTCCACCACCTTATCGACGATCGCGACCGGGAATTCGGCGAGAAGGCTGACGGAGGGCGTGACGATGTCGAACTTGTCTTCGCCGAATTCCTTGGCAATGCCCTTGGTTTCCGCTTCAAACGTGATCAGCACGTCGCCGGTTTCGCGCTCGACGAATGTCGTCGTGGCTGCACGTCCGCCGGTGTCGAAGACCGGAACATTGTCAAAGATCTTCTTGACGAATTCCTCGACCTTGGCCGGATCGTTGGCGAATTTTTCCTTCGCGTAAGCGGTGGCGGCGAGGTAGGTGTAGCGGGCATTGCCTGATGTCTTCGGGTTCGGGAAGATCACCTTGACATCGTCGCGCACCAGATCGCCCCAGTCCTTGACACCCTTCGGATTGCCTTCGCGCACCAGGAAGGACGGGAAGGAATAGAAGGGCGATGCGTTGTTGGCAAAGTCGCTCTTCCAGTCCTCGGACACAAAGCCGCCCTTGACCAGGGCATCGACGTCGGTCACCTGGTTGAAGGTCACGACGTCGGCCTCGAGGCCCTCGAGAATGGCGCGGGCCTGCTTGGAGGAGCCGCCATGCGACTGGTCGATGGTCACGCCGGGATGGGCGGCGACAAAGGCTTCGTTCACCTGTTCGAACAATTCACGGGAAATGTCGTAGGATGCATTGAGCAGCTTGTCGGCGGCTGCGGCCGGAGCGGTCAAGGCCGCAAGCGCGACGCCGATGAGCAGTAGACGTTTCATTAAAAAACTCCCCGAGATTTGATTTCGGGTGGAGCATAAGCTGGAGGCGTGGACCTGCCGAGGAACCCATCTGTGAATGTGTCAGCCACATTGGAAAAATATTGCCGTAAACGCTTCAATGAAGAAACGGTCGCCTTAAGCGGGCAAAAACCGGCAGAGACTTCCGATTTCTCTATATTAGCTCTTTCAATAGTTTGGCGCTGTGTCTTCACAAAGTTTGGCGGTTCGCGTGCTGCTCAGACCAACCTCGCGTCAGCCGCTGCAAACCCGGGTGATTGGTCTTAGACAAAAGTCGAACATCGCCGCTTCCCGCATAGCTGGACATGAGGGGGTGAGCGTGTAATCTGCCGTGTGAAGGCATGCGCATTCCCATCAAAAATCGCATGTTCGCAAATGGATTGAGATTGCGCATATCCGTTTTTGACCGGCCGATACCGGCCGGTGCGGCTTGCGCCCGCGGGGAGGAGCAGATCAGGCTTTGCCGTTCTGTCCGCGACAACAGAGGAGAGAACATGGATCGCCGTCTATTCATCAAGCGCGCGGCTCTCGGTGGCGTCGGTGCCGCTGCAGCTACGACGCTCGCAGCGCCAGCCATCGCCCAGAGCAATCCGAAGATCAACTGGCGCCTGGCATCATCGTTCCCGAAATCGCTCGACACGATCTATGGCGGCGCCGAGGTGCTGTCGAAATATCTGTCTGAGGCCACGGATGGCAATTTCCAGATCCAGGTCTTTGCCGCCGGTGAAATCGTTCCGGGCCTGCAGGCTGCAGACGCCGCTGCCGCAGGCACGGTCGAAGCCTGCCACACGGTATCCTATTACTATTGGGGCAAGGACCCGGTCTGGGCGCTCGGCGCTGCCGTTCCCTTCGCGCTCAACGCACGCGGCATGAACGCCTGGCACTATCATGGCGGCGGCATCGACATGTTCAACGAGTTCCTGGCCACCCAGGGTCTCGTCGGCTATCCCGGCGGCAATACCGGCGTGCAGATGGGCGGCTGGTTCCGCAAGGAAATCAAAACCGTTGCCGACATGCAGGGGCTGAAGATGCGCATCGGCGGTTTTGCCGGCAAGGTGGTCGAGAAGCTCGGCGTCGTGCCGCAACAGATTGCCGGCGGCGATATCTATCCGTCGCTGGAAAAGGGCACGATCGATGCGGCCGAATGGGTCGGCCCCTACGATGACGAGAAGCTCGGCTTCTACAAGGTTGCGCCCTATTACTACTATCCCGGCTGGTGGGAAGGTGGCCCGACGGTGCATGCGATGTTCAACAAGGCGGCCTTCGACGGCCTGCCGAAGAACTATCAGTCGCTGCTGCGCACCGCCTGCCAGGCAACCGACGCCAACATGCTGCAGAAATACGATTACCTGAACCCGGCCGCAATCAAGCGTCTGGTGGCCGCCGGCGCCAAGCTCAGCCCGTTCAGCCCGGAAATCCTGTCGGCCTGCTTCGAAAAGGCCAACGAGGTCTATGCCGAGATGGAAGCGACCAACCCGACCTTCAAGAAGATCTGGGATTCGATCAAGGCTTTCCGCGGCGAATACTATCTCAACGCCCAGATCGCTGAATACAATTACGACACGTTCATGATGATCCAGCAGCGCGGCGGCAAGCTTTAAGCGCTGGAGAGATAATCGCGGAAACCAAAAACCCCGAAGTTGAACAGCTTTGGGGTTTTTCATTGTCTGCTTTTGGAGGGAAGGGCCGGTTCGAAAACCGGCCCTTCCGTTATCAATTGAAGGACGGCGGAGCGCTGAGGTCCGTGGCAGGCTTGTTGCCACCCGCGCCACCGTTCTGATCCGCCGGTTTCTGGCTGTCGCCATCCAGCGCGCTGCCGCCCGGCAGCTGCAGGCCACCGGGCAATCCAAGCCCGCCGCCATTGTCCGGCAAGGTCAGCCCGCCGCCGCCTGTTCCAAAACCAGGAACGACGATGTTGATCGTATTGGGATCGACCACGGCAGCATCGCCCTTGTAGTGCATGACCATCTGCGGGAACATGATGGTGAGCCCGACCATGATGATCTGGATGCCGACGAACGGGACGGCGCCCCAATAAATCTGCCCCGTCGTGACAGGTTGCGTCACCTTGCCGGTAACCCTGTCAAGATAGGGCACCTTGGCCGCCACCGAGCGCAGGTAAAACAGAGCGAAGCCGAAGGGCGGGTGCATGAAGCTCGTCTGCATGTTGATGCCCAGAAGCACGCCGAACCAGATGAGATCGATGCCGAGCGCATTGGCCGCCGGTACGAGCAGCGGCACGATGATGAAGGCCAGTTCGAAGAAATCCAGGAAGAAGGCCAGGAAGAATACGAGCAGGTTGACCGTGATCAGGAAGCCGGTTTCGCCGCCGGGCATGGCGACCAGCAGATGCTCGACCCAGATATGGCCGTTGACGCCGTAGAAGGTCAGCGAAAACACCCGCGCACCGATCAGGATGAACAGCACGAAGGCCGAGAGCCGCGTGGTGGCGGCCAGGGCCGAGCGGATCACCTCCATGCTCAGCCGCCCCTTGGCCGCCGCCATGACGAGCGCGCCAACGGCACCCATCGCGCCGCCTTCGGTCGGCGTTGCGATGCCGAGGAAGATCGTGCCGAGCACCAGGAATATCAGCGCCAGCGGCGGGATCAGCACGATGATGACCTGCTGGGCCAGCCGCGACATCGCGTTGACCTTCAGCCCCTTGTCCAGAAGGGCGACGATATAGATGAAGCCGATGCCGACGGTTGCGCCGAGGATATCGGCGTTTTCGCCATGTGCCGGATAGAGATAGATATGGGCGGCATAGGCAAAACCGGCCGCCACGATCAAGGCGATGATCAGCGAGGTGACGCCGGAGCCGAGCGTGCGGGCTTCGAGCGGCAGGGCCGGCATGGAATCGCGCCGGACGAAGGTCATGATCAGGATATAGAGCATGTAGAGCCCGGTCAGAACCAGGCCGGGGATAAGCGCGCCGGCATACATGTCGCCGACGGAGCGGCCGAGCTGGTCGGCAAGGACGATCAGCACCAGCGATGGCGGGATGATCTGTGCGAGCGTTCCGGACGCGGCAATGACGCCGGAGGCGACGCGGCGGTCGTAGCCGTAGCGCAGCATGATCGGCAGCGAGATCAGGCCCATGGCGATGACAGATGCGGCAACCACGCCGGTGGTTGCGGCCAGAAGTGCGCCGACGAAAATGACCGCATAGGCAAGGCCGCCCCGGATCGGGCCGAACAGCTGGCCGATCGTATCAAGCAGATCTTCGGCCATGCCCGAGCGTTCCAGCACGATCCCCATGAAGGTGAAGAAGGGAATGGCGAGCAAAGTGTCATTCGACATCACCCCCCAGAAGCGATCGGGCAGAGCGTTGAGCAACGGCCAGGACAGGTTGATAGAGCCGCCGGATAAGGGTGCCAGTTCCACGCCGATGATGAAGAACAAAAGACCGTTGGCGGCGAGCGAAAACGCGACGGGATAGCCAAGCAGCAGAAAGATGATCAGCGACACGAACATGATCGGCGCAAGATTGACGGCGATGAATTCCATCATGGGCGTGCCTCCGGAACGGTGACATCGTCAAGCGGCGCATGGGTCGGCACATAGGGCGTCGGATCGTCCACGTTGCCGGTCATGATCGCCACCTTCTTGATGATCTCGGAGACGCCCTGGAGCGCCAGAAGCACGAAGCCGGCCAGGAGGATGGCCTTGGCCGGCCAGACGATCAGGCCGCCGGCGCTGGAAGACCCCTCCTGCGAGCGAACCGACATCAGCACGTAGGGGATGAGGTAATAGGTCATCAAAAGCACGAAGGGCATCAGGAAGAAGACATGCCCGAACAGGTCGATCCAATGCTGGGTGCGGCGCGAAAACTTGCCGTAGACCACGTCGATGCGGATATGTTCGTTCTGGCTGAGCGTATAGGCGGCCGCGAGCATGAAGGCGGCCCCAAACAGGTACCATTGCGCCTCCAGCCAAGCGTTCGACGACATGTTGAATATCTTCCGGATGATGGCATTGCCGGCGCTGACCAGAACGGCCACCAGGATCAGCCAGGAGACTGATTTGCCGATGATTTCCGTGACACGGTCAATGAGCCTGCTGAACCCGAGCAGTGCGGTCATATAGTTTCCTCCACCGCTAAGCTGATTGTCGATTTTTATGGCCAAGCCTAGCCACAGTGCCGATTTCAAGCCCTGTTTCAAGTCTGGTTTCCGATTTTCCGGCCTAGTCCGCCACCGTCATACCAAAGTCGCATATAGGCTTTCCGCCTTTGCCTAAAGCTTGGGCAAAAACTGTGGGAAACCAGCGTAGGACGGTGGATGACGTGGGCTCGATTGCGCCCGCAAGACCAGTGGCCGGCCGAGTCGAAAAGGCGGGAAGCCGCTCGCGGAACCGGGCAGGGGTTGAATTTCCCATCGGTTTGAGGCCGTATGGCGTTCCGAGAAACATGAGGTACGTCCATCATGACCGCGACGATCCGCAATCCGATCCTGCCCGGTTTCAATCCGGACCCCTCGATCTGCCGCGTCGGCGATGACTATTATATCGCCACCTCGACCTTCGAATGGTATCCGGGCGTGCAGATCCACCATTCCCGCGATCTGGTGAACTGGACCCTGGTGCGCCGGCCGCTGGAACGGGCGAGCCAGCTCGACATGCGCGGCAATCCCGACAGCTGCGGTGTCTGGGCGCCGTGCCTGTCGTTTGCGGACGGTCTGTTCTATCTGGTCTATACCGACGTCAAGCGCTTCGACGGCAATTTCAAGGACGCCCACAACTACATCGTCACGTCAGCAACGATCGAAGGCGTCTGGTCGGAGCCGGTCTATGTCAATTCCTCAGGCTTCGACCCGTCGCTGTTTCACGATGACGACGGGCGCAAATGGTTTCTCAACATGCAGTGGAACCACCGCACCGAGAGTTTTGGCGGCGCGCCGAAATCCCCGGCCTTCGACGGCATTCTCCTGCAGGAATGGGACCCCATCACGAAAGCGCTGACCGGCCCGATCCGCAACATCTTTGCCGGCAGCGCGCAGGGGCTTGTCGAGGGGCCGCATCTGTTCAAGCGTGACGGCTGGTACTACCTGACCACGGCCGAAGGCGGCACCGGTTACGACCACGCGGTGACCATGGCGCGCGCCCGAACCATCGAGGGTCCCTACGAGATGCACCCGCAGACGCATCTGATCACCTCCAAGGACAATCCGGAAGCGGTGCTGCAAAGGGCAGGGCATGGCCAATATGTCGAAACCCCGGATGGCCAGCCCTACCACACCCACTTGACCGGTCGGCCGCTTGCGCCGCACCGGCGCTGTACGCTCGGGCGTGAGACGGGCTTGCAGAAATGCGTCTGGGGCGATGACGGCTGGCTTTATCTTGCACAGGGCGGTGTCGAGCCCGCGGTCGATGTTCCGGCGCCGGGAGAGGCCGCCGTCATCGAGAAACACCCACGCTTGGAAACGGGGTTCGATGCTCCGCATTTGCCGATGGAGTTCCAATGGCTGCGCACGCCGGAGCCGGAGAGGATCTTCTCGCTGACGGAGCGGCCGGGGCATCTCAGGCTGTTTGGACGCGAAAGCATCGGCAGCTGGTTCGAGCAGGCGCTGGTGGCGCGGCGCCAGGAACATCACGCCTTTTGCGCCGAAACCGTGGTCGAATTCGAGCCTGACACCTATCAGCAGGCGGCGGGGCTCACCCATTATTACAACCGCCACAAATTCCATGCGATCGTGGTAACGCTGCATGAACAGCTCGGCCGGGTGGTGACGATCTTTTCGTGCAATGGCGATTTTCCCCATAGCCGCATGACCTTCCCGGTCGAAAGCGGCGTTTCCGTGCCCGTAAGCTGGGTGTATCTGGCCATGGAGATCCGCGACAACGATCTGCAGTTCTTCTGGCACCCCGAAGGAGACCCGGACTGGCGCAAACTTGGCCCCTTGCTCGATGCCGGTGTGGTCTCCGACGAGGGCGGCCGGGGCGAACATGGCTCGTTTACCGGCGCCTTTGCCGGTGTCTTCGCCTTCGACACATCGGGCAGGGCGCAGGTGGCTGATTTCAGCCGATTTTCCTATGAGGCGCTTTGAAACGAGGTTGCAAGTTTGCGCGTTGTATCAGTTAATTCTTATAATTAACTGATATCATTACAATTTTGTAATTTTATGTTTCAGTTTCCGTTCATCTTTGCGGGCGTAGATTCAGAGTGTCAAAAACGAAAGGACACCCCGATGAAACGTCTGATGATTGCGCTGGTTGCAAGCTCCTTCCTGACAGCGCCGATGGCTTTAGCCCAGCCGGCGCGGCCCTTCGAAGTCGCTCAGGCCAAGGAGCGCCATGTCGAAAAACGCGTTTACAGAAACGGCAATACCAAGATTGTCGAAAAGAACGTCGTTGTTAAGAAGCGCTGGGCGCGCGGTCAGCGCCTATCTGCGGCAGAACGCCGCCGCATTGCCGCCGTCAACGATTACCGCCGCTACAAGCTGCGTGCGCCGCCGCGTGGACAGCAGTGGGTTCGCGTCGACAACAACTTCCTTCTGATCAGCGTCGCCACCGGCGTCATCGTCAATCTGGCAATGCGCTGATCGCTTGATGTGACTGACAAAAAAGGGCGGCGTTGAATGCCGTCCTTTTTTTGCGAGATTGGGGCGGCCGTTATTCCGGCGGCCTAGTTTGCCCGTGGCGACCAGTCCGTAAACGGGTCCGGCAGTGCCCGCCAGCGATCGGGCGTGAAGGCGTCGGCATCAACCAGACACTCATCGAGTTCCGCTTCCAGGGTAGCCTGATCCATCGGATCGGCGCCGATGAAGACGATTTCCTGGCGCCGGTCGCCCCAGACGGGATCGAGATAGGGCTTCATCATCGACAGAAAGCCCGGATCATCCGGCCATTGGGCTTTCGGCACGGCCGACCACCACAGTCCCATTTTCGAGGTGCGCACCATTGGCCCGGCCTGGCTGAGTTCGCCGGCGTGATGCGGCCGTGTCGCCAGCCAGAAGAAGCCCTTGGCCCGTACCACGCCCGGCCAGGGCCGGTGAACGAAATCGTGGAACCGCGCGGGATCGAAGGGTTTTTGTGCCCGGTAGACGAAGGAGCGGATGCCATATTCCTCGGTTTCAGGAATATGGTCCTTGAAGCCGTTGAGTTCCTTGTACCAGAGCGGATGCTGCTCGGCCTTGAGCATGTCGAACAGGCCGGTGCCGAGCACTTGGCGCAGCGCCACCTTGCCGAAATCCGTCTCGATCAGCCGCGCATCGGCATTGAGCCCTACGATGATTTTGCGGGCGGCATCCCGTTGTTCGGGCGTTGCGCTTCCCGTCTTGTTGAGAATGACGACATCGGCAAATTCGATCTGCTCGACCAGGAGATCGACAAGCGTGCGGTTGTCGTTTTCCCCTGCCGTATCGCCGCGCTCAGCCAGAAAATCGGCAGAGGAATAGTCACCCAGCAGGCTGACCGCATCGACCACGGTGACCATCGTGTCGAGCCGGGCGACATCGGCAAGGCTGTTGCCGTGCTCGTCGCGGAATTCGAAAGTGGTTGCGACGGGCAGGGGTTCGGCGATGCCGGTGGATTCGATCAGCAGATAATCGAACCGGTCCTGTTCGGCGAGCTTGCGCACTTCGTTTAAAAGGTCGTCGCGCAGCGTGCAGCAGATGCAGCCATTGGTCATCTCGACCAGCTGCTCCTCGGTCCGCGACAGGTTGGCGCCGCCTTCGCGCACCAGGGCGGCATCGATATTGACCTCGCTCATATCGTTGACGATGACGGCGACCCGCAGTCCGTCGCGATTGTTGAGGATGTGATTGAGCACCGTGGTCTT
This sequence comes from Rhizobium sp. Root483D2, assembly GCF_001426685.1. Classification (GTDB taxonomy): domain Bacteria; phylum Pseudomonadota; class Alphaproteobacteria; order Rhizobiales; family Rhizobiaceae; genus Pararhizobium; species Pararhizobium qamdonense. Next base: position 9,957 of record NZ_LMFB01000038.1, on the reverse strand, counting down.
TCCGGCCCCGAGGAAGCCGGACAGCACAGTGACCGGAAGTTTGTCGGACATGATTTACATTTAATGTTATACTATTACATTCGATGATCTGAAAAAGGCGGACCTGGGGCCCGCCTCGTTCAGTCGCTCGGGAGGAACGCGTCAGCTGCCGGAGGAGAGGCAGGTCTTCAACGATGTGCCGATCCCCTCCATCAGCTGGAAATAAAGGTCCGGGCCGGCATCAAGGGTCGCTGCTTCCGGATCCAGCGTGCCGGATTTTGCCGGCGTGCCTTCCAGCACGACATTGACGAGCTTGGGTTCGAACTGCGGCTCGGCAAAGACGCAGGTCGCGCCGAGTTCGACGATCTTTTCGTGGATCTGCTTCAACCGTGCGGCACCTGGCAGCGTTTCCGGGCTGACCGTGATCGATCCCGCTACCTTCACATGATAGCGATGCTCAAAATACTGGTAGGCATCATGAAAGACGATGAAGGGCTTGTCCTTAATGGGTGCGACGGTCTCGGTAATCTGTTTGTCGAGCGCATCGAGCCGTATGCCGAGCGCCTCCAGATTGGCCTTGTAGGCGGCTGCGTTGTCCGGATCGGCAGCCGTCAGCGTGGCCTCGATCTGTGCAGCCATGGCCTTGGCATTGGCAGGATCAAGCCACAGATGCATGTCGAATTCGCCCTCGTCATGGTGATGACCGGCTTCTTCATGGGCGTGACCCTCGGTACCCTCTGCGCTGGCGTCATGCTCGTCGCCGTCGTCATGGGCCTCAAAGGCGCCGCCTTCGCGGAATTTCAGCTTTTCAAGACCGGGTGCGTCGTCAAGCTCGACGATCTCAGCGCCGCTGCCGAGCGATTCCAGCGGCTTTTCGAGAAAAGCCTCCAGCCCGTGGCCGACCCAGAAGACGATATTGGCCTTTTCCAGGGCTGCGGCATTGGACGGTTTCATGCTGTAGGTGTGCGGCGAGGCGGCACCTTCGACGATCAGTGCCGGCTCGCCGACACCCTGCATGATCGAGGCGACCAGGGAGTGGATCGGCTTGATCGAGACGACGACATTGGGGACTTCGGCATGGGCCGTGCCCGCCGCCAGAAGCATGGAGGGGGCGAATATCAGCGCCGATGTCAAAAGGAGGGAATTTTTCAGGCTCATGCGGGGACTCCTGTCTTGTAAATCAATGTAATGTTATTACATCAATTGCGTTATGCTATAACGTGTGGCATAGCGGCTGGCAACACCCCATCCGGATTTTTTTGATGCTGAATTTTCACAAGTCCGACCAGGCGCCGCTCGTCTCGCTCACCAATGCCGGCATCCGCCGCAATGGCCGCTGGCTGGTGCGCGGCGTCGAGTTTTCGATCAGCAGGGGCGAGATCGTCACGCTGATCGGCCCCAATGGTTCCGGCAAATCGACGACGGCGAAGGCTGCGATCGGCGTCTTGAAGCCGGACGAGGGCTGGGTCGAGAAAATGCCGGGGCTGAAGGTCGGCTACGTGCCGCAGAAGCTTTCGATCGACTGGACGCTGCCTTTGACCGTGGAGCGGCTGATGACGCTGACCGGGCCGCTGAAGGGCCGCGAGGTCGAGGAAGCGCTGCATTCGACCGGCATTGCCCATCTTGCCCGCGCCGAGGTGCAGCATCTCTCCGGCGGCGAGTTCCAGCGCGCCTTGCTTGCCCGCGCCATTGCCCGCAAGCCTGATCTGCTCGTCCTCGACGAGCCGGTGCAGGGCGTCGATTTTTCCGGCGAGATCGCGCTTTACGATTTGATCAAATCTATCCGCAACCGGACCGGCTGCGGTATCCTGCTGATCTCCCACGATCTGCATGTGGTGATGGCCGAGACCGATACGGTAATCTGCCTCAACGGCCATGTCTGCTGCCGTGGCACGCCGCAGATGGTCAGCCAGAGCCCGGAATACCTGAAATTGTTCGGCAGCCGTGCCGCCAAGTCGCTGGCGGTCTACAGCCACGACCACGACCATACCCATCTGCCGGATGGCCGCGTGCTGCACACCGATGGCAGCATTACCGAACATTGCCATCCCGGTGATGGCCACCATCACGAGGGTGACCAGGACAGCGGCCACGATCACGGCGGGCACGATCACGTCCACGGACCGGATTGCGGCTGCGGCTACAAGAGCCGGCTGCAGGGCTATGACACCAAGGAGAGCGGCCGTGTTTGACGATTTCTTCACCCGTGCTCTGATTGCCGGCATCGGCCTTGCCATCACCGTCGGCCCGCTCGGCTGTTTCGTCATCTGGCGGCGCATGGCCTATTTCGGCGACACGATGGCCCATTCCGCGCTGCTTGGTGTGGCGCTGTCGCTTCTGCTCGATCTCAATCTGATGCTCAGCGTCTTCATCGTTGCCGCCGCCGTGTCACTGTTGCTGTTGCTGCTGCAAAAGCGCGGCGCGCTGTCCACCGATGCGCTGCTCGGCATTCTCTCGCATTCCTCGCTGTCGATCGGCCTTGTCATCGTCGCCTTCATGACCTGGGTGCGGATCGATCTGGTCGGCTTCCTGTTCGGCGATATTCTCGCTGTTTCCGAAGCCGATATCGACCTGGTCTGGGGCGGTGGCATTCTGGTTTTGGCGGCGATCGTCTATCTCTGGCGGCCCTTGCTGGCCTCCACCGTCAATCCGGAACTGGCTGAGGCCGAAGGCCTGCAGCCGGAGCGGGCGCGGCTCTATTTCATGCTTTTGATGGCGCTGGTGATTGCGATTGCCATGAAGATCGTCGGCATTCTGCTGATCACCTCGCTCCTGATCATCCCGGCAGCCACCGCCCGGCGCTTTGCCACGTCGCCGGAGATCATGGCGGTGCTGGCTTCCGTCATCGGCGCGCTTGCGGTGACCGGCGGCCTGTTCGGCTCGCTGCATTTCGATACGCCATCGGGACCGTCGATCGTGGTTGCGGCGATGGTGCTTTTCGTGCTCAGTCTGCTGCCGTTCGGGCGCAACAAACAGGCTGAGACGGCGATACATTCGACGCATGGAGGACATCACTAATGGCGGCACAACAGCTCACCAAGAACCAGTCGCTGGTCCTCGATACGCTCCATCATGCCGAAGGGCCGCTCAGCGCCTATACGATCCTCGACAAGCTGCGCGATCACGGGTTCCGCGCGCCGCTGCAGGTCTACCGGGCGCTCGACAAGCTTTTGGAATTCGGCCTCATCCACCGGCTTGAAAGCATGAATTCCTTCGTCGCCTGCGCCCACCCGGATCATCATCACCATCACGACCACGGCGTGACGGCGTTTGCCATTTGCGAGGATTGCGGCCAGGTGACCGAGATGCATGACGAAGCCATGGAGGAGCGCCTGTCGGTGCTCGCCGGCAAGCAGCATTTCAAGACCGAGAAGACCACGATCGAGATCCGCGGCCATTGCCAGAACTGCACCGCCGAATAGGCAAAGGACTGTCTTCGGGCTGTCGCGTTGCGGGCGCCCCGGCGTCGCCTATTCGATGACGGAAAGACTTGCCGCAAACAGCTGCCATTTTTTGACGTAGCTGTCTGCAGATAGCCGCAAGCCCGCCACAGCAGCCTCATCCAGCAGCCGGATGGCCTTTGCCGGCGCCCCGACGATCAGCGAATTGTCGGGAAAGACCTTGCCTTCCGTCACCAGCGCATTGGCCCCCACCAGGCAATTGTTGCCGATCACGGCGCCGTTCAGAACCGTTGCGCCCATGCCGATCAGCGAATTGTCGCCGATGGTGCAGCCATGCACGATGGCGCGGTGGCCGATGGTGCAGCCTTGCCCGATCGTGACCGGTTGGCCGGGATCGACATGGATCACCACACCCTCCTGGATATTGGTGCGGGCGCCGATCCGGATCAGCGCATTGTCGCCGCGCAGGATCGCACCGAACCAGATCCCGACATCGTCTCCAAATTCGACCTGGCCGATCACATGCGCATCCGGTGCGATCCAGTAACGGTCTTGGGCAGGAACTGCGGGACGGGTGGTTCCAAGAGCATAAAGCGGCATATTTCCCTCTCAAACGGCGTTGATGGTCAGCGCTGCGGCTTCATCCATGCTGCGTACCGGCTTAGCAACAAGCGCCCGGCTGTGCATATCACGGCCGATCTGTACCGTGTGGACGGCGAAATTGCGACCCACACGATGCATGCGGCGACGGGAAAACATACTCTTGGAATTCATCACCGGCGCCGGCGCGGGGAGGGGATTGCAGTCATCATCAGCCGGCTATCCGTTTGCGAATAGCGGACGATGGCACCCTGTGAGGGGTGGGGACAGCGCGTCAGCTGCAGACGTAGGCCTGGAGCTGATCGCGTGTCAGAAACCGGCTGTCTGCGCGGCTATCGGGATGTGTATATTCCAGGCTCGGGACATCTGGAAGTTCCAGTGCCTGACGCACCGTCATGATGCCGACATCCCGGCGATCGCCGCCGCGCTTCAGGCTGACTTCAACGATCCGATACAGATTTTCCTCTACCATGTGGTTTCTCCCGTCTCTTTATTTTTTTGATTCTGGACTGCAGTAGCTACTCCGAAATTGGTTTTTATGAGGCACCTCATCTATTAGCATGCCACACATGAAGAAATCGCAACAGTGATTTCTGAGCAGATGCTTTTATTTGTGCCGGATCGGGACGGTGCAGTTTGCCCAATGCCGGACGTTTCGCTGCGGATTGTTCGATTTTGGTTTCACATCGCTGCCCGGCAATCTGGAACAATCCTGCCTTTCGCGTGTTTTCTTTTCGAACGGAAAAGGAGCGCGAAATGGCAAATGTCAAGAATTTGCGGACCGGCTTTACCGGCGAACTCAATGATACCAGCGGCGTGACGGCCAAGACGAAAAAAGCGGCAAACTATGTCAGCGACGAAGCCTCTGCTGTCGTTCAGAGCGCGCAGGACCATCCCTCGGCCACCAGCACGGCCCTTCTTGTCTTTGGGGCTGCGGCATTCGTTGCCGGTTATCTCATCGGCAGCGCCTCAAACGGCGCCTCAACACGAAGAAGTTACTGGTAAAGGGTGCTTTGCATCAAATTTGAATTGATTATTGTGCATCGCAGCATTATAGTCATATTTATCGCAGCAATCCACCTCCTCCCGGAAAGCTGCGATCGACCAGCGGTCACCTCCTCCCGACCGTGGGTCATTTTCAGAAAGCCTGCCGCACCTCCTCCCGCGGCAGGCTTTTTTCGTTTTGTGCTCTGCCCAAAAGGAACCAAATCCGCTATGGTGCCGTTCTGGTCTGGCAAGACATTCGGAGGAGACGCTCATGCCAAATGCCAAATGGTCCAATCCCGTCGAGGTCGGATTTGCTCACAAAGGGTCTCAGGTGGTGCTGGGTCCGTTCGATGCGCTGGCCTGCCTGATGGAAACCTGGCCCGATCTTCGCGGTCCGCGCTACGTCGCCGCGAGAAGCTTTTGCCGCGCCGCAATCGACGGCCGCAAGTCGGCGGAAGAAGCCCGCGAGGTCTTCATCGCTGCCGCGCAAGAGGCGAAACTCCAGGCGCATTGACGCCAGCGAAAAAGCTGGCGTTCAAACTGGGCAGAAAAGGGCTGTACGCGTTGGCGTCGGCCTTTTTACTCCGTTTTAGCAGTTGCTTGGTGCCATTCGTACCTTCATTAAATAGCTTTCAGGATGGGCCCGCAGAAAGCGGACCAAAACATCGTCTTTTTCGAAAAACTATCTCCGATCCTTCCGCCAAACTTCCATCTCGCTTTCAAAACCTCTGCGCTGTATAAGGCCGGAATTGGTCAGGCCGTTTGAGCCGCGAGAAACCCTTCTCCGCTCACGCGCCTTTTTTTCCATCAGACTGTACCGCCTGCCTTGCGCGCGGAGATGAAAGAATTTTTTTGCAATGGGCACTGCAGCGATTTCGGCATCGGACGGTACCGCTTCGGCATATTTTCGCGCCCCCGTCTTTGCCGTTGCCCCGATGATCGACTGGACTGAAACAGTGAAAAAATCAAATAAAAACAATACTTGTAAAGCGTTTGTAGCAAAATTGTAGCAACCGCTATCGGTGGAGTTGCTCAAATTCTTTCAAAGCGGCGGCCCGGCGCGTGTCGATATAATCCGCCAAATCCTGCAGATAGACGCCCTTTTGGCATTTCTGCGATGTCTCGGCCCGCACCACCGGCAAGGGGATTTCGCCCGAGCTGACCTTGCGAAGGAATTTGTCTGGGGTCAGGTGGCTAAAGTAATCCCGGCAGACATCCTCGACAGGGATGACGGCTCTTCCGCCATACTGCGCGAAGAGAAGGAATGGCGTCGAAAAAGCGGACGCTGCAGTGGTGTCGGGATTTCTCATCGAAGTATCTCCTCGCATTCCATCTTCGGTTTGCCGGGATGGGTAATCTGGGCACGCTTGGCCTCTTCGCGCCGAAAGGCATTGACCTTGCGCGTGACAAGTTCGACGTGATCTTTGTTGTCGGGTCGAATACAAAGCCGGTTGCGGCATTTGTGATCGAGTTCTTTTTTTCCCGGTATGAAGCCGTGTTCGTTGGTCCACATCGCCTTGTGGACGGCGACGGTCTGGCCGTCCAACCACATTCTGGGATATCCGGCGCCACGACCTTCGCTTCCCGATGTTGGCCCAGTCCATTGCCAGCATCCGGTGGCAGGATCAATTTCCACTCGCGCCATGATCTTGGCGCGAATACGGTCGCGACGATTGCTCATGCGGTAACCTCATGGCATTCGGGCATCATCGCTTCGGCGTCTTGGATAGGGAAAGGTTCGTTCCAGCGCACTCCGATGCCGCCACATTCCCGGCAGCCGTAGCCAGTGATGCAGCTGAAAATGTTACTCCACGGATAATGCCCGGTCTCCTGCCCGTCGATCGTCTCGTGGCATCCCGTGCAGGACATCCAGCCGCCGCCCTCTTCCTTGACGACATCTGCGATCTGGTTGATGACTCGCATCGCCTCGTGCAGCGTGCTGGCACCGGCCATGAACCCTTTGCGGTATGTCGCTTCCCGGCGACGGACTGTGCCTCCTTTACTCATTCGCGGTAGCCCTCGCCGATGGCGATGTCTGGCCGACGCTCTGCCGCTGAACTGCACCATTTTCGGCGTTAGTCACCCCTTCGGCACTTTCAGTCACCCCATGATCGAACGGCGAGGGGCTGGCAAAGGCATCGACGAGCTTTTGCGTGACGGTTGCCTCATCGCCGTTGCTCAACACGACGCGGAGCGGGTTTCCGCGAAACCCGGTCACCCTCAGTTTCGGGGCGGGTGCTTGCGTGTCTTTATTGGTCATGGGCGTATCTCCTGGCTGGCAGGTAGTGGCATGCAGAATTCAATATCGGCAGATATATCGGCGCATGCCGTCTTCTCGTCGAAACGCCAGTCGGCGTGTTCGAGTGGCCACCACATTGGAATGAGCCATAGAAAGCGAACTCGCTTCTCGGCGAGACACATGCGACGACGGCCTATCCAGCTGCCGTGCACAAGTCCCCAGCGGATGCGATATTCCGGGATGCGCTTAAACATCGGGCGAGCCCTCCGACGCTGACGGGCCGGGAAGCGGCGAGTGTTTCGGCTTTGCGGCCTGCTTTGCCCGGATGGCATCGACCTTCGTCCAGATGCGGGCAAGCTCGGTTTCCGCCGCCTCGTGCATGTCGAGATGGTTGGCGAGGCAGAGCGCGGCCAGCGTGACCATGACGCCGCCGACCTCTTGATGCGGTTCGCCGGTCGCGCGGCCATAGACGTAATCGACCAGTTGGTGCGCTTCGTGCGCCGTGCAGCCGGTGGACTGGACAAGCTCAAGAGCCTCTTCAAGGAAACGGTGGTTCCGCTCCTCACGGTCGCCAGCGATCATAGCGCCAAAACAAGCCATCATCCACGGTTGGACGCGGGCCTGAAAAGGCCCCACATTCGCTGCGGGCGATTGGGCGGCTATGGCAGCGTTCCAATAATGCCACCCCGCATTAATCAGCTCATCCTGGTAGCCGTCATCGCAGCGCACAAGGCATTCGGTTCGGATCTCGATTTCCAGAAAACCGCTCTCTTTCAGGCGTTCGACCACGGCGGCCTCAAATAGTTCCCGCTGATTGCTCATAGCTCTGCCCTTGCTTCTGCTAGGCACTTTTGCCAGATCTCCGGTGGGATTAGTTCAGGATCAAAATCACGGCTCATCTGCTTGCGAACCGACGCTTCGTCGCAATCGTGGTTGAGAAACCATTCTGTTAAGCGCTCTTCGCCAAGCTCTTTGTCGTAGCTGTCGCTACCTAAGAGGTCCACGATCGTCGTGCATTCCTCGCAAACTGCTTCCGTTCCGAATGCCCTACCGCCGTCACCATCATAGCATTCGCTGGAGCAACGATCGCAGCAGGCTCCGAACCCGGCTCTAAGCCAATGGTGAGACTTGATTTCTTCTGGCGTCAGCCCGTCCATTTTCGCGGCGCGATCAAGCCCGAAATGCATGTAGTCCAGCTCTTTTTTGAGGGCCTCATCATCGAGGGTAAGCATGTCCTCGATTTCTTCAGCGTTGCCGTGCCCGTGGTAATTAAGAGCCTCCCGCAATACGTCGATCTTGTTTTTGCCCTCGAACACGTGCCAGTCGAAATCGCCGTGATGTCCGGCAATCCAGATCGTCGTAGCTGGCTTGGTGGCAACTGCGGCGACGGGTGCCGTGGATACGGGAAAGGCTGGCGCCAAATGCGCGACCGCGATAGCAGACGAGCTTGCGAGAAACATACGGCGGCTAAGCATCGGCCGAGCCCTCCGAAGCTGCGAGGGCGGCGCGGGCCGCGTTTATTGCCGCGACCTGATGATGGACAAGGAAGCCGTCTGCATCCCGTTCTTTCCACGTGAGCTTCGGCGGCACCATGTCTGCCAGCGCCTTCCGAAGCTGATCCTTCTGGCTCTGGATAAGGCTGACGCTCTCCCAAGCGGCGAACGGGTCTTCCGGCTCGCCCATGTCGCTCGCGATTTTGATCATCTCGCAGGCCAGCGCGGTTACCTGGCCTGGCGTCGTGTGGCCCTTGCCCTGGCAGACGCCGCAGATCATCGACGGATAACCCACGGGGCAATCCTCGTCCTGCTCGATTAGCGTGCACGGGCACGGCACATTCGGTGCGGGCGGTGTGTCGGTCCTGCGCTGACTATCCAAGGCGACCGCTATCGCATCCGAAATTTCCGAGCGCAGCCTATACCAGTCAATCTTCGGGCATCCGCCCTCTTGGCCGGTGTGGGCCTTCAGCAGATCATGGGCGATCTGATGGACGGGAAGTGAGATAGTCAGAGGGGCGTCATTCCCCCGCGAATTCGGTGCGGGCGCTGGCAGGAACGGGTTATCCATGTGGCCGTGCTCGATGCCAAACTGCCACGCCTTCAGGCAGTGTGCTGCAGCCTTCAGACGTTCATCTGGATCGCATGGCATGCCGGTCGTGGGGCACACGCCGTTTTCGTCAGCACATCCACGGCATCGGCCGCCGTAATGGCTTGCATACGCGATAGGTTCAAACTTCATTGGCCGATCCCTCCGTTACAATGCGATACGGCGCGATCAGCACCTCGGCGGGTACGCCGTGCTCGAAGTGGAGCTTGCGGATCATTGCGATGGACAGTGGGCGCTTGCGGCTCATGCACTCGGAGGCGCGTGACTTAGCGGGGAAAACGTCCTTCCGCGTCAGACCTCTTTTATCCATCATGCGCTGGATGGCGTCGATTGCATCGTCATCGATGGCTTCCATATCTTCCGCAAAAGAAGCAACTTGCTCGTCGGTCATGTGCCACCAGACGGCACCTAAGCCGCCGCACTCATGGCAACCGCATCCGATCGCAGTCTGCAACGCGGGGCTGAAGTCATATTTCTGGGTTGGGTGCCCGTCTTCGGTATCGTAGCAACCGGAGCACGGCTGCCAGTGCCCACCGCTTTCCTCAATCTCTTCGGCTATACCGATCAGAGCCGGGTCCGCCTTCACATGTTTTTCGGGTGATGGGGAGAAACTCGCGAAGGATGTGAATTCCTCGACCATATCTTTGG
>NZ_LMFB01000037.1 GCF_001426685.1 Rhizobium sp. Root483D2 | reverse complement strand
GGTTTATAGGCGACACACCCGAAACAAGTCAACACACCAAAACAAAGAAAATAAAATTTCTTGCAAGTCATTGATTCTAATTGGGTATTTCAAACAAAACCTCAAAACCACCCAAATCCAGAGCGCAATCACCAAATTCACCCGGCAAAATCTTTCCCAAATGGTCAAAATTGGAGAGCGGATGGATTCCACGATTATCGGCCTGCCACGCATGGTCAAACATCCTGATGAAATCCTCCGGCTGCAGCACTCACAGTCCCCCGCGTTGCTGCTGCGTCACCGGATCGTGATGAGGCTGGCGTTGACGGATCGTGGCCTTGGCTTAGGCTGGCGTTTGCGAATTTGGGGGGTGATATGATTAGATCGACACGGCGGATGTTTACGAGGATGGCGCTTATTGCGCCGCTGGCGCTTGCGGCTCTTCCCCCGGCCATGGCTACCGATGCGGCCAACTGGGATCAGGTGTTGTCCGACGCCCGTGGCGAGACCGTCTATTTCAACGCCTGGGGCGGCTCCGCCAATATCAACGCCTATATGCAATGGGCCGGCGATGCGGTGAAGGCGCGCTATGGCGTCAGCGTCGTGCAGGTCAAACTGGACGACACAGCAAAGGCAGTCACGACAGTGCTTGCCGAAAAGACAGCTGGGCGCAACCGGGATGGCTCGGTCGATCTCATCTGGATCAATGGCGAGAATTTTGCCGCGATGAAGCGGCAGGGCCTGTTGTTTTCCCCGGACTGGGCAACGAAGCTGCCCAATTGGGGCCTGGTCGATATCGATAATCAACCGACCACCCGAACGGATTTCACCATTGCGACCGAAGGACTGGAAAGTCCCTGGGGTGCGGCAAAGCTGGTGTTCTTCTATGATGAAGCGCGCACGCAGAAGAAGGATCTGCCCGATAACACACAAGACTTGCTTGCCTTTTCACAAGCGCATCCGGGCCGGTTCTCCTATCCACAGCCGCCGGATTTTACCGGCTCGTCCTTTCTCAAGCAGGTGCTGAGCGAGCGGATCGACGATCCGTCGAAACTGCAGAAACCCGTCGATGAAGCCACCTTCGATCGTGATGTAGCGCCGCTCTTTGCCTATCTCGACCAATTGCATCCGTTGCTGTGGCGCAAGGGCAAGGCTTTTCCGCAAAACTATCCCGACATGAAGCAGAAGCTGGCGGATGGGGAGCTCGACATCATCTTCGCCTTTAACCCGGCGGAAGCATCGGCCGCCATTTCAGCCGGTGAACTGCCCGGCAGCGTGCGTTCCTTCGTCTTTTCCAAGGGGACGCTTGGCAATACGCATTTTGTCGCCATTCCCTATAATGCCAAGGCCAAGGCGGGTGCGCTGGTGCTGGCGAACTTCCTTTTGTCGCCGGAGGCGCAGCTGCGCAAACAGGATCCGGCGATCTGGGGCGATCCGACGGTGCTGGCCATGCGCAAGCTGCCTGAGGCCGACCGGGCAGCGTTTGCAGCCCTTGATCTCGGCATTGCGACCTTGCCGCCGGACAGGCTTGGGCCGGCACTGCCCGAGCCGCATCCCGACTGGATGACCCGCATCGAGGCCGAATGGACCAAACGTTATGGGGCGGCAAACTGATACGGTGCTGGCGCGGGGCCTTATGAAGCACCGGTTCGGCGTGTCCGGCCTGGTGCTTGCGATGATCGGGCTGCCGGTCCTGGCCGGATTGGCCGGGACGATCGGGCCGGCCTTTGGCTTTTTGCCGGTGCTCGGCGGCGACCATCTGACGCTTGATCATTTTGCGGATCTTGCAGCGCAGCCACATCTGTGGCGCTCGTCGCTGGTCAGTTTTGCGACGGCGATCGTTACCACCGGCCTATCGCTTGTCATCGTCATGCTGTTTACCGCCGGTTATGCCGGAACCTGGATGTTTTCGCGCATCCAGCATATGGTGTCGCCGCTGCTGGCCGTTCCGCATGCGGCTGCGGCCTTTGGCCTTGCCTTCCTTGCCGCCCCGTCGGGACTGGTCATGCGTCTCGTGTCCCCCGGTCTCACCGGCTATACCAGTCCGCCCGACTGGCTGGTGCCGCAGGACCCGCTGGGATTGACGATGATGGCGGGGCTGATCGTCAAGGAAATGCCATTCCTGTTTCTGGTGACCTTGGCGGCACTGCCGCAATTGCCCCTCCATGAAGCGCGGCAGCTGTCGGCCAGCCTGGGTTATGGCCGCATCCGGGGTTTCCTGATCAGCACCTGGCCGCTTCTCTACGTCCAAATCCGGCTGCCGGTCTTTGCCGTGCTCGCCTATTCGAGTTCCGTCGTCGACGTGGCGATGATCCTCGGCCCGGCGCTGCCTGCCCCGCTTGCGGTGCGCATTACCGGATGGATGGCCGATAGTGACCTGCGCATGCGGTTCCTTGCATCGGCCGGTGCAGTGCTGCAGCTCCTGCTCACGGTTGCGTCCATGGTGGCATGGCTGGCGGTGGAGCAGGCCGGTTCCTTCCTGCTGCGGCGGATGTCGCAATCCGGCGTTCGCCGGGCTGATGACCGCGTGTTGCGCAGGGCCGCGGCCACCGTGATCGCTCTCTCGGCGGCGCTGGTGTTCCTGGGTCTTGCGGTGCTCGTTCTCTGGTCGATTGCCGGTCTCTGGCCGTTTCCGGCGCTTTTGCCGGATAGTGCTACGCTTCAATCCTGGATGCGTGCCTTGCCGCAGGCCACTGATGTGATTGCAACGACGATCTCGCTTGCCAGCAGTTCGGCCGCCATTGCCGTGCTCATCGCCATCGGTCTGCTTTGGCAAGGCGGTCATCGCGATCGTCCTGCCCTTAAAGGCCGCGTGTTCAGCGTTGTCCTCTATCTGCCGATGATCGTGCCGCAGCTCTGCTTCGTCTTTGGCCTGCAGATCCTCAACGTGGGGCTTGGCTTCGACGCGTCCATGCCGCTCCTGGTTTTCGTGCATCTGATTTTCGTGCTGCCCTACGCCGTGCTGTCGCTGTCGCCGCCCTGGCAGGCGCTCGACCGGCGTTACGAAATGCTGGCGGCGGGGCTTGGCAAATCGCCGTCGCAGATCCTGATCCATATCCGCCTGCCGATGCTGACGCGGGCCTGCCTCACGGCTTTTGCCGTTGGGTTTGCAGTATCCGCCGGGCTCTACCTGCCCACGCTTTTGATCGGCACTGGTCGGATCGTCACCATCACCACCGAGGCCGTTGCGCTGTCGTCCGGTGGCGACCGGCGTGCCATCGGCGTCTATGCGCTGTTGCAGACGCTCGTTCCCTTTGCAGGATTTCTGATTGCATCGCTGGTGCCGCACTTGCTATTCCGCGACCGGCGCGCGATGAGGATTTGAATGAAACCCGATATGACAGACGGACTGCATCTGGAGGCGATTTCCATCGCCCTGAACGGCCGGATGCTGCTCTCTTTGTCGGCGCGTGTCCGGCCCGGCGAGATATTGACGGTCATGGGGCCGTCGGGTTCCGGCAAATCGGCGCTGCTTGCCGCTCTCGGCGGTTTTCTCGATCCGGCTTTTACCGCAAGCGGCCGCATCCGTATCGATACCGACGACCTGACCAGCGTTGCGGCGGAAAAGCGCCGTTTCGGCATGCTGTTTCAGGATCCGCTGCTGTTTCCGCATCTCTCGGTCGGCGGCAACCTGCTGTTCGGATTGACGCCGTCCATTGTCCGGCGCGACCAGCGGCGGCGCATGGAGCAGGCATTGGCCGATGTGGAGCTTGAAGGCTTTTTCGATCGGGATCCGGCCACGCTGTCGGGCGGCCAGAAAGCCCGCGTGGCGCTGCAGCGCGTGATGCTGTCGGCGCCTCGGCTGCTTCTGCTCGACGAGCCCTTTTCCAAACTCGACAGCGGCCTGCGGCAGCAGACGCGCAATCTGATCTTTTCCCGCGCCAAATCCGCCCGGCTGCCGGTCGTTCTGGTCACCCATGACCAGGCGGATGCCGAAGCGGCAGGCGGCGAAATTCTTGTCATCGGCGAGGAGGCCGGCCGATGAGCGTCACGGCAATGAGCATGGCGGGGATCCTGCCCGACCTGCCTGTGCGGGCGATCCTGCCGCAGCTCGGCGAGGCTTTGAAGACGGCGCCCGCCGTCGTGCTTTCGGCGCCGCCAGGAGCGGGCAAGACAACGCTGGTGCCGCTATTTCTTCTCGATCAGCCCTGGCGTGGCGAGGGCAAGATCATTCTTTTGGAGCCGCGCCGGCTGGCGGCCCGCGCCGCTGCCGGGCGCATGGCCAGCCTGCTTGGCGAGCAGGTCGGCGATACCGTCGGCTATCGCATGCGGCTCGATAGCCGGATTTCGGCAAAAACCCGCATCGAGGTGGTCACCGAAGGGGTGTTTGCGCGGATGCTGCTCGATGATCCGGAATTGCCGGATGTGGCAGCGGTGCTGTTTGACGAGTTCCACGAGCGGTCGCTGGATGCGGATTTCGGATTGGCGTTGGCGCTCGATGTGCAGCAGGCGCTGCGCGACGACCTGAAGCTGATCGTCATGTCGGCGACGCTGGATGTCGATCGGGTGGCACAGCTCTTGGGCGGGGCACCCGTCATCGAGAGCCAGGGGCGCAGTTTTCCAGTGGATGTGCGCTACCGCGAGCGGGCATCGACCGAGCGTGTCGAAGACGCCGTGACGCGGGCCATTGTCGAGGCGCATCGCGAGGAAGCGGGCTCGATCCTCGCTTTCCTGCCCGGACAGGCCGAAATCACCCGTACGGCCGAGCGGCTGGCGGGCCGGTTTGGCGTAGACACCATCATCACGCCGCTGTTCGGCAATCTCGGCCAGAAGGAGCAGGACGCGGCGATCCGCCCGGCAGCGGCGGGAACCCGCAAGATCGTGCTGGCCACTTCGATCGCCGAGACATCGATCACCATCGATGGCGTGCGCATCATCATCGATAGCGGCCTGCAGCGGCTTCCGGCCTTCGAGGCATCGACGGGGATTACCCGGCTGGAAACCGTACGGGTATCGCGCGCCTCCGCCGATCAGCGGGCGGGCCGCGCCGGGCGCACGGAACCCGGGATCGCCATCCGTCTCTGGCATCAGGGTCAGACGGCAGCCCTGTCGGCATTCACCCCACCGCAGATTCTCGCAAGCGACCTGTCGGGCCTTGTGCTTGATCTCGCCCATTGGGGGGTTACGGATCCTGTCGGCCTTGCCTTTCTCGATCCGCCGCCCGCAACCACATGGCAGGAGGCAAAGGCTCTGCTGGGTCAACTGGGCGCGCTCGATCCCAATGGTGCGCTGACCGCACGGGGAAAGCAGATCCGGCAGCTGGCTTTGCCGCCCAGGCTTGCCGCCATGGCGGTTTCGGCGGCAGAGGAGGGCCAGGCCTATGAAGCCTGCCTGCTGGCCGTGGTTTTGACCGAGCAGGGGCTGGGCGGAAACAGCATCGATTTGGAAGACCGGCTGCGCCGTTTCAAATCCGAGCGCGGCGACCGTGCAGACGCCTCGCGCGGGCTCGCCCGGCGGATGGCCAAGGGCCTGAGCGGAAATGGCCAAACCGGTGAACCGGTCCAGCCGGGCATTCTCCTGATGCAGGCCTTTCCCGACCGGATCGCCCTGCAGCGAGGCGGGCGCGGGCGCTTCGTCATGGCCAATGGCCGGGGAGCGGAACTGCCGGAAACCGAGCGGCTGGCGGGTGCTGCCATGCTTGTGATCGCCGACCTTACGGGCCGCGCCGGCGGGCAGCGTATTCTGGCTGCGGCGGAGATTTCCCGTGCCAATGTCGAAGCGCATATGCCGCAGGCGATCGTCCAGGAGGACCAGATTTTTTTCGACCGGCCGAGCCGGCAGGTCCGGGCGCGGCGGGTGACGCGGCTGGGCGCCATCATTTTCGACGAGACGCCGCTCAGCAAGCCGAAGGGCGAGGCGGCGGCCCGGGCGCTTGCCGATGGCGTTCGCCAGCTGGGGCTTGCGGTCCTGCCCTTTTCCAGGGAAGCTGCGCAATTGCGCGACCGCATCGGCTTTCTGCATCGCACACTCGGCGAGCCCTGGCCTGATATGGCGGATGACAGCCTGCTGAAGCGGCTTGACGATTGGTTCGTGCCATTCCAGCGGGATACGCGCGGTATCGACGATATCAATGCAGGCAGCCTGTCGGAAGGGCTGCAATCGCTGGTGCCGCATGATGCCGCCCGTGATCTTGCAAAGCTGGCGCCGACGCATTTCGAGGCGCCGACCGGGCAGCGCCACCCAATCCGCTACGACGGCGACCAGCCGGTCCTGTCGATCCGGGTGCAGGAGCTGTTCGGGCTGAAGACGCATCCGGCAATCGGCGGCGGCCGCTTGCCGCTGCTCCTGGAACTGATCTCGCCCGGTCACAAGCCGATGCAGACGACGCGTGACCTGCCGGGCTTCTGGGCCGGGTCCTGGAGGAATGTCCGCGCCGATATGCGCGGCCGGTATCCGAAACATCCTTGGCCGGAAGACCCGGCAAACGCCATGCCGACGACACGGGCGAAACCGCGTGGTACATGAGGCTGGAGCCTCACAAAGAGTGAGGCCGGCATGGCATTGACGACAGGATACCGGATGACAACCGCCGCACTCGACGGGGAAGACGCCACCACAAGCCGGGTTTTGCGCCTGCAGACGATCGTGCGGCTGCGCTGGCTGGCCGTCGGCGGACAATCGATCGCGGTGATGATCACCGCCTTCTGGCTGCAATTTCCGCTGCCGCTAATTGCCTGCTGCTCGTTGATTGCGCTGCTTGCCTGGGTGAATGCCTATCTCACCATCCGCTACCCGCCGACACACCGGCTGCAGCCGCCGGCGGCCTTTGCATTGCTCGGCCTCGACCTTGCCCAGCTGACGGCGCTTTTGTTCATTACTGGCGGGCTTGCCAATCCGTTTGCGCCGCTGGTCTGCGTTCCCGTCATCATCTCGTCTGCCTCGCAGCCGAAATGGCATAGTATCGCGCTGGCACTCCTTGCCATTCTCGGCATTACCGGGCTCGCCTTCTCGCCCTTCCCCCTGCCCTGGTATCCCGGCGTCGTGCTTCTGGTGCCGACGGTTCTCACGGCCGGTATCTGGTTTGCCATCGTTTCGACCACCGCTTTTGCCGCCTTCTACACCTACCGTGTCTCGCTGGAGGCAAGCGAACTTTCCGAAGCTCTGACGGCGACGGAGCTGGTTCTGCAGCGGGAAAAGCATCTCTCGCAGCTCGACGGTCTTGCGGCTGCGGCCGCCCACGAGCTTGGCACGCCACTTGCCACGATCAGTGTCGTCGCCAAGGAAATGGAACGCGAACTCGGCAATGATCCGCGCTTTGGCGAAGACGTGCATCTGTTGCGCTCCCAGAGTGAGCGCTGCCGGGACATCCTGCGGCGGTTGACGACGCTGTCGTCGGAGAACGAAGCGCATATGCGCCACCTGCCGCTGTCGTCGCTGATCGAGGAGGTGATGGCGCCGCATCGCGAGTTCGGCATCCAGATCAATCTTGTCGAACGCGGCGACCGCGCCAAGGAGCCGGTCGGCAACCGCAATGCCGGCATTCTCTACGGGCTCGGCAATCTTTTGGAGAACGCGGTCGATTATGCGAAGAAGGAAGTGACCGTGACGGTCACCCACACGCCGGCGATCGTTTCGGTTGTCATAGAGGACGACGGCGACGGCTATGCGCCGGATATTCTGAGCCGCATCGGCGAGCCCTACGTGACGAAGCGCCAGAAGGATGACAGTGCCGGGGGTCTGGGCCTTGGATTGTTCATCGCCAAGACGCTGCTGGAGCGTTCGGGCGCCAAGTTGAGCTTCGAAAACGGTGGCCCGGACAAGCCCGGTGCCCGCGTCAGCGTCGAATGGCCGCGCATCCTGATGGACGCAAATCTGTCGAAATGACTTTACGGCGTTTTGAACCGGGAATATGCGAACTTACGTAGAGTGCATGAACCAAGAGACGGCACCGAGGATTGCGACATGACGGAAAAACTCCCCGAACAGGCCGGCGAAACGCCGACGGACGCCTCGCTGATCGGCACTGACACGTCCCTGTTGATCGTCGATGACGACGCGCCTTTCCTGCGCCGCCTGGCGCGCGCCATGGAAACCCGCGGCTTTGCCGTCGATATCGCCGAATCCGTTGCCGAAGGCATTGCCAAGGCGAAGACGCGACCGCCGAAATATGCGGTGGTGGACCTGAGGCTTGGCGACGGCAGCGGTCTCGACGTGATCGAGGCGATCCGCACGCGCCGCGACGACACACGCATCATCATGCTGACCGGTTATGGCAATATCGCCACCGCCGTCAACGCGGTGAAACTGGGCGCGGTCGATTACCTCGCCAAGCCTGCCGATGCCGACGATATCTTTGCCGCCCTCGTACAAAGGGCCGGCGAGCGCGCCGAACCGCCGGAAAACCCGATGTCGGCCGACCGGGTTCGCTGGGAACATATCCAGCGCGTCTACGAAATGTGCGAGCGCAATGTGTCGGAGACCGCCCGGCGGCTCAACATGCATCGCCGAACGCTGCAACGCATCCTGGCCAAGCGCGCGCCGAAGTAACGGTTACGCTCCGCTGTCGCCGTCCAGCGAGCCGGAAACGATATCGCGCATGTTCGGGCTGGTATCGCCGGCCCTGTCGGCCGACCATTCCGCCAGCATCAGGCGCTGGGCCGCGACCCGGGCAAAGTTCAGCGTGACGGATTTGCGAGTCGGCGCTGCAAGCCTGTGGTCCGGCGCATCGCGGATCATCTCCGCGTCATAGCCATCCGACAGAAGCAGCCCGCATTCCTGCGGAAAAATATCGAGCGGCACGCCACTATGCGTGGCGAAATAGAGCCGGTCGGAATGCATCCGGTAGTCCGGCCATTTGCGGTCAACCCTGAAATCCTCGATCGAGGTCTTGATTTCGACAATCCAGATATCGCCCTTTGGCGAAATGGAGATCAGATCGGCACGCCTGCCGCTGGCAAGCGTCAGCTCCGGCAAGACGGCGTGACGCATTTCATGCAGGTACCGCTGCACGCCACGGCGAACCATGAGGGCGCGCTGCGACTGCCGGCCGTCGATCAAAGGACTATCGTTGTGGATAGAGAGAATCGCCATGCATTAAACTCTGGCACAAGGCGGCTTTTGTTGCAAAAAAACACTCCGTGGAGTTTTCGGATCACCCAACCGCAATGTTGCCCCGCATTCACTTGCTTTCGGGATGTTAATCGAAAATAAACCATAATCGCTGATGGTCAAAACGACCCAGATATTCTTAACTTCATTTTAAGAGACACCCATGCGCTTCCGCAATGCAGTTCTGCTGTGCAGCCTCGCGGCTACACTCGCCTTGGCCAGTTGCTCCACGGCGCCGATCTCTCCCATCGGCGAAAAAGTAGCGACAAATCAAATCTTCTCCGATGGATACGGCCCGGTCGAAGATCACGGCTACGCCCTTCCGGCGATCCCGATCAACAAGGTAAACGAGCGTTTTCACCGCCAGATCGTCGATTACGCCACAGCTGAAAAGCCCGGCACGATCATCGTGAACACGCCGAATCGCTTCCTCTATTTCGTGCTGCCCGGTGGCAAGGCCGTGCGTTATGGCATCGGCGTCGGCAAGGCCGGCTTCGCATGGGAAGGCCGCGCCTATGTTGCCTGGAAGCAGGAATGGCCGACATGGCATCCGCCGAAGGAAATGGCCGTGCGCAAGCCGGACGTTGCCCAATATGTCGAGAACGGCATGGGCCCTGGCCTGCGCAACCCGCTCGGCGCGCGCGCCATGTACCTGTTCAACGATGAAGGCAAGGACACGCTGTTCCGGATCCACGGTTCGCCGGAATGGGCCTCTATCGGCACTGCGGCCTCGTCCGGCTGCATCCGTATGATCAACCAGGATATCATCGACCTTTATGCCCGCGTCCGTCCGGGCAAGAACACCCACGTCATCGTGCAGCAGTAATAGCTGATTTAAACGCCAGACATCGTCAAATCCCCGGCTTGTCCGGGGATTTTTGTTATGTGGACCAGGATCACACCTCCACGACACCATCTACATTAGTAATTACTGTATTTCTTGCCGGATGGTCACGTTAGACATCGATAGACATAATCTTTAGTTTCTCAAATTTAATATCCATAAAATTTATAGAATTTATTTTTTTGGCCGTCGTCGCGATGCCGGGCATGTTGCCTTGCATTGCACTTTAAGCTGAGGAGAGAATGACATGACGGCAATTAAAGGCATGACTGTACTTGCGGCCGCCGCGCTTACGTCCGCAATGTTTGCGGGCTCGGTGCTTGCATCGGATGCACTGGTCGATTCCAAATGGGTTGAGGATAACCTGGAAAACCCGAAGGTGCGGATATTCGAGGTCAGCGTCGATACCGGTGTCTATGAACGTGGTCACATTCCCGGCGCTGCACATCTCAATTGGCACACGGATCTCGTCGATCCGCAAAAGCGCGACATTGCCAGCCGCGAGGCTTTCGAGAAAACCCTCCGGGATGCGGGGGTCGATCAGGACACGACGATCGTTCTCTATGGTGACAATAACAACTGGTTTGCCGCCTGGGGCGCATGGGTCTTTGAGGTCTACGGTCTCGGCAATCAGGTAAAATTGCTCGACGGTGGCCGCAAGCTCTGGGAGGCACAAGGCCTGCCGCTGGATACAGCCTTGCCGGATCATGCCGATTCGACGCTGACGCTTGCCGACCGGGACAACTCGGTGCGGGCGCGTTTCGTTGACGTGGTCGCCGTTGCGGAAGGCAGGAACGACGCCAAGCTCATCGATATTCGCTCAGCGGATGAATATGCCGGCAAGATATTTGCGCCTGAAGGCGTCAAGGAGCTTTCGGTCCGCGCGGGCCATATTCCAAGCGCCGTCAATGTTCCCTGGGGCAGGATCGTCAAGGAAGACGGCACCTTTAAATCCGAAGACGAGATCAAGGCGATCTATGCGGAAAAAGGCATTGATGGCTCAAAGCCCGTCATCACCTATTGCCGGATCGGCGAACGGTCGAGCCACACCTGGTTCGCGCTGAAGAAAATCCTCGGCTATGACGTGCGAAATTACGATGGGTCGTGGACGGAATATGGGAATGCTGTCGGCGTTCCGGTGACCAATATTGCCGGAACGGTCTGGACCGGAAAATAGTGCTGTCTTCCAACATCAAGGAGCGGGTGGACGCGGTACAGGTCCGCCCGCACCTCGATGTCTGACCATCGGATCATCATGCCAATCCTTGCTTCCCGTAGCCTGTCGCTCCTGATCGTGGCGGCCCTCATCGCCTGGGGCGTCTGGCTGGCGCAGGACGCCGCTGGGCGCGTCCTGTCGTTTTCGCTGCTCACCGGCAGTGCCTTCGGCATCGTGTTGCAGCGGGGCCGGTTCTGCTTTCTCTGCAACCTGCGCGACTTCGTGGAAAGGCGCGACGCGGCGGGGCTTGTCGCCATTCTGTCGGCGCTGGCAGCAGGCATCGTGCTCTATCAGGTCATATTGGGCGCCTGGGTCCCTGTACCGCAACCCGACCGCCTGCCACCGGGCGCCCATATCGGGCCGGTCGGGCTGGTTCTGGCAGCGGCGGCTTTTGCGTTCGGGCTTGGAATGGCCATCTCCGGCTCCTGCCTGTCGGCCCATCTCTACCGGCTGGGCGAAGGCGCTTTCGGGTCGATCGCCGCACTTGCCGGTGCGGGTCTCGGATTTTTGCTTGGCTTTGCCACCTGGAATTTCCTCTACACTTCTACAGTCTTTAATGACCCGCCGCTCTGGCTTCCCGGCATTTTCGGCTACGCGGCCGCCTCGGGGATCAGCTTGTCAGCTCTGGGGCTCATTGCCTTTCTGGTGCTTCGCCGTGCGCAGCGCCCGGAAAACGGCCTATCCCCTCCCCAGCCTTTCGAGGCCATCTTCATCCGGCGCTGGCCACCCGTCATCACGGGCCTGCTTGTCGCCGTGATCGGCGCTATCGCCTATCTTCGCGTTGCCCCTCTCGGCGTGACCGCCGAACTCGGCAGCCTGGCGCGGACAGCCGGTCTTTCCGCAGGACTTGTTCCGGAGACACTTGTGGGTCTGGATACGGTGCGCGGTTGTCTCAGCGCGGTGAAGACGGCTGTGCTGTCACCAAACGGGGTTTTCGTCATCGGTCTCGTCCTGGCGAGCCTCAGTTCTGCGCTTGTCAGCGGCCAGTTCAGACCATCCTGGCCAAACGCCGGTGGACTCTTTGCGCGCTTTGCCGGAGGTGTTTTGATGGGATGGGGAGCGATGACCGGGCTCGGCTGCACGGTCGGCGTCCTTTTATCCGGCATCCAGGCGGGCGCCGTTTCAGGATGGGTCTTTCTGATTTTTGCCACCGCCGGGGCGCTTGCAGGCCTCACTGGCCTGCGCCGTCTCGGCGCCTGACAGAGACGGCATGTCCGGACGCGCAAGCTCCGTCCGGACATCATCAGAGTACGCCTTTGCGCGGCAGGTCAGGCCGCCTCGCTCGCCTTCAGCTCCAGGCGGCGGCGGTGGAGGACCGGTTCGGTATAGCCGTTTGGCTGCTCGCGGCCTTTCAGCACCAGTTCGAGCGCTGCCTGGAAGGCGATAGAGCCGTCGAAATTACCCGCCATCGGCGTATAGGCCGCGTCGCCGGCATTCTGACCATCGACGACTGCTGCCATGCGCTGCATCGTTTCAACGATCTGTGCTTGTGTGACAACCCCATGATGCAGCCAATTGGCCATATGCTGGGCGGAGATGCGCAGCGTGGCGCGGTCTTCCATCAGGCCGACATTGTTGATGTCGGGTACCTTGGAGCAGCCGACGCCCTGGTCGATCCAGCGGACGACATAGCCGAGTATCCCTTGCGCATTGTTATCCAGCTCGCGCTGGATTTCCTCTGCCGTCCAGTTCGGGCGCGAAGCGACCGGGACGGAAAGGATATCGCTGAGTTTTGCCCGCGCCCGGCTTTTCAGGTCCTTTTGAACGGCTGAGACATCGACCTTGTGATAGTGGGTCGCGTGCAGCGTCGCCGCCGTTGGCGAGGGAACCCAGGCGGTGTTGGCGCCGGCCTTTGGGTGGGCGATCTTCTGTTCCAGCATCGCCGCCATCAGGTCGGGCATGGCCCACATGCCCTTGCCGATCTGGGCATGGCCGGACAGGCCGCATTCCAGGCCGATATCGACATTCCAGTTTTCATAGGCCGCAATCCAGGCGGCCTGTTTCATGTCGCCCTTGCGGATCATCGGACCCGCCTCCATCGACGTGTGCATCTCGTCACCGGTACGATCGAGGAAACCCGTATTGATGAAGACGACCCGTTCCTTGGCGGCGCGGATACATTCCTTGAGGTTGACCGTCGTGCGGCGCTCCTCGTCCATGATGCCCATCTTTATCGTATTGTCAGCAATGCCGAGCGCCTGCTCGACGCGGCCGAAGATTTCCGAGGCGAAGGCAACCTCTTCCGGACCATGCATCTTCGGCTTGACGACATACATCGAACCTTCGCGCGAATTCATCCGGCGGCCGTTCGGACCGATGTCATAAAGCGCGATCAGGCCGGTGATCATAGCATCCATGATGCCTTCCGGGACCTCGTTGCCGTCGCGGTCGAGGATAGCCGGATTGGTCATCAGGTGACCGACATTGCGCACCAGCATCAGCGCGCGGCCCTTCAGCGAGATTTCGCCGCCTTCAGGCGCTTCAAAGTCCAGATCCGGATTAAGCTTGCGGGTAAAAGTCTTGCCGCTTTTGGAGACCTCTTCCTGCAAGTCGCCCCGCATCAGGCCAAGCCAGTTGCGATAGACGACGATCTTGTCTTCGGCATCGACGGCGGCAACGGAATCCTCGCAATCCATGATCGCTGTGATGGCCGATTCGAGAATGACATCGGAAATATGCGCGCCGTCATCCTTGCCCGTTGCCGTCGAGGCGTCGATGACAACATCGATATGCAGGTTGTTCTTCTTCAACAGGAGATGTGACGGCGCAGTCTTGTCACCCCGATAGCCGGCGAACTGGTTGGGATCGGCGAGCATCACCGTGCCGGATGCGGTCGAGATCGACAGGGATGCGCCCTCAACGGCAAAGGCCGTGACATCGCTCCAGCTGCCGGCCGACAGCGGCGCGCTCGCATCGAGAAACCCGCGCGCCCAGGCAATGACCTTCTGGCCGCGAACCGGATTGTAGCCCCTGCCCTTTTCGGCGCCGCCATCCTCGGCGATCGCGTCCGTGCCGTAGAGCGCATCATAAAGCGAACCCCAGCGGGCATTGGCGGCATTGAGCGCATACCGCGCGTTCATGACGGGAACGACGAGCTGGGGGCCGGCAATGGTAGCGATCTCGGGATCGACATTGTTGGTGGACACCGTGAAATCCGGGCCTTCCGGCAGGAGATAACCGATTTCCTTCAGGAAGTCCTCATAGGCAGCCATATCGACCGGAGCGCCATTCTTGCGATACCAGCCGTCGAGCTTTTCCTGCAGCGCATCGCGCCTGGCCAGCAAGTCGCGGTTCCTTGGAGCGAGGTCATGAACGATCTGCGAGAAGGCCGCAAAGAACTGGTCCACATCAACACCGGTGCCGGGCAATGCCTCTTCAACGAGGAATGCGTGCAGATCCGCATCGATTCCCAACCCATTCCTGTCTATCCGGCCCATCGGCAACTCCATGATTTAATGCTCTAATATGAGATGGCGCAGTCTCTCATGCTTTCATTCCCTGTCAATCCAGCAAGAATGCGAAGAATTATTTCCAAAACAGAACAAATTAACCATGCGCTATGCGTGGACGGCCGATGGCGATGGCGGTGAACCTCGCTTCGACCAGCTTGCGGCTGCCTTCGATTTCCGGCGCGTCGATCTCTTCGCGCATCACCAGTACCGGCTCGTCGGCGCCGTTGGCACGCGCCGAGGCGAGTGCTGCAACCTGCGCCCGCTCGCGCGCGGCTGCGAAAGCCTGATCCTGATCGAGGAACCGGCTGCTCGGGCCGGCACCGTTGACGATGAAGATACCCTCATCCGGCGCCGTGACGAAGACCGTGACGGAGGCGCGCACCTGGCCGACGATGGCGCCGACGGCATTGGCCACGCCCGCTTCGGCCGGGATCTGCGATTGCGCACCCAGCATCTCTGCGATTGCCGGATAGTAAACCGGCGCGGACGCACCGAGACCGACCAGCGGCCGATCGAGCGACAGCGAAAAGGCGACGATGCCGGGTTCGCGCTTCAGCGCCCGGTCCACGGCCAGCGACACGGCCGGATCGATGGCTGCACCGTCTTCCGCAAGGCAGGAGGCGAGAATGACTTCTGCGGACTGGCGGGTGAGCCGGGCGACGATCATGTCCGAAAGCGCCTCGGCGGAGGCTGCAATCGGCTTGCCGGAACCGTCCTTGACCCGTGCGGCCAGCTCGGCGCCCAGCCTCGCGGCCGTAGCGTTCCACTGGTCCTGGCGTCCGAGCACATGCATGGCATCCGACGGCGTGAGGCCGCAGATATGGACGAGACCGCGCGCCACCAGCCTGTCCAGGGTCGCCTTCTGCAAGGTGCTGGTCAAAAGGCTTTCCAGCGCCACCGGCACGGCACCGATCCGCTCATACAGCGCCGTTTCCTGTGGCTGGAGGCCGCTTGCCAGATGATCGGGAAGTCCGGTTCGCACGGCCAGGCGGCCATCATGGCGGCCGGCATGGGCGGTGCGCAACTGCCGCTCCAGCACGGAAATGACCGCTTCCTCATGCGCGACAGCGGCAAGGCTGAGCGGCAGGAACCGGCGCGGACCGAGATCGATCTTTGCCTGCAGCCCGCGATCGTTGATGCGGACTTCCGAATCGCCGCCGAGACCGAAGGTGCGCATCGCCACGGCCTCGACCATGGTTCGGAACCCGCCGACCACAGCGCCTTCGCCATCCAGACGCGGACGGCCCTGGTCGAGCACCGCCACATCCGTGGTGGTGCCGCCAATATCGGAGACGACGGCATTGTCGAGACCTGTCAGATGCCGCGCGCCGACCAGGCTTGCCGCTGGGCCGGACAGAATGGTTTCGATCGGCCGGAGCCGGGCTTCCGCCGCCGAGATCAGCGCGCCATCGCCGCGCACCACCATCATCGGCACATCAATGCCGCGCGCCTTTAGAAAACCCTCGCAGGCGCCGATCAAGCGGTCGATCATCGAGACCAGGCGGGCATTGAGAAGCGTCGTCAACGCCCGGCGCGGACCGCCAAGCTTGGAAGACAGCTCGTGGCTGCAGGTGACCGGCAGATGCGAGACTTCGCGGATGCGGTCGCGCACCCGCTGTTCGTGAGCCGGATTCCGCACGGCAAAATAGCCGGCGACGGCAAAGGACGCGACCTGCGTTGCAAGCTGCGGCAAGGCTTCGTCGAGCAGCGTCATATCCAGAAGCGTCTCTCCGCCATGGACATTATGTCCGCCAGGCAAGAAGATCACAGGATCGGTTCCCAGTGCCTCCTGCAGACCGTCACGCTTCAGATCATCCGGGCCAAAGCCAATCATCACCAGGCCTGCGCGACCGCCCTGGCCTTCGACAAGCGCATTGGTGGCGAGCGTCGTCGACAGTGACACCAGGCCGATGGCCGAGGCTGATACTTTGGCCTGTTCCAGCACGGCTTCGACCGCGCCGGCAATGCCGACCGAGAGATCGTTACGCGTGGTCAGCGCCTTTGCCTTGGCCACGACGCCATGGGTCTCGCTGAAAAGCACCGCGTCGGTATAGGTTCCACCGGTATCGATACCGAGGAGAAGATGGTCAGTCACGAGAGCGTCCATTCGGGCAGGACCGGAAACCCGGCTTCAAAGGATGTCAACGAGGTGATATGACATCTTGCAGCGAAAGGCTATCGCTTCGCCGACAGGGACGGCGAGGCTGCGCGACAGAGCGGAAATAAGGATGATGGCATGACCGGCTTCTCACGCATGCTCTTCCCCGTCCTCGCGATTGCAGGTGTTGCATGCCTCTCACTGCCCGTCCTTGCGCAAGATACCGATGACGAGGACTACAAGCCGGTGCTTCCGGATGTCGGCATCTACAAGGCGATGCTCGATGCCAACAAGCAGACCGGTTGGATCCAATTCCGCAATTACGACGACAAGCAGCTGATCTATTTCACAGCGCTGCAGACCATGCATTGCCGCCTCTCGGAAATCCGCTATTCCATCAATTCCGACGCGCTCGACAAGCGCTTTCCGCTGGGCACATGCAATCCGCAGATCCCCTTCAACCTGCCGGACAGCGACACCAACGAATATATCTATATTTCACTGCCGGCCGGCGAGGCAAAGACGCTCGCCATCCAGGCCGTCTGGGACGATGGCGCCGGCAGCGAGATCGTCGTCTACAAGCCCTGCGAGGGCGTTGGGGACGCGACCTGCGCGGCGATCAAGACGATCAAGCGGCCGAAGAAACAGATGCAGGAACCGGTGGCGTCTGATTCGCCGATCCGCGCCGTGCAATCGGAAACACCGGGAAAAACGTTCGTGGCGCCGCCAGCCTCATCGGCAGCCCGCCCCTAGATAGCAAGGCGGCCGCTCGTAGCGGCGGCGCATTCAGCAAGTCGCTAAAGGAGAGCCTTGAGTTCTGCGAGCTTGTCGTTGACCAGCCAGCCGTAATAATTTTCCTCCGGCCAATGCACATCGCCACCCTTGTTTCTCGCGGCCAAGGCGGCGGCGCGCTGATCGGGGTTGCCGACATTGTAAAGCGTCGAGGTAACGCCGGGATTATCGGAAATATCCATACCGGCGATCGACTTGTAGGCGTCGATCGAGTGGCGGATCGAGGCGGCCATATAGGCGAGCGACTGGTCGGGATCCATGATGGCCTTGTAGACGCCAGCGGCATCGTTTTCGTCCAGCCGTTCAAAACCGGAGACACGCGACACCATGTCGGTCAGCATCAGGGCCGTCAGCGGGTTGATCTGGCCAAGGCCAAAAGTCTGGCCAGCAAAGAAGGGCTGAAAGAACACCGCGCTGAAGCGATTGTTCGGATAGGCGGTGCCGCCGACCCTATTGCCGCGAAACTGGTTGTCCCAGACACTCTCGCGGCAGCTCCACAGCGCATAGGAGCTCTTCTTGCTCTGGCATTTGGAAAATTCTGGACGCGCCACGAACTGCGCCACCGTTTCGCCCTCATAACCGAAGCGGAAACTGTCGCCGGCATAGGCGGCTGCCTTGACGTAATAGGACTGCAGCCGGTCATAGGCATCAACGTTATACGTATGCTCGCCGACAATGGCGCCGATCATGTGGATCGGATCGATACCATAGGCGCGCGCTGTCGATTTGATCTTGCTCATCAGCTTGCCGTCATTGGCTAGCAGATTGTGGACCTTCTCGTATTTGGCGTCAAACGAGGTTCTGCCGGCCTTGGTGCGGCGCACGGATGCGCCGGGAACACTCGGCTGCTCCTGATACCGGTTGCCTTCCGGTACCACACGAATGCCGTCCGCAAGGGCCGGGCCGGTAACGGCCATGATGGCCGCGACGAGAAGCATCTGAAGAATAGGGCGCACGCTGTGTTTCCTGTGAACCTGTCTGAACGTTCCTGACGTGCCGGGACGCATGCGGCAAAATCGTGTCGGAATCATGCCCGGCACGGACAAGGCTTATCGCGTGCGGGGAATGCAAACAAGCCGGGCATCGGTTTGCGGGTGCGTCAACCCCATCCTCCGTCATCCCCGGGCTTGACGCGAGGACCTCTTTCCGCAGCCCATTTGATGGGATTTCATGTTTCGACAACGGGCCATTCGGCTTTATCGCAGATCCTCGGGTCAAGCCCGAGGATGACGGAGGGTGGGATAGAGCCAAGCAACCGCTTTTTGCGCTTCCCGGTAGCCTGACAGCAGCGTCAGTAGACATGTCCACAAGTTTGCGCGCGCCTTATAGAATGTAACGCGACAAATCCGTATTGGCGGCGAGATCGCCGACATGCTTCTGCACATAATCCGCATCGATCGTCAGTGCCTCGCCGGACTTGTCCGGAGCCGCATAGGAGATCTCGTCGAGGACCCGTTCCATCACCGTCTGCAGGCGGCGCGCGCCGATATTTTCGACGCTGGTGTTGAGCTTGACCGCGACATCGGCCAGCGCATCCAGTGCGTCCTCGGTGAAATCGAGATTGACGCCTTCGGTTTCCAGAAGCGCCTTGTACTGGCGGATCAGGCTGACTTCGGTTTCCGTCAGGATGCGGCGGAAGTCTTCCTTGGTCAGCGCCTTCAGCTCGACACGGATCGGCAGGCGGCCCTGCAGTTCCGGCAGGAGATCAGACGGCTTAGAGACATGGAAGGCGCCGGATGCGATGAACAGAATATGGTCGGTCTTCACAGGCCCATATTTGGTCGCAACCGTCGTACCTTCGACGAGCGGCAGAAGATCGCGCTGCACGCCTTCACGGGAAACACCGGCACCCATGCCGCCATCGCGAGCGGCGATCTTGTCAATCTCGTCGAGGAAGACGATGCCGTCATTTTCCGCCGAACGCACCGCTTCGCGCTGGATCTCCTCATTGTCGAGCAGCTTGTCGGATTCGTCGTTGATCAGGATGCCATAGCTCTCCTTGACCGTGGTGCGGACCTTCTTGGTGCGCTGGCCCATGGCCTTGCCGAACATTTCCGACAGGTTCAAAACGCCGATATTGGCACCCGGCATGCCGGGGATTTCGAAGCCGCCGCCGGGCGTTGCCGTATCGGCGATCTCGATGTCGATTTCCTTGTCATCGAGTTCGTTGGCACGCAGCTTCTTGCGGAAACTGTCGCGGGTGGCGGGCGAGGAGGTCGCACCGACCAAGGCATCGAGCACCCGCTCTTCGGCGTTCAGATGCGCCTTGGCCTTAACGTCGGCGCGCTTCTTTTCGCGCACCAGGCCGATCCCGACCTCGACGAGATCGCGGATGATCTGCTCGACATCGCGGCCGACATAGCCAACCTCGGTGAATTTCGTCGCTTCGACCTTGATGAAAGGGGCTCCGGCAAGTTTGGCCAGACGGCGGGAAATCTCCGTCTTGCCGACGCCGGTCGGCCCGATCATCAGGATGTTCTTCGGCATCACTTCGTCGCGCAGCTCATCGGAGAGCTGCTGGCGGCGCCAGCGGTTGCGCAAGGCGATGGCAACGGCGCGCTTGGCGTCGTGCTGGCCAATGATGAACCGGTCGAGCTCCGACACGATTTCGCGGGGTGAAAATGTGGTCATGGCAAATCCGTTTCTTCAGATTTTGTCCAGCACCATGAAATGGGCAGGACCGTAAATGGAATGGCGTGTCTCAAGGAAACGGAAGCCCGCTTTCCCATAGGCACGAATGGCTTGCGCATTCTGCGGATCGGGATCGATCACGATGCGCGATGCGCCGGCCGCAAACAGATCGGCGCAGAACTGGCGGATGATCGCGCTGCCATGACCCTTTCCGGTCAGATCAGGCTCGCCGATCGAAATATCGATGCCGAGCGTGCCCGGCGGCTGATCCTGATAGGGAAGCTCAGGCTCCAGATGCGGATCATAGCTCTGCAGATAGGCGACCGGCACACCGTCCAGCTCGACGATCAACGGGCGCGTCTCCGCGCTGGTCATTGCAGCTTCGATGCCTTGAAGCTCTTCGTCCGGATCGCCCCACCATTTCGCGACATGCGGCTCTGCGAGCCAGCGGCGAAGCAGCGGGAAATCCTCCCGGCGCACGTCGCGGAAATGATAGCGCGGATCAGGCGGCATCGAGCTTTTCGACCACGACATTGCCGTTGGTATAGACGCAGATATCGCTGGCGATCTCCATTGCCCGGCGGGCGATCTCTTCGGCCGACTTGTCGGTGTCCATCAATGCCCGCGCGGCGGCAAAGGCGTAATTACCGCCCGAGCCGATCGCGATCGTGCCGTGTTCCGGTTCAAGCACATCGCCATTGCCGGTAATGGCCAGCGTGATCGACTTGTCGGCCACCAGCATCATCGCTTCCAGATTGCGCAGATATTTGTTGGTGCGCCAATCCTTGGCCAGCTCGACGGCGGCGCGCATCAGCTGGTCGGGATATTGTTCGAGCTTGGATTCGAGCCGCTCCAGAAGCGTGAAGGCATCGGCGGTCGCGCCGGCAAAACCGGCGATGACGTCGCCCTTGCCAAGGCGGCGGACCTTGCGCGCATTGCCCTTCATCACGGTCTGGCCGAGGCTCACCTGGCCATCACCGGCCATCACCACCTGTCCGCCCTTCCGGACGGTAATAATCGTTGTCATGAAACCACCCTGCCCGGTTTCCGGGCCTTTCGAAGAGCCGCACACCGGCCCTGTTGAAACCTATGTAAGAGCGCTTTTGCCGATTGCAAATAGCCCGCCATCGCATGCTCCGGCGTTTGGAACTGCGGCCTGTTTCGCGCCTGCGAGAATCATGGCGGCAGTTCTGGATATTTCGCCCACCGCCTGATAAGGAGCGGCTCTATTACATTCGGGAGAACCTGATGGCCGACAAGCAAGTGAGCCGCACCGGAAGCGTTTCGCGCAAGACCAACGAAACCTCGGTGACCGTGTCCGTCAATATCGACGGCACCGGCACGTCGCGGATTGCGACCGGCGTCGGCTTTTTCGACCATATGCTGGAGCAGCTTTCGCGCCATTCGCTGATCGACATGGACATCGTGGCAGACGGCGACCGCCATGTGGACGATCATCACACCGTCGAGGATACCGGCATCGCCATCGGCCAGGCGCTTTCCAAGGCGCTCGGCGACCGGCGCGGCATCACCCGCTACGCCTCGCTCGACCTTGCCATGGACGAAACGATGACCCGCGCTGCCGTCGATGTTTCCGGCCGGCCGTTCCTCGTCTGGAACGTCGATTTCTCCGCCCCGAAGATCGGCACGTTCGACACCGAGCTGGTGCGCGAGTTCTTCCAGGCCTTGGCCCAGCATGGCGGCATCACGCTGCATGTGCAGAATATCTACGGCGCCAACAACCATCATATCTCCGAAACCTGCTTCAAGGCCGTTGCCCGCGTGCTGCGCACGGCAACAGAGATCGATCCGCGCCAGGCAGGCCGTGTTCCCTCCACCAAGGGAACGCTGGTCTGATCCGGCCCATAGTGAAAGTTGGCTGATATGGCCTCCTATCTGGTTCTGACGTCTCCCGGCGCTCCAAAGAGCGACGACAAGGCACGCTTCATCGCCGACAGGTTTTCCTGGATCGCCTTCGTCTTTCCGGCATTCTGGCTGCTGTTCCAGCGCCAATGGGTGGCTGGTATCGCTGTTGCCCTCCTGCAGGGGTTCATAGCCTTTGCGACACCCGAGCCAAGCGCGGCAGGGTTCCTGATCGAGCTGGCTTTGCGCCTGCTCATAGCTCTTGAAGGCCCAGCCTTTGTCGCCAGCCGCCTGCAGGCAAGGGGCTGGACGATGCAGGCGATCATCACCGCCGACGATCTGGTAACAGCCGAAATGATCTACGATCACGAGGCGGCTGAAACCACGTCTGTCGCAGCTGAAACGGCCTGGCAACCGCCGGTGCTGCCGGTGGCCGTTGCAAAGCCTGCCGATGGCCGGGCCGCTGTCGGCCTGTTTGAAAATTATGGAGAACGCTGATGCGCGTTGCGATCATCGATTACGGATCCGGCAATCTGCGCTCGGCCACCAAGGCGTTTGAGCGGGCAGTCCGCGAAGCCGGGATCACGGCTGATATCGAACTCACAGACAAGGCGGACCGCGTTGCCAGCGCCGACCGGATCGTGCTTCCGGGCGTCGGCGCCTATGCCGATTGCCGCCGCGGGCTTGATGCCGTCGATGGCATGCGCGAGGCGCTGAACGAGGCGGTCGAGATTTCCGGCCGCCCGTTTCTCGGCATCTGTGTCGGCATGCAGCTGATGTCATCGCGCGGGCTTGAAAAGACCACGACGGACGGATTTGGCTGGATCAAGGGCAACGTCGTCAAGATGGAGCCTTCCGATCCCACACTGAAGATCCCGCAGATCGGCTGGAACACGCTGACGCTGAACAAGCCGCATCCGCTGTTTGAGGGGATCAGGACGGGCAGCGACGGGTTGCATGCCTATTTCGTCCATTCCTACCATCTCGCCGTCGAAAATCCGGACGACCTGATTGCCACCACCGCCTATGGCGGCCCGTTGACGGCATTTGTTGCACGCGGCAACAAGGCCGGCGCTCAGTTCCATCCGGAAAAAAGCCAGACGCTCGGCCTCGCCCTCATCTCGAATTTTCTGCGCTGGAAACCCTGACATGATCCTTTTTCCCGCCATCGACCTCAAAGACGGCCAGTGTGTTCGCCTCAAGCTCGGCGACATGGAACAGGCAACCGTCTACAATCCAGATCCCGGCGCGCAGGCCAAGGCCTTCGAGGACCAAGGGTTCGAATGGCTTCATGTGGTCGACCTCAACGGCGCCTTTGCCGGCGAAACCGTCAACGGGGCTGCGGTCGATGCGATCCTGCAATCGACGAAGAACCCGGTGCAGCTGGGCGGCGGCATCCGCACGCTCGATCATATTGAAAACTGGCTGTCGCGCGGCCTTGCCCGCGTCATTCTCGGCACCGTCGCCGTGCGCGATCCGGCGCTGGTGATCGAGGCCTGCAAAACGTTTCCCGGCAAGGTCGCCGTCGGCATCGATGCCAAGGGAGGCAAAGTCGCCGTCGAGGGCTGGGCGGAAGCTTCCGAACTCGGCGTCATCGAACTGGCACGCAAATTCGAAGGCGCCGGCGTCTCCGCGATCATCTATACCGATATCGACCGCGACGGCATCTTGACCGGCATCAATTGGGATTCGACGCTGGAACTGGCCGATGCCGTTTCCATCCCCGTAATCGCCTCGGGCGGCCTCGCCTCGATGGACGACATCCGCCGCATGGTGCAACCGGACGCCGCCAAGCTCGAAGGCGCAATTTCCGGCCGTGCGCTTTATGACGGCCGCATCGATCCGGCGGAAGCGCTGGCTTTAATTAAATCGGTTAACTGATTCGAAGGACTCGATTTTCTGAGTTTGTCAATTCAGCCACTTGACGTTCCTTCTATGTTCTCCTACATTTACGTTTAAGTGGACAGGGGGATGTTCCCAGTCGGCGTCTGGCCTCGGTGTAACCGGGGCTTTTCGCTTTTTAGAGCTACGGGAATATTTTCAATCCATAGCCATTTGCTCTTCCGTTTGCACCTCGTCTGAATTTTTGCTCTATAATTTTAAGTGCGCGATTTCGCTGGTGCGGACGTATTTCGGCGAGGCCTATCGGACGAGCAATGAGATCGGAAATTTGAAGGCCGCAGGAATTGGCTGACTTTTCAAGAAACTGGATATCCAGACAATTCATGTGAACTCTCCCGAAATTGCCCCAATCACAAATTCTTCTGAATTCGAGTTCGATGGAAGCATCCTCTTTCTTGCCCCGCCGTTCCAGAATGCAATGCGTTGTTCTATCGGTTTGACCGTTCTCGCTCAAAAAGCGATAGAGGCGTTCCATACAGAATTGGAGAGCGATTTCGTATGGATTGCCCGGATCCGCGTAACGCCCTTTCAGCCGGTCCTTATTGATTACGGCTGCAATGACTGTGAATTCAGCGTCCTGAATTAATGCATTCATCTCTCCGATAAATTGCGCCCGCTTTTCCTGGTTTTGCAGAAACTTAAATGGCGCAAGTTGTTTTCGGATTTCGCGCTCATGGAAAACGACCGTATCGTGACCGAACCAGCGAAATTTTAGCCGCTGAAAATTTGGCACAGTGCGTGTGACATATGCTTCTTTTTCAAATATGCAGAATGCCAGAACGAATACCGGATAATTTGGAGAAATGTTGACTAGGTCATGGTCTCCACTCTCATCCACGTAAACTATGTAGTCGCTGAACAACCATGTCACCTTTCGAAAAGCACGTAAAAGTAGCAAAAGCGCCATGACTTTAAAAGCCCGCGTTATCCCCTGCCTCGACGTCAAGGACGGCCGTGTCGTCAAGGGTGTCAGTTTCCTCGATCTGATCGATGCTGGTGACCCCGTCGAATCGGCCAAGGCCTATGATGCGGCCGGTGCCGATGAACTCTGTTTCCTCGACATCACCGCGTCTTCGGACAATCGCGACACGATCTTCGACGTTGTTGCCCGCACGGCCGATCATTGCTTCATGCCGCTGACCGTTGGCGGCGGCGTGCGCAGTGTGGCCGATATCCGCAAGCTTCTACTGGCTGGTGCCGACAAGGTGTCGATCAATTCGGCTGCCGTCAGCAATCCGGATTTCGTTGCCGAAGCGGCCGACAAGTTCGGCAACCAGTGCATCGTCGTCTCGATCGATTCCAAGAAAGTGTCGCAACCCGGCGAGGACGACCGCTGGGAAATCTTCACCCATGGCGGCCGCCAGGCGACCGGTATCGATGCCGTCACCTTTGCTGAAAAGATGGTGAAGCTCGGCGCCGGTGAGCTGCTGCTCACCTCGATGGACCGCGACGGCTCGAAGGCTGGCTACGATATCGCGCTCACACGCACGATTGCCGACCGTGTGTCCGTCCCGGTCATCGCGTCCGGCGGCGTCGGCACGCTCGATCATATGGTCGAGGGCATTCGCGACGGCCATGCGACGGCGGTGCTGGCGGCCTCGATCTTCCATTTCGGCACCTATAGTATCGGCGAAACCAAGCGCTATATGGCAGAGCATGGCATTGCCATGCGGCTCGATTGAGCCTCAGGATAGAAGACAGATGAGCAATTTCAGCCTTTCCGATCTCGAAGCGATCGTTGCCTTGCGGGCCAAGGCTTCGCCGGACGAATCCTGGACCGCCAAACTGGTAGCCCATGGACAGGCAAAGGCGGCCAAGAAGCTGGGCGAAGAAGCGGTGGAAACCGTGATCGCCGCCATCAGCAACGACCCCGCCAACCTGGTCGCGGAGAGCGCCGATCTGATTTATCATCTTATGGTCGTATTGAAAATTGCTGACATTCCATTGCAGGATGTGATGAACGAACTTGAGCGGCGGACAAGCCAGTCCGGGCTCCAGGAAAAGGCAAGCCGGTAGACACGTCATGACAATCGTCGCCAAAGAGATCGCGCCGGCCGATATTCCGGATCATTTCGACAATAAGGACTATTCGCCCTACCGGTTCTTTTCCGCCGAGGAATGGTCACATTTCCGGGCCGATACGCCACTGACCTTGTCGGCCGATGAGGTCCAGCGGCTGCGGTCGCTGAACGACCCGATCGATCTGAGCGAGGTCCGGCGCATCTATCTGTCGCTGTCGCGTCTCCTGTCCACCCATGTGGAATCCTCGCAACGGCTGTTTGCCCAGCGCCAGCAGTTTCTCAGCATGTCGAACGATGCCAAGACCCCGTTCGTCATCGGCATTGCCGGTTCCGTCGCCGTCGGCAAATCCACCACGGCGCGTATTCTGGCCGAGCTCCTGTCGCGCTGGCCATCGAGCCCGAAGGTCGATCTGGTGACCACAGACGGCTTCCTCTATCCCAACGCGACATTGCTGCGGGACAATATGATGGACCGCAAGGGCTTTCCGGAAAGCTACGATATCGGCGCTCTCCTGCGCTTCCTGTCGGCGATCAAGGCTGGGCAGCCGAATGTCCAGGCGCCAACCTATTCGCACCTGACCTATGACGTGCTGCCCGACCAGTTCCAGGTCGTGGACCGGCCGGACATTCTGATTTTCGAGGGCATCAACGTCCTGCAGTCGCGCCATTTGCCGGCCGATGGCAAGATCGTGCCGATGGTCTCGGATTTCTTCGATTTCTCGATCTACATTGATGCCGAGGAAAGCCTGATCCACACCTGGTATGTCAACCGCTTCATGCGCCTGCGCCAGACGGCCTTCCGCAATCCGGAATCCTTCTTCAAGCGCTATGCGCAGGTGAGCGAGGACGAAGCGCTGGCGATCGCCGAAGGGCTTTGGCAGAACATCAACCTGAAGAACCTGCGCCAGAACATCCTGCCGACGCGGCCGCGCGCCGACCTGATCCTGCAGAAAGGCCCCAACCACCTCACCGAGACGGTGGCGCTGCGCAAGCTCTAACGCTTTAAAGGGTGACGCGGCGGAGCGTCAGGTTGATCCGGCCGCCCTTCTTCAACAGCGTCGATGTGTTCGGGTAGATCTTGTCGACGCCATGAAAGGCGAGCCGCCCCTCGCCGCCGAGAACGACAATATCGCCGCTCGACAGCTTGAACGACAGCGTTCCGCCGCTGCGCTCGGTATTGCCGACGCGAAACAGGCAGCTATCCCCAAGCGAAATCGATACGACGGGCGTTTCCAGGTCTTTTTCGTCACGATCCTGGTGCAGGCCCATACGGGCGTCGTCGGCATAGAAATTGACGAGGCAGGCCTCGGGTTCCTTGGAGGTTCCAGAGACGGTGCGCCAGATGTCCAGAAGCGCATCGGGTATTGCCGGCCAGGGCTTGCCGGTGACGGGATGCAGCGGCTGATAGCGATAGCCGCGCTCTTTGTCCGTTACCCAGCCGAGAGACCCGCAATTGGTCATCCGCACGGACATCGGCTTGCCGGTGCGCGGCATCACCGGCACGTAGAGCGGGGCATCGGCCACGATCGCGCGGATGCTTTCGACGAGGGCCTCCTGGCGCGGCCGGTCGAGAAAACCGGGAATATGCCGGATGCCCTTTGGCAGAACCTGCATCGGAAAGCCTATTCCAGCCCGAGCAGGGCAGCCGGGACGCCATAGCGTTGCTGCCAATCGGCATAGCCGACATCCGTCGGCCCGACCATATGATCGATCAGGTTCCACCGGCCGGCCTGAAAGCCCATCAGGCCATAGACCGTCAGACCATCCATCATATCGCTCTCCCCGGCAAAGCCGGTCTCCTCCGGATCGATCGCGCCGCCACCCGGCCGTTGCGGCTCGACCTGCACGAAGGCCCAGTTGGGCGTCACCCGGATGGTGGTGACGACGAATTCGACGGGTCCGCGCATCTCCGCCTCGACGGCGGGGCGCAAGGTATCCATGATGGCCGCCCGCTCCACCGAGCCCTTGGCGGGCTCGCGGAACGTCATAGCCAGCGCAGGCCCGCTGATTGCCATCATCATGACGGCAACGGCAATCGACAAAACTGCGCCGGCGGTTTTCATGATCAGGCCTGATCGAGAGCCGGAATACGCAGGACCTGGCCCGGATAGATCTTGTCCGGATGGGTCAGCATCGGCTTGTTGGCTTCGAAGATGACGGTGTTCTTCGCACCCTTGCCCTTGCCATACTGCGCTTCGGCGATCTTCCAGAGATTGTCGCCCTTCTTCACCGTGTAAAAGACCGGGTCCTTGGCTGCTGCGGGCGTGGCTGCGCCATCGGCCACCTTCAGGTCGGCCGCTTCTACCTTTGAAATCCCGAGCGTATTGCCCACCGCAACGACGGCCTTTTCAAAGGCGGACTGGTCCTTCACCACGCCCTTGAGCACGATCTTGTCGCCCTCGACCGCCACATCGACCTTGTCGGTACCGAGATCGTGGGACGCCAGTTCCTTCTTCACCGCTTCGACATCCGGCGCATCGTCATCGCCGCCGATGCCGAGCTTCTTGCCGGCATTCTTGATAAAGCTGAACAGACCCATGGCGCATCTCCTTTTGCGGGTTTCTTCAACCCTAACAGAGTGCAGTGATGCGGAAAAAACAAGGCCCGGATGAAAATTGCAGCGATCAATCGTTTTCCGGACGGCCGCGCATCTTCTTGACTTCGCCGCGTCCGGTCTTTTCCTTCAGGCGGCGTTCGATCGATCCCTTGGTCGGCTTGGTCTTGCGGCGCGGCGGCGGCGGCGGTTCGGCGGCCTTGAGTATCAGCTCCTTCAGCCGCTCGCGCGCATCCTCGCGATTACGCTCCTGGCTGCGAAAACGGCTTGCCTCGATCATCAGCACGCCGTCCTTGGAGACCTTGCGGCCGGCCAGCTTGATGGCATTGTCGCGCACCCGCTCCGGCAGGGCCGGCGAGGCGGCGATGCCATAGAACAGCTGTACCGCCGTCGAGACCTTGTTGACATTCTGGCCGCCGGGACCGCCGGCCAGCACGAATTGCTCCGTCAGCTCCCAGCCGGCGATGACAATGCGGTCGTTGATGTAGAGCGGATCGCTGGCCATGGTGTTTCATCCTTCCATCGCTCTATCTCACAGGATGGCGGACTTGAAAACGCGCGAACAGGACAGCCACGCAAAAACCCGGCACTTTCGCGCCGGGTTTCACGTGAATCATGGTCTGCAACCCTCTGCGAGGGCTTGCTTATTCGGCTGCGAGCTTCACGCCCGGCGCCGCATCGAGCACGCTGCCATCGACATGGCTCTCGAACTTGGCGAAGTTCGCAACGAACATATCAACGAGCTTGCGGGCCTGCGCGTCATAGGCGACGGCGTCGCTCCAGGTCGAGCGCGGATCGAGGATGCTGCTATCGACACCCGGGACCGCAACCGGCACGGCAAAGCCGAAATTGCTGTCGGTGCGGAAATCGGCCGAGGCAAGCGACCCGTCGAGGGCCGCCGCAAGCAGCGCACGCGTCGCCTTGATCGGCATGCGGCTTCCAATACCGAAGGCACCGCCGGTCCAGCCGGTATTGACCAGCCAGCAATTGGCGCCGTGTTCGGCGATCAGCGCCTTCAACAGATTGCCGTATTCCGATGGATGACGCGGCATGAAGGGGGCGCCAAAGCAGGTCGAGAAGGTTGCTTCCGGCTCGGTCACGCCCTTTTCAGTGCCAGCGACCTTGGCGGTGTAGCCGGAAAGGAAGTGGTACATGGCCTGATCGGGTGTCAGGCGGGCGATCGGCGGCATGACGCCGAAGGCATCGGCGGTCAGCATGATGATCGTGCCTGGATGTCCGGCCGTTCCCGATTTGCTGGCATTCGGGATGAAATCCAGCGGATAGGCGCAACGGGTATTCTCAGTCAGCGAGCCGTCGTTGAAATCCGGCTTGCGGTTTTCATCGAGCACCACATTTTCGAGCACGGTGCCGAAGCGGCGGGTGGTCGCGAAGATTTCCGGTTCGGCTTCCGCCGACAGCCGGATGGTCTTGGCATAGCAGCCGCCTTCGAAATTGAAGATGCCATGTTCGCCCCAGCCATGCTCGTCGTCGCCGATCAGCGTGCGCTTGGGATCGGCCGACAGCGTCGTCTTGCCGGTGCCGGACAGGCCGAAGAAGACGGCTGCGTCACCGTCGGGGCCAACATTGGCGGAGCAATGCATCGGCATGACGCGCTTGGCCGGCAGAAGGTAGTTAAGCATGGTGAAGACGGCCTTCTTCATCTCGCCGGCATAGGACGTGCCACCGATCAGAATGATGCCCTTGGAGAAGTTGCAGGCGATCACCGTTTCGGTGCGCGAGCCGTGGCGGGCCGGATCGGCCTTGAAGTCCGGCAGATCGATGATCGTCAGCTTCGGCGTGAAGGCGGCGAGCTCTGCTTTTTCCGGGCGGATCAGGAGATTGCGGATGAACAGGGAGTGCCAGGCAAATTCCGTGATGACGCGGGTCGCAAGCGCGTTTTCCGCATCGGCGCCGCCGATCAGGTCCTGCGCATAGAGCGACTTACCCTTGGCATGGTCGAGCATGTCCTGATGCAGCACGGCAAAATGCTCCGGCGACATCGCATTGTTATTGTCCCACCAGATTTCATCGGCGGTCGTGTCATCGCGAACGACGAACTTGTCCTTCGGCGAGCGGCCCGTGTGCTGGCCGGTCAAGGCGCGCACAGCACCGTCGGCGGTCAGCTGCGCTTCGCCGCGGCGCAGGATTTCCTCGTAGAGTTCAGCGGTGCCAAAGTTGTACCGAACCATGTCCAGGTTGGTGAAACCGATTGATTCCAGCCCAAGGGATGGGTTGCGAATGCCGAGTTCCTGCATGGTCCAGCTTTCCTCCGTGGTTTGCCGACAGAACGTTTGAGATGCGGGACCATAGAAGGAGAACGGAGAAAAGACAAGATTGCTGTCGTAAAAAATACAATGATATCAGTATATTAATCGATTTAAAAGAAAATATCGCTTTTTTAATCGGTTGAAATTAAGCTTTTCAAGTGCCGATTTTTGGCCGGAAACACCCGCTTGGCGTCATGCCCGTTGCTTTTGCATTTTACTTCGCCACAATTTGTTCCACCTTTATACTCATGAAACGCCTCTGACCGCAGCAGAGCCCCGGAAAACCGGGCCGGCCTCGGAGGCGCAGCGAAATGGTGGAGCCCTATACGATGCAGACGATCGCACTTGTCGATGACGACCGGAATATCCTGACTTCAGTGTCGATCGCACTGGAGGCGGAAGGCTACAAGGTCGAAACCTATACCGACGGTGCCTCGGCTCTCG
Source organism: Rhizobium sp. Root483D2 (assembly GCF_001426685.1). Lineage (GTDB taxonomy): Bacteria > Pseudomonadota > Alphaproteobacteria > Rhizobiales > Rhizobiaceae > Pararhizobium > Pararhizobium qamdonense. The sequence goes on along the minus strand of NZ_LMFB01000037.1, from coordinate 86,737 downwards.
ACGGTCTTTTGGCGCGGCCGCCGCAGCTCGCAATCTTCGATATCAAGATGCCGCGCATGGACGGCATGGAGCTTCTGCGCCGCCTGCGGCAGAAATCCGATATTCCGGTGATCTTCCTTACCTCCAAGGATGAGGAGATCGACGAACTGTTCGGCCTGAAGATGGGTGCCGACGATTTCATCACAAAGCCTTTCTCGCAGCGCCTTCTGGTGGAGCGCGTCAAGGCGATCCTGCGCCGCTCGGCCAACCGGGAGGCAGCCGCCGCTGCAAGCACCGGTGCCGGCGCCGCCAGAAGTGCCGCCGACATCCAGGCCCGCTCGCTGGAGCGCGGCCAGCTGTCGATGGACCAGGAGCGCCACACCTGCACCTGGAAGAACGAGCCGGTGACGCTGACTGTCACCGAATTCCTGATTCTGCATTCCCTGGCGCAGCGCCCCGGCGTGGTGAAGAGCCGCGATTCCCTGATGGACGCCGCCTATGACGAACAGGTCTATGTCGATGACCGCACCATCGACAGCCACATCAAGCGGCTGCGCAAGAAGTTCAAGATGGTCGATAACGACTTCGACATGATCGAAACGCTGTACGGCGTCGGCTACCGCTTCCGCGAATCCGCCTGAGGCTGACTTTGGTCTGCCCGCCACGCCGGGCATTGCCCTTCGTGCAATCTGGCGTGGCCTTGGGTTGAGCTGTATGGTACGGCTCCGCGCCAGGAGAGACGCAAGCGTGATCTCCATTCCGCCCTCCGGCGGACGGCAGGCAAATCTGCCATTGCACGGCAGTTGCTGCCATTGAACGGCAGTTGTTGCCATTGACATACAGGGGCCGCGAAAGCGGGAGTTGAAGGCTTGGTCGAAGTCTTGCGCAATATCGATTTGGATGAGGGCGAAACACGGGCGGCTTCCGGCCGCAAGTGGGCGCATCCGTTCACGCTGATTCGCCGCATCTTCGGCAATGCCGTGTTTTCCAGCCTGACGCGCCGGATCCTGTTTTTCAATCTCGTCGCGCTCGTCGTCCTCGTCGGCGGCATCATGTATCTCAATCAGTTTCGCGAAGGGCTGATCGATGCGCGCGTCGAAAGCCTGTTGACGCAGGGCGAAATCATCGCCGGCGCGATCGCGGCATCTGCCTCCGTCGATACCAATTCGATCACCATCGATCCCGAAAAGCTTCTTGAACTGCAGGCGGGCCAAAGCATCACGCCGTTGCCGAGCGACGAGGATCTGGAATTCCCGATCAACCAGGAACGTGTGGCGCCGGTGCTGCGGCGGCTGATATCGCCGACCCGCACCCGTGCCCGCCTGTTTGACGCCGATGCCGACCTCCTGCTGGATTCGCGTCATCTCTATACCGGCGGCCAGGTATTGCGCTTCGACCTGCCGCCGATCGAGCCGGAGGCCGTGACGTGGTCGGAACGGCTGAACTCCTGGTTTAACCGGGTGCTGCAGCCGGGCAACCTGCCGCTCTACAAGGAGCCGCCGGGTGGCAACGGCGCGATCTATCCCGAAGTCATGAATGCGCTGACCGGCGTTCGCGGCGCCGTCGTGCGGGTCACTGAAAAGGGCGAGCTGATCGTCTCCGTCGCCGTACCCGTCCAGCGTTTCCGCGCGGTTCTCGGCGTGCTGCTTTTGTCGACGCAGGCCGGCGATATCGACAAGATCGTTCATGCCGAGCGGCTGGCCATCATCCGGGTGTTCGGGGTGGCCGCCCTCGTCAACGTCATCCTGTCGCTGCTGCTTTCCAGCACGATCGCCAACCCGCTGCGGCGCCTGTCGGCCGCCGCCATCCGGGTGCGGCGGGGCGGCGCCAAGGAGCGCGAGGAAATTCCGGATTTTTCGTCGCGCCAGGATGAAATCGGCAACCTGTCCGTTGCGCTGCGCGAAATGACCACGGCGCTTTATGACCGTATTGCCGCCATCGAGAATTTTGCCGCCGATGTCAGCCACGAACTGAAGAACCCGCTGACCTCGCTGCGCAGTGCCGTGGAGACGCTGCCGCTGGCGCGCACCGACGATTCCAAGAAGCGGCTGATGGACGTAATCCAGCATGATGTGCGCCGTCTCGACCGCTTGATCAGCGATATCTCCGATGCTTCCCGGCTCGATGCGGAGCTTGCCCGCAGCGATGCGAAGGCAGTGGACCTGGAAAAACTGCTCGGCGGCCTTGTCGATCTGTCGCGCCAGATCCGCAGCGGCAAGAAGATCGTCGAGATGAGTTTCGCCGTCGAGCGCAAGGACAATCCGAAGGCGCGCTTTGATGTCGGCGGCTATGAATTGCGCATCGGCCAGATCATCACGAACCTGATCGAGAATGCCCGTTCCTTCGTTCCGGACCAAGGCGGGCGCATCATGCTACGGCTGACCCGAACCCGAAGCCGCTGCATCATCTATGTCGAGGATAACGGGCCCGGTATCCAGGCCGAAGACATCGACCGGATTTTCGAACGCTTCTACACCGACCGTCCCGATGGTGAGGATTTTGGCCAGAACTCGGGTCTCGGTCTCTCCATCTCCCGCCAGATCGCCGAGGCCCATGGCGGTTCGCTGAAGGCCGAGAACATGATGGATGCGAGTGGCAAGATCACCGGCGCCCGCTTCATCCTGTCGCTTCCGATCGAGAACCACGCGTGACGAACCCGGCGGTCAATGTTCACGCGACCGCCGCCGTGATCGGAACCAGCGGCTTTCTGTTTGTCGGACCGTCCGGTTCGGGCAAGACGATGCTGGCGCTCTCCTGCATAGCGGCGGCACGTCATTGCGGATTGTTTGCAGCCCTCGTCTCGGACGACCAGGTGCTGATGTCCAGGCACAATGGACGCGCTATCGCCCGTCGCCCGGCCTCGATTGCCGGCCTTGCCGAAATCCGCGGTTCACGCATCATTGCTGTCGAGACCATCCCGGCGGCTGTCATCGATTTCGCCATTTTGCCGGTCAAATCGCCGTTTGAACCGCGTCTGGCGCCGGAAAACGAGCAGTTTTCTTTGCCCTCCGGCGATTTTTTACCGCTGTACCGGCTTCCCTTTGGCGAAGGCTTGAATTCCTTTGAAATTCTGCGGCTTATTTTGCCTCAAAATGCCAATTTTCAAGGACAATGATGCTTCTTAAGGCAGTAATTGCGGATTTTTAACTTGCCATTCGCCTTTTCCTTGCCAAGATGGCCGCCCTAAAGGTGGACGGAATTGCTGCATTGCGATATCTGACCATCCTTAGATTTGCAGATGCAGTTGGAGCGAAGACACCATGATCGGACTTGTGCTTGTCACACACGGCAAGCTGGCTGAAGAGTTTCGTCATGCGCTGGAGCATGTCGTTGGTCCGCAAAAGTCAATCGAGACTGTCTGCATCGGCCCCGAGGATGATATGGATCAGCGCCGGCAGGACATCCTGCATGCGGTTCTCGCCGCCGACGAAGGCAATGGCGTGATCATCCTGACCGACATGTTCGGCGGCACGCCGTCCAATCTGGCGATCTCGGTCATGCAAAGCGGCACCGTCGAAGTCATTGCCGGCGTCAATCTTCCCATGCTGATCAAACTGGCCGGCGTCCGTGGCGAAAGCGATATGGACAAGGCCCTCGTCGAAGCGTCCGAAGCAGGCAGGAAATACATCAATGTCGCAAGCCGTGTTCTCAGTGGCAAGTAACGGGACTGAGGCCATGACGCTCTCCCGCGACCTTCTGATCGTCAACAAGCGTGGCCTGCATGCCCGCGCCTCCGCCAAGTTCGTACAGACGGTCGAGGGCTATGATGCCGAAATCCATGTCTCGAAGGATGGCATGACGGTCGGCGGCACCTCTATCATGGGCCTGATGATGCTGGCCGCCAGCACCGGCTCCTCGGTTTCCGTCACCTCCAGCGGCCGCCAGGCGCAAGAAGCGCTTGATGCCCTCGACGCTCTGGTTGCCGACAAGTTCGGCGAAGAAATCTGACCTTGGCTGGGCAAGAGACATAAAGATATAAAGACTTCTTTATGTCCTGTTGCTCCTTTTCGCATTTCCTGATAATTGAGGAACAAACTTCCTGCTGACGGTGGGAAGCGCGAATTCTAAGTGCGCCCTGCCCGGCCCTGCCAAAATGTCAGGACGCCGTTCACGGCACCAGCCCGGAGTATCTCATGAGCACGACAAACGACTATCTGGTTGCGGATATCGGCCTTGCCGATTTTGGCCGCAAGGAAATCACCATCGCCGAAACCGAAATGCCGGGCCTGATCGCCTGCCGCGAGGAATTCGGCACTGCAAAGCCGCTGAAGGGCGCCCGCATCACCGGCTCGCTGCACATGACCATCCAAACGGCCGTCTTGATCGAAACGCTGACTGCACTCGGCGCCGATGTGCGCTGGGCATCCTGCAACATCTTCTCGACGCAGGACCACGCTGCAGCCGCGATCGCTGCCACCGGCGTTCCGGTCTTTGCGGTCAAGGGTGAAAGCCTGGAAGAATACTGGACCTACACGGACCAGATCTTTCAATGGGCCGATGGCGGCGTTTCCAACATGATCCTCGATGACGGTGGCGACGCCACCATGTACATCCTGCTCGGCGCCCGCGCCGAAGCCGGTGAAGATGTGCTGTCGAAGCCGGAATCGGAAGAAGAGGAAATCCTCGTCGCCCAGATCAAGAAGCGCCTGGCCGCTTCGCCGGGCTGGTTCACCAAACAGCGCGATGCCATCAAGGGCGTGACGGAAGAAACCACCACCGGCGTCAACCGTCTCTACCAGCTGCATGCCAAGGGCCTTCTGCCCTTCCCGGCCATCAACGTTAACGATTCGGTGACCAAGTCGAAGTTCGACAACAAGTATGGCTGCAAGGAATCGCTGGTTGACGGTATCCGCCGCGGCACCGACGTGATGATGGCCGGCAAGGTTGCCGTCGTCTGCGGTTACGGCGATGTCGGCAAGGGTTCTGCCGCTTCGCTTTCCGGCGCCGGCGCCCGCGTCAAGGTGACGGAAGTCGATCCGATCTGCGCCCTGCAGGCTGCCATGGACGGCTTTGAAGTCGTACAGCTCGAAGACGTCGTATCCTCCGCCGATATCTTCATCACGACGACCGGCAATAAAGACGTCATCCGCATGGACCACATGCGCGAGATGAAAGACATGGCCATCGTCGGCAATATCGGCCATTTCGACAATGAAATTCAGGTTTCCGCACTGCGCAACCTGAAATGGACCAACATCAAGCCGCAGGTCGATCTGATCGAGTTCCCCAAGGGCAACCGCATGATCCTTCTGTCGGAAGGCCGCCTGCTCAATCTCGGCAACGCAACCGGCCATCCGTCCTTCGTGATGTCGGCATCGTTCTCCAACCAGGTTCTGGCCCAGATTGAGCTGTTCACCAAGGGCGAGCAATATGACAAGGGCGTTCACATCCTGCCTAAGCATCTCGACGAGAAGGTCGCCCGTCTGCATCTGGCCAAGCTCGGCGCCAGGCTGACCGAACTTTCGGAAGAACAGGCCGGCTATATCGGTGTGACGCCGCAGGGCCCGTTCAAGTCGGAACACTACCGCTACTAGTCCTTACCCGGATAATCCACAACATATAGAGGCCGCGATCTTGACAGGAGATCGCGGCCTCTTTTTTTGCTCCGCCCTTCCCGAGGATTCCCCGAAGGCGTATGTTTTTGGCACAATGATTCGTGACGAAGATGCGGAACAGACGCGTCGCGGATGGGATGTCTTGTCGTTGAGGCGGCAAACAGACGAAGACATGCCGGACTGCAATCGGAATTGAACGAGGCCCGCGTCAGTGGGATTTCGATTTAGCACTGCGTGGCGATTTGCAACCGGACGAATGACCCTGAACGCACCCAGCCGAAAGGCCGGGGCACGCTTCAAGGTATTGAATACACATATGATCATGTGATTCGGGTTTCCCGGCACACCGGTCATGTGTGGTGCAAACGGGGAAGCACGCCATGGAAACAGGTTCTTTGAAACGCGCCGGCGGCCGGATTCCGTCTCTGCTGCGACGGTTCATGGCAAGCTCGACGCTGGTGGCTTTTGCCGGCCCTGCCTGTGCAGCGGTCGAGGGTGCGGCGACCGCCAACCTGTTCGGCTCCTCGGAAGTCGTTACCTTTTCCCTCCTCATCGGCGTAATTTCGGCAGCCATGCTGTCGGCCATCTGGCTGATCCGCCAGCGCGGCAATATGGAGGCCGACAATCGCGAGCTGAACACGGCGCTCGCCGATGCCAACCACCGGATTTCACGTTTCCAGGCCCTGATTGCCGACAAGAACCGCCGTATCGTCGTTTGGGAAGGCCAGTCGAACAAGCCGGAATTTCTAGGCCAACTGCCTGCCGAGACCGGTGCGCCGCAGGACGACCGCGACTTCCTGGCGTTTGGCCGCTGGATCAAGTCGCAATCGGCATCCGAGCTGGAAAAAGCCATCGAGTTGCTGCGCTCGCATGCCGAAAGCTTTGACCTCGTCGTCGAAACCAGCCGCAGCGAAATCATCGAAGCCCAGGGCCGCGTTTCCGGCGGACGCGCTTTCGTCCGGTTCGTGGCGCTGAACAATCTGCGCGCCGAGCTTGCGGAAGTGAAGATGGAGCGCGACCGGCTGCACGGATCGCTGTCCAATCTGCATACGCTGCTTGATGCGATCGACCTGCCTGTCTGGCAGCGCGGGCCGGATGGCGCGCTCCTCTGGGTCAACGACGCCTATGCCGAGGCGGTTGAGGCAAACGACCCCTCCGGCGCCGTCAAGGAGGCCCGCGAACTTCTAGCGACAGTGGCACGCGAAAAAATTCGGGTCATCAGCACCTATGATTCGCCGTATCGCGAAAAGGTTTCCACCGTGGTGCGCGGCAACCGGACATTCTACGATGTGGTGGATACCAAGAGCACCAGCGGAACGGCGGGCATGGCGATCAACGTTTCCGACGTCGAGGCCGTTCGCGAGGAGCTGAACCGGACGCTGAAGAGCCACGCCGAAACGCTCGATCATCTGGCAACGCCGGTGGCGATCTTCGATGGCAGCCAGCAGCTGCAATTCTACAACCAGGCGTTCCAGCGGCTATGGGACCTCGACATGGGTTTCCTCGAGCGCAAGCCGGGCAATGGCGAGATCCTCGACCGGCTGCGCGCCGCCGGCAAGCTGCCGGAGCAGCTGAACTGGAAGCAGTGGAAGGATTCAGCGCTCGCCGTCTATCAGGCGATCGAGACGCAATCCGACCTCTGGCACCTGCCCAACGGCCAGACCTTGCGCGTTTTCGCCACCGCCCGCCCGCAGGGCGGAGCAACCTGGGTGTTCGAGAACCTGACAGAAAAGGTGGATCTGGAAACCCGCTACAACACGCTGGTTCAGGTCCAGGGCGAGACGATCGACCACCTTTCGGAAGGCGTCGCCGTGTTCGGCCCCGACGGCCGCATCAAGCTGTCCAACCCGGCCTTTCGCGCATTGTGGGGCGTTACGGAGACCGAGGCCAAGCCCGGAACGCATATCCGCGCCATCGAGCAGGCCTGCGCGCCATCCTACGATCAGCCGGATGGCTGGAAACAGTTTTCGCATCTCATCACCAGCTTCGACGACGAACGGCCGTCCTGCCAGGGCATTCTGGAGCTGCGCACCGGGCTGATTCTCGATTTCGCCGTCATTCCGCTGCCCAACGCCCAGACAATGCTGACCTTCGTCAACATTACCGACAGCGCGCGGGTCGAGCGCGCATTGACGGAAAAAAACGATGCCTTGCGGATGGCCGACCATCTGAAGAATGATTTCGTTCAGCACGTCTCCTACGAGCTGCGTTCGCCGCTCACCAATATCATCGGATTTGCCGATCTCCTGAAAACGCCGGCTTTCGGATCCTTGACCGAACGGCAGGCGGAATATGTCGAGCATATCTCGACCTCGTCCTCGCTGCTTTTGACGATCGTCAACGACATCCTCGATCTGGCTACCGTCGATGCCGGGATCGTCGAGCTTGATCTGTCGGAAATCAACCTGACGGATTTCCTTGATGAAGTATCGTTGCAAATGGCCGACAGGCTTCAGGAAAGCGCCGTCACCTTGCAGATCGATACGCCGGATATGCTGGGCCTGTTCGTTGCCGATCACCAGCGGCTGAAACAGATCCTCATCAAGCTTTTGACCAATGCCGCCAATTTTGCCCCGGATGGCAGCATGGTCAGCCTGAAATGCCGCCGCGAAGGCAGCGATTTTGTTTTCAGCGTTACCGATAATGGCGCCGGTATTCCGCAGGATGTGCTCGATACCGTGTTTAAGCGCTTCGAAAGCCATGGCCAGCACGGCGGCGCGGGTCTTGGCCTGTCGATCGTTGAAAGTTTTGTCAGCCTGCATCACGGCACAGTCTCAATCCGCAGCCGCGAAGGCGAAGGTACGGAAGTGACCTGCCGCATCCCAACCGGCGACCTGCCGAAAATCGCTGCGGCGGAATAATGCAAGGGATCGAGCTCACGCTCCAGGATGAGGCAGCCACGATCGAGCTTGGCGAAGATCTGGCGCTGGCCCTGAAAGCAGGGGATTGCCTGGCGCTCTCGGGTGATCTTGGCGCCGGCAAATCCACCTTGGCCCGCGCCTTTCTGCGTGCCATGGCCGACGATGAGGCGCTGGAGGTTCCAAGCCCCACCTTCACGCTGGTGCAGACCTATGATCTGCGCATTCCGGTTTCGCATTTCGATCTCTATCGCCTCGCCGATGTTTCGGAGCTCGATGAGCTGGGGTTTGATGAGGCCCTGTCGGACGGTATCTGCCTTGTGGAATGGCCCGAAAATGCGCTGGCGGCATTGCCGAAATCACGGCTAACCGCCACGTTTTCGCATCTCGGTGATGGGCGTACCGTCACGATCGCCGGCGAAGCCGCCGCCCTTAGCCGGATCGAACGCAGCCTTGCCATCCGCGCCTTTCTCAGGGAGCGCGGATATGGCCATGCCAAACGTCGGCATCTGAGCGGAGACGCGTCGGCGCGCGCCTATGAACGCATTCTCGTTGCGGGCGAGCCGGTCCGCATCCTGATGGACTCGGCACGTCATACGCCGGGGCCCATTCTTCAGGACGGCAAATATTACCAGCAGCTGGCGCATTTGGCCGAGGACGTCATCCCCTTCGTCGCCATCGACAGCGATATCCGGACTAAGGGATTTTGCGCACCGGAGATCTATGAAAGCGATCTTGATGCCGGCATCCTGCTGATCGAAGACCTCGGCAGCGACGGTATTCTGGATGCGGACGGGCGGCCGATCGCTGAGCGCTACCTGGAAAGCGTGCGTGTCCTTGCCCATCTGCATGCGCAGCCGGTGACGCGGGACATATCGCTCGGAACCATCACCCACCACATCCCTGATTTCGACCGCAGGGCGATGAAGATCGAGACCAGCCTGCTGCTCGACTGGTATCTGCCCTGGAAGCGCGGCGAAAAAGCATCTGACACCGAGCGCACCGGCTATTTCGCCGTCTGGGACCAGCTGATCGATCTCATGGCGTCCTCGGAAAAGAAGCTGCTGCTCCGGGACTTCCATTCACCCAATATCATCTGGCGCGGCGAGCGTTCCGGCTTCGAGCGCATCGGCATTATCGATTTCCAGGATTCGATGATCGGGCCGACCGCCTATGACGTCGCCTCGATCACGCAGGATGCCCGCGTCACGATCGAACCGGACCTGCGCGACATAATGCTGTCGCTCTACTGCGCGGAACGCAATGCGCTCGGCGCGTTTGACGAGACGCTGTTCCGGCGCGACTGGCACCTGATGTCGGCACAGCGCAATTGCAAGCTTGTTGGCATTTGGGTGCGGCTGATGCAGCGCGACGGAAAGCCCTTCTATATGAAGCATATGCCGCGCACATTTTCCTATCTTGAGGTGGCGCTTCAACACGAAGCGCTCGCACCCTTGCGCGATTGGTGCATAAAGGCTGGAATCCTTTAGGCCGAATCAGCGGCCAAGGCTTCAGTGGAATCCGTGCTGCTATGCCCATCATCAAAAATGCCATGGTGCTCGCTGCGGGACTTGGAACCCGCTTGCGCCCCATCACCGACACCATGCCGAAACCGCTGGTTCCGATCGCGGGAAAGCCGATGATCGACTATGTGCTCGATCTCCTTGAGGCTGCAGGGGTGACCACCGCTGCGGTCAACGTCCATCATTTCGCCGATCAGATGGAAGCGCATCTGGCCGATCGAAGCCGGCCAAGCATCGTGATTTCCGACGAACGCGCTGCGCTGATGAATTCCGGTGGTGGCCTGGTCAAGGGATTGAAACTGTTACCGAAGGGACCGGTCCTCGTCATGAATGCCGATCTGTTCTGGGTTGGCGAAAAGCCGGGTTCTCCGTCCAATCTCGACAGGCTCGCATCCTTCTTCGACCCCGGCACCATGGACATGGCGCTCTTGTGCGTGCGCAACGAAGACACGACCGGCCATAATGGCAAGCTGGATTTCTCGCTTGATCCGCAAGGACGCCTGTCGCGCTACAAGGACGGCATGGACAATCCCGTCGTCTATGCCGGCGCCATCGCCCTCCACAGCCGCCTTTTTGCGGACGCGCCGGAGGGTGCCTTCAACCTGAACATCTATTTCGATCGGGCAATCGCAAGGAACAGGCTTTTCGGCATCATTCTCGAAGGCCACTGGCTGACGGTTGGAACGCCGGAAGCAATTGGCCAGGCCGAAGACGCCATCCAGCAGTTTTCAACAGGAGCCGGATGACGTGACGGACCCTGTCTCCAACGTCTTCACCATTCCACCCGGCCTTCCCTTCCTGAAGACGCTGGTGGAAAAGCTGTGTTCCGGCGATCTGGTCCCGGGTTTTCGCTATGACACGGCCGATCCACTATCGCTGGCCAGCGTGACCATTTTCGTGCCGACGCGGCGCTCGGCCCGCGTGCTGCGCTCCGAACTGGTCGATTGCCTGGGCGGCCGCTCGGCGATCCTGCCGATGATCCGGGCACTGGGCGAAACCGATGATGACAGCGGCTTTTTTGACGCCGAAATCCCGGCGATCCTCGATCTCGCGCCGCCCTTGCCCAACATCGCCCGGCTGATCGAGCTTGGCTGCCTTATCCTGGCCTGGCGAAACCAGCTGCCGAAGGCTGTGCTCGATGTGCATGCGGAAAGCCCGCTGATTGCTCCAGCAAGCCCCGCCGATGCCATCTGGCTGGCGCGCAATCTTTCCGAGATCATCGACGCGATGGAAACGGAAGAGCTGGACTGGGACGCGCTCGACAAGCTCGATGATGCCGACCATGCGCTCTGGTGGCAGCTGACGCTGGCCTTCCTGAAAATTGCCAGCACCTATTGGCCGGCGCGGCTGGAGGAGCTGAAGCAATCCTCGCCCGCCCGCCACCGCAACGCCATTCTGGAAGCCGAGGCCCAACGCATTGCCAGCGGCAAGGTGACCGGCCCGATCATCATTGCCGGCTCCACCGGTTCCATTCCGGCAACCGCCAAGCTGATCGCCACAGTCCAGAAACTGCCAAACGGCACGATCGTCCTGCCCGGTCTCGACCAGACGATGAGCGATGCCGAATGGATGATGATCGCCCCGGAAACGGCAATGCTGAGCGGCCGGCCGGACGCGGCAAGCCGCAGCCATCCGCAATACGGGTTCTTCCGCTTGCTGAAGCGCATGGACGTTTCCCGCCAGGATGTTGCGGTGCTCGGCGCCTCGCAGCCCGATCTCGATTACCGGGCAGAGCTGATGTCACACGCTCTTTTGCCGGTGCAGGCGACCAGCAGCTGGACGGCCCTGCGCGGCGACGTCGATCCAATCCGCCTGACCGCCGCCTTTGCCGATGCGGCCCTGATCGAAACGGCCAACGAGCGTGAGGAGGCTACGGCCATCGCGATCGCGCTTCGCCTCGCGCTGCATGATAACGACGAAAGCCAGGCGGCGCTGATCACGCCCGATCGCGACCTTGCCCGCCGGGTGGCGGCGGAACTGATGCGCTTCGGCATCGAGGCCGACGATTCCGCCGGAACGCCGCTTTCGTCCACCGGACCGGGCAGCCTGACGCGCCTGCTGCTTGAGGCTTCGTTGCGGCCGGGCGATCCCGTGTCGATCGTGGCGCTGCTCAAACATCCGCTCGCCCGTTTCGGCCTGTCCTCCGAGGCGATGGGTGCGGCGGCCACGACGCTGGAGCTGATGGCGCTGCGCGGCGGCACCGGCAGCGCCGATATTTCCGAGCTTGAAGCTCTTCTCGACCAGACGCTGCAGCATGAAATCGGCAAGAAACACCTGCCGGAATGGCGCGGCCAGATCGACGATGGTGCGATCGAGCAGGCCCGCGATCTCGCCCGGCGTATTGCTGCGGCAGCCGAGCCTCTGGCGGGCACGCTGGTGCGCCACCACCGAAGCGGACGGGGGCTGACCGCAGCCCTGCCGCTGTCGCAATGGGCAGAGAAGACCGGAACTGCGCTGGAGGCGGTTGCTATCGACGAGCATGGCAGCCTCGCCGGTCTGTGGTCTGATGAAGCCGGCGAAGCATTGGCGACGCAGCTGCGCTCGGTTATCGATACAGAAGGCCAGCTGACGGCGGACGGGCCGCAATGGAGCGATATTGTCGAAGCCTTGTCCGCGAGCGAATCGATCAAGCCGCGCTCGATGCGTCATCCGCGCGTGTTCATTTTCGGCGCGCTCGAATCGCGCCTGCAAAGCGTCGATCTCGTCGTTCTCGGCGGTATGAACGAGGGTACCTGGCCTGGCCAGACCGCCAACGATCCCTTCCTGTCGCGAACCATGAAGACGACGATGGGGCTTGAACCGCCGGAGCGGCGCATCGGCCAGCTCGCCCATGATTTTCAAATGGCGTGCGGCACGCGCAAACTCATCTTGACCCGCGCCATGCGCAAGGGCGCAACCCCAACGGTTGCTTCCCGCTGGCTACAGCGGCTTCTGGCCGTCGGCGGCAAGCCCTTTGCGGCGGCTTTGCGGGATAACGGGCGCGATTATCAGCAATGGGCGGGTATGCTGGATCAGGGCGTCACCCAGCCGCTGGCCAAGAGGCCGGAACCGAAGCCATCGGCGGAACATCAGCCGCGCAGCTATTCGTTTAGCGAAGTGAGCCGGCTACGGCGGGACCCCTATGCCGTCTACGCGCGGCGTATCCTGCGCCTGCAGCCGATCGATCCCTTCAACCGCGATCCCGGCGCTGCCGAGCGCGGCACGCTGTATCACAAGATTGTCGAGCGTTTTGTGCGCGCCGGGCTGGACGCGGCCTCGCCACAGGCACAGACGGAAATGAGCCGGATTCTCAACGAAGCTTTCGACGAACAGGCGCTGCCTGCCCATATCGATATCGTTTGGCGACCGCGCTTTGCTGCAGTCGGCAAGGCCTTTATCAATTGGGAAATCAGCCGAAAGGGCGATATCCGCCAGAGCTTTACCGAACTCTACGCATCCATGGAGCTCGGGGTTTCCGGCATCAAGCTGACCGGCATCGCCGACCGGATCGATATTCTCGGCAACGGAAGCGCCGTGATCGTCGATTACAAGACGGGATCAAACCCTTCGATCAACGAGGCTCGCGCGCTGCTCGATCCGCAGCTGGCATTGGAGGCGGCAGCACTCAAGGCCGGGGCTTTTCAGAAAGCGGGGACAAGACAGCCGCAGTCGCTCGTCTATGTGCGGTTGAAACCCGGCGAACGCTTTGCCGTGCAGGAGGTCAACAATGAGCTGGCCAAGGCGCGCGCCAATGTCGAGACCAAGTCGGCTGAACAATTAGCCGAGGATTCGTTGAAAGAGCTGACGGGACTTCTCGCTGCCCTGATGAGCGGCAAATACGGTTTTGCCTCGCGGCTGATCGTGCAGAAGGAACGCGATTACGGCGGCGAATATGACCATCTGGCCCGCGTTGCGGAATGGGCGACGGCCGAAGCCGAGGATGATGTCCATGAAGGATGACGATTTCGGCCCACTGGAGCCGACGCCGCAGGCTTGGCTGGACTGGACTTCGGCCAAACAGGCGCTCGCCTCCGACCCCGCCCGCTCCGCCTGGGTTTCTGCCAATGCTGGCTCCGGCAAGACGCATGTGCTGACACAGCGCGTTATCCGGCTTCTGCTGTCCGGTTGCCGGCCCTCGGCGATCCTGTGCCTCACATATACGAAGGCGGCTGCATCAGAAATGTCCAACCGCGTGTTCGAGCGGCTGGCCGAATGGGTAACGCTGGACGACGACGCCCTGGATGCCCGGATCGCCGCGATCGAGGGCGAGAGACCTGATCTGTTGAAACGTCAGGAGGCCCGCCGGCTGTTTGCGCGCGCGCTGGAAACACCCGGCGGCTTGAAGATCCAGACGATCCACGCCTTCTGCGAGGCGCTCCTGCATCAGTTTCCGCTGGAGGCCAATGTTGCCGGCCACTTCTCGGTGCTGGACGACCGGGCCTCGGCCACGCTTCTGGCCGATGCCCGGCGCGCATTGCTGACGGCCACCGCAAGCGAGGATGACCGCGAACTGACCGAGGCCTTTGCGACGGTGCTCGACCTTGCCGACGATACCGGCCTTGAAAAACTGCTCTCGGCCATTGTTGCGCAGCGCACGCCGATCCAGGTATTTCTCGATGACGCTGCCAACAAGAGGGGCATCGATCCAACGCTTCGCCTGGCCCTGAGCCTCGGGCCAGATGAGACCGCACACACTGCGTTAGCCGGATTCTGGCCTTTGAAGGGTTTGAACGGAGCAGCACTCGAACGCTATATCAGCATGGCGCTTTCAGCCGGAGGGGCCAAGGTTACGGATTTTGCCGATGGCCTGCGCGCAGTGTCCAAGCTCACAGACCCGCTGCAGCGCTACACAGCACTGAACGGATTGTTTTTCACCCAAGCGGGCAAGCCGAAAGCCGATTCGGCCTTTCTGTCCAAGGGCATGCGCGACAAGGCGCCGGATCTGGAAGATATGGTCAACGCGGCCCGCGATCATATTACCACCGCCACCGACCGGCTCAACTTGATATCGATGTTCGAGGCCACCAAGGCAGCCCTGGTGCTCGCCGACCGGTTGAATAGCGACTATGAGGATATCAAGAAAAGCCGCAGCCAGCTGGATTTCGACGACCTGATCAACCGCACCGCAACGCTCCTTTCACGGGGCGATGTCAGCCGCTGGGTTCACTACAAGCTCGACCAGGGCATCGATCATATTCTCGTCGATGAGGCGCAGGACACGAGCCCGGTGCAATGGACGATCATCCAGTCGCTGGCCGAGGATTTCTTCTCCGGCGAAACGGCGCGCGGCGGCAACCGGACGATGTTTGCCGTCGGCGACGAGAAACAGTCGATTTATTCGTTTCAGGGCGCCCGGCCCGAGCGCTTTTCCAACGAGAGCATCGAGACCGAGAGGCGGGTTCGCGATGGCGGCAAGGCCTTCAGCCCGATCCGGCTGCAGCTCTCCTTCCGCTCCACCGAGGATGTGCTTTCGGCCGTCGACACCGTGTTCGAAAATCCGCTTCATGCGCGTGGCCTTAGCGCCCGCAATGACGCCGTGGTGCACGCATCCAACCGCATCGGCCATCCCGGTGTCGTCGAGGTCTGGGATGCGATTGCGCCAGCCGACAGCATCCAGGAAGACGACTGGACGGCAGCCTTTGACGCAACGCGGGAAGACGCACCCGCCAATATCCTGGCGCAGCGCATTGCCGCCACGCTCGCCCATTGGATCGGCCACGAAACGGTAATCGAAAAGGGCGTCAAGCGGCCCATGCAGCCGGGCGACGTCATCGTGCTCGTGCGCAAACGCGACGCTTTCGTCAACGCGCTGACCCGGGCCCTGAAGACACGGCAGAACATCCCCGTTGCCGGTGCCGACCGGCTGGTTTTGACCAACCATATCGCCGTGCAGGACCTGATGGCGCTTGGCCGCTTCGTGCTGTTGCCACCGGACGACCTGTCGCTGGCTGCGGTATTGAAGAGCCCGCTGTTCAATCTGGGCGAAGACGATATCGCCGCATTGGCGGTGGGCCGGCCGCCCGCCGTCAGCGTCTGGAAAAATCTTCTGAATTCCGGCGCGGACGAGACGAGCCGTTATCATCCCGTCCTGCGCAAGCTGCAGCGCTACAAATCGCTGTCGCGCACCCTGCCCGTGCATGATTTTTACGCGCAGATTCTTGGCCAAGATGGTGGACGCGCCGCCTATCTTGGACGGCTCGGCACCGAGGTCAGCGATATCCTCGACGAATTCCTGACCTTTGCGCTCGACCATGAAAAGAACGGTCTGCCCGGCCTGCAGGCCTTTATTTCCGGGCTGGAAATGGAAGCGCCGACGGTCAAGCGCGAACAGGACAAGGAACGCAACGAGGTCCGCATCATGACGGTCCATGCCGCCAAGGGACTGGAAGCGCCCGTGGTCTTCCTTGTCGATGGCGGTGGCAAGGCGTTCAATTCCCAGCATGTGTCAGGCCTGCGCATGATCAAGCAGGATGACCACCAGGGCGCCATGGCCCTGCCTGTCTGGCGTCCGCCGGGCGCTGCATCGAACCTGCTGGTGGATGGGGATACGGACCGCTTGAAGACGGCGGCCGAGGAAGAATACCGGCGGCTGCTCTATGTCGGGATGACGCGAGCCGCCGACCGGCTGATCGTCTGCGGCTATCAGGGCAAACGCGCCAATCCGGAAAGCTGGCATGCCATGGTCACGGCCAGCCTTTCGGCCGATGAACGCGGCCGCAGTGCGCCGATGACGTTTTCAGCCGGCGGCCAGGAATGGACCGGCTATCGCTGGCAGGTGTCCACGTCCGGCCGCGAGCTTCAGACGCTCGAACAGGACATGCAGCCTTCCGAGCTTCAACGCGGCGGCCTGCCACCGGCGCTCCTGCAACCCCTGCCGCCGCAAAAGCATCTGCCACGGCCGCTCAGCCCTTCCGGCGCGGGCGCTGTGATCGATGAGGACGAGAACGGAGCCATGACAGGTTCCGCCCTGTTCTCGCAAAAGCCCAGCGCCGACACATCCCTGCTGCGCGGCGCGATCCTGCATCGCTTCCTGCAGGTACTGCCATCGATCGCACTGGGCGAACGCCAGGCTGCGGCCGAGCGTTATCTGCTTCGTTCCGTTCCACGCTGGCCGATCGCCCAACGGCAGGCGTTGACCGAATCGGTCCTGAAGGTGATCGAGCATCCCGAACTTTCAACGCTGTTTTCCGAAGGCAGCCGCGCTGAAGTGTCCGTCATGGGGACGCTCAAGCTGGGGCCCAAGGACTTTGCGGTCTCCGGCCGGATCGACCGGCTGGCCGTCTCGGAAAAAACCGTCCTTATTGCCGATTTCAAGACCAACCGCGAAATCCCTCCCTCTGCAGAGGCGGTTCCCTTTGTCTACAGGGCGCAGCTCGCCATCTACCGCGCGCTGCTGCAGCCGCTTTATCCGGATCACACCATCCAATGTGTCCTGATCTACACCGGCGGCCCTACCGTGCTCACCCTGCCGGCGGCGATGCTGGATGCAAGCCTTGTGGAGCTCGCGACAAAGTGAGATAGGAATGGGATTGAAAAGCTGACGCTCAACCATCACATGATGGACAACCGTTCGAAGAACGCCGATTTCGAAACCAAGGAGCAGCCTATGGCTACCGTAAAAGTCGATACTTCCAATTTTCAGGACGAAGTCCTGAACTCCGTCGAGCCTGTCATCGTGGATTTCTGGGCCGAATGGTGTGGCCCGTGCAAGATGATCGCTCCGAGCCTGGAAGAAATTTCCGTTGAAATGGCCGGCAAGGTCAAGGTTGCCAAGGTCAACATCGACGAGAACCCGGAAATCGCCGCCCAGTATGGCGTGCGTTCCATTCCGACCCTCGCCATGTTCAAGGCCGGCGAAGTTGCCGATATCAAGGTCGGTGCTGCACCAAAGACAGCCCTGACCTCCTGGATTTCCAACGCCGCTGCGTAAATGAATTCCGGATGGAATCAAAAAGCCCGGGAGACCGGGCTTTTTTCGTTTCTGCAGGCTCATTTCCCGCTTTGGGCTTTCTCCAGCAAGGGCACATGCGGAGCGGCGGTTTGCGGCAAAAGGCCGATCAGACGCGGATCGTCATGGATCTCGACCATGAGCTTGTAGGGCTTGAAGCCCAGGTGCCGATAAAAGCCGAGCGCTGAGGGATGATCGAAGGTGCAGGTGTGCAGCCAGAACCGCTCGATCGGATGGGCGAAGGCTTTGGTGATCGCCTGGTTCATCAGGAAACGGCCCGTGCCCTTGCCGATCGCACCCTTGACGATGCCGAAATAGACGACCTCGCATTCGCCGGCGGTGCGAAAATCCAGTTCGAGCAGGCCGATATCACGGTCACCATCGCCCAGCGTGTAAGTTTCCATCAGCGGATTGGCGAGAATGCCGCGCACCTCGTCATCGCCGACGCCCAGCATCGATCCCCATAGCCAGTCCTCGCCGACATCGCGAAACAGGCGCCGGTAGATATCGAGGTTCTGCGGACCGAGCCGCACCAGCGTCAGGGGCAATTCAGGTGCGTTGGCCGCGCCTGTTGGCCGTTCCCGCATTTCCAGGAACGTCACCACATTGGCGACCTTGCCAGCCGGGACAGGGGAATAGCCATCTGGCAGTTCGGGATGATCGTCTTGCATTGATTTTCTCTGTTCAGACATATGAATGGGGCGCTGCAGCGCCGTTATTTCGGCGGCGTGCCGTTATCGGAAAGAACATCGCCGACCAGATAGAGCGAACCGCCGATCAGGATACGCGGGGCGACGGGATCGTCGTCGAACATGGCCGTGATGGCGGCAAGAGCTTCGGCCACCGTAGACATCGCGCCGGCCTCGAAACCTGCCGAAGCGGCATCGTCGGCCAGCGCGACCGCATCTATTCCAGCGTCGGAGCCGCGAATCGGCACGGTAAACACCTGTTCGGCCAGGCCCTTGAACGCCTGAAAATAGCCGACGGGGTCTTTTGTGTTGATCATGCCGATGATCATGAACAGCGGCCGCGGGTCACGCTCTTCGAGATTGGCCATGGTTTCGGCGATGACCTGGCCGGCGCCTGGATTATGCCCGCCATCGACCCAGATTTCCGATCCCACTGGTGCCAGACGTGCCAGATTGCCTTCCGTCAGCCGCTGCAGGCGTCCCGGCCATTCGACGGTAACCAGCCCCTTGTCTATGACGGCATCGGATATATCGAACCCGGCAGCCTTGACGGCGCGGATCGCGGCGGCAGCATTGGCATATTGATGGCGGCCAGGCAGGCGCGGCACCGGCAGATC
Organism: Rhizobium sp. Root483D2; assembly: GCF_001426685.1. Lineage (GTDB taxonomy): Bacteria > Pseudomonadota > Alphaproteobacteria > Rhizobiales > Rhizobiaceae > Pararhizobium > Pararhizobium qamdonense. The sequence continues at coordinate 67,589 of NZ_LMFB01000037.1, read as the reverse complement.
GGCAAGGCCGAACTCATCCTGATAGACCAGACGGCCGAACTCCTCATAGGCCATGAAATCCTGGCCATAGACCGAGAGTGGGCATTTCAGCCGTTCGGCAATGGAGATCAGCACGTCGCGTGCGGTATCTTCTTCCTGGTGACCGATGACCACCGGGCAGCCGCGCTTCATGATCCCGGCCTTTTCGGCGGCAATCAGTTCGACGCGATCGCCAAGATAGGCCTGGTGATCGAGCGAGATCGGCATGATGACCGAAACGGCAGGGTTCTTGATGACATTCGTCGCATCGAAGCGTCCACCAAGACCGACTTCAATGATGACGGCATCGGCGGGATGCTCGGCAAACAGCACGAAAGTGACGGCTGTCAGGATTTCAAACACCGTGATCATCTGCCCGGCATTGGCTTCGCCCACGCGGCGCACAGCGTCCGCCAGAACAGCATCGCCGACCAGCGCGCCGCGCCCGCCCTTTTGACCGATGCGGTAACGTTCGTGCCAATTGACCAGATGCGGCGATGTGTGGACGTGAACGCTGAGACCCGCAGCCTCCAGGATGGCGCGGGAAAAGGCGGTGACCGAGCCCTTGCCGTTGGTGCCCGCCACATGAATGACCGGCGGCAGCCTGTCCTGCGGATTGCCGAGGACATCGAGAAGCCGGGTAATCCGGTCAAGCGAGAGGTCGAAGCCCTTCGGGTGAAGCGCCAGCAGCTTGTCGATTTCCTGCCCGGCCTCGGACACGTGCACCTGCGTCATCACCGCTCCTCCAACTGCCGCTGGAGCTCCGGGCGCTCATGCAAGCGCGCTCAAGACGCGCCAACGGACGTGATTTCATTGCGAACGGGCGACCGGACGGTTCCGGCCACCCCTCATCTTGTTAATGTTCAGGCGCTGGCAGCCATCGGAACAGCGGCGATGGCCGTCGAGCCATTCAGCTTGGCGGCATCGACCGGCTTCTTCATCAGGATCTTCAGGACGCGGGCCAGCGTATCGGGAATATCATGACGCTTGATGACCATGTCGATCATGCCGTGTTCCATCAGGTATTCCGAGGTCTGGAACCCTTCCGGCAGCTTTTCGCGAATGGTCTGCTCGATGACGCGCTTGCCGGCAAAGCAGATTTCCGCGCCAGGTTCAGCCAGATGCAGGTCGCCCAGCATGGCATAGGACGCGGTGACGCCGCCGGTCGTCGGGTTTGTCAGCACGACGATATAGGGAAGGCCGGCTTCTTTGAGCATCTGAACCGCAACTGTGGTGCGCGGCAGCTGCATCAACGACAGGATGCCTTCCTGCATGCGTGCGCCGCCTGACGCGGGGAAGATCACCAGCGGGCATTTTTCAGCAATCGCTTTTTCAAACGCCTTGATGATGGCCTCACCGGCAGCGATGCCAAGCGAGCCGCCCATGAAGTTGAATTCATGCACGACGCCGACCAGCTTGACGCCACGGCAGCGGCCGACACCGGCAACGATCGTGTCTTCGAGATCGGTCTTGATGCGGCTGTCGCGCAGGCGATCGACATATTTCTTCGAATCACGGAATTTCAACGGGTCCTGCGCCACCTTCGGCTGCGGCAGGGCCTCGTAGACGCCGTCATCGAACAGGTCCTTCAACCGCGCCTTGGCCGGCATTTTCATGTGGAAGCCGGAGGCGGGGATGACCCATTTGTTTTCCTCGAGATCGCGGTGAAACACCATCTCGCCGGTTTCCGGGCATTTGATCCAGAGATTTTCCGGAACTTCGCGGCGGCCCAGCATCGAATTGATCTTCGGCCGAACGTAATTTGTGATCCAGTTCAAATCCAAACTCCTGAAGTGTCAAAACCGGTCGTGCCCCACAATGTGGGCATTTATTCGGCCGCGGCAAGCTTTGCGGAACGAACGCCGGCTGCAAGGCCACGAACCAGCGTTTCCACGCCCGGTACCGTCGCCCCTGTTGATTTTCCGTCCTCTGTCAGGCTGGACGCCACCTGGTTGACGATGGCTGTGCCAACAACGACGCCGTCCGCCGATGCGCCGATGGCGCGGGCATGTTCGGCCGTCTTGACACCGAAGCCGACGCAGACCGGAAGTTTCGTATGGCCCTTGATCCGCTGCACGGCGCCGCCGATGATAGCGGGATCGGGCAGAGCCGAGCCGGTAATACCGTTCATCGACACATAATAGACGAAACCGGAGGTGTTTTCGAGAACCTTCGGCAAACGCTTGTCGTCCGTGGTCGGCGTCGCCAGGCGAATGAAGTTGATATCCTTCTTCAACGCCGGAATGCACAGCTCGTCATCCATTTCCGGCGGCAGATCGACGACGATCAGGCCATCGATACCGGCTGCGAGGGCATCATCGAGGAATTGCTCGACGCCATGGATATAGATCGGGTTGTAGTAACCCATCAAAACGATCGGCGTGTCCTGGTCTTCCTCGCGGAAGCGTCGGGCGATTTCGAGCGTCTTGATCAGCGTCTGGCCGCCTTTCAGTGCGCGCTGTCCTGCAAGCTGGATCGCCAGGCCATCGGCCATCGGATCGGAAAAGGGCATTCCCAGCTCGATAATATCGGACCCTGCCGATGGCAGTGCCTTCATGATCGCCAGCGAGGTTTCGAAATCCGGATCGCCTGCCATGAAATAGGTGACCATTGCCGGCCGGCCCTCAGTGGCCAGATCGGCAAATCGTTTGTCCATGCGTGCAGTCATGCTGTTACAGCCCCATTCCAAGCAGTTTGCCGACGGTGAAGATATCCTTGTCGCCACGGCCCGACAGGTTCATCAGGATGATTTCATCCTTGCCCATCGTCGGCGCCCGCTTGATCACCTCGGCGATCGCATGGCTCGGCTCCAGCGCCGGAATGATGCCCTCGAGGCGCGTCAAAAGCTGGAAGGCCTCCAGCGCCTCATGGTCCATGATCGGCACGTAGTCCACACGGCCGATATCGGCGAGCCAGGAATGTTCGGGGCCGATGCCGGGATAATCGAGACCGGCCGAAATCGAATGACCCTCCTTGATCTGGCCGTCGCCGTCCTGCAGCAGATAGGTCCGGTTTCCATGAAGCACGCCCGGCGAGCCCGCTGTGATCGACGCGCAATGCTCGTCGCCTTCCAGCCCCTTGCCGCCAGCTTCAACGCCGACGATCTTGACGGTGTCGTCGTCCAGGAACGGGTGGAAGATGCCGATCGCATTCGATCCGCCACCGACGGCAGCAATGACCAGATCCGGCAGGCGGCCTTCGGCCTCCAGCATCTGCTGCTTGGCTTCGATGCCGATCACAGACTGGAAGTCGCGGACCATCTCAGGATAGGGATGCGGACCGGCAGCGGTGCCGATCAGGTAATAGGTGTCATCGACATTGGTGACCCAGTCGCGCAGGGCTTCGTTCATCGCGTCCTTCAGCGTACCCGAACCCGCGGTGACCGGCTTGACCTCGGCACCGAGCAGCTTCATGCGGAACACGTTCGGCGCCTGACGCTCGACATCGGTTGCGCCCATATAGACGACGCAGGGAAGACCGAAGCGGGCGGCAACAGTGGCGGAGGCCACGCCATGCTGGCCGGCACCGGTTTCGGCGATGATGCGGGTCTTGCCCATGCGCTTGGCGAGCAGGATCTGGCCAATGCAATTGTTGATCTTGTGCGAGCCGGTATGGTTCAGCTCTTCGCGCTTGAAATAGATCTTGGCGCCGCCCAGATGCTCGGTCAGGCGTTCGGCGAAATAAAGCGGGCTCGGGCGGCCGATATAATGGGCGCCGAGATGCTTCAGTTCCGCCTGGAATTCCGGATCGGTCTTGGCCTTATCCCACTCGGCCTGCAGGTCGAGGATAAGCGGCATCAGGGTTTCGGCGACGAAACGGCCGCCGAAAATGCCGAAGCGGCCATCCTCATCAGGTCCGGTCTTGAACGAATTCAGGTTTGGTGTCTCGTTCACTTGCTTCTCCCTGCCAATGCTTTGGCTCCGGCCGCGTCCGCGCGGGTGACGGCATCGAAAAACTCTTCCATGCGGCCCAGATCCTTGATCCCCGGCGCGCTTTCGACGCCGGAGGACGTGTCGATCGCCTTGGCGCCCGTCAGCGCCAGGGCTTCACCGATATTCTGCGCATTCAAACCTCCGGAAAGCATGTAATCCACGCTTTCGTCAAGCGTATCCAGAAGCGTCCAGTCGAAAGACACGCCGTTGCCTCCCGGCAGATCCGAGCCTTTTGGCGGCTTGGCATCAAACAGGAAGCGGTCGGCTATTCCTATATAGGGTTCGATCCGCCTGAGATCATCAGCATCGCGAATGGACAATGCCTTGATGACGGGCAATCCATAGACGGCCTTGACGTTCAAGACCCGCTCTGGGCTCTCGTTCCCATGAAGCTGGAGAATATCCGGCGACAGTGCAGAGACGATCTCGTCGAGATCATCATTGCCGGCATCGACGGTAACGGCGACGATCTTGGCCTTGCCGCGAATGCGCTCCGCCAGCCGGCCCGCATCGTCGGGCTCGATATTGCGGGGGCTCTTGGGAAAGAAGATGAAACCCGTATAGCCAGCGCCCAGCGCCACGGCCCGATCCACGGCCTCGGCAGTCTTCAGCCCGCAAATTTTAACTTCCGTTTTCATGCACAGCGCACTGACATGAAATGGGCCCGGAGTCGAGCTTAAAACCAACATATCCGGGCTTGCAGAACACTCCGATGACAGGTGCGCCAATCTGATATCCTATATCGATACACAGGATACCGCCCATGAGAACCTCGATCGACATTACCGAGCTTCAAGTTCAGGCACTGGACGACATTGCCAAGGCGGAGAAATTATCGCGCGCAGATGTGATCCGGGCGGCAATCGATGACTGCGTCAAACGCAGGCAGCGCGTCGATATCAACGGCGCCTTCGGGCTTTGGGGCGAAAGCGGCGTGGACAGCCTATTCTATCAGGAGAACGTGCGCGGCGAATGGTGAAGACGCTGTTCGATATATCCACCCCCAATAGCACTGTGCGGACACGCGGCGGCTAGCTTTCGCTCTATAAGAGTGCCGTCAGCAATATGAGGGTTTTGCAGCCGGTTCGCCCTTCGTGCGCGTGCCCTATGCGTTATAGACCCGTTGCAAGGCTCCTAAGGCTTCCTATATCCCAAGCAGACATAACGGAGAATACTATGCGCCTTCTGCTTGCCATCATCCTGCCCTGGCTTCAGTTTTTCACCATCGGCCGGCCCATTGCGGGCATTATCTGCCTTATTCTGCAGGTGACACTGGTCGGCTGGATTCCGGCTGCGATCTGGTCGGTCTATGCACTGAGCCAGTACAAGACCGACGAGAAGATCAGGCATGCGCTGGGCAATCAGTACCGGCGTTGAGCCGTTTAACCTCGATGGGCCTTAATAAGCCCAGCGGGCTCAATCGAAGTCGATTGCGTGCAGCATGGTGCCATTGCGCTTGAGCCAGCGCTTGGCATCGTCCATTGCAGGGCAAAGCTCTTCGCACAGGTCCCAGAAATCCGGCCCGTGGTTCATTTCGCGTAAGTGCGAAACCTCATGGGCGGCAAGATAATCGATCACCTTTGGCGGCGCCATGACGATGCGCCAGGAAAAGCTCAAGGCGCCATCGGCAGCACAGGATCCCCAGCGGCTTCGCGTATCCTTGAAACTCAGCGACTTCACCTTGCGGCCGACCATGCGCGCATAGATCGATACCAGCTGTTCCAGGTCCTTGCGCGCCTCCTTCTTCAGGAAATCCGCAATCCGCCGGCGCAGATGCTCCTCGGCGCCGCTCACCCGCAAGACCGGTTCGTCATCGATAACAACCGCTTCCGTCAGGCCGCGCAGCTTGCCCGTGCGTTCGATCCGGTGCGCGACACCGCGCAAAAGAATGGTGCCGCCCTCCTCCAACACGCTCTCGCCGGAAAACCGGGCTAGCTTGGTCATCAGCCATCCCTGGTGACGATCGAGAAAGGCGTTGATCTCGCGTTCGGGCAATCCGGCCGGAATGGTCATCTTCAAGGCACGGCCACCGGGCTCGATGCGGAGCGTCATCCGCGTTGCCCGCGCATTCTGGCGAATGGTCAACGGCATGACCTTGCCCGCAACGTCGATCGTCCGCTTCACCGGAGGCGGCGGAGATTTGGGCTGACGCGGCTTTCGAAGCAGGGAGAACATGACTGTCTTGATAACCGATTCGTTTGACGGGTGCATGATCCCGATCAGATGAGACCACATCAAAAAGAAAAACCGGCACCTTTTGGGATGCCGGTTTTGGATGTGTTACCGATGGCAAGATCAGTTGGCCGGGAAGCCCGGGACCGAGCCGGAACCGCCGGAATTGCGATCGCGCATGAAGCGGTCGAAATCTTCCTGGTCCTTGGCGCGGCGAAGTTCGCGGACATATTCGTCGAAATGTTCACGCATCTCGTCGAGCTTGCGGCGTTCTTCGTCGAGGCGGGACAGTTCGGCATCACGCCAGTCGTCGAAGGCAACATTGCCGGTGCCGAAGTTTGGGCGGCCATAACGCTGGCCCTTGCGCTTGAAGGACGAGAAGAAACCGTCAACGGTGCTGTTGGCGTCCTTCTTGAAGCTCTTCAGCCGTTCGCCGAAAATAATATAGGCAAGCATGGCGAGCCCAAGCGGCCAGAAAATCACGAAACCGAGCACCATCATGGCAATGGTCGCTGGCGTCCAGTCCGGACGGATCAATGCAGATTGGTTCATGTTTAGAAGTCCTCGCTAAAAGTGGGCCTCTCCTTCGGGCCCGCTTATTACGAGATGGGAATACGCCTGCCGGTCTGCAAGACAATTGTCCGCAAAATCCGGCAAGCCTCTGATATCGATCGATGAAATCGATATATTTTCCGGTCAGCCCGTCTTGCCGCCCTTGATCACCTGACGCACCGGCTTGGCGTTGCGGGCATGTTCGCGGTGGAAAGCGGCGATGCGCGGCGCGATTTCGCGGCGAAAACGAGAGCCGTTGAAAACACCGTAATGGCCGACATCCGGCTGCATATAGTGCAGGCGCATGTTCTCCGGGATATTGGTGCAGATCGTCTGTGCGGCTTGCGTCTGGCCGACGCCGGAAATATCGTCGTTCTCGCCTTCCACCGTCAACAGCGCCACCTTGCGGATCGCCGTCGTATCCACCCGCTGGCCGCGATGCATCATCTCGCCCTTCGGAAGAGCATGCTGCATGAAGACGACCTCGACGGTCTGCAGATAGAATTCCGCCGTCAGATCCATCACCGCCATATATTCATCATAGAAATCGCGGTGCTTTTCGGCGGCGTCGCCATCATTCTTGACGAGATGCTCGAAGAAATCCTTGGTCGCCGTCAGATGGCGGTCAAGGTTCATCGACATGAAGCCTGAGAGCTGCAGGAAGCCTGGATAGACCGGGCGCATGAAGCCGGCTTGCGGAAAGGGCACCGGCATCACGACATTATCGCGGAACCAGCTGAGCGGCTTTTCCTTGGCAAGCTGGTTGACCGCTGTTGGGTTAATGCGCGTGTCGATCGGACCACCCATCAGCGTCATCGACGACGGCGACAGCGTATCGTCATTGGCTTCCATCAGCGCGACGGCGGCCAGAACCGGCACTGCCGGCTGACAGACGGCGATGACATGCGTGTCGGGGCCGAGGAAATGCAGCATCTGGATGACGTAATCAATGTAGTCATCGAGGTCGAACGTGCCTTCGGTCAAGGGAACCGTGCGGGCATCGATCCAATCGGTGATGTAGATATCGGACTGCGGCAGCAGCGCTTCGACGGTGCCGCGCAACAGCGTTGCGTAGTGACCGGACATCGGGGCAACGATCAGCACTTTCGGATCGGAAGCCCTGCCCTTCGGAACAGCGCGTTCGAAATGAATGAGATTGCAAAAGGGCTGACGCCAGACGGTCCGTTCGCGCACCTTGACTGCGTCGCCATCGATCACCGTTTCGGGCAGTCCGAATTCCGGTTTGCCGTAGCGGCGGGTCGTGCGCTCGAAAACTTCGAGGCCGGCAGCGGCGGCCCTGCCCATATAGGTGTGCGAAATCGGGTTCAGCGGATTGGCATAGGCGAGCCGCATGGCGTCTGCCGCCGCGCGCCAGGGCGCCATCATCGCGTGGTTGAGTTCGTAAAGCTGGTAGAACATCGGCAGCGTTCTCCTTGTTACCGTAAACGACAACGCCGCTCCATCAGGATGCAACTTTGCATTTTGTTTTTCGTGTCCGCAAGCAACGCCGACACTAGCACCTTTTTTGTGCGACGCAATAAATATGCCGCAAAGCTTCTCTGACAAGGCCTGACAAGCCTGCCACAGAGGCCTTGACAGTCGGTAAAGGGTTTCGATGCCGCCGATGTTAAGCGGAAATCTTGACCACAGCCTTGATCAGCCCGGTCTTTTCATGCGCCCAGCGCGGCAGGTCGCTGATCACCGCATCCAGCGTGGTGCGGTGCGTGATCAGCGACGAGACCGGCACATGGCCTGCGCGAATGGAGGCTGCCACATGCTCGAAATCCTGCCGTGTCGCATTGCGGCTGCCGACCAGCATCATTTCGCGCTTGTGGAATTCGGGATCGGCGAAGCGGATGTCGTCCTTCACGACGCTGACGAAGACCAGGCAACCCCCATGCGCGACGAAGGAAAAGGATTTCTCCATCGAGCCGCCGAAGCCGGTGGCATCGAAGACCACGTCGAACCCGTCGCCGCCCGTAGCAGATAGCACAGCATCGAAGGCGCCATCCCCTGCCAGAATTCCATCGGCAAAACCAAGCCGTTCGGCCGCCATCTGCAAACGTTCGGCACTGGCATCGAGCAGCGTTACCTGATGGCCGGCAATGCGCGAGAACAGCGCCGTGCCAAGTCCGATCGGTCCGGCGCCGATGACGAGCGCCCGTGAGCCGGCCGGCGCCAGCGAGCGGCGAACCGCATGGGCGCCAATCGCCAGGAACTCCACCGTTGCAGCAGCCTCCAGCGAAAGATCGCCGGCTGGATAGAGATTTGTCTCAGGCACGAGGATTTCCTCGCAGAGCGCGCCGTCCGTGTGCACGCCCAGAACCTTGATTGCCGTGCAGCAGTTCGGCTTGCCCTTCAGGCAGGCGACGCAGGTGCCGCAGGACAGATAGGGATTGACGATGACGGGCGTGCCCGGCGTCAGGGATACACCTTCACCGGGCTCAATCACCGTCGCCGAGATTTCGTGGCCCATGACGCGGGGATATTCGAGATAGGGATGCTTGCCCTCGAAGATATGATAGTCGGTGCCGCAGATGCCGACATGGCTGACCGCAAGGCGCGCCCAGCCTTTTGGCGGCGAACCCGGCGCCGGTCTGTCGATCATATCCAGGCGCCCGGGCTCCGGGCAGATGGCCGCTTTCATGGCAGGCATTCCTTGCAGTCTCAGGTCAGATGGATGGTAACGGCAACCGCCTGGAATCGAACCGCTGGTTGCCGCAGGGATCAGCGCGAGCCGCGGCGGCGCAGCTGGTCGAAATAGACGATGACGATGATCAGCACGCCGGTGATGATGCGCTGCACGAACGCGTTGACGTTCAGCAGATTGGCGCCGTTGTTGATGGTTGCGAGGATGAAGGCGCCGAGCAGCGGCCCATGCACTGACCCCACCGCGCCAAACAGGCTGGTGCCGCCGATCACCGATGAGGCGATTGCCTGCAACTCCCAGCCCTCGGCCTGCGTGGCATTGCCGATGCCGATGCGCGAGGCGAGAAGCAGGCCGACAAAAGCAGCACAGGTGGAAGACAGGATATAGGCGAGATAGATCGTGCGATTGACATTGACGCCGGAGAGACGCGCGGCCTCGCTGTTGGAGCCGACTGCAAAGAGATAGCGGCCCCAGCGGCTGAGGTGCAGGAAGATATAGGCCGGGATCGCGACGACGATCACCATCCAGAACAGGCTGGGAATGCCTAGGAAATCGGCGCGCGAGAAATTGGTGAAGGACTCGTCGCTGATCGATATGGTCGAACCGTTTGTCACCAGGAGGCCGATGCCGCGCAGCGAGGTCAGCGTCGCCAGCGTGATGATGAAGGCGGGCAGGCCCATGCGGACGATGCCGAAGGCATGGAAGGCGCCGATCGCCACACCGACCAGAAGCGTAATGCCCATGGCCGGCCAGAGCGGCACGCCATGCTGCAGCAGCCAGGCGACCGTGACACTGGAGAAGCCGACCACGGCGCCGACGGACAGATCGATACCGGCAGTAATGATGACGAAGGTCTGCCCGACCGCAAGGATCGCCGTCATGGCGCCCTGCCGCAGCAGGTTGCTGATATTGTTGGAGGTCCAGAAACTCGTCGTGGAGAGGCCGAGAAGCAGCCAGAGGAACAGCAGGAGCCCGAGCAGGGTCAGGCCGAACAGGATGTTCATGCCCTTCTTCGGCACCGGGGCGGTTTCCGTTGTGGTCTCTACGCTCATGATTTTCCTCCACGCATTTTCTTATCCGGTCTTTTCATGATGCTAGACGCCGATCGCCTGGGTCAGCACTTCTTCATGCGATGCACTACGATAGGTGTGGCTGGCAACCAGTCTTCCCTGCCGGAACACATGCAGCCGGTCGGACAGCTCGTAGACCTCCGGCAGATAGGACGAAATCAGGATGATACCTGCGCCCTGCTCCAGAAGCCGGGCAAACAGCCGGTAGATCTCCGCCTTGGTGCCGACATCGACGCCGACGGTCGGCTCGTCGAAGATGAACAGCTTGGCGCCATGGCTCAGCCATTTGCCGATGACGATCTTCTGCTGGTTGCCGCCGGACATCGCCGAGGCCAGGACACGCCGCGTCGGTGTCTTGATCTTCAGGTCCTTGATCTGGCGATCGGCATTCTCGATCTCACGCGCGCGATTGATGGTCAGGCCGCGCGATAGCCGGTCAAAGACCGGAAGATTGATATTGAGCCCGATCGGCAGGTTAAGGCAAAGCCCCTGGTCGCGGCGGCTCTCGGGCGCGAGCGCAATGCCGAGATCCATGGCATCGCGCTCATTGCGGATCTTCACCTTGCTGCCCTGCCAGTAGACTTCGCCGGCGCTGAGCGGCTGGCGGCCATAAAGCCCGAGGGCGAATTCGCTGCGCCCGGCGCCGATCAGGCCATAGAGACCGACGATTTCGCCTGCCCGCACTGATAGCGAAACATCGGAAAATCCTGGACCGGAAAGGCCACGCGTCTCAACGATGGTGGCGCCGATCGGCAGCGTTTCCTTGTGATAGATCTGCTCGATGGTGCGGTTGATCATCATCGAGATCAGCTCGGCATCGTTGGTCTCCGCGATGTTGCGGGTGCCGATATGGGTGCCATCGCGCAGGACCGAAACCCGGTCGGCCAGCTCGAAAACCTCTTCCATGCGGTGGCTGATATAAACGATGGTGACGCCTTCGCCCTGTAGCCGGCGAATGAGCCGGAAGAGCTGCGCCGATTCCTGGCGGGTGAGGTAAGCGGTCGGCTCATCGAAGATCAGAAACTGGGTACCGCGCATCGCCGCGCGCGCCGTCGCCACCAGTTGCTGCTGGCCGATCGTCAGGTCGCTGAGAAGAGCGGCAGCGGGGAGATTGAAACCGAGATCGTCGAGCACGGCCTGGGCGGCATCGGTCATGGCGCGCTTGCGCATCAGGCCGTTTTTGTTGATTTCGTCGCCCAGAAACATATTGGCCGCAACCGACAGATGGCGGCAGAGCACGACTTCCTGATGCACTGCATTGATGCCACGCGAAATCGCTTCATTGGGCGTCGCAAGCTGCACCGCATCGCCGCACCAGAAGACCTCGCCGGATGTGCGCCGGATGACGCCGGTCAGGAGCTTGATCAGCGTCGATTTGCCGGCGCCGTTTTCGCCGACGATCGCGTGGATTTCGCCGGACAGGAAGGTGATATTTGCCGGCTTCAGGGCCTCGACGGCCCCGTATTTCTTCTGCAGGCCGCGCAGTTCCAGGATCGGTTCGCCCTTGGGAACAGGGTGCTTGGCAATTGCCGCCGCGCCCTCGTGCCGGTGGCTGACATCTTGAAGTCCGGTCATGGCGCCTCTCCTCCGGGTCCAAATTCCGTTTTAAAATGGCCAGCCATGTCGAAACGGATCTGGATGACATCATGCAACAGACGGCAGGCCGTTTGGACGGCCTGCCGCAATGTTCGGATCAGTTGACCTTGGGGTTCAAGAGCGCGTCGATCTTCGGTTCAGCCATGTTGGCCTTCGTCACCAGGTTTGCACCGGTATCGACATTGGCCTCGACCTTTTCCTTTTTCGATGCAGCAAGAGCGGTTTTGATGCCGTCATAGCCCATGCGATAGGGGTCCTGGACGACGAGGCCGGCGAGAACGCCTTCCTTGAGGAAGCCGACCGTCTTTTCGTCGCTGTCGAAGCCGATAACCTTGATCTTATCGCCGAGCTTGTTTTCAGCAATCGCCTGGCCAACGCCCTGCGCCATGATCAGGTTGGATGCAAAGACGCCAACGAGGTTCGGGTTTGCGGTGATCAAGTCTGTCATCATGTTGAGGCCGGTGGTGGCCTGGCCGTCGGCATATTTGTCGGCCACGACCTTGAGGCCCGGATATTTGGCCGTGATCTGCTCGACGAAGCCGTTATGGCGCTGATCCAGCGAACCGACGCCCGGCAGGCTGGTAATGATGGCGATATCCCCTTCTTCCTTGCCGGTTGCTTCCTTGATCGCCGCAGCAAGACCATCAGCGGCGATACGGCCCCCTTGGGTGTTGTCGGTGGTCAGGAACGAGGTGAAGGCCTTGGAATCAGCGCCGGAATCAATACCGATGATCGGCACGGCCTTGGCTGCCTCATCGATCGGCTTGCCAAGCGCCTTGAATTCCGTCGGCGAGATAACGACAGCGGCCGGAGCGCCGGCAACGGCATTTTCCAGGATCGTGATCTGGCCGTTGATGTCGGATTCCGACTGGGCGCCGAGTTCCGGCACGTTGACGCCGAGATCCTTGCCGGCAGCGCGGGCGCCGGCCAGAACGATCTGCCAGTAGAACGAGGTCGTATCCTTGACGATGATCGGGATGGTGACATCCTGCGCAAACGACGCCACCGGCATCATCGTCGCGAAAACAGCGGCACCGGCCAGGCTGGTAAAGGCGCGGCGCGACAGGATATTCTTCATAAGGGTCATGGTGTTGTTCTCCTCCAACAACGTCTTGTTCAGTTCTCCTCAGACCGGGCTGCAAGACGCAAACAGTTCGATCTTTTATCCATAAAAAACATTTTGCCTTGGCAAGCTATCTCAGCAATTTCGAAATTGCAAGCGGTCGAAATTTGCCTTGAACATTGCTTTCCTCCCAACGCCAAGCCTTTGTTTTTTCACCCCGAAGATGAACCGGCCCACCTCCATGGGCCGGGTACCAGCGTGCATCAGACGCGGTAGAGTTCTTGCGGATGCACGACACCCTTTTTCAAGATGATATTTCCGTAGAGCCGGAATTCTGTCGTCGCGACAATATAGGCGGCCTTGCGCGAACGCTCATAGAAGGCGAAGCGTTCGATCGGCACGACCTTGAAATCACCGGCAAGCTTGTTGACCAGGCTCTGGAACTTGACGCAGACATCCGGCACCGCCTGCGGATCGCCGACGACTTCCATGCGCCAGGCGGACTCATCCACGAATGTATCGAGCGGCATATGTGCCAGGATCGCCTCTGTTATGCTCAGCGCATCGACCCCGTCCGCCCGCACGACCTTCGGGCCCATGGTGCTGGCCGGAAAGTTGGCATCGGCAATCACGATCTCGTCCCCATGTCCCATCGTGCGGATCGCATGCAGCAATTCCGGACCGAGCAATGGATGTATTCCCTTCAGCATTCCTTATTCCTTTGTCTCTTGAAAGCCGGCTAGACCCGAACGGCATCCGTGCCGAGTTCCGGGGCGACCAGCGTATGCGCTTCATAGGCCGTGAAGTCATCCGGCTGCAAACGCCGCTCCGTCAACTCCATATTCCGTATCAGGCTCGACGGCTTGGCTGTTCCAAGCAGAACCGAGGCCACCGCCGGGCTCTGCAGAGGAAACTGGATCGCCGGCGCTGCCAGCGGCAGGCCCTCAGATCGCGCAATAGCCTCCATCGCCCGCACCTTGTTGAGAACGTCCGGCGTTGCCGGCATATAGTCGAAATGTGATCCCTCCACCGGACCGGTGGCCAGAATACCCGAATTGAATACGCCGCCAACCACCAGCGAGGTTTTCTTTTTCTCACAAAGCGGTAGCAGTTCGGCGGTGGCGGTTCGATCAAGAAGCGTATAGCGCCCGGCCAGAAGGATACAGTCGATATCCGCCTCGGCCATCACATCGAGGCAAACGGGCACTTCATTGACGCCCAGCCCGTAAGCCGCAATCGCGCCGCTCGACTTCAGCTCATCCAACGCTTTCAAACCGCCATCCAGCAATTGCCGAAGATAGACCGCGTTGCGCTCCGCTCCATGCGTATAGACGCCGATATCGTGGACGAAAAGAATATCGATGCGGTTGAGCCCAAGGCGGGCATAGCTGAATTCGACAGACCGCATGATACCGTCATAGGAATAGTCATAGTCCGTTTCAAAGGGCAGCGGATCGACGAAACCGTAGCTCGGCACCTTGTCATCGGCGACCGGCCGCTGCAGCCGCCCAACCTTGGTCGATAGAACGTAACTGCCCTTGGGCTTGTCGCGCAGGAAATCGCCGACGCGCCGTTCGGCCAGGCCAAACCCATACCAGGGGGCGGTATCGATGAACCGGAGACCGGCGGTCCAGGCGGCCTCCAGCGTTTCCATCGCGGTTTCGCGCGGGCAGGCCCGGTACATGCCGCCGAGCGGCGCCGTGCCAAAACTATATTCGGTAACGGACAGGTCGGTCTGGCCGATTTTTCTCACGTTCATCAAGTCTCTCCTCCGCTTTGGCGGCCGCCCGTCAAAGTGTCGCGCCGAGGTGCCAGGGCACGAATTCATTGTCGCCGTAACCGAACAGTTCGCTCTTGGTTTTCTTGCCCGACGCCGTATCGATGATCAGGTCGAAGATATCGCGGCCCATGCCGGCGATCGTCGCATCGCCGGTGGCGATCGTGCCGCAATCGATATCCATGTCCTCTTCCATGGCCCGGTAAAGCGCAGTGTTGCTCGTCAGCTTGATCGACGGGCAGGGGCGCGAACCGAAACAACTGCCACGGCCGGTGGTGAACGTGATGACATTGGCGCCACCCGCCACCTGCCCCGTTGCCGAGACCGGATCGTAGCCGGGCGTATCCATGAACACGAGGCCATGTTCCGTCACCCGCTCGGCATAATGATAGACCGCCGTCAGCGGCGAGCGGCCGCCCTTGGCGACGGCACCGAGCGATTTTTCCAGGATCGTGGTCAGGCCGCCGCGCTTGTTGCCCGGCGACGGATTGTTGTCGAGCGAAGCGCCATGCATGGCGACATAATCTTCCCACCAGGAAATCAGGCCGTCGAGCTTTTCGGCAACGCCATCATTGACGGCGCGGCTGCGCAGCAGATGTTCGGCACCATAGATTTCGGAGGTTTCCGACAAGATGGCCGTGCCGCCGGCGCCAGCCAGAATATCGACGGCCGCTCCCAGAGCGGGATTCGCCGTGATGCCTGAAAGCCCATCGGAACCGCCGCATTGCAGGCCGACGATGATTTCGCTGACCGGGATCGCAATCCGCCTGGCCGTTCCGACTTCCGCTGCTATTTCTTCGAGCACACCGAGCGCGCGGGCGACAGCACGGCGCGAACCGCCGGCATCCTGAATGTTGAAATGCCGTTTTCCGGCACCCGCTCCGGATTGACCGTAGAGCGTCAGCTGGTTCACCTCGCAGCCGAGTCCGACCATTAGCACGCCGCCGAAATTCACATGGCGCGTATAGCCGGCCAGCGTTCGATGCAGGTTCTTCATGCCGTCGCCGGTCGAACTCATGCCGCAGCCCTGATCATGGACGATCGGCACGAAACCGTCGATACCCTCATAACGCGGCAGGATGACCTTGTTGGCCTCCTCGGCGATTGCGCGGCAGACGGTGGTGGAACAGTTGACGCTGGCGATGATGCCGATGAAATTGCGGGTCGCGGCGCGCCCGTCGGCGCGGCGGTAGCCCATGAAGGTGCGCGCCCTGTCGGCACTGCTCGCCGCTTCCGGCGGCACCGGCGCGCCGATCGACAGCCGGTCCTGATCGAAGGCCAGATTGTGGGAATGAACGTGGTCGCCCGCAGCGATCTCGACGGTTGCCCGGCCGATCGCCTGGCCGTATTTCACCACCGGCTCGCCGACATAGACGGGATGGATCGCCACCTTGTGGCCGGGATCGATCCTGCCATTGGCGCGCACGCCACCCGGCAGTTCACCGCCCGCCTCAATGGCCAGCGATGCGACGGCGACATTGTCGTCCGGCGACAAAACGATGAAGGAAGGTGCGGTCACCCTTGGTATCTCCCTGGACGGTTTTATCCGAATGAGCCTCTCATTCATTTTGTCTTTTATCCACAATAGACAGTTTATCGTCAATGGGTATTATGGGATGCGGCTGCCATGCTCCCCGTCACCACCATGCCAAAGCAAAATCAGATCAAAGACAAATCAGGGACGAAACACGATGAAACCTTACTTCAAAACCCAAGACAGGATCGATCGGACCGGATAGAGCACCCTCAAAAACAAAGCCCGCGCTTCGGGTCTACAGAACTCACATCCGGTCGATACAGTCATGGCGAAACAGAACACCGTCTTCAAGGACGCCTTCAACCGTTGCCTCAAGCTCCTGGCGGAAACCTCAAGCCTGCCATCCGAGCCGGAGCTCGGCACGACGCTCGGCGTCAGCCGCACCACCATCCGCGCCATCCTGACGCGGATGGAAGAGCTGCAACTGCTGGCCTGGGACAAGCGGGCAAAGGTGGTGCTGCGCCAGCCGAAACCGGAGGATTATTACCCGGCGGAGGAAACCGATTCGCTATCCGATATCATCGAGCGCAGTTTCATGCGCCGGATTCTGGCCGGTGGTGCCGAGCCCGGCATGCAGATCAATGAATTGGAACTCGCCCGCGACATCGGCACCGGCACGACCAGCGTGCGCGAATTCCTCATCCGCTTCAGCCGCTTCGGCCTGATCGAAAAACGGCCGAACAGCCATTGGATCCTGAAGGGTTTTACCCGCGAATTCGCACTGGAACTGACGGAAGTGCGCGAAATGTTCGAACTGCGCTCGGCCGCCAGCTTTACGGCGCTGGCCCCGGAGCATCCGGCCTGGGCGGATCTTGACCGGATCGAAACGCTGCACCGCGAAATCCTTGCCGATATCGACAATCGCTACAGGGAATTCTCGGAACTCGACGAGCGCTTCCATCTTCTCGTGCACACATCGTCGAGCAACCGGTTTATCGTCGATTTCTATGACATCATCACCATCGTCTTTCACTATCACTACCAGTGGAACAAGACGAATGCGCGCGAGCGCAACGCCCGGGCGCTGGAAGAACATCTCGACTATATCGCTGCGCTGCGCTCCCGAGACCCTGCGCGCGTCGAGGCGGCCTGCCGCCGCCATTTGAAATCGGCGCGCGAAACGCTGCTCCAGTCCATTCAATAGCCGGATTCAAAGATATGACCACGACGCCTATCGTCCAGTTTGGAACCAGCCGCTTCCTGCAGGCCCATGCCGATCTCTTCGTCAGCGAAGCCCTGGAAAAAGGCGAGGCGCTGGGAAAGATCACCATCGTCCAAACCACGGGATCCGTGGAACGCGCGGGACGGCTGACGGCCCTTTCGGCGCCGGACGGTTTTCCAGTCATCATTCGCGGGCTCGCGGAAGGGGCCGAAATCGACCGCACCCAGCAGGTCAGAAGCGTCGCGAGGGCTTTATCAACGGCAGCCGATTGGGACGAAATCAAGCGGATCGTGGCCAGGGAAGCGGAGGTGCTGATCTCCAATACCGGCGATACCGGTTATGTCATCGGTCCCGACGATCTTGCAGCGGACATTCCCGCATCATTTCCCGGCAAGCTGCTCGTCCTGTTGCATGAACGCTATCGCGCGGGCGGCGGTGCGCTGACGGTTCTTCCCTGTGAATTGGTGGCCCGCAACGGCGATACCTTGAAAAAGGTGATCCTCGATCTGCAGTCAGAACGGTTCGCCGGCGCTGATTTCGCAGGATGGCTCACAACAACAGTGATCTGGGGCAATACGCTGGTGGACCGGATCGTATCCGAGCCGCTACAGCCCGCCGGCGCCGTGGCGGAACCCTATGCCCTCTGGGCCATCGAGGCCCAGCCGAGACTGAAACTGCCCTGCACGCACCCGTCCATTCTGCTAGTGGACGATCTCTCGCCTTACGAGAAGCTGAAGCTGCATATCCTCAATCTCGGCCATACGGTGCTCGCCGATCTCTGGCTGAAAAACGGCCGCCCTCAGGACGAGACCGTCAAAGCCATCCTGCAAGACCCGGACATCTTCGCAACGCTGATGGAGATCTATGAGACCGAGGTCATTCCCGGCTTTTCCGCGAAGAGCCTCGGAGAGGAGGCGGAGCGCTATGTCGCGCTAACGCTCGACCGGTTCCGCAATCCGTTTCTCAACCACCGCATCAGCGACATCGCCAACCATCACGCCGAGAAAATTACCCGGCGGCTCGCAGATTTCAAGGCCTGGAGCCCTAACGTGGCGATGCCAAGGCTGACCGCGATCATCGAAAGGCGCTGATCAGTAGCCGGCAACCGGCTTGGCATTGCCCGTTTCGCCGGACAGGAAATCCTCCCGCAACCGGGTCGTGGCGCTGACCAGCAGCGTCACGTCTGTGCCGATCGCCATGAAGTCCGCGCCCATCTCGCGGTACATATGCGCCTGCTCAAGGCTGAGCGTCATGATGCCCCGCGCCTTGCCCGCCTCTGCGATGCGATCGAAGGCGTCCTTGATCGCTGCCGTCACCTCGGGATGGCCTGGCTGTCCGAGATATCCCATGTCGGCTGCGAGATCAGACGGGCCGACGAACAGGCCGTCGATCCCCTCAAGCGCAGCAATATCGTCCAGTGCAGCTAAGCCGGCACGGCTCTCGATCTGCACGATCAGGCAGATCTCGTCATTGGCCGTTTCAAGGTAGTCACCGATCCGGCTGAACTGCGATGCCCGGCCAAGGGCTGCACCGACGCCGCGCACGCCATGCGGCGGATAGCGGACGGCGCGTACGAGAGCCTTCGCCTGCTCGACGCTCTCAACCATCGGGATCAGCAAGGTCTGCGCGCCGGTATCGAGAATCTGCTTGATCATCCAGGTTTCCCCGACCGGAAGCCGGACCATGGGATGGCTGCCGGAGCGGGCGATGGCCTGGATCTGCGCCGAGAGAAGCGGAATATCGTTCGGCCCATGCTCTCCATCGATCAAAAGCCAGTCATAGCCGCTGCCCGCAACGATCTCCGCCGCGTAAGGACTGGCCAGCGCGACCCAGAGGCCCAGCTGAAAACGATCCTCGCGAAATGCGGCTTTGAAGGTATTTTGGGGGGCGGGCATGGCTGTCTCCTGCTGTCTTCGTGCTTTTACCGCTAAGTAAAAAAACCGGCCAGAGCTATCCGGCCGGTTTTCTTCAAGACCTGACTGGCAGATCAGGTCCCGATGGGTACATCAGGAAATGCCGCCAAGGCAGACATATTTGATCTCGGTGAATTCCTCGATGCCGTATTTCGAACCCTCGCGGCCAAGTCCGGACAGCTTGACGCCGCCGAATGGCGCTTCAGCGGTCGAGATCAGGCCGGTATTGACGCCGACCATGCCATATTCGAGCGCTTCGGCGACCCGGAAGACGCGCGACAGATCCTTGGCATAGAAATAGGAGGCCAAGCCGAATTCCGTGTCGTTGGCCTGCTCGATCACGTCGGCTTCGCTCTTGAAGCGGAAAAGCGGCGCGAGCGGCCCGAAGGTTTCTTCGCGGGCAACCGCCATGTCCTTGGTAACATCGGCCAGGATGGTAGCCTCAAAGAAGGTGCCGCCAAGCGCATGCGGCTTGCCGCCCTGTAGGATGCGCGCACCCTTTTTCAACGCATCGGCAATGTGTTCCTCGACCTTATTCAAGGCGGCCTTGTCGATCAGCGGCCCCAGGATCACGCCTTCATCGAAGCCGTTGCCGGTTTTCAGCTTGCCGACTGCCGTTGCCAACTTTTCAGCAAAGGCATCGTAAACGCCATACTGAACATAGATACGGTTGGCGCAGACGCAGGTCTGGCCATTGTTGCGGTATTTGGCGATCAGCGCACCTTCGACGGCCGCATCGAGATCCGCATCATCGAAAACGATGAACGGCGCATTGCCGCCAAGCTCAAGCCCGAGTTTCTTGATGGTCGGCGCGCTCTGCTTATAGAGCTCAGTGCCGATTTCGGTCGAACCGGTGAAAGTGAGCTTGCGCACGGTCGGGTTGGAGGTCATTTCGCCGCCAATGGCCGCAGCCGAACCGGTGATGACGCTGAAGAGACCCTTTGGAATCCCGGCGCGCTCGGCCAGAACCGCAATCGCGATGGCCGAAAACGGCGTCTGCGATGCCGGCTTCAACACCATGGCGCAACCGGCGGCAAAAGCGGGGCCGGCCTTGCGGGTAATCATCGCATTGGGGAAATTCCACGGGGTGATCGCAGCCACGACGCCGATCGGCTGCTTCATCACCATGATACGCTTATCCGGCTGATGACCGGGGATCATGTCGCCATAGATGCGGCGGCCCTCTTCGGCAAACCATTCGATGAAGCTGGCGCCATAAACGATTTCACCGGTCGCTTCTGCCAACGGCTTGCCCTGCTCGAGCGTCAGGATGCGGCCGAGATCGTCCTTGTTTTCGATCATCAGGTCGTACCATTTGCGGAGGATGCCGCAGCGTTCCTTGGCTGTTCTCGCAGCCCAGCCCTTCTGCGCGATGCGTGCCGCCTCGATCGCAGCCTTTGTTTCCGCAGCGCCGAGTTTCGGAACGCGGCCGATGATCTCGCCGGTCGCCGGATTGTTTACCTCGATGGCGTTGTCCGGATCGGCTTCGATCCAGTTTTCGCCGACGAGTGCGGCCTGGCGAAACAGCGAAGGGTCTTTCAAGGTCACGGTCATCAGCGGCAAATCCCTTTTGAAGAAAATCTACAGAACTTATACAACTTTTTTCCGGCGTTCGACAATAACCCTCATGCGCGTTTTTGCCGTCTCTTTTAGTGCGCTTACGGACAGTGAAACCAGTCGGCCACCTTTGTCGTCAAATTGGAAACGGTGCATCTCCAAAACAGGACCTATGACCCAAGGCTGCAATCACTATATGCGGACCATGTCCGCTTCAAAAACTGTCCTCCCAAGATAGGAATATACCCATGACAACCACCAGCAACTACCGCCAGGCAGACTACCCGATCGAGCCCAGCTTTCTCAATCGCTGGTCTCCGCGCGCCTTTACCGGCGAGACCATCTCCGAAACCGAGCTTCTGACCATTCTGGAAGCCGGCCGCTGGGCTCCGTCGGCTTATAATTCGCAACCGTGGCGCTTCGTCTACGCGTTGCGCGGCACCGAGCAGTGGGACAGGATTTTTCCGATCCTCAATGATTTCAACCAGAGCTGGGCAAAATCAGCCTCGGCATTGGTGATCCTGATCTCCAAGACCCATTTCGCCGCACCGGGTGCCACAGAAGAAGCCCTGTCCTACAGCCACAGCTTCGATACCGGCGCTGCCTGGGGATCGATCGCCCATCAGGCGCATTTGCTTGGCTTCCAGGCCCACGGCATGACCGGCATCCATTTCGACAAGGCCGTTGAGATTCTGGGCATTCCCGAAGGTTACCGCGTGGAAGCCGCTGCCGCCATTGGCCGCCTGGGCGACAAGACGCAATTGCCGGACTATCTGCAGGCCCGCGAAACTCCGAGCCCGCGCCGTCCGCTGTCGGAAGTTGCCTTTAACGGCACGTTTGTTGCCGGCTAAGCACAAAAGAAAACCACGCCTTTCGGATGGGAGGCGTGGTTTGCAATAAGACGCTGAAGCGGCAGTGCCGCTTGGCTCAAATATCCAGGTTGGCGACGCTCAGCGCGTTTTCCTGAATGAAATCACGCCGTGGCTCGACCTCGTCACCCATCAGGCGCGAGAAGAGACCATCGGCATCGGTCGCATCCGGAACGCGGACCTGAAGCAGCGAGCGGACGTTCGGATCGAGCGTCGTTTCCCAGAGCTGCTCGGCATTCATTTCACCCAGACCCTTATAACGCTGCATCGACAGGCCCTTGCGGCCGCTGGCGAAGATGGCGTCGAGAAGTGCGCGCGGTCCGCTGATCTCGATTGCACCATCCTTGCGCTTCAAGGTCGGCGGAATGGCGTAGATTTCCTTCAGGCGCGGTGTCATCAGATCGATATGGCGGGCGTCCTGTGATCCGATCAGCGCCATGTCGAGCGAGGCGACTTCCTTGACGCCGCGCACCATGCGCTCGAACTTCAGACCGCCATCGCTGGCAACTGCAACAGCCCAGCCACGCTCGGTTTCCTCGGCAATCAGATCGAGGCGCTTGGCCACTTCGGCGGCGGTCGCTTCCGACTGTGCCTGGTTGTTGTTCAGCTCCGGATTGAGAGCGCCAGCAATCGCTGCCTGTTCGACGACCGAGCGGCTGTAGCGCGAGTGCAGGGATTCGACCAGCGTGCGCAATCTCAGTGCATCGATGATGACCTCGCGCAGGTCCTGGCCGACCCGGACTTCGCCGGAACCGAGTTCAAGGGCTGCATCTTCCAGACCCGTGGAGATCAGATATTCTTCCAGCGCCTTTTCATCCTTCAGATATTGCGCCGACTTGCCGCGCGCCACCTTATAGAGCGGCGGCTGGGCAATATAGAGATGACCGCGCTCGATCAGCTCGGGCATCTGGCGGAAGAAGAAGGTCAACAGCAGTGTGCGAATGTGGGCGCCGTCGACGTCAGCATCGGTCATGATGATGATCTTGTGGTAGCGCAGCTTATCCGGGTTGAACTCGTCCTTGCCGATCGATGTGCCGAGCGCCGTGATCAGCGTGCCGATTTCCTGGCTGGACAGCATCTTGTCAAACCGCGCGCGCTCAACATTGAGGATCTTGCCGCGCAGCGGCAGGATCGCCTGGTTTTCGCGCGAACGGCCTTGCTTGGCCGAACCGCCGGCGGAATCCCCTTCCACCAGAAAGAGTTCGGACTTGGCGGGATCGCGTTCGGAGCAGTCGGCCAGCTTGCCGGGCAGCGACGAGATATCCAGCGCGCCCTTGCGGCGGGTCAGTTCACGGGCCTTCTTGGCAGCCTCGCGGGCGGCAGCCGCCTCGATCACCTTGCCGACGAGGATCTTGGCATCGCCCGGATGTTCTTCAAGCCAGGTGCTGAGTGCCTCGTTGACGAGGCTTTCAACGACAGGACGAACCTCGGAAGAGACAAGCTTATCCTTGGTCTGCGAGGAGAATTTCGGATCGGGAACCTTGACGGAGAGAACAGCGGTCAGGCCTTCGCGGCAGTCTTCGCCTGTCAGCGTGACCTTTTCCTTCTTCATGATGCCGGAGCTGTCACCATAGGAAATGATCTGGCGCGTCAGGCCGCCACGGAACCCCGCCATATGGGTGCCGCCGTCGCGCTGCGGGATGTTGTTGGTGAAGCAAAGCACATTCTCGTGGTAGCTGTCATTCCACCACATCGCCACTTCGACGGTGATGCCATCCTTTTCGCCGCGAATGGCGACGGGCCTGGAGACCAGCGGCTTTTTCGCCCGGTCGAGATAGGCAACGAAGGCTTCGAGGCCGCCGTCATACATCATCTCGGTTTCGCGGACATCGGAATGCCGCTTGTCGGTGAGGAGAATGCGAACACCCGAATTGAGGAAAGCGAGTTCGCGCAGGCGATGCTCCAGCGTTCCATAGTCGAACTCGATCATCGTGAAGGTTTCGGTGCTCGGCAGGAAGGTGACTTCCGTGCCGGTCTCGCCATTGCTGTCGCCGATCACCTTCAGCGGTGCATCGGCAACGCCGTGGGTGAAGTTGATTTCGTGGATCTTGCCCTGGCGCTTGATCTTCAGCTGCAGCTTGACCGACAGCGCGTTGACGACGGAGACGCCGACGCCATGCAGACCGCCGGAAACCTTGTAGGAATTCTGGTCGAATTTGCCCCCGGCATGCAGCTGCGTCATGATCACTTCGGCTGCCGAAATGCCCTCACCCGTATGGATATCGGTCGGGATGCCGCGGCCATTGTCGGTGACCGTTACCGAACCATCGGCATTCAGCGTCACGGTGACGATATCGGCATGGCCAGCCAGCGCCTCGTCGATCGCGTTATCGACGACTTCATAGACCATGTGATGCAAGCCGGAGCCGTCGTCGGTATCGCCGATATACATGCCCGGCCGCTTGCGGACGGCATCGAGACCCTTCAGGACCTTGATGGAATCGGCACCATATTCGGCGTTTGCGCCGGCTTCGGTTTCAGGCAAATCGGTCATTCGGCTATAAGTCTTTCCAGGTTTCGATGCCATGTCTTCGGGATTGGGATTCCGTGCGAATCACCCCTCGATGGCGCTCCCCGAATATAGGGATTTTGTCCATAGTTCCAAATCCCGTGCAGCCTGAAAGCGGCAGAAATCAGGGGATCATCAGTGTTCCTTATCAGGAAAGCGGGCTTTTTCCAAAACATCTTCCAGGATACGGATGGTTTCACCGGATAAGGTGCGGATACGGCCCGCAAGCCGGTTGGCAAACGCCGTATGCGCCGCAGGCAGACCGGACGTATTGAGCATCACTTTCGGGTCAGATAGGGCCGCGATCCCGAACAGTTCGTCCGCATCGTCCCAGATGACGTTGAAATAACCGGCGACCCTTTGCAGAAATTCAAAGCTCGGCGCGCCGCGCTTGCCGTGCTCGAGCGCCGAAAGATAGGCGGGCGATACGCCGATCGCCGCAGCCATCTGTTTCTGCGATACGCCCTTCTTCTGCCGCAACAGGCGAACCGCATCACCGAACGGGGTCATGGGGCCATGCCTCTGGGACGCGACAGCCGGACATAGAGCGCGCCATCGCCGCCATGGTTGCGAGCGGCCGGTTCATAAGACGAGATCAGCATGCGGAATTCCGGTAGCGAAAACCACATCGGTACCGCCCGCTTGAGCGCGCCGTCGCTGCCCAGCGACGTGCCCTTGCCGGTAATCACGAGAACATGCCGCAGTCCACGATCATAGGCCCGCACCAGGAAATGCAAAAGCAATCCATGCGCCTCGCTCTGGATCATGCCATGCAGATCGATCCGGGCTTCGATGGCCAGATGGCCCTTGGCGAGCTTGCGCTTGACCGGCTTTTCCAACGGATGATGCATCCTGGCCGTCTTCTTTGGCACATCTGCCGGAGCGGCCCCAAAAGCCTCGGTCAGCGACCGGCCCTCCTTCATCACCGGCATCGGTGGTTTTTCCGGCGCGGGCTTAGGTTTCGGCTCCTCGAATTCTTCAAGCTCGTCCATGCGTCCAGGCAGCGGCCGGGTGGTGCGGGCGACCTTGCCCCAGAGGATGCGGTCTTCGCTGGTGAGTATCTTTCCCTTAGCCATGGCCATATCTTGCCGCAGCGGTTTTCGGGATGAAAATGAAAAAGTCGGCTTCATTACGCACCGCACCGGCAAGCCGTCCAGCCTCGCCGCCGGAGCCAGTAAAGATATCGCCGCGAGCCGGGCCGACGATCGCCGAGCCCGTATCGAGCGCCAGCATCAGCCTGCGGAACGGACAGCCGCCGTCGATCGACGTCAGGCTGTCGCTCGCGATGAAAAAAGGAACGCCGAACGTATGGATCAGGCGATCGACGGCAAGCGAGCGGCCGGGCTCCAGCGCCACTTTCGCGGCGGCAACGGGGCCAAGTGCTGTATCGCCGACCTCGGCCTCCCGGAAGAAAATGAAGGACCGGTTGTGCCACAGCACTTCGTCGGCCTCATCCGGATGATCGTCCAGCCATTGCTTGATCGTCTGCATCGATACCGTTGCGGCGTCGATCTTGCCGCGCGCGATAAGCAGCTTGCCGGTGGCGGAGAAATAATGGCCGGTCTTCGCTGCATAAGTCACCCGCTTCATCGATCCATCGGGATAGACCAGCCGGGCGGCACCCTGAACATGGGCGAAGAACACATCGGTCTTTGATTTGGCATAGGCGATCTCCAAGCCCTGCCCGGCCAGATATCCTTGTTCGATCGCCCGGCGATCCGGATATTCGCTGACCTGACCATCCTTCAGCCGGCCAAAGGCAAAATAGGGATCCATGCCTTCGGGACGGTTGCCGTCATCGATATCGACGAGATCATCCGGGCGGCGATAGAAGGGAAAACGGAAGGTATCGTCCATGGTCGCGCTGACCTGAACTTCGGGTTCGAAGAAGGCGGTGACGAAACCGGGTTTGCCGTCGTGGCTGACGATCTTGAAGGCCACGAACTGCGCTTCGAAGAAAGCACGGGCCTCGCCTGCACCCTGCGGACGGGCGTGCCTGGCCGCATCATAGGCCGGCATCAGATCGGCGGTGGAAATGCCGAGCGACGCCGTCTTGTGCGGTTTGACGGTGGTGACCTGCCGGCGGCAGCGCTCAAGCGCCGGCAGAAGCGGTGATGGATCGTCGGATTGCCAACCGGGAAGGTCGGAAAAGTCGACCCGTTGCAAATCGAAATCCATCGCCGCCAGTCCCGTATCTATATTCCGATCAGTTTTCGGATTCCGTCGCGATCAGCTTCCAGTTCGGATCGCGCGAGCGGGTGTCGCGCGAGAAGGTCCAGAGATCGTTGACCTCGGACACCGCTTCGGCATCGCCATCGACGATCGCACCGGCCTTGTCATAGGTGGCCGAAATCAGCTGGCTGACGATGCGCAGCGTGATATTGGCTTCGCTGTCCTTGATCTCGGCATGCACCATGTCGGCCTTTTCAATGCCGACGAAGGTGGACTTGACGATTTCGCCCTTGCTTTCGCGTTCGGAAATCGCCGCATCGAAACCATCATAGACGTCGCGGGACAACAGGCCCTTGAGCGTCTTGCGGTCGCCATCGGCAAACGCCATGACGATCATCTCATAGGCCATCTTGGCGCCATTGACGAATTCCTTCGGATCAAAGGCCGGATCAGCGTCATTCATCCGGCGCAGCGCGTCGTTGAGCGGCGTGCCGGCCTTGGTGAAGGCGTCGATCCCGGCATAGCGCGAAATCTCCTCGCCTGCCCCATCGCGGCGGGGCAATTGCACCACTTTGCCGGATGCTTCGGGGCCTTCGGCCGCTTCGCGGGGCGAATAGGGATCGACCGGCGGACGTTCGTTGCCGGTCCGCTTGCCCAGAACGCTGCGCAGTTGCAGGAAGATGATCACCGCAGCGACCAAGAAAAACAATGTGATGAAGTCGAAAGAGCCCATTTCCACCCAGAACCGCTGTTAATATGCCGTGCGATCATCCCATATAGTCTGCATGGCACGATCATTCAAATGGCTATATCACTTCTTTGCAATTGCCGGTGCGGTTCGGCTCGATCACTTTCACCTGAGTAGATAACAATGCGCTCCCTGATCATCCCCTTCGTTTTCCTGTTGATGCCGATCGCGGAGATCGCAACCTTCATCATCGTCGGCCGCGAGGTCGGTGTCGGCATCACGCTTCTCCTCATACTGGGTAGCGCTATTGCCGGTGCGGTCCTGCTGCGCATTCAAGGCTTTGGTGTTTTGAGAAAAATCCAGGAGGCTTCGCAGACCGGCACCGATCCCGGCCGCCAGCTTGTGCATGGCGTCATGATCGTGATCGCCGCCTTCCTGCTGATCATTCCAGGTTTCATCAGCGACATCGCCGGGCTGTTGCTCTTCATTCCCGCAGTCCGGGATTTCGGCTGGTCCTTCGTCAAGAACCGCCTGACGATCGTGACAACCGGCATGGGAACCGGACGCGGCTTCTCCCGCGCACCGGAACCCGACCGGAACGGTCCCCGCCGCGCTGGCCCCCGGGTGATCGATCTCGACGATGATGACTATTCCCGCACCGATGGCCGCGGCCGCACCGATCCGAACGAGCGCGACCGCCTCAAGTGAACGATAGCACCTGAACCGGCAACGGGTTGTAAGCCCCGGTGCGAAATGCTAGATGCCTCACCAAATTTCATGTCCGAAGGAAATGGCCTTATGACCGATACCGCATCCCCGACAAACGGCGCGACCGAGAGCCCGTCCGTGAATATCCTGGCCCAGTACATCAAGGACCTTTCCTTTGAAAACCCGGGTGCACCGCGTTCGCTTCAGGCGCGCGAAAAGGCTCCGGCGATCAACATCAATGTCAACGTCAATGCCAATCCGTTGTCGGACGCGGAATTCGACGTCATCCTGACGCTGAACGCTGAAGCCAAGGACGGCGACAAGATGCTGTTCAATGTCGAACTGTCCTATGGCGGCGTTTTCCGCGTCACCGGTTTCCCGCAGGAACACATGCTGCCGCTGCTCTTCATCGAATGCCCGCGCCTGCTCTTCCCGTTTGCCCGCCAGATCGTTTCCGACGCGACGCGCAACGGCGGCTTCCCGCCGCTGATGATCGACCCAATCGATTTTGCCCAGATGTTCACGCAGCGCATGGCAGAAGAAAAAGTGCGCTCGCAGGTTTCGACGACCACGAACTGATCCGGCACGCGCCGCGATCCGATTGCCTAAAATGCCCGGTCATCGACCGGGCATTTTTCATTTGGCCAATTCGTATTTCGCCCAGATGGCTTTTTCGCCCATCTTGGCAATAAGAGCCGCATGCGCATTGGCTTCTTCGCCGGTCAGACGCGGTGCGAGCGGATGCGGCCGTTGTCCGGCAATTACGATGACCTCGTCGGTTTCGTTCGTCTGGCCGCGACTGTCATTGCTGTGCAGGCCAAACGCCGTCTGCCGGCCGCCGATCAGCTCGATATAGACTTCCGCCAGGAGTTCGGAGTCGAGCAGCGCACCGTGTTTTGTCCGATGGGAATTATCGACGCCATATCGGCGGCAGAGTGCGTCAAGCGAGTTGGGGCCCATCGGATGCTTGCGGCGGGCGAGCGCCAGCGTATCGGTAACCACATCATTGGTGATCGCCGGCAGGCCCAGCCGGGCAAATTCGGCATTCATGAAGCCCATGTCGAAGGTGGCATTGTGCGCCACCCACCGCGCATCGCCGAAGAAGGAAAGCAACTCATCGACGATGCCGGCAAAGTTCGGCTTGTCCTTCAGCGATTCGTCGGAAATGCCATGGATCGCCAGGGCGTCGGGATGTACCTTGCGATCGCCGGGATTGATATAGACATGGAAGGACCGGCCCGTCGGGAAGTGGTTGTCGAGCTCGATGCCGCCGATTTCGATGACGCGGTCGAGCTTGTTGTCGAGACCCGTCGTTTCCGTATCGAAAATGATTTCGCGCATCATGGCCTCTTCTGGCTGTTCAGCCGCTGAACGATCGCCGCCACCTGTTCACGGGCCGAATCAAGTCCGTGGCCGGTATCGATGATATAGTCTGCTTTCGCACGTTTTTCCCTGTCAGGGACCTGACGCGACAGGATGAGCGCGAATTTTTCCTCCGTCATCCCCGGTCTTTTCAGCACCCGTTCCCGTTGGATCTGCGGATCGCAGGTCACGACGGCGACCGCACCGACGCGATCTTCGCCCTTCGTCTCGTAAAGAAGCGGAATGTCGAGCACCACGAGCGGTGCGCCAGCGGCGCGATGATGATCGAGAAACATTCGCTCCTTGTCGCGCACCAGAGGGTGAACGATCGCTTCCAGCACCTTGAACAGCGCGGGATCCTTAGCAAGCTGGCGGGACAGTTCGGCCCGGTCGATGCTGCCCGCCTCTGCCGTTCCGGGAAATGCCGCTTCAATCGGCGCCACAGCTTCATTCTGGTAGAGCGCATGAACGACGGCATCGGCATCGTTGACCGGCACACCCATCTCCGCAAACATCTGGGCGGTGGTGGATTTTCCCATTCCGATCGATCCGGTGAGGCCGAGGATGATCATGCGTGGCTCGCCATGTCGTCGATGATGATCTGGCGCAGGGCTTCATCCACGACCGGCCGCCTGCCGAACCACTTTTCAAAACCGGGAGCCGCCTGGTGCAGCAGCATTCCGAGACCATCGACCGTCGCGCGCCCTTGTGTCTGCGCCTGCGCCAGGATCGGCGTCTTCAACGGCACATAGACGATATCCGTGACAATGCTCCTGGGTGCCATGCTGGTGAAGTCGATTTCGGGGACGGCCGTGCCATCCATGCCGAGCGATGTGGCGTTGATGAACAGGCCGGCATCTTTCATCACCTCGCTCAAAGCCTCCATCGGCTGTGCATGAACAGCCGCGCCAAACCGGTCGGCCAGTTCCTGGGCGCGGGTAACGGTGCGATTGACGACATGGATGGTGTTGACGCCACGATCGCGAACCGCCTGGATCACCGCGCGGCTGGCGCCGCCGGCACCGAGGATCACCGCCGTCCGACACTGGTCCCAGCCTGAGGCCCGTTCATCGAGGTTGGCGGTGAAGCCATGGCCGTCGGTGTTGGTCGCATGCACCAGGCCGTCTTCTAGCCAAAGTGTATTCGACGCGCCAAGTTCCGCGCTCAGCGCGTCCGGACGATCGGCCAGCGTAAAGGCCAGCTCCTTGTGGGGAATGGTGACATTGCCGCCCGTGAAACCGGACGTTCCGTTTTTGAGTGAGGCGATGAAATCAGCAAACTCTTTCGGTGGGATGGCATGGGCGCGGTAGCTGCCCGGCAAACCCAGCTGTTTCAGCCAATAGCCGTGGATCAGCGGCGAGCGTGAATGCTTGACCGGATAGCCGGTGACGAAGGCATGGTTAACAAATGTTTCACGTGAATCACGCATCGATCACCCGCAGATCCCTCAGTTTTTCGAGCAACGGCAGCATGGGCAGCCCGAGGATTGTGAAATAATCGCCGTCTATCGCATCGAAAAGCTGGATGCCCTCGCCTTCCAGCTGATAGGCGCCGACGCTGGACAGGGCCTTCGTTCCGACGCGGGCAAGATGCGCGTCGATGAAATCGGGACTAAGCACGCGCACCGACAGACGCGCCGAAGACACATGTTTCCAGAGAATGTCATTGCCCTGCGTCAGGACGATAGCACTGTTTAACTGGTGCGCCTTGCCGGAGAGCGACAGGAGATGATCGCGCGCTTCGTTCATATCGCGCGGCTTGTGATAGACCCGCGTGCCCAGGGACATGGTCTGGTCCGACCCGATGATAATGGCATCGGGAAAAGCCTGACCGACATTCCGGGCCTTGGCTTCGGCGAGAACCAGCGCAACCTCTTCCGGGGATGAGCCCTGCCGCTCGATCTCGCCCTCGATCGCCCGCTCGTCAATGTCGGCTGCCTGCGCCTGAAACGCGATGCCGGCATTGTCCAGAAGCGTGCGCCGGAACGGGCTTGCGGAAGCAAGGACCAGTGAACCTGCCATTGTCGTCCATCCTGTTTGATTGGATTCGCTCTAACGCAGCCGGGGGCGAAGGGCAACGATGGCGGCTGCGGTTTCCTCGATCGAGCGGCGCGTCACATCGATCATCGGCCAGTTGTTGCGGGCGCAAATCGAGCGCGCATATTTCAGCTCCTCAGTGATCGAGGCGCGATCGACATAATCCTCCGCGTGATAACTATGGCTCGCGGTGCCCAGAATGCGGTTTTGCCGGACCTGCGAAATCCGGTCTGCGGTTGCGATCAAACCGACCACCAGCGGCTTGGTCGCTTCCATCAGCCGGTCGGGCAACGCGACGCCAGGCACGATCGGGATATTGGCCGTCTTGATGCCGCGGTTGGCAAGATAGATGCTGGTCGGGGTTTTCGATGTCCGGCTGATGCCGATGAGCACCACATCCGCATCGTTAAAATCCGCCGGCAATTGCCCGTCGTCATGATCCATGGTGAAATTCAGCGCGTCGATGCGGGCAAAATAATCCGCGTCCATCACATGCTGCGCACCGGAGCGCCGGCGCGATGTTGCGCCGAGATAGGACTGGAAGAGATCGATGATCGGCTCCAGCACCGAGACGCAGGGCAGCCCCATCTCCTTGCATGTCACATTGATGATATCGGCGAGTTCGCGATCAACGATCGTATAGAGCACGATTCCCGGCGCGCCATCGATGGCTGCCATCACCTGCATCAGCTGCTTGCGATTGCGGATCAGCGGATAGACATGTTCGAGCGCATGCGCCGACTGGAATTGCGATGCGGCCGCCCTGCCCGCCGCGATCAGCGTCTCGCCGGTCGAATCGGAGATCAGATGCAGGTGGAAATAGTTTTTCTGGTTCTCCACGCTATTCTCCGAGGGCTGTTGATAAACCGGGACAGCGACAGCTAAGGACCGGCGGGGTTCGAAGGCAAGGGGAAAACCTGCGAGTTATGCACAATCGCGATTCCGGGGAGCCGGATTTGCGGCGCATGTGGAAAAGACTCATGCGTCACTGAAGCCTTGACGTTATCCACAAGCAGTCCACATCCCTGATTGAACTCTATCGATCAACGAAGCGCCTGACTCCTCATTCTTTTTTACGATTGTCCCCGCTCCTATCTGTCGCATAGCAAAATCAGCCAGGAGATTCTATTGAACGGGCCAGCATGTGGAAAAGAGTCGGACTGGCTATAATCCTTGATAGTCACAGACTCTAAGAAATAGAATCCTTAGATATAGATATCTTTTATAGTGGGAGAACGTGTCCGGTGACTGCGCAAAGCTGTAAGGTGCTACAGGTGTTGAAGGGTGAAACGCTCTCACCTCCCCCAATCTGGCTGATGCGGCAGGCAGGTCGATATCTTCCCGAATACCGCCAGACCCGGACCAAGGCCGGCAGCTTTCTCGATCTCTGTTATTCGCCGGATATGGCAGTGGAAGTGACCTTACAGCCGATCCGGCGTTACGCCTTTGATGCAGCCATCCTGTTTTCCGATATTCTGGTCATTCCCGATGCCCTGAAGCGCAACGTTCGTTTTGAAGAAGGGCATGGACCAAGGATGGATCCAATCGATGCGTCGGAGATCGCCAAGCTCGACGTCCGCCCTGTATCGGCCCATTTGCAGCCGGTGATCGAAACGGTTCGCCGCTTGCGAAAGGAATTGCCGGAGGAAACGACATTGCTCGGTTTCTGCGGAGCACCCTGGACGGTCGCTACCTACATGATTGCCGGGCACGGAACGCCTGACCAGGCCCCGGCGCGGCTTTTTGCCTACCAGCACCCCGAAGTTTTCGATCGGCTGCTGGCGGTGCTTGCTGAGGTCTCTGCGGATTATCTCGTCGAACAGATCGATGCCGGCGCTGATGCCGTGCAGATCTTCGATTCCTGGGCGGGCGTTTTGGGTGAGGAAGAATTTCGCCGCTATGCGGTCAACCCCGTGCGCCGGATGATCGACAGTGTTCGTGCCCGACGGCCTGACGCGAAAATCATCGCGTTTGCCAAGGGCGCCGGAATTCTCCTGAAGGATTACCGGCAAGCGACCGGTGCCGATGCCATCGGTCTCGACTGGTCGGTCCCCCTCTCGTTTGCCGCCGAGTTGCAGAAGGACGGCCCTGTCCAGGGCAATCTAGATCCGATGCGCGTTGTGGCAGGCGGTCGGTCGCTGGATGATGGGATCGACGCAATCCTGCAGAAGCTTGGAAACGGCCCGCTGATCTTCAATCTGGGCCATGGCATTACGCCGCAGGCCAATCCCGATCATGTGACCCAGCTTGTCGCTCGCGTTCGCGGAACTCAACGATGAGCGAACGCCAGACAGATATCCGGCCGGGAAAAAAAGCCCGCGCCCGCGCCTTTGTTGCGATCGCCCTGTTCGTGGCGCTGCTTGCCGTCCTGTTTGTCTGGCAGCCTGATAATCTCTATCTCTGGATCAAGGCGCTGCATCTTATCGCGGTCATGTCCTGGATGGCGGCCCTGCTCTACATGCCGCGATTGTTCATCTATCACACCGACGCAGCGCCCGGCTCCGAACAGTCGGAAACTTTCAAGATGATGGAGCAGCGGCTTTTGAAGGTGATCATGAACCCGGCGATGATGATCACCTGGGTGCTCGGCCTTTATCTCGCCTGGAGCGTCTATGGTTTTCAGGGCGGCTGGCTGCACGTCAAACTTCTGCTCGTCGTCCTCCTCACCGGCGTCCACATGCTGTTCAGCCGGGCGGTCCGAGCGTTTTCGCGCGATGAAAACACGAGGAGCGCCCGTTACTGGCGGCTGATGAACGAAGCGCCGACGCTTCTGATGATCCTCATCGTCATCATGGCGGTGGTGAAACCTTTTTGAGCCATGGACGTTTAAGGGGGACGTTGAAAAAGGAAACTTCCGGTAATTACCGTAAACCCCTTGCGGCGCATCGCGTGAATCGCTATTTTCCCGCCATCTCCTCTTTCGTGGCATGTGTAAACGTTACGAGCCTGCCCCTTCCGCTGCAGCTCTCCTTACATCAAGCACGCCGACTTTCCTCTTCGAATTCCAAGTGTGGTCCCCTTCATGGCTGAAATGAAGCTACAAGAACTTAAAAACAAAACTGCTACCGATCTCCTGGCGTTTGCCGAGTCGGTCGAGGTCGAAAACGCCAGTGTCATGCGCAAGCAGGAACTGATGTTTGCGATCCTGAAAATGCTGGCAAGCCAGGACGTCGAGATCATCGGCGAAGGCGTTGTCGAAGTGCTGCAGGACGGCTTTGGCTTCCTGCGCTCGGCCAATGCCAATTACCTGCCGGGGCCGGACGACATCTATATTTCTCCCTCGCAGATCCGGCGCTTCTCGCTGAAAACCGGCGATACCGTCGAAGGCCCGATCCGTGGTCCGAAGGAAGGTGAACGTTATTTCGCTTTACTCAAGGTCAACACGATCAATTTCGAGGATCCCGAAAAGATCCGCCACAAGGTCCATTTCGACAATCTGACGCCGCTCTATCCGAACGAGCGTTTCAAGATGGAACTCGAAGTTCCGACCTCCAAGGACCTGTCCGCCCGTGTCATTGATCTGATCGCCCCGCTTGGCAAAGGCCAACGCGGCCTTATCGTCGCACCGCCGCGCACCGGTAAAACCGTGCTGCTGCAGAACATTGCGCATTCGATCACCGCCAACCATCCAGAATGCTATCTGATCGTGCTTTTGATCGACGAGCGGCCGGAAGAAGTCACCGACATGCAGCGTTCGGTGAAGGGCGAAGTGGTTTCCTCCACTTTCGACGAACCGGCAACGCGCCACGTGCAGGTCGCCGAAATGGTCATCGAAAAGGCCAAGCGCCTCGTCGAACATGGCCGCGACGTCGTTATTCTGCTGGATTCGATCACCCGCCTTGGCCGCGCCTATAACACCGTCGTTCCGTCATCGGGCAAAGTCCTGACCGGTGGTGTGGACGCCAACGCCCTGCAGCGCCCAAAGCGCTTCTTCGGTGCCGCCCGTAACATCGAAGAGGGTGGTTCGCTGACGATCATTGCGACTGCCTTGATCGATACCGGCAGCCGCATGGACGAAGTCATCTTCGAAGAGTTCAAGGGCACCGGCAACTCCGAAATCGTGCTGGACCGCAAGGTCGCCGACAAGCGTATCTTCCCGTCGATGGATATCCTCAAGTCCGGCACGCGTAAGGAAGACCTCCTGGTCCCGCGTCAGGATCTGCAGAAAATCTTTGTTCTGCGCCGTATCCTCGCCCCGATGGGAACGACTGATGCTATCGAGTTCCTGATCGACAAGCTGAAGCAGACCAAAACCAACGGCGACTTTTTCGATTCGATGAACACCTGATCGATCGCCATAGTTTATCGCGGAGCCCAGGTTTATCCTGGGCTTTTGTTTTTCTGGCAGAAATTATGTAGCCGGATTCCGTCTTCGTATTCTAACGCCATTTAGTGCTAGCAATAAAGAACCCACGTTGAACCAGCCGCAGCAGTACATTTCTGACACAATTTACGCGTTGTCTTCCGGCGCTTTGCCGGCCGGCGTTGCCGTCATTCGTGTCAGCGGCCCTCGTACGTCAGAGGTTTTGTTGAAACTTTGTGGCTCTCTTACCCTACCACGGCAGGCTACGCTGCGATCGATTCGCAATCGAAACGGTGACGTTCTGGATCATGGACTGGTGCTTTACTTCAATGCGCCTGCATCATTCACTGGCGAAGACTGTGCTGAGCTTCAGGTTCACGGTGGCCGCGCCGTGGTCGATGCCATTCTGGCTGAGCTGGACGTCATTCCAGGTTTGCGGCATGCGGAAGCCGGAGAATTCTCGCGGCGTGCTTTTCAAAATGGCAAACTCGATCTTGTCGAGATCGAGGGTCTCGCAGATTTGATCTCCGCCGAAACAGAGATGCAGCGGCGCCTGGCGCAGGAACATTCCAGCGGGAATCTCTCCAAAATCTACGATGGGTGGGCGCGCAGGCTGACCCATGCCCGTGCCATGATCGAGGCAGAACTGGATTTCGCTGACGAAGACGACGTCCCGGGCTCCGTTGCAGAGAAAATTTGGGCGGATATGCGGGCGTTAAAGGGGGAA
Organism: Rhizobium sp. Root483D2; assembly: GCF_001426685.1. Taxonomy (GTDB): domain Bacteria; phylum Pseudomonadota; class Alphaproteobacteria; order Rhizobiales; family Rhizobiaceae; genus Pararhizobium; species Pararhizobium qamdonense. The sequence goes on along the minus strand of NZ_LMFB01000037.1, from coordinate 31,216 downwards.
ATTTCAGACCATCTCGATGGCGCGGGTATTGCGGAGATTATCCGGGATGGCTTGAAGATCGTCATTGCCGGCGAACCCAACGCAGGCAAGTCCAGCCTGCTCAATCATTTGGCACAACGCGATATCGCCATCGTTACCGATATCGCAGGGACGACGCGTGACATTCTCTCGGTTGATTTATCCTTAGCCGGATTCCGTGTTCAATTATTCGATACGGCGGGTCTTCGGGAAACCGATGACAAAGTCGAACAGGAGGGGATACGCCGCGCCCGTCTTACCATCGATCAGGCCGACATTGTTCTTCTTCTGGCAGATGCACCGAATGGCTTCGTTTCCCTTGGAGTATCCCAAGCGGCGGAGAAACCCATTATTAGGGTCGGCACCAAGATTGATCGTTCGCCGCTTTTATGGGATAAGGCCACCGTCGATGTGCTGATTTCTACGCAGACAAACGAGGGCATCGACCGGCTATTGGATATACTGGCGGATCATCTGCCAGACTTGTCCGGACAAAATGCCCTGTCTTTACCGACACGCAAGCGGCATATGAGTTGCCTTCAACAAACTCTCGCTGCTATCGATATGAGCTTGGCACAATCAAATCGCGGACTTGATATTCAGGCTGAATATTTGCGGCAAGCTGGCGATTCCCTGGGACGTATTACGGGTCGGGTGGATGTCGAGGATTTACTTGGTGTCATCTTTTCCGAATTTTGCATCGGAAAATGAAATGCTGGTTTTACAACGCTTGCGAGTCTTAAAAAGTGTTTCACGTGAAACGATTCGCCGCCGTAACACCGTGATGGAGACGGTTTAAATGTTTGATTATGATGTGGTTGTTATCGGCGGCGGTCATGCCGGTTGCGAGGCCGCAAGCGCTGCAGCGCGAATGGGTGCCAAGACTGCGCTGGTGACGCACAAACTCGATACGATTGGCGTTATGTCCTGCAATCCTGCGATTGGCGGTTTGGGAAAAGGCCATCTTGTGCGCGAGATCGACGCGATGGACGGGTTGATGGGTCGCGTTGCGGATGCTGCGGGCATCCAGTTCCGTTTGCTCAACCGCCGAAAGGGGCCGGCCGTACGCGGCCCGCGCACCCAGGCAGATCGCAAGCTTTATCGCCAGGCGATGCAGTCTGAAATTGACGCCATTGATAATCTGGATGTGATCGAAGGTGACGCTTTTGATCTGCGGCTCGATCGCGGTCGGGTGACTGGAATCATTCTTGCTTACGGCCGCATCATATCCTGTGGTGCCGCAGTTCTAACGACGGGGACCTTTCTGAGAGGTCTTATCCATATTGGAAACCGCAAGATCCCAGCCGGACGCGTCGGGGAAAGTCCTTCCCTTGGATTGTCCGGCACGCTCGAACGGTTTGGCTTGTCCCTCGCCCGCCTGAAGACAGGAACGCCGGCCCGTCTTGACGGTAAGACGATCGATTGGCAATCCGTGGGCCGTCAGGGTGCCGATGATGAGCCGGTGCCATTTTCGTTTATGACCGAGAGCATCACAAACCGGCAAATCGAATGCGGCTTGACGCGCACAACGGACGCGACACATAAAATTATCTCAGATAATCTGATGAAGTCGGCCATGTATTCCGGCCAGATCGAAGGCGTTGGGCCGCGTTATTGTCCGTCGATCGAGGACAAGATTGTCAAGTTTGGCGAACGGGACGGTCATCAAATTTTTCTGGAGCCGGAAGGTCTCGACGACGATACGGTGTATCCCAATGGGATTTCGACCTCCCTACCGGAGGACGTTCAACAGGCCTTCATTCAAACGATCCCAGGGCTGGAACACGTAACCATCCTTCAGCCTGGATACGCAATCGAGTATGACCATGTCGATCCGCGCGAACTTTCGCTCTCCCTGGAAGTGCGCAAAATCCCCGGCCTGTTTCTCGCGGGTCAAATTAATGGCACGACCGGCTATGAGGAAGCGGGCGCTCAAGGCTTAGTGGCTGGCTTGAATGCCGCCCTCCTCTGCGCCGGTAACACACCGCATGTCTTCAGCCGAACAAATTCCTATATGGGTGTGATGATCGACGATTTGACGTCGCGCGGCGTGGCAGAACCATACCGGATGTTTACGTCTCGAGCCGAGTACCGGCTGTCGTTGCGGGCGGATAATGCAGATGTTAGGTTGACGCCAGAGGCAATGGTGCTTGGGTGCGTTTCCGCTGAACGCGCCACAAAGTTCAATTCTTGGGTTGATGAACTCGAGAGAAAGCGTCAGTTGTTAAAGTCTCAAACAATCACGCCGACGGAAGGCCGAACGCATGGTCTGAAGCTAAATTTGGATGGTCAACGACGGTCTGCCTTCGAGCTGCTATCCTACGCTGATCACTCGATACAGTCTCTGAGCGCCGTTTGGCCGGAACTGAACGAGATCGATAAAAAGCTTGCCGAGGCACTCGAGATAGATGCGACCTATGCTGTCTATATGGATCGTCAGGCTTCCGATATTGCCAACGTCCGGAGCGAAGAAAGCCGTGTGATCCCTGAGGATTTTGAGTTTCACGTCTTGTCCGGGCTTTCGAATGAGTTAAAGCACAAACTACACTTGGCTAAACCGCGCAATCTGGCGCAAGCCATGAAGATAGATGGCATCACCCCGTCTGCGATATCGCTGATCCTAGCGCATATGCGTAAGGGCAACCACAGCCAGACAGAGCATATCAAGCAGGCGATTCAATGATTGCGAGTCCACCCCGTGAGCTAAACGGATTGCGTGTTTCACGTGAAACGTCGGAGCGGCTCGAACATTTCGCCAGTCTTTTTTTGAAATGGGCGAAATCGATAAACCTCGTTGCGCCCTCCACCCTCGGGAATCTGTGGCAGCGCCATATTGCCGATAGTGCCCAAATTTTTCAACTGGCACCAGGCTCCAAACGTTGGGTCGATCTTGGCAGTGGTGGTGGCTTTCCTGGCATTATCACTGCAATTTTCTTAGCGGAACTGAATGATGGATGGGTCCATCTGGTCGAAAGCAACAGCAAGAAAGCGGCATTTCTCCGCGTTGCGTTGGCTGAGACCGGTGCGAGGGGTTCCGTGCATCCAATTCGAATCGAAGACGCGGTAACCGTCATTCCGCAATGCGATGCCATTTCCGCAAGAGCGCTCGCTGATTTGAGCCAGCTCCTCGTTTATTGCGCTCCTTGGATGACTGGAGACACTCAAGCAAAGGCATTTTTCCATAAAGGCCGGGATTATCAGCAAGAAGTTGACAAAGCCGTTAGCCGCTTTCAGTTTGATCTGGTAAAACATGCAAGCGTCGTCGAGCCGGACTCTGTGGTTCTCGAAATCGCAAATCTTTCGCGGAAAATTCAATAGTGGCAGAATGCGGTATGATAGGCGAGAAAAATAGGATCATCACGATTGCCAACCAGAAGGGCGGAGTGGGGAAAACCACGACAGCCATCAACCTGGCAACCGCATTGGCCGCGATCGGCGAGAAAGTCCTTATCGTTGATCTGGATCCGCAGGGCAATGCGAGCACCGGCCTCGGCATTCAGCGCCGGGATCGCAAGCTCTCCTCCTATGAGTTGATGATCGGTTCGCACAATATCGCTGATATCGTTCAGGACACCGTTGTTCCAAATCTTTCGATCGTGCCGTCGACCATGGATCTGCTGGGTGTCGAGATGGAAATTTCGGCGGCCAGTGATCGCGTGTTTCGACTGCGGAAGGCACTTGCTTCACCCGAAGCGCTTGCTTATTCCTATGTTCTCGTAGATTGCCCGCCGTCGTTCAATCTTTTGACAATGAACGCCATGGCTGCTGCGCACTCGGTTCTCGTCCCGTTACAGTGCGAGTTCTTTGCTCTTGAAGGCTTAAGCCAGTTGCTCGAAACTGTCGATCAAGTCCGGCGCTCGGTCAACCCAACCCTGGATATCCAGGGCATCGTTCTGACCATGTTCGACTCGCGCAACAATTTGGCGCAACAGGTCGTCAATGACGTGCGGACCCATCTGGGCGAAAAGGTCTACCATACGCTTATCCCGCGTAATGTTCGCGTTTCAGAAGCACCATCCTATGGTAAGCCCGCCATCCTGTATGATTTGAAATGCGCCGGCAGCCAAGCCTATCTGCAGCTGGCATCCGAAGTGATACAGCGCGAGCGGCTACGGAAGGCCGCCTAAGCAATCGATTCGACATCGTAACGATAAGTGTGAGTACAGCGATGAATGACGACAATTCGAGACGGAGACTTGGACGCGGTCTGGCTGCTCTGATCGGCGAAATGGACCAGCCCCTGCAGGCCAGTAGCCCTGTTGCGCCCGTTAATGCGGACCGGCGTATTCCGATCGAATTTGTCGCCCGTAATCCGCGCAATCCGCGGCGGACGTTTGACGAGGCGGAGTTGCAGGACCTGGCGAGTTCGATCCGCCAGCACGGCATTGTCCAGCCCGTCGTCGTTCGCACGATCGCCGATGAACGATATGAAATCATCGCTGGTGAGCGCCGCTGGCGTGCCGCGCAACTGGCTGGATTTACCGATATCCCGGTTATTGTTCGCGATGTCGACGATCGTACAGCTCTCGAAATCGCAATCGTGGAAAACGTTCAGCGGTCAGACCTCAACCCGCTGGAAGAAGCTTTGGGTTACGATCAGCTGATTGCGGAACACGGCTATACCCAAAATGATCTTGGCGAAATCATTGGCAAAAGCCGCAGCCATGTTGCCAATAGTCTTAGGCTTTTGAAGCTACCGGAGCCAGTGCGGGATATGCTTTCTTCCGGCACCCTGTCCGCTGGCCATGCTCGCGCTTTGATTCCCACCTCTGATCCGGTTTTGTTAGCGCGATCGATCATCGCCAAGGGCCTTTCGGTGCGTGACACCGAACGGCTGGCTCAGAACGATATTCGCGCCCAGAATGATCCGAACTACGGCAAGCCCTCCCCCAAAGAGGAAAAGGATGCGGATACGCTGGCGCTGGAGCGGACGCTGTCCGACAGCCTTGGACTTGATGTCACCGTCAATCACAAGGCATCTGGCGGACAGCTGCGAATTTCGTACAAGACGCTCGATCAGCTCGAAGAAATCTGCCGGCTGCTTGAGCGCCGTTAAAACCAATTCGGTTACGAAACAAAATAAAAGTAAAATAATATCAAGAAGATAGGTTTATCTACGCGCTGATTGCAAGGTGATCGCCAGCAATGTCTGCATGGCGATGCTGTCTTCAAGGCTTTGCCGTGTGCGACTTTGAAGAATTGCCGCTTGCAAGCGCGCAAGTTCCCGCCGGATGGCTGGAAGTGTCCAGGTCTTCAAGGCGCCTTCAATCAGGGGCTTGCGGCGAAAATGCAGATGCCGTCCGAGTGTGGCGACGACCTGTGTGGGTTGCTGCCGCTTGTCGTCCATCTCGGACCGCATCAAATCCAGCAGCTGAAATTGTTTCAGGCAGGCCTGTAGCACCAGGAAGATAGCGGTCTTCGACGCCACGATCTTTCGGATAGCATGCTGCAACTCGTCGGCGTCGCCTTTGAGGACCGCATCGATTGCGTCATCGACGGACACCGCGCTGGCGTCGCCGACAATGTCGAGAACGTGGTTTTCCTCAATCGAGCCCATGCCTCGGCAATAGAGCGCCAGCTTGCGGATTTCGTTGCGCGAGGCGATCCTATCGCCGCCCAGCGCCTCGTTCAGCCGTTCGCGTGCAGCGGGGGAAATACGCAGGCCTTCCAGTCCGAGTTCCTGGTCGATCAGCGCATTTACTGCCCGGGCATCGTCGCTATAGCAGGCGATCGAGACGACCGACCGGCTATTTTCACCGATCTTACGAATGCCGGTTCCCTTCTTGAGATCACCGGCTTCGATGATCACATAGCTGGCATCCGGTGGCTGCTGCGATAGGAGGCTGAGCCCCTCTATCAAGGTTTTCTCGGTGCCCGCAGCCCGTATCCAGACGAGCTTCTCGCCGCCGAAGAGACCGATCGTGTTGACTTCGTCGAGCAGACGTCCCGGGCTCTGCTGGAGATCGGTGCCATCGAGCCGGATCAAAGAAAACGGATCGTCAAGCGCAACTCCGGTCTTGCCGGCAATCTGGGTGGCGCGTTCGGACACCAGTCCGCGGTCAGGACCGTAGATCAAGTAGATGCGATTATCCCGCAGCGGACGCTGCAGGAACTGCTCGAATTCGTGCGATTTGATCTCGGTCATACCGCCACCTTATGCCGCAAACCGCTCAGCGGCCGAGCGCTGCTGCAAGATCGGCACGGATGATCTCTGCCAGTTCCTTGGCCGCCCGCTTTTCGCCATCGCGGCTGGCGCGAACCTTGGCAAATTCCTGCTCCGGAAAATCGACCAGTGCAACGGAGGTGCGGTTGCCGGAGCGAACGGTTTCGCCCGTATCCGCCCGCGTCAGGTTATAATCGGCCGAAACCACGACGCGGCCTGCACCGGCAGTGTCGGTGTTGTCGTCAGTGGTGTTCTGGTCATAGAGAACGCCCTTGATGCTGCTTGTGACGCTCAAAGCCAGCTTGTATTGGGCGTTCTTCGGCTCACCTGCTCCCCCTGATGTCAGGAAGATCAGCGCATTGCGCACCTCCTGCTCAACGCGGTCGCCAGCTTCGGAAATCTCGATCGATGCCAGCGCCTTGGCGGGCTTGCCCGATGGGCCGTCCGAATAAAGCGGCTTGACCTGGCAACCGGCGAGGACCGCAAGCGTGCCGAAAGCCAGAAGCTGCGCGTATCTTTGAGCTTTTTCAGACAACGACATTCACGATCCTCTGCGGCACGACGATGATCTTTTTCGGGCTTTGTCCGTTCAAGGCAGTCTTGACCGGCTCCAGCGCCAGAACGGCGCTCTCGATTGCAGTCTGATCCGCATCGCGCGCAATTGTCAAATCGGCGCGCTTCTTGCCGTTGATTTGAACGGGCATGGTCACCTCGTTCTCGGCGACCAGCGCTTCCGAGTAGACCGGCCACGCTGTCTGCGCGACCAGGCCTGCTCCGCCAATTTCCTGCCAGCACTGCTCGGCCAAATGCGGCATCATCGGCGCAACAACGCTGATCAGGATCGATACTGCATCCTTGACGGCTGCGGTCGTGGCCGCGTCGGCGGTTCCGGCTGCAACCTGCGTCAGCGGGTTGGCAAGCGTGTTTACGAGCTCATAGAGCCGCGCCACGGCCTTGTTGAAGGCGAGCTTGTCGTAATCAGCCTGAACAGCCTTCAGCGTCTTGTGTGTGGCTTGCGAGATCGCAAGGGCCGAGCCGCCTGAGGCGGGCTTTGCCTCAACCGCCTTCAGCGCATCGGACGCTTCCGAGATCAGCCGCCACAGGCGCTGGACGAACCGATGCGCGCCTTCGACGCCGGCTTCCGACCAGATCACATCACGATCGGGCGGAGAGTCGGAGAGAACGAAGAAGCGAGCGGTATCAGCGCCATAGGACGCGATAATATCGTCGGGATCGACAACATTCTTCTTCGACTTCGACATTTTCTCGATCGAGCCGATGGTGATGGGTTCGCCGGTTTCGATCAGGCTCGCCTGCCGCTTGCCGTCGTTCTCGACGATGATGATTTCGGCCGGCGTCACCCATTCGCGCTGGGCGCCGTCGCTGCGGCTATAGGTTTCGTGCACGACCATGCCCTGCGTGAACAGGCCCTTGAAAGGCTCGTCCAGTCCGGCATGGCCGGTGGCCTTCATGGCGCGGGTAAAGAAGCGCGAATACAGCAGATGCAGGATCGCGTGTTCGATACCGCCAATATATTGATCGACAGGCAGCCAGTGATCGACTGCCGCCGGATTGGTCGGCTTGTTTTCCCAAGGTGCCGTAAACCGTGCGAAGTACCAGGACGAATCGACGAACGTATCCATCGTATCGGTTTCGCGGCGGGCATCCTTGCCGCATTGCGGGCAGGAGACGTGACGCCAGGTCGGGTGGCGGTCGAGCGGATTGCCCGGCTTGTCGAAGGTGACGTCATCAGGCAGCTTGACGGGCAGATCAGCTTTGGGAACTGGAATGACGCCACAGTCATCGCAATGGATAACCGGGATCGGGCAGCCCCAATAGCGCTGGCGGGAAATACCCCAGTCGCGCAGACGGAAATTGACCTTGCGCTCGGCTTGCGGGGCATTGCCAATCGAGGCCTGCTCCAGCGTTGTCGCAACCTTCTCAAAGGCTTCTTCGATCGTCAGGCCGTCAAGATAGCGCGAATTGATCATCACGCCGTCGCCGGTATAGGCTTCGTCACCAATGGTAAAGCTCGCAGCATCACCATCCTTCGGCATCACCACGGCAATGGCCGGGAGGCCGTATTTGCGGGCGAAATCGAGGTCGCGCTGGTCGCCGGAGGGGCAGCCGAAGATCGCACCGGTGCCATAATCCATCAGCACGAAATTGGCGACGTAAACAGGCAGCTCCCAGCTCAGGTCCAACGGATGCTTGACGCGGATACCCGTATCAATGCCCTTTTTCTCAGCCGTTTCCAGCGCCGCCAGCGATGTGCCGGCCCGGCGGGTTTCCTCGCAGAAGGTTTCGATCTCTGGGTTACCCGCAGCCGCCTGGCGGGCGAGCGGATGATCGGCGGCGATCGCCAGGAACGAGGCGCCAAACAGCGTGTCTGGGCGGGTCGTGTAGACAGCGACCTCGGTCGCGTCGGCAGCGCCAGTACCCGGAACGATTTCCCAGCGGATCGTCAGGCCTTCGGAGCGGCCGATCCAGTTCTTCTGCATCAGGCGGACCTTTTCAGGCCATTGATCCAGCGTGTCGAGCGAATCGAGCAGATCCTGGTTGAAGTCTGTAATGCGGAAGAACCACTGCGTCAGTTCGCGCTGTTCGACCAGCGCGCCGGAGCGCCAGCCGCGTCCGTCGATCACCTGTTCATTGGCAAGAACCGTGTTATCGACCGGGTCCCAATTGACCTTCGACTGTTTGCGGTAGACCAGGCCTTTTTCCAGGAAATCCAAGAACAGGTGCTGCTGATGCTGGTAATATTCGACATCGCAAGTGGCAAATTCGCGCGACCAATCCAGCGACAGGCCCATCACCTTCAGCTGCGCCTTCATCGAGGCGATGTTCTGGTAGGTCCAGGCGGCCGGATGCACGCCACGTTCCATGGCGGCGTTTTCGGCTGGCATGCCGAACGCGTCCCAGCCCATCGGATGCAGGACATTATAGCCGCGGGCGCGCTTGTAACGCGCCACGACGTCGCCCATGGCATAGTTGCGGACATGGCCCATATGGATCCGGCCGGACGGATAGGGGAACATCTCGAGCACGTAATATTTTTCGCGCGGATCGTCATTGTCTGTGAGGAAGACTTTCTTCTGGTCCCATTCCCGCTGCCAGCGGGGTTCGGAATCGCGCGGATTGTAACGTTCAGTAGCCATGTGATTGATGTTCCGGAAATTGGGCGAGGGGAAATCGGTCCCCTGGATATTTGGCGTGACCTTCACCATGAAACAAGCGTAGCGTCAAGTTTGGAAGGCTTTGGGGCGAAACTTTGAGCATTTGACCGGCGTTGCTCGATTACGGCTTGGCAGTCCGGTTCAGTTTGACTATTGCGCCCTGCAAGCCTGAACGTGATGGAGATGTAGGCAATGAGCGTGGAAGAACGGTTGAACGATGTCCTGGCCCGGATTCGCGACGCAGAAGAGGCCAGCCACCGCCCGGTTGGCACCGCCTCTCTCGTTGCCGTTTCCAAGACCTTTGAAGCCGATGCCATCCGTCCTGTCATTGCGGCGGGACAGCGGATCTTCGGCGAGAACCGTGTGCAGGAAGCGCAGGGCAAATGGCCGGCATTGCAGGCGGAAACGGCTGGCATCGAGCTTCATCTGATCGGGCCGCTGCAATCCAACAAGGCGGCCGATGCTGTGGCGCTGTTCGACGTGATCGAGACGATCGACCGCGAGAAAATTGCGCGCGCGGTTGCGGCTGAAATTGCCCGCCAGGACAAGTTGGTTCGCCTCTACGTTCAGGTCAATACGGGGCTTGAGCCGCAAAAGGCGGGTATCGCGCCGGATGAGACCGTGGCCTTCGTCACGCTGTGCCAGGAAACGATTGGTATTCCCGTGGAGGGATTGATGTGCATTCCGCCGGCAGATGAAAATCCCGGTCCGCATTTTGCGCTGCTTGCCAAGCTTGCCGAACGTTGCGGCCTGGATAAGCTCTCCATGGGCATGTCTGGTGATTTCGAGACTGCCGTGCAGTTTGGCGCCACCAGCGTGCGTGTTGGCTCGGCAATTTTTGGAACGCGCTGATCTTTTCAGGTCCCCGGAAACTCTAACCCTTTCGTCTGGCTTCTCCGCGCGCCTTCAATCTCCTATTGTCCTCCCTGGAGGCTGGGTTCGCCCGGTATGGAGTGGAGGAGACGGCAATGGCGAGCAGCTATTCCGGCGTTTATGCTGCGTGGAAACAGGACCCGGACGCTTTCTGGGCTGAAGCGGCCCGGGAGATTGACTGGTTCCGGCCATTCGATCAGGTTTTTGATCCCGCCCAGGGCGTTTACGGGCGCTGGTTTCCAGGCGGCGAAACCAATACCTGTTTCAATTGCCTGGATCGCCAGATAGCCCGAGGGCTCGGTGATCAGACTGCCCTGATTTATGACAGCCCTGTCACCGGCACGATCGAGCATTGGACATACCGCGCCATCTTGGACGAGGTCGTCGCGCTGTCGTCGGTCTATCAGGATCTCGGCGTCGCAAAGGGCGACCGGATCATCATCTATATGCCGATGATTCCGCAGGCCGTGTTCGCGATGTTGGCTGCTGCCCGCATCGGCGCCGTTCACTCCGTTGTGTTCGGAGGCTTTGCAGCAAGCGAACTGGCAACCCGCATCACCGATAGCGAAGCCAAGCTGGTCGTGTCGACCAGTTGCGGTATCGAAGGCGGAAAAATCATCGCCTATAAACCCTTACTCGACGCTGCCATCGAGATCAGTTCGCATAAGCCGGCTCACTGCCTTGTTTTCCAGCGGCAGGCGTTGAAGGCCGATCTGTCGGCTGTCCGGGATCTCGATTTCGCCACGGCTGTTGCTGCCGCAAAAGAGCGGGGCGTCGACATCCCCTGTACCCCGGTCTTGGCGACTGATCCGCTCTACATTCTCTACACGTCGGGAACCACCGGCCAGCCGAAGGGCGTGGTGCGCGACAATGGTGGCCATATGGTTGCGCTTGTCTGGTCGATGCAGCATTTCTTCGGCATCAAGCCGGGCGAAGTCTTTTGGGCCGCCTCCGATATTGGCTGGGTGGTTGGGCATTGCTACATCGTCTATGGCCCGCTGCTGAACGGCAGCACGGCCGTTCTTTACGAGGGGAAGCCGGTCGGCACGCCGGATGCCGGCGCCTATTGGCGGGTGATCGAGGAGCACGGCGTCACCACGCTGTTTACCGCCCCAACGGCATTTCGTGCCATCCGCAAGGAGGATTCGCAGGGCGATCTTATCCACCGTCATGATCTGCAAAATTTCAAAGCGCTGTTTCTTGCCGGCGAGCGTGCCGATCCCGATACCGTCATCTGGGCCGAAGAAAAACTTGGCGTTCCTGTCATCGATAATTGGTGGCAGACGGAAACCGGCTGGCCGGTTGCCGGAAACCCGCTTGGGCTTGGTCTTCTCCCGGTCAAATACGGTTCGGCGGCTGTCCCCCTGCCCGGATATGATGTTCAGGTTCTCGATGATGCCGGCCATCCGGTACCGGCCGGAACGCTTGGCAAAGTTGTCATCAAGCTGCCAATGCCGCCAGGCTGCCTGCCGACATTCTGGAAGGCCGACCAGCGTTTTCGCGACACCTGCCTTGCCGAGTTCCCAGGCTTTTATCGCACCGCTGACGCCGGCTATATCGACGAGGACGGCTATATCTTCATCATGTCGCGCACTGACGATATCATCAATGTCGCCGGCCATCGCCTATCCACTGGCGCGATGGAGGAAATCTGCGCTGGCCATGCCGACGTCGCCGAATGCGCCGTTATCGGCATTGCCGATCCGATCAAGGGTCAGGTCCCCGCTGGCTTCCTGGTCATCAATGCCAATGTTTCCCGTGAAACAGCCGATATCGAGAGAGAGGTTGTGGGACTGGTGCGCGACCGCATCGGTCCCGTCGCCGCATTCAAGACGGCCATCTGCGTCAAGCGGCTACCGAAGACGCGCTCCGGCAAGATCCTGCGCGGCACCATGCAGAAGATCGCTGACCGCGAGGTTTGGAAAATGCCAGCGACGATCGATGATCCGGCAGTCCTGGAGGAAATCACTGCAGCCCTGAATGCACGCGGTATTGGCGTGTAGTACCAGGATTTCTTAGCCGGAGTCTGGGAAAGTTTCTGCGGTATCAATATGTAAAATTCGGGATCGGACGACCCGGATTATAAAGCTTGGAATTTTATAGATTTTTAGCTGCACCCCTCACTCACCGTCATCCTCGCCCTTGAGGCGAGGATCCAAAAAACGGATACTGAACGGGCAAAAAAACCGACCCTGATGTCCGGTCATCTCCGCGCTTCTCATAAACAAGCCGGCCCCAAGTCTGGGGCTCAAAGACGTTTGACCAAAATGACATCGGAGCGCTGGATCCTCGCCTCAAGGGCGAGGATGACCGGAGTGTGTGGTTAGGCTCCCGGCGAATATCCAATTTCTCGGTTTGCAGTCAAGAACGGTGCGCTGCCAATCAGAAGGCTTCGTCTTCGTCCTCGTCCTTGCGATCGGACTTGAGGGCCTTGAGCTTGGAGAAGACGGCGTCGGCGTCGATCTCTTTTTCCTCTTCGCGATCGTAGGAGAACGGCAGCTTTTCCGTTTCCTTCGAGGCTTCCAGCGTGGCGCCGAGTTCGGCTGCGGTTGGGAGCGGGCGGCCCTTGTTGGCGCGTTCGACTTCGAGGTCGAGATCGATCTGGGTGCAGAGACCCAGCGTGACCGGGTCCATCGCCGTCAGGTTGGTCGAATTCCAGTGGGTGCGCTCGCGGATCTGCTCGATCGTTGACTTGGTGGTGCCGACGAGACGCGAGATCTGAGCATCCTTCAGTTCGGCATGATTGCGCACCAGCCACAAGATGGCGTTGGGGCGGTCCTGGCGCTTGGAAACCGGGGTATAGCGCGGGCCCTTGCGCTTGTTGTCGGGAACGCGAACCTTTGGCTCGGAAATCTTCAGCTTGTGGTTCGGATTGCCTTCGGCGCGGGCGATCTCGTCGCGCGATAGCTGGCCGGTGGCGATTGGGTCGAGGCCCTTGATGCCCTGGGCGGATTCACCGTCGGCGATTGCCTTGACTTCAAGCGGGTGCAGCTTGCAGAACGTGGCGATCTGTTCGAACGACAGAGCAGTGTTGTCAACAAGCCATACGGCCGTCGCTTTGGGCATAAGCAGTTGTTGAGCCATGGGTATAGTCCTTCTGTCCGTCCGCGCCGGTGTCGCGGGCCGTGGGGTGTAACCACTTAATTTCCGGGAAATTAGCGCCTCTATACCCTCGTCGTCTCAGAAATGCAATTCTTCTTGAAGAAATGACCTTTTGTCTAATGGACGCCGTGCTTTGACCTGATATGTATGGCGCCCGAAGCGGGCGAGCATGAGGAGATGTGCTGCCTGAAACTGCCTGCGCAGGGAGGAAATCATCATGTCTGCCAAAACCTATCCGATCCTGGAGTCCGCCCGCAACCGGGCTTTGATCGACGATGCGACCTACCAGGCCTGGTACAAGCAAAGCGTTTCCGATCCGGAGGCGTTCTGGGGCGAGCATGGCAAGCGCATCGACTGGTTTACGCCCTATACCAAGGTCAAAAACACATCCTTTGAGGGCGATGTCTCGATCAAATGGTTCGAGGACGGCATCACCAACGTTTCCTACAATTGCATTGACCGGCATCTTGAAAAGCGCGGTGACCAGGTGGCCATCATCTGGGAAGGCGACAACCCTTATGACGACAAGAAGATCACCTATCGCGAGCTGTATGAGCATGTCTGCCGCCTCGCCAATGTGCTGAAACAGAATGGCGTCAAGCAGGGCGATCGTGTCACCATCTATATGCCGATGATCCCGGAAGCCGCGTATGCGATGCTGGCGTGTACCCGTATCGGCGCAGTGCATTCCATCGTCTTCGGCGGCTTTTCGCCGGATGCGCTGGCCGGACGTATCGTCGATTGCGAATCCACCGTCGTCATCACGGCCGACGAAGGCCTGCGCGGCGGCAAGCCGATCCCGTTGAAGGCCAATACCGACCAGGCGATCGAAATCGCAGCTCGCGGCGGTGTCGAAGTCAAGTCGGTGATTGTCGTTCGCCGCACGGCCGGCAAGATCGCCTGGTTTGCCGAGCGCGACGTCTGTTACCATCAGGCCGTTGCCAATGTGGAAGCCGATTGTCCGCCGGCGCAAATGAAGGCCGAAGACCCCCTGTTCATTCTCTACACGTCGGGATCGACCGGAAAGCCGAAGGGCGTGCTGCATACGACTGGCGGCTATCTCGTCTATGCCTCGATGACGCATCAATATGTCTTCGATTATCACGAGGGCGATATCTACTGGTGCACGGCCGATGTCGGCTGGGTCACCGGCCATTCCTATATCGTCTACGGTCCGCTCGCCAATGGCGCGACAACACTGATGTTCGAGGGCGTGCCGACCTATCCGGATGCCGGCCGTCTCTGGGATGTGGTCGATAAGCACCAGGTCAATATTTTCTATACCGCACCCACAGCCCTCCGGGCGCTGATGGGCCAGGGCGATGCCTTCGTCACGCGGTCCAAGCGCTCCTCGCTGCGCACGCTCGGCTCGGTTGGCGAGCCGATCAATCCGGAAGCCTGGGAATGGTATTATCACGTGGTCGGCGACGGCCGCTGCCCTGTGGTCGATACCTGGTGGCAGACGGAAACCGGCGGCATTCTGATCACGCCTTTGCCGGGCGCCACGGCGTTGAAGCCGGGCTCGGGCACCCGCCCCTTCTTCGGCGTACAGCCGCAGCTGGTCGATGGTGAAGGCACAGTGATCGAGGGCGCTGCGGACGGCAATCTCTGCATTACCGACAGCTGGCCCGGCCAGATGCGCACCGTCTATGGCGATCACGAGCGCTTTATCCAGACCTATTTTGCCACCTACAAAGGCAAATATTTCACCGGCGACGGCTGCCGCCGCGATGAGGATGGCTATTACTGGATTACCGGCCGTGTCGATGATGTCCTGAATGTCTCTGGCCACCGCATGGGCACGGCCGAAGTCGAATCAGCGCTTGTCAGCCATGATTCGGTGTCGGAAGCAGCCGTTGTCGGCTATCCCCATGACATCAAAGGCCAGGGCATCTATTGCTACGTGACACTGATGGTCGGCCAGACCGGTTCGGATGATCTGCGCAAAGCACTGATCACCCATGTCCGAAAGGAAATCGGTGCCATCGCCTCGCCCGACAAGATCCAGTTCGCCCCCGGCCTGCCGAAAACCCGCTCGGGTAAGATCATGCGCCGCATCCTGCGCAAGATCGCGGAAGACGATTTTGGTTCGCTCGGCGATACCTCGACACTCGCCGATCCCGCTGTTGTCGATGACCTGATCGCCAACCGGCAGAACCAGAAGTAAGACGTCCGCTGAGCCGTTTCCGGCTAAGGGAATGGCTCAGCAATCGACCTGCTTGCGAATATCGTCCACCTGTTTCCGGGAATGGCAAATGTTTTCACAGGGAATCCCATCATCGTCAGCATCTGCGCGCCGGTAACCGCTGCACCACAGCGCTACAGCGTCTTCGCAGGACACGACTTGTTTGCAGGTCCGCGCCGCAATTCGATGAACGTCACCTGCGGTTTGATAAGAGACGTTTGGCGGCATGGAATGAACCGCGCCAACATTTGTCAGAATCAGACTCAAGCCAACAATAACGATGCGATATCGAGTACTCCCCATGCCGAAAGCCATGCAGAGGGTATCTCGTGGTGTCAACCAACCGGCGGCACCTCAAAATTGCAGCATTGGCTTTCACCAGCCGTTCGAACAGGTTTTTGGTTTGCCTCCGCCATCATAAGGCGTGACATATCCTGCAGATAACATTTCCTGAGCCGGATTCCGCCCATCGGAAAGGTGCATATCCGCGACGACCCTGCCAAAATATTTATCGCCGGAAATATGCGTCAACTGGATTGGGCCTTGGCCAACTGTCAGACTGTTAAGCGCTTCCCGTGCCTGCCGTCCAGCGTCTCGGGTGGCTGAACAGGCCGATTTCAGCTCCGGAGCATCGATGCCGCGCAGCCGCACATAGACCTCCATGGTCTGTTGCGGCCAGGGTTTTGCCGCGACCAGGATCGTATCGCCATCGATGACCCGGATGACCTCTGCGGTCACAGGCCCCGCAATATCAATTTTTCTGCCAGATTCTGACGCATGCGAAGACGCTGCCGCCAGAAGAACGGGGAGAGCGGCAGCAAGAAATGGAATGAGCCGATAGATCATAAATAGGAAAATATACCGTCTATCCATTCGGATCAATAGGAATTATTTCCTTAGAAATCGATGGCCCGGCCGTTGATTTCCCAGTCGCCAAAGCGGGATGGTTCGGCGCCGCCGCGCCCACCCAATTCCTCCGGCAGTTGCACTGGCTTTTGCGCCTTTCGGCGTTCTTCCGCTTCGGCGAGCGCCCGCTTGGCGGCTGGCGAAAGAGGCTTGCGCGGCTCGACCGGCAAATTGTCGTTATCGTTTTGCATGCGAATTTCCGCGAACACGTTGAAGAATGCGCCTAATGTCCCCATCATATAGGAAATCTTTGTTGAAGCGAAACCGTGATTCACGTGAAACATCGGCAAACTTTGGAGACGTGACTGATGAACCTGATGCGCACCGCGATGCTTCTGGCCTTTATGACCGCATTGTTCATGGCGGTCGGCTTTCTCATTGGCGGCAAGGGCGGCATGATGATCGCGCTCGTCATTGCCGCCGGCATGAATTTCTTTTCCTATTGGAATTCCGACAGTATGGTCTTGCGCATGTACCGCGCGCAGGAAGTCGATGCGCGCACGGCGCCGGAATATTACGGCATCGTGCGTGACCTGGCCGCCAATGCCGGGCTTCCCATGCCCAAGGTCTATGTCATCGATAATCCACAGCCGAACGCTTTTGCAACGGGGCGTAACCCCGAAAATGCTGCGGTGGCAGCATCGACCGGTCTCCTCAATGCGCTGTCTTATGATGAAGTCGCAGGCGTCATGGCGCATGAACTGGCGCATGTGCAGAACCGCGACACGCTCACCATGACGCTGACGGCAACGCTGGCCGGTGCGATCTCCATGCTCGGTAATTTCGCCTTCTTCTTCGGCGGCAATCGTGAAAACAACAATCCGCTGGGGTTCATCGGCATCATTGTAGCCATGATTGTCGCACCCCTGGCGGCAGCGATCGTGCAGATGGCGGTCAGCCGCACACGCGAATATTCGGCCGACCGGCGCGGCGCGGAAATATGCGGCAAGCCTCTGGCTTTGGCCTCGGCACTGGCCAAGATTTCGAATTTCGCCCATCAGGTGCCGAATGATCAGGCCGAGCGCAATCCGGCCACAGCACATATGTTTATCATCAATCCGCTGTCGGGCGAGCGCATGGACAATCTATTCTCCACGCATCCGGCAACGGAAAACCGCATCGCGGCGCTGCAGCAGATGGCCCAGGAGATGCAACCGGTCTCGACGCCGCCGGTCAGGGCTGATACTCCCGTGCGCAAATCGCGCTCCGTGCCGCCGACAGGCTGGGGTCGCGGTGGTTCCGAACCACCGAAAAAAGGTCCCTGGTCTTGACGTCTGACGATTCTAAAACTGATTCACATCCGAAACGAAATAACCGCCCTGCCCGTTTGCGCGGCCAGAGTGCTGAAAATCCGGCCTTCGAGCGTAGCGACAAGCCGGGAATCCGGGCGCGGCAAGCGGCTGCCAAGATGCTAGCCGCCGTCGTTGACCGCAAGACGTCGCTGGATGGCATGCTGGATGCCGGCAATGGCAATCCGGTCTATCGCGAACTGAATGAAGCCGACCGCGCGCTCGTCCGGGCCATCCTCAATTCGGCGCTGCGGCAATTGCCGCGCATCGAAGCGATGATCGGCTCACTGTTGCAGAATCCGCTGCCGGAGGGCGCCCGCGCGCTTGATCATGTTCTGACTGTTGCTGCGGCGCAAATCCTCTATCTCGATATTCCCGATCATTCCGCCGTCGACCTCGCGGTCGAGCAGGCACAGATCGATCCGCGCAACAAGCGTTTTGCCAGTCTTGTCAATGCCGTGCTGCGCCGCATGTCCCGCGAAAAGCAGGATCTGCTGGAAAATGTCGGCGAAAAAATCCCGGCAATTCCAGCCTGGTTCCATAAGCGCCTGGTGACTTATTATGGTGCGGACGAGGCGGCACGTATCGCCGATGCGTTATTGGCGCCTGCAGCGATCGATCTGACGGTGAAATCCGATCCGCAGGGCTGGGCTGAGAAGCTGAATGGCCGTCTGCTGCCGACCGGCTCGGTGCGGCTGGCCGGGTTTTCCGGCTCGGTGCCATCGCTCGAGGGCTTCGAGGATGGCGAATGGTGGGTGCAGGATGCCGCCGCAGCGCTGCCCGCCAAGCTTTTCGGTGATCTTGCAGGCAAGCGTGTCGTCGATCTTTGCGCCGCACCAGGCGGCAAGACGGCGCAGCTCATTCTGGCTGGCGCTGACGTCACCGCACTCGACCAATCGGCGAGCCGCCTCAAGCGCCTTAAGGGCAATCTGGCGCGCTTGGGACTGGCAGCCGCGACCCAGGAAATCAACATGGCCGATTTCCGCACCGGCGAGCTGTTCGATGCCGCGCTTCTTGATGCGCCCTGTTCCTCGACCGGCACGATACGCCGTCATCCGGATGTGCTTTGGACCAAGGGGCCGGAGGATATCGAAAAGCTGGCTGTTCTCCAGGAAAAGCTACTGCGTCATGCGCTGACACTGGTCAAACCCGGCGGTCTCGTAGTCTTTTCCAATTGCTCGCTCGATACGCGCGAAGGTGAGGATGTCACCGCGCGTGTCTTGGCCGATGGCGATTGCGAACGGGTGGCGATCCGTCCGTCCGATTGGTCAGGTCTGGAAAAAGCAGTGACCCCGCTTGGAGAATTCCGCACCACACCGGCCATGATCGATCCACAGGATGGGTTTGCGGGCGGCTTGGACGGTTTTTATGCCGTCGTCCTGCGCAAGATTTAGCGACAGCTCTGTCAACAGCCGCATGACGGGCGTCAATTGACGCTCGTTAAGCCTTTACCTAAACAAGAGGGGTGCGATCCATAAAAGTTTAACGATTTTTCAGGCACGATCGTCGTCCTGGCAGTATCTGGTACGGACAGCAGTCATTCCGGTTTTTCAGCGCCGTATGAGGCTAGTCCGGGAGTAGGGGAGACGCGCAGGCGTCGAAAATGCAGATTTCAGACCGGCAAAGGCTTCTATATCTGTATGCGCGTGAGGGCTGGCGGCGGTTCTCGCGCAGGCTTGCCTTGGGCCGCAACACCGCATTCCGCTTTGCTGGGACAACACCGGACCGCCTGATCGTCGCGCCGACGGATCTGCGCGCCATTGATCCCTTCGTGGCGCAGGAAATCCTGCAGGGCCGCTTCCCCCTGGCCGGCCGTGTGCTGGACGTGGAAGGCGAATCCCCGTTCGAAATGGATTTGCCATCGCACGAATTCGCCGTCCGGTTGCATTCTTTCGGATGGGTCCGGCATATGCGTACGGTCAAGGACGACGAGGCGTTTGCGCATCTGCGCCATATCGTCAATGACTGGATCGTCACGCATGGCCGCTATATCGGCGGCATCGCCTGGGACGCGGATATCATTTCGCAGCGCCTCATCGCCTGGCTTTCGCATTCGCCGATCATCCTGCGCAATGCCGAACATCCATTCTATCGGCGCTTTCTGAAAAGCCTCGCCTTTCAGGTGCGCTATCTGCGCCATATTACCGACACGACCTGCGACGGCGAGGCGCGCCTGCGCGCCCGTATCGCGCTCGCCATGGCCTCGGTTGCCATGCCTGCATCCGAAGCGACGATCCGCAAGGCCGCCCGCAATCTCGATGTGGAGCTGGACCGGCAGATTTTGCCCGATGGCGGCCACAGCTCGCGCAATCCGCGCACGGGTCTGGAATTGCTGATCGACCTTTTGCCGCTGCGCCAGACCTACGTCAATCTTGGCCATGAGGTGCCGGCAAAGCTCATTCCCTGTATCGACCGCATGTATCCGGCGTTGCGGTTCTTCCGGCATGAGGGCGGCGAACTTGCCCTGTTCAATGGCGCCACCTCGACGCTGGCTAACGAGCTGATGGCCGTGCTGCGCTATGACGAAACCGCCGGTGCAGCCTTCAAGGCGCTGCCGCATCTTCAGTATGAGCGGTTGGCGCATAACAATGTCGTCGTCATCATGGATACCGGCAAGCCGCTGTCGCCGGAATTGTCGCGCACGGCGCATGCCGGCTGCCTGTCGTTTGAAATGTCGTCGGGCCGCCACCGGTTCGTCATCAATTCCGGATCGCCAAAGTTTGCCGGCGAACGATTCCGCCAGATGGCGCGTTCGACAGCGGCCCATTCGACCGTGACGATCAATGACCGTTCTTCATCGCGCCTGTCGCAATCCGGTTTTCTCGGCCCGATCGTCACCGGCGGCGTCTCCAAAGTGAATGTCCGCCGTGAAGAGCGCGCCGGCCAGCCGGATGCCGTCATCGCCAGCCATGATGGTTACGCGCAGGCCTTCGGCCTTGTGCATGAGCGCGATATCGGAATTAACGGCCAGGCCAATGCCGTTCGCGGCCGCGACCGGCTGTTTCACCCGGATGGCTCGGAACCGGCGCAGACCCATAGCGCCGTCGCCATTGCGCGGTTTCATATTCATCCCTCGATCACCATCCGCCAGCACAGCGCCCATGAAGTCTATTTGAGTGCTCCGGATGGTGAAGTCTGGCTGTTTACCTGCCGCGACGGCGAAGTCGCGGTTGAGGAAGACATTTTCTTTGCCGACCCATCGGGCTTGCGTAAGTCGTCGCAGCTGACCGTCACCTTCGCGGCGGCCTCACAGCCGGAAATCCAGTGGATTTTTTCCCGCGAAGCGTAACAATGGTCCCGTCAGCGCATTGATTGCCGTGACTGCGGTTTCTTCAGGCAGAAAGCTGTGTTAACGGCAGGCGGACATTTGCCGGAAGACCCTCCCGATATCCGGCGCCTACCAAGGAGCTTGATGATGGCTGTCGCCTCCAAGAAAATTCCCGCCCCGGACCATGTCACGGTCCGTACCGCCCTCCTCTCCGTCTCCGACAAGACCGGCATCGTCGATCTCGCCCGCGCGCTGCATGATAAGGGCGTGCACCTGGTCTCAACCGGCGGCACGCACAAAGCGCTGGCCGATGCCGGCCTGCCTGTGACCGACGTGTCCGAGCTCACCGGTTTTCCCGAAGTGATGGATGGCCGGGTGAAAACGCTGCATCCGGGCGTGCATGGCGGCCTTCTGGCGATCCGTGACGACGAAGACCATGTTCAGGCGATGACCACACATGGCATTACCGGTATCGATCTCGCCGTTATCAATCTTTATCCGTTCGAGGATGTGCGCGCCAAGGGCGGCGATTACCCGACGACGGTGGAGAATATCGACATCGGTGGCCCGGCCATGATCCGCGCCTCGGCCAAGAACCATGCCTATGTCACCGTCATCACCGATGCCTCCGATTATTCCGGGCTTCTGGCAGAGCTTGGCACCGGTGCCGCCACGTCGTTCCAGTTCCGCCAGACAATGGCCGCCAAAGCCTATGCGCGCACTGCCGCCTATGACACCGCCATTTCCGGCTGGTTCGCCGAGGTGCTGGATACGCCGATGCCGCTTCACCGCACCATCGGTGGGGTGCTGAAGGAAGAAATGCGCTACGGCGAAAATCCACATCAGAAAGCCGGATTCTACGTCACCGGCGAGAACCGCCCGGGCGTCGCGACCGCGACCCTTCTGCAGGGCAAGCAGCTTTCCTACAACAATATCAACGATACGGATGCCGCCTTCGAGCTGGTTGCCGAATTTCCGGCCGATAAATCCCCGGCCGTCGCCATCATCAAGCATGCCAACCCCTGCGGAGTGGCAACCGGCGCCACCCTGCTGCAAGCCTATGAGCGGGCGCTTGCCTGCGATTCCACCTCGGCTTTCGGCGGCATCATCGCGCTCAACCAGGAACTGGATGGCGCAACGGCGGAAGAAATCGTCAAGCTGTTCACCGAAGTCATCATCGCCCCCTCGGTCAGCGATATCGCCAAGGTGGTCATCGCCGCCAAGCCGAACCTGCGTCTCTTGATCACCGGCGCCCTTCCCGATCCGCGCATACCCGGCCTGACGGCAAAAACCGTTGCCGGCGGCCTCCTGGTGCAAACGCGCGACAATGGCATGGTTGAAGATCTCGAGCTGAAGGTCGTCACCAAGCGTGCGCCGACGGCACAGGAACTGGAAGACATGAAATTCGCCTTCAAGGTGGCCAAACATGTGAAGTCCAACGCTGTCGTCTATGCCAAGGATGGCCAGACCGTGGGCATCGGGGCAGGCCAGATGAGCCGGGTCGATTCCGCCCGTATCGCCGCGTTGAAAGCCGAAGAAGCCGCCAAGGCTCTCGGCCTGCCCGCGCCGCTGACACGCGGTTCGGCTGTGGCGTCCGAAGCCTTCCTGCCCTTCGCCGACGGCCTGCTGTCGATGATCGCGGCCGGCGCCACCGCCGTCATCCAGCCTGGCGGCTCGATGCGCGACCCGGAGGTCATCGCCGCCGCTGACGAGGCCGGCGTGGCCATGGTGTTCACGGGCATTCGCCATTTCCGGCATTGATGCTCAAGCCCAAAAAATTGCTCAGAAACCCGCCTCTCCGGCGGGTTTTTTATGCAGGTCTATTCGCCGGGTAAGGAGTGCGAATGAGAATCAGCAATCCAACGGCCAAAAACACGACCAGCGCCATCATGCCGATGCGGGCGGAGCCGGTTACAAGCGTCACGGTGGCGACGGCGGCGGGGGCGAGGAAGGTCGTTGCGCGTCCTGAGAGCGCGTAGATGCCGAAATACCGGCCGGCCTCTTCGGGGCTGACGCTGCGCGCCATATACGAGCGGGACGACGCCTGGACCGGGCCGAATGCAATACCAACCAGCAGGCCGAAGACGATATAGGCCTTTTCCGCAGCGGTGCCGAAAAGGCCGCCTGAATCGGTTGCAGGCAGCGGGAGCAGGCCGAACAGCGTATAACCGGGCCCGGTCGAGACGATCCCGAGCGTGGCGATGGTCAGGCAGATGAGGCTGGCGGTGACGATCACCTTCGATCCGAGCTTCGCATCAAGCCGGCTGGCATAGAGGCAGCCGCCGATCGCCACCACATTGAGAATGATGCCATAGACGCCAAGTTCGACTGTCTGCCAGGCAAACATGCTGGCTGCAAACGTGCCGCCCAGCGCCAGTAGACCATTAACGCCGTCCTGAAAGATCATCCGGGCGATCAGAAAGCGCAGGATGCCGGAGCGGTGGCGCAGTTCGCTGATCGTGGCGCGCAGTTCCAATACTCCGCTACGCACCGCAGTCATCGCCGGCATGGCCGCCTTTTGCGCATCGGGTGTAAACAGGAACATCGGCAGGATGAACACCAGATACCAGAGGGCCGAGATCGGCCCGGTGACCCGCGCGTCGGCGCCGGTTGCCGGATCGAGACCGAACAATGGATCGAGCCCAAGAATTGTTTTGCCGGATTCCGGGCTACCCGCAAGCAGCGTTACAACCGCGATCAGCACGATCATGCCGCCGAGATAGCCCAGTCCCCAAGCCATGTTGGAAATCCTGCCAATTTCTTTTTCACCCACGAGGCGGGGCATCATCGAGTCATTGAAAACGATCGAGAATTCCGCCGCGATCGACGCAAGAATGATGAAAATGAACGGATAGATCAGTGATGAGCCGGGAACCGCAAACCAGAGCATCGCCAGCGAGACGATCTTGATGACGGCGAAGAAGGCAATCCAGGGTTTTCGGGCGCCGGTCTGGTCGGCGATCGATCCGAGCACTGGCGACAGAACCGCGATCACGATGCCGGAGATGGTCAGCGTATAGCCCCACATGGCCTGGCCGTGAGCCGGATCATCCGTGAGCCGTGACACGAAATAGGGGCCGAAGATGAAGGTGATGATCACGGTGAAGAACGGCTGCGCCGCCCAGTCGAACAGCATCCAGCCGCCAAGGCCGGCGCGCGATACTTTCGGTTCGTCGCCGGCCGGTGCTGAAATGCTCACTCTGTTCTCCACTGCTGCTTGCCCCGTTCAGGGCAAACAGTGTCACCTCATCCTGTTCTGTGCAAGATCGCTGAGCAAACCGGCCGCAACCGTGATTTTGGCCAGTGTCGTCTCGCCCTTTTCCGTCAACTGCGTCAGCTGGTCGGTAACGCGGGAAATCCGGCTATTGTCGCTGTCTCGCCAGGCTGCGACCGGATTGCGCTCATCCTTCTTGTCGGTGAGTGCGGCAATCGTGATGTCTTTACGCGCAGTGGCGATGTCGTTGATGCTGCGCGAGAGCGCCATGGCCTCGTATTGCTCGGTTGCCGAAACGCGCTCGGCAGCTGCCAGGAGCCGGGCGATCCGCAGGTTCTGCGTCACGCCGAAATAGCTCTGGGCCGTTCGCGCCAGCGATACGCCGGTATCGGCGGCAATCTGGATGATCTCCGGCACGAAGGTCATGACAGCAAGAGAGGCAATCTCTTCGGCGAGAGCCGCCGGCACGCCACGCTCGATAAAATAGTCGGTCCTTTGCCGTACCTCGGCCGTTGCGTCTTCAGGGAGCGAGCTTTGCAAGGCTGTTTTGAGTTTGCGCAGCGCGTCGCGTAGCTGCTCAATCGCTTCGCCGAGCGGTGCCTGCATCGCCGTCGTCCGCAATGTGCGTTCGGTGACGATCGCGAAAATATGTGCGGCTTCCTGATAAAGCTCGTTCTGCACTGTACCGCTGATAACGTTGTCGAGGGCGTCAATATCGCTGTAGATCCGCGTCAGGTCATAACCGTCACGGGTGAGCACAGCCGCCTTGACCACATCCGCCGGCATGAAGCCGGTTTGATCGATCAGCGTGCTGACAAAGGCCGGTCCGCCGCGATTGATGACGTCATTGGCCAGAACCGTGGCGATGATCTCGCGGCGCAGCCGATGCCCGTTGATATCGGCGGCATGGGCCTTGTGCATCTTGGCTGGAAAATAATCGCGTAATGTCGTTGCCAGATAATCATCGTCGGGCAGGCCGCTCGCGACAATCTCGTCGAACAGCACGATCTTTGCGTAGGACAGAAGCACGCCGATCTCGGCGCGTGTCAGCGTCTTGCCGCTCTGGTAGCGCTCGCTCAGCGCCAGGTCGTTCGGCAGCACTTCTACCTTGCGGTTGAGATGGCCGTCCGCTTCCAGCCGGGTCATGAGCCGGGCAAGAGCTGTCCGGTTGCCGGCGCCCTGCATTTCCGTGAGAGAAATCGATAGCGACTGTTCGTAATTGTTGCGCAGCACCAGCGCTGCCACCTCGTCGGTCATCGATGCCAGAAGCGTGTTGCGTTTAGCGCGCGTCAGCCGCTCGTCGCGCATGGCGGAGGCCAGCGCGATCTTGATATTGACCTCGAAGTCGGAGGAATTGACGCCGGCCGAGTTGTCGATCGCGTCGGAATTGCAGCGTCCGCCCTTGAGGCCAAAGCCGATGCGGCCGCGCTGGGTTACGCCCAGATTGGCGCCCTCGCCGATCACCTTGGCGCCGACATCGTCCGCCGTGATGCGGATTGCATCATTGGCGCGGTCGCCGACATCGGCATCGGTTTCGTTTGCCCCGCGCACATAGGTGCCGATGCCACCGAACCAGAGCAGATCGACGGGGCTCTTCAGGATCGCCGTCATGATTTCCGATGGCGTCGCCTGGCTTTTTTCAAGACCAATTGCCGCCATCGCCTGTGGCGTCAGCGCCACCGATTTTTCCGTGCGCGGAATGATCATAGCGCCGCGTGACAGCGTCGAGCGGTCATAGTCCTGCCAGCTGGAGCGCGGCAGGCCGAACATACGCTTGCGCTCGGCAAAGGATTTTTCGATATCCGGATCAGGATCGATGATGATGTCGCGGTGATCGAAGGCGGCGATCAGCCGGATTTTCTCCGACAAAAGCATGCCGTTGCCAAACACGTCGCCGGACATGTCGCCCACGCCAACAACAGTGAAGGGTGTCGTCTGGATATCGATATTCATCTCGCGGAAGTGCCGCTTGACGGTTTCCCAGGCGCCGCGCGCAGTAATGCCCATCTTCTTGTGGTCGTAGCCGGCCGATCCACCGGATGCAAAGGCGTCGTCCAGCCAGAAGCCGGCTTCCTGCGCCAGGGCGTTGGCTGTGTCGGAGAAGGTCGCGGTGCCCTTGTCGGCGGCGACAACGAAATACGGATCGTCTCCATCCAGCCGCAACGTATCGGCCGGGGCGACGATGTCCTGGCCGACGATATTGTCGGTGATCGACAGCATGGTGCGGATATAGGTCTTGTACGCCTCGGTCCCGGCCTTGAAAATTTCGTCGCGCGTACCGCCGGCCGGCAGTTGCTTCGGATAGAAGCCGCCCTTGGCACCGACGGGAACGATCACGGCGTTCTTGACCTGCTGCGCCTTGACAAGGCCGAGCACTTCGGTGCGGTAATCCTGTGACCGGTCCGACCAGCGCAGGCCGCCACGGGCCACCTTGCCGAAGCGCAGGTGCACGCCTTCGACCTGGGTTCCGTAGACGAAGATTTCGCGGAAGGGACGCGGCTCCGGCAGGCCGTCGAGGATTTTTGGATCCAGCTTGAATGCCAGCATCACTTTCGGATTGCCGCTGGTATCGCGCTGGAAATAGTTGGTGCGTAGCGTCGCCTCGATGGCGTTGACGTAACGGCGCAGGATCTGATCTTCGTCAAGGCTCGGGACGGCGTTGAGCGCCTCCTCGATCGCCGCTCTCAAAGCTGCCGTGCGCTTGGTCTTCGGCTTGTCTTCCAGCTTGGGGTCCATGCGGGTGACGAAAAGCTTGAAGATATCGGCTGCGATGGAAGGATATTTGTTCAGCGTCTCGGCCAGATAGCCTTGCGAATAGGTGATGCCCGTCTGGCGCAGATAGCGCGCATAGGCGCGCAGCACCGTCACTTCGCGGGCGCTAAGGCCTGCAAGCAGGATCAGCCGGTTGAAGCTGTCATCCTCGACCAGGCCGTTCCAGGCAGAGAGATAGGCCTCTTCCAGCATCGGTCCGGTCTTGTCGAGATTGAGCAAGTGCCCGTCGCGGTGGATCAGCTCCATGTCGTGGAGAACGACGAGCCGCTCGCCGCCCTTGGCGCAGGACGCGGTGATATCATAAGTCTGTTCGCTGATGACCCTGAAACCGAGATTTTCCAGGAGCGGAACCCGGTGCGAGAGCGAGACCGGCTCGCCCGTATGGAAAATCTTCAGCTCCAGCGATTGCGGGCCTTTGCCGCGCTTCTGGTAAAAAGCGATGCGGATCGGATCGTCCGGCGAGCAGGCGGCGATATCGGCGAGATCGGCATGCGCCTCGGCCGGCGTGAAGGCCGCCTGATAGGCCGCATCGACGGAGATCTCGACGCCGTCGTGACGGGCGAGCAGCTTGAACCGGTCGATCCAGCGGGTGACGATATCGCGAACCGCATC
This sequence comes from Rhizobium sp. Root483D2, assembly GCF_001426685.1. GTDB lineage: Bacteria > Pseudomonadota > Alphaproteobacteria > Rhizobiales > Rhizobiaceae > Pararhizobium > Pararhizobium qamdonense. The sequence goes on along the minus strand of NZ_LMFB01000037.1, from coordinate 3,638 downwards.
TTCGAGCTTTGCCTGCGCCACGCGCGGCGTCTTGCCGCCGGAACGGCCAATGATGAAATGCACGCGCGCAAGGCCGCCTTCCGGGAAAGCCGGGTAATAGGCGGACACGCGGCCGTCATAGACGGTCTTCAGATAGGTGCCGATCTTCTCGCGCACGTCGGAATCATATTGCTCGCGCGGGACGTAGACGATGACGGAGACGAAACGGTCGAAATGGTCGATACGCGGCAGAACCCGGATTCGCGGCCGGTCGGCCAGCTCGTTGATCTGCTCGCAGAAGCTTGCCAGAAGGCTGATATCGATCTGGAACAGATCGTCACGCGGATAGGATTCCAGCGTATTGGTCAGCATCTTGCCGGAATGGCTCTGCGGATCGAAACCAAAGTGATCGACAATCTTCTCGACCTTGAAGCGCAGCAGCGGAATGTCGGCGGCCGGGCGCGTATAGGCGCTGGAGGTGAAAAGACCGACGATGCGCAACTCGCCGGTAACATTTCCGGCCTCGTCGAAGCGCTTGACGCCGATATAATCCATATAGGCGCGGCGGTGCACGACCGATTTGACATTGGCCTTGGTGACGATGAGGAAATCCGGACCGTTGAGGAAAGCCAGAATTTCCGGCGTCGTCAGCACCGCATCCTTGCCCTGGCGCAGCACGCGCACATCGGGGTTGGAGAGAATGCCCAGGCCACGGCCTTCGCCACGCTCGACCACGGCATCGTCACCCTTGCCGGAATAGGTATATTCCCGCATGCCGAGGAAGGTGAAATTATTGGCGCGCAGCCAGCGCAGGAAGGCCAGCGCCTCGTCGCGATCGCCCTTTTTGCGGCTCGGCGCATGGTTTTCCAGCTCGTTCATCGCCTGGTCGAGCAAAACCGTCATCTGGCTCCAGTCGCCGACGGCCTGGTGAACTTGGGAGAGGACGTTGGCGATCCGCTCCTTGAGGTCCTCGGCTTCCGTTTCGGTCAGACGGGCGAGATGAATCTGGATATGGCTGATCCGCGTTGCCGGATCGCTTTTCTCTTCCGGATCGAAGATCTTAGCCGGCTTGCCCGCTTCGAGAACCAGAATGGGATGCACGGCAAGATGAATGTCACGATGGGTGGTGGTGACTTCCCCCATGATGGAATCGTAGAGAAACGGCATGTTGCGGTCGGTGACGGACAGAACCGAAACCTCGTTACCGCCGGGGGCAATGCCCTCGACGGTCTCGACGCTGATGACCGGCCTATCGCTTTCCGTGCGGTTGATGGCTTCCAGTGCATGGGCGGCGGTCAGCGCCAGCATATCGGGCGTGTAGGCATCGAGATCGTCATGGCTGGCGCGGCGAAAAAGGATATCTGGAGCAAGCATTTTGCGCCCAAGCGCCTTGCCGGCGTCGCTCACCGCTTCGAAATGAAGGTCTTTTTTCGGATTGTATTTGGTGCCCATGACGTATCTCCCCGCAATCACCATTTTGGCCGAACCTAACAGAAGAATTGCCCATGGCGATTGTTTTTGTGGCTATTTTTCGGTCAGATTGATCCAAATCGGAATGGCTTTATGAAATTTTCGGCAAGAATCGGCCGATTTTCAGATTCAATCGGTTGTATCAGCATATTTGTTTATTCTCACTAACGAGCCTGAAATGGCCGTTCCGATCTTTTGTCAGGTGCAGTTGACAGCGGCATGACTGTCGGGCGATCTGGGCAGGTCGAAACAGCGGAAAATCAGAAATGTCCGAGCCTGCCTCCGGCGCCGTCATCGTCATTTCCAGCCATGTGATTCGCGGATCCGTCGGCAATCGCGCCGCCGTGTTTGCGCTGGAGACGCTGGGCTATCCGGTCTGGGCGGTGCCGACGGTGATCCTGCCCTGGCATCCCGGCCATGGTCCCTCGACGCGGGTGACGATCGGCGAGGATGATTTCAATGCCGTCATCGACGATCTCATCCGTGCACCTTGGGCGGGGGAAGTCCGGGCCGTCCTCTCTGGCTATCTTGGCGGCGCCCATCAGGCGCAAGGTGTCGCACGGCTGGTGAACGCCTTGCGGGTGAACAAGCCGGACCTGTTTTATGCCTGTGACCCGGTGATGGGCGATGTGGGTGGGCTCTATGTGCCGGAGGCGACGGCGGTCGCGATGCGCGACATATTGTTGCCGCTCGCCTCTCTCGCCACGCCGAACCGGTTCGAACTGTCCTGGCTGTGTGGCGCCGAGCTTGAAACGAACGCCGCCTTTCTCGAAGCGGCGCTGTCGCTCGGGCCTGCCCGCATGTTGGTCACGTCGGCCGTCCCGATGATGCAGGGCAGTACCGGCAATCTCTATCTGTCCGGCAATCATGCGCTTCTGGCCGAGCACCGGTTGATCGACAATCCGCCGAACGGCACCGGCGATCTCCTGGCGGCACTGTTTGTCGCGCGGCTTCTGGAAGGGCTGAACGAGGAGCGGGCCCTGCAGCTCGCCACCGCCAGCGTCTTTGAGATCATCGCCCGCACCGGCAAGCGCGGCGCCGATGAGTTGACGCTCGAGCGGGATGCGTCCAGTCTGGCAACGCCGATGGCGATGGTTCAGATGCGCAGGCTGATGCATCCCGGGCAGAAACGCCGGTCCTGATATTTCCCAGCGCACTTCCTCTTGCCAGCCTATAGCTTGAGCGAATAAACCGTTTCCACCCTACGCAAACCATACGGAGAATATCACGGATGTCACCGGCGGCGCGGGCTGCCGAAAATTTCGCTGTGTGCGGCGCACAAAGATGATATGCCGCGTGCGGCTGACAGACAAAACAGACATCTCAATTCTCTTAAAAGTTGGAGTGATCGAGCACCATGCAGCGTTTCCCGGAATATTTGCTGAACGGCTACAACAACTTCATGAGCGGCCGCTTTAGCGAGCAGCAGCAGCGCTACAAGGCTTTGGCCGAAACCGGCCAGCAGCCGAAAACCCTGGTCGTTGCCTGTTGTGACAGCCGCTCGGCGCCGGAAACCATTTTCGACAGCGGTCCGGGCGAGCTTTTCGTGGTGCGCAACGTTGCCAATCTGGTGCCCCCTTATGAGCCGGACGGGCAATACCATTCGACATCGGCGGCGCTTGAGTTCGCCGTGCAGGTGTTGAAGGTCAGCGATATCGTCGTCATGGGCCATGGCCGCTGCGGCGGCATCAAGGCAGCGCTGGATGTCAATGCCGAGCCGCTCTCCCCCGGCGATTTCATCGGCCGCTGGATGAACCTTTTGAAACCCGCTGCCGAACAGATCCACAGCAACAACATCATGACGGCGGCGGAACGCCAGCGGGCACTGGAGCGGGTCTCCATCCGCAATTCCATCGCCAATCTGCGCACGTTCCCCTGCGTCCAGATTCTGGAGCAGCGGGGGAAGCTGCAGCTGCACGGCGCCTGGTTCGATATTTCGACAGGGGAGCTTTGGGTGATGGACCCCAAAACCGGCGATTTTGTGCGCCCGGGAATGTGATTTTTCGGGGGGAGCCTTACGGGCCGGTCGGCGACGGGAACGTCCGCCTGCTGACTGTGTGGAGTTGTCCAATACGGAGGCCAATTTTACCGTACAACTCTCCCCGCACTCCGTCATCCTCGGGCTTGATGTAAAGCCCGGAGACATCCCTGACAGGTGTTCGGAGACATGCTTTACACATTTGGCTGGG